>NZ_JBXWQD010000001.1:0-1105523 GCF_059612205.1 Ruegeria sp. CDSA089 | reverse complement strand
GAGCTGCTGTCTTCGTACGAATACCCCGGCGACGATATTCCGATCGTTGCAGGTTCGGCTCTGGCCGCGATGGAAGGTAACAACCCTGAAATCGGCGAAGAGAAGATCAAGGAACTGATGGCGGCCGTTGATGAGTATATCGACACCCCCGAGCGCGCTGTTGACCAGCCGTTCCTGATGCCGATCGAAGACGTGTTCTCGATCTCGGGCCGTGGTACCGTTGTGACCGGTCGTGTTGAGCGTGGCGTGATCAACGTTGGCGACGAGATTGAAATCGTCGGCATCCGCGACACTTCGAAAACCACCTGCACCGGCGTTGAAATGTTCCGCAAGCTGCTGGACCGCGGCGAAGCGGGCGACAACATCGGCGCGCTGCTGCGTGGTGTTGACCGTGACGGCGTTGAGCGTGGCCAGGTTCTGTGTAAGCCGGGTTCGGTTACACCGCATACCAAGTTCGAAGCCGAAGCCTACATCCTGACCAAGGAAGAAGGCGGTCGTCACACTCCGTTCTTCGCGAACTACCGTCCTCAGTTCTACTTCCGTACAACTGACGTGACCGGCACCGTGACCCTGGCGGAAGGCACCGAGATGGTCATGCCTGGCGACAACGTGTCGTTCGGCGTTGAGCTGATCGCGCCGATCGCGATGGAGCAGGGCCTGCGTTTCGCGATCCGCGAAGGCGGCCGCACCGTCGGCGCCGGCGTTGTGTCGAAAATCACTGAATAATCGGTGAAGGTGCTGAGATTATTCGTCGAATAATCTCGGGCCTAAATGTTGAATTAAAGAAGGCCGTTCCACAGGGGGCGGCCTTTTTCGTTGTGCTTGTGGCAAAGCGATGTTTCTTTAGCTCGACTGCTTCGCCGACTGTGTTAGGCGCGCCAACGGAGAATTCACCTATGGATGACATCGAAATTCGATTGGCTCGGCGTCTGAAACGTCGGGGCTATCAAGTATCGGTCAATAGAGAGAGCGGGGACTATATCGCAAGCCTGGGCTTTGAGGCCGCCACTATTTTCGATGTTGGCGTCGCGTCGGGCACCTCTCATCTGTATGAGGCCTTTCCAAAGGCGAAATTTGTTCTGGTCGAGCCGATCGCGGACTATGAAATTAAGCTGCGCAAGAATTGGGGCGACAAAATTGATTTCGACTTCCATGCCTGCGGCGTTGGCGCGGAAAACGGGCAGACGACCCTTCATATACCGACAGTTGCTGGCCGAGTGTTGGGAACGCGCGCCACGATGATGGCCTTTGACGAAGCCGCCAGTGCGCATACGTCGGGCATAGAGGAAAGACAGGTGCCCGTCCGCACTTTGGATGAGATTGCGCGTTCTTACGATGGGCCTTTTGGCCTGAAGATCGATACTGAAGGGTTCGAGATTGAGGTGATCAAGGGCGCGAGCGAAATGCTTGAAAACTGCGCCTTTGTTCTGGCCGAGGTCTCGGTTCGGCGGCGATACCAGGGTGGTTATAGGTTCAGTGACTTCGTGGCGGTGATGGCCGAGCAGGGCTTCGAACTGCACGATTTCACTCGGCCTCCATCACCAGATGCCACGGATTGCGACGCGATCTTTGCGCCCTATCGCAGCGCGAAATTTGACTATCGGGACGCAAAGCTGTCCCGGATGACAAGCAAAGCCAAATAGCGCAGGGATGCTCCTGAGCCCTGCGCCTCAAACCACCTTTAATGGGGCTGCGTTTAGATCACGTCCGCCAGAACCAGTCGGATGATGTCTTCGCGTTTCAAGCTGCGTGCGCGCAGGTCCTGATCGCTCATGACCCAATAGGCCCGGATGCGCCGAACCGAAGAACGGGCCTTGGACAGCTTGAGCAGTGCCGTGCGCAGTCTATGCGGCAAGCGCCCGGTCAGGCCAACGGGGTTAAAGCTGTACGGGCGGGGTGAGGAGGGTTTGGACATGGAAACACGCCATAGGTTTGAATTCATATGGTCCGAATCCTAACCGCAGCTTATGCGATTAGGTAGCTGAGATCAGACATAGCCGCAGTGCAGCAGGTGCATGGCCCGAAGGCGTTAAAGTGCTGTTTCTGCGGCGGCGCGCACGGTGCGGATGTTCTCGCCATATACTTCGGGGGTCGAGACTGATCCGCCTTTGAACACAGCCGACCCTGCGACCAGAACGTCTGCACCGGCCGCCGCGACCAGTGGGGCGGTGTTTGGATCGACGCCGCCGTCGATCTCAATATGGATGGGGCGGTCGCCGATCATCTGGCGCAGACGGCGGACCTTGTCGGTCATGTCGATGAATTTCTGCCCGCCAAAACCGGGGTTCACGGTCATCACACAAACCAGATCAGTCAGGTCCAACAGGTGTTCGACCGCCTCGGCCGGGGTGCCGGGGTTCAGGGCAACACCAGCCTTCATGCCGGCAGCGCGGATCGCTTGCAGGGTTCGGTGAGTGTGCGGCCCTGCCTCAATGTGCGCGGTCAGGATGTCGGCACCGGCATCGGCATAGGCCTGAATGTAAGGATCGACCGGAGTGATCATCAGATGGACATCCATCACCGTTTTCACATGCGGTCGGAACGCTTTGACCGCCGGAGGGCCGAAGGTCAGGTTAGGTACGAAATGACCGTCCATCACATCCACATGGACCCAATCGGCGCCCTGGGCTTCGATGGCCTGAATCTCGGCCCCGAAATTGGCGAAATCGGCGGAGAGGATCGACGGTGCGATCTTGATGGTGCGGTCAAAGCTCATGGCGGCCTCATGTCATCAGTAGAGTCGTCGTCGCATATACCGCCGACGTCCTACAAAGGGTAGCCCCCGCGCATTTTGCGCCGTTACAAAACTTTCACTGCCCTGACACATATTCGTTGAGCAGGATCTGTAGCTGACCGCCAACATGTATTGGGGGTGGCACGTGCTGCGTATCGAAAAACTGACCAAGCGCTTTGGCGACAATATCGCCGTGGACCGGGCCACGCTGGACGTGGACAAACCTTGCATGATCGGGATCATCGGTCGTTCCGGTGCAGGGAAATCGACCTTGCTGCGGATGATCAACCGCCTGACGGACGCCAGCGAAGGCGAGATCACTTTCCAAGGACGTGATGTCACCAAGCTGAAGGGCCGCGACAAGCGTGCCTGGCAGGCCGATTGCGCGATGATCTTCCAACAGTTCAATCTGGTGCCGCGCATGGATGTGGTGTCGAACGTGCTGCATGGTACGCTGAACCGCCATTCGACATTGGCGACCATGTTCAACCTGTTTCCGATGGAGGAAATTCACCGCGCCATCGACATTCTTGACCGTCTGGGCATTGCAGAGCACGCACCCAAACGGGCCGAGGCGCTGTCAGGTGGGCAGCAACAGCGGGTCGCCATTGCGCGCGCGCTGATGCAGGATCCAAGCATCATTCTGGCGGACGAACCCATTGCCTCGCTGGACCCGATGAATGCGCAGGTCGTCATGCAGGCACTGCGCCGCATCCATGAAGAAGACGGCCGCACAGTAATCGCCAACCTACACACGCTGGATACGGCTCGTCGCTATTGCGACCGCGTAGTCGGTATGCGTGACGGTCGCATCGTGTTCGACGGCCTGCCTGAGCAACTGACAACCGGCGTCGCCCGCGAGATCTATGGCGCGGATGCCAGCTTCTCGGAAGAGGCGACATCGACCGAGATTGAGACGCTGGATGCGACTCAGAAGGCCCTGATGGAAGCAGAAGCAACCATCTAAGCCAACCACCCCTTTCATCGACCGGCCGATGAAAGGCCGGCATATCAAACCGGAGAGAGACAGATGAAAAAACTGATGGCAGCCTTGGTGGCCACAACTGCAATGGCCGCGCCGGCCCTGGCCGCGGATATCAACGAATTCCGCATCGGCATTCTGGGCGGTGAAAACGCTCAGGACCGTCTGAACAACAACGAATGCCTGCGCGAATACACCGAGGAAACACTGGGTGTTGAAACCAAGCTGTTCGCACCAGCTGACTATGACGGCGTGATCCAGGGCCTGCTGGGTGGCACCATCGACATGGCGTGGCTGGGTGCGTCGGGTTATGCGAAAACCTACCTGTCCGATCCCGAAGCGGTCGAGCCGGTTCTGGTCAAGGTCAACACCGATGGCGGCTATGGCTATTTCTCGATCGGTTTTGCCCGCAAAGACAGCGGCATCACCTCGCTGGAGGACATGAAGGGCAAGACCTTTGGTTTTGGCGATCCGAATTCGACCTCGGGCTACCTGATCCCGTCAATCGAAATCCCTGCGGCAACGGGTTCCACCATGGAATCGGGCGACTATTTCGGTGAGGTGAAATTCACCGGTGGCCACGAGCAGACCATCGTTGCCGTGAACAACGGTGACGTCGATGGTGGCGTGACCTGGGCTGACGGTCTGGGCGATTGGGAAGATGGGTATCAGTCGGGCGCGCTGCGTCGCGCTGTGGATGCCGGTCTGGTCGACATGAACGACATGGTCCAGATTTGGAAATCCAAGCCGATCCCCGAAGGCCCGGTTGTTCTGCGCACCGCGCTGCCTTCAGATGTAAAAGAGAAAATGACCGCTCTGATGGCTGGTCTGGCTGAGAAAGACCGTGAGTGCTTCTACGGCGTTGCCGCCGGTGAAGCCCGCGCGTTCGAGCCGATCACGCATGACGCGTATGAGATCATCATCGAAGCGCGCAAGCTGAAGTCCAACTAAGCCTGCACACCCCTAAGACCGGGGTCCGGTGTTCCAAGCCGGGCCCCGTTTTCCACTCAGGAGCATTCCATGACAGACCTGACCGCAGGGTCCCTGACCGTCGACCAGATCCGGGCCGACTATACCGAGATGACACGACGCAAGCGGGTCTATGGTGGTATTCTTCTGATCGTTTTCGTGGCCTTGATGGCCGCCGGGTTCCGCACAGCGGATGACCGCAATGCCGGCAGTTTCGCAGATGGTTGGCACCGTATCTTTGACTACCCGGCAGAGGTGCTGTCCGAAGCCTGGGAAAAGATCGACGCGTTGCCCGCCAATCTGGTCAAGTTCTTCCCTGCGCTGGTTGAAACGATCAACATCGCCGCCGCATCTACGCTGATCGGCACCATTGCGGGTACGTTCCTTGCGCTGATGTCCACACGTGGAATGGCGCTTTGGCCCGCGCTGATCCCCCTGTTTAGGCGTATCGCCGATATCTGTCGCGCTATCCCTGAAATCGTGATCGCTCTGGTCCTGATCTTTATTCTGGGTGGCGGCCCGGTTCCGGCGATGATCGCCATTGCAATCCATACGGCTGGCGCGCTGGGCAAGCTGTTTTCTGAGGTGAACGAGAACGCCTCATTGAAACCGGTCGAGGGTTTGGCTTCGGTCGGCGCGAACTGGTCGCAGCGCATGTACCTGGGCGTGATCCCTCAGGTTGGGCCGAACTATGTCAGCTACGCGCTGCTGCGGTTCGAGATCAACATTCGCGCCTCGGCCATTCTGGGTTTCGTCGGTGCAGGTGGTCTTGGCTATGAGCTGCGCAACTCGATGTCTTGGGGGCAGGGCAAGTACGATCAGGCTGCCGCGATTTTCTTGCTGTTGTTCGTCACCATCGTTGTGGTCGACCAAATCTCGGGCCATCTGCGTGATCGCCTGACCCACGGATCCGAGAAAGGAGCGCGGGCATGAGCACCTTCGCTACTGACCTTACACTTGATGAGCTGAAGGCCGAGGCTGATCGTCTGTTCAGTCGCAAGCGCCTGATCAATTTCGGATTGCCTGCGTTGGTGCTGGTCTATCTAACCTATGTGTTTTTCGCTTTCGACGTGCCCGGATTGGCCGGACGCGCCAACTGGGAAAACGGCAAGACGCTGGTGGCTGACAGCTACAGTTACAAAACCCACATCGAGCGTGACAATCGCACAGGTGAAGTCTCGGCCGCAATCGAGGGTGAGCGCAAGGGCGCTTATCCCGAAGGCCAAGCGCCGGATTGGGTGGCTCTGGGTGAGACCACGGTGATTGATCTGGAAGACGGCCATATCGTGCGGTTCGGCCCCGAGACGGTGGAATATGACATCCCCGGTTATGGCACGGTGCGTGCTACGCCGACCCGTTCGGCGGGCGTTCAGGCCGAGCTGCCCGCAGGCGATGTGCCCGACTGGATCAATGTCTCAAAGAACCGGATGGCGATCACCACGGATGCGGGTCGACTGACCGTGACGCGCAACCGGTCCGAGGTGTTCCGCTATTTCAACGGGTGGGGGCTGTTCTTCTTCACCCTCGATAGCCCCTACTATGGCAAGTCGGTCCCGCAACTCATCGGGCTGGCCGCAAATGGTGAGGCGGGCGCGATCCTGAATGATTTCTGGACTAACAAGATGTGGCGCCATCAGGACGTGGCCTGGGCCATTTTCGAGACGATCCTAATGGCCTTCCTCGGGACATTGGGGGCGGGCATGGTGGCACTGCCACTGGCTTTCCTTGCGACTCGCAATTTCAACCCGTTGGGAACGGTTCGGTTCCTCACGCGTCGAGTATTTGATTTTGTGCGCGGTGTGGACGCTCTGATCTGGACCGTCGTTCTGGCGCGGGCTTTTGGACCCGGTCCACTGACGGGCGCGCTGGCCATTCTGGTGACAGACACGGGGACGTTCGGCAAGATTTTCTCGGAAGCGCTGGAGAATGTGGATCAAAAACAGATTGAGGGCGTCCAATCGACCGGAGCCAACGCGCCGCAACGCTATCGGTTCGGGGTGATCCCGCAGGTGACGCCGGTGCTCCTCAGCCAGTTGCTCTATTTCCTCGAATCCAACACGCGCAGCGCCACTGTGATTGGTGCGATTACGGGCGGTGGGATCGGCTTGCTGTTGACGCAGGCCATCATCACCCAGAAAGACTGGGAAGAGGTTGCCTACTACATCGTTCTGATCATCCTGATGGTAATGCTGATGGATTGGTTCTCGGGCTGGCTGCGTCGCCGATTGATCCAGGGCGAAACGAAGCCGCAACGGAAAAAGGCAAAGATCGCGTTATCCGCGAGCTAAGGAAACCACATGGCACGACTGAGTTCCGATCAACCGTTTATCCACCCAGATTGTGCGATCACCAACAGCACATTCGGCGCGTATGTCGAAATCGGTGCCGGGACGCGATTGGCCAATGTGGAAGTCGGGGACTATTCATATTGTGACCGGACCTGCGATATCGCGAACGCTCAGATCGGCAAGTTTGCCAACATCGCCAGTTTTACCCGGGTCGGTGCAACGGATCACCCGATGGAGAAAGCCTCGTTGCATCACTTCCTGTATCGTTCGGCGGATTATTGGGATGACGTAGAAGATGATGCAGCTTGGTTCGAACATCGCGCCAGTCGGATGACCGTGATTGGTCATGACACATGGGTCGGCCATGCTGCGATCATCAAACCCGAAGTCACAATTGGTCACGGTGCGATTGTGGCCTCAGGCGCGGTCGTGACCAAGGATGTCACACCATACACCATTGTAGGAGGTGTGACGGCTGCTCCGATCCGGCCGAGATACCCCGCTGGCGTCGCGGAACGAATGCTGGCCTTGGCCTGGTGGGATTGGGACAATGCGCGCCTGCGGGCTGCGCTTCCGGATTTCCGGTCGCTGCAGGCGGAAGCGTTCCTCGAGAAATACGAGTAGCCGCGACATGTGTAGGCATGGTCCTCCCGCGCCCGCGCACGCATCGGCTATGCCCAACGGGATGAGGCCTCCGGCAGGAGGTCGAAGACGGGCGGGAGCATTTTGGGCTCAATCATCCCCAAGTGTCAGAGTAACGCGCTCGCCAGCAAATGTGGTGCGGCCATATTCGATGGGTGTGCCATCGGGCGCTATGTTGATACCGATCGAATGCAGGACAGGGGCACCCTCGGGCAAGCGCAGGTGCAAAGCCTGGGTTGCGCTCGCGGCGCGTGCGGTCAGGCGGGTGGAGTGGCGGGTGTAGTCGTCGATCCCACAGCGTTGCAATGCTTTGGTCACGGATTGCGTCTCGGACAAGGCTGTCAGTATTTTGGGCAGGCGCTTGGCCGGAAAGACGCTTTGAAACAGAGCGATCGGCTGACCATCCGCTAAAGACAAGCCGTCATAGACGTGCACCGGATCGCCGGGGGTCAGGCCCAGAGCCTCGGCCTCGGCCGCATCGGACGTTCGCGTTGTCAGGCTCAGGATTTTCTTGCCCGGAATTTTTCCGCTGGCCGATATGCTTTGGTGGTACCTGACGCGTTTTCCGATCGGATAGTCGGTGGGTCGCGCTGCCACAAAGACGCCTGCTCCGCGCCGGGGGTGAACTAGCCCTTGCTCGGTCAGGTCTGCCAGAGCGCGTCGCACCGTATGGCGGTTCACTCCATGCTTGGCGGCCAGTTGCGCCTCGGTCGGCAGTCGGTCGCCGGTGTCATAGCGGCCTTCGGCGATATCTGAGATCAGGGCCAACGCGATGCTTTTCCAGATGGGTGTTTTACTCATGTCATCAAATCTTCATGCACCGGTGGATTGCGGAAGGTACCGTTGAGGTGTAATATTTGTCTAGTTGTATAGTATAAATAGACAACCCATCCAAGAGGGTCCGATGACGGAATTGTCAGAAATCAACACCGAAGCGCGTCGGGCGTGGATGGGTCTTCTGGCCCGCGCGCCCGAAGACGCATTGATGGCCCTTTGGCAGAAATATGCCACGCCTCCGCGCTTTGAATGGCTGCGCCGCCCCGAAATCGGCGGCGTTATGGTGCGGGGTCGTGCGGGGGCTACGGGCACCCCATTCAACTTGGGGGAAATGACCGTTACCCGGTGTTCGGTGGTGTTGGAGGATGGCACGGTCGGGCATGGCTATGTCCAGGGCCGGTCCAAGCCAAAATCTGAGGCTGCCGCGCTGATTGACGCGTTGATGCAAACTGCTGCGGCGGATGAAGTCCGTGCCCAAGTGATCGCCCCTTTGTCAGAACGTGTGCAGGCAGACCACACCCGGCGCGCGGCCAAAGCTGCTGCCACCAAGGTTGAGTTCTTCACATTGGTCCGAGGAGAGGATTGATGACCGCACAAGCTCAGTTTTCGGGTGGGTTCGATAATGCTCCGGTTCAGTCGTCTCACGCCTTTCGCGCCGCGATGACCGTCATGGCGCGGCCGGGTGAGATCAGAACGCTGGCCGGGGCACAGCCACCTGCGCCGCTATCGGTTGCGGCGGGCACGTTGCTGCTGACATTGTGTGACCCCGACACCAAGGTTTGTCTGGCCGGAGAGTTAGACACGGATGCCGTGCGGCAATGGCTGACATTCCACACCGGCGCACCCTTTACGGATGCAGCGCAGGCCGACTTTGTGGTCGGTGCTTGGCAAGCGCTGTTGCCGATCGGGCAGTATCGCATAGGGACGCCAGAATATCCCGACCGCTCGGCCACCCTGATTGTGGAGTGTGATGGTCTGGGTGCGCAGGGGGCCCAGTTGTCAGGACCGGGAATCCGGGGCACGGCCCGACTGTCGCTGCCTGATATTCCGGCGCTGCAAGCCAACGCGGCGCTTTATCCGCTGGGCTGCGATTTCTTTTTCACATCTGGAGATACCGTGGCGGCCCTGCCGCGCAGTACCCAGATCAGCGCGGAGGTGTAACCGATGTATGTCGCTGTCAAAGGGGGTGAGAAGGCGATCGAGAACGCCCATGCCTGGCTGGCCGAAGAGCGCCGAGGCGCGCCGGACGTGGCCGAGCTGAGCATCGCCCAAATCCGCGAACAGCTAAGCCTTGCGGTGAACCGGGTGATGGCCGAAGGGTCGCTGTATGACCCTGATCTTGCTGCACTGGCGATCAAACAGGCGCGCGGAGATCTGATCGAGGCGATTTTCCTGATCCGCGCCTACCGCACGACGCTACCGCGCTTTGGGTACACCAACCCGGTTGCGACAGGCAATATGGCCTGCGACCGGCGCATTTCAGCCACGTTCAAGGATGCGCCTGGCGGGCAGGTGCTGGGGCCGACCTTCGACTACACTCATCGTTTGCTGAATTTCAAACTGGCCGCAGAAGGCGGCGACCCGATTGCGCCCGAAGCCGCGCCGCGCACCGAGCCAACGCCACATATCACCGAATTCCTCAAGGGTGAGGACATCATTCAGGATGAACCTACCAGCGACGAGACACCGGGCGACCTGACACGTGAACCGATGGAGTTTCCCTCGACCCGTCCCCAGCGTCTGCAATCCCTGACCCGCGGGGATGAAGGGTTTGTACTGGGCATGGCGTATTCCACCCAACGCGGATACGCCCGCAACCATGCTTTCGTGGGCGAACTGCGGATTGGCAAAGTTGCAGTCGAGATGGACATTCCCGAGTTGGACTTTGCCATAGAAATCGGTGAAGTCGAGTTGACCGAATGCGAGACAGTTAACCAATTCAAGGGCTCAAAAACCGAACCACCTCAGTTCACCCGCGGTTATGGTTTGGTCTTTGGTCAGTCCGAGCGTAAATCCATTGCCATGGCTCTGGTCGACCGGGCCTTGCGGTGGGAGGAGTTGGGCGAAGACAATCTGGGCGCGCCCGCGCAGGATGAGGAATTTGTCCTAAGCCATGCCGACAACATTCAGGCCACCGGTTTCCTCGAACATATCAAACTGCCGCATTACGTGGATTTCCAGTCCGAACTGGAATTGGTCCGAAAACTACGCCGCGAGGCCGAGGAACGGATCACCCCAAAGGAGGCTGCGGAATGAAGGTCGTTGTATTCGATATCGGCGGTGTATTGGTTGATTGGCACCCCCATCTTGCATGGGTCGATGATCTAGGATCGGATGAAGCTGCCCATGCTTTCATCGAACGAACCGGGTTCAAAGCCAAAAACGCACGGGGAGACAACGGCGAGCGGTTCGCCGATATGGCCAAAGAGTTGGCGGACCCGGAGGATCAGAACCTGTTCGCCTCCTACGTGGAGCGATATACCCTTACTGTTCAGAACGCGGTTAACGGCACTTGGGATATCCTCGATCGCCTCAAGGCGAATGGAACCCCCGTCCACGCTATTACCAATTGGTCGGCCGAAACCTGGCCAGAGGGTCTGAAAGTGCATCCCCGGTTGGGTGAGGTGTTCGGCACGTTGGTGGTGTCGGGTCAGGAAGGCGTCATGAAGCCTGATCCGCGTATTTTTAGACTTCTGTGCGAACGGGCCGCTGTTCAGCCCCAAAACTGCGTGTTCATCGACGATGGTTTGCACAATGTCGAAGGCGCGCGTGCTGTAGGAATGGACGCTATTCATTTTGTCGGCGCCGAAGCACTGGAAACTGAATTGTCCGAGAGGGGAATACTATGAGTGAGTACAATTTCGCCTATCTCGACGAGCAAACCAAGCGGATGATCCGGCGGGCGATCCTCAAAGGACTGGCGATACCTGGATATCAGGTGCCCTTTGCCAGCCGCGAGATGCCGATGCCTTATGGCTGGGGCACCGGCGGGGTGCAGGTCTCGGCCGCGACGCTGACGCCGGATGATACGTTCAAGGTGATTGATCAGGGCGCGGATGACACGACTAACGCGGTCTCGATCCGTAAGTTCTTTGAGAACACCGCCGGGGTCGCGACCACCGAAGAAACCGAAAAGGCCACTGTCATCCAGACCCGCCACCGGATCCCCGAGGCCAAGCTGACCGAGGATCAGATACTGGTCTATCAGGTGCCGATCCCCGAGCCTCTGCGCTTTCTGGAACCGCGTGAGACGGAAACGCGCAAGATGCACGCGCTTGAAGAATACGGACTGATGCATGTGAAGCTGTATGAAGATATTAGTCAGCACGGGGCAATTTCGACCTCATACGCCTATCCGGTAAAAGTGTCCGGGCGCTATGTGATGGATCCGTCTCCGATCCCTAAATTCGACAACCCCAAGCTGGAAATGGACGCGATCCAGCTGTTCGGCGCGGGGCGCGAGCAGCGCATCTATGCGGTGCCGCCGCACACCAAGGTCGTCAGCCTCGACTTCGAGGACTATCCGTTCGAGGCGACCAAGGCAGACCATCCCTGCGACCTGTGCGGGGCCGAAGACAGCTATCTGGACGAGTTGATCATGGATGATGCGGGCAACCGAATGTTTGTCTGCTCCGACACCGATTACTGCCGCTCACGCCGCGCTGCGGGGCACGAAGGGCGTTTGGCCAAGGAGGATGCAGCATGATGCGTGAACACGTACTGGGAATTGATCATCTGGGCCTGACGGTTTCGGACCTTGAGGCGACCAAGGCGTTCTTTGTCGAGGCGCTGGGCTGGGATGTGGTCGGTGGACGGCCCGAATACCCCTCGGCCTTTATCAGCAACGGCTCGGCGGTTCTGACGCTGTGGCAGCAAAAGGGCGAAGATCAGCACGGCTTCGATCGTCATGCCAATGTCGGGTTGCACCATGTGGCGTTCAAAATCCCGTCGCGCGAGTCTTTGGATGTGGTGTTTGCCGCTGTGAAAGACTGGCCCGGCGTTCAGGTGGAATTTGCCCCCGAACCTTCGGGTGCTGGGCCAAAAATCCATTTCATGATCCAAGAGCCTGGCGGCAATCGGATCGAATTTGCCTATGACCCGAGGTAGAGCCATGACCCCGCTGTTAAGCGTTCAGAACATCCGAAAAACCTATGGCACCCGGATCGGCTGTACCGACGTCAGCTTTGATCTCTATCCCGGTGAGGTGATGGGAATTGTGGGCGAAAGCGGCTCGGGCAAGTCGACGTTGCTGAATTGTCTGGCCGGTCATCTGGAACCGGACGAGGGGCGGGTTGTTTTCGATACACGAACCGACGGGCCGGTGGATACGGTGACGATGTCGGAACCCGAGCGCCGGATGCTGGGCCGCACCGATTGGGCCTTTGTCCACCAGCACGCCCGCGACGGGTTGCGCATGTCGGTAAGCGCGGGCGGCAATATTGGTGAGCGTCTGATGGCCGTGGGCGACCGTCACTATGGTGACATCCGCGACAAGGCCATCGACTGGCTGGGCCGGGTCGAGATCGAAGCGAACCGCGTCGATGACCGCCCCACCGCCTTTTCCGGTGGGATGCAGCAGCGGTTGCAGATCGCGCGCAATCTGGTGACCGGGCCTCGGCTGGTTTTCATGGATGAACCGACGGGCGGGCTGGATGTTTCGGTTCAGGCGCGTCTGCTGGATTTGCTGCGCGGGTTGGTGCGCGAGATGGGGTTGAGCGCCATCATCGTCACGCATGATCTGGCCGTGGTGCGCCTGCTGGCGGATCGGCTGATGGTGATGAAAGACGGTCACGTGGTCGAATCCGGCCTGACCGATCAGGTGCTGGACGATCCGCAACATGCGTACACGCAGTTGCTGGTCTCAAGCGTGTTGCAGGTGTGAGAGATGATTGAACTGAACAACGTCAGCAAAAGCTTTACCCTGCACAATCAGGGCAGCGCGGTGATCCCTGTGATGGAGGGCGCGACACTCAGCGTGGCCCCCGGGGAATGCGTGGCTTTGACCGGAGCGTCCGGGGCGGGCAAATCCACCCTGATGCGGGTGATCTACGGCAACTATCTGGCCGCCTCGGGGCAAGTCATGGTGGGCGGCGTGGATGTGGCGCAGGCTGAACCGCGCGAGATTCTGGCCCTGCGGCGGGACACTCTGGGCTATGTCAGCCAGTTCCTGCGGGTGGTGCCGCGCGTGCCGACGCTTGAGGTGGTGGCCGAGCCTCTGCTGGCCGTCGGATGCGACCGTCAGGCGGCGCTCGACAAGGCGGCAGGGCTACTGGCCCGGCTGAATATTCCTGAACGCCTCTGGACGCTTAGCCCCACGACCTTTTCGGGCGGTGAGCAGCAGCGCGTGAACATCGCGCGGGGCTTTGCGCACGACTATCCGGCGATGCTGCTGGATGAGCCCACCGCCTCGCTTGACGTGCAGAACCGTGAAACCGTGCTGAGCCTGATCGAAGAAGCGAAGGCGCGCGGTGCGGCGATCATCGGCATTTTCCACGATGTCGGCGCGCGTGAACGGGTGTGCGACCGTGAGATCAACGTCTCGGAATTCACACCGGGGATGGCCGCATGACCCTTGCACCGGTCATTGCGGTCGTCGGACCCTCGGGCGTTGGCAAGGACAGCGTGATCGAGGCGCTGGAGGCGCGCTCCGCACGTATTCACCGGATGCGCCGGGTGATCACCCGCCCCGAGGGCGAGGACGGCGAAGATTTCGACCGAGTCTCCGAAGGCACATTTCAGCAGATGGTGGATGAGGATGCCTTTGCCCTGCACTGGCCGGCCCATGGGTTGCTGTATGGGGTGCCCCAAAGCATCCAGCAGCTGCGGGGGCAGGCGGATGCAGTTTTGGTGAACCTGTCCCGATCCGTGCTTTTGCGCGCGCAAGAGGTGTTTGGTGATCTGGTCGTGATCTCGCTGACTGCCGACCCGCAGGTGCTGGCGCAGCGCCTGTCGGCGCGTGGGCGCGAAAGTGCGACGGATCAGGCTCGTCGGCTTGAACGCGCGCAGATCACGCTGCCCGATGGATTGCGCCGGGTGGTGCAGATCGACAATTCCGGTCCGCTGGACCAGACGGTCAGTGCCATCCTGACCCAGCTTCAGCCGGAAAGGGCATAGCGATGGATCAGGTGAAACCGCCCGTCCTCGGCCTCGCCCATCAGCGCCAGATCCGTGATGTGGAACGGTGTGGGCAGCAGGGGTGCAAGCCGCGTGTCCAGCGCATCCTGAACGGTGGCCAGCGTAGGTTTGTCCAACTTGCCGCTGAGGGTGATGTGAAAGCGGAACGAATCCATTACGTAAGGGTATCCCCATTGCACCAGATTGGCCTCATGCACGGGCGACAGCCCGGTGCCGCGACGACGCTGCAATTCGGCCTCGGATGCGGGCGCGCGGAAGCTGTCCAGATCACGCACGCAGGCGGCGGCCAGCGCGTTCAGCGCGGCCCCGTCACCTTTGGGGCGCAGGGCCAGGAACCGACCCAGTCGTGCGATCTCAAGCCCCTCCAACGTGACCGGAGCCTGCGCAGCAGCCATCTGCGCGCAAGCCTCGCGCAGCGCTTGAACGGATTGCCCGTCGCGCAGCCGGAACGGCGGCTTCATCGTCGCGTGCAGCCCGTATTTGCGCGGCACCTGCGTGACGGCAGCCACGTCAACATCTGGGATATCGGGGTGCGCGACCGTCGCGCCGGTCTCAACGTCCCAGCCCAGCCAACTTGTGCCAAACCGGGTCCACTCGGCCCCCTCGGGTGGCGCAAAATAGATCGCGTATCGCGTGAATGTCACATTGGCCTCCTATCCGTGTCCTACCCAATAGCTCAGACCGTGTGAAGTTCAGATGACAGAAGAAATGATCCTTGCCAATGCCACGCTGGTTCTGCCCGATGAGACGGTCACAGGCAGCATCCGCGTCACCGGTGAAACCATCGCCGAGATCGCCACGGGCAGCACCGTGCCGCCCGGCGCAGTGGATTGCGGCGGCGACTATGTCTGCCCCGGTCTGGTCGAACTGCACACGGACAATCTGGAACGCCACATCCAGCCGCGCCCCAAAGTCGATTGGCCCCATGCGGCGGCGATTTTGGCGCACGATGCGGAACTGGCCAGCACCGGGATCACCACTGTGTTCGACGCCATGCGCATCGGTTCGATCCCATCGGGCAACCGCTACAAGAAATACGCCCGCGAGCTGTCGCGCGAACTGTGGGATCTGCGCGAACAGGATGCGCTGAAGATCAGCCATTTTCTACACCTGCGGGCCGAGGTCTGCTCGGAAACCCTCGTGGCCGAGCTGGACGAGTTCGGCCCCGAGGATCGCGTCGGTTTGGTGTCGCTGATGGATCACACGCCCGGCCAGAGGCAGTTCCGCGATATGACCCAGCTTGAGGCCTACATGAAGGGCAAGCATGGCATGAACGATGATGACTTCCTGCAGCACGTGGCACAACTGAAGGCGTTGCGCGATCGGTTCGGCGATCAGCACGAGGTCGAGACGGTCAAGGCCGCCAAACGGTTCGGGGCGATGCTGGCCAGCCACGATGACACGACGCAGGATCAGGTGGCCGTTTCGGCGGGGCATGGCATCACGCTGGCCGAATTCCCTACCACGGTCGAGGCCGCCCGGGCCTGCCACGATCACGGAATCAAGGTTATGATGGGGGCGCCCAATGTGATCCGGGGTGGGTCTCATTCCGGCAATGTCGCGGCGCAGGAACTGGCTGATCTGGGCCATCTGGATATTTTGTCGTCAGACTATGTGCCCGCCGCGCTGCTGCTGTCGGCAACCCGCCTGGGCGATATGTGGGGCAATATGGCGCGTGGTCTGCGCACTGTGACGCAAACACCTGCACAAGCTGTGGGTCTACAGGATCGCGGTGAGCTGCGTGAAGGTGCCCGCGCCGATGTCATTCGGTTCCGTCTGCGCGAGGGTGCTCCTGCGTTGAACGGTGTTTGGTCGCGGGGACGGCGTGTGGCCTGATTGGTGCGTCAGATCAGTCTGATCAGGCGCGATAGAACAGGTAGCGGTCTGGCGCGATGGTTTCGGGCCCGGTGATTTGGTCAAAACCTACCAGTGGTTGCCCCGAGATCAGCAGCCCTCCGGGCAACATGACCTGCGCGATCAAGGGACTGAGGCGGGCGGCTTCGGCCACGTCATCGGCCTTGATGCCGCGCCCGAAATCGTAGTGTGCCATGGCGATCTTCGGCCCGCCTTGGGCCAGTTTTTCCAGCATGGGTTCAGCTTCGCCTTGCAGGAAATCCTCGGCAGGGGGGGTGCTGGAGGGGTGGCATTGCAGCACCCGGTCCATCACCCAGATGCGCCGGTCGGGTAGGATTTCGCGCAGGTGGTCATAGGTCCGGCCATTACCAAGACCCATGTCCAGAACGTCTCCGGGGTGGTCCGCTATCTGCGCGACCGCCCAGTTCAGCCCGTCGCGCTGGGCAGTCAGGCGGCGCAGCATGGAATCCAATCGGCTCATTGAGGTCTCCGTAAGGTCTCGGGGGCAGTCCAGAGGGTCGTGGGCCCATCCAGAAGCCGCCGCAAGAAGTCATGGGTGAAGGTCCAGATGTCGTCATCATGAACCAGATGATGGGTCAGGTAGCCGAAGGGTTCGGCGTTGTCCGCGCGTCCCAAACGCCTGTCGCGAAGCAGATCGACGGTCTGGACGACAAGCTGATCCGGCGCGATCAGCCCGCGCGTGCCGGGCCAGTCAATCGGGTCTAGATGGGTGTTCACCTGATCCAGCCCCGGTGCGGTTTGCGCGATTTTGCGCGGTGTCGCGGTCGAAAGTGTTGTGAAACCCAGCGTCGGCAAGTTCTGCACTACTTCGGGCGCGATACGGTTCCACGGGGGCACGAATAGCGGCCGTAGCCGGTGCCCAAACAGGGTGGTCAACCTATCCAGCCCGGCTTTGGCGTCTTTCATGATCTCGGGCAAGGGTCGGTGCAGCCGGAATTCGGCTTTCTTTTCGGCCGCCGGAGCATGGTTCTGATGCGCCCAGCCGTGGACGACTGGGACCAGCGCTGAATGTGCCTGTACATAGTCGGCCAAAGCGTGATCGGCATTCCGTGGGATCACGGCGAGATGAACAGGCAGCCCAAGCGCGTCGGACAGCTGAGTCAGACGCTCCAATTGCGGGGTTGTGGTGATCGCATCGTCATCCCGCCACCAAAGCGGCAGTGACAATCCCTCTTGCCGCCACAGTGCCAGTTCTGCTTCCAGAGAGTGCCAATCGACCTTCATCCCCGACGCTCCAGCAGAGCCTTGGCGATCTCGACAGATTTGGCCGCGCCGTCAAATCCGTGGTCGGGAACGGGCCGCGCGGGTGCGTTCAGAACGCGGTCTACAGCCTGTGCAAGGGATGCACCGCTCAGATCGTGGCTGGCAACCAATGCGACCCCCGGCTGATCCGATAGGCTTTGGGCGCGCAAGGTCTGTTCGACCTCATTGCCGTCATCGAACGGGACAAAGACCGCAGGTGTCGCGGCCTGAAGAATATCAAGTGCTGTATTGTAGCCGCACATGCTGACCGAGGCTGCGGCGTGGCGCAGCATCTGGCGAAAATCGGGTCGCACAGGTTCCACGGTGATATTGGCGATGCCCACCAAATCCGACAGTTGAGCAATGCGCACCTGAGCGTCCTGCCCCCCAACCAGCAGGCGCCAGCGCATGTTGGTCATCTTTTGGGCGGCCTCGATGGCCGCGCGAAAGATCGGCTGCCCGACCGAGCCTCCGCCCGCGCTGACCAGAACCTCACCTTGCCCCAACGCGTCGGGGTGTGGAGGGGCCGCCTCCGGGGCGACAAACCCGGTGTAGTACAGCCTTGGGCGCAACCGCTCTGACACTGGCCAGCTTACGTCCAGCGAAACCATCTGCGGGTCAGAATGCACCAGAACCCCATCGTATGTGGTCCGCACGATCTCTTCTGCGCGCGTGGCTTTGCTTGGTTTTGAGGGCGGCGCAAGGATGTCCCGGATCGAGCCCAAAATCACCGGTCGTTTGGGCAGTGCAGAGGCGGCCTTGAGCAAGGCGATGAACTCAGCGCTCAGGGACCGTCGGCCAAACGGAAATAGTTCGGTTATCAGCACATCAGGGGCAAAACTGCGCACCGCCTCAACCAGAGCTGCCTGCCGCCCGGCCAGATATGCTACATCGGCAACTTCGTCGGTCTGGGTCAGCAGCCGGGTGAAATCTGTTCCGTCCGAGCGCAGCGGCGGCAGACCCAGCAAGGTCATGCCCGTCACATTCAGCTGCGGCGCAGGCATTCCGCCCGTTACCACCAGAACCTGATGGCCGTCTTGCACAAACGCGCGCCCCAATGTCAGCGCGCGGCTCAGGTGCCCCGTGCCCAACAGATGAGTGACGACGATCATCACCTTCATGCCGCGCCATCCCTTTTGATCAGGCGGAGAGGTTCGGTCTGGGCGCGCATGGTCTTCATGTCAATGATATAAAGCCGGTTCCGTTTGATTTTGAAAGGGGCGGGTCCATCAAATTCCCAAGACCAAGCTTGCGCCAGAATGACCCGCATGATGCCGATATGGCAGACAGCAACCGTGTCGCCTGTCAGGCCACTCAACCATGGGCGCAGACGGTCGCGAACTTCGGCCGGACTTTCTCCGTTTGGGGGGCGGAAATCCCACCCCCAATCCTCGATATGACGATAGCCACAGTCGGGCTCAGCCAGTAAGTCAACACCGCGCAACCCTTCCCAATCGCCCCAATTCATCTCGGTCAGCGCTTCTGCCGTCAGGGGCGCGCGCCCGGCCACCAGACGCGCCGTTTCCTGCGCGCGTTTCAGGGGGCTGGACCAGAGCGCCGCCTGATCCCACGGCTCGGGCAATGCGTAAGTCGCAAGCTCGGACCGGGCCGCGTCATCCAATGGAATATCGCTGCGCCCTTGGATACGCCCGGCGCGGTTCCATGCCGTATGACCATGGCGGAGCAAGGCAAGCCGGGTCATTTCTGCCCCCCGATCAGGGGTCGCACCGCTTGCCAGAAGCGTTTGGTGGCGGCGGGTTGAAGATGGCGCGCGGCAACATGCGCTTGGGCCGCAGCGCCAATATCTCGGCGCAGTGAGGGATTGGCCAACAGGGTTTGCAACCGGTGCGCCAACCCGGCCGGGCCGTCCTCGACCTTTGGGTAGTCCGACGGGGCCAGAACGTCGCGCACGCCCGGACGGTCTTGCGCTACGACCGGCAGGCCGCTTGATTGCGCCTCAAGATAAACCATGCCGTAGGCTTCGTTTACGCCGGGCCAGACGAGCAGCGACACCTTTTGATAGTGCGCCTGCACATCGGCGCGGTCCAACTGGCCTAAAAAACGAACCTTCGCCCCAAAAGGTGCCATCAGAGCCTCAACCTCGGCCCGCGCCGGGCCATCGCCCGCGATATTCAGAGACCACGCGCCGTCCAGCAACGCCAGAGCCTGTGCCAGAATCTGGTACGAGGCTAGCTTGTCCCCGTGCCGCATCATCCCGACGACCAGCATGGGGCCTTCACAAGCCGCCGCACCCGGAAGGTCCGCGCGAGGCAGGAAGGGCGGCAATTCGATCAGCTGCTGTGACCCGTATCTTTCACGTTCCAGTGTGATCAGATCGTTGGCCGTGTGGTAGAAGATCACCTGCGCCGCATCGCAGGCCTCATGGGCGGCTTGGGCGAACCCGGCCCAGGGGCCGGTTAGACGGCTGGTCGCGCGCGTGCTTTCCAGTTGCACATAGGGGATTTTCCGCGCCCGGCTGACTCGCGGGCCCAGCAAGTCAGGTGCCTTGTAATAGTTGTGATACGTCACCCAAAGGGCGGTATCTGGGGCGAGCGTATGGATCAGGCGTTGGGCTTCGGCGTCAGCCTCGGTGCGCAGCTTATCCTGCACCTGAGCGTCGCCCGTTTTGTCGAAAACGCGCAGATGCGAGACCAGATTGACCGCGTCCCCCTGCGCACCAATCGCTGCCAAAAGGTTACGCGCCATTTCCCGGTCGCCGGACGGCACCGGACTGTCGGGGGACTTCATCGGAGTGTAGAACGCAACGCGTGCCATCAGCCCCGATCCGCCCCCAATGTGCTTAGCCGTTTGGACAGCAAAGCAATGCCGGGATCCATACGGAATTCGGCGATCAGGCGGTCATAGGCGTTTCTTGCCATCTGCATCGCCTCAGCAGGGTCTTGCGCCATCCGGGTGATCGCTGCGGCCAGTGCGGCGGGCGCATCTTCGGATAACAGGCCATGGATTCCGGTGTCGATAAATTCTGGTATGGCCGAAACCGGTGTGGATAGGATTGGCAGCTTTTGCGAGGCGGCCTCCATTAGTACATTGGGCAGGCCGTCCCGGTCGCCGTCGGCGGCGATGCGGCTGGGCAGGACGAAGAGATCGGCCTTGCGCATGGCTTCGATAACTTCGGGCTGGTCGCAGGCCCCTTTCCAGGTGATCCGCGCTGCAAGCCCGGCATCTTCGGCACGCCCGGCCAGCGTTTCGGCCAGCGTGCCGCCGCCGATATGCGTCCAGTGCCAGTCAAGAGCCTCGGACAACAGCGCGAAGGCGTCGATCAGGCGGTCAAAGCCCTTTTTCTCGACCAGCCGCCCGACCGAGATCATGTGAAACGGCGCGTCAGGCGCGCGCTGCGTGCGCTCGGGCGGGTCCGGAAAACGACTCAGGTCCAGCCCGTGATAGATCAGATCGACCCGCTTGGGATCGTCGGCCAGGTCGCGCAGATGTGCGGCGCCGATGGCTGTGCAGGTTGCACCAAAGGCAGCACCATGGGTGCTGGCCTGAAGCTTTTCAGCTTTTTCCCAATCAGGAGAAGTCCAGATATCCTTGGCGTGGGCGGAGAAGCTCCACGGCAGGCCGCGCATGATGGCGGCATAGCGCGCGACCGAGGACGGCGTGTGCATGAAATGCGCATACATGACCCGCGTGTCCTGCGGCAATTCAGCGGCAAGCACGCAAGCCTGACCAAAGCGGCGAATGCGGTTGTGAGTCGGGTCGCGGCGCAGATCTGCACGCCAGATCCGGTAGGCCTCGGCATAACCGGGCAGGGCCTGCGCGGCACGGCGCGCGGCCCAGACGCGTTGGGGTTCCTGATACAGATACTCGGGCAGGTAATGCACCTGACCCTTGAACCGGTCATGCAGCGGATGGCGTTTGACGTCGGTGGGATGGCGTAGTGACCAGATGTCGAACCGATGGCCCGCATCCTGCAATGCAACCAGTTCCTGAGCGATGAACGTTTCCGACAGGCGCGGCCACCCTTTGACCAGCACCGCCAGATTAGGAGGCGCAGATGTCATCCGATAGCCCGTTCCTGTTCTCCGTTCAGCAGGGCGTCAACGCGGTCCGTGACATAGTCCAGCCCGTCCAACAGCCCGTCGCCAATGGCTTGGGACGGCAGGGGCTGATCGGGCAGGGCGCGAATGGCTGCAATCATTGCCTCGGGAGTCAGGCCATCGCGGCTTTCGTCCAGCATCCGCACCAGCCCCAGCTCTTCTGCGCGCGAGGCGCGAATCCACTGTTCCAGACGCGGGGTCGTGCGAGGAACAATGACGGCGCGTTTGTCAAAGGACAGCACTTCGCAGAACGTGTTGTAGCCGCCCATGCAGACGACACCGGCGGCCCCGGCAAACAGGGTTTCAATCTGGGATTCAAAACCGACAGCAGTCACGCGACCGTTCAACGCCGCAACGCGCGTTTCGAAATCGTCCCGCAACTCGCCCGACAGGAACGGACCATAGACCAGCACGGCGCGGGGCGACAGGGTGGGGTCTTTTTCGTATGCCGACAGAACAAGGTTCACCATCGCCTTGCCATCGCCGCCCCCTCCGGGGGTGATCAGGATATACGGCTGCTCGGGCGGTTCGCCCACGGGGCCAAGATCACGGCGAAGATAGCCGGTCCAATGGATGCGCGATTGCACCTCGGGGCTCAGCGGTAGGCCACGTGTCGGGTCGTAGATCGAGCGTAGCCCATAGACCCAGATCTCGTCATAATAGGCCTCGGTTGCAGCGACCGCCTCTTTACGATCCCATTCAGCGGCCAGAACCTCGGGCTCATCCAGAACGTCGCGCAATCCAAGGACCATTTTGGTTCTTCTGCTTTGCATCAGACAGTCAAGGGTCGGCAGCAGCTCGCCCCGGAAGCCGGTAGGTTCCTTGTCGACGATAAGCACATCCGGGTCGAATTGCTGCACTGACGTTCGGATTAAACCCGAGCGTAGTTCGGTCACTTCTTCGATACCCATGCCCATGGTCTGTGAGGCATAGGACCCGTCAGCGCGTTTGGTAACACCGGGTAGACGAACGTGATCCACCCGACGCGGAAAGGTAAACCGCCCGGCAACGGGCGAGCCGGTCAGGATCAGTGCCGAGGCCGAAGGGTCCGCCTGTGTCATTGCAGCGGCCAGAGCACGCGAGCGGCGCAGATGACCCAAACCAAAGGTGTCGTGGCTGTAGAACAGAATACGGGGCGCACGTCCGGCTATTTTCTGTTTTCTTTTAAGGCTCATACTTTTGCCTGTGTCCGTGTCTTGGTGCATGTCCGCGCGGGTGCACTTCTATCGTATTTGTTTTCGGTCGGCTTGCAAAAAACGCGGTTCCGGCGGGTCAAAACCGACAAACATTGCGATTTGGCTACATGTTGCAATGAAATGGCCCAACGTCGCTTTGCTCTACATCAGGTTCCGGGTCGAAAACCTCAATTGTTGTCCGGCCCGGTCTTATTCACTTTCCATCGCGATGGAAATACTTCGGTCACCGCTATTGCGGTGGGAACACGTGGAAAGACGAACTGGGGTCGACATCAGTTGAGCATTTGAACACGGGATTGTGCTTCTATAGGCTGCGGGGCAAATGCGGACGTGGATGAAAGACCCGATGACAACAAGATTATTTGCCGTTTTTGCGCTGTTGGCCTGGGCAATCGCGTTGACTTTTGCAGGCGGAGCTGAAGCGCAAACATCGCTCATTCCCGGCTACACAACGGGTGCGGACAGCACCGACGAGGCCTCGGAAGGTGGGGGTCTGGCTGCTGCGATCCGCTCAGCAACCGAGGCTGGTGCCAGCGTTATCGTCATCGACAGTGCGGGGAAAATCGTATCGTCGGGTGCACCGGCACAGGCCAATCAGGACGCCGCAGGCGACCCGATGGCCGATGGGTCGCAATTGATGAAAGCGCAGGAGCGGTTTTCGAAATTCCGCGAGTCGATGCAGTCGCGGCTTGAGGCGCTGCCTTATTCGATTTTCGAGGTGAAATACGTCCTGCGCCAAACCAGCCCCGATGGCCGAATACAGACCTATGTCGAGGTGCTGTTCTGGAATATCCTGTTCCTGCTGCTGGGGCGGTGGCTGTCGACCGAGATCTACGGCAAGCGCATCGCCAAGGGAATCGTGGTCGCGCGATCCAAGGAAAATCCGCAGGGCTACCGCGAAAAAATGCCGTTTCTGGTGTTCCGTTTCCTTATGGGGATCGGGGGTACAATCTTTGCCATGCTGATGGCCCTGATCGTCGGGTTCCTGTTTTTCGGCGAGGCTAAGGATATCTCGATCCAGTTCACGGTCACGGCGATATTCGCGGCCTTCTTCCTGTCGCGCACGGTGTCCGATCTGTGGCGTATGGTGCTGTCGCCCTATCTTAGCCAGTACCGCCTGCCGCCGTTTTCGGACCGGGACGCCAAACGGCTTTATATCTGGGCTTCGGCGATTGCGACCTATGACATCTCGGTCGTGATGTTTTCGACCTGGGTCGCGGATTTCGGGCTGAACTATAACGTTTATGCCATGGTCTATGGCGGCCTGACCATGTTGGGTGCGTTGGGCAATTTGCTGATGATCGCGTTCAATGGGCGTGCCATTTCCCATGCCATCCGGGGCGGACGTACCAAGGAACAAGTGTCGTGGATCCTGCGTTTCATCTCGCTGGCTTGGGCACCTGCGCTGATCGTCTATATCGTGTTCAGCTGGTTCAAACTGGCTGTCGATCTGGTGCTTGAAAACCAGAACTCGATCCCGATCGTGGCCAGTAGCTATGCCATCTTTATGTCGGTGGTGATCGCTTACGGTGCGATGAACTATCTGCTTGAGCGGTATTTCGACCGCAACCGCCAGATGGAGGAGATGAACGCCGAAGACGCGGATGCGCCCGAGGAGGAGTTAATCGAGACCCCTCTGGCCGAAAAACGCGCGCATTCCATCGTGACGTACGAGGATCTAGCGCGCCGTGTGGCTGGTATTCTGGCCTTTGTGGTTGGGCTTTACGCGCTGGTCGTCATCTGGAACCCGGATGCCAGCTGGAGCGAGGAACTGCCTATCGAGCGTTTCCTGGACGTGATGGTGATCATCTTCATTGGCTATGTCCTGTTCCATTTCTTCCGCATCTGGATTGACAGCAAGATTGCTGAAGAGATTGACGATGGCGGGGCCGAGGCCGAGCTGGGCGATGAAGGTGGCGAAGGCGGGCAAAGCCGTCTAGCCACTCTGCTGCCGCTGTTCCGGGGGGCGATCTTGGCGGTGGTTGTCGTAACCATTGCGCTGATCGCGCTGATGGAAATGGGCATCAATGTCAGCCCCCTGTTTGCGGGCGCGGGTGTTGTGGGTCTGGCCGTTGGGTTTGGATCGCAGACGCTGGTGCGGGATATTTTCTCGGGGGCGTTTTTCCTGATGGATGATGCGTTCCGCAAAGGGGAATATATCGACATTGGTGATGTGAAAGGCACTGTCGAGAAAATATCGGTCCGGTCGTTCCAGCTGCGTCATCATCTGGGTGCGCTGAACACCATTCCTTTTGGTGAGATCAAGGTGCTGACCAATTATTCCCGTGACTGGGTGATCATGAAGTTACCCTTGCGCGTAACTTATGACACTGATGTCGAGAAGGTGCGCAAACTGATCAAGAAGCTGGGGCAGCAATTGCTGAGCGACCCGGTCATCGGCGACAATTTCATCCAGCCGCTCAAGTCGCAGGGTGTGATCGAGATGCAGGATTCCGCGATGATCATCCGCGTCAAGTTCATGACCAAGCCGGGTGATCAGTGGTTGGTGCGCAAAAAGGTCTATCAGGAAATCCGCGAATTGTTCGCCCGCGAAGGTATCCGGTTTGCGCACCGCGAGGTAACGGTGCGTCTGGCCGATGAGAAAGCGCCCGAAGACCTGACGCCGAAACAGCGCGAGGCGGTGACAGGTGCGGTGCAGGCCGCGATTGACGAAGATTATCTGGACGATATCGGCCCCGGCGGAGGGGATGACAGATAGGACGTGCTCCCGCCCCTTTGGGCCGCGTTCCTGACGAAACGCCACCCAAAGCGTTGGGCCGGGCCGCGCGTACCGCGCGGCGGATGCGCTAGGGCTTCAGCGTTGGCCAGACGGGTTGGGACGTGCCCAGTTTCGATGCAGGCAGAGGCCAGTGCATGTCCGTTGTGCTCAACCTCAGGGCCGGTTTTAGACGATGACCGACACCCGAGCCGGATTCCTCGGGCGTGCGGGCATAGTCGGTCGGGTTGGCATTTTCGATATCCTCAGACGTTTCGGACTTGCTGAGAATGGCCAGCAATTCAGCAGTTCGGGCAAGGGACAAGCGGGCCTGCATGATTGAGTTACCTTGGGCGGCCTCGGCCAGAGCAGACAGCACGGCGGCGGCCATCAGATAGCCGGTTGCGTGGTCCAGCGCCTGCACTGGCAGGGGCGTCGGCTTGTCTGCCTTGGCCCAGATGCGGCCAGTATCGGCGATACCTGCGCTCATCTGCACAAGGCTGTCAAATCCGCGCCGGTTCGCCCATGGCCCCTGCCAGCCATAGGCGTTCAACGTGACTTCGACCCGGTTGGGCGCAATCGCGTCCCGTTTCGCTTGCGTCAACCCCAGCGCATCCAGCGCGCCTGGGCGATAGCCATGCACGAACACATCCGCCTGAGACAGCAATTCCTGTAATGTCTCCATTCCGGCGGGCGACTTTAGATCCAGATAGGCACAGTGTTTGCCCAGCGAGACATCCGGGATCACGCCGGGTTCGTCCCAGCCGGGCGGATCAATACGCAAAACCTCGGCCCCGACCCCGGCTAGAGTGCGGGTGGCAATGGGGCCTGCCAGAACGCGGGTCAGGTCCAGAACGCGCAGGCCCTGAAGCGGCCGTTCGGCCGTGGCCTCTGGACGGTCGCGCAGCATGATCTGGCGGGGGTTGTGCCAGCCGATCAACGGATCACGCGACATCGCCCGGCCTTGGGGATGCTCCAGCCATTCGGCCCTGCTGCGCATTGCGGCGGTGGCGCCGCCCTCGGCCACGATGGCGGTTTCCAGATCGGCGACAGCCCATGTCTTGAGGGCCTGAGCGACAGCATCGCGGTTCGCATCGACCTTGAGCACTTTCAATGCGGCCAGTCGGTGGCGCGCTAGGTTGGTATGTAGCCTGATCCACCCGTCAGAAGCTTGATAATCCCCGGCGATGGCGTCCCAGAGGCTCGGCATCTCCCACCCTTCGGGCTTGAAGGAAAACCCGTACCACAGTGAAGCCAGCCGGTGATCAACCGTGACGTCGGGCGCGCTGGACGTCAGGTTCAGGGACACCATCAAGCGCGCCAGCTCTTGCCCCACCGCGGCAAAGCTGGCGGTGGCCAGTTCAGATACGGCAAAGGCGCTGGGCCGCGCTCCGCTTCCGATTACTCGATAGCTTTCCGAGTCAGGAAGCGCCGAAACCAGTGTCATTGCTGATAGGGGTCGAGACTGTCACGCAGCCCGTCGCCAAGGAAGTTGAAAGCCAGCACAACCACGATGATCGGCAGCATCGGGATCGCCGTCCACGGGTAGATCTCGATCGAAGCGAGGTTCTGCGCGTCATTCAGCATCACGCCCCAACTAACCGCTGGAGCCCGCAGGCCGAGGCCTAGGAAAGACAGCGCCGTTTCCCCCAGGATCATCGCCGGGATCGACAGAGTGGCAGAGGCAATAAGGTGGGACATGAAGTTCGGCAGCAGGTGCTTGCGGATCACACGGCCCGAGCTTGCACCCATCATTTCGGCTGCGCGCACATATTCTTCCTCGCGCAACGACAGGAACTTGGCGCGCACAGATCGGGCAAGGCCGGGCCAGTCGAGTATCCCGAGGATGATCGAGATTATGAAGAACACTGCCACTGGGCTCCAGTTCGAGGGCACCGCTGCAGACAAGGCCAGCCATAATGGCAGTTCGGGCAGTGAGCGTAGAATCTCGATGACGCGGTTGATGACCCAGTCGATCTTGCCGCCGAAATAACCCGCCATCGACCCGAACAGGATGCCTAGGAAGAACGACACCGAGATGCCGATCAGGCCCACGGTCAGCGACAGTTGCGCGCCATAAAGAATGCGGCTGAAGACATCCCGACCCAGACGGTCGGACCCCCACAGGAACAGCGTTGCCCCTTCGGGCGCACAGAACAAATGCGTGTCCGACTTGATCAGCCCCGCCAGCTTGTACTCGGCCCCTTCACAGAAGAATTGGAGCGGGCGCGGATCGCTGGTGTCGGTCACGGCTTTCCACTGGAAGGTCTCAAGGTCGGCCTCGATCACCGTCGGGTAGACAAACGGACCGACGAATTCGCCTTCGTGGAACCAGTTGACGCTTTGGGGTGGGGCATAAAGATGCTCGTCATTGCGTTCATTCGCACCATAGGGGGCAATGAACCCGGCAAAGGGCAGCATCAGGTAGCACAGCAGCAAGAAGATACCCGAGATCAAGCCCAGTTTGTGGGTGCGGAATTTGCGCCAGACCAGCAGCCAGTTGGGGGCGTCCAGATCAGCTCGCTCGAGCTGTTGCAGGGCGGCGTCTGGATCGAAGGGGGCATCGTCGACATAGCGACCGTCAGAGCGTTTGGTCATGCTTCACGCCCCTCATACCGAATTCGCGGGTCCAACATGACCAGCAAGATGTCCGAAATCATTGTCCCGATCAGCGTCAGCAGTGCGACGAACATCAGGATGAAGGCAGACAGGAACTGATCCTGCGTCTTCAGCGCGGTCAGCAAGGTCGGGCCGATGGTTTGCAGCCCTAGCACCACCGAGACCAGAACCGACCCCGACACCATTGAGGGCAGCAGGTTGCCGATATCGGCGACAAAGGGGTTGAAGGCCACGCGCAGCGGATATTTGGTCAGCATCCGCGACGGGGCCATGCCTTTTGCGATGGCGGTTTCCACATAGGGTTTACCCAGCTCGTCCAACATATTCGCGCGCAGCCGTTGCATCATCGCCGAGGCGCCCGAGGTGCCGATTACAAAGGTCGGCACAATCAGGTGGAGAAGGATGGATTTCATCTTGTCCCAGCTCATTGGCTCACCCTCGTAAATCGGGTCCATGAGCCCGCCGATGGGCAGGTTGAAATATTGGTGGCCGTAGTAGAACAGGATCAGGGCCAGCAGGAAGTTCGGCGTGGCCAGACCCAGATAGCCCACAAAGGCCGAGGTATAGTCGATCCACGTCCGCGACCGCGCCGCCGCAAGGACACCAAGCGGCAAAGCGACCGCATAGACAAACAGGATTGCGGCAAGGTTCACCACAACGGTCAGCCACAGTGTGTCGCCCACAATCTCGGCCACCGGGCGGTCAAATTCAAAGGACCAGCCGTAATTGCCTTGAATCAGCCCCTCAAACCCATGGGGGCCGGGCCAGAAGCCCATCCAGATCAGGTATTGCTCCCACATCGGACGGTCCAGCGCGTATTCGGTCCGCAAGAATTCGGCCTTGGCCACACCGGCGGATTGCCCTGAGGCCTGAAGCTCGGCGATTTGGTTGCTGAGGTAATCGCCAGGCGGCAGGTTGATGATCACGAAGATTAGAACCGACACAACAAGCAGTGTCAGCAGCATCGTGAAAAAGCGATACACCGCGTAGCGCAGCATTACCATTTAGCTGCTCCTGTCAGTCGGCGAAGTAGAACTCGTCAGGGCGATGGATGCCGAAATGCGCGCCGGGTTCCCATGCCCACATGGCCTGTTCGGGCACGTTGCGCAGGCGGTTGGACACAACGATGGGCTGCGGGGCGCCATTCAGAATGCCGATGGCATAAAGCTGATCGGCGTGGATCTTCAGCATCTCGGACCAGACGGCCTTGCGTTCGTCATCTGATGTGGCGATTTCCCAGTCATGGGCAAGTTCCATCAGGCGCTCGGCCTCGGGCATATCGGGCGCTTCGCCGACATCGCCGCCGGTCTGGTAATACTGCCCCCATTTAGGCCAGGCCAGAAACACCTGATCGGTGGGTGCCAGATAGGCGGGTGAGGTGTGGGCCTGCGGGATACCGTCATCCCAGCCAAACCAGACCGAGGCCATGGTGTTACCCGCAAACACCCGGTTCCGCAGGATGTCCCGGTCCAGCGGGCGCATCACCAGATCGACGCCTATCTCGCGCCATGTGTCGGTAACGATCTGCAAGGCGTTCTCGACCTCTTGCCGCTCACCGGCGGTTTCAATGATAAGCTCCATCGGGCGGCCATCGGGTAGCAAACGAATACCATCCTTGTCGCGCTGGTTCAGGCCAGCTTCGTCCAGCAAAGCGTTTGCGGTTTCGATGTCATATTGCGCCCAGGCCTTGGCGTTTTCCTCGTCATAGAAGGGCGAGGCAGGCAGAACCGACATCGCACCCGGTTGCGCCAGTTTGAAGTACAGCGCCTGATTGATCGTCTTGCGGTCAATGGCCAGCGACAGCGCGCGACGCACGCGCACGTCGCGCAGAACTTCTCGCCATCCGTCATCGGCAAAGTTCAGGTTGGGATAGATCGCAATCTGCGAGGCAACACCGGTTTTCCACAGCAGGGTTTTGTAATTCCCCCCGGCTTCACCCTTTTTCAGGATCGAGGCGTCCCGGAACGCCAGCCCACGCCCTTGCAAATCGGTCTCGCCCGCATTGGTCTTGGCGGCGACCAGACCGGGTGCCACGATCTCCATCTCGACCACGTCGATATAGGGTAGTTGCACACCTTTGCTGTCGATGCGGTGGTAATAGGGGTTGCGGACAAAGTTGTGCCGGATCTTTTTGCCCGAGCTGGCATTCAGCCAAGGTTGCAGCGTCGGCAACTCGTGATTGTCGAACTTATAGAGGTTATCCAGCTTGTTATGTAGCGCCGCCCAGCTTTTGACGCGGGCGTCTTCGACCTGAAAGGCCAGCTCATCGGCGTCAGCGAAGCTCTCGTGATATTGTTTCAGAAACGCGGATGGGCGGTAGATGAACGGCGGGCGTGCCTGTGCCAGTGATTGCAGGAAATCAGGGTTCGGGTCGGCCCATTCGAACACGATGGTCGTTTCATCAGGGAAAGTGACGGTCGGGCTCTTGCCTTCGACAATCAGGAAATCCGGCGGCCCCGACGGGCTGAGCAATTCGTTATTGGCTACGTCCTCCCACCAGTATCGAAAATCTTCGGACGTAAAGGGCGACCCATCGGACCATTTGTGGCCTTCGCGCAGGTTCAGGGTGAATTTGCGGTTGTCTTCATTGGTGAAGGATTCCAGCAGATCAGGGACAATTTCGTAATCTTCGTCAAAACCGACCAGGCGGGCATAGCCATAGACCACCATCTGCCGAATGTCCTTGGATCGCGTCACCATGGTGCGCAACGTGCCGCCCGGCGTTCCGAACTCACGCCCCTTGGCGGCCAGATCGACCACCAGCGGCTCAGCCGGTAGGCGTTCTGCGACGGGAGGCATGTTTCCGGCGGCCACTTCGTCTTCCCAGAACGCGCTTTCCTGAGGGGTGGGGGTCTCTGCAGTGGCGGGCAGAAACCACAGCGCCGACATTGCGGCTGCCAGGATCAGGGGGCGAGTGGTCTTAAACATGGCATCGTACCTTATGGCCGGGCTCCATTTCCACCAATGAAGGTATCACGGAGTCGGTAAATCGGAAGGCGTCATCCCAACTGTCGGGCGAACCGGCGCCCAAAGCAACCAAATTCAGGTCGATGGGCCGGTTGATGTCGGGTTCCGGTTGTGCGGCGATCAGCGCCTTTGTGTAGGGGTGGTGCGGGTTGTAGAACAGTGTCTCGGGCGGGGCTTGTTCCACCACAAGGCCCCGGCGCATCACTGCAACTTCGTCTGCGATGCGCGCCACGACCGCAAGGTCGTGCGAGATAAAGAAATAGGACAGTTTCAAGCTGTCTTGCAGGTTTTCCAGCAGCGTCAGGATCTGTTCCTGCACCGAGACATCCAAAGCCGAGGTCGGCTCGTCACAGACAATCAGCTGTGGGTCCAACATCATCGCCCGTGCGATAGAAAGGCGCTGTCGCTGACCGCCTGAAAACGCGTGAGGATAGCGTTTCAGCATGTCGGCGTTCAGCCCGACCCGTTGCAGCATCTCGGCCGCTTTGTCCCGTTGTTCAGCGGGCGAGCCGATCTTGTGGATCTCCAACGGCTCGGTCATCGCGTCCTGAATGCGCATCCGCGGGCTGAGCGAGCTGTAGGGGTCCTGAAACACCATTTGCGCCTTGCGCTGAAACGCAGTGCGCTGGGCGCGGGTCATGTGGTGAACCGTGATCGGGTCGGCGTCGGGCGCGGTGCGAAACAGAACCTCTCCGCCCGGATCGGGGGGCTCGGCCCCGAGCGCAATGCGGGCGGCCGTGGTTTTGCCTGATCCGCTTTCGCCGACAATGGCCAGTGTCTTGCCACGTGCCAGATTCAGATCGACACCGCGACAGGCATGGATCAGCCGGTCACCTTGCCACCCTTTGCTGGAGCGCATGGTATAGGTTTTGGAGACACTGTTCATTTGCAGGATTAGGTCCTCGCCGGGCATCGGAATGCCAACAGCTTCCTTGTCGGGAATCTGGGGCGCGGCGTTGAACAATTGCTGGGTGTAGGGATGCGCAGGTGTGGTCAAAATAGGCGCGGCCGCCCCGGATTCCATCACCCTACCCTTGTGCATAACGACCACTTGTTCGGCCATATTGGCAACGACGCCCAGGTCATGGGTCACAAGGATCAGCGCCATGCCCGTCTCGCGCTGCAACTCTTTGATCAACCCCAAAACCTGCGCCTGCGTGGTGACATCCAGCGCGGTGGTTGGCTCATCCGCGATCAGCAGTTCCGGCTTGGCAACCATTGCCATGGCAATCATCGCACGTTGGCGCATGCCGCCGGACAGCTCGAACGGGTAAGAATCATAGGCGCGCTGGGGGTCAGGAAAGCCCACGCGTTCGAACTGGGTCAGAACTTCTTTGCGGGCCTGCGCCTCGGACGCGCCGCGATGCAGCCACAGAACCTCGCTGACCTGATTGCCGATCTTGTGCAAGGGCGACAGCGACCGCATCGGTTCCTGAAAAATCATCGAAACCCGATTGCCGCGAATGTCACGCATCTGGCGCTCACTGATTGCCGTCAGGTCTTCCAATCCTTTGGAATCATTCAGAGTAATGGTGCCGCTGCGTATCTGGGCCGTGCGCGGCAGGATGCGAAGCGCCGCGCGGCACGAGATGGTTTTTCCAGACCCGGACTCGCCCACCAACGCCAAAGTCTGCCCGGCCTCGACGTCGAAACTGACGCCCTGAACCACGGCCTCACCCGCACCGAAGCCGATGCTGAGGTCCCTGACAGACAACAACGCAGTCATGCGGGTTTCCCACCCGTTCGGCCGTCACTCGGCATAGGCTTGATCAACTCCCCGTGTTTTTTGTCGCAGTTTCGCGCGGTTGGGCCTGATTAGTCAAACCCGTTCTTGGGCTGAAATGTCGCGGGAATATGAAACTGAGGCGAAATTGCCTACACAAACCCTTGAGGATTTGTCATCACAGACGGCGTCGATGCCTGATTAAGCTTCGGCAACTATCAAGGAGAGATTTTCCCGTGCCCGATCCCCAAAGCCGCCTCGATCTGTTCATTGACCGCATGGTCTCGCAACGGGCCTGTCTGGACTATGCCATCGCTCAAACACAGGGGATGGACGGGCCGGTATTCGAGCTGGGCCTGGGTAATGGCCGTACTTATCACCACATGGTGCAGTATGTGCGGAACCGCCCGGTATATGTGTTCGAACGCGCCGTGGCCTCGCACCCGGATTCGACCCCGCCGGAAGATCTGGTGATTCTGGGCGATGTGCGCGAGACGTTGCCCGCATCGCTGGATCGATTCGGCGCTACGGCCAGTTTGATCCATGCCGATCTGGGCGGGCATAACCGCGAAAAGAACGACGCTTTTGCCCGGTTCGTGTCCCCGTTGATCGAGCCGCTTCTGGCCGAGGGCGGATTGATGGTCTCCAGCGATCGGATGTATTTCGATGGGCTGACTGAACTGCCCCTGCCAGACGGAGCAGTTGAAGGGCGTTGTTTCATTTATCGCCGCTGAAGGGGGCTCTAATGCTATTCTACGATTGCTCGACTGCCCCGAACCCACGCCGCGCGCGGATGTTCATTGCTGAAAAAGGGCTGGAGATTGAGACCCGCGATATCTCGATCGCAAAGGGGGAACAGCTGGCTGAGGACTTCCGTGCGATCAACCCCAATGCCACGCTGCCCGTGCTGGTGACAGATGAAGGGACGGTATTGACCGAAAACCTCGGAATCGCGGCCTATCTTGAGGCGCAGTTCCCAGAACCGCCGCTGATGGGGCGTACCCCGGATGAAAAAGGGTTGGTTTTGATGTGGAACAGCATCGTCGAACAGCAAGGCGGTGCCCCTGTGGCCGAGGCGCTGCGCAACGCGCATCCAGCTTTCGAAGGACGAGCGATTCCCGGTCCTGCAAACTATGCCCAAATTCCCGAGCTGGCGCAGCGCGGGGTCGAGCGGGTGGAACGGTTCTTTGCGATGCTTGAAAATCGGCTGAAAGACAGTGCCAATGTGGCTGGGCCAGAGTTTACGCTGGCCGATATCTCGACCTTTGTGTTTGTGGATTTCGCTCGGGTGATCAAGATGCGGATCCCGCAGGAAAATTCGGCGACGCTTGCGTGGTTCGATAAGGTCGCCGGCCGCCACAGCGCCCAGCTTTAAGGCCCATTGAACCCCGAGACGCGTTCTAAAGTTCAGAACTGTACAGAAATGTCTAGACAGATATGAACAGTGCGTCTAGCGTTCCCCGCGAGCCATGCAGGGGAGGGCAAGATGAAATCTCAGTATCGCGTAGTGGTCATTGGGGGCGGCGTCGTGGGGGCGTCTGTATTGTATCATCTGGCCAAGTTTGGCTGGTCGGATGTTGTTATGCTGGAGCGGCGGCGATTGGCCTCGGGGTCGTCTTGGCATGCGGCGGGCGGTATCCATGCGTTGAACGCCGATCCCAACATGGCGGCGTTGCAAGCCTATACAATCGACCTGCTGAGCGAGATCGAGAAAGAATCCGGCCAGAATATCGGCCTGCACATGACTGGTGGTCTGACTTTGGCTGGTACACCCGAGCGTTGGGAGTGGTTGCAGGCCAATTACCGCATCTTCCAGTCCATCGGCATTGATGATTGCGAGTTGCTGACCCCGGAAGAGGCGCAGAGGCGTTGTCCGATCATGTCGACCGAGGGCGTGTTGGGCGCAATGTGGGCTGATCGCGAGGGATATATCGACACAACCGGTACTGTGCAGGCCTACGCCACGGCGGCAAAAAAGCGCGGTGCGGAATACTATGAGGAAACCAAGGTCGAAAGCCTGACGCAGACGGCCGATGGGTGGGAGGTTGTGACCGACAAAGGCACGATCACCTGCGAACATGTGGTCAACGCGGCGGGTCTGTGGGCCAAACAGGTCGGGCGCATGGCCGGAGTCGAACTGCCGGTCTCGCCGCTGAAACACCACTACCTGATCACCGATACGGTGCCCGAGGTCGCGCAAGCGGATTTCGAGATGCCGATGACCGTGGACCTAGAAGGGTTCACCTATATGCGGCAGGACCAGAAAGGCGTTCTGGTCGGTATTTATGAAGTTGAGCATGAACACTGGGCGATGGATGGCGCGCCGTGGAACTATGGCGAGGAACTGTTTCAGGAACAGCTGGATCGGATCGAGAATGAGCTGACGCTGGGCTTTGAGCGGTATCCGTCGATCCAGAATGTGGGCATCAAGACCTGGGTGAACGGCGCGTTTACCTTTGCGCCGGATGGCAACCCTCTGGTCGGGCCGGTGCCCGGCAAGCGCGGCTATTGGTCGGCCTGTGCGGTGATGGCCGGGTTCTTGCAGGGCGGCGGCGTTGGCAAAACACTGGCCGAGTGGATGATCCATGGCGAGCCCGAGGCGGATGCGTGGCCGATGGATGTGGCGCGTTTCGGGGATTTTGCGCAGAACAAGCGGTATATCCGCGAAACCACGGGGCAGTTCTATTCGCGCCGCTTCGTGATGACCTATCCGAACGAGCAACTGCCCGCAGGCCGCCCGCTGAAAATGGCCCCCGCGCACGACGCGATGACCGAGGCCGGGTGCAAGTGGGGCGTCAGTTGGGATCTTGAGGTGCCGCTCTATTTCGCGCCGAAAGGGTTCGAGGAAACGCCGACGCTCAAACGGTCAAACGCGCATGACATTGTGTCCGAGGAATGCAAGGTGATCCGCGAAGGTGCGGGTCTTTTGGATATTTCCGGCTTTTCGCGTTTCGAGGTCAGCGGCCCCAATGCGCAGCTTTGGCTGGACAAGGTCATGGCTTCGAAACTGCCTGCGCCGGGGCGTGCCAAGCTTGCCCCGATGCTGGGCGAGAACGGGCGGCTCAAAGGCGATCTGACTGTCCTTAACTGGGGCGACGGAACGTGGTGGATCATGGGTAGCTACTACCTGCGGGCCTGGCACATGCGCTGGTTCGATGACCACATGATTGACGGTGTCTCGGTCCGCGATCTTGGTGAGGAATATTGCGGATTCGCCGTGGTTGGACCGAAGTCGCAGGCGGTGGTCGAGAAACTGGCCGAGCAGGATATCGCAAGCCTTCCTTTCATGGGCTGTGGGGATTTCGACATCGGTCTGGTCCGCGCGCGCGTGGCCCGCATGTCGGTGACGGGCGAGAAAGGCTATGAGATCAATTGCCGCTATGGTGATCACATCAAACTGCGCCGAATTTTGCTTGAGGCCGGGGCTGACGAAGGCATCCGCGAATGTGGCTTTAACGCGATGCTGTCTACGCGACTTGAGAAAAGCTTTGGGATCTGGTCGGCTGAATTTACTCAGGCGTACACGCCGGGCATGACCGGGATGGATCGTTGGATCGACTGGGACAAATCCTTTGTGGGCAAAGAGGCCGCCATGGCCGAACGCGACGGCAACGGACCAGCGCAGGTTCAGGTCACGCTAGAGGTCGATGCGCTGGATGCGGATGCCAGCGGGTATGAACCGATCTGGTCGAGTGATGAGCGGGTGGGTTTTGTGACCTCGGGCGGCTACGGGCACTACACCGGCAAATCCTTGGCGATGGCCCTGGTTGACCGCGACAAGGCCGAGCCGGGGACCGAGTTGTCCGTGCATGTGGTTGGCGTCGAGCGTCCCGCGCGGGTCATTTCTGCTTCGCCCTACGATCCGCAAGGCAAAGCGATGCGGGGCTGAACATGAACGCGCAAACGTCTGAACGGGGCCGAAGACGGCGTGGACGCGGTGGGGACACCGCGCCACCGCCCAGTCGCGACGTCAACTACCGCCAGCTTAGAAATCCCTTTCCGCAGATGGAAGTGTTCCCTGCAGATCAGATCGCGGACATGCACGACACTGCGCTGCGCATCCTGCAAGAACTTGGGGTCAAGGTCCTGCTGCCGGAGGCACGTCGTATCTATGCCGCTGCTGGAGCGCGCGTAGATGAAGGCAGTGAAATGGTTTTTATCGGTCGCGACATGGTTGAGGCCGCCGTCGCCTCGGCCCCCAAGTCGATTGCCTGCCGTGCCGGGTCACGTGCTCGCGATTTCACGCTGGAGCTGGGTTCGTTGGTGTTTCAGCCAGGGGCAGGGGCGCCAAACGCCACCGATCTGGAAAGGGGTCGCCGCCCTGCGACGGGGCAGGATTATCTTGATTTCCTGAAGCTGACGCATCATTTCGATGTGTTCCAGATGATCTCACCCCAGGTAGAGCCGCAGGATGTGCCGACCAATTTGCGGCACTATTTCACCACGCAGGCGCAAATGGAACTGACAGACAAGTTCCCCTTCTTCTTCTCGCGCGGAACGCCGCAGGTGATGGATTGTTTCGAAATGCTCTCGACCGCGCGGGGGCTAAACGATGACGAATTCCGTACAAACCCGTATTGTTATACGATCATCAATACCAACAGCCCGCGCACGCTGGATATCCCCATGGCACAGGGGCTGATCGATTTTGCGCGGCATGGGCAGATGTCGATTATCACGCCGTTTACCCTGATGGGAGCAATGGCCCCGATCACCGTGGCGGGCGCGATCACACTGTCCCATGCCGAGGCTCTGGCGGCATTGACCCTGACCCAACTGACCAAACCCGGCGCGCCAGTTTGCTATGGCACGTTCACCAGCAACGTGGACATGAAATCGGGCGCCCCTGCTTTCGGGACGCCCTCGCATTTTCAAGCGTCACTGGCTGCAGGGCAACTCGCGCGGCATTTGGGCTTGCCATGGCGATCCGCTGCGGGATCGGCTTCAAACATTAACGATGTGCAGGCGGCGAATGAGAACCAGTTTGGCCTGTGGGGCTGTCTAATGGCCGGGGCCACCGTGATCATACACGCGGCAGGATGGTTGGAGGGCGGGCTGTCCGTTTCATTCGAAAAGCTTGTCTGTGACGCCGAGGTGCTGAACATGGTGGCCGAGCTTTGCGCAGGCGCTCAGGCCGGCGCTGCCGAGATCGGTTTTGACACCGCGCTGAGCGAGGTCGACCCTAGCGGGCATTTCTTTGCCTCAACCCAGACTATGGAACGGTACAACACCGAATTCTATCAGCCCCATGTCCATGACTACGCCAATTTCGGGACGTGGACCGAGCGTGGCTCGGTCGATGCCAATCACCGCGCCACCGAAGTTTGGAAGGGTATCCTTAATGATTTCAAGCCCCCCAGCAGCAACAGCGACCAGCTGGGTGCCTTGCAGGATTTCATCGCGCGCAGGACCGCCGAGGGCGGCGCGCCGCCGGAGAGTTGAATGAACACCAAACCCATTCTTCACCGTGATGATCCGGATGCCGAACCTTTGGTCGGCAATATCAAGGTCACGCGGGACGACTGGCTGAATGTTGCGATGGACGTGCTGATCTCGGACGGGGTCGAGCAGGTCAAGGTGATGAACCTGGCCGAGCGTATGGCCGTGTCGCGGTCGTCTTTCTATTGGTATTTCAAGTCCCGGCAGGAGCTGTTGGATGCGTTGCTCGCCAAATGGCAGGCGACCAATACGGCGGCCCTGATCGCCCAATCCGAACTCCCTGCCGCAACGATCACCGCCGCTGTTTGCAATGTGCAGCGTTGTGTCGTGAACTCTGAACTCTTCGATACCGCGCTGGATTTTGCCGTGCGCGACTGGGCGCGCAGGTCGGGCAAGGTACGGCGAATGCTGGATCAGTCGGATGCACGGCGGCTGGCGGCGCTGCGGGCAATGTTCATCCGCTATGACTATGATGAGACCGAGGCCGAGACGCGGGCGCGCGTGCTCTACTACATGCAGATCGGGTACGATTTGGCGCAGCTAAATGAGCCGATGTTGCTGCGTCTGTCGTTGGTCTCTCACTACCTGTTTGTTTTCACTGGCGTTGAACCGCTCGACGAAGAGATCGAGGAGTTCAGCGCCTATTCGCGGTTTTACTGGGAGAAGAACACGTCATGAGCCAACCTGACGCAATCATCATCGGCACCGGAGTGATCGGGGCTGCCGTCGCATTCGAGATGGCCAAGGCAGGATGGAAAACCCTGTCACTGGACCGCAACGCTCAGGTCGGGCACGGGTCCACGGCCGGGTCCTGCGCCATCATTCGAATGCACTATTCGACCTTCGACGGCACTGCGTTCGCGTGGGAGGGGTATCACTATTGGCGCGACTGGGCTGCCTATCTGGGCCTGCCCGCTGATGCCAATCTGGCGCAGTTCCGCGAGACGGGGTGTCTGGTGATGAAGACCGATGCCAACGGGATGCTGGTCAAGCATATGAAAAACAGTGCTGATCTGGATTGCCCTTTTGAGGAATGGTCGCCTGAGAAGATCACCGAGCGCTTGCCTGTCTATTCGCTGGACAGTTTCACGCCGCCCAAACGCATGGATGACCCGGAATTTGGCCAGCCCAACGGGGGCAAGATGCAGGGCGGGGTGTTCTGGCCGCAAGCGGGCTACGTTACCGACCCGGCACTGTCGGCGCAGAACCTGATGGACGCGGCCAAATTGAACGGGGCCGAAGTACGCACCGGGGCCGAAGTGGTCAAGATTCTGACCGAGGATGGGCGCGTGGCCGGGGTCAAGCTGGCCTCGGGCGAGGAAATCCGTGCCAAGGTGGTGGTGAATGTGGCCGGACCGGGCTCGGCGATCATCAACGGTATGGCAGGTGTGCTGGATGATATGACCATCGAAACCCGCCCCCTGCGGCAAGAGGTGGTGCACGTCCCCGCGCCCGAAGGGTTTGATTTCGAAAATGACGGCACCATCGTGTCGGACAGCGATATCGCGCTTTACTGCCGGCCGGAACATGGCAACCACATCCTTGTTGGCTCGGAAGATCCCGAATGCGATCCGCATCAGTGGTGCGAGGATGACGTGCACTACAACCGCGACTTCACCGATCAGTGGACCACTCAGGCGATGCGCTATGCACAACGGGTGCCCAGCCTCGGCATTCCCTCGAAAACGCGCGGAGTGGTGGACTTGTATGATGCGTCGACCGACTGGATTCCGATCTACGACAAATCCAGCCTGCCGGGGTTCTACATGGCCTGCGGGACCAGCGGGAACCAGTACAAGAACGCGCCAATTGCCGGCAAGATGATGGCCGCGCTGATCAACTATTGCGAGGGCGGTGCAGATCACGACACGCAACCGCTGCAATTCGAACTGCCCTATATCAAGCGAATGATCGACGTCGGGTTCTATTCTCGCAAGCGCCCCATTAACGAAGAAAGCAGTTTTTCGGTTCTGGGCTAGCCGTCAGGCTGAATCGCTCTAGAATTCCGGGAGCAGAATGGGACGGAGCCCAGAATGACCGAACCGAGGAACCGAGTTCTGATACTGGGCAGCGCCCCAAGCGCAGTGGCCGCCCGACAGTGGCCCCGCGCGCCCTTTACCCATATAGTCGCCATCAATAATGCCTGGCGTGTCCGACCGGATTGGGATGTGTTGATTCATCCCGAGGATTTTCCGGTCGATAACAGACCTGCCGCGTCAGATCCGGGTCAGCGCATTGTCGAGGCCTCGGAGTATGTTCCGCTGCAAAATGCTTATGGCGGTTTCGTCTATGCGGGCGGGACGATGGCCTTGACGGCTGGGTATTGGGCTTTGGCATCGCTGCGCCCGGCGGTTCTAGCCTACTTTGGCTGCGACATGATTTACCCGAAAGTAGGCAAGACGCATTTCTACGGTCGCGGGGCCGCCGATCCCTTGCGTGATGATGTCACGCTCAGATCGCTCGAGGCCAAGTCCGCGCGTCTGGGCTTGTTCGGGGCTGCGCAGGGTTGCCGGGTCGTGCGGCTGTCGCAAGGGCGCAGCAGGTTGGTCTACCCCTCAGTTTCCACGACCTCTTTGATGTCACCTCAGTTGCCATCGACGGATGGGATGGACAACGTTTTGCGGTGCGAACGGGATCTGGGATATTATGTTCCGAGTGGTCGGTATTGGGAACATGCAGACAATTTTGACGTTGAGAAGCTGGATGTGCTGGATGACATGTGGCTGTCGATCTACAGTCGATCCGGCCTTGTTAACGTGGCCTAAACCGCAAATTTTACCCAAGCCCAGACCATAGCGACATACGTCAGATTGTGCAGGCATTGGTCTAGACCGGCAGCACGCCAGAAGGCCGATTGCGTCGGTACCAGTTGCTTTTTGTCGGAATAACTGGCCTTGGCGAAATCAATGTTGAAATGAACGATCCATTCCAACGCGGCGATGATCAGAATAAAGGCCCAGGGCGCGCCGAACAGCAAAAACACAAGGACAGAGCCCACTACATGCACCGCTGCATGTTGTGCCCGTCCCATGTGAAAATATTCTCCGCGTCCCGCCAGCATTTTTGGCGTTTGGAGGTAGTAGTCCGCAAACATATGTTTGATCTGCAATAAGCAGAGCATCAAAAACACTGCGCCTAAACTGGCATGCAAATGAATCCTCCCGACATCGTCCTGATGCAAAGTCTAGGCGCTAACTTGTGGTTGCGCAAATGAACTTGTTCACATTCGGCAAAAATCTGATCAAATTGGAAACTGTTTGCGTCGCTGGTCTCGATTGCGGTAAATTCAAAGCAACGGTTGTGCGGCGATGCTGTTCAGGCCGTGTCCATGAACCGTAGCAGGGGCAGGTTCCATAGAACGCACGATCTTCCGCTTTATTTGGAAATATTCGAAGCGCGACCAGTTAATCCTGCTGGCTGTGACTTCGACGCTGTTTCCCTTGCTGTATCTCACGCTGGAGTTGCCTAAGCGGATCATCAATGACGCCATCGGGGCCGGAAGCTCGGTGGTGAATGTGCTTGGCTACCAACTGCCGCAAACCACATTTCTGATCATCCTGTGTTTTGCTTTCCTTGCCGCAGTTTTGGCTCATGGCCTGATGAAAATGCGGATCAACACGATGAAAGGTGTGCTGAGCGAGCGGATGCTGCGCCGCTTTCGTTATCAGTTAATCAGCCGTGCCCTTCGGTTCCCTCAACCCTATTTTGAACGGGTCAGTCAGGGTGAGATGGTGTCGATGATCACCGCCGAAAGCGAGCCGATGGGCGGGCTGATGGGCGATGCGATCAGTCAGCCGGTGTTGCAGGCAGGACAGATGATTACCATCCTGTCCTTCCTGTTTTTGCAAAGCGTCTGGTTCGGCCTGGCCGCTGTTGCGTTGATCCCGGTGCAGGCGTGGCTGATCCCCAAGCTTCAACGCCAGATCAACCTGCTGAACAAGAAGCGTATTCAGGAAGTCCGCGTTCTGGCCGCCCAGATCGGTGAAAACGCGGCTGGTGCCTCGACCCTGCGCACCAATGGCGGATGGCGGTATCGGCGGGCGATGGTCTCGGATCAGTTGGGGCGTCTGTTCGGTATCCGGTTCGAGATCTACCAGAAAAAGTTCTTTATGAAGTTCATCAACAACTTCATCTCGCAACTGACCCCGTTCATGTTCTATCTGGTCGGTGGTTTGCTGGTACTTCAGGGTTCGGTCTCGCTGGGGGCGCTGGTGGCGGCGCTGGCGGCGTATAAGGACCTCAGCTCGCCCTGGAAGGAATTGCTGACCTACTACAACCAGACTCAGGACATGTCGCTGAGATGGGAGGTGGTCGTCGAGCGATTTGCCCCGCCGGGCATGCTGGACGAAAAGCTGTTTGAGGGTGAGCCCGAAAAACAACCGCGTCTGCGGGGCGATATCGTGCTGGATCATGTCTCGGTCCGGGATATGGACGGCAATCAGGTGCTGGATGATCTGAACCTCAGCTTTCCGGCGGGTAAGACTATCGGGATCGCGGCACCCAGCGAGGAAGATCGCCGCGCCATTGCCGAGCTGCTGACGCGCGAGATGCTGCCCAGTGCCGGGCGAGTGTCGATAGGGACACAGGATATTGCGAGCCTGCATCAGGGGGTCGTCGCGGCGCGTATCGGCTATGCTTCGTCTCGCCCGGTGATGTTTCAGGGCACGCTGGGCGACAACGTAATGATGCCGATCCGGTTCAAACCGCTAAGCGCGTCCACAGACGATCCCGGATTTGCCGAAACTCGACGGGCGGGCAACAGCGATGACCCGTTGCAGGCCCAATGGCTGGACCCGTCGCGTGCGGATCTGGACAGCCCCGAGGCGCTACGCGACTGGTGGTTGCACCTGATTGACGGGATGGGCTCGGGTGGGGCGTTGTTCCAGCGCGGGGCGGAACAGGCGTTTGATCCGGACACGCACCAAAATCTGGCGGGAAAACTGATTGAGCTGCGCCCGGTGGTGCAGCAGGCCGTGCGTGATGCCGGGCTGGAGCAACAGGCGCTGGTCTTTGATCGCTGCTGCTACAACGCGGCCCTGCCGGTGGCCGAGAACCTGCTGTTTGCCACCCCGCGCGTTCCGGTGACGCAGGCCCTGTTGGCACAGCAGACCGTTTTCCTTGGCCAGCTTCGGGAATTGGGGCTGGATGAAACGCTGGTGCATCTGACCCGCGACGTAATCGAAATGCTGCGCCAGATTTTCGGTCTGGACGGAACCGATCACCCTTTGTTCCGAAAGCTTGGGCTTGAGGCGCAGACCTATGAAAAGGCCATCGAACTTTTGGAACGCACGCGGGACGAAGGCGTGTCAGGTCTGGATGATGAACAGCTTGCCACGCTTCTGGCCGTGCCTGTTGTGATCTCGGCCGAGCAGATCGGGCCTGCGTTCACCGATGAGCTGAAGGATCGGATTCTGGAACTGCGCCACAGTCACTCGCAAAAGCTGCTGGAAACGCTGCACGATGTGTTTGTGCCACTGAACGCAGATGCTTTTGCACCGGGTTTGACGGTGATGGAGAATGCGCTGTTCGGAAAAGTCAGCCAGATCGGTGGCGCGCGCTCGGACGAGGTGCGCAAGCTGATCGTGGATGTGCTGGATCAGAACGGCGCACGGCCTTTAGTGGTCGAGTTGATATATGACGTGCCGGTGGCGTTGGGCGGGCAGAACCTGCCTGCGGTTTTTGCCGAACCGCTTTCCTTTACCCGTGCGACGATCAAGAAACCCGATATCCTGATCCTTGATAGTGCGCTCGCCAGCTATGACATGTCCACGCAGGTTGCGGTCTATAAGAACCTGCGATCGCTGCTACCCGAGACGACTGTCATCTATCTGAACGACCAGTACGACAACCCCGGCGTATTCGACATGTTTGTCGAAATACGGCAAGGTCGTGTGGTTTCAGACGAAGGACCTACGGACGTGGAAGAAGACAGTGCTGCATCGGCCGACCTCGCGCGCAAACTGCGCGCGTTGGAGCAGACGCCGCTGTTTTCTGGCCTCGACCGTCGCCAACTTCGCCTGCTGGCATTTGGTGCCCGCTGGTTCGACGCCAAACCGGGCGAGATTGTTTTCCTCAAAGATGACCAGCCCACCGACGGGGCCTATGTAGTTCTGGAAGGGGAGGCTGGGCTGTACTTGCCGCAGCCCGACGGACCGGATCAGTTGATCACCACTGTAGGCGCAGGGGCGTTGGTGGGCGAACTGGGACTGATCCGCAAAGAACCGCGCGCGCTGAGCATGATCGCCGAGACAGAGCTGTCCTGTCTGCGCGTGGGCGAAGAGGAATTCCTGGCCGTTGTGGAAAATGACGCCGCGACGGCGTTTAAGCTGATGCAGGTGATTGCGGGCTACGTGTCGAACTAATCCTGCGGCTTGCAGAACAGATCGTAAAGCAGGCCGATCACCTGCTCGGTATTGCCGTCTTTCAACGAGTAATAGATCGTCTTGCCATCGCGACGGGTTGAAACCAGCCCCTCGGCCCGCAAACGCGCCAGCATCTGGCTGACGGCGGCCTGACGGATTTCCAGCAGCCTTTCCAACTCACCCACCGATTTTTCGCCCGTTCCCAAATGGCATAGGATCATCAGTCGGCCTTCATGGGCCAGAGCTTTGAGAAAAGCCGCCGCCTGCGCGGCGCTTTCCTTCATATCTGTTACGGCACCATCTGCCGTTTGCGTGTCGTTTTCCATGAGTGTCATGGGTGGCCTGTCTGAAACTAGGGGGTTCATGCAATATGCCGCAAAACCCTGCGGTTTGTCACCCCTCGGTTGCAGGCGCGCCGCCCTGAAACGCATTTCCGTTGACATAGTCGCAAGGTTCTTCCTGCATCTGTAAATGCAGACCCGTTCCGTCAAAGGGATGCGCGCGGGCCAATTCCTCGTCTACTTCAATTCCCAACCCCGGCGCGGTGGGCGCGGTGACAAACCCGTCCTCAACCCGAAGGCTGCCCTTGATCAGCGCGTCATGGAACGGGGTTTCGATCGTCTCAAGCAGAAGTAGGTTCGGGATTGAGGCCGCCAGATGGATATTCGCGGCCCACTCGATCGGCCCGGCATAAAGATGCGGTGCCATCTGGGCGTTGAAAACCTCGGCCATGGCGGCGACCTTTTTCATCTCCCATATCCCGCCAGCACGTCCCAATGCGGGCTGCAGGATCTCAGCCGCACCCGCGCGCAGGACCGCGCCGAATTCGGCCTTGGTCGTCATTCGTTCACCGGTTGCCACCGGGATGCGGACATTTCGGGCGACGCGGGCCATGTCCTCGACCATGTCGGGCGGCGTCGGTTCTTCGAACCATAGCGGAGAATATGGTTCCAGCGCTTGTCCCAGACGGATCGCGCCTGCGGTGTTGAACTGGCCGTGGGTTCCGAACAACAGGTCGGCTTTGTCGCCAACCGCCTCGCGGATCGCTTTGCAGAAGGCCACGGACATTGAGATATCGGACATCGCGGGCATGTGCCCGCCCCGGATCGTGTAAGGCCCGGCGGGGTCGAATTTGACGGCTGTAAAGCCGCGCCGCACCATCTCGGCCGCGCATTCCCCGGCCTGTTCGGGCGAAGTCCAGAAGTCGGTCAGGTTATGCTGGGGTAGGGGATAGAGGTACGTATAGGCGCGAATGCGGTCATTCATCAGCCCACCCAACAAGGCATAGACCGGGCGGTCGCGGTCTTTGCCCAGAATGTCCCAGCAAGCGATCTCGAGCCCCGAAAACGCGCCCATCACCGTCAGGTCGGGGCGCTGCGTGAAGCCGCTGGAATAGGCGCGGCGGAACATGAGTTCGATGTTCTCGGGGTTCTCGCCCAGCATATGCCGCTCGAACACGTCGCGGATGACGTGGCGCATCGCCTTGGGCCCGACGGAGGATGCATAGCATTCCCCCCAGCCAGTAATCCCGGTATCGGTCGTTAGCTTCACCAGTATCCAATAACGCCCTCCCCAACCCGGCGCAGGCGGGGCGGTGACGATGATGTCGAGATCTTGCAGTTTCATGCGTGGCTAGCCTCGGTCAAACAGGATCACATTGCGTTTGGCCGATCCGGTCTTGGTGTCGGCAATGGCCTCGTTGATTTGATCCAGCGACCAGCGGCCCGAAATCAGCTCATCCAGTTTCAGCCGCCCTTGTTCATAGAGGTCGATCATCCATGGGATATCCCGCTGAATGACCACATCGCCCATTTTCGACCCGATCACGCCTTGGCCCAAAGCGGCCAGCATAACCGGTTCATAGGTCGACATATCCCCGGAATGCGGCATTCCGATCATGATCGCCTTGCCGCCGCGTCCCAGATAGCGCGGGGCTTGATCATAGGCCGGGATGGCGCCGACGGTAATCAGTACCGCATCCGCGCCGCGCCCGCCCAAAGCCTTGTAGGATTCCTTCCAAGGGGCTTTGGCCGTTGCCAGAACGCCATGGGTCGCACCGAATTCTTTCGCGATCTCAAGCTTCTCTTCGGTCATGTCGACAGCCACGATACGGCGGGCCCCGGCTATACGAGCGCCTTGAATTGCGTTCAGGCCCACCCCACCCGCGCCGATCACGACAACGTCCTGACCGGCCCGCAAACCAGCGGCGTTGACGGCAGCACCTACACCGGTGATCACACCGCAGGACAGCAGGCTGGCAACGTCCTTGGGCATGGTTTCGGGGATTTTCACGATCTGCCTATGGCTGACGACGACCTTTTCGGCAAAGGCACCGCAGGCCATGGCCTGTTCCAGCGGATCGCCGTCCGAGGTCCGCAGTGGACCTTTCACTGTGTCGTAGGGCGTTTCGCAAATGGTCGGTTGCCCACCCGCACAGGACGGACAGGACCCGCAGGCGCGGATCAGCGTGACAACGACTGGATCCCCGACCTGAAACCCGTCGGTTGCAGCGCCCACGGCGGAGATCACACCCGCAGCCTCATGCCCATAGACCGCAGGCAGGAACCCGCCCCACGCGCCACTGGCGTAGGAAATGTCCGAGTGGCAGATCGCCACCGCACCCAGGGTCACTTCGACCTCGCCCGTTCCCGGTGGTGCCAGTTGCACGTCCTCGATGACCAGAGGTTCGTTAAACGCCCGGCATACGGCGGCTTTGATGGTTTGCATGGTTTGCCCTCGTCCTTTTGAGGCACGGTGCCGTGGACCGGGGCGCAGTGCAAGGCGGAAACCGTCATCAAAGGGTCGGTGTCAGGCCATATTCGGACGTGACCTAACGAAAAGAGCGAAGCCGACGATCATCAAAACCATGGCCAGCAGAAACGGTGCCCCCGGCAGATAGAGCACGGCATCCGGGCGCGCAAACTGCGCAAAGACGCTGGTCATCACCAAAGGCGATAGGACCATCGACAAGGCATGCAGTGAGGTGAGGACGCCCTGTAATTCGCCTTGCTGGGAATCCGGGGTGGCGCGGGAAGTCATCGCTTGCAACGCCGGGGTGACGATTGCACCAATGGCGGTGATCGGGATCAGCATCAGGGCGATGAAGCCGTTGGTCAGAAACCCCAGTATGATAAAGCTGACGATCTCGAACCCCATACCGAAGATGATGGTCCTGCGCTCGCCGAAATACCGCGTGGCCGGTCGGATCAACCCGCCCTGAACCGCAGCCATTCCGATACCGTAGACGCCCAGCGACAGGCCAATCATCTGCGGCGACCAGCCAAAGCGTTCAGTGGTAAAATAGGCCCAGATCGCCGGATAGACGTAGATCGACACAGAATAGAGGAAATAAACCCACAACATCGGGCGAATTCCGGGCAGGCTGGCTATGGCGCGCAAAGAGTTGACCGGGTTGGCGCGACGCAGGCTGAACGTGCGGCGGGTTTTGTCGGTGACAGTCTCGGGCATTACAAAGACACCGATGGCGAAGGCGAGGGTTGAAAGCCCGGCTGCCGCCCAAAAGGGCGCGCGGGTTCCGTATTCGCTGAGCAATCCACCGATAACAGGGCCAAGGACAAAACCGACGCCAAAAGCCGCGCCCAGCAGGCCGAAATTGGCGGCCTTGTCCTTCGGTTTCGAGACATCGGCCATGAAGGCCGCAGCAGTGGCATGGGTGGCTGCGGTGATGCCTCCGACCAAGCGCCCCAGAACCAACAGCCAGATGCTGCCGGCCAGTGCCATCACGACATAGTCCAGCGCCATCACGAACAGCGAGACCAGCAACACGACCCGCCGCCCATACGCGTCCGAGAGGTTGCCCAGGATCGGGCCGAAGACAAACTGCATGGCCGCGAATGTTGTGCTGAGCACGCCGCCCCAGATCGCGGCGCTGGCAAGGGTGCCGCCCTGAACCTCGACAATAAGCTCGGGCATGATCGGCAGAACAAGGCCGATGCCCATCGCGTCGATCATCACAGTCAGCAGGACAAAGAGGAAGGGCAGGCGCATGGTCAGCAATCACAAAGGGGGTCCGGTGGACCCTAGCCCCAGAGTGACAGGGTTGAAAGTGTCAACGCAGGCGACCCGACGGAAAGGGCTGATCTGCGATAGAGTTCAGAATTCCGGCCAGTTTGTCAGGGTGCGAAAAGAACGGCGAGTGCGAGCTGTCGATGTCGAAACGCATGTCCTGCGGCACCGACAGGCTCATCTGCGCCTGATATTCTGGCGGAATCGTGCGATCATCGGTCGTGCGGATATAGGCTTTTGGGACTTGCTCCCAATTTTCCGTGAGAGGCAGGGGCGTGTCCTGCGGCGCGATGGGTTGCGGGCACAGGCGTGCCAGCGCGCAGCGCACGGCACCGGGCGGGCAGTCGTGATAGAACAGGTCTTGCACGCAATCCGGCTTGACGATGTAGGACAGGCCGTCGGCAGATTTCTCGACCGCGTCAGCGATGGTCTGGCGCGGGGATCGGCGGCGCATCTCGACCATCGACATGCCATCTTTGGGCACGTAGGCGCACAGGTAGACCAGCGCCTTCATGGCCGAAGGATCGGCCTCGGCCGCGGCGCTGATCGGGTAGCCGCCCCAGGAATGTCCGACGATGATCGTTTCGGGGGTCGAAGCGGCCAACACCGCATCCCGGCACCCGGCCAGCGTGACTTGCGCAATGGGCGTCGGATCCGAGCCATGGCTGGGCATGTCAATCGCGCGGGCCGTGTGGCCCAAAGCCTGAAGCGCCGGGATCAGGTCGCGCCAGCACCACGCGCCGTGGCAGGAGCCGTGAACCAACAGAAAATCCGCCATGTCGCCCTCCTTCAGATATGACCGATATCGGCCAGGAAACGGTGCAGCAGGTTTGCATATTCTTCGGGCTGCTCGACGCAGGGCAGATGACCGGCCCTGCGCATCAACTCGAACTTCGATCCGGGGATCAGCTCGATGGTCTCGCGTACCAGATCGGGCGGGGTCGAGCCATCCTCGCTGCCCGCAATGCCCAGTGTGAGTAGGCGCAAGCCGCTTGTGGGGGTGTAAAAATCCGTTCCCGAAATGGCCGCACAACACCCAATATATCCTTCGGCAGGCTGGCGTTCCATCATGTTTCGCCACAGCAGCATATCAGGCGTGGCGCGAAACGCGCGCGAGAACCAGCGCTCCATCGTGGCGTCGGCCAACGCCTCGATCCCGTCCTTGCGGATGGCGTCGATCCGGTCTTGCCACATGGCAGGCGTGCCGATCTTGGCCGCCGTATTCGACAGCACCAGTGCGCGCACCTGATCCATGCGTTTGACCGCCAACCCTTGCGCAATCAGCCCGCCGATTGATAGGCCCACAAACACGCAATCGCGCACATTCAGAAGATCCAGCAGCGATTCAGTATCCCGAACCAGCGCACCCATCGAATAGGGACCGGCCGGGCATGAAGACAAGCCGTGCCCGCGTTTGTCATACCGAATGATCCGAAGACCAGCGGGCAGATGGTGCAGCACGGCGTCCCACAGGCGCATATCGGTGCCCAGCGAGTTCGCGAACACCACGGTCGGCCCATCGGGGTCTCCGTCGACCCGATAGTGAATCTGGACATCCCCAAGATCAGCGATTTGCATGACTGTTTCCCCGTTCATCCCATCTGGAACCGACTAATACCCAAATCGCGTAGGGTTTGTCAGGTCAGGAACTCCAGCGCTTTGACAAAGACATCCGGGTCTGTGTTGCCGCCCGAGGCGACGACGATCACCGCATCACCCTCGATCTCGTCGCGCCGAAACAGGGCCGAGGCCAGCGATACGGCTCCGCCCGGTTCCAGAACAATCTTGAGGCGCAAGAAGGCCAGCGCCATGGCGTGCATGGCTTCATCTTCGGACACAGACAGGCCGGGGCCGCACAGGCGGTTGAGGATGGGGAAGGTGATGTCCCCCGGTTGCGGAGTCAGGATAGCGTCGCAGATATTGCCGCTGGTTGCCGCGTTGCTTTGGATTTGCCCCGTCGCTAAAGAGCGTTTCACGTCGTCAAACCCCTCGGGCTCGCAGGGGCGGGGACGCAGGCCGGGAGCGTGTTCTTCAAGCGCCAGCGCAATGCCCGAGGTCAGCCCGCCGCCACCGCAGCACACCAGCACATCGGCTTGTTCCACGCCCAAATCCGCAGCTTGCCGGGCGATTTCCAGTCCAGTGGTGCCTTGCCCGGCGATCACCTGCGGTTCGTCATAGGGGCGGATCAGGGTCAGACCACGCTCGGCGGCCAAAGCCTCGCCAATCTCTTCGCGGCTTTCCGTGGCGCGGTCGTACAGAACCACCTCACCGCCCAGAGCGCGGGTGTTGTTGATTTTCAACTGGGGCGCGTCTGACGGCATGATGATCACCGACGCGATACCGTGACGGGCGGCGGCGTGGGCCACGCCCTGCGCGTGATTGCCCGAGGAAAAAGCGATCACCCCGCGGCTGCGCTCGGCTTCGCTGAGCGCTGAAATCGCCGACCAAGCTCCGCGAAACTTGAAGCTGCCGGTATGTTGCAGGCATTCGGGTTTGACCAGCACCCGGCGGCCCGCAATCTCGTCCAGAAACGGGGAGGTCAGGATCGGTGTTTCCCGCACGTGGCCCCGCAACCGTTCTGCGGCCGCTTCAATCATTTGCAATGTGCTCATACGGCGTCCAATATGTTGCGGATCAGCTCCAGGGATTGCGGTTCGTCCAGAAAGGGCGCGTGGCCCCGGTCAGGGACTTCGACTGAGACCAGGCCGGGATGACGTCTATGCATCTCGGCCAGAGTGTCCTTGCCCAGCACATCGGAAATTGCACCCCGAATGACGCCGGTTGGAATGTCGCGCAAAGCCTCAAAAAACAGCCACATATCCGGGATCGCCCCGGCGGCGGCCTGTTCCAGCAAGGCGGTGCGCAACCCCAGATCATAGCGCAAAGCTAGGCCCTGTTCAGTTTCCTGATTCTGGAATTCAGCCATTTGCCGCCATCGCTCCAGCGGAACTCCGGGGAATTGTTCGGCCATCATATGCTGCAGGGCAAGAGCTGCTTCATCATAGGTTTTGGAAACCGGCTTTTTACCGACATAGCCCATGATTTTGGCAATCCCTGAAGTGTCGATAACCGGCCCGATATCGTTCAGCACGACCGAGGCCAAACGCTCGGGGTGACTGGCGGCGAGCGCCATGGCTATCAACCCGCCGCGCGAAGTGCCGATCACCGAAACCCGCTCAAGCCCAAGATGGTCCAGCAATTCGATCGCGTCATGGGCTTCGCGCAGAACGTTATAGTTGCCGTGGTCGGTGTCATATTCCGACTGGCCGCGCCCTCGGTAGTCCATCGCAATCATCCGATGATCTGCCATATGCGGTGTCAGAAACGAGAAGTCCTGGGTATTACGTGTCAGCCCTGCAAGGCAAAGGACGGGCGAACCTGATCCGTTTTCTTCGAAATACAGGTTCTTTCCATCAGTTGTTGTAAAAAATGTCATTCCAGCCCAGCAAGTTGAGGGATCGTCGTCAGGTCGGACAATACATGCGCGGGTCTCCAGGGCAAGCGGTCCATTGGTTCCTTTGCGCGGTTGACCCATGCGGTGGTAAAACCATAGCCACTGGCACCTGCGGCGTCCCAGCCGTTTGAACTCACGAACAAAATCTCGCCCCGTTCGCCGCCGAACCGTTCCTGCACCAGATCGTAGACGCGTACATGGGGTTTGAAGACCCCGACGCTTTCGACCGACAGGACATCGTCCAGCACATCGCCAATCCCCGCAGATTGCACCGCACCGTCCAACATCGGCGGCGAGCCGTTCGACAGAATCGCGGTCTGCAATCCTCCGGCCTTGAGTGTTTGCAGCATCTGGGGCACTTCGGGGTAGGCCTGCAATTCCCAATAGAGGTCGAGCAGACGTTGCCGCAGTTTTGCATCGCCATCCAGACCGGTGGCCTCCAAAGCCCAATCTAACCCGTCCTGCGTGACATCCCAGAAATCCGCATGTGCGTCCGAGACTGCGCGCAACCAAGTATATTGCAACTGTTTCAGGCGCCAGTAATTAGCCAGTTCGGGCCATTTCTGCCCCAGTGCTTCAAACCCCGGCTCGGCTGCGGCCTGTCGCGCGGCGGCGGCTACATCAAACAGCGTGCCATAAGCGTCAAAGATACATGTTTTGATCGGCATCTGATCCCTCCATCCCTGGGGCGCAGGTTGGCAAAAGAGGAACGGGTTTACAATGGCGTGTCACACTCTAGGGTTCGCCGTTCAACTCTCTAACGGCCGGAGGCCAGAATGACCGCTATAAAACAGGGCGACACGGTTCGCATTCACTATACGGGAACGTTGTTGGACGGGAATGTCTTTGACAGCTCGGACGGGCGCGATCCGCTGGAATTTGTGGTGGGATCGGGGCAGATCATTCCGGGGCTCGACAGCGCCATGTCTGGCCTGACGGTGGGTGAGAAGAAGAAGGTCGAGATTGCTTGCGTCGACGCATACGGGCCGATCAACCCGGCGATGCGGCAAAGCATCCCGCGCGAAGGCATCCCCGACGATATCCCGTTGGAGCCCGGTTCACGCCTGCAAATGCAGGCACCCGACGGGCAGGTCATGCCTGTGACGGTGGTTGATGCGGATGAGGCAACAGTGACACTGGACGCCAACCATCCCTTGGCCGGTCAGGACCTCGTGTTTGATATCGAGGTGGTGTCGATCAACTGACCCTGCGCCGATGCGGATCAGCCTGTCAGCAGGCTGGTCCAGGATGCGACTGCGGTTCTGACCTGCGGCTGGGTAAAATACACAAACAGCATCAGCATTGTGGTCAGGCCCAGCAGAGCTATGCGCCCTCGCGCACCCAAAAATCCAGACTTGCGACGGGATCGGGACGTGCGTGCGGTGCTTGCCGCGATATGTTCAGCTTTGCTCATACCCGTATCCCTGCCGGTGAAAAATGGTAAAATCTGGGCACCGGCAGGGAAAATTGGGGTCACATAAAGTCAGGCTGCGGCATGCCCAGAACGTGGAAGCCACCATCTACCTTGATGATCTCGCCCGAGGTGCATGCCCCGGCCTCGGATGCCAAATAAACAGCGGTGCCGCCTACGGCCTCAAGCGTAGCGTTCGAACGCATGGGCGCGTTCTGGTCGCAGAACTTGTAGGTCTTGCGTGCGCCACCGATGGCTGCACCGGCCAGCGTTTTCATCGGACCGGGCGAGATGGCGTTGACGCGAATACCTTCGGGACCCAGATCATTGGCCAGATAGCGCGTCGCCGATTCCAGCGCCGCTTTGGCCACACCCATCACGTTGTAATTCGGAACCACGCGGTTCGAGCCCTGATAGGTCAGCGTCAGCAGAGTGCCGCCATTGTCTTTCATCAGCGGATAAGCGCGGCGCGCGACCTCGATGAAGGAATAGGCCGACACGTCCATCGAGTGTTTGAAATTCGCCCGCGTTGTGTTCAGGAAGCGGCCGGTCAGTTCCGACTTGTCCGAATAGGCAATCGCATGGACCACGAAATCAATGGTCGGCCAGCGTTCGCCCAACTCGCCGAACGCACGATCCAGCGAGTCGTCATCGGTGACATCGGCGTCGACCATGAAGTCGCTGCCCAGGCTCTGGGCCAGCGGCTCCAGCCGTTTGCCGAAAGCCTCGCCCTGATAGGTGAATGCCAGTTCGGCACCGGCCTCGTGCATGGCTTTGGCGATACCCCACGCGATCGAGCGGTCGTTCGCCACGCCCATGATCAGGCCGCGTTTGCCTTTAAGAAGATCCGACATCACATTCACCCGTTATACTTTGAAAGAACCATGGATCCGTTGGTGCCGCCAAAGCCGAAGCTATTGGTCATCACCGAGTCGAGTCCCGCATTTTCAACGACTTGCGTCGCGATTTCACCGGGCTGGATGCCTTCGGCGAGCGTTTCGACATTGATCGACGGTGTAATGAAATCATTGTCCAGCATCAGCAGGCAGAAGATCGCCTCCAATGCGCCCGCAGCACCTTGCGCGTGGCCGGTCATCGACTTGGTCGAGGAGATCGGCGGCACGTTGCCTTCGCCAAAGATGCGGCGCACGGCTTCAACCTCGCCCACATCGCCGACCGGGGTCGAGGTTCCGTGGGCGTTGATATACCCGACCTTACGACCTTCGGGCAGGGTGGACAGGGCCAGACGCATCGCGCGTTCGCCGCCTTCACCCGAAGGGGCCACCATATCATGCCCGTCAGAGGTGGCTGCATAGCCGGTCACTTCTGCATAGATCTTGGCGCCGCGCGCCAATGCGTGATCAAGGTCTTCCAGCACGACGATGCCGCCGCCGCCCGAGATCACGAAGCCGTCGCGGTTCTGGTCGAACGCGCGCGAGGCTTTGTCCGGTGTGTCATTGTATTTCGACGACATCGCGCCCATCGCGTCGAACAGGCAGGACAGCGTCCAGTCCAGCTCTTCGCCGCCACCTGCGAACATCACGTCCTGCTTGCCCAGCATGATCTGTTCCGCCGCGTTGCCGATGCAATGCAGCGAGGTCGAGCAGGCCGATGTGATTGAATAGTTGATGCCCTTGATCTTGAACGCGGTCGCAAGGTTGGCCGAAATCGTTGAGCACATGCATTTCGGCACCGCAAACGGCCCGATCCGCTTGGTTGCGCCGTTTTTCAGCACGGTTTGATGCGCAGTCAGCATCGCACTGGTCGAGGGGCCACCCGAGCCGGCCACCAGACCTGTGCGCGGGTTCACCACCTGATCTTCGGTCAGACCGGAATCTGCAATCGCCTGACTCATCGCGATATGGGCATAAGCCGCTCCGGGACCCATGAAGCGCAAGGTGCGCTTGTCCACATGCTCGGTCACGTCGATCTTCAGTGAGCCGGCAATCTGGCTGCGGAAACCGTGTTCGACCATCTGGTCATTGGCCTCAATGCCGGATTTGCCAGCTTTGAGTGAGGCCAGAACCTCTTGGGCATTGTTCCCGATGGAGGAGACAATCCCCAAACCGGTGACAACTACTCGACGCATATGCGTGCTCCTTATTTCGGGCCGATCAGGCTCAGGCTTCGGACAGGACGACTTTCATGTCCTTGACGTCGTAAATCGTTTCACCGTCCGCTTCGACGATACCATCCGCCACACCCATGGTCAGGCGGCGCGTCTGGATCGCTTTTTTGAAATCAATTTTGTAAGTCAGCATCTTGCGGTCGGGGCGGACCATGCCGGTCAGCTTGACCTCGCCCACGCCAACAGCCATGCCACGCCCCTGCCAGCCGCGCCAGCCCAGGTTAAAGCCGGTCAGCTGCCACAGGCCATCCAGCCCCAGACAACCGGGCATAATCGGGTTGCCGGGGAAGTGGCAGTCAAAGAACCACAGGTCCGGAGTAATGTCGAATTCCGCCAAAACATGACCTTTGCCATGGGCTCCACCATCGGCTGAGATATCGGTAATCCGGTCCATCATCAGCATCGGCGGGGCGGGCAACTGCGCGTTACCGGGGCCGAATAATTCGCCACGGGCGCATTTCAGCAGATCATCCTTGTCAAAGCTGCTCGGGAATTGGGCCATTCTTGCCGCCTCTCCTGCCAGGGGTCCGTTTATCTAATCTGGCCTCGTCTAGCACCCGTATGCAAGGTCCTGCAAGAGCGGTGACATACATCATGACCAGTTCCGTCTGTTCTTGCGAATGAATTTCATTTGAAATTCCTAGGCCTCAGCACTTATATATACACAAGCAACAAATCGGTATCGGATTCATGACACCAGAAAGCCAGAGCATAGCCACTAATTGGTTGGTTCACGCCGGATTGCGCCCGACACGTCAGCGCGTGGCCCTGGCGGAGCTTTTGGTGGGTGACGGAAATCATCGTCATGTCACCGCGGAAAGCCTGTTTGAATCGGCCAAAAAGAACGGCGATGCTGTGTCTTTGGCAACGGTCTACAACACGCTGCGCGCGTTCTGCGAGGCCGGGGTGTTGCAGGAAATCACCGTGGACGGTTCGAAAAGCTATTTCGACACCAACACCCATGACCATCCGCATTTCTTCTGGGAAGACGAAGGCCGCCTGAGCGATGCGCCGTCGGACCAGTTGGTGATTCAGCGCCTGCCTGACGCGCCTGAGGGGGTCGAAATCGCGTCGGTCGACGTGGTGATCCGTCTGCGGAAGAAATAACCTTACGTCGATAATTCAGCCAGGACCTGTTGCGCCCGTTCGGTAAGCGCATCCAGCGGTCCCGTACCGTGCCGCGCCAGCACAACCGGCTCGCGCGCGATCTGGTCAGTGACGGGCAGGCTGACCAGCGGCGTTCCGTCGTAGCTGAGCGGGGCTGGGATGTTGGCATAAGTCATCGCAACGCCTTCTTCATGCGCCGCAAAGCTGCGTTGAATTTCCAGCGATGCTGCCCGGTGGGCAACCTTTGGGGTCTGTCCGGCTGAGCGGAAGAGATTGAGAAAATGTTGTGCCGAAAGCCCTTCATCCGACAGGATCAAGGGATAGGCGGCCACGTCACTTAACAAGACGTGTTCCCGCCCCGCAAGCGGGTGATCCGGAGACATCACCGCGTTCGGGGAATTTGCAAACAACTGCGTCGTCGAGAAGCCAGCATCCAAAGTCAGGCCGTAGGTGAATGCCAAGTCGATTTCCCCCTGAACCAGGCCCGAGACTAGGCCCTGAAAGTCCGCCACGCGGTAGGTCACAGCGACATCTGGAAGTTCCCTGCGCAACAGGCGCAAAGCGCGCGCCAGCAAGAACGGCGCAAGATCTTCGAAACATCCCAAGCGCAGGCGCGCCGCTGCAGGTCCCTCGGCAGATGAATTTTCCAGTTGCGCTGCGCGGGCCAGCAGGGCCTCAGCCTGTTCGATGAACCTGCGCCCTTGTGGGGTCAGGCTCATGGCTGCGCCGCGTTTGCGGGTGAATAGTGGGTGGCCCACTTGTTCTTCGACCCGTGTCAGGGCGTTGGACAGGGCGGGTTGCGACACATTCAGGTACTGCGCTGCCGCCGACAGGCCCCCATGTCGACCGATGGCGCAGACATATTCGTACTGTCGTAGAGAAAGATATAACATTATTTTATATCTACCTTCAAAAGATATGACTTGAACAGAGGGAAATGTCATGCGCAGATCATCGCACAACCGGCTCGGAGACGAACATGACCCACTCCCTTGTGACGCAAGACATGATCGACACTTATCAGCGTGACGGCGTCGTGCTGATCAGGGGGCTGTTTGCCGACTACGTTGATCGCCTGCGCGACGGAGTAGCAGCGAATATGGCGGATCCCGGTCCATATGCCTCGGACAACAAGAAACAGGGCGAAACGGGACTGTTCTTTGACGACTACTGCAACTGGTCGCGAATCGAGCAGTTTCAGGACGTAGTCCACAACTCTCCGGCGGCCGAGGTCGCGGCGGATCTTATGCAATCGCAGACCGTGCAAATGTTTCACGATCATGTGCTGGTGAAAGAGCCGGGGACCTCGATGGCGACGCCCTGGCATCAGGATGGGCCGTATTACTTTGTCGAGGGTCGGCAGACGATCAGCTTTTGGTCCCCGCTGGACTCGGTGACACAGGCAACCTTGCGCTGCGTGGCCGGATCGCATCGGTGGGAGAAAGAGGTATTGCCGACCCGCTGGGTGTCTGAGGAGGGGTTCTTTGCGGATGAGGGCCAGTACATCCCTGTACCTGACCCGGACACCGAAGGGATGAATGTGGTCGAATTCGAAATGCAGCCGGGCGACGCGGTAGCTTTCAACTATCGCACATTGCACGGCGCACGCGGGAATCACTCAGACAGTCGCCGCCGCGCGTTTTCGTTGCGGTTGGTGGGGGATGATGCGCGCTATGTGGAGCGACCCGGCCGCACCTCACCCCCGTTTCCGGGCCATGACATGGTGCCGGGGCAGCGCCTGCGCGAGGATTGGTTTCCGATGGTGTGGCCGCGATAGGGGGCTCTGCCCCCGGCGCGGCGGGGCCGCACCTCCCCCGGGATATTTTTGGCCAGATGAAGGGCGGATCAGAACCATTGTCCCGGTTCGATCAGGCCCAGGTCCAGCAACTGGTTTGAGGTCCATTCGAACGCGACCGAGTTGCGCCATTGAAAACTTGGGATTTCAAAGGTCGATCCTGCGTTTGATTTCAGAGCCTTTGCCGCACGGAAGGAACAGATCGCAGCCGTCAGGTTATGATGCCAGGGACAGGAATAGGTGTTGTATTCCTGTGTGTTGAACGTGTGATCTGACCGGAGCGTCAGGCCCTTGCGGGATTTGAACAGACCAATCCGGTCGATGCGGCGGCGTTCATAAGGAATGTGATCTTCAAACCGCCAGCGCAGCCCCCCTGACATGTCCAACTGCCGTTCAACCGGGTGGCCGTCGGGCTTGTGGCGGGTGTGTGCGTGGTACCCGCTTCGGTCCAGCATCGCGCGATCCGGAGCAACCCCGTTGGGGAAAGCCGCCAGATCGTCAGCATAGAGGTCGACCACGTGGGTCAACATTGCATCACGGCGTTCTTCGGTGTGAAAGGCCAGCATCTCGCCGATGGTGCGGGTCTCGCAGAAGGGGAAGAACAGGTATTCGGCGTTGTAGCAATAATACATCCAACGCGTCGGGGCCGATGCGATCATAGTATTGATCGTGTCGAAGACGACTGTGCGCGGGGCGCAGGTCAAAGTGACACGGTGTATGCGCTCGGCCAGATCGTCGGACAAAGTGAATTCGGTGGGCATGAAGGCTACCAGCGCAGCGAAGCCGAGGTTCAGGTGGTGACGGATCGTGCTTTCGACCTCGACCTCATCCTCGGCAAAGATCAGAGCAATTGGGCCTTTTGACAGCGTGGGCATACCAGATCGCAGAAAGGAATTCACCGAGTCGTATTGCATGGCCTGTTCGCGCTCGTCTTGCTGGCGTTTCGGGCCAAAATCGGGTAATCGCGCGGGCATTGCAAGCGGCGTTCGTAAGGTATAGACGACGCCGATCCCGCGAACGCAAAGGCCTAACCCATGTCGGAACCCAAAAAGCTGTACATCAAGACCTATGGTTGTCAGATGAACGTCTATGACAGCGAGCGTATGGCCGAAACGCTGGGCGGTCAGGGATATGTGGAAACCCAAAGCCCCGATGACGCGGATATGATTCTGCTGAATACCTGCCATATCCGCGAAAAGGCGGCTGAGAAGGTCTATTCCGAGTTGGGTCGCTTCAAAGGGCTGAAAGCGGAAAAGCCCGATTTGAAGATCGGTGTGGCCGGTTGTGTTGCACAGGCCGAGGGTGAAGAGATCATGCGTCGTCAGCCTCTGGTCGATCTGGTGGTGGGGCCGCAAAGCTACCACCGTCTGCCCGAGATGGAGGCCAAGACCCGCGAGGGCGCCAAGGCGCTGGACACCGACTTCCCCGAGGAAGACAAGTTCGAAAAGCTCAAGAACCGGCCCAAAGCCAAGCGTGGCCCGACGGCGTTTTTGACCGTTCAGGAAGGCTGCGACAAGTTCTGTGCCTTCTGCGTTGTGCCCTATACCCGCGGGGCCGAGGTTAGCCGCCCGGCGGATCGCATCATCCGTGAGGCGCAGGATCTGGTCGAACGCGGCGTGCGTGAGATCACTTTGCTGGGTCAGAACGTCAACGCCTATCACGGGGCCGGACCCAACGGTGACATGACGCTGGCCGGGCTGATCTGGGAGTTGAACAAGGTTGACGGGCTGGAGCGTATCCGGTTCACCACGTCGCACCCCAACGACATGGCCGATGACCTGATCGAGGCGCACGGAACCTGCGACAAGCTGATGCCCTATTTGCATCTGCCGGTTCAGTCGGGCTCGGATCGAATTCTGAAGCGGATGAACCGCAGCCATACGGCAGACAGCTATTTGCGTCTGATCGAACGTATTCGCGAGGCACGGCCGGATATCATGATGTCAGGCGACTTCATCGTGGGCTTCCCCGAGGAAACCGATGCGGATTTTCAGGCGACATTGGATTTGGTTGAGCAAGTCAGATACGGATACGCGTACTCGTTCAAATATTCGACCCGTCCGGGAACGCCGGCGGCCGAGCGGTCTCAGGTTGATCCTGAGGTGGCGGATGACCGCCTACAGCGCCTGCAGGCCGTGATCACCCGGCATCAACGCGAAATTCAGGATGCGATGGTGGGCCGAAACGTGCGTGTTTTGTTTGAAAAGCCAGGTCGTCTACCGGGGCAGATGGTCGGAAAATCCGAGTATCTTCATTCGGTTCACGTGGCAGACGCGGATTTGGCCATCGGAGAGTTGCGAGACGTACGCATCACCTCGTCGGGCGCGAATTCGCTGGCGGGTGAGCTTGTCTGACACGCGCGCTATCTGTGATGAAAACGCCAAGGGTCAATTTGAACTGAAAATTAACGCTTGATTTATCGCTTCGTTCTATGCTCCGAGAAAAGCCAGATTTTTTAGGGACCTACGACATTTGTAGCCTCTGAATTTTCGGGTTGTGTACTGACGCGGGCAAAGTGTCTGGGCCTTGGAGGGTGCGAGTGGTAGTCGAAAGAAATAAAACAAAGCTTTGTTTGCAGTTTGTTTTGGCGGTGATGGTTTCGCTTTTGGGGCTCTCAGGGGCAGCGATTGCGGGCAATACCGATGCCGCCTTGTCAGATCCTCCGGTATTGGATCCGCAGCGGGTTGATCGCGACGTTAGCGCTTTCTATCTGGGATTGACGGCGGGATACGCAAGTGGCGGAACGGATCAGTTCGGTTTGGCCACACCAGGCGGCACGTTTCCCATTGGCGAATTGGACTTGAACGGGTCATTCGGTGGCGTTCGGGCTGGATGGCGCGGTGTTCTTCCGGCCAAAGGCGGGCGCGACTATGTTTACGGCCTTGAAATCGGGTATGAGTTCGGCTCGATTGACGATGAAACAACCGCGCTGATCAGTGGAACGACAGTCACCGGCGGGTCCGAAGTGTCGGACGTGTTGTCCATCCGATTCCGCAATGGCCTGACAAACAAAAGCGGCTCCATCCTTTATTTTGTGTCCGCTGGTTATGTGCGCGGCGACATCGAAACGACAAACAGCATTACCACCGGCGCAACGACACAGTCATTTCAGGAGAGTGACAGCCGGGATGGATTCTCGCTGAGTATTGGGGCTGAGCATTACCTGAACGACGATTGGTCAATCACCGGCGAATATGAATATGTTCAGTTTCAGGGTGAGGATATCGAATTTGGCAACGGATTCTCGACCCGTTCCACGCCGGAGTATCGCAGTCTTCGGTTTGGTCTGACTTATACGTTCTGATTTGCAGAGGGTGCTCTGTCGAATACCGGGATGATTGGCTGAAATCACAAACAATCGGCGGAATTATCATCTGATCCGGAAAATTTGAATCTGTGGCTTGCACCTACCGGCAATTGTTGTCACGCTCAGGGTGAAACGCCAAGACAGGAGAACGGATTGGCCATCGGTGCCCTGACCCCACCGCAAGATGAAATGCCCCAGCGTGAGGCGTTTGTTGAATTTCCAGACAACCGGTTGTTGATTGACCTTTGCGGCGAATATGACCGCAATCTGACCGATATTGAAAACAAGCTATCGGTTCAGATCGTGCGCCGTGGCAATCAGCTTGTTGTCATGGGTGACGAGGATGCTCAGAAACAGGCGATTGAGGTGCTCCAGGCGCTTTACACGCGTCTGGAAGGCGGGCGCGAGGTTGAAGCCGCAGATGTGGATCGTGAGTTGCGCATGGGCGGGTCCGAGACCGGAACCGGCAGCCGCGACGGCGATCAGCTTGAGATGTTCAAGGGCGGCACGGTCGAGATCAAGACTCGCAAGAAACTGGTCGAGCCCCGCACGGACGCGCAGAAAGCCTATGTGCAGTCGCTGTTCAACAATGAACTGGCCTTTGGAATCGGGCCGGCAGGCACGGGTAAAACCTATCTTGCCGTTGCTGTTGGTGTGTCGATGTTCATCGGCGGGCATGTGGACCGCATCATCCTCAGCCGTCCGGCGGTCGAGGCGGGCGAGAAGCTTGGATACCTGCCCGGCGATATGAAGGACAAGGTCGATCCCTACATGCAGCCGCTCTATGACGCGTTGAACGACTTTTTGCCCGGCAAGCAACTGGCCAAACTGATCGAAGAAAAGCGTATCGAAATCGCGCCGCTGGCCTTCATGCGGGGGCGTACCCTTGCGAATGCCTTCGTGGTGCTTGATGAGGCGCAAAACGCCACGACCATGCAGATGAAGATGTTCCTGACCCGTCTGGGTGAAGGTAGCCGGATGGTGATCACCGGTGACCGCTCGCAGGTCGATCTGCCGCGCGGGGTGCAATCGGGGCTGGCAGATGCGGAACGTTTGTTGAAAACGATCCCGAATATCAGCTTCAACTACTTCACTTCCAAAGATGTGGTCCGCCACCCGCTTGTCGCCGCCATTATCGAGGCGTATGAGGCCGACGCGGGGCGTGAAACCGGATAAGGCCCGCGCCGCGGATACCGGGTATTGGGCGAATTGACATGGCTATTGAACTGACGGTCGAAGACCCCCGTTGGAGCGGTCTGGAAGCATTGGTAGACCGTGCCGCTCAGGCGGTGTTCCATCGTTTTGATCTGGACGCAGATCTGTGTGAAGTCAGTGTTCTGGCCTGCGATGATGCCCACATTGCCGCGCTGAACGCCGAGTTTCGGGAAAAACCCAGCCCAACCAACGTGCTGAGCTGGCCCGCCGAGGATCTGTCGCCCGAGGCCGCAGGCGACATCCCTGACCATCCGCAGCCCGATTTTACCGGTGAAATCGCCCTTGGTGATATCGCCATTTCCTTCGATACTTGCACCCGCGAGGCAGCCGAGGCAGGCAAACCCATGGACGATCACGTGACGCATCTGATCGTTCACGGATTGTTACATCTGTTGGGCTATGATCACATTCGTGACCCCGACGCCACTTTGATGGAGGGGCTTGAGGTCGAGATACTTGGCAAAATGGGTATTGATAACCCATATATAGTTTAATACAGGCCAGTCAGGCCGATCATTTGGACTAGGATAATGGGCGAAACAGACGGCAGTTCTATGGCGGCGCAAAGCGCGCAACCGCAGAACAGCGGCGAAAATAGCAAAGAGAAGACAGGGTTTTTCTCTCGAATAGTAGATGCGTTCTCAACCCCGACCGAGGGGGAGGCCACTGCGATGAATGGTCATGATACCGAGGCGACACAGCCACGCGGCATGATCAACCTGCGGCGGATGCGGGTTGAAGATGTGGCCATCCCCACAGCAGAAATCGTGTCAGTTCCTTCGACCATCTCCAAAGACGAGCTTGCGCAGGTGTTTCGCGAAAGCGGCCTGTCGCGGATCCCTGTTTATGAAGGGACACTGGATACGCCTTTGGGCTTCGTGCACCTTAAGGATTTCGCGCTGACCCATGGGTTCAACGGAACATCATCCGAATTCGATCTCGTCTCGATGTTACGGACTTTGCTGTTTGTTCCGCCCTCGATGCCAATTGGGGTTCTGCTGACCAAGATGCAGACAGAACGTAGGCATATGGCCTTGGTTATTGATGAATATGGTGGTGTTGACGGGTTGCTGACCATCGAAGACCTGATTGAGCAGGTTGTGGGTGAGATTGCAGATGAGCATGACGCTGACGAAAGTCAGCTATGGGTGCAGGAAAAGCCAGGCTGCTATGTCGTTCAAGCCCGCGTCCCAGTCGAGGAGTTCGAGGCCGAGATTGGAAGGTCTCTGACCAGCCACGAGGATGTGGACGAGGAAGAAATCGACACGTTGGGCGGGTTGGTCTTTATGCTGTCCGGCCGCGTGCCTGCGCGCGGCGAGGTTGTTTTGCATCCCGAAGGCCCTGAGTTTGAGGTGATCGACGCCGACCCGCGCCGTATCAAGCGCCTGCGCGTAATGTTGCCGGATCTTGTTGCATGACCCCTGTGGGGGGCTGGCCATTCTGGCTGATCTTCCTGTCTGCCGCAGTGCTTGGTGGCGTGGCCGCCTTTGGCCTTGCTCCGTTCGGGTATTGGTGGGCGACAGTTATCGCGCTGACGCTGCTGGCCCCGGTTTACCTGTCCAGCAAAAGCCGAGGGCAGGCAGCCTGGATCGGTTGGGCCTTCGCGACGGGCTATTTCGTCCATGCCCTAAGCTGGATCGTTGAGCCATTTCTGGTCGACGCGCCGCGCTACGGATGGATGGCGCCTTTTGCGCTGGTGTTTATGGCCGGAGGGCTTGCCCTGTTCTGGGCTCTGGCATTTTGGGTGGCACGAAAATCCGGCGCATCGGGGGTGGGGCAAACTGTTTTGCTCGCACTGATCATCGCGCTGGCAGAAGCGGCGCGTGGCTATGTGCTGACCGGGTTTCCGTGGGCCGGGTTGGCGCAGGTCTGGGTGGACACACCCGTAGCGCAGGTTCTTGCGTTGACCGGGCCCTATGGGTTGGGGGCGTTGACCTTGCTGGCAACTCTGCCGCTGGGCGCGACGCTTTCGCAACGTCAGGGGATTTTCCTACCCTTGTGCCTGTCGGTGGCTTTTGCGGGTCTGAGCTTGGGATACGCCGTGATGCGCCCGGAAGTTACCAATACCGAACACATCGTCCGTCTGATCCAGCCGAACGCGCCGCAGCACCAGAAATGGGACCCGGACTATGCTCCGCTTTTCTTTGCCCGCCAGATTGAATTTTCGGCGCTGCAGCCACGCCCGGACCTGATCGTGTGGCCGGAAACCTCGGTTCCCGCTTGGCTGGGTAGCGCGCAGCCTCATCTGGACGCGATTGCCGAAGCCGCGCAGGGAACGCCGGTTTTTCTGGGCATTCAACGGGGGGATGGGCCCCGGATCTACAACTCGATGATCTACCTGAATGAAGATGGGCAGCAGCAGGGCCTGTATGACAAGCACCATCTGGCCCCGTTTGGCGAATACGTTCCGTTTGGGGACGTGATGGCCCGGTTCGGCATTCACGGCATGGCCACGACCACGGGCAACGGCTTCAGCGCCGGTCCGGGCGCTGAGCTGATCGAGGCGGGAAAGCTGGGGCTGGCCCTGCCGTTGATCTGCTATGAGGCGGTGTTCACGCAAGATGTCTTGTCGGCACCGGGGCGCGCGGATTTTCTGATGCAGATCACCAATGATGCTTGGTTTGGCACTCGGTCTGGGCCGTATCAGCACCTCGCCCAAGCCCAAATGCGCGCGGTTGAACAGGGCCTGCCAATGATGCGCGCCGCCAATACTGGTGTCTCGGCGATGATCGACCCTTTGGGGCGGATCACCAAGGCACTGCCACTTGGAGAGGCGGGGTTTATCGACGCGCTTTTGCCTGCCCCGCTGGCTCGGACACTGTATGCGCGGATCGGCGACTATCCGGTCTTTTTTGTGCTATTCGGCCTGACCGCGCTGCTTTGGCGCAACGCCCGGCGGGTAGACGCATAAATACCGATTGACCCCGGCTTTGTGCGGGCGTATCCCCTCGCATGCCCGTCACAACGGCTTCCTGGCGTGATGGGGAAATCTTAATGGAGCACATTCATGTCCCGACAGAACTATACTTTCACTTCGGAATCCGTGTCCGAAGGGCACCCGGATAAGGTCTGCGACCGTATTTCCGATGCTGTACTTGATGCCTTTTTGAACGAAGAACCCGAAGCACGCGTAGCGTGCGAGACGTTTGCCACCACCAACCGGGTTGTCATCGGTGGCGAAGTTGGCCTGTCGGATCAGGACAAGTTGCACGACTACATGGCGCATATCGACGACATCGCGCGCGCCTGTATCAAGGATATCGGCTACGAGCAGGACAAGTTCCACCACGAAACCGTCGAAGTGACGAACCTGCTGCACGAACAATCCGCCCATATCGCGCAGGGTGTCGATGCCGCCGATGACAAGGACGAAGGGGCAGGCGATCAGGGGATCATGTTCGGCTATGCCACGACCGAAACGCCTGCGTTGATGCCGGCTCCGATCCAGTATTCCCACGCGATCCTGCGTCGGCTGGCTGAAGTGCGCAAAAACGGCTCCGAGCCTGCGCTGGGCCCCGATGCCAAGTCGCAGCTTTCGGTTGTCTACCGTGACGGAAAACCTGTCGGTGTCAGCTCGATCGTGCTGTCGACCCAGCATCTGGACGCGGCGCTGAGCTCGGATGACATCCGCGCCATAGTCGAGCCTTATATCCGCGAGACTCTTCCCGAAGGTTGGCTGTCGGCCGAGACCGAATGGCACGTAAACCCGACCGGCAAATTTGTGATCGGCGGCCCCGACGGCGATGCTGGCCTGACTGGTCGCAAGATCATCGTGGACACCTATGGGGGTGCAGCACCTCACGGTGGAGGCGCGTTCTCGGGTAAAGACCCGACCAAAGTGGATCGTTCGGCCGCCTATGCCGCACGCTATCTGGCAAAGAATGTAGTGGCTGCCGGTATGGCTGAGCGTTGCACGATCCAGCTCAGCTATGCGATTGGCGTGTCCAAGCCTCTATCGATCTACGCGGATACGCATGGCACGGGCCAGATCGCAGATGCGGCGATCGAAAAAGCCGTGGGCCAGGTAATGGACCTGACCCCGCGCGGCATCCGCGAGCATCTGCAACTGAACAAGCCGATCTACCAGCGCACTGCAGCCTACGGCCACTTCGGCCGCGAACCCGATGCCGATGGCGGCTTCAGCTGGGAAAGCACTGATCTGGCCGAGGCCCTCAAGGCCGCAGTCTGACCGCGATCCAAAGGTGCGCCCTGACGGGCGCGCTCTTCTTCTGTTCAAAAATACCTCGGGGGTGTGGGGCTTGGCCCCCACCTCCGCCTCTTGCCACATGGTGAAACCCGCATTAGAGGGCACCGACATGAGCACCCAGACCCCCCAACGCCCCCGCCGGAACTTTTATGGCCGCTTCAAAGGCAAAACCCTGAAGCAAAGCCAGAAGACCTATCTAAGCGAAGACCTTGATGCGCTGTCCCCGGGTGCGGTCGATTGGGAGAGCAACCCTGAACGCAAGCCGCTGGACTTGCAGGAGCTGTTTGACGGTCGCGACGTCTGGCTTGAGGTCGGCTTTGGTGGTGGTGAGCACCTGGTGCATCAGGCTGCGCGCAATCCTGACATCGGCATCATAGGGGCCGAACCTTACATTAACGGCGTCGCCATGTTGTTGGGTAAAATCCGGCAGGCGGGGGTTGAGAACCTCGCCGTCCATCCCGGCGATGCGCGTGATCTGTTCGATGTGCTGCCCGAGGCCAGCATTTCCCGCGCGTTCCTGCTCTATCCCGATCCGTGGCCCAAGACGCGGCACCATCGCCGCCGCTTTGTGACCCCGGAGCACCTGGAGCCGCTGGCGCGGGCGCTGAAACCGGGTTCGATCTTTCGTGTGGCGACGGACATTCCCGACTATGTCCGCCAAACGCTCGAGGAAGTGCCGCGCGCGGGGTTCGAATGGCTGGCGGAGCGCCCCTCTGATTGGCGCGAACCGTGGGACGACTGGATTTCCACCCGCTATGAACAGAAAGCTCTGCGCGAAGGGCGCACGCCGCACTACCTGACCTTCCGCCGCAAGGGCTGATTGCCGCTGGACCATCTGGCCCCAATTCGCTAATCGGCTAAGGCACTGATAGCGAAAACAGGAGCCCCCATGTCCGGACACGGCACGCCCATCCCGATGACCTCGCATCCCTGCGGTCCGCTGACCGGAACGGCAGAGGTGCCCGGCGACAAGTCGATCTCGCACCGGTCGCTGATTTTGGGCGCGATGGCGGTGGGTGAGACGAAGATTTCCGGCCTGCTGGAAGGTGAGGATGTTCTGGATACCGCCAAGGCCATGCGCGCCTTTGGGGCTGAGGTTACGGATCATGGTGGCGGTGAATGGACCGTGCATGGCGTGGGCGTTGGCGGCTTTGCCGAGCCGGATCAGGTGATTGATTGCGGCAATTCGGGCACGGGTGTGCGGCTGATCATGGGCGCGATGGCGACCTGCCCGATCTCAGCCACGTTTACCGGCGATGCCAGCCTGAACAAACGCCCCATGGCGCGGGTGACGGACCCGCTGGCGCTATTTGGGGCGCAATCGGTTGGCCGCTCGGGCGGGCGTTTACCGATGACCATCGTGGGCGCGGCAGAACCCGTGCCGGTGCGCTATGAGGTTCCCGTTCCGTCGGCGCAGGTGAAATCCGCTGTGCTGTTGGCCGGTCTGAACGCACCGGGCAAAACCGTGGTGATCGAAAAAGAGGCCACCCGCGACCATTCCGAACGGATGCTGGCCGGGTTCGGCGCAGAGATCACCGTTGAGGATACCGCTGAGGGCCGGGTTATCACTCTGACCGGTCGCCCCGAGTTGAAACCGCAGGTTATTGCCGTGCCGCGTGACCCGTCCAGCGCGGCCTTTCCGGTTTGCGCGGCGCTGATCACGCCGGGATCGGATGTGCTGGTGCCGGGCATTGGCCTGAACCCGACCCGCGCGGGGCTGTTTACCACGCTGCGCGAGATGGGTGCGGACCTGACTTATGAGAATGAGCGCGAAGAGGGTGGCGAGCCGGTCGCTGACCTGCGCGCGAAATACTCGCCCAACATGAAGGGCATCAACGTGCCGCCGGAACGCGCAGCCTCGATGATTGACGAATACCCGGTGCTGTCTGTGGTTGCGGCCAATGCCACGGGCACCACGATGATGGGCGGGGTGAAAGAGCTGCGCGTCAAGGAAAGCGACCGGATCGACGCCATGGCCCGGGGGTTGCGTGCCAATGGCGTGACCGTGGATGAGGGCGAGGATTGGTGGTCGATTGACGGTCTGGGCATCGGCAATGTCCCCGGCAGCGGCACCTGCGAGAGCTTTCTGGATCACCGCATCGCCATGTCGTTCATGGTGATGGGAATGGGAGCGAAATCGCCGGTCTCGGTTGATGATGGCGGCCCGATTGCGACTTCGTTCCCGATTTTTGAACCGCTGATGGCTGCGCTGGGCGCCAAGGTCGTACGCACATGAGCTTTACGGTCGCCATAGACGGCCCTGCAGCTGCTGGGAAGGGCACGATCTCGAAAGGGGTTGCGGCACATTTCGGCTTTGCGCATCTGGACACCGGGCTTTTGTACCGCGCGGTGGGGCGGCGGACGCTGGAAGGGATGGAGCCCATCGCGGCGGCCGAGGCCCTGACCGCCGAGGAGTTGCAGCAGGGCGATCTGCGCACGGCCGAGATCGCTCAGGCCGCGTCGAAAGTGGCGGTGATCCCCGAGGTTCGCGCGGCTTTGGTCGATTTCCAGCGCGCCTTTGCCCGACGGGATAGCGGCGCAGTGCTGGACGGGCGTGACATCGGAACCGTGATCTGCCCCGAGGCCGAGGCCAAGCTGTTCGTCACCGCCAGCGCCGAGGTGCGTGCTGAACGGCGGTATCTGGAACTGAGCGCCAAGGGCGACGATGTGACCCGTGAACAGGTCCTTGCTGATGTGCGCGAGCGCGATGCCCGCGATGCCGAGCGGAGTACAGCCCCGATGAAACCGGCTGAGGATGCCGTTTTGCTGGATACTTCGGACCTCAGCGTCGAAGAGGCCCTGGCACAGGCCATTACGCTGATCGCAGAACGCAAGCCCGCGACGCCGTAGCGCCGCGGGTGATCGCTGCGAGGTGTCGGGATTACAACTCGCCGACTGCGATGCTTTTGATTTTCGACCACTGACCATCGGCTGTTTTTGCCGTGCCGGGGACGTCTTTCAGGAAGGCGGCGCGGGTTTCTGCATTCAGGAACAGGTACAGCTTGCCATCTGCAATAAGGTACTGATCCGGGTCGCCATCAAATTTCTTCCCGACCGACACACCGAACGAGCAGAAACCGCCATGTTGGGGCAGATACGCCGCCGGGTTGGCCTCGAACGCGGCGAGGTTATCCGCCGAGGTGAAATAGTACGATGCGCCATCATAAGTCGCCGAGTGGTTGGCAAAGCCTTCCACCGGATTGCCATTTGTCACCAGCGCCACCAGGTCGACACCATGAGCGGCCAGTGGAGCGCCCGCTGCTGAAATGCCGTTCGAGACGTTGATTTCGTCTGCTGCAAAGGCCGGTGCAGCAACCAATGGCAGGGCGGCGATCAGGGTGGTCAGGATCAGAGATTTCATTGCGTTTCCTTACGTGCTTTGGGCTCAGAGCGGTCGGGGTATCCGTCGCTGAAACAAATCTAACAACGCTCAACCGAACGAACTATGACAGAAAGGACTTACAGTTTTGCAGATCGTTCAAAATTGCGGCGCTTCTCGGTGATGCCTTCACTAAGCTTTGTTTGGTCACGTGACCTGCTGCCTTTTATGCTGACACTGAAACCAGCGGGAGCCTCGCCATGATCCGACTAGCCTTTTTCATGATATTTCTGGCCACAGGTCTGGCTGCTCAAGAGGCGCAAGAGACCCCGGTACTGGAACCTCCCATGACCTATGAACGGCTGGGTAAAATTCTGTTTGCATTGGATCCCGAGGCACTGCCGCAAGGTCCGGGTTTTCAACTAACATTGGGCGACGTCCCGGTTTTTGTTGTTACTGATATCAACGCCGACCGGATGCGGGCCATGGTGGCGATTGTCAGTGCGGACGATCTGTCGCCAGCGGATCTGCAGCGCGTGATGCAAGCGAATTTCGACAGTACTTTGGATGCACGCTATGCCATAGCCAATGGTACATTGTGGGCGGCCTATATCCATCCGTTGTCGGCACTTGAGAAGGATCAGCTGATCTCGGGTCTGGCGCAGACAGTGAATATAGCCAAGACATATGGCACGCTCTATTCCGGAGGTGCGGCCGAGTTTGGGGGCGGTGACAGTCAGGGTTTGCAGCGCGCCCTCATCGAAGAGCTTTTGAAGAAGGGCGAGGAAATCTGAACGCCGATGTCGCGGTGCAGACTTCTGCTATCTGGCAACATTTCCAAAGCACCGGTCATAGGCTCTGGCTAGGTTAGGGAAAGCTGTTATAGTCCCCCAAAACAAGGGGGAGCAGAGCCTAATGAGCAAGCGTTTGAGCAAGATTACCATCGTGGGTGGTGGCACAGCGGGGTGGATGACCGCGTTGATCCTCGAGATGGTGTTTTCCCGCACATCCGCCCCCAAGGACCGCCCCCGCATCTGCCTGATCGAAAGCCCAAATATCTCGACCGTGGGTGTGGGCGAAGCAACCGTGCCGCGTATGCCGGTCACACTGCGTCAGGCAGGCATATCCGAGCGCGATTTCTTCCGCGAAACCAACGCGTCGTTCAAATTGGGTGTGAAGTTCTGCAACTGGAACAAGGACGCCAAGGGCAATCGTATCGACTATATGAACCCATTCGCGCATGGCCAGTTGCTGGAAGGGTTGGAGGCCTCGGAATATTTCCTGCGCTTCGGCAACGGGGATCGGGATTTCACTCAATCCATTGCCCCGCATGATGATCTTGCGCGGCTGTGCAAAGGTGCGCGTCCTTTGGGCGCGCCGGAGTTCGAACAACGGTTCGGCTATGCCTACCATCTGGACGCGGTGAAATTCGCCGGGATGCTGACGAAGGTTTGCACCAAACGTGGCGTCGAGCACATTCAGGATGAGGTTCAGGCGGTTGAACTGGACGAACAGGGCAATGTCAGCCACCTGATGCTTGAACGCAAAGGCCGTCATGACATCGAGATGGTCGTGGATTGCACCGGATTCCGGGGGTTGATCATCAATCAGGCTCTGGGTGAGCCGTTCATGGATTATTCGGACTATCTGCCCAATGACCGGGCCATGGCGTTGCAGGTCGAACATCCCAATCCGGAGAAGATCGAAAGCGCCACGCGCTCGACCGCGTTGGGGGCGGGTTGGACGTGGCGAGTGCCATTGTTCAATCGCGTAGGCACGGGCTATGTATATTCTTCGGCGCATCGGACGGATGATCAGGCAGCCGATGAATATCTTGAGTGGCTGGGTGACAGCGGCAAGGGTCTTACGCCACGTGTGATCCCGATGCGGGTTGGGCGAGTGCGCAATGCCTGGGTCAAGAACTGTGTGGCCATCGGCCTATCGGGCGGCTTTATTGAGCCGCTGGAAAGCACCGCGATCCATATGATCGACCACGCCATCCGTTGGTTCGCGGAACATCTGCCGACGCGTGACATCGAGCCGTCGTTGCGCGCGCGCTATAACCGGCAGATGGACAAGCTCTACAATGAGGTGCTGGAATTCATCTGTCTGCATTACCGGTTGGGCAACCGCACGGATGACCAATACTGGATCGACGCGCGGACCGAGATGAAAATCCCCGATCGTCTGGCTGAGAATCTTGAGCTTTGGCAGCACCGCCTGCCGATGGAGCATGATGTGGAGTTCGCCACCCTGTTCGACCATCGCGTTTTCCAGACGGTACTGTTGGGCAAGCAGGTCTACGACACGGGCTATGGTACAGGTATCCGTGACCGTATCCGACCGCTGAAGAAACCGATTTGGTTCCAGTGGTGGAAGGGTGCGAAGGTAGACCTTGCGCAGATACTCAAATCCATGCCGGACCACAAAACGCTGCTGCGCGATATTCGTGGCGAGCTTGAGAAACCGGCCTTCGGCAAGCCAGCCAAACCGACAGTGGCGATGCCTGGCACGAAACCGGCCCCAGTGGCGGTCCAGAACATGCCGAACTTTGCCGAGATTCAAAGTGGTGCAAAGGATCTGCAACTGTTTTGAGAAGTCTGGGCGCTTTGCGGCGCCGCGTCTTTAGCATGGAAAGGGCGGTGAATTGATCCCGCCCTTTTTGCATTTGGAGTGCTTGTCTAACCAGCATTGGAATGTAATAACATTACAAAAAATTTTGTGACGAGGTTTGCCATGCGACGAAACAAGACCGGGCGAGGCGGTCGTAATCTTTGCAGCGGTCTAAAGCGGCGGTGCGGGGTGTCTCCGATGCGAACCTATGATTCCCTGCCGCCTGAATTGCGCGGCTGGTTGGCAGCGGCATGCCTGCCGTGGAGCCCAGCCTCGGCGCTGAAGATCTGGAACCGGTCTGGCGGATCGACGGATATTGCCGGGGCGCTGTCCCGACTGGATGCCATCGAACGGTCGATGTTGCAGAAGGACGCAGGCATCTGGCACATGAAAGATAGCGGAGCAGCCAGTAACTAAGGGCTTTGCTCTTGCACATTACCTGAATTCGGCCTATACGCGCGCTGTCTGAACAAGGGCGGTCAACGTCCGGATGACGTATCTGAGCAGGGCCGGGTTACCTCGGCCCTTTGTGTTTGTGTAATCGGATGCGCACCGGGTCACGCCAGAGGACACCATGAAACAAGACCGGCGGAGACAACCGCTCGGCCAGCAAAATCGTACTGTAAAGGAAAACAACGCCACATGGCTAACGCATCCATGGAGGAATTCGAAGCCCTCCTGAACGAAAGCTTCGAAATGGACACGCCCGAAGAGGGTTCTGTTGTCAAAGGCAAGGTTCTGGCGATCGAAGCCGGCCAAGCCATCATCGACGTCGGCTACAAAATGGAAGGCCGCGTTGATCTGAAAGAATTCGCAAATCCCGGCGAAGCCCCTGAAATCGCTGTAGGCGACGAGGTCGAAGTTTACCTGCGCGCCGCAGAAAACGCCCGTGGCGAAGCTGTCATCTCGCGCGAGATGGCCCGCCGTGAAGAGGCATGGGACCGTCTGGAAAAAGCATATGCCGACGACCAGCGCGTCGAAGGTGCAATCTTTGGTCGCGTCAAAGGTGGCTTCACCGTCGATCTGGGTGGCGCAGTTGCGTTCCTGCCCGGCTCGCAGGTTGACGTTCGCCCCGTGCGCGACGCTGGCCCGCTGATGGGTCTGAAACAGCCGTTCCAGATTCTGAAAATGGACCGTCGCCGTGGCAACATCGTTGTGTCGCGCCGCGCAATCCTGGAAGAATCGCGTGCCGAACAGCGTGCTGAAGTTATCGGCAACCTGTCCGAAGGTCAGACCGTCGAGGGTGTTGTCAAGAACATCACCGAATACGGTGCATTTGTTGACCTGGGCGGCGTTGACGGCCTGCTGCACGTCACCGACATGGCATGGCGCCGTGTGAACCATCCGTCTGAGATCCTGACGATCGGCGAAACCATCAAGGTTCAGGTCATCAAGATCAACAAAGAGACCCACCGCATCAGCCTGGGCATGAAGCAGCTGCAGGAAGATCCGTGGGATCTGGTTGCTGCGAAATACCCGCTGGGCTCGGTCCATCAGGGTCGTGTCACCAACATCACAGACTACGGCGCGTTCGTCGAGTTGGAAGCCGGTGTCGAAGGTCTGGTGCACGTGTCCGAGATGTCCTGGACCAAGAAAAACGTCCACCCCGGCAAGATCGTTTCGACCAGCCAGGAAGTCGACGTCATGGTTCTGGAAATCGACGGCGCCAAGCGTCGCGTGTCTCTGGGCCTGAAGCAGACTCAGCGCAACCCATGGGAAGTGTTTGCAGAAACGCACCCCGAGGGCACCGAGGTCGAAGGCGAAGTCAAGAACATCACCGAATTCGGTCTGTTCATTGGCCTCGAAGGCGACATCGACGGCATGGTTCACCTGTCCGACCTGTCCTGGGACGAGCGTGGCGAGGATGCGATCCAGAACTACCGCAAAGGCGACATGGTTTCGGCCGTTGTCTCGGAAGTGGACGTCGAAAAAGAGCGTATCTCGCTGTCGATCAAAGCCCTGGGCGGTGACAAGTTCGCCGAAGCCGTGGGCGGCGTGAAGCGTGGCTCGGTCATCACCGTTGAGGTCACCGCGATCGAAGATGGTGGTATCGAGGTGGAATACGAAGGCATGAAATCCTTCATCCGCCGTTCGGACCTGTCGCGTGACCGCGCCGAGCAGCGCCCCGAGCGTTTCTCGACCGGTGACAAGGTCGACGTCCGCGTCACCAACGTTGACAGCAAAACCCGCCGTCTGGGTTTGTCGATCAAGGCGCGCGAAATCGCCGAAGAGAAAGAGGCCGTAGAACAGTACGGTTCGTCGGACTCGGGCGCGTCGCTGGGCGACATCCTGGGTGCAGCGCTGAAGTCGGGCGACTAAGCCCGGACCTCAGTCCAAGCAGAATTTGCGGCCCCGCATGAGAGTGCGGGGCCGTTTTTGTTGCGAATCAACACGTTCCGATTTGCAGGCTTTATTCATCTGTGGTTCACGATTTGCAGGCCAATTCCCCGACAAGTGCAAAAATTCGCGTGAGTTTGACGTAGAATCAAGGTCGCACACACAGAGTCAACGTTCCCCCGAACCAAGTTTTTTTCTATAGTGATCAGAATAATAGACATGGTAATCCGGTCGCCTGGGAGGGTAACGCACATGATCCGTTCAGAACTGATTCAGAAAATCGCCGACGAGAACCCGCATCTCTACCAACGCGACGTCGAGCGGATCGTGAATACTGTGTTCGAAGAAGTGACGGATGCCATGGCCCGCGGGGACCGGGTGGAACTGCGCGGATTTGGCGCGTTTTCAGTCAAAAAGCGCGACGCGCGGGTTGGCCGTAACCCTCGGACAGGTGAGACTGTTCAGGTGGAAGAAAAATGTGTTCCATTTTTCAAGACAGGCAAGTTGCTAAGGGACCGTTTGAACGGTAAAGCCTAAGGCATGATGCGCTACATTCGATATGCTTTTCTGGCGACCCTCGGGATCGTCCTGATTTCGGTTTCGCTGGCCAACCGCGAAGCCGTTGAACTGACCTTGATGCCGCAGGCGATTGCCGATCTGGTTGGGGTTAATTTCAGCATCGCTCTGCCCTTGTTCATTGTGGTTCTGGGTAGCATCGTGGCCGGTCTGGTCATCGGTTTCCTGTGGGAATGGCTGCGCGAGCACAAGCACCGCGCGGATGCGTCGGCCAAGACCGGCGAAGTCCGCAAGCTTGAGCGTGAGGTCAAGAAGCTCAAGAAGAAACAGAACGAAGGCAAGGACGAGGTCCTCGCCATTCTGGATGAGGCCAGCTAAGGCACCATGTCCGGTATTTCGGTCAAAATATGCGGCCTGACCGCCCCGGATCACGTGCGCGCAGCAGCTGAGGCCGGCGCGCGGTATGTGGGCTTTGTCTTTTTTCCAAAATCGCCCCGGCACCTAGAAATTGAGGCCGCGGCCGCTATGGCCCATCTGGTGCCTGTTGGCGTGGCCAAGGTTGCGCTGACCGTCAATGCCACGGACGCAGAGCTGGACAGGCTTGTCGCGGATGTACCGCTGGACATGTTGCAATTGCATGGCAAGGAAAGCCCCGACCGCGTGGCCGAGATTCGGCAGCGTTACGGCCTGCCAGTGATGAAGGCCATAGGTGTGGGCGAGCCCGAAGATCTGGCGGCGATTGATCTTTATTCCGAGGTGGCCGACCAGTTGCTGATCGACGCTAAGCCGCCTCGTAATGCCGAATTGCCCGGCGGGAACGGTCTGGCCTTTGACTGGCGTCTGCTGGCTGGGCGCAAATACTGGCGGCGTCCGTGGATGTTGGCGGGTGGCCTGACCCCTGGCAACGTGGCCGAGGCTGTCCGCATGACCGGGGCACAACAGGTCGATGTATCCTCGGGTGTCGAAAGCGCGCCGGGGGTCAAGGATGCCGGTCTGATCCGCGCATTTGTTGACGCAGCATGTTGATACGTTTTGCCATGGCAAATCCCGCCGCTACCTCCTATGAACAACGGGAATGACGAGGGAGACACCCATGGCCAACGATCTTTTCAATTCCTTCATGTCCGGCCCGGATGAACAGGGACGTTTCGGCATTTTCGGAGGTCGGTTTGTCAGCGAGACGCTGATGCCGCTGATCCTGTCGCTGGAAGAGGAATATGAGAAGGCCAAAGACGATTCGACCTTCTGGGCCGAGATGGATGATCTGTGGGCGAACTATGTGGGTCGTCCCTCGCCGCTGTATTACGCGGAACGCCTGACCGAACACTTGGGCGGCGCGAAGATCTACCTCAAGCGCGACGAGCTGAACCACACCGGCGCGCACAAGATCAACAACGTGCTGGGCCAAATCATTCTGGCGCGCCGTATGGGCAAGACCCGGATCATCGCCGAAACCGGCGCAGGGCAGCACGGCGTGGCCACCGCCACGGTCTGCGCCAAGTTCGGCTTGAAGTGCATCGTCTATATGGGTGCCCATGACGTGCAGCGTCAGGCCCCCAACGTGTTCCGTATGCGCCTGCTGGGGGCCGAGGTGATTCCGGTCACGTCCGGTCGCGGCACGCTGAAAGATGCGATGAACGACGCGCTGCGCGATTGGGTGACCAATGTGCGTGACACGTTCTACTGTATCGGTACCGTAGCCGGGCCGCACCCGTACCCTGCAATGGTCCGCGATTTCCAGTCGATTATCGGCAAGGAAGCCAAGGAACAGATGTTGAAGGCCGAAGGCCGTCTGCCCGACACGATCATTGCCGCCATCGGTGGCGGATCGAACGCGATGGGCCTGTTCTACCCGTTCCTTGACGACAAATCGGTCAATATCATCGGGGTCGAGGCCGGTGGCAAAGGTGTAAACGAGAAGATGGAGCATTGCGCCTCGCTGACCGGCGGTCGTCCTGGCGTGCTGCATGGCAACCGCACCTATCTGCTGCAGGATGATGACGGTCAGATTCTGGAAGGCTATTCGATTTCGGCCGGTCTGGACTATCCCGGTATCGGGCCGGAACATTCGTGGCTGAACGATATTGGCCGCGCAAACTATGTCTCGATCACCGACAAAGAAGCACTCGAGGCGTTCCAGCTCTGCTGCGCTACCGAAGGAATTATCCCGGCGCTGGAACCCAGCCACGCGCTGGCCCACGTGATGAAAATTGCGCCCGACCTGCCCAAGGATCACCTGATCTGCATGAACATGTGCGGGCGGGGCGATAAGGATGTGCAGACCGTGGCCAAGTATCTGAACTTCGATATGTCAGATACCGAAGGGCGTACGGCGGGCTAAGCGCCATAGCGTTAAACGTTTGGAGCCGGCCCCAAAACAGGGCCGGTTTTTTTGACCGCGCCCACAAGAGGGCCCGCGCGGCGGTCTATTGATGTCGCAAACCAGAGGTTCAGCCAGGTCTCAATCACCTGCAGCCGCGTGGTCGCGTAGTATATCCAGCGGCACCACTTCTAAGGCGCGTTGGTGTGTGGCCTCAAGGTGTACCATGGGCGCGCAGCCTTCGTCATGCGCTTGCAGGAACCGCCCGGCGCACAGGCACCAACGATCCCCGGGTTTGAGGCCGGGAAAGTCGAACTCTGGTCGAGGGGTGCTCAGGTCGTTGCCGACATATTTGGAAAAAGCCAGAAACTCGGCTGTCATCACAGCGCAGACGGTGTGGCTGCCCTGATCCTCGGGGCAGGTGTTGCAAGCGCCGTCGCGAAAGAACCCGGTCAGCGGATCGCGGGAACAGGGCGCAAGCACGCCGCCCAGTACATTTATGCTGTCCTGTTTCTGCATAATCCGACTTTACAGGCTTTGCGCGATGCTGCGGAACATTTCTACATTGGCCTCATTCACCCCGTCATCGCGGAATTTACGGTCCGCGCCGGTTGTTACGATCAGAACGCCCCGAGGCTGATCGAAATAGATATATTGGCCATAGACGCCGCGGGCCAGAAACTCACCCTCATGCGCGCCGATGGGAATCCACCACTGATAGCCATACCCGATCTTGCCCGCCTGTGTTGGGGCGCTGGGCAGAACGGATTCGGCGATCCAGTCGGCAGGGACCAGTTGCTGCCCCCCATAGGTGCCATTTTGTAGGATCATCTGCCCAAAGCGGGCGAAATCACGGGTGGTAAAGTTCAGCCCGCCCAACACAAAGGCCACTCCGGCACCGTCCGCCACATAGTAACCATCCTGTTCCAGACCTAGCGGCTGAACGATCTTTTCGGTCAACAGATCCGAGACGCTGCGCCCGGTCGCCCCTCGGATCACCATGCCAATGACATGTGTGTCGATGGACACGTATTGCCATTGCGCGCCGGGTTCTACGAAAGTGTCCTGCAACGAGGCCGCGAAATCGTCCAACTCACCACCTAAGGCCACAACGCGACCCATCCGATTGATATCGGAGTTCGGGTCGAAATAGTCTTCGTTAAAGGTGACGCCGCTTGCCATGTTCAGCACGTTGCGGACAGTTGCGCCATCATAGGCCGTTCCCGCCAGCTTGGGCGCATATTGCACCACCGGATCGTCCAGCGACCCGATCGCGCCTTCGGCCAGCAGGATGCCGAACAGGGCCGATAGATAGCTTTTCGCAACCGACCACGAAATCCGGTGATCGTCGGGACCGGTGCCCAGGTAATATTCCTCAAACCGGATCTCGCCATCCTGCATCACCAGCAGGGACGTCACCGCCCGGTCCTCGATCCATTGATCGGTGCTCTCGGGCAGGTCGAAGCCTGTGCCATAGGTTAATTCGCTGGTCGGGCCGTTGCCACGGGGCAAAGCGACCGTTAGAAACGCCTCATTCATATGAGAGAAATTGTGGACGATCTTTTCTTCTGCAAACAAAGAGTTCACGGCCATGAGCCGCTGAATTTCTTCGCGCTTCCAGACCCCGACAACGATTGCGGCTAGCGCCAGCATCAAGGCGACGCGCAACATCCACTTCAGCAGTGATCTCATATGTCTCCTCCCATAGACGTGCCGCATTGGACCGCGTGCGGCAGCCATCTGCAATCAGGACGTTACGGCAAGAGCTAAGGGGCTATTTGAACTTATCCAGCAGTTTCTGCATCGCCGAGCGGTCATCAACCTGTGGTTCCGGCTTTGGTTGGGGCGCAGGTTTTTGCGCTTTGTCTGCAGTTTTCGACGATCGCGGCGGCGCGGTGCGCATGGCAACCGCGTTCATGAACTTGCCACCGTCACCATCGGCCAGATGCCCTGCACCATCCGAGACACCGCGTAGCACATCATCCAACCAGTCGGTATCAGCCTTGGCGAAGTCGCCCAGAACATAGGGCGAGACCATCTCTTTCCGCCCCGGATGCCCGATCCCAAGGCGCACACGGTCATAGGCCGGGCTGATATGTTCGTGGATTGACCGCAGTCCATTGTGCCCCGCATGCCCGCCGCCTGCCTTGACGCGCACTTTGCCAGGGGCAAGGTCCAACTCGTCATGGAAAACGGTCACCTCGGTTGAGTCCAGTTTGTAGAACCGCATCGCCTCGCCCACGGACTGGCCTGAGCGGTTCATGAAGGTTTGCGGCTTGATCAGCAGAACCTTTTCACGGCCAAGACGACCTTCGGCGATCTCGGCCTGAAACTTGGATTTCCAGGGGCCGAAATTGTGATCTTCGGCAATCCGGTCCACGGCCATAAAGCCGATATTGTGCCGGTTGCGAGCATATTTCGATCCGGGGTTCCCCAATCCGACAAACAGTTTCATAAGCGCGCCCTTGTCTGATGCTACAGGTTGATGCCACGGTTTGCCCCCTGCTTTCCAGCCCACAGGGCAAAAGAAAACGGGGCCTGGATCAGGCCCCGCTTCAAACTCCAAACACCGGGTCTGGGTTTATTCTTCGGCTGCGTCCTGGCCGACGACTTCAACCTCATCCGCGGCCACTTCTTCGCCTTCCTCATCGTCGCTGGACGACAGGCCGGTCGGGGCCGAGATGTTGGCGATCACGAAGTCACGGTCAATGGTCGGCTTGGTGCCTGCGGGCAGGTCAACTGACGAGATGGTGACAACGTCGTTGATGTTCAGACCGGTCAGATCAATGGTGATCTTCTCAGGAATGTCACCAGCGGTGCAGACCAGCTCAACCTCGGGACGGACAACCGTCAGAACGCCGCCCTTCTTGATGCCGGGCGCTTCGTCTTCGTTGACGAACTCAACGGGGATGAACAGCGCGATCTTGGTGGTCCGACGCAGACGCATCAGGTCCAGGTGGGTCGGCAGGTCTTTGACAACGTCACGCTGAACGTCGCGGCAGATGACGCGAACGTCTTCGTGGCCTTCAACCTTCAGGTTCCACAGGGTCGACTTGAATCGGCCTGCTTTCAGGCGCTTGAACAGAACGTTGAACGGGATGTTGATCGGCAGTGGCTCTTTGTCGCCACCAAAAACAATGCCCGGAACCATGCCGTCGCGGCGTGCCTGACGAGCGGCGCCCTTGCCTGTCCCCGTCCGTTCCAGAGCTACGAGATCAGGAATCTCACCAGCCATGATATATCTCCAAATGTTAGGGCGGGCATCCTCCAAGGCTGTATGCCCGCGTGAAGCCGCGTCCTTAGCTTGATTCATTGGATTTGGAAAGGGCTTTTTCGAGCCATCGTTTTTTTGCGAGGCTCTGCCTCGCGCTCCGGGATATTTGGGGCCAGATAAAGAGCGGATCCAGACTTCATCTGGCTGAAAATATCCCGGGGGAGGCGCCCGGTACGGGCGGCGGGGGCAGAGCCCCCTGACCCAGTGATCACTTTTGCCAACGGCCCCCGAAATCTTCGGGCACCAACAGGTTGTGCGGCCCGACGTCCCCGAGATTGCGTTCACCGCACAGCGCCATTGTTGTGTCGAGTTCCTTGTGGATCACCTCCAGCGCGGTGGTGACACCTTTTTGTCCCATCGCTCCCAGACCATAGACAAAGGCGCGGCCAATATAGGTGCCTTGCGCACCCAGGGCGACGGCTTTCAAGACGTCCTGGCCCGAGCGTATGCCGCTGTCCAGATGGACTTCAACATCACTGCCTACGGCGTCCATGATTTCGGGCAGTACCCGGATTGAACTGAGCGCGCCGTCCAGTTGGCGACCGCCGTGGTTTGAGACAACAATCGCATCCGCCCCCAGCTTAGCGGCCATCTTTGCGTCTTCGGCGTCCAATATGCCCTTGAGGATCACCTTGCCGCCCCATTGCTCCATCAGCTTTTCGACCTTGTTCCAGTCGAGGCTGGGGTCGAACTGCTCGGCCGTCCACGCGCCAAGGGACGAAGCATCCGATATCCCTTCGACATGGCCGACGATGTTGCCGAATTCGCGGCGCTTGGCGCCCAGCATCTCAATCCCCCAGGACCATTTGGTCATGAGGTTTGCGATGGTTTTGGGCGTCAGCTTTGGTGGTGCAGACAGGCCGTTCTTGAGGTCTTTGTGCCGTTGGCCCAGGATTTGTAGATCCAGTGTAATGACCAACGCGGAACACTTGGCGTCCTTGGCTCGTTGAATGAGGCGGCTGACATAGTCCTGATCTTTCATCGTATAGAGCTGAAACCAGAACGGTTTGGTCGTGTGCTCTGCCACGTCTTCGATCGAGTTGATCGACATGGTGGACAGGGTGAAGGGCACTCCGAACTCCTCGGCGGCTTTGGCGGCCTTCATCTCTCCGTCCGCGTGTTGCATGCCCGTCAGACCGACCGGGGCCAAGGCGACCGGCATTGACACGTCCTGACCAATCATCTGCGATGCGGTTGAACGCCCTGACATATCGACGGCAACCCTTTGCCGTAGGCGGATGTCATCGAAATCCGAGCTGTTGTCGCGGAAGGTCTGCTCGGTCCAGCTGCCGCTTTCCGCATAGTCATAGAACATACGCGGGACACGCCGCTCATAGATGCGTTTGAGGTCTTCTATGTTGGTGATGACGGGCATGAAGCAGGCTTTCGTAGGATTGGTTCACTTTATTTACCAATCTTTATGCCGCGTCGCAATGTAAGGTTTGAGCAGGATTTTAGTGCGCTAACACAAAACCGCGACTGGGGCCTCCAGGCGCGGTTCATGGTCTTGATGTCGAGCAGGGCAGGGTCAGGCGGAGTGTGCGCCGTCAGATAGGGATTTTACGAAATCCAGAACCTCGGCCACCGGTTTGCCATCCGCGATTTGGCTGACAATGGCGGATCCCACTACGGCCCCGTCAGCAACGCTTGCAATGGCCTGCGATTTCTCGGGCGTGTTGATGCCGAAGCCGACGATGACGGGCAGGTCTGTGGCGGATTTGATGCGGGCCACTTCGGGGCCGACATTGGTGGCCTGGGCCTCGGCCGCGCCGGTGATACCGGTGATTGAGACATAGTACACAAAGCCGGACGTGTTCTGCAAAACGCGCGGTAGGCGCTTGTCGTCGGTCGTCGGGGTCGCAAGGCGGATGAAGTTCAGACCTGCATCCTGCGCAGGCAGGCAGAGTTCGTCGTCTTCTTCGGGTGGCAAGTCCACCACGATCAGCCCGTCGATGCCAGCTGCTTTGGCATCGGCCAGAAAGGTATCTACCCCACGGCTGTAGATCGGGTTGTAATATCCCATCAGAACAATCGGCGTCGTGTCATCCGTTTCGCGGAATGCACCGGCCAGGTCCAACGTGCGCTGCAAGGTCATCCCACCGTCCAGGGCACGCTGACCTGCGGCCTGGATGGTCGGACCATCCGCCATAGGATCGGTGAAAGGCAGGCCAAGCTCGATCACGTCCACACCGGCCCCCGGCAATCCTTTGACGATCTCAAGCGAGGTGTCAAAGTCGGGATCACCAGCCATGATATAGGCAACGAAAGCCTTTTTACTCTCGGCCTTGAGAGCGGCGAACTTGGCGTCGATACGGGTCATCTGCGGTCCTTGCATTCAGGTTTGAACCTGATGTGCAGAAACTTTCGCCGGAAATCAATCCCGACCGCTCAGATTGGCCTAGAACCCGTAGTGATACCGCAGGAACAGTGCGTTGACGCCGGGGTTGAAGCTTTCTGTGCTGGCGTTCGACTTGTGAGTGACGGCCAGCGAAATGGCGTTGCCGCTGTCCAAAGTATAGCCAACACCCAGAAGGCTGCGAATCTGAAAGCCACCACCCAAGTCATTGTCGCCGTTAGAGGCGTTAAAGTAGCCTGGCATCACACTTAACTCAGCGAACCAGCGATCCGAGAAGGAATAGATGCCCACCAGACCTGCGCCGATATGCGTGTCACCGTCGGTGTCGACAGTCAGGGCTGCACCCAGACCAGCGCTGAAGCGCGTTGCTTCGTGAAACGGGCGATGCTGGTATTCTAGCGAAAAGACGCCCTGATCGTCGCCGTTGCCGTTAGAAAAATCCGCAAAACCCGCGCCAAAGATGACAGATTGGGCCTGTACCGAGGTTGCAGCCACGAGCAAGGCGACAGAAGTAAGTAACGCTTTCATTGGGTTCTTCGTCAATTAATTGTGTGTGAACTCCTAATTGGGGACCATGACCCGCGCGGTTCAACTCACGCAAGTACAAATACCGTAACGGTTTAGTGAAGCTGCGGTGGCCATCTGCCGGTTGCACCGCTTGGGTTGCGCATTTTCCACAACCCGCCTAGAAGACGCCGTCACATCGCTTCAGGAGGCCGCAATGGGCTTTAAAATGGGAATCGTGGGTCTGCCGAATGTGGGCAAGTCGACCTTGTTCAACGCGCTGACCAAGACTGCCGCGGCGCAAGCGGCGAATTTCCCGTTCTGCACCATCGAGCCGAATGTGGGCGACGTGGCCGTGCCGGACGAGCGTTTGGACAAGCTGGCGGCAATTGCGTTCTCGAAGCAAATCATCCCGACGCGTATGACCTTCGTGGACATCGCTGGTCTGGTGAAGGGGGCGTCAAAGGGCGAGGGGCTGGGCAATCAGTTTCTGGCCAATATCCGTGAAACCGACGCGATCGCCCATGTGTTGCGCTGTTTCGAAGATGGCGATGTGACCCATGTGGATGGCCGTGTCGACCCGGTGGCTGATGCTGACACGATCGAGACCGAACTGATGCTGGCCGATCTGGAAAGCATCGAAAAGCGCCGCGCCAATCTGGTGCGCAAGCTGAAGGGCAACGACAAAGAGGCGCAGCAACAAGACCGCCTGCTGGCCGAAGCGCAGGCTATGCTGGAAAGCGGTAAACCCGCGCGGCTGGTTGAGGTTACGGCCGAGGACGCCAAGGCGTGGAAGATGCTGCAACTGCTGACCACCAAACCGGTTCTGTATGTCTGCAACGTGTCCGAAGAAGAAGCCGCCGAGGGCAATGAATATTCCGCCAAGGTCGCTGAAATGGCTGCCGCGCAGGGCAATTCTCACGTCATCATCAGCGCCAAGATCGAAGAAGAGATTAGCCTGCTGGAAGCAGACGAAGCCGAGATGTTCCTGACCGAGATGGGTTTGGAAGAACCCGGCCTCGACCGTCTGATCCGCGCCGGTTACGACCTGCTCAAGCTGGAAACCTATTTCACCGTAGGCCCGAAAGAGGCCCGGGCCTGGACCATTCGCACCGGCACTGCGGCACCGCAGGCCGCTGGGGTTATCCACGGTGATTTTGAAAAAGGCTTCATCCGCGCCGAGACCATCGCCTATGACGACTACATCGCCGCAAATGGCGAGCAAGGAGCCAAAGAGGCAGGCAAGATGCGCGCCGAGGGCAAGGGCTACATCGTCAAGGACGGCGATGTGATGCACTTTTTGTTTAACAACTGAGCCCGTCTGGCAAACGTCTGTATCAGAGCTTTTCGTTCAGGCTGCAATGGCTGATCAGCCACCCGCCGTCAGGTTGCCGGTACAAAACGTTAAGGGATGTCCCGTGACCGGTCGTCCCTTCACTAAAGTGGACAAGGCACCAGCCGATTTGACCGTCGATGCCGGCCTGAACAACCGTAACGATTTTGTCCTCGCCACCTTCCTCAACCCATTCAGAATGGGTAGCTTCTATAGCCTTTCGGCCTTTGGCTGCAGGGCCGTAGGGCGAAAATAGTTGTGCGTCATCCATAAAGAATGACGCACAACCAGTTGCATCTTTTAACCGATAGCAATCAACATACTTGTCATACAATTTCTGAAAAACTTCTACTGCGGTCATCCGAAGCCTCTCCGTGTTGCCCTTGCCGTGTATTACAGGCGAGTTTCTTGAGTAAGACAAGAATGCGTTCAAAGGTATGCTCGCCTGCAGACGGTGCTTTTCCCGCAGGTTAATACGGCTAAAGTGGTCGTCGGCCCGTTATTGGAAAACTCGAATATGATCGAAATCCGCGACCTCCAACTCCTTAGCGCCCTTGCGCGACACCAACATTTCGCCAAGGCAGCTGAGGAATGCGGGATATCGCAGCCCGCGTTCTCGATGCGCATCCGCAATCTTGAGGACCGGTTGGGTGTCTCGATCGTCCGTCGTGCCAACCGGTTTCAGGGCCTCACCGAAGAGGGCGAGATGATGGTTCGTCGGGCACGGCGGATATTGGATGATTCCAAGGCGCTGGAGCAACAAGTGCTGGCCGCGCGGGGAGAGATTACGGGCACGTTGATCCTTGGGGTCATTCCGACGGCGATCGCTTTCACCGGGCGGCTGATCAAGCGTTTGCAGCAGGCGCATCCACGCATCCTGTCGCGGATTGAGACCATGTCGGCCAGCGCCATTCAGCACCGGCTGGATGAGGGAAGTCTGGACGCGGGCATCACCTATGGCGACAGCATTGGCACCGATCTGCGGCAGGTGCAGCCTCTGTACGAGGAAACCTATGTGCTGCTTGTGCCTTCGCATATGACCGAACAGACGGGTCCGATCCCCTGGGCACAGGTGGCCGAATTTCCGATCAGCCTACTTGAGCCGCAGATGCAGAACCGCCGCATTCTGGATCGAATATTCGCCGAACAGGGCCTGCATCCGCACGTGGTGGCGGAAACCAGCGGCTTTACAGCCTCGATGGTCATGGCGCGCGAGGGGCTGGCAGCCACTGTTGTTCCGCGCGTTCTGGTGCGGGCTTTGGGCGATTTGCGGGGCACCAAGGTGCTGCCGCTGGTCGATCCTGTTGTCAGCAAACCGATTTGTCTGGCCACCCTGACGCGCGAGCCCGAATTGCCCACGGTCGAGGCTTTGCGCGCCGTTGTCGCCTCATTGCGGTGATAAGCTGTCGTTATCGTGCGATTGCGATAAGAGATTTGACGATATGCTAGTCTGATGAGACACGGGGCCTTAATCGGAGGGCATCATGGCACCATTAGACACCAAGCCATCAGGCGCAGCCAAGGGCGTCTGGAAGTCAGGCAAAGGCAAAGGGCGGCACACGCCCAAAGGCCGTCAGTTCACGGATGAGGCACAGGCCGAGATCGCGCGCCTGCTGGGCGATCGCCCGCGCCGCCGTGATCTGCTGATCGAATTCCTGCATTTGATTCAGGACGAACACGGCCATATCAGCGCCGACCACATCGCCGCTCTGGCAGTCGAGATGCGCATCGGTCAGGCCGAGGTCTATGAGACCGCTACCTTTTATGCCCATTTCGACGTGGTGAAAGAGGGCGAGACGCCTCCGCCCGCGCTGACGATCCGTGTCTGTGATTCCCTGTCCTGCGAAATGGCCGGTGCCCAGCAGCTGCAAAAGGCGCTGGAGGACGGTCTGGATGCCTCGCAGGTCCGCGTCGTGCGCGCGCCCTGCATGGGCCGCTGCGATACTGCGCCTGTTCTTGAGATCGGTCACAACCATATCGACCACGCGACCCCCGAAAAGGTGCAGGCTGCGATTGCGGCTGATGACACCCACGCGCATCTGCCTGACTACGAAGCCTTCGCGGCCTATGAGGCCAATGGCGGCTATGCCAAGCTGAAAGAGCTGCGCGACGGTGGCGATTGGGAACAAGTGCAGGAAGACATCCTGTCCTCGGGCCTGCGTGGTCTGGGTGGTGCGGGCTTCCCGTCGGGCAAGAAATGGGGCTTTGTTCGCATGAACGAAGGCACCCGCTATCTGGCCGTGAACGGGGACGAGGGCGAGCCCGGCACGTTCAAAGACCGTTACTACCTTGAGCGCACGCCGCATGTCTTCCTTGAGGGCATGCTGATCGCCGCATGGGCGGTCGAGGCCGAGACCTGCTTTATCTACATGCGCGACGAATACCCGGCGGTGCTGGAAATACTGCGCCGTGAGATTGCCGCGCTGGAGCAGGCTGAAATTGTCGCGCCCGGCTATATCGACCTGCGCCGGGGGGGCGGAGCTTATATCTGCGGCGAAGAATCCGCGATGATCGAATCGATCGAGGGCAAAAAGGGCCTGCCGCGTCACCGTCCTCCGTTCGTGGCCCAGGTCGGCGTGTTCAACCGCCCGACCTTGGTCCACAACGTCGAGACGCTGTATTGGGTGTCGAAAATCTGCCGCGAGGGCCCGCAGGTTCTGAATTCAGTTGAAAAGAATGGCCGTAAGGGCCTGCGTAGCTACTCGGTCTCGGGCCGTGTCGCGAAGCCGGGTGTTTACTTGTTGCCCGCAGGTTCGACCATTCTTGACGTGATTGATGCCGCCGGTGGCATGGCGGACGGCCATGTATTCAAGGCGTATCAACCGGGCGGGCCGTCGTCAGGTCTTCTCCCCTCCCATATTGACGACGTCCCGCTCGACTTTGACACGTTGCAGCCGCTGGGCACGTTCATCGGGTCGGCTGCCGTGGTGGTTCTGTCCGATCAGGACACGGCCCGCGATGCTGCGCTGAACATGCTGCGGTTTTTCGAGGATGAAAGCTGTGGCCAATGTACGCCCTGCCGCGCAGGCTGTGAAAAGGCGGTCAAGCTGATGCAGGCCGACAAATGGGACACCGATCTGCTCGAGGATCTGTGTCAGGTGATGGGCGACGCCTCGATCTGCGGTCTGGGGCAGGCGGCTCCGAACCCGATCCGCCTTGTCATCAAACATTTCGCTGACGAAATCTGAAGGGAGACAGTGCCATGCTAGACGCAAGCCCAAACAAGACCGTCACCTTCAACCTGAACGGCGAAGATGTCACCGTGCCCGAAGGCTGGACCATCTGGGAAGCCGCCAAGGGCCAAGGGTTCACCATTCCGCACCTTTGCCACAAGCCGCAGCCCGGCTATCGCCCGGACGGCAACTGCCGCGCCTGTATGGTCGAGGTGGAAGGCGAGCGCACTCTGGTCGCCTCGTGTATCCGTCCTGCGGCGGACGGTATGGTCGTCAAGACCGACAGTGACCGCGCCGAGAAATCACGCGCGATGGTCATGGAACTGCTGGTCGCAGATCAGCCGGAAGAGGCGCATGACACCTCCAGCCACTTCTGGGATATGGCCAAGCTGAACGATGTATCGGGCAGCCGTTTCCCTGCGAAAGAGGCCGAGAAAATCCCGCTGCTGGATGACAGCCACGTTGCGATGCGCGTCAATCTGGACGCCTGCATCAACTGCAATCTCTGCGTCCGTGCCTGCCGCGAGGTTCAGGTGAATGACGTGATCGGCATGGCCGGTCGTGGCCATACTGCGCAGGTGGTGTTCGACCAGAACGACCCGATGGGCGATTCGACCTGTGTAGCCTGTGGTGAATGCGTTCAGGCTTGCCCCACCGGCGCGCTGATGCCTGCCACCGTTCTGGACGATCAGCAGAAGGGCGACAGCAAGGATTATGACAGCGAAACCGAAAGCGTCTGCCCGTTCTGTGGTGTGGGCTGTAAGGTCTCGCTGAAGGTTAAGGACGGCAAGGTCAAATACGTCGAGGGCATCAATGGCCCCGCCAACGAAGGCCGTCTGTGTGTCAAAGGCCGTTTTGGCTTTGATTACATCCACCACCCCCACCGTTTGACCAAGCCGCTGATCCGGCGCGAGGACGCGCCTGCCAAGGGGCTGAATGTCGATCCCGCGAACCTGTCGACCCATTTCCGCGAAGCGACATGGGAAGAGGCGATGGATCTGGCCGCCTCCAAACTGGTGGCCCTGCGCGACGAAGACCCGCGCAGCGTGGCCGGTTTCGGCTCGGCCAAATGCACCAACGAAGAAGCCTATCTATTCCAGAAGTTCATCCGTCAGGGGTTCAAGCATAACAATGTCGACCACTGCACCCGTCTGTGCCACGCGTCGTCTGTGGCAGCGCTGATTGAAAATGTCGGATCAGGTGCGGTGACAGCTGCGTTCAACGACATCAAGGACGCGGACGTGGCGATCATCATCGGGTCGAACCCGATTGAAAACCATCCCGTCGCGGCAACGTATTTCAAACAATTCGCAAAACGCGGCGGCAAGCTGATCGTAATGGATCCGCGCGGCGTCGGCATGCGCAAGTTTGCGGATGAAATGCTGCAATTCCGCCCCGGGGCAGATGTCTCGATGCTCAACGCGATCATGAACGTGATCGTCGAGGAAGAGCTTTACGACAGCCAGTATATCCAACGCTGGACCGAGAACTGGGAAGCCGAGAAAGAGCATCTGCGCCAGTTTACGCCCGAAGCAATGGCCCCGATCTGCGGTATCGAAGCCGATCAGCTGCGCCGCGTCGCGCGCACTTTTGCGCAGGCCAAGGCCGGTCTGATTTTCTGGGGGATGGGCGTCAGTCAGCACATCCACGGCACGGATAATTCGCGCTGCCTGATCTCGCTGGCCCTGATGACCGGCAACGTTGGTAAACCGGGCGCAGGTCTGCACCCGCTGCGCGGTCAGAACAACGTGCAAGGTGCCTCGGACGCGGGTCTGATCCCGATGTTCCTGCCCGACTATCAGACCGTGACTGACGATGGCATTCGCGCCAAGTTCAACGAGGTCTGGAACTCGGACGATTTCTCGAACGAGAAGGGTCTGACGGTGACCGAGATCATCGACCAAGCCTATCAGGGCAACATCAAGGGTATGTACATCATGGGTGAAAACCCGGCCATGTCTGACCCGGATGTGAACCACGCCCGCGATGCGCTGGCCAAGTTGGACTTGATGATCGTGCAGGATATCTTCCTGACCGAAACGGCAAACTATGCCGACATCATTCTGCCCGCCTCGGCGCTGTATGAAAAGAATGGCACCGTGTCGAACACCAACCGTCAGGTGCAGCGGGTGCGCCCCGCCGTGCCGCCTCCGGGTGAGGCGCGCGAGGACTGGGCGATCACTGTTGAACTAGCGCAGCGCATCGGGCTGAACTGGGGCTACACGGACGTGTCTCAGGTGTTTGATGAGATGAAGCTGACAATGGCATCGCTCGATAACATCACTTGGGATCGACTGAAGTCCGAGACGATCACCTATCCGTCTCTGTCCGAAACCGATCCTGGTCAGTCAATCGTGTTTGGTGATGGCTTCCCGCGAACGGACGGCAAGGCCAAGTTCACCCCGGCAAGCGTTATCCCGCCGGATGAAGCCCCGGATGACGAATACCCGATGATTGCCACTACGGGCCGTCAGCTGGAACACTGGCACACCGGGTCGATGACGCGCCGCTCGAACGTTCTGGACGCGGTTGAGCCCGAGGCGAACTGTTCGATGAACCCCCGAACGCTTAAGTTGATGGGGATCGAGCCGGGCGAGACAATCCGACTGACGACCCGTCGCGGCAGCATCGACATCATGGTGCGCGCCGACCGTGCGATTGCCGAGGATATGGTGTTCATCCCCTTCGCCTACGTCGAGGCGGCGGCCAACATCCTGACCAACTCGGCTATCGACCCATATGGCAAAATCCCCGAGTTCAAGTTCTCGGCCATCAGGGTAGAAAAGATCGAAGACGCTATCGCGGCGGAATAACCGAACAAAGGCGGCCCTTATGGCCGCCTTTAACTTTTCTTGACAGCAGGGTTCGTGCGTCCAAACATGCCGCCCTGTTGCGAGGATGATGCAGATGACAGAACCGTTAAGCGGGCATGACGGCCCCTATGATGCGCCGGTCGAGATTCGGGGCTTTGAAGTGCTGCCCGAATGGATCGACTATAACGGCCATATGAATGTGGGCTACTACGGCGTTGCGTTCGACATGGCGCTCGAGCGGCTAATGGTGGATCATCTGGGCTTGGGTGAGGTGCAGGTCAACGCGCTGGGGCAGGGACCCTATGTGCTGCAATCGCAGATGTCCTTCCTGCAAGAGGTGCTCGAGGGGCAGCCTCTGACATTTCGTATCCGCATGTTGGATGCCGATCACAAGCGCGGGCATTATTTTGCCGAAATGCTGTCAGACACGGGAGAAGTTTGCGCCACACAAGAGGCGTTGTTCATGAATGTCAGCCACACCACCGGTCGGTCTGAGGCGTATCCAGAGTGGGCCGCCGCCCGGTTGGCCCAAATGGTGCGCGACCACGCGGGGCTTACGCCTGCGCCGCAGGTCGGTCAGCCGATTGGTATCCGCCGTCAGTAGTCGCGTTGAAAGAACATGCCGATCCCTGTCTCACCCTGTCCGTCGACAGTGCCGCGCACGGTGAAGTTATCCGTCACGTCCAGGTTCAGGTTCACCTCGGTGTCACCTTCGGTGTTCACGGTGAAATCGGTATAGAGGTTGTCGCTCAGATACGCGCCTGCGCCCAGGCGTCCAGCGCCGCCCTCGGTGGCGCCGATATCAACTGTATCAACTCCGGTGCTGTCGCGCAGGCCTTTGGTCGCGTCCCCGCCCGCCCCGCTGAGCTGCGCCAATGACGCGGCCATCTGGGCGATGACAAAGGGCGACAATTCCGAGAACCGGTTGCCGAACAGCAGGATCGCCAACGCCTCTTCTGCAGGGCGCTCTGGGTCTGAGAATACATTGACCTCGGGCGCATCCAGCGGGCCTGCGATCTCAATCGTCGCGGTGCCCTCTGACGTGCTGGTCGAGGATGCGAACTCGATATAGGGCGTCAGGTCGCCTTGCAGGGTTACGGCCCCCTTGGTCAGGGCCAGACGGCGGCCAAGGATGTCCAAGTTACCTCGGATCAGCTCGATCTGACCGGATGGGACCACGGAACTGGTTGTCCCGCCAATGAACAAACGCCCACCCAGCTCTGCATTTACGCCGCGACCGCGAACGAACACAGCCTTCGGAGCCAGCAGTGAAACATCAAGCGCGATGCGCGAGTCGCTTTGGGTGGCCTCCTCGTCCACGATCAAACCAGCGCGTTCCCGCGTCAGGTAGCTGGCCGGGCTTTCCCCGACATGTTCGATATTCGGGATCGGCGCGGCACCTACGGCGCCGGACGCCGCAGCAAGATTGATATTGGTTTCGCCGAAATTGATCTGGCCTGAAACGGCACTGTTGGCAGCCAGAGCGCCGGTCAGCGCGATCTGACCGTTCAGCGATGTTTCGAATAAGAGCTGATCTGTCAGCACCAGATTGTTCAGCGTCGTCGTCACATTGGCGTTGAAGGGCGGGGTCAGGTCAATCGGTCCGGACACGTTGAAACTGCCACCCGAGCGCGGGCCGCCGGTTATCGCAATGGTTGCCCGGCTTTGCGCTAATGTTACCGTTCCGTCGATCCCGGTGAAGGTCTGTCCTGCGGTTGGCAGCGCCAGCGAGGTGCCGTTGGTGGTGATTGTCCCGCTCAGCGCATCCAGCGCGGGCTTGCCCTTGAGCGCCACGTCAAACTGGGCCGTGCCGTCGATCTTGTTGGGCGAGATGAACAGGTTCGCGATGCCGATATTGACACCGCCCACGGCCTTTAGATCGGCTTCGCCCGAGGTTTCATCAAACGTGCCGGACAAAGTGCTGTTAATTTGTGCCGGACCTTCGGTGTTGGAATCGATGGTCCAGACCCCGTTCTGCCGCTTTGCCGTGCCGCTTGTGGCGACTGAGCCAGGGAACTCTGGCAGGAACCGCTCGATCCGGTTGAACTTGGCGTCAAAGTCAAAATCCGCCGAACCGTCCGCGTCTACCGACCCGATCAATGACGCGTAGGAGCTGTCGGGACCACTCAGGGTTGTCGTACCCTCGACGCCATCCGCGGTGGGTGCGACATTGCCGGTCAATGTTAGCGGCCCTGACAGGATGTTCGTGATCCGCGCTAGGTCATCCAGCTGAACCGAATAATTCAGCCCGCCCGACTGACGCGCCACCTTGCCCGACGCATCGGCCGAGATTGCGGTGCCCTTCAGGCGAAAGGTTCTGACATCCAAGCCTTCGTCGCTGTTTTGGGCGTCCACAGACAGGGTCGTGCGGCCCTGAATTAGGCGGTCCACAAGGTCCATTCCAATCTGGATATTGTCGGCATCCACATCACCTTGCACATCAAAAGCGCGGCTCGATAGGTCGCCGCTGCCCGTCAAATTGGCGTTGACCACACCGGTCAGTTCCCGATCCGCAATGCCCGAGAAAAGCGACAGGTCGGGCACGACCAACTGCACCGTCCCTTCACCCGAAGGCGCGTCCGTTGGGTTGTTGACCGTCGCCTGTACCTGCGCACGCAGCGCTGTGCCGTTCACGGTTGCTTTGCGAATTTCAATCTTGTCGAGCGAACGCGCGCCATCCCACAGAATCGTGGTTTGCCCGGTCAGCAACGGATCGTAATCGGCCAAGCCGGTCTGTAGATCGCGCGCGACGATGTTGAGCGTACCGTCGAATTCCTGTGTTTGCGCGGTGCCCTGGCCCGCGAACTCGGCCCGGACAGAGCCGCCCAGATCATGTTGGGCCAACCCGGAAAAGACCGACAGATCCGGGGCGTTGACTTTTGCCTGCCCGTCAATTGTCAGATTTCCATCTGGTGTCGTGACGTTGCCACTGGCCTCGACCTGCGCGGCGGAACTGTCCAGAGCGAAGGTACGCACCGTGATGCCGTCCGCCCCCCGCTGACCGTCCAGCGTGACGGTGGTGTTGCCGGTGATAATCGGGTCGATATCCTCGCGCCCAGTCGACAGGTCGGCCCCCTCAACGGTCAGTTTGCCGTTAAAGCTGCCATCAAGCGGGGATCCTTTGCCCTCGACCCGCGCCGTGATCTGACCGCCCAGTTCCATCTGCGCCAGATCGGAAAAGCGCGACAGGTCGGTTGCGTTCAACTCGGCCGAGCCATCGATGCTGAGCCCGCTGTTCAGGCCGTTGACCAGCGCATCCAGCGCCAGATCATAGTCCGAGCCGATCAGCTCGAACCCGGACAGGTTCAAGGACTGATCGCTGCCATAGTCGAACTGTCCGTCCAATATGATCCGCTGCCCCAAAGCGGCGTTCAGGGCGGGATCGTTCAGGTCAATGCCGGAAACACTGGCCTGAAGATCGCCGCTGACCGCAAAGCCCTCGTCCTGATCCAGAACGCCCTGAGCGGTAATGCGCGCGTTTTGCAGATTGGCTTGCGGTGCGTTCAGCCCGTTGGCCGTCAGGCTGAGATCCCACAGATTGCCGTTTTTCCGGTCAAACAGCGCCGAAATCTGTGCCGCTTTGATCGACGTATCCCCACCTGCGACGGGTAGGGTCACGGATTGCCCGTCGGGCGGGGTGATCCGCCCTTGCAGGGCCGCCAGTTGCAAGGCGCTGCCTTCGCCCAGTTGCAATTCCCCTTTCAGGCTCAGGGCCTGCGTCGTCAGTTCAAGGTCCGAGACCTCCAGAGCGCCGTCGGGTTTGGTCTGCCCGTCGACGAACAGGCGGGTCTCGGTGCCAAAAAACGGGTCAATCTCGGCGGTCAGAAACGGGGTCAGGTCGCCGCTGAGGTCGGTGGTGAAGGCGATACCCTGATCGGCTTCAGCCGCGCGCAGGCGTACCTGCCCCGAAACGCGCTGCTGGTTATCGCTGCTCAGCCCGATATCGGCAGTAAAATCCGTCAGCGGGCCTGATCCCTTGGCCGTCAACCCAATCGGCGGGCTGTCGGGGATTTTCAGCGCTGTCGATATGAGCCCGCCCGACGCCTCGATCACCTGCAAATCCAGTGTGATCTGGCTCGAGTCGTTCTGGAATCCAGCGGTCAGCTTGATCTCATCCCCGGCGCGATCCAGCCGGGTGATGTCCAGATTGGTGTCCAGCGTTCCATCGGCCAGAGACAGATTTCCAGTGACAGACAGATCGGCCGCCACACCGATTAGAGGCTCGCCCAAGGCCAGCTCATCCACCCGAATCTCGCCGATCTCGATGGAAACCGGCAATTCAGGGAGTTGAAATGGCTGCGTCTCAGCCGAAGCGGCGGGTTCCTCCGTTGTCGTCGCCCCCGGTGCGCGGGCGATGTCGATTTCCTGTGCTGTCAGTGCATTGACCGAAAACCGTCCCCGGATCAGGGCCAGTCGGTTCCAATCAAGCTGGGCGTCCTTGATGGTCAGCCAGACGCCTTCATCATCGGCGACAGTGATTTCCTCAATCGTCGCACGGGCGCTGAGCGCGCCTTGCAGGCCCTTGACCGTTACGTTCTGATTGTCGCCCGACAATGTGTCCTGCAAGAAGGTCTCGAGCATACTGCCGCCGCCGTCTTCCTGCGCGAATACCGGTGGTGCGGTTGCGATCAGAGTGGCACTGACAATCGTATATGAAGTGCGTCGTATCAAAATGCCTGTCCGATCCCGATATAGAATTGCAGACCATTGCCCGTGTCACCCTGAACCGGCACAGCCAGATCAAGCCGCAACGGGCCAAAGCCGCCCAAATCGTACCTGACCCCCAGACCAGCCCCCGAATGGGAATTCGCCGTGCTGGTCACAAAAGCCGTCGTATCGACCGCCCCGTAGTCATAAAACCCGACCAACGAGATAGTATCGGTGATTTTACCACGAACTTCGCCCGAAAGCCCCAAAAACGACTTGCCGCCTGCAACCTCATCTCCGACGGGGATACCAAGGCTTTCAAAGGGCTGCCCGCGAACAGTGCCTGCACCGCCAGAATAGAACAGGAAGTCCGGGGTCACACCGTCCAGCGAGGGGCCGATGACTGAGCCGATTTGCACCCGACCCGCCAGAACGATGCGCCCGTCGGTTCCAAGGCTGGTATAGCTGCGCGCATCCGCGAAGAAGCGGGCACCTGTTTCCGTGCCTGACAGTCCAACAAATGGCATAGCCTGCGCATCCAGATAGAACCCGCGCGTGGCGCTGACCTTACTGTCGCGTTCATCCCACTCGGCGCGGAACGGAAGGATGAAATACCTGAATTTGCGTCCGTCGCCGAAGGCATCGTCCGCGTTTGACAACTGAAACCCTGCCGAAGCCTCGGCATAAAGCCGGTCCGAGAAGGTCCGGCGCGCACCATATGCCAGCGAGGTGATTGACACACTGTAGTTGTCCGTATTGCGGCGGTCGATCAGGGCATTCCAGAAGGTGCTGTCATCGGGGCCAAGCCGGTCTGGCTGGTCCAGTCGCAAGCCGATCCGGCCATCCAAGTCCTCGGACCCGCCGATGTTGCGCAATGCAGCTTCAAAACGCAGACGCTCGGCGCGTTTGAACACGTTGCGGTGTGTCCAGGTGGCGGTCAGGTCGATCCCATCGCGCGAGGCTATTTCGAAACCCAGCGTCAGGCGGCGCTTGGGCAGGTCTTCGAAATAGACGTCGAAATCCAACGTGCCGTCGGGGTTCGGGTTTTCACGCTCTTCGATGGCGACCACATTGAACGTTCCGGTCCTGCGCAACCGGGTGCCGACCTTCTGGATTTCTTCGGGCGAATAGACCTGACCCGAGGGGAAACCCGCTATCTTTTCGATCGAAGAGTGTTTGACGTCAGAATCACCCAGAATGAACATCTCGCCAAATCTCAGGCGCGGGCCGGGATCGACGTCGATCTCTGCGTCCAGCCGGGCCTGTGGGTGGCGCGCGATCACCTTTTGCCCGGCGACATCGGCCTTGGCATGACCCACGTTGCGCCAGCCCTGAACACCGGCCGAGGCCGCGCGCTGGATGGCCCCAGTCGAGGCGGGTTTGCCAATCGCAAAATCCTCGGGCAAGACGGTTTCCGGCGCAATCGGTCGCAAGGTCGCCTCGCCAAAACGGTAGGAGGGGCCCGTTGCCACGGTAATCACCGCGCGGTCTATCTTGGCCGGGACGCTGAGCGAGCTGAGCTCTGCTGCTTCCTGACCATCCAGCTTGATGCTGACTTCCGGGCTGAAATATCCCTCATCATACATGATCTGGACGATGGTCCGGTAATCCGACAGGGCAGCGGACAGGATTTCCAGAGGAGTATCCAACCCGCGGGATTCTGCGGTGGTAACCGAAGATGTCTTCTCGATCCGGTCAACCAACTCTTGCGGAGCGCCTGGCGCGACCAGCGAGGTTTCCAGAGCGGACAGTCCGGTCGGCATTGCGGCAGCCACGATGCCCAGTAACAAGTTTTTAGAAAAGCGCAGCCTGCTTCCCTGCATCTGTTGGCTCCAACTGCCCAAAAACGAACGCAATATTGCTGCCTAATGAAGGGTGACAGCTCTTTCTGAACAGTTAGATCATCAGTCGCTGCGTTGGGAAAGAAATTATCGAATATGTACTGGGAATTGCAGTCGGGTGTGGTGGCCAAGACCCTACGCATTGGTGCTAGAGGACCGTATTGAATGGTAGTGGCGCGTTAAATTGGTGATATTGGGCCGCATCGCGGCAGGTCGCGCAAAAGCGCCATATGAATTCAATGGGCGGGTGCTCGTCAGCGTCACGTTGGTCCGCGACCCGGAGGGTGCTGTAGCTGGTCCGCGATTTTTAGCTTGCAGCCATTAGCTGCGCGACATCCAGCATCCGGGCGGAAAATCCCCATTCATTGTCGTACCAGCCGAATACGCGGATCTGGTGTTCTCCGATTTGACGCGTCTCGGGGCCAGCGATCACCAGAGACTCGGGGCGCGTGCGCAAATCCGATGAGACCAGAGGTTCATCCGTCCAGCCCAGAACCGGCGATTGTGTCACGACCTCTCGCAGCGCTGTTTCGAAAATTTCGGCCGGCATACCGCGTTCCAGCGTCACGATCAGATCGACTGCTGACACGCTGGCCGTGGGAACCCGTACCGCCGCGCCCGAGATACGGCCCGCAAGATGGGGCAAAACCTCGTCGATCAGATGCATGGCGCTGGTGGTTGTCGGAACCATCGACAGCGCCCCCGCCCGCGACCGGGTCAGATCACCGCGGGGCGCGTCCACCATGGGCTGGCTGTTGGTATAACAGTGAATGGTGGTCATGTGCCCGGAAACGACGCCGCCGATCCCGTCCAGCACCTTGACCAGAGGCGCCAAACCGTTGGTCGTGCACGAGGCATTCGAAACGATGCGCGCAGACCCAAGCTGATCTTCGTTTGCTCCAAGAACAATCGTAACTTCGGTCGCAGGTGATGGGCCCGAGATCAAGACCTTGCCTGCACCTGCCACCAACCCTTGACCAGCCACATCCGAAGTTCGGGCAACGCCGGTGCAATCCATCAGCACATCCACGCCTGTCAGATCAACGCGTGACAGGTCGGGGCTGTGCGTCACGGGAATCCTGCGCCCGTCCACGACCAAATGGGCGTCGTCCTGATCTACCTGTCCCGCATAGGGGCCAAAGGTGCTGTCATATTTGAACAGATAGGCACAGGTCTCCAGCGGTGCGATATCGTTGATCAGCACCAGGTCGATACCATTGTCCTGCGGCATGGCCAGCAGCTGCCGCAGGATCGTGCGGCCAATGCGGCCGAATCCGTTGATCGCAAGTTTCATGCGCAAGCTATGGCAGCGCGTTGCGTTGACCTCAATGCCCGTTTTGTGCCGGGTTCAGTTACAGCTAACTTGGGAAAAGAACTGGCCCGAGATGTTCTGATACATGCTGGATACGATGGGTTTGCACCCGGTGGCCTGCTGGATCGCCGCAATGGCCTGTAGCGTGCGCAGTCGCGGCGGCGGGCCAAATGGATTGAGGTTATTGTTGTCCCGCGTCGCACGATATACGATCGGACCATCCGAGACTTGCGTGATCGCCCAGGTACGGCTGAAGACCGAGACGGACTTGGTCTCTTCCTTGGCGACAACAGGGGTTGCGTTAAAAGCCGTCAAGCCGATGACAGCGGCCAGCGCCAACAGGGATCCACGCAGTACCATTGAACAATCTCCAGTGCTAAAAAACTACGCGTATTTCATCAGATTCAACTCATCCTGTGAAGCCCTGCGCCAAAGAAACCGCTCGGAAACACACTGTTTTTACAGGGTTATGGGCATGCGACGCTACTTGTCCCAGAAGGTCGGGTATCAAAAACGTCCTGAAAAGCTGGAATGTGCGGCTTGCGGGCAGGGAATGTGAGGGTGATGAGCGCGCAATTCTGGACCTGAGCCAAGCAGCGGCTTTGGAACTTGGGTCGTACTTATTGCGAAGGGTTCCGATGCCTTGGGGCGGGGACGGCTGTGTTTGACTGATGGGCGCGGCGGGGGCTTGGACGCATGGTCAGAGCCTGTATAGTGTTGATTGCAAATTCATTTCGAAAAAGAAGAGGCAGCTATGATGGCCCGGATTATTTCAGCTACGGTTTTGGCGGTGGCGTTGACCGCCGGCACGTTGAGCTATGCGAAACCATTGTCGCGGATCATCGCAGAAATGGGGCTGAGCCCTGACGATTTCAAAGTCGTCAATGCGACGGCAGACGCGATGCTTGAATCCGGCAGGCCGCAAGTAGGGGCAGAACAAAGCTGGAGCAATCCCGAAAGTGGGTCCAAAGGCACAATTCGGGTGCAAGGCGTGCGCGACAATTGCGTGCAACTGCAACACTTTATCCAGCCCGACGGCACCGATCAAACGCGTGAGGTGGGCACACAGCGTTGCCGCAGCGCGGACGGCAAGTGGATTTTGACCCCTTGAACCGCCATCAATAGCCGCGTGTGCGGTCTACCTCATGAAGCAGGGGCGATCCTGCATTCAGCCGCCGGTAATTCTCGGCCACATCAGCCAATGCGTCGCCCAAATGCCAACCCGAAACATGCGGGGTGATCGTGACACCGGAATGGGACCAGAGCGGGCTGTTCGACGGAAGCGGCTCGGTGCTTGTCACGTCCAGAACCGCGTGAGCCGGGCGGCCCACATCCAGCGCGTCAATCAGGGCCGCCTCGTCGATCAGGTCCCCGCGTCCAGCATTCAACAGCTGGCTACCCGGTTTCATAGTCCCCAGCATGTCGGCATCAAACAGGCCCTTGGTTTCAGGAGTCGAGGGCAAGATCGCGCAGACATGATCACATTGCCCCAGCAGTTCGGGTAGAGCATCATCGCCGTGAAGGCAGGTTACGCCGCCAATTTCTTTAGGCGAGCGGCTCCACCCCAAAACTTGAAAGCCGATTGCGCGCAGCATCAGGGCGCTGCGTGACCCGATATGCCCCAGCCCCAGTACGCCGACCGTGGTATCGGGCGAATAGCCGGGCTCTTTTGGCAGCCATTCGGCTCGGGTCTGGGCGGCTTCGTAAAAAGGCATGTGGCGCTGGTGGCGTAGAACATAGGCCACGAACCACTCGGCAATGCCTTGCGCGGGCGCATCCGGTTTCAACCTTGCGATGCGGACGTGGTCTGGCAGATTTGGGTTGCCCACAATCGTTTCAACCCCTGCACCAAGCTTTTGCACCAGTTTAAGGTTGGGCAATTCTTTTAAGCGCGCGTCTCGCAGTCCAGCCACAGCCACCATGGTAATCTGATCCGCATCGCCGATCGTATCGGGCGTCCGCACATCCAGATCAGGGTCCACAGCTCGAATGTCACGGGCGATATCCGCATCACTCATCCAGCCGGTTAACCCGGTTTCGATCAACAGCGCCATATTTGTCTCCACCTACTAATTTGATTGAGTTGACGTTTCGTCACCCAACTGGACATCATGTCGGCAGCTAAGTCATTCTCGGGCCGAAGGTAAAGCCCGTCTGCCGGGTGCAAGGAGGAAGCCCATGAACATGTCATTCACCCTGCGCGAGGAAAACCGCGCTCTGCTGCAACGGGTGGTCGAGATGATCCGTGACGAGGTGATGCCTCTGGAGGCAGAATATCAGGGCGAAATCGCCAAGGGCGACCGCTGGCAATATACTAAAAGACAGGCCGAGATTTTGGAAGGTCTGAAAGCCAAGGCCAAGGCGGCGGGGCTGTGGAACTTCTGGCTGACGGATAGCGAGAAGGGGATTGGGCTGACCACGGTCGAATATGCCTTTTTCGCTGAAGAGATGGGCAAGACTCCATTGGGGGCCGAGGTGTTCAACTGCTCTGCGCCTGATACCGGCAACATGGAGGTGTTCGAACGCTACGGCTCGGAAAAGATGAAAGAGCAGTGGCTGAAGCCTCTGCTGGACGGCCAGATTCGCTCGGCTTATCTGATGACGGAACCAGATGTGGCCTCGTCGGATGCCACGAATGTGTCGATGTCCTGTGTGCGGGACGGGGACGACTATGTTCTGAACGGCGAAAAGTGGTGGTCGTCGGGGGCGGGCGATCCGCGCTGCAAGGTCTATATCGTGATGGTTAAGACCGCAGGCGAGGAACAGCCCAAGCACCAGCGTCAATCGATGATCGTCGTGCCAGCCGACACGCCGGGGATCGAGGTTCTGCGCCCGATGGAAGTTTATGGCCATGACGATGCGCCCCATGGGCATATGCATATCCGGTTCACCAATGTGCGCGTTCCTGCAGAAAACATCCTGCTGGGCAAAGGGCGTGGATTCGAGATCGCGCAGGGCCGTCTGGGGCCGGGACGTATCCACCACTGCATGCGCGCCATCGGTCAGGCAGAAAGCGCGCTGGAACAGATGTGCAAAAGGTCGCTTCAGCGCGAGGCATTTGGCAAGAAACTGGCGCAGCTTGGGGCGAATTTCGATATCATCGCCGAATGCCGGATGGAGATCGAGATGGCCCGCCTGCTGTGCCTTAAGGCCGCGTGGTACATGGATCAGGGCGATGCGCGGGCGGCGGCGCCTTGGATTAGCCAGATCAAGGTCGTGGCCCCTCGGGTCGCGTTGAAGGTGATTGACGAGGCGGTCCAGATGTTTGGTGCGCAAGGGATCAGTCAGGATACGCCGTTGGCCACGGCCTGGACCCACGTGCGCACGCTGCGTCTGGCCGATGGGCCGGATGCAGTGCACCGCCGTCAGGTCGCGCGGGCCGAGTTGAAGAAACACACGCAGGAAAAGGTGTGAGCATCGGTATGCAGGCAGAGCTCGACGGGAGCCAACCCGCCTATTTCCACATCAGCCCGGATGGCGCATTTGTGGGCAATGACGCGGCTCGGGGACCTTGGTCCGCCGATCATTGCCATGCAGGTCCCGTCAGCGGACTGATCGTGCGTGCAGCCGAAACCGAGGTCGGGCCCGAGAAGATGCTGACCCGGCTGTCAGTAGACTTGTTGCGCCCGCTACCGCTGGCCGGACTGCGTGTCGCCGCCGAGACGACCCGCCACACCAAGACACTGGCGACCACGCGGGTCACGGTGCATGATCTTGACGACACGCTTTGCGCGACGGCCACGACCATGCATCTGGTGCGCCGTGACCTTGGCCCCGTTGCGAATGTGACCATGCCGCCGCCGCAGCTGGAGGACGCAGTGACCGGGCCGTTTCCGATTGGAGAGACCCGCCACAACCTGCCCGGTTTCGCCAATCACTCCGATATCCTCTACCCCAAAGGCGGCAATCAGGGCCCGGGGCCCAAAACCATATGGATGCGGACGCCGCCGCTGTTGGCGGACGAAGTGCAATCTCCTATCCAGGCGCTCTGTCCGCTGGCCGATTGCGGCAACGGTATTTCGTGGAACGCGCCGACAACCGAGATGGGCTTCATGAACACTGACCTGACGGTTCAAATCCACCGCGAACCGGTCTCGGACTGGCTGGCGTCAGAGTCGGTCTGCCATTGGCAGCCATCGGGTATCGGCATGTCGCAGTCGGTTTTGTTCGACACCCAAGGCCCCGTGGGCACGGCCCTGCAAACACTGGTTCTGTTTCCTCGGGCCTGAAGGTGGGCCGGTTTCTGCGCGTTGGCTTGAATGTGCATTGTCGCGGCGGGTACAAGGCCCTATCTTCCGATCATGCGTTTGTTGATCTCCTTGTTGACCTGTTGCCTGCCGATCCCGGCATTGGCCCACCCTCATGTTTTCATCGACACGGGGCTGGAGTTTATCGTGGATGACGCGGGCAACCTGACCCATGTGCGCGTCACTTGGGCCTATGATGAGCTGTATTCCCTGTTCGAGCTTGAAGACAGAAAGCTGGATCAAGATGGTGATGGTCTGCTGAGCGACAGCGAGCAGGCGTTTTTGGCCGGGTTCGACGCCCAATGGCTGGAAGGCTACAACGGTGATCTGGTTCTTTGGTCCGAGGGGCGCATCGTACCTTTGTCGGGTCCGGCAGAGCCCACGGCCACCACCGAAAATGGCCGCATCGTCTCGACCCACCTGAGGGCGGTTGAGGGCGCACCAGTGGCGGCATCTGCGCTTTCTGCCAAAGCGTTCGACGAGACCTACTACACCGCCTACGAAGTGACACGCCCTGTGACGGTCACGGGCAATATATCGTGCAATATCGAAAAGATCGTGCCGGATATTGACGGCCAGCTTGCGCAGATGCGGGCGTTCCTTCTGACATTGGATGCCGACTACGATCTTGAGGAAAACGATATCCCGCTGGTGGGCGAAGACTTTGCGACTGAGATCCGCGTTTCATGTCCAAGTACCTGATTGTCCCTGTCGCCTTGGCTTTGGGCCTGCTGCTGTGGTTCTGGGGCAGCGGAGGGTTTGACAACCTCGCCGCTTGGGCCGCCGGGGAACAGCGGGAATTTCAGAACCAGATCGCCCGATCCCTGCGTGCTGCGCGGGCAGAACAGCCTCAGGCCGTAGCCACTCTGTTGACCGTATGTTTCGCCTATGGGTTTTTTCACGCCATCGGTCCCGGTCACGGCAAGGTGCTGATCGGAGGCTATGGGCTGGGCCGCAACGTCGCCTTTTGGCGTTTGTCCGCGATCAGCGTGCTGTCCAGCCTGGGCCAGGCCGTCACGGCTGTTGTGCTGGTTTATGCGGGTGTTCTGGTGTTCCAGATGTCGCGGGACAGTCTGGTTGGCACGACCGAGCAGGTCATGGCCCCGGTCAGCTACGGCGCCATCGCTGCAATCGGTCTGTGGCTGGTGTTCCGGGGCCTGCGTAGTTTCGCCCGCCGAAACCGGGCAGAGAAATCTCACGCGCATCATCACCACGATCATCATCACCATGATCATGAGGTCTGTTCCGATTGCGGTCACCGCCACAGCCCCACCGCTGAAGAAGTGGCGCAGATCGGCAATTGGAAAGAGGCCGCTTTGCTAATCGCAGGCATCGCGGCGCGTCCCTGTACCGGCGCTTTGTTCGTGCTGATCCTGACGTGGCAGATGGGCATTGCAATGGTGGGTGTTGCCGGTGCGTTCGCCATGGCACTGGGCACAGCGACAGTGACGACTCTGGTCGGTTGGACTTCGTTTGGCTTGCGTGGCGGGTTGTTGGCGTCAGCCTCGGCCACCCGCTTCGCGCAGGTGCTGGCCCCCACGATTGAACTGGTGGCAGGGCTGTTGATTGCCGTTATTGCCAGCGGGCTGCTGCTGCGTGCGATCTAGTTGAAGATGGGCTCGGGATAGCCGACCCGCGCCAGATACAGCCCCTGCGGCGGGCATACGGGCCCGCAGGCGGTGCGGTCTTGGGCTTCTAACGCGTCGCGCACATCTTCGGGTGACCAAGCACCAGCGCCCACCCGTTCCAACGTGCCGACGAAACTGCGGACCTGATTGTGCAGGAAAGACCGCGCGCGGACGTGAAAGTGAAGCTCGGGACCAGAGAAGCCCTGCACCTGTTCAACCCGCAGCTCATCCAGCGTTTTCACCGGGCTGGCGGCCTGACAAATAGACGACCGGAAGGTGGTGAAATCATGCCGCCCGATCAGCATATCTGCCCCGGCCTGCATCGCCGCCACGTCCAGTTGATGATTGATCTGCCAAACTTGCCCTGCGTCATGGGTCGCGGGCGCGCGGCGCATCAGGATACGGAACAGATACTGCCGCTCGACCGCTGAAAACCGGGCATGCCAGTCGTCCTCAACCCGCGCCGCCTGCACGATTGCAACGGGGTCAGGCTTGAGGTGAAAGTTCAGCGCCTCGGACAAGCGAAACGGATCCCAATCCTTGACCAGATCGCAATGAGCGACCTGCCCCAACGCGTGAACGCCCGCATCAGTACGACCAGCGGCGGCAATGGTATGCGCGCCGGGTTGAATGCGCGACAAGGCCTGCTCGATCGCCCCCTGAACCGAGGGTTGATCCTTTTGCCGCTGCCATCCGGCAAACGGTTCTCCTTGGTATTCGACTTTCAGCGCGTATCTGGGCATGTGCTGCTGGTAGCGCGCGGTGACGAGACGGGCAAGGGCAGGAAAGCGCTGGTATGTCGCGCACCTGCTACCTATCTTGGGAAAAACGACAAAAGCGGGACGACAATTTGGCCATTTCATCGCTGGCAGACAGTCTTGTGCGCGGATTTGAAACCGTGGGCGACAGCGTGTCCGAGGCATTGTTCGAACCGGTGATCCGTCTGGGTGTGACCGGCTTGGCACGGTCGGGTAAGACGGTGTTCATCACGTCACTTGTGGCCAACCTGCTGGACCGAGGCCGGATGCCCGGCTTAGTGGCGCAGCAAGAGGGGCGGATCAACGCAGCCTATCTGCAACCCCAGCCCGACGACACGGTGCCGCGGTTCGATTATGAAAACCATTTGGCAGCCCTGACCGGCCCAAAGCCGCATTGGCCGGACAGCACGCGGGCGGTTTCTGAACTGCGCCTGTCCTTCAAGGCCCGGCCTGCGGGGTTGCTGTCCGGCCTGCAAGGCCCGCGTAAGGTTCATCTGGACATCGTGGACTACCCCGGCGAATGGCTTTTGGACCTGGCTTTGCTGGACAAGTCCTATGCCACTTGGTCGTCCGAGACACTAGACCGTATCGCCAACCGCGCCGAAGCGGCAGGCTACCTTGCGCAGGCCAAAGCCGCCGTCCCAGAGGCCGAACATGATGAGCCGCAGGCGCAGGCCCTGGCGAAGGCGTTTTCCGATTACCTCAACACCGCGCGCGATGCCGGCTACTATGATTGCACGCCCGGGCGGTTTTTGCTGCCGGGGGATTTGGCGGGCTCTCCGGTTTTGACCTTCGCGCCGCTGCCTGTCGAAGGTAGTGGTGCAAGACGCAGCCTGCACCGCGAAATGGCCCGTCGGTTCGAGGCGTATAAATCGCAAGTGGTCAAACCCTTCTTCCGTGATCACTTTTCGCGCATTGACCGGCAAGTGGTACTGGTTGATGCGCTGGGCGCGATTCACAAAGGGCCGCAGGCAGTTGAGGATATGCGCCGCGCGATGGGCGATATCCTGTCGGCGTTCCGGCCGGGGCGGAACGCGTGGCTCAGCCGGTTGCTGCTGGGAAAGCGTGTTGAACGCATCCTGTTTGCCGCCACCAAGGCGGATCATCTGCACCACCACCAACACGCCCGTCTAACCCACATCATGGAGGCGCTGACCCGCGACGCCCGCAATCGCGCCAGCTTTGCCGGGGCGGAAACGGCGGCATTGTCGCTGGCCGCGCTCCGGGCCACGACCGAAGAAATTCGCACACATGATGGGGTGGACTTGCCCTGCGTGCGCGGCACTTTACTAGACGGGAAGCAAGCCGCTTTCTATCCCGGCGAGTTGCCCGAAGACCCCGCGCATCTGTTGGGGCCTGCGCGCAACGGGGCTGAAAGCTGGCTGGGCGAAGACTATGGGTTCATGGCCTTTGCGCCCGCGCAGTTGACCCTGCGCCCCGGTGACGGCCCTCCGCATATCCGGCTGGACCGCGCGGCCCAGTTCCTGATCGGAGATCGGCTATGACGGTAATCTTGCGACCTGCCCGCAGCACCGATGCCGGAGCCACCGGAGAAATCCTGCACGGATTCGCTCGCGAGCATGACTGGATGCCCGAGCTGCATTCCCGCGCGGAAACCATCGCCTTTTGCGGCCGGATGATAGATCAGGATTGGGTCACCGTCGCGGAATCCGACGATGGTGTAGTCGGGTTTCTGGCCCTGAACGGGGTCGAGGTACACTCACTATATCTAAGTGCCCCGGCACGTGGGCAGGGGATCGGACAGCGCTTGCTGGATCACGCCAAAGCCGAACGCTCACACCTGTCGCTGTTCGCCTTTCAGGCCAATGGTGGCGCGCGCCGGTTCTACGAACGCAACGGGTTCGCCGAGGTTGCCCGCAGCGATGGTTCTGACAACGACGAAAACCTGCCCGACATTAAATATGTCTGGCATCGAGAGGAACACGCAGATGGCTAAAGGTCCGGTCCTGATTGATCTGGAGGCCGAGGCCCCCGGTGCGGACGTGGCGCAGGCACCGCCGGTTCCGGATGTCGCCGCTCCGCAGGGGCAGGCGATGCAGACCGCTGCGCGGTTGGCAGCGCGAAAACCTTCGGCCTTGTCGCGTTGGTTCTGGGGGCTGGCGGCGGCTGTGATAGGGGCTGTGGTCTCGGTCGCGGCTTGGGATTTCGTGACGTCTCTGTTGCTGCGCGCGCCGGTTCTGGGCTGGGTCGTAACGGGCCTGATCGGCGCGTTGCTGGTGGTCGGGCTGATCATCGCCCTGCGCGAGTTGGCTGCGATTGGGCGTCTGTCGCGGGTGGACGGGATGCGCCGCGCCGCCGATGCCGCGCTGGCCGAGGGTGATCTGGGGCAGGCGCGGGCAGTCACAAACCGGCTGATGGCCTTCTACAAGGGGCGCGACGACACCAAATGGGGCCGCGACCGCCTGTCCGAACGCATGGGCGAGCAGTTCGATGCCTCCGGCCTGTTGACCCTGACCGAAGACGAACTTCTGGCCCCGCTGGACGAAGCCGCCAGCCGCGAGGTTGAGGCCGCCGCCCGTCAGGTGGCCACGGTGACGGCGCTGGTTCCGCTGGCGCTGGCAGATGTGGTGACGGCACTGGCGGCTTCCCTGAGGATGATCCGGCGAATTGCTGAAATCTACGGTGGCCGCGCCGGGTTTCTGGGCAGCTGGCGTTTGACTCGCGCTGTGTTCGTGCATCTGGTGGCCACGGGCGCGGTGGCTGTGGGCGATGACCTGCTGGAACCGGTTCTGGGCGGCTCGGTCCTAAGCAAACTGTCCCGCCGGTTCGGCGAAGGTCTGGTCAACGGCGCGCTCAGCGCGCGCGTCGGCATGGCCGCGATGGAGGTCTGCCGCCCGCTGCCTTTCTCGGACCGTCACAAGCCCTCGACTCGGCGGATCATCAAACGGGCGTTGGCGGGATTGTTTTCCAAGACTTGACCTGACGCAAAGACCTCTGCCCTGCTGGTTGCCATACCAAAGGTGGAGCCAGCCATGACCGAGCACGGACACAGCCAGCAGGAAATTGCAGCCCGGATCAATGCGCCGCCCGGTCGGGGCGTATTGCGCGATATCGTCTATGGCGGCATCGACGGATCGGTGACCACTTTTGCGATTGTCGCTGGCGTCGCGGGGGCAGGGCTGTCGCCGTTCATCATCGTGGCCTTGGGGCTGGCCAATGTGCTGGCTGATGGGTTTTCCATGGCGGCAGGCAACTACTCGGGTACCAAAGCCGAGTTGGACAATATCCGCCGCATCCGCGCAATCGAAGAGCGCCACATCCACCTTTACCCGGATGGTGAGCGCGATGAAGTCCGGGAAATCCTTTCGCAGAAGGGCCTTTCGGGGCGCGTTCTGGATGAGGCAACCGATGCCATCACCGCCAATCACGACAACTGGATCAACCTGATGATCGAGGGTGAATATGGTCTGGGCAGTGTGGACCCGCACCCGATGAAGGCCGCGATGGCGACGTTTCTGGCCTTTCTGGTTGCGGGCATGATCCCGCTCTTGCCGTTTCTGGCCGGGGTCGAGCGCGCCTTTGCGCTCTCAGCTTGGATGACGATGGGGGTCTTTTTTGCCATCGGCGCGCTCAAAAGCCGCTGGTCGCTGGCCCCGTGGTGGCGGTCGGGTGGTGAGACCTTGTTGATTGGGGGCGCTGCGGCATCAATCGCCTATCTGGTTGGATCGCTGTTTCATCCCTGACGGCTAGAATTGTCGCAGGCGGCACAGTCCCCATGGCGGATATACCTCAGATGGCTAGGGTGAAGGCATCAACGTGGTGGCGAGGTGTGCTCTGACACTCACTGGGAAAAATATCCTTGTTCTAGGCGCTTACGGCTTCATAGGCGCGGCGGTGGTCCGCGCCTTGCGATGCCGGGGCGCGCAGGTTACGGGGCTCGTTCGTAAGCCTGTGCAAGGCGCGTTGCTACTGGACGGAATTAAGTTGGTTCAGGGCGATTTGCGCCGCTTTACGCACCCGCAGGATTGGGAGGCCGCACTCACTGGCATCGACTGCGTTGTGAACTGCGCAGGCGCGTTGCAGGACGGCCCCTCGGATGATCTTGCGGCGGTGCATCATCACGCCATTGCAGCGCTGGGTCAGGCCTGCGGACAACGGGGTGTTTCGGTCGTACAAATATCAGCCATCGGGGCGACGCCCAATGCGGACACCGAGTTCATGCGCACCAAGGCCGCTGGTGATGCGGCGCTTGAACACAGCGGTGCGGACCTGTGGATTTTGCGCCCCGGACTGGTTATCGGGCAATCAGATTACGGTGGAACGACATTGCTGCGGATGCTGGCAGCGGTTCCGCTGGTGCAGCCGATTGCTTATCCCGCGACACCGGTGCGGTGCGTCGGGATGGAGGATTTGTGCCATGCCGTGGTTACCTGCTGTGCCGATGAGGTACCGCAAGGCGCCTACGATCTGGTTGAGGATCAAGCCCAATCGTTAAGGGATGTCCTGGCCACCACGCGCCGTTGGCTGGGTTTCCCGGCGGCCCGTTTTCGGCTTGTCATGCCTCCGGTCTTGACCAAGGCAGTTGCACGGTGTGCTGACGCGCTGGGCTATCTTGGGTGGCGCTCGCCCCTGCGCAGCACGGCGATGACGGTCATGGCTTCGGGTGTTGTGGGTGATCCCGCGCCCTATCGCGCAGCAACGAGTCGGTCGCTCAGGCCGCTGCCCGAAATTTATGGGTCAATGACCAGCGCGCGTGAACACCGGCTGACCGCGCGCATGTCCCTGCTGGCCCCGCTTGTCATAACCGTACTGAGTCTCTTCTGGGTCCTGTCCGGCATTTTCGGATTGGTCGGATTGCCCGAGGCTGCCGGTGTTCTGACCGAGGCCGGATGGGCCGATGCCGCTGCCGTCAGTTCTGTAGTGTTCTGGTCTTTCGTCGATATCGCTTTGGGACTGGCCGTTCTATATGGTCCTTGGACCGCGCGCGTGTGCCTGGCGCAAGTTGGGGTGGCAGCGTTCTATGTGCTGGCGGCAACGGTCGTGACACCAGGCCTGTGGCTGGACCCGTTGGGCCCGCTCGTCAAAGTGCTGCCCGCGATGCTGCTGTCGCTGGTTGCCTGGCCTATGGTGCAAAGTCGATGATGGATCCAGACCTGATCCTGCGATGGCTGCACGTCATCGGTGCAAGCGTTCTGCTGGGCACGGGAGCCGGGATCGCGTTTTTCATGCTGATGGCGCATCGGTCCGGCGACGCGCGGTTTATTGCGCAAACTGCCCGTGTGGTCATTCTGGCTGACCTTCTGTTCACGACGACCGCCGTAGTCGTCCAACCCGTGACCGGAGCTTTGTTGGCCTGGCGACTGGGTTGGTCCCTTGCCGAAGGGTGGATCGAGCTGTCGCTGATGCTTTACGTCGTGACGGGCGTGTTCTGGCTGCGTGTGGTGTGGATACAGGTCCGGCTGCGGGATCTGGCACTGACGGCTGCTGCACTGAGTGCACCGTTGCCTGATAGCTATCACCGCTTGTTCCGCATCTGGTTTCTATGCGGCATCCCGGCCTTTCTTTCGGTGCTGAGCATCCTGTGGCTGATGATTGCGCGCCCCCCGATCGAGCTGTTTTGAACCGCGCCATTCGCCGCAGGGGGCGGAAGCTCTGGACCATCTGCCAAGGGCGTCTTATAAGCGCGGCCATGTATGACCGGATGGCCATCATTATTCGAATTATATCCCCGGCGCTCTGACATCCTGAGACGCCGGGCAAAGGTGTTTGAGACCTCGCACCGACCGCTTCGATCCATACGACCAGATCATCCAAAGGACGCCCCCAATGTGCGCCGACACGATCCAGACACCTGACTACAAAGACACGCTGAACCTGCCCAAAACCGATTTCCCCATGCGCGCTGGCCTGCCCAAGCGCGAACCCGCATGGCTGGAGCGTTGGGAGAAAATCGGCGTCTATGACCGCCTGCGCGAGAAGGAAGGCCGCACGCCCTTTACCCTGCACGATGGTCCCCCCTATGCCAACGGCCACCTGCATATCGGCCACGCGCTGAACAAGACCATCAAGGACATGATCGTGCGGTCGCATCAGATGATGGGCCATGACGCGCGTTACGTGCCCGGCTGGGACTGCCACGGCTTACCCATCGAGTGGAAGATCGAGGAACAGTACCGCAAGAAGGGCAAGAACAAGGACGAGGTGAACATCGTCGACTTCCGTCAGGAATGCCGCAAGTTCGCCGAGGGCTGGATCGATATCCAGCGGGAAGAGTTCAAGCGTCTGGGGATCACCGGCAATTGGCCTGATCCTTACATCACCATGGATTATCACGCCGAGGCCGTGATCGCCGATGAGTTCATGAAGTTCCTGATGAACGGCACGCTCTATCAGGGGTCCAAACCCGTGATGTGGTCGCCTGTCGAAAAGACCGCTCTGGCCGAGGCTGAGGTCGAGTATCACGACAAGGAAAGCTTCACCATCTGGGTGAAGTTCAAGGTCGTGAATGCAGGCGATCTGGATGATGCGTTTGTGGTGATCTGGACGACGACCCCTTGGACGATGCCGTCGAACAAGGCGGTCGTTTACGGCAAGGACATCGCGTATGGCCTTTACGAAGTCACCGGCGCGCCGGATGAATGCTGGGCCAAAGTAGGTGACAAATTCCTGCTGGCCGACAATCTGGCTGCCGACGTTCTGGGTCGCGCCCGTTTGAACGATGACCAATGGACCCGTGTCCGCGATGTGACCGCAGATGAGTTGGAGGGCGTGCAACTGACCCACCCGCTGGCCGGGGCCGAAGGTGGCAACGGCGAATGGGACGACATCCGTGACTTCCGTGCGGCTGACTTCGTGACCGATACCGAAGGGACCGGTTTTGTCCACTGCGCGCCGTCACACGGTATGGAAGAATTCGAGCTTTACCGCGATCTTGGTATGCTGGAACAGGTCATCACCTACAACGTGATGGACGATGGCAGCTTCCGCGCTGATCTGCCGTTCTTTGGTGGCAAATACATCCTGTCCCGCAAGGGCGGCGAGGGTGACGCCAACAAAGCGATCATCGACAAGCTGGCCGAGGTCGGTGGGCTGCTGGCGCGCGGCAAGATCAAGCACAGCTATCCGCATTCGTGGCGCTCGAAGGCTCCGATCATCTATCGCAACACGCCGCAGTGGTTTGCCTCCGTCGACCGCAAGCTGGACGACGGCATGGGCGAGATGGGCGACACCATCCGCGAACGCGCCCTGCGCTCGATTGATGAACTGGTGAAATGGACCCCGCAGACGGGTCGTAACCGCCTGTATTCGATGATTGAGGCCCGCCCGGATTGGGTGCTGTCCCGCCAGCGTGCGTGGGGTGTGCCGCTGACCTGTTTCACCAAGAAGGGCGCTCTGCCCACCGATGCCGATTACCTGCTGCGCAACGCCGATCTGAACGCACGTATCAAAGCCGCGTTCGAGGAAAACGGCGCGGATATCTGGTACACGGACGGGTTCAAGGAACAGGTGCTGGACGGCATCGCCAACCCGGACGACTATGATCAGGTGTTCGATGTGCTGGACGTATGGTTTGACTCGGGTTCGACCCACGCCTTCGTTCTGCGCGACCGTGAGGACGGGACCGAGGACGGCATCGCCGATGTCTATATGGAGGGCACCGACCAGCACCGCGGTTGGTTCCATTCGTCCATGCTGCAGGCCTGCGGCACCAAGGGCCGTGCGCCCTATCGCAACGTGGTGACGCACGGCTTTACGCTGGACGCCAAGGGCAACAAGATGTCCAAATCGCTGGGCAACACCATCGTGCCGGAAGAGGTCATCAAGCAATATGGGGCCGATATCCTGCGCTTGTGGGTGGCTCAGACTGACTATACCGCCGACCAGCGGATCGGGCCGGAGATTCTGAAAGGCACCGCTGACAGTTATCGTCGTCTGCGGAATACCATGCGGTTTATGCTGGGATCATTGGCTGATTTCACCGAGGCTGATCGCGTCGCGCCCGAAGATATGCCGCGTCTGGAACGCTGGGTTCTGAGCCGTTTGGCCGATCTGGATGAACAGGTGCGCAAGGGCTATGCCGCGTTCGATTTCCAGGGTGTGTTCAGCGCTGTGTTCACTTTTGCCACGGTAGATCTGTCCTCGTTCTATTTCGACGTCCGCAAGGATGCGCTCTATTGCGACGGCGATAACCTGCGTCGCCGCGCAGCCCGCACCGTCCTGGATATCCTGTTCCACCGTCTGACCACATGGCTGGCGCCGGTTCTGGTCTTTACCATGGAAGAGGTCTGGCTGGAGCGGTTTGGCGGTGATGACAGCTCGGTCCATCTGGTGGATTTCCCGGACACGCCGGCCGATTGGCGCGATGCGGAACTGGAAGCAAGCATGGCCAAGGTGCGCCGCGTGCGTCGTTCGGTGACGGCTGCGCTGGAGGTTCAGCGTCAGGACAAAGTCATAGGGTCCAGCCTTGAGGCCGCGCCGATCGTCTATGTTGAGGACCAGGAAACCCGTGATCTGCTGGCTACTTTCGATGTGGACGATATGTGCATCACCTCGGGGTTGACTGTTACGGGTGATCCGGCCCCGGCCGAGGCTTTCCGCGTGCCCGAGATTGAGGGCGTTGCGGTGGTGTTCGAAAAGGCCGAGGGCGAGAAGTGTCAGCGGTGCTGGAAAATCCTGCCGGATGTCGGGCGTCATGCTCATACGGGTGTCTGCGGGCGCTGTGACGAGGCGTTGGCGTAACGTCTCTGGATTTGGAGTTCTGCGAGGCTCTGCCTCGCGCTCCGAGGTATTTTTGAACAGAAGAAGATTGGGGCGCAGCCTGTTGGGGGTTGCGCCTTTTCTCAATTCGCGGTCAGGTTCTGGCTATGCCGATGATTGCTGTCGATACGCGATTTGGACGTCTGGGGATTGAAGAGACGGGTGGTGCGATTACCCGTTTGGTCTGGGATGGACGCAATGAAGGTGAGGCGTCAGCCTTGTTGCGTGAGGCGGCAGCGCAGATGGCGGCCTATGATCAGGCGCGGTTGGAGCGGTTTGATCTGCCTTATCGTGTGGCCGGTTCTGACTTTCAGCGGCAGGTATGTGATCTGATGTATGCGATTCCACTGGGCGAGACTGTGACCTATGGGGATATTGCCAAACAGCTTGGTCGCCCGGCGCAACCTGTGGGGCAGGCCTGTGGGGCGAACCCGATCCCGGTCATTATTCCGTGCCATCGGGTGTTGGGGGCAAGTGGATTGGGTGGGTTTTCCGGTGACGGCGGCGTGGAGACCAAGGTGGCCTTGTTGCGGCACGAGGGCGCGGCAGGGTTGCTGATCTGAGAGTGGAAAGCTATTGCAATCCATCCGCTTGCGTCCCAACTTGTATCACATAGAGAATTCGAAGGATGTTTTTGGCATGACCGTTCAAGCCGACCCCGCCGCGCGCAAGAAAGCCATTATTGACCGTTTGATGTCACTGGAAGAACAGGAGCTGGCGACCGCGCAGGCGCATTACGATGCGTTTCTGAAGGATTCTCAGTTGGACGACCGGGAAGGGCACGACAAGGATGATATCGCGGCTTCGCGTGAGAATGCGGATCTGGCGGCGGCTTTCGACGCGCCCTTGCAAGCGCATCATGCCAAGATCGACGTGATCGAGAACACCGATTTTGGGCTGACCGATACAGTCCAGCCCGGTGCCGTTGTAAAGTTTAACAACCGGAGTTTTGTGGTCTGCGTGTCGACAACGCGGTTCGATGTGGACGGGACGACCTATATGGGGATTTCGACCCAAAGCCCGATCTATCTGGCGATGACCGGCCTGCAGGAGGGCGACGTGTTCACCCATAACGGGACCGAGTTTGAGGTCGAGGAAATCCTTTAGGCTTTTTGCTGTGGGATCACCTGTTGGGCGATCCCTGCAAAGACCAGGTACAGGCTGGTGATCACCAGCCCCCAATGCGCCCAGCTTTCGGGATGAAAATCCACCCAGGCCGCCCATCCGGCGAAAAAGGTCCAGGCGAGGGCCATGGGGAGGGTGACGCTGCGCCAACGCTCGGTCCGGACGGGATGCACGAATTTTAACGGCAGGAACATGGCCAGAGCCAGTAGGGAGACCATGAGCAGGATGACCCAGAAATTGGGTTCGAGCGCGAAGATCACAATGACAAACATGTTCCAGCAGCCGGGAAAGCCCGAGAACGAGTTGTCCTTGGTCTTCATCCGAGTGTCCGCGAAATACATCGCGCTGGCGAAGGTGATGACGATGATCGCAAACCAGCCGGTCCAGCCATCCATCAGCCCGGATTTAAACAGGGCGAAGGCGGGAATGAATACATAAGTCAGGTAATCGATAATCAGATCCAGCAATACGCCGTCAAACTCGGGGGCGTTTTTCTTGACGTGATAGTGCCGCGCCAGTGGGCCGTCGATGCCATCGACAATAAAGGACACGACCAGCCACAGATACATCAGACTCCATTTTTCTTCGACAGCGGCCAGCATGGCCAGCATCGCGAAAACGGCGCCGGTTGCAGTAAAGAGATGGACGGAGAGAGCTTTGAATCTGAGTGTCATGCGCGTGTCATGTACGATGCGTGTCCAAGATGCAAAGCAAAATGCCCTGTTTGGTGAAATTGCAATTATGTCAGGCTTTCGGGTGAGTGCGGTCGTAGACTTCCATCAACCGGGCGGTGTCCACGGCGGTGTAGGTTTGCGTGGTCGACAGAGAGGCATGCCCCAGCAATTCCTGTATGGCGCGAAGATCGCCGCCCGCAGACAGCAGGTGCGTGGCAAAGCTGTGGCGCAACGCATGTGGGGTGGCCGTCGCGGGCAGGCCCAACTGCTGACGCGCCTTGGCCATGACGCCCTGAATGGCACGCGGGTTCAGCGCCCCGCCGCGGACACCACGAAACAATGGCTTGGTCTTGTCCAGCGGATGAGGGCAGAGCGCCAGATACCGGTCCAGAGCTGCTTGTGCGGCGGGCAGGACCGGGACGATGCGCTCCTTGTTGCCTTTGCCAACAATTCGCAGCGATTGTGGCAGGGGGGCGTCAGCGCCGGTCAGCGACAGCGCCTCGGAAATCCGCAACCCGCAACCATAGAGTAATGTGACCACGGCCACGTCGCGCGCAGAGACCCAATCATTGGTCGATTGCAGTTCGACCGTTTCGATCAGGGCGCGGGCAGCATCTTCGTCGACGGGGCGGGGCAGTTTCTTGGTGAATTTGGGCGCGCGGGTCGACAAGACCGCGGTCGGCTCGAACCCTTCACGTTCTGCCAGCCAGCGGTAGAAGCTTTTGACAGCCGATAACTTGCGCGCCAGCGAACGCGCGCCGACGCCCGAGCCGCGCTGATCCGCCATCCAGGCCCGCATATCGGATACGGTGATCCGAGCCAGTGCTGCCAAACCCTGACGCTCGCTATGGTGCAGGGTCATAAAGGATAGGAAATCATTCACGTCGCTGTGGTAAGCGGCTTGAGTGTTGGTTGATCGACCTGAAAGCGCGACGAGACCCTCGAGCCAGTGCTGCAACGCGTCGCGGCAGGCCGGAGAGATCAGGCTCATGACAGCCAGTTGCGCATGGACCGTTCAAAAACACCGGCAAAGAAGGTCAGCAGGTCGGTGCCCAGTTGCGGCGAAAAGTGGTTGGGGTCTTTCGCGCTCATGATGATCATGCCGGGCAGGCGGCCTTCGCCCAAGTCCAGCCGCATGCAGGCTTCGGACCGCAGGTGATCGGCCTGATCGCCGAAGATACGGTGTGTGGGGTGGATGACCTCGCGCAGCACGACTTCGCGGGCGGGGCCGCTGCGATCGAAAGTCAGGTAGTTGTCGACAAAGCCGGGCTCGACTACGGCCAGCGCTCCGCCCAGTTTTTCGATCGCGGGGTCTTCCTGCAGGACGGTGGTTTCCAGGACCAGCGTGATCCGATCCACGCGCAGAATTTCGGCGACGTCTGAGCCAAGGGTGGTCAGGAAGTCCTCGAACCCTGTGGGCTCCAGCAGGCGCAGGATGGCGCGGTGCACCTGATTGGTACCCGCAAGGTTTTCATAAGCGGCCGCGATGACCGAGCGGTGGGTGTCTTCAAGCCGATCCAGCCGCGCTTCGAGCCGCTGCATGGCGATGCCGCGCAGGTCGACGATGTTATCTCCGCGCGCTTGTTCATTGGCGGCGACGAGGGCCTGCATCAGGTCCTTGTCGTCCAGCACGGCGTCAGGCTCGGCCAGAATCGCCTCGCGGAGAGTGTCCTTGAGTTTGGTATTGCTGCTCATGTCCCGTCCGGTCTTTTTTATGTTTTGCGGCCTTATAACACGGCTGGACCGATTTGCCTTGGGAAAAGTGAGCCTGTGGTTGGATTTCCCGTCATTTGCGCGACGGGGCCTCTCCCGTCTGCAAGACCCTGATCTGCGATCAGGGCTGGCAGTTGGGCCGGGCGCGGTGCCTGGCAGCACCGCGCGGCAGTGTCAGGGATCAGAGGATTTTCTGACCGGTCTTGGCCCAGTCGGCCAGGAAGGTTTCAAGCCCCTTGTCGGTCAGCGGGTGATCGGCCAGTTTCTTGATCACGGCGGGCGGGGCAGTGATCACGTCGGCGCCGATGCGAGCGCTGTCGGTCACGTGGTTCACGGTGCGGATCGAGGCGGCCAGAATTTCGGTCTCGAATCCGTAATTGTCATAGATCTGGCGGATATCAGCGATCAGATCCATGCCGTCGAGGTTGATATCGTCCAGACGGCCGATGAAGGGCGAGATAAAGGTCGCGCCCGCCTTGGCGGCGAGCAGTGCCTGATTGGCCGAGAAGCAGAGCGTGACGTTGACCATCTGGCCTTCGTCGGACAGGGTTTTACAGGTTTTCAGCCCCGCCCATGTCAGCGGAACCTTCACGGCGATGTTCGGCGCGATCTGGGCCAGCTTACGGCCTTCGGCGATCATGTCGTCGGCCTCGGTCGCGACGACTTCGGCGGATACGGGGCCGTCGACCAGATCACAGATCTCTTTGGTGACTTCTAGAATATCGCGGCCCGATTTCAGGATCAGCGAGGGGTTGGTGGTCACACCGTCTACCATTCCCAGATCGTTCAGTTCGGCGATGGCGTCGATCTCGGCGGTGTCTACGAAGAATTTCATGCGGGCAGTCCTTTGATGGGTTGGCCTTGGTTGCGGATGGCTTTACCCCAATAACACCGATGCTGAAACCCCCGACCCGAGGAGATGCGGTGAGCGCGCAGGAGTATTTCGATCAGGGTGAGCTGGTGGCTGTGCTGACCACACAGCCCTTGGACCGGACGCTGGATTACAAAGCGCCCGAGGGCGGGTGTTTTCTGGGCGCGTTTGTCGAGGTGCCGCTGGGCCCGCGCAAGGTTCTGGGTGTGGTTTGGGGGCCGGGGCAGGGCGGTTTTGATCTGGCCAAGGCGCGATCCGTGATCCGGGTGCTCGAGGTTGCGCCGATGCGCGAAGAGATGCGGTTGTTTCTGGGCAAGGTGGCCGATTACACGCTGACACCGATGCCTGCGATGCTGCGCTTGGCGACCCGTGCGCCGGGGCTGGGCGATCCGCCCTCGATGCGGAAAATCTATCGTTTGGGCAGTGCCGAGCCAGACCGCATGACCGATGCGCGGACCCGCGTGCTTGAGGTGCTGCGCGACTACGGCGGCTTGGCGTTCACGTTAAAGGAGTTGGCCGAGCAGGCGGGGGTGACGTCCTCGGTCGTCAAGGGGTTGGTCAAGCAAGGCGCAGTGCGCGAGGAAGACAGCCCACGTGATTTGCCCTATCCCCGGCTGGACCCGGACTTGCCGGGCAAGGCGTTGACTGACGATCAGGCCGCCGCGGTCGCGCGCCTGCAGGCTGGGCAACGTTCCGGGGATTATGGGACAACGTTGCTGAAGGGTGTCACCGGCTCGGGCAAGACCGAGGTTTACCTAGAGGCCGTCGCCGAAGCCCTGCGCATGGGGCGGCAAGCGCTGGTTCTGCTGCCCGAGATCGCCCTGACCGCCGAATTTCTGACGCGGGTCGAGGCTCGGTTCGGCGCGCGGCCTGCCGAATGGCACTCGGGTGCAACCATGACCGAACGCCGGCGGGTCTGGCGCATGGTCGGGCAGGGGGAAGCGCAACTGGTCGTCGGCGCGCGTTCGGCGCTGTTTCTTCCGTTCCGCGATCTGGGGCTGGTGGTGGTCGATGAAGAACACGACACCTCGTACAAGCAGGAAGACGGCGTGCATTACAGCGCGCGGGATATGGCGGTGCTGCGCGCCTCGATCTGCGGGGCGCGCGTGATTCTGGCCAGTGCGACGCCCTCGCTGGAAAGCTGGGCGAATGCCGAGGCCGGAAAATATGAGCGGCTGGACCTGACCTCGCGCTTTGGGGCGGCGGTGCTGCCCGAAATGAAGCCCATCGATATGCGGGCTGAGCAGATGCAGCCGGGGACATGGATTTCGCCGTCGCTGCGGCAGGCGGTGCGGCAGCGGATCGAACGCGGGGAACAATCGCTGCTGTTCATCAACCGCCGTGGCTATGCGCCAGTGACGCTGTGCCGGGCGTGCGGCGAACAGATTGCCTGTGATCATTGCGATGCGCGGATGGTGGAACACCGGTTCCTTAAACGCCTGATGTGCCACCAGTGCGGTGAGACAAAGCCCATGCCGGATACCTGCCCGTCATGCGGGGTCGAAGGCAAGCTTGCCCCGGTCGGGCCGGGTATCGAGCGGCTGGCAGAAGAGGCGGAGGCCACTTTCCCCGAGGCTAAGATCGCGATGCTGAGTTCCGATCTGTTCGGTTCAGCCCGCGCGTTGAAGGCTAAGATCGAAGAGATTGCCGAGGGCGACGCGGATATCGTCATCGGCACGCAGCTGGTGGCCAAGGGGCACAACTTTCCAAAGCTGACTTTGGTGGGAGTGATTGATGCCGACCTGTCGCTGCACGGGGCCGACCTGCGGGCAGCGGAGCGCACATTCCAGCTTATGCGGCAGGTTGCAGGCCGGGCGGGACGGGCGGATAAACCGGGGCAGGCGCTGTTACAGACATTCCAGCCCGAACACCCAGTGATCCGCGCCATCCTGTCGGGCGATGAAGAAGGGTTCTGGAAGGCCGAGGCCGCCGGGCGTCAGGCCGCAGGCGTTCCGCCCTATGGGCGCATGGCCGGGATCGTGCTGTCCGGGCCCGAGGTCGGTCCGGTTTTCGACATCGGCAACGCGATGGCACGCAACGATGCGCCGCTACGCGCCATAGATGCCCAAGTCTTCGGACCTGCGCCCGCGCCAATAGCACGAATACGTGGGCGGCACCGTGTACGCCTGCTGGTCAAAGCCCCCAAAGGCACGCCGATTCAGGATGCTATCGCCCGCTGGATTGCGCCCCTGCGTCTGAAGGGCGATATCCGCCTGACCGTCGATATCGACCCGCAGAGTTTTTACTGACCTCTGCACCGGTGCAGACCGCCTGTGCGTCTGCCCCCTCGCCAAACCGAAAAAATGAGCGTAGAGCGGTGTCATGCTGAAACCCATGCCGCTCTCTGATGCGCAGAGCCTTCCGTTCTGGCGCCGTCCCATAACGCTCTTGTTCATGATGGCGTTGATGATGCCCATTGCGTTTAACGCATGGAGCGCGCTGCTGAACAATTTCGTCATCGAGGTCGCGAATTTCGACGGCGCAGACATAGGCCTGCTGCATACAGTGCGTGAAATTCCCGGATTTCTGGCCGTAGGCGTGATCGCGGTGATCATCTTTATCCGCGAGCAAGTGCTGGCGATGATCTCGCTGATGATGCTGGGCGTTGCGACGGCAATCACTGCGTGGTTCCCCAGCCTTGGCGGGCTGCTGTTCGTGACGCTGTTCAGCTCGATCGGGTTTCACTATTACGAGACGGTAAACCAGTCGCTGCAACTGCAATGGTTGCCCAAGGATCGTGCGCCGCAGGTGTTGGGCTGGCTGGTCGCGATGGGCTCAGCGGCGACAGCAGTGGTGTACGGTTTGATCGTACTGACATGGGACCGGTTCGATCTGTCCTATAACTTCGTCTTCATGGCGGCGGGCGGCGTGACGGCCCTGTTGGCGCTGTTCTGCCTGCTGGCTTACCCGCAATTCGATGCGCCGACGCCGCAGACCAAGAAACTGATCCTGCGCAAACGCTATTGGCTGTATTACGCCCTGCAATTCATGGCCGGTGCCCGGCGGCAGATCTTTGTCGTCTTCGCAGGCTTCATGATGGTCGAGAAATTTGGGTTCGAGGTGCATGAGCTAACCAGCCTCTATCTGATCAATCTAGTGATCAACATGGCCGCCGCTCCGATGCTGGGCAAAGCCGTGTCCGTGTTCGGCGAGCGCCGCACGCTGATCTTTGAATATGCCGGTCTGGCCATCGTGTTCGCGGCCTATGGCGGCATCTATTGGTTTGGCTGGGGCGTGGTGCTGGCCGCGATCCTTTACGTGATCGACCACGTGCTGTTCGCGCTGGCATTGGCGCTGAAAACCTATTTCCAGAAAATCGCCGACCCTGCCGATATCGCACCAACCGCAGCCGTGGCCTTTACGATCAACCACATCGCCGCCGTGTTCCTGCCGGCGTTGCTGGGTTTGCTGTGGGTGGTCTCGCCCGGCGCGGTGTTTACGCTGGCGGCAGCGATGGCGATGATCTCGCTGGCCTTGTCGTTGCTGATCCCGCGCCACCCCGAGCCGGGCAATGAAACCATCCTGTCAAAATACGCCCCGGCCCCTGCGGAATAAGCCAGCGCTTGACCTTGCCTGCCCGGCGGCCTAGGCGCAGGGGAAACCCAAACAGGAGGCCCCCATGCCCACATTCACTGCGCTGACCACTCTGATGGGCAAGAAAGCCGCCGAAGGCTTGGGCGAAGCAATGGAGCGTCTGGAGCCGGAACCTACCGGCGTTGGTGTGTTCGAGGTCGAGGACGGCTCGGGCCTATGGGAGGTTGGCGGCTATTTCACCGAAACCCCAGATGAAACCGCGCTGGCCGTTCTGGCCGCCGCGTTCCAAGCCAAGCCCTTTGTCGTCTCGGAGCTGCCCGAAACCGATTGGGTCGCCCATGTGCGTCGCGAACTGGCTCCGGTCGAGGCCGGGCGCTTCTTTGTTTACGGCAGTCACGACGCCGACAAACTGCCCGAAGGCCGCATTCCCCTGCTGATCGAGGCCGCGATGGCCTTTGGCACCGGGCATCACGGCACCACACTTGGTTGCCTCAAGGCGCTGGATCATCTGCTGAATGAGGGGTTCGAGGCGACAAAAGTGGCCGATATCGGCTGTGGCACTGCCGTTCTTGCCATGGCCGCCGCGCGAGTCTGGGATGGAGATATCATCGCCAGCGATATTGATCAGGTGGCCGTGGATGTGGCCGAGGCGAACCTGAAAGCCAATGGCATGGCCGGTCAGGTGCAGTGCGTCGAGGCTGCCGGGTTCGATCACCCCGACCTGAAGGCCCACGCGCCCTATGACCTGATCTTTGCCAATATCCTCAAGGGGCCGCTGGTCGCGTTGTCGCCGGAAATTGGGGCGAATCTGCGGGCAGGGGGGTACGCGATCTTGTCGGGAATCCTCAATGAACAGGCCGATGATGTGGTTTCCGTTTATTCACAAAACGGGTTCAATCTGGCCCGTCGGGACGAGATTGGCGAATGGACGACGCTAATCTTAAGCAAACAGGGCTAAAATCGGGCCATTTACAGGAGTTTTGTGGATTCCTGCCACTTTTTTGGCGCAATCTCTGTCTACCGTTCAAAGATGCATATCGGGGGCGGTTATTGGAGGCTGCCATGACTGGAAAACAACTGGAATTTGATCAGCGCGTTCATCGTCTGAACAAAAAACACGCGAAACTCAGCCGTGGTTATCGTGCGACGATGCGCAAAGATGGCCTGGTGGTGATGAGGCCGCAGCGCGTTCAGTCTGCGGTGCCTGCCAAAGTGTTGCTGATGTGCCTTGTGGGCTTTTTTGCATTCAAGACCTTTCTTTTAGCGAGCCTTGGGCCGTCCGCCTATGAATACCGCGTTGACAGTCTAAGCCAAGGGACGTCGGTCGAACAGGCTGGGGCCTGGATCATGCAGATTGACCCGATTTCTGCCTTTCTGGCCGCGCAGGTCTCAAGCTATCTGCCCTGATTTTTTGCAAATCTGAATCAGAAACGCCGCGCATAAATCAATGCGCGGCGTTCTGCTTTGCCCCCGAGGGAGGAGATAGGGGCGTGTGAGTGGTGGTCTAAATCTTACCGGCGGCTATCCGCTACGACGTCAATATCGCCGCGGCACATGCCAATATCGTCCAGTTCACGGTCACTCAGACCGCTCAGCGCGTTGCGGGTCACTCGGGCGTCGTTCCATTCCACAACGGCGTTCACAACCGCTGCAAAAAATCCGCCGATACGGCCAGCAAGGCCGAACGAGCCAGTGGTGGCGCGGGTGGTATCCAGTACGGCCATATCCTGTTTCCTTCTGGTTAGAGTTCAGTTTCAATCCTTCGTTTGAGCGGCATTTAGGGATGTCGATCTGACACCACAAGCGACGAAATTGCATGTGTCCTATGCGTTTTCTGCAATGCTCTGAAAACGTGAAAGCCCCTTAATTTACTGGTCATTTTTGCTTAATCAAACACGTCGAATTCAGGCATTTCGCGGTCGCAAACAGGCCATTGTGTCGCCCCTCGAGCAGGTCTGTCGTTTTTGGACTTTCCGTCAATTCGCTTGGAAAATGTTCACGCTTCGTGCTAACCCGTAAGAAAGATCACAAAAACCCGAGCAGGCTGGGGCACAACATGCGGATTTTGGGCATTGATCCGGGGCTGAGAACCCTGGGATGGGGCGTCATCGAATCGCATGGCAGCCGCCTGAGCCACGTGGCCAACGGGCTATGCAAATCCGACGGTGATGATTTGGGCGAGCGGTTGTTGTCTCTGCACAACCAGATTGTCGAGGTGATCGCCGAACACACGCCCGATCAGGCCGCGATCGAACAGACTTTCGTGAACAAGGACGGTGCGGGCACGTTGAAACTGGGCCAGGCGCGCGGGGTTGCGCTTCTGACGCTCGCGCAAGCCGGGTTGCCGGTAGGGGAATATGCGCCCAACCGGGTCAAGAAAACAGTTGTGGGCGTGGGGCATGCCGAGAAAGAGCAAGTCTTGCACATGGTCAAGCTGCAACTGCCGGGGTGTCAGCCCAAGGGCGCAGATGCGGCAGATGCGCTGGCGATTGCGATCTGCCATTCCTACTATGGCGCAGCGCCGCAGGCGCGGATGAAAGAGGTGCGGGCATGATCGGAAAACTCACTGGACGCCTGGATTACCGCGCAGCAGACCACGTGCTGATCGACGTGCGCGGGGTTGGTTATATCGTCTATTGCTCGGACCGGACCATGGCGGCTCTGCCGGGCGTGGGGGAGGCGGTCTCGATCTACACGGACATGGTGGTGCGCGAAGACCTGATGCAGCTTTATGGGTTTCTGTCTTTGGTCGAGAAGGAATGGCATCGCCTGCTGTGTTCGGTGCAGGGGGTGGGGGCCAAAGTGTCTTTGGCGATCCTGTCTGCGCTGGGCCCGGATGGGGTCAGCCGTGCGATTGCCTTGGGTGATTGGGGCGCGGTCAAGGCGGCCAAAGGCGTGGGGCCGAAAACCGCGCAGCGCATCGTATTGGACCTGAAGGACAAAGCGCCGGGCGTGATGGCCATGGGCGGCACCGTGACCGAGGCGATGGACGGCCCTGTGCCTGAGCCGGTCGAACTGATTGAGCCAGCGCCTGCGCCCAAACGCGCTGCGAATCCGGCCTCGGGCAATGCGGCGGCCTCGGCTGGTGCGTTGTCGGCCCTGTCGAACCTCGGCTATGGCCCGTCCGAGGCGGCCTCGGCCGTGGCCGAAGCGGCCGCCACCTTGCCGGACGCGGGTGAGGCTGATCTGATCCGGGCGGCGTTGAAACTGCTGGCTCCGAAAGGCTGAATGGATGACTGACGCCGACCCCACCCTGCGCCCTGACCCTTTGCCCGAGGACAATGACCGCGCCCTGCGCCCGCAGGGATTGGATGAATTCATCGGTCAGGCCGAGGCGCGCGCCAACCTTCGCATCTTCATCCAGTCGGCTCGTCAGCGGGGCGAAGCAATGGATCATACACTGTTCCATGGTCCTCCGGGCCTTGGGAAGACGACGCTGGCGCAGATCATGGCGCGCGAGCTGGGGGTGAATTTCCGCATGACCTCTGGCCCGGTTCTGGCCAAGGCGGGTGATCTGGCGGCGATCCTGACCAATCTGGAATCGCGCGACGTTCTATTTATCGACGAAATCCACCGCCTGAACCCCGCCGTCGAAGAGGTTCTGTACCCGGCGATGGAAGATTTTGAGCTTGATTTGGTGATCGGCGAGGGCCCCGCCGCGCGGACCGTGCGGATCGAGTTGCAGCCCTTTACTCTGGTCGGGGCGACGACCCGGATGGGTCTGCTGACCACGCCTCTGCGGGATCGCTTTGGCATTCCGACCCGGCTGCAATTCTACACGGTCGATGAACTGCACGAGATCGTCACGCGAAACGCCCGTAAACTGGGGGCTCCTGCTGACGACGCAGGCGCGCGCGAGATCGCGCGGAGGTCGCGCGGGACCCCTCGGATCGCGGGGCGGCTGCTGCGTCGCGTGGTGGATTTCGCTATCGTCGAAGGCGACGGGCGGATCACGCGGGATCTGGCCGATGGTGCTTTGACACGTTTGGGCGTGGACAATCTGGGATTGGACGGCGCGGATCGTCGGTATCTTAAGCTGATCGCCGAGAACTACGCCGGTGGACCAGTTGGGATCGAAACCCTTTCAGCAGCGTTGTCGGAAAGCCGGGATTCGCTTGAGGAAGTGATTGAGCCCTATTTGTTGCAGCAGGGTTTGATCCAGCGCACACCGCGCGGGCGGATGCTGGCACAAAAGGCGTGGACGCATTTGGGTATGGCAGCGCCTCGGGGGCAAAGCGATCTGTTTGGTTGAATTATAGCGCTAGGGATTTTAAGCCTCCGGCGGCCATATTTGAAACGAGAAGAAGGGTCTGCGCGTGACACCTGATCAAATCGAAGCGCTGTTCACCCGCGAAAGCGGCGAGTTTTTGTTCGCACGTTGGGGGCGTCCGATTGTGCCCATCGTTTTCGGGGTGGAAGATGACACCTTGGCCACGGTCAAAGGGGCGTTCGAAGCGGTCGTCACGCTGGCCGGTCACAAAATGGCGGAAACGGACCCTGAACTGGGGGCCAACTGCATGGTGTTCTTCTTCCGGGACTGGAATGAGCTGTTGGAAGTGCCGGACCTCGATCGTCTTGTCCCGGACCTAGCACCTTTGGTCGAACGACTGGTTGCGGTAGATGCCAACCAATATCGTATCTTCCGGTTCGAGGAAGACGGCGCAATCCGTGCCGCGTTCGTGTTTTTGCGAATGGACAAAGAGCTGTCGAAGGTGCCTGCCGAAACTCTGGCGCTCAGCCAGGTGGTGCAGACCGTTTTGCTATGGTCCGACACGGCATTTCGCACACAATCACCTTTGGCGTTGGCGGGTGAGGCCACGATTTTGCGGCCAGACATTGCGGGTCTGATCCGTGCGGCCTACGATCCGGTATTGCCGGGTGCGGCGCAGGATGCCTCTCATGCGTTGCGCCTGTTTGCCAGATTGGAGCAACCGCAATGACCCATACCTATACCGTCCGGGTTTTCTATGAAGACACCGATATGGGGGGTGTGGTCTATCACGCGAACTATCTGAAATTCATCGAGAGGGCGCGCTCGGACTATGTGCGCAATATCGGTAACGACCAGAATGCGATGCGCGATGCGGGTATTGTCTGGGTCGTGCGTAAGATTGAGGCCGAATATCTGGCCCCTGCGAAATTCGATGATGAGTTGACGATTGAAACCTGGATCACGTCGCTGTCTGGCGCGCGGCTGACGATGGCGCAGCGGGTGACACGGGGCGAGACCGAAGTTTTCACCGCCTCGGTCACGGCGGTCTGCATGAATGCGCAGGGCAAACCGGTGCGTCTTCCGGCAGAGATTCGCGCATTGATGTAACATTTTGCGGGACCGGGGTGGTTCTGTTGGCTTTTCATATCCAACTGCGTTAGCGTTTATCAAAACAAGGCCAAACGAACGGCCATCAGGCAAAAACTAAAGAGCAGGTTCATGGAAGCTGAAACGCTGGCGCTGGCGCAGGAGATCGACTTCTCCATGTGGGGGCTGTATGCCCGCGCGACCTTTATCGTCAAACTGGTGATGCTGATGCTGATCGGTGCGTCGATCTGGTCCTGGGGGATTATCATTCAGAAGATCATCAACTACCGGGCCGCGCGGCGTGAGGCGCAGGTGTTTGATGAGGCGTTCTGGTCCGGCAACCCCTTGGATGAGTTGTTTGAGCAGATCGGCACGCAGCCCGATGGCAGTTCCGAAAAGATTTTCGCTGCGGGCATGATCGAATGGCGTCGTTCACACCGCACCGATGGCGGGCTGATCGCGGGGGCCACGGCGCGGATTGACCGGTCAATGGATGTGGCCATCGCCAAAGAGTCCGAGACGCTGCAAAAGGGTCTGCCGGTCTTGGCGACGGTTGGCTCGACCGCGCCCTTTATCGGGCTGTTCGGCACGGTTTGGGGCATCATGAACGCCTTTATCGAGATTGCCGAACAACAAAACACCAATCTGGCGGTTGTAGCCCCCGGTATTGCCGAGGCTTTGCTGGCGACCGGTCTGGGCCTGTTGGCCGCGATCCCGGCGGTGATTTTCTACAATAAACTCAGCGCGGATAGTGACCGGATCGTGGGCGGCTATGAGGCCTTTGCAGACGAATTCGCCACCATCCTGTCGCGTCAGTTGGACAGCTAGGATGGGCGCTGCGGTTCAGCAAAGCTCGGGCAGCAATGGACGCAGACGCGGACGTCGTCGCGGTCGTGCCCAGCCGATGGCTGAGATCAACGTCACGCCCTTTGTGGATGTTATGTTGGTGTTGCTGATCATCTTCATGGTCGCCGCACCATTGTTGACTGTCGGGGTGCCGGTGGACCTGCCCAAGACGGCGGCCAGTGCATTGCCCGGTGATAATGAGGAACCTTTGACCGTGACGCTGACCGCAGATGGTCAGGTGCAGATTCAGACGACAGATGTTCAGCGTGAAGAATTGATTGGCAGATTGCGCGCCATCGCGTCCGAGCGCAGCAGTGACCGTGTGTTCCTGCGGGCGGATGGCTCGATCCCTTATGCGCAGGTAATGCAGGTAATGGGTGCGTTGAATGCGGGTGGGTTTTCCAATGTCGGTCTCGTCACCGACACGGGCGGTCCGACGCTTGACGAAGGTGGAGAGTGAGGCGGCACGGTGGATACCGGCACCAAGATCTCGGCGATTGCCCATGTCAGTTTGATCGGATGGGCCTTGTTCGGCGGCACGTTCCGGTCCGAACCCTTGCCGATGGCCGTGCAGGATGTCTCGGTGATCTCGGCTGAGCAATTTGCGGCAATGACCGCCCAGCGGGATGCGCCCGAGGTGACAACGCCTGCGGCCTTGCAGCAGCCTGACACGCCGGTTGAAGAGGTGACGCCGCCCGAGCCGGTCGAAGAAGATCAGACGGTGCCCGAGGTGTCGGAGCCATCCGAGCCCGAGCCTGACCCGGTGCCCGAGGCGGTGGAACCGCCGCCCGAGCCGGTGGTAATCGAACAACCCCCGGCGCTTGAGCCGCCCGCGCCAGAGGTGGCCGCCTTGCCCGTGCCCCCCGGCCCCGAGGCGCAGCCGCGCCCGGCAGACAAGGTTGCGCCAGAACCCGTTGCACCGCCTCCGCCCGAGGCTGCACCCGATGACATTGAAACGCCCGCTGTGTCCTTGGAAGAAGGCGCCGAGATCCAGCAAGAGCAACAGGATCAGACCGCTCCCGAAGAGGCCACGGATGAGATCGTGACCGAGGCCGAGGAAGCCAGGGAATACGCGCCCCGCAGTTCTCCGCGGCCACAGGTTCGGCCAAACCGACCGCCCCCTCCGGTGCAGTCTGAGGTGGCAGAAACACCCGAAGTCGAGCCCGAGACACCTGCGCCGCAGCCTGCGGATGAAAGCGCCATCGAAGATGCGTTGGCCGAGGCGCTGGGGCAGGGCACAGAACCCTCTGGCCCGCCGCTGACCAGTGGTGAGAAAGATGCAATGCGTTTGGCAGTGTCGCGGTGTTGGAACGTTGGGTCCTTGTCAACGGATGCGCTGCAAACGGTGGTAGTCGTTGGATTTTCGCTGACCCCCGATGGCAAGGTGGTGGGTGGCAGTTTGCGTTTGATCGACAGTTCAGGCGGTTCCGACGGCGCAGCAAGACAAGCCTATGAGGCCGCCCGACGTGCGATCCTGCGCTGCGGGGCAAAAGGATACAACCTGCCTGCTGACAAATACGCGCAATGGCAGGATATTGAGATTACATTCAATCCCGAGAGGATGCGGATCAAATGATGAGATTTCTGACCAGCCTGTTGCTCGGCCTGACGCTTCTGACAGCGCCGGTTCATGCCCAGAACGGACCGCTGCGCTTGGAACTGGATCAGGGGATCATCGAACCCTTGCCCTTCGCGGTGCCCAGTTTCGTGCCCGACGGTCCCGCTGCGGCTCAGTACGCGCAAGATATCACACGGGTTGTCGCAGCGGACCTCACCGGCACCGGGCTGTTCCGCGAAATCTCGTCTGATGCATTTATCAGCCGGGTCAGCAGCTTTGAGGCGCCACTGCAATTTGCCGACTGGAAGGCGATCAATGCCGAGGCGCTTGTTACTGGGGCGGTAAATGTCTCGGGCAACCGGCTAACGGTCCGCTTCCGGGTATGGGATGTATTCTCCGGGCAAGAGCTTGGCAACGGGCTGCAGTTCGCAGGTACTACGGATGGCTGGCGGCGCATGGCGCATAAGGTGGCCGATCAGGTCTATAGCCGCGTGACGGGTGAGGGCGGTTATTTCGATAGTCGCGTGGCCTTCGTGTCGGAAAGTGGCCCCAAGGATCAGCGTCTGAAACGTCTGGCGATCATGGACTACGATGGTGCAAACGTGCAGTACCTGACTGACAGTGCCGCCATCGTGCTGGCCCCGCGCTTTTCACCGACGGGGGATCGGTTGCTTTATACCAGCTATGAAACCGGCCAGCCGCGCATCTATGTGCTGGATGTGGACCGTGTCCGCCGCACCGAGCTGAACACGCCCGGCGGCACGATGAGCTTTTCACCTCGTTTCTCGCCGGATGGACGCTCGATTGTCTATTCGCTGATTCAAGGGGGGAATACGGATCTTTGGAAAATGGATCTAGCCTCGGGGCAGAGCGTGCGTTTGACTAACACGCCGGCGATTGAGACCGCGCCCAGCTATTCGCCAGATGGGTCGCAAATCGTGTTCGAAAGCGACCGCTCGGGCACGCCGCAACTGTATATCATGCCCGCAAATGGGGGTGAGGCGACGCGGATCAGTTTCGGTCAGGGGCGTTATGGTACGCCGGTCTGGTCCCCGCGGGGCGATCTGGTCGCTTTCACCAAGCAAAACAAAGGTCGGTTCCATATCGGCGTGATGCGCACCGATGGCAGTGAGGAACGCCTATTGACCTCGTCTTTTCTGGACGAAGGGCCGACATGGTCGCCCAATGGCCGGGTGATCATGTTTACCCGCGAAACCCAAGGGGCGAGCGGTCGGGCGACTTTGTATTCGGTGGATATTTCGGGCCGGAACCTGCGCCCGGTGCGCACGCCGGATGGTGGCAGCGATCCGTCCTGGGGGCCTTTGCAGAATTGATCGCGGGGGCGGTCGGAAAAGTTCACAAGAAACCCGCGCTGTGATACACAGGCGGCAATAAACAGAAAACACAACGAGGCACTTGAAATGAACGTATTGGGCAAAGTGGTAGCTTTGGGCGTGCTAGGCATTCTGGCCGCCTGCACCAGCAACGATCCCTCGACATTAGGAGGCGGCCTTGGCGGCGGCGCAAATGGTGGTGGTCTGGCCGCAGGATCGCCCAGCGATCCGCGCTCACCGGCTTATTTCCAGCAGACCGTCGGCGACCGGGTTCTGTTTGCGATCGATCAGTCGACCCTTACACCGCAAGCGCAGACCGTTCTGCAGGGTCAGGCGGACTGGCTGTTGGCGAACCCCGATTTCGTGGCAACCATCGAGGGCCACGCAGATGAACAGGGCACTCGCGAATACAACCTTGCACTGGGCGCACGTCGGGCGAATGCGGCCCGCGAATACCTGATCTCGCGCGGGGTGGCGGGCAACCGTCTGACCACGGTCAGCTTTGGCAAGGAACGCCCGATCGAGATTTGCAGTACCGAGGATTGCTATTCCAAGAACCGCCGTGCGGTTACGGTGCTGACCGGCTCAACACTGGGGTAAGATGATGAAAGTTGCAGGATGGGTTCTGGCCGCGGTTTTGGCGACCGCCGGGGTGGCACAAGCACAGGATCAGCAGACCCTAGCCGATATCCGGCAGGAGTTGACCGTGTTGCATGTGGAAATCCAGCGTCTGAAACGTGAGTTTTCGACGACGGGGTCTCCGTCACCCAACCTGTCCGGCAGTTCGGTGCTTGAACGCGTGGACGCGATTGAAGCTGAATTGCAGCGCCTGACCCGTCAGACTGAGCAGTTGAACCAGCGGGTGCAGAATATCGTCACCGACGGCACCAACCGCATCGGCGATCTGGAGTTCCGTCTGGTTGAATTGGAAGGTGGCGATCTGAGCACGCTGGGCGAAACCTCGACCCTAGGGGGTGAGACGCAGATTACGGCAGCTGCTCCGACAACGCCTGCTGCGCCCACGGCGATTGATCAGGGTGAGTTGGCGATAGGCGAACGCGCGGATTTCGACGCTGCCGCGCAAGCGCTGGCCGAGGGCAATTTTCAGGCCGCAGCCGACCAGTTTGCAAGCTTTGATACCTCATATCCCGGCAGCCCTCTTGCGCCCGAAGCTAACCTGAAGCGCGGGCAAGCGTTGGAAGGGTTGGGCGACACTCGCGAAGCGGCGCGTGCCTTTCTGGCCAGTTTCACCGGTGATTCCGAGGGGACTTTTGCGCCCGAGGCTTTGTTTGAGCTCGGCTCGGCCTTGGGTCGACTGGGACAAACCGATCAGGCTTGTATAACACTCAGCGAGGTTGGGGTGCGGTTCCCGGCATCCCCAGCGGCCTCTAGCGCGACACAGGAAATGGCGTCGCTGGGCTGTTCTTGACCACATTCCCCGACAAGTTGAAGGATGCGTTACGCAGGCGACTGCCCGCGCAACTTCCTGCCCGCTTGGGGGTTGCAGTTTCAGGCGGCGGCGACTCGGTCGCTTTGCTGCACCTTCTTGCGGAGAACGCGCAGGGCGTTTCGCTGTACGTTGCAACGGTGGATCATGGATTGCGCCCTGAATCTCGCACTGAAGCCGATCGGGTTGCCGAAATGGCCCGAGACATGGGTTTGGCCCATGAAGCGTTGCGGTGGACCGGATGGGATGGCAGCGGCAACTTGCAGGATCAAGCGCGGCAGGCCCGGTACAGGTTGCTGACCGACTGGGCCCGGCGCAATGATGTACCCGCTATCGCACTTGGTCACACTGCCGACGATCAGGCCGAAACCGTCCTGCTGCGGCTTGGTCGCGCGTCCGGCGTCACAGGCCTGTCTGGGATGCCTGCTGCGCGCGAGCTGAACGGGGTTCAACTGCTCAGACCGCTTTTGGATGTCACCCGACAGGAGTTGCGCGACTACCTGAATGCACACGGGTTGGACTGGATAGAAGACCCTTCGAATCACGACCTGCGCTTTGATCGGATCAAGGCACGTGAGGCTCTGGCAGGGTTGGAAGAGATCGGCATAACCGCCCGTTCCCTCAGCCGGGTGGCTGACAACCTTGCACAAGCGCGCGAGGCTTTGGACGTGTTTACGCAGGAAACCGCGCGTCAGGTTCTGCGGGCTGAGACGGGCGACATTTGCGTTGATCGCGCTGGTTTTGTGGCGCTGCCCAGCGAAATCCAACGGCGTCTGTTGGTGGGCAGTATCCAATGGATCGCGGGTGCAGGCTATCCGCCGCGGCAGATGGCGGTCGAACAGGCTCTGTCGGCTTTGCGCCAAGCAGAAACAACCACAATCGGGGGATGTATGGTGGTTGCCAAGGACGAGAACACGTGGATTTGCAGGGAACTAGGGGCGATTTCCGTACAACCTTCCAAGCCGGGCGATTTGTGGGATAGCCGCTGGATCTTGACCGGTCCGCAAAGATCAGACGCGCAAGTCCGCCCATTGGCAGAGGCCGGGCTGCGGCAGTTGCCCGACTGGCGTGCTTTGGGAAAACCGCGCGCGGCGCTTGTGGCATCGCCCGCGATTTGGGCAGAAGACACGCTGCTGTCGGCGCCTTTGGCGGGTTTTTCCAATGGTTGGCGGGCGGAATTGGCGTCAGAAGTGTTCGAGTTGCACTCTTCTTTTTTATCGCATTGAACCTGCTTGAATCATCTCTATTTTATAGGGCAACCCGGCAGACCCCCATCTGCCGAAATCTTTTGGGAGATTTTCCTTGGGCAACGCTCGTAACATCGCCTTCTGGGTCGTTCTGTTTTTACTGATCCTAGCACTGTTCAATCTGTTCAGCGGACCGGGTGGAACGCTTCAGAGCAATGAAAGAACTTATTCCGATTTCGTCACAGCCGTTGAAAGCGGCGAAGTTAAGAATGTGACGCTGGATGGCGAACAGATTCGCTACACCACGCAAAGTGGTGCCAGCTATGTCACCATCAAACCCGGGGATGCCGAAGTCACCAAGCTGTTGATCGACGAGAACATCCCGGTGCGGGCGGAAAAACAGCAGCAGTCGGGCTTTCAGTCGTTCCTGATCACATTGCTGCCCTTCCTGCTGCTGATCGGTGTCTGGGTCTATTTCATGAACCGGATGCAAGGCGGCGGTAAAGGTGGCGCGATGGGTTTTGGCAAGTCCAAGGCCAAGATGCTGACCGAAAAGCATGGCCGAGTGACCTTTGACGACGTCGCCGGTATCGACGAGGCCAAGGAAGAGCTGGAGGAGATCGTCGAATTCCTGCGCAACCCGCAGAAATTCAGCCGTCTGGGCGGCAAGATCCCGAAAGGCGCTTTGTTGGTCGGCCCTCCGGGTACTGGTAAGACACTTCTGGCCCGTGCGATTGCAGGTGAGGCAGGCGTGCCCTTCTTCACGATCTCAGGATCGGACTTTGTCGAGATGTTCGTGGGTGTCGGTGCATCGCGTGTGCGCGACATGTTCGAACAGGCAAAGAAAAACGCGCCGTGTATCGTGTTCATCGACGAAATCGACGCGGTGGGCCGCCATCGTGGTGCGGGTTATGGCGGTGGCAACGATGAACGCGAACAAACGCTCAACCAGTTGCTGGTCGAGATGGACGGGTTCGAGGCCAATGAAGGCGTGATCATTCTGGCGGCCACTAACCGTAAGGACGTTCTGGACCCCGCGCTGCTGCGTCCGGGCCGGTTTGACCGCAACGTGACCGTCGGCAACCCTGACATCAAAGGTCGTGAGAAGATTTTGGGCGTGCATGCGCGCAAGACGCCTCTGGGCCCCGATGTTGACCTGCGCATCATTGCGCGGGGGACGCCGGGCTTCTCGGGTGCCGATCTGGCGAATCTCGTGAATGAGGCCGCACTGATGGCCGCGCGTGTTGGTCGCCGCTTCGTCACCATGGAAGATTTCGAGAACGCCAAAGACAAGGTGATGATGGGGGCTGAGCGCCGCAGTATGGTGCTGACGCAAGACCAGAAGGAAAAGACAGCGTATCACGAGGCTGGTCACGCTGTGGTCGGTCTGGAATTGCCGCTGTGCGATCCGGTTTACAAGGCCACGATCATCCCGCGCGGTGGTGCATTGGGTATGGTGGTCTCACTGCCCGAAATGGACCGCTTGAACTATCACCGAGATGAGTGCGAACAAAAGCTGGCCATGACCATGGCCGGTAAGGCCGCCGAAGTCATCAAATACGGTGAGGATCATGTGTCGAACGGTCCCGCTGGCGATATCATGCAGGCCAGTCAATTGGCGCGTGCGATGGTGATGCGCTGGGGCATGTCGGACAAAGTCGGCAATATCGACTATGCCGAGGCGCATGAAGGCTATCAGGGCAACACTGCTGGTTTCTCGGTTTCTGCCCATACCAAAGAGCTGATCGAGGAAGAGGTGAAGCGCCTGATCCAGCAAGGATATGAGCGTGCCCACAAGATTCTGACCGACAAAAACGAAGAATGGGAACGCTTGGCGCAAGGCCTGCTGGAATACGAGACCCTGACCGGTGACGAGATCAAGCGCGTGATGAACGGCGACTCTCCGACCGAAGGTGACGACGAAGGCGATAGCCCTGACGAGGGCAACGCGCCCAGCGTTACGGCCATTCCGAAGACCAAGGTCAAGAAAACTCCGCCCGATGGCGGGATGGAGCCAGAACCGACCGCGTAACAGCAAAAACCCGAGCTAAGGCTCGGGTTTTCTTTTCTTTCCGACGTGCCTGCCGTCTAGTGCCCGTGAAAAGCTGTAAAGGGGATGATTATGCCGGTCATGCGCGAAACGGAATTCATGGGCGAAGTGGTCTGGTTGGGCCATGTACCGGCTGGTCAGTCCATCCGTGCCGACTCCGTACCCGCTTTGTCGCTGGGTTTTGCAGGTGTCGCCGGAGAGCGGCATGAGGGCGAAAACCGCGCTTCATGTGTGCGGATGACGAACCTTTATCCCAAAGGCACAGAAATCCGAAATGTGCGGCAACTCTCGGTGCTGTCTGAAGAGGAGATGCGGGCAACCGCTACCGAGATGGGGCTTGAAACGCTGGACGCGTCCTACCTGGGGGTCAGCATCCTGTTGCGCGGTATTCCTGACTTTACCCATATCCCGCCTTCGTCGCGTCTGCAGGGGCCGGATGGAGTAACGATCACGGTGGATATGGAAAACCGCCCTTGCGTGATTCCCGGCCGCGAGGTCGAGGCCGATTTGCCCGGCCATGGTGCCGCGTTCAAGCCCGCAGCCAAGGGGCGGCGTGGGGTGACTGCATGGGTTGAAAGGCCCGGAGCGCTACATCTGGGTGACCAGCTAAAGCTGTTCGTCCCCGATCAGCGCGCTTGGGCACCTTAAGACACAGGATTTCCGATGGGAAACGATCAAGCTTACGTTACGCGACCCCCTAAGTGACGCTACGCCGTTTCACGGCGTGATTATGTCGGAATCCATATCCATCGCTTTGGTACACAATTGTATGGATTGATCAGCACCGGGCTATTTGCGCCGGTTTGCAAGGCATTCAATCAGGGATCTTGCCCAATGAGCTACAAATCCGACATCGAAATCGCCCGCGAAGCGAATAAGAAACCGATTCAGGAAATCGGTGCCAAGATCGGCATCGAATCCGCCGATCTGCTGCCTTATGGCCACGACAAGGCAAAGGTCAGCCAGGACTTCATCAACTCGGTTCAGGACCGTGAAGACGGCAAGCTGATCCTTGTCACCGCGATCAACCCGACCCCTGCGGGTGAAGGCAAGACCACCACCACCGTGGGTCTGGGCGACGGCCTGAACCGCATCGGCAAAAACGCGATGATCTGTATCCGCGAAGCCTCGCTTGGCCCGAACTTCGGCATGAAGGGCGGCGCTGCAGGTGGCGGTTACGCGCAGGTTGTTCCGATGGAGGAAATGAACCTGCACTTCACCGGTGACTTCCACGCCATCACCTCGGCCCACTCGCTGCTGTCGGCGATGATCGACAACCACATCTATTGGGGCAACGAGTGTGACATCGACATCCGTCGCGTTGCATGGCGTCGTGTGGTCGACATGAACGACCGCGCTCTGCGTCAGATCACCGCCTCGCTGGGCGGCGTGTCGAACGGTTTCCCGCGTGAAGCTGGCTTTGACATCACCGTGGCGTCGGAAGTTATGGCGATCCTGTGCCTGGCCAACGACCTGAAAGACCTGGAAAAGCGCCTGGGCGACATCATCGTTGCTTACCGCCGCGACAAGACTCCGGTCTACTGCCGCGACATCAAGGCCGAAGGCGCAATGACCGTTCTGCTGAAAGACGCAATGCAGCCGAACCTGGTACAGACGCTGGAAAACAACCCGGCCTTCGTCCATGGCGGCCCGTTCGCAAACATCGCGCACGGCTGTAACTCGGTCATCGCGACCAAGACCGCGCTGAAAGTGGCTGACTATGTCGTCACCGAAGCAGGTTTTGGGGCCGACCTGGGTGCCGAGAAGTTCATGAACATCAAATGCCGCAAGGCGGGAATTGCCCCGTCTGCAGTGGTGCTGGTTGCCACCGTACGCGCGATGAAGATGAACGGCGGCGTTGCTAAGGCCGATCTGGGTGCCGAAAACGTGGACGCGGTTCAGTCCGGCTGCGCCAACCTGGGCCGTCACATCGAGAACGTGAAGTCCTTCGGTGTGCCTGTTGTTGTCGCCATCAACCATTTTGTCACCGACACTGATGCCGAAGTTGATGCGGTCAAGAAATATTGCGCCGATCACGGAGTCGAAGCGGTTCTGTCACGTCACTGGGAACTGGGCTCGGAAGGCTCGGCGCCGCTGGCCGAAAAAGTCGTGGAAATCGTCGAAGGTGGCACTGCTAACTTCGCGCCGATCTACCCCGATGACATGCCGTTGTTCGAGAAGGTTGAAACCATCGCCAAGCGCATCTACCGCGCCGATGAGGTTCTGGCTGACAACAAAATCCGTAACCAACTGCGCGAGTGGGAAGACGCGGGCTATGGCAACCTGCCGGTCTGCATGGCGAAAACCCAGTACTCGTTCTCGACCGATCCGACCCTGCGCGGTGCGCCCACCGGCCACTCGGTCCCGGTGCGTGAAGTCCGCCTGTCCGCTGGTGCCGGCTTCATCGTGGTTGTCTGTGGAGAGATCATGACCATGCCTGGCCTGCCGCGTAAACCTGCTGCGGAAACCATCTGCCTTAACGACGCAGGTGAGATCGAAGGCTTGTTCTAAGCCGGTTTTTGAACCATCTCATGGTCCGGGGATATCCCCGGTCCATGAGGAGATCGCTATGCCCACTCTGACACCTCCGCAAGACTGTCATTCTATGCAGGAATTGCGGGTTCAGATCGATAAGCTGGACCGCCAACTGATCGAGATGTTGGTGACGCGCGCAGGTTACATCGACCGCGCCACGCAGCTTAAACCGGCCGAAGGGCTGCCAGCCCGTATCCCGGATCGTGTTGAAGAAGTGGTGCAGCGGGTACGCGACAGCTCGGATGCGTTGGGTATGGATCCTGATCTGGCCGAGCAGTTGTGGCGCATTTTGATTGACTGGTCGATTGCGCGTGAGGAGCGCGTTCTTGGGCCGGAATGAATGACCGGGCGCTTTGCGCCCGATCCGTTTTTGGAAAGAAGGGATCACAGGATGGTAGCCCAGGTTATCGACGGTAAGGCCTTTGCAGCGAATGTGCGTGCACAAGTGGCTGATCAGGTTGCAAAGTTGAAAGAGGAAAACGGTATCACGCCCGGTCTGGCCGTGGTTCTGGTGGGCGAGGATCCGGCCAGCCAGGTTTATGTCCGCTCAAAGGGCAAGCAGACCGTCGAGGTCGGCATGAACTCGTACGAGCACAAGCTGGACGCCGAGACCTCGGAAGAAGACCTGCTGGCACTGATCGACAAGCTAAACAACGATCCGGCCGTGCACGGCATTCTGGTGCAGCTGCCGCTGCCCAAGCACCTGAACGAAGATCTGGTGATCAACTCGATCGACCCGGCCAAGGATGTGGATGGCTTCCACATCTCGAACGTGGGTCTGTTGGGCACCGGCCAGAAGTCGATGGTGCCTTGCACGCCGCTGGGCTGTCTGATGATGCTGCGCGACCACCACGGCTCTCTGTCGGGTATGGACGCTGTTGTGATCGGTCGTTCGAACATCGTGGGTAAGCCGATGGCGCAACTGCTGCTGGGCGAAAGCTGCACCGTGACCATCGCGCATAGCCGCACCAAAGACCTGCCGGACGTCGTGCGCCGCGCCGACATCGTTGTCGCCGCTGTGGGCCGCCCCGAAATGGTGCCGGGTGACTGGATCAAGGAAGGTGCGACTGTCATCGACGTGGGCATCAACCGCATTGAGCGTGACGGCAAGAACAAGCTGGTCGGAGACGTCGACTACGCCAGCGCCGCTGAGCGCGCAGGCGCGATCACGCCGGTTCCGGGTGGCGTAGGTCCGATGACCATCGCCTGCCTGCTGGCCAACACTCTGACAGCGTGCTGCCGCGCGAATGGCCTGCCCGAGCCCGAGGGGCTGACGGCCTGACCTGAATTTTTACTCAGGGCGAATAGAAAAGGCCGTGGAGTTCATCGACTCTTCGGCCTCTTTTGCGATTCATTTTGGAAATATTAAATTTGCACGGTCAGGCTTTTACGTGGAAGGAAACGGTGATAAATCAGTAATCCCAGCTGGTTACGACCTAGGTCGATGGATTGGCCGGGGCCGGGGGGATTTGCAGAGCCAATATGAAGACCATACTGAACTCAATTCTGGCCGAGTTTACTTTGCGCCGAGTGATCGCGGGTTTCGTTTTTCTGCCTTTGTTGGCTTTTGCGCTCCAACCTTTCCCTGAACTAAGCCTGCCATTCCTGTCGCGTCTGGTGTTCTGGTCCGGTGTCACGGCTTTGGCCATCGCGGCAACATGGGCTGCGCGGAGGATCAGCTGCAACTGGTTCAGAAAGTTAGAATTGTCGCGGCGTGATCTGGCGGTAATTCCGGTAATATTGGTGCTGTTCCTTCCCTGCTTATGGGTGATGGTCTGGCTGCTCTTCGCCGCGCAGGGAGCCCAGTCGCCCGGATTTTTGCCGGTTGCCTCCTATGGGGCTTTGTTCGCGACCGGGCTATTGATTACGCGCAGCCCAATGCCCGAGGCACCGGGAGAGATTGCTGTTCAACCCCGTCTGACCCGACGCTTGCCCAAGGGGTTTTCCGGACAGATCTACCGATTGGCGGTGCGGGACCATTCCGTGGATGTCGTGACATCAGAGGGTACATTTACCATCCGGTCACGGCTTTCAGATGCGATTGACGAGATGGAGCCTGTCCTTGGGTATTGTACCCATCGGTCGCATTGGGTGGTTGGCAGCGCCATTGCTGGTGTCGAAAAACATGGTGGCAAGACGTTTCTGCGCCTTGAAAATGGCGACCTGGTTCCGATCAGCCGCAAGTACAAGCCCATGCTGGAACAGCAAGGGATTGTCTGAATTCGCTATGTCGGCATAGGGACCATTTGGGGGTGCGTCCCGATCAAAATGGCCATTGCGTCAACCCCCATTAGTTCGGACACAGCAGCCTGTGTGCTGCGAAGACCGCCGGTATAGGTGCCATAGGCTGGCAGGATCAGGCGGCGTTTGTCCAGCAGAAATGCGGGGCGCGAGATTGACCGTCCTCGTAGTTTTAGCCGCACCTTGGGATGGTAGTGACCAGAGATTTCGGCCTTCCTGTCCGGGTGCGCGATATGGCGGAAGGTCAGGCCCGAAACTGAATGCTCGGCCAGATGCGCGCCGCCCAGATCGACCGGTCCGGGGTCGTGATTGCCTTCGATCCAAATCCAGCGGCGACCGGCTTGCGAGGCTGCGATCTGCAATCTTTCGGCTTCGTTCAGGCCCTGCGTCGAGTCCAGGTCGTCAAAGCTGTCTCCTAAGCAAATTACCGTATCGGCCTGCGTGTGGGCGATGTCCGAGGAAAGCCGCGCCAAGGTGTCCCGGTTTTCATAGGGCGGTAAGGTCAGGCCAGATCGGCGCGCCAGACGCTCTGACTTGCCCAGATGCAGGTCAGACACGCAAAGCAGGCTTTGTTCGGGCCACCAAAGCGCCCCGCTCCCCAAAGCGCGCAGCGTATGCCCCGCAAAGGTGAATGTCAGATCGTTCATGATACGTTCTTTGCGGGTTTTCTGCGGCGCTGCAAGCGGATTCGCTATGGTGCCAACCCTGCTTCTTGCAACAGCCGCGCGCTTTCTTCGGCTAAAAGCCGCTCCTCGGCAGCGCCCTTGACGGGGACTTTGCCGACCTCGAGAAACAGGGGCGCGGCCAGCGGTGAGACGCTATCCAACCGCAACAGGTCGATGCGGTTGCCAATCCGTGCAATCATGTCCTCGATCCGGCCAAAGTCGGCCAGACCGCGCATCGCCTCTTCGCGGGTGATCTGCATCAGCAGGTGGTCGGGGTCGTATTTTAGCAACGTGTCATACAGAATGTCCGAGGAAAACGTCGCCTGCCGCCCGCTTTTGCGCTGCCCGCCGGTGTTGCGCTCGATCAGTCCCGCAATGGTCGCCGAGCTGCGGAAGGTGCGTTTCATCACGGCATTGCCCGCCAGCCACGTGTCCACTCCATCTCGCAGCGTCTCGGCCTGAAACAGGGGGCGCGGGTCGGTGACGGCGTCCAACCCCCAGATCAGGGTGGCATAGTCGGTGGCGACAAACCCAAGCGGCGCAAGGCCGGTTTCCTCCATCCGTTTGGTCAGCAACAGACCCAGCGTTTGCTGCGCATTGCGCCCGGCGAAACCGTAAACACACAGATGTTCGCGCCCGTCCGAGGGGAAGCTTTCGATCAGCAGCCTTTCACGGCTGGGAAGGCGTGAAACCTGCCGTTGCAGGGCCAGCCAGTCCGCCGTGTGCGCGGGCAGTTGTGGCCAGTCCGGTTGGGCAAACATGCGCAGAATACGATCGCTAAGCTGCGTCGAGGTGGCAAACTTCGTGCCCGAGAACACAGCGACTTTTGGCTTGCGATCCGCGCGTCGGCTGACCTCAACTGTCATCTCTCGCAGCCCTTCATAGCGCACGATCTGACCGCCGATCAGAAACGTGTCACCGGGGGTGAGCGTGGCGGCAAAGGCCTCTTCAACCTCGCCCAGCGGTTTGCCGCCGCGATTGCGTTTCAGCCGAACTTTCAGCGTGTCGGTGTCCTGAATCGTTCCCAGATTCATGCGGATGCGCTGCGCCGCGCGTGGATCGCGCAACTGCCACATGCCATCGGGGCGTCGTTGCAGCCGCTGCCAACGGTCGTAAGCGCGCAGGGCGTATCCTCCGGTGGCGCAGAACTCCAGACAATCATTGAATTGCGGGCGGGACAGATCGGCGAACGGTCCGGCGGCCACCATTTCCGAATAAAGCGCATCCGCATCAAACGGGCCTGCCGCCGCCGCGATCAGGATATGCTGACACAGCACATCGCGAGGTCCTGCGCCGCGAGGTTCCCCGTCCAAATCATGGGCTCGGGCGGCTTCGAGCGCGGCGACGCATTCCACCACCTCGAACCGGTTTGCCGGCACCAGCAGAGCCTTCGAGGGTGCGTTGTAGCGGTGATTGGCGCGCCCGATCCGCTGAACCAGACGTTTGACATTCTTGGGCGCACCGATCTGGATCACAAGGTCCACGTCGCCCCAGTCGATGCCCAGATCCAACGAACCGGTACACACAATCGCGCGCAAATCGCCCCGCACCATCGCGGCCTCGACCCGTTCACGCTGTTGCCGATCCAGACTGCCGTGGTGGATGCCGATGGGCAGGGCGTCGTCATTGGCGAGCCACAGATTATGAAAGAAAATCTCGGCCTGCGCGCGGGTATTGTGAAAGATCAGCGTTGTTTTGTGCTGTTTGATCTGTTCCAGAACCGCAGGAATGGCATAGGCGGCCCCGCCGCCTGACCACGGCGGCAGCTCCTGGGTTTCAAGCATCTGAATGTCGGGGTCTGGTCCGGGGTCGGCCTGTACGATTTGGCAGGGGTCGGGGTGCCGGGCCAGAAACCGGGCGATGGCTTCCGGGTCCTCGACCGTAGCAGATAGCCCCACACGCCGCATAGTCGGGCCGAGTGTTTGCAGCCGCGCCAGCGCCAGCATCAACTGATCTCCCCGCTTGCTTTCGGCCAGCGCGTGAATCTCATCAACGATCACACGCTGTACCCCGTGAAACATGCGTTGCGCGTCTTCGTATGAGGTCAACAGGGCCAGGCTTTCCGGCGTGGTTAGTAGGATATGCGGAGGGTCCACCCGTTGGCGTTTCTTCTGCGTGGCCGAAGTGTCACCTGTGCGGTCCTCAATACGGATGGGCAGGCCGATCTCATCCGCTGGGCCCCGCAGGTTGCGCCGGATATCCGCCGCCAGCGCCTTGAGCGGCGAGACATAGATCGTATGCAGACCCTCTGGAGCACTTTCGGACAGTTCGGCCAATGTCGGCAGAAACCCGGCCATCGTCTTGCCGCCACCCGTGGGCGCGATCAGCAACGTTGCCGGGTCCATGGCCCGGTCGAACATATCTTGTTGGTGGGGGTGGATCGACCAGCCTTTGGTCGTGAACCAGTCGGTGATCCGGGCGGGAATCGGCGTCATGGCCGTATGATGGCCCGCCCGGCGTCAGAATGGCAGGGGTTAGTGAACGATCTTTTCTTCTTTGACGAACATGTTGGCCCAGGCGCGGTCGATCAGGTCGGGGCTCATCTGATAGGGGATGCCTTCGAATTCGCAGATCGAGATCATCTGGTCGATCAGGAAGATCGGTTGATAATTGGCGTAGATATTGTTGATGGTTGGGTATTTGACCTTCAACAAATGTACCAAAGCAGCTTCATCCAGCGGCATGCCGCGTTTGCGGGCGACCATGGCGAAGATTTTCAGGAAGTTTTCCTGGTTCGGGCCGTCGATCTTGATCTTAAAGAAGATCCGGCGCAGAGCCGCTTGGTCGAAAATCTCATTCGGGTGGAAGTTGGTCGAAAAGATCACCAGCGTGTCAAAAGGCACCTCAAACTTCTCGCCCGATTGCAGACCTAGGATATCCTTGCTTTCTTCCAGCGGAACAATCCAGCGGTTGATCAGTGCCTGGGGTGGCTCGGCCTGACGGCCAAGGTCGTCCACGATAAAGATGCCGCCGGTCGATTTCAGCTGCAGCGGGGCCTGATAGGTCCGTGCGGTGGGGTTGTAGACCAAGTCCAGCATGCTCAGCGACAGTTCACCACCGGTCACAACGGTCGGGCGCTCGCACTGCACGTAGCGGGTGTCGAACCGTTTGCGGCGGCGAAGGCTGTTGGGGTCGTCAGCCTCTTGTTCGATCGCCGTGTGTACGATCGGGTCATAAACGGTGATCACCTGACCGGCATATTCGATTGCGCGCGGAACATAGACACTGTCCCCCAACGCATCGCGAATCCCGTTCGAAATCGAGGATTTACCATTGCCCGGCGGTCCATACATCAGGATCGAGCGACCCGCGCTGACCGCAGGTCCAAGGTGATCCAACAGGCTGTCGGGCAGAACCAGATGGCCCATAGCACCGGTTAGCTGATCGCGTGTCACCTGAATATTGCGGATCGACTGGCGCTTGACCTGTTCGCGGTACACGTCCAGCGGAACCGGCATCGCGCCAAAGTATTCCGACTGGCTAAGCGCATCCAGCGCCCGCGCCTTACCGGCATCGGTCAACTGGTAACCCATCTCATTGCCGCTATTGGCGTTCAGCGTACCTGTCGCCTCAAGCAATTTTTGTTCGCGTGAGATATCGATCAATTCCTGTGTTACCGCACCGGGCAGGCAAATCGCTTCGGCCACTTCCGAAACGGTGTCTACGTTCTTGCGGAACATCGTTTTCAACAGAATGTCCCGCATCATCACGATCGGAAGCCGCATTTCACCCAGCCCTTTGGGGGCAGGAGGGGCCATGACCGAGGTTGTCTGCATATTCATGAGCGTCGCCCGTCCATCCAGTATTCACGCCAAAAGCCCCCACGGGGCCGCTTGGTAGAAAAACTGGCCTTGCTTTGTGGCAGTACCAAGGCATCGACAAGGCGGGTTAATGATAGTTTACGAGCCGTAAACAGTTCCCAGTATCAGATAAAGGGCGAGGCTACCGCCAAGCGCAAATCCCATGGGAAATTGCTTGCCCCTGTTCCAGCTTTCCCATTCGGGCGCGATGGCCCTTAAGGGGGTCGCCTTGGCCAACCGATGCGTGGCAAATGCCGCCAATGTAGTTGCCATCAAAATCAGGATCACCGCACGAAAATCGGCGGTCCACACAAACGGAGAAGCCGCCGCGATGAACTTGGCGTCCCCCGCGCCCATGACCCCGGCGACATTAAACAGGATGCCCAAAACCAGAAAGACGAGCGCGTGCAGAAGTTGCCAGATATAAGGTGGAAGGGAAATCGCAATTGGCCCCAGCCGCCCCTGCGTCCACTCCATTGACCAAGGAGGCAGTAGAAACAGACCGATCACCACAAAGACGCCAAACAACGCTACCACAGCGTGGTTCTTGATCAGCATCTCGCGCATGTCGGTGAAAGCAACGTAAAAACAGATCGGCAGGACGAACGGCAAAAACCAGGCCGCGGCCTCTGCTGGGATGTGCATCAATTAGGCTTCCTCGAGCGCACGGAGCGAACGAACCGCTTCCTCGTAGTGCTGCGGGTGCGTGGAAATCGCTTCCCGGAACAGGTTCTTCGCAGTGGCAACATCGCCTTGTTTGACTGCGGAAATCCCCATTGTGTTCAGCAACATAGCGCGTTCAACCTGCGTCATCGGGACAACCGGCATCGCATAGTTTCCCTGAGCCGCACGCGCCAGAACCAGATTGTTCTTGGCGGTAAAGAGGGTCCGGTCCTGACGAATTGCTTCAGCGAACAGACGCTCGGCGTCTTCGTAATCGCCGCGCGACAGTTTGGAATAGCCCCAATTGTTCATCACGCTTCCGGGACGGGTCGTCAAACCGACAGCGGTTTCATAAAAATGGTCCGCGCGGTTCCAATCTTTTTGAGAATCCGCGACAACCGCCTCGAGGCGATACCGTTTGAATGTCTCATAGGTTGGCGAAATACCGTCCAGCACCGTCTTGGCCTGATTCCAATCGCCCGACCGGACCAGCGCGTCCGCATACTCCACACGGTCCACGTTGCCGGACCCTTTCATGGTGGTGACCTTTTTCCAGGCGGCCGTCGCCTCGGTGGTGCGTTTCGCGCGAGACAGTGAAATGGCCAGACCGCGCTGCAAATCAATCCGACCGGGGTTCTTTGCGGCTGCGCCCTGGAAATAGGTCACGGCCTCGTTCGGGTCTGCGGCGGTCAGTAGAACATCGTTCAAATTGGTCTCGTCGATGACGTTTACTTCCTGAAACGTCTTTTCGACCTTTTCCTCTTCGGTTTCTTTTTCGCAGGCCGACAGGATCAGCCCACACAAAACCATCGACGGAATCAAGAATTGTTGGCGCATTTTTGCGTCCCTTACTGCTCTGGCTCTGGTTCCGGGAGCTTGCGCAGCGTGAATTGCCCGTCGCCTTGCTGCTCCAGTGTGTATTCTTTTTCTTCTGGAGTAGTATTAACAGGATTTTCCATTTTTGCGAGAGCTAAGCGCAGATTGTCCAGAATTGCGTCACTTTCGCCATTGTCCAACGCGAAGGCGCGCCGAAAGACCTGAGCGGCCTCAGGATATTCGCCTTTTTCGATCAGCAAAACGCCCAGATTGTTCCAGGCAACGGACCATTCAGGGTCCTCTTCAACCGCGCGGCGCAACAGGGTTTCAGCCGGCTTCAACTGCTTCAGACCCAGATTTGCAGTGCCCATACCGGTCAGGATTTCGGAGGTCATACCCTGATCCAGAGCTGCACGGGCAAAGGAATCCAAGGCAAGATCATATTCACCCGATACCAGCAGGCGATTGGCGACCACCAACGGATCCTCGGCCTCGCCATCTGGATCAAAACTAGGCGGGGTGAGGTTGTCACTCTGTGTCGTTTCCGTGCAAGAGGCCACCATGGTAAAAACCATGATGGCCTGCAGCATGCGGCGCACCCAGTTTGAGACGCCCCTGTTTGTGTTTTTCATCGGTTTTTTTAACCACTGCCAGTGTTTGCGAAATCCGAGATAGCTTTTGCCGAAGGACCGACCAAAATGACCAGCAACGGCGGCACCGTCAAAATCATTGTGGCAAGTGTCATTTTGGTTGGCAACTTGTTAGCGGCCTCTTCGGCCCGCATAACACGTTTGTCACGCATTTCGCTGGCATAAACCCGCAGGGCGTCTGCGATCGACGTCCCGAAAGTGGCCGACTGGATCATCACAGTCACGAACGAGTTGACATCCTGCACCCCGCACCGCGTCCCAAAGTCACGCAGAACGGTGTCTTTGTCCTTACCAGCCTTCAGCTCGTAGGCGACGACCTCGAACTCCTGCGCGATGTCAGGGTAGGAGGCTTTCATTTCGGACGCGACCCGGACGATGGCCTGGTCCAATGATTGGCCGGCCTCAACACAAACCAGCATCAAGTCCAACGTGTCAGGGAAGCCGGCTTCAATGGCACCCTGCCGCTCGGCGACGCGTCTGGTGATCCAATAGCGGGGCAGGAAGTAGAGAGCGGCCGCAGGGATCAAAACGCGAATGATCATCTGTTGCGAGGTGAACTCCTGGTCTCCGGCAAAAACGGTTACCAAAGACATACCGATCAGTAGGCCGACGATGCCCAGAGCGAATTGCGCAAAGTGGAAGAAGCGAACGGCGTCCTTGGACTGATACCCCGCCTGACGCAGTTTGAGCTGCATAGCAGAGAGTTCTTCTTCATTTTTCGGCTCCAGAAAGCTCGAAAACTTTTCAAGCTGTTCGTTGCGGCCTGCGGTGCGCAGTTTGTCGCGCTTGTCCTTCTTGCTCTTCTTCGGTGCCGCTTGCGAACGCTGCAACTTTTTCAGCGGATCTTCACGCTGATTCATCATCAACGGAATGGCGACAAGGATCATTAGTACCCCCAGCGCGCCCACGATGATCAACGGGCCGAATTCGCCGAGGTGTTCTGTGATCAAGTTATTGATATGGGTCAGGAATTCCATGGGGTCCTCCTCAGACCTTAATGTTTGTGAGAATGCGCATGACGATCAGGTTCACCGTGAGCATGATGCCAACAAAGAAGCATGCCGGGATAAACCAGGGATGGTCCAGAACCTCGTCATAGTATCCAGGGTCTTTCACCAGAATGAAGACCAGGCAAAAGACGGGGAAGCCGGACAGGAACTTACCGGACCATTTCGCCTCGGCCGTGATGGCTTTTACACGACGGAACAGACGGAACCGTGATCGAATGACAAGCGCCAAACCAGCAAGAACCTCGGCCAGGTTACCCCCGGATTGTTGCTGAATGCCGACGGCAACGGACAGAAAGCGCAGATCCTGCATGTCGAGCCGCTCGGCCAGATCCTTCAGGGCCTCGCCCACGTCGCGGCCATAGGCACATTCGTCCGCAATCACGCCAAACTCGGTTGCAAGCGGATCCTGAACCTCGTTCGCGACAATCTGGATGGTGGAGACGAACGGGTTACCGACCCGAAGCGAGCGTACCATCAGTTCCACAGCATCGGGCAATTGTTCTTCCAGCATGGCCATGCGCTTGCCGGCCTTGTGATTCACCCACGCATACACGCCTCCAACGCCGATAGCGATTGAGAGCGCAATACGCAGGACCACATCTGTAGCGGTTCCGATGCTCAACCCCATGAAGGCAAAGCCCGACACCAGGACCATGATCATGATCAGTTGCCGCGGCGAAAACGCAATCGCCGCCTTCTGCGCCTTGTCGGCCAGAAGCGAATAGAGCGGGATGCTCTGGGATTTCATGTGCTGCTGCATTTCCTTGCGCAGCTGTTCCAGAACCTGTTCGCGCCCGACACCTTTATCGAGCATGTCCAGACGTCGATTGACGCGGCTGTTTAAGCTGATGGATTTGCCAAAGGCGACCAGATAGATCCCTTCGACCAGTGCCAATACGGCGACGAAAATGACGACGTAAATAAGGGCCTCGACCGGCAGTTGCATGATGGGAACTCCTTACATTGTCGTCGGTTCATAGATCGCCGGGGGCAGGTCAAAGCCCCACAGACGGAACCGCTCGGAATAGTGGCTACGTACACCGGTGGCGGTGAAATGACCGATGATTTTGTTCTCGGGCGTCAATCCAACACGTTGAAATCTAAAGATTTCTTGCATCGATATGACGTCACCTTCCATTCCTGTGATCTCGGTGATCGAGGTCATTCGGCGCGAGCCATCCTGCAAGCGGCTGGCTTGCACGATCAGGTTCACAGCGCTTGAGATCTGGCTGCGGACCGCCTTGATCGGCATTTCGATCCCAGCCATTGCAATCATGTTTTCCAAACGCGAGATCCCGTCCCGGGCCGAGTTGGCGTGGATCGTGGTCATCGACCCGTCGTGACCGGTGTTCATGGCCTGCAACATGTCGATCACCTCGGCGCCACGCGTCTCGCCTACGATGATGCGGTCAGGGCGCATACGCAGGGCGTTTTTCAGACAGTCGCGCGGGCTGACTTCGCCTTTGCCTTCCACGTTGGGCGGGCGGCTTTCCATCCGGCCCACATGGGTCTGTTGCAGCTGAAGTTCCGCCGTATCCTCGATGGTCAGGATACGCTCGGCGTCATCGATAAAGCTGGACAGGGCGTTCAGCGTGGTCGTTTTACCCGAACCGGTACCTCCCGAGACGATCACGTTCAGCCGGGTCGACACGGCGGCTTGCAAATAGGCCGCCATTTCTTCGGTGAACGCGCCGAAATTGACCAGGTCGTCAATGCCCAGCTTATCCTTTTTGAACTTACGAATGGACACAAGCGAGCCATCCACCGCAATTGGCGGCACCATGGCGTTGAAACGCGAACCATCGGCCAGACGGGCGTCAACATACGGGTTGGATTCATCCACACGACGACCCACGGCGGACACGATCTTGTCGATGATCCGCATCAGGTGCTTTTCATCTTTGAACGTGATGTCGCTGATTTCCAGCTTACCATGACGTTCCACGAAAATCTGTTGCGGGCCGTTTACCAGAATATCGTTTACGGTATCGTCCTGAAGCAACGTTTCCAGTGGCCCAAGCCCGGTGACTTCGTCATATAGTTCTTTGTTCAGTTGCGAACGGTCATCGCGGTTGAGCACGATGTTCTTGTCTTCCAGAACCTCGCTGGCGATCGAGCTGATCTCGGCCCGCAGTTCGGCTTCGCCCGCATTCTCAAGGGCCGCCAGGTTCAGGTTCTCAAGCAGTTCACGATGCAACTCGATCTTGATCTCGCCCAACCGCTCCTTACGCTTGCGTTCCTTGTCACTTGCGACCGGCTCGGCGGTTTTTTTCTTGAGCGGACGCCGCGCGACCGCAGTCGCCGAAGCTGCTTTTTCCGGCGCCGGGGCAGGTGTCGCGGCTTGCGCCTTGATTGCTTCGACCGGCTGTCCGGCGGGCTGTTTCTTGTATCTTGAAAACACGTCGGATCCCCCTTTGGGATGATGTTACGCGGCCTCGGCGCTGCTGCTGCCAAGGGTGTGAAGTGACTTTGCCAGTTTTGCGATTTCCTTGCGCAATGGGTTCTTTGCTGCCGAATTGGCCAGCGGTAGACCGTGATCGCCGCTTTGCATCACCGGCTTGCCGCCGTCGGGCAGTTGCAGATCAATCGAAATACCCAGGCTTTCGCCCATACGTTTCACGCGGCTTTTACCGTTTAGATCAGTGAATTTCGGGGCCCGGTTCAGGGCAAACCGTAGCTTGTTGAAGGGCAGTTCCTCGGCCTGCAACGCGCGCTTGAGGCGCAGAGCGTTTTGGGCCGAGCGCATATCCAGCTCGATCAGGGCGAAATACACATGCGCGGCCTGAAGAACGGTTTCCGACCACTGCACCAGCGTACTCGGCATATCGACGATCACATAGTCAAAGTGCTTGCGCGCGGTATCAATCACGCGCTGGATGTCTTCGGGAGTGATCAGATCCAGCGGCACCATGTCCGAAGGGGCCGTCAGAACCTGCATCTTGTCTTCGTAGCTTTGCAGCGCTTGCGAGAAGACATCGTCATCCATCGAATCCGTGTCTGACAGCATCTCGAACACCGTTTCGCGACGCGGCAGGTCCAGATAGGTCGACACGGTGCCGAACTGCAAATCCAGATCCAACAGGCAGACCTTCGGGGTTTCCTTGTCCGATGCGGTTGCCAATTCCCAGGCAAGGTTGACGGCCATTGTCGTCGATCCGACGCCGCCAGCCAGCCCATGCACAACGAACAAAGCACCTTCTTTCGACTCGCCCTGCGTCAGCTGAACCGCAGCTTGTTGTGCGACAACGACGGGGTCAGGCTGATTCATGCGCGCGATTGCTTCTTGCAGTTCGCCTTCGGGAAGAGGGTAGGGAACAAATTCGTCCGCGCCCTTGCGCAGCAACTGATGCAGCGATGCCGGAGTCACATCTTCGGCAATAAGGACGACTTTGATTTTCTTTTCTTTAGCGCGCGAGATGATCTCGCCCATCTGGGTCAGGTTGTCCTCGTCTTCGCCGTCAATGGCCAATGCGACGAATTCCAGGTTGTCCGCCTCGGGCTGTCCAAAGAAAGCAAGTGCTTCCGCAAATCCCAGATCGCCCCAGCGCTCACCCAGAGCGGCTTCCATATCTTCGATGAGCAAGTCGAAATTCTGGACATCTCTGCTGATCGTGCAGGCCAGAATGGCGGTGTTATCATCTTGCGTCGTTGCGCTTGTCATTAACCCAATCCTCATCATGAGGGCAGCCATCCCGGCGAACGCAATCGTTCGATCAGGCTGGCTGTTGCCCTGCTGCGACCTTTTACGGCCGACTTCACCCAATTGTTGAAAATGTGGCTTGGAACTTAGGCAAGATTTAGGCGCAAAAGAACCAATTGTAGGGAATTGGGCGACGATGTCGCCCAATTCAAGTTTATTGTTTTATTCGCCGCCGTCGGAGGTGTCACCGAGGTTCGTTTCAGAGCGTAACTGGCTTTCATACGTCGCGCTTCCGACATATTCGCGGTAGATCACTTCGGCGTATTTACCGTCCAGAATCAGCGGGTTACCGTCCACAAAGCCGGAAACCTCTGTCACGGTCCGGCGGTTGCGGCGGTCCCTGTTCGGCGTGTCGATCAACGGACGTGTTTTGCCGAAGGATACAACAGCCTCAAGACGGGAGCGTGAAATGCCCTGTTGAGTCAGGAATGCCACTGCTGCGTTTGCCCGGCGTTGACCCAAGGCTTGGTTGTAAGCCTGAGAGCCGACCGCGTCTGTGTGACCGTAAACCCGGAAGCGCGCTTCTGGGAATTGTTTGATCCAAGCCGCTTGCCGCAACAGAATCCGCCGTGCCGATTCATCCAGCTGAGCGCTGTCGAAGGCAAAGTTGATCTGCGTCGGCACCTCGGCGGCGAATCTCTGACCCAGAATTTGAGCGTAGCTCAGGTCGCCGTTTAGGACACGCGTGTTGTGCAGTGTCGCATTTCCGAATGCGCCTTGGTCGATTTCATATCCGGCCTCTCGCGTACACGCGGTGACAGAGACCGAAAGACCCAGTGCGATTATCCACTTTTGCATTGGTCCTATACTCCTATCAATCCAGGACGTAGCCGTAAGAGCTACCGAAGTCCTGCTTGGCGACCTCGGAAGCCGCGCCGGCTCCGGCGGGTTCGGTTCGTGCGACACGGCCATTGATAAACAGATCAAATTCGCTGGGTGGTTTGACCCGATCTGTCGGCAATGCCAAAGCTTCGCCACGTGTGGGCGACACCAGGTGTGCTGTCACAATGATGACCAACTCACTTTGCGCACGCTGGTATTCCGCGCTGCGGAACAGGGCACCCAAAACCGGCACGTCGCCGATCCATGGAACCTGGCTGTTGATGTCGGTAAAGTCATCCTGAATCAGCCCTGCGATTGCGAAGCTCTCACCATCGCGCAGTTCAACAGTTGTGCTGGTTTGGCGAACGATGAAAGTGGGAACGTTGTCACCCTGGATTGTGAAATCCGAGCTTCCGTCAATGGCTGACACAGAAGCCGCCATTTCCAGATTGATAATGCCATCATCCAGAACATAGGGGATAAAGTCCATCTCGACGCCGAAGGCGCGATATTCGATCGCGATGACGCCATCGTCCTGCGGCACAGGAATCGGGACCTCACCACCGGCAAGGAAGGTGGCTTCCTGACCGGACAGGGCCGAGAGATTCGGTTCTGCCAGGCTGCGGGCCAGACCTTTGGATTCCAACGCTTCAAGCAGCAGGCGAACCTGAGTAGACCCTGCGCCAAATCCAAAGAGGATTGCGCCGGTATTCGTCTGAATGGCCGGGATGTTGTTGTTCAGCGCATTCGTCAGAGCCAAGCTGTTGTTCAGAGTGTTGAAACCACCCGTTGCGTCAGTCCCGGCAAAGCCCAGCGAAGCGGTCAGGCTTTTGGCAACCGACCGGTTCATCTCGGCAAAGCGAACTTTCAGCATCACTTGTTGAACACCACCGACCGACATCAGGTTGGACACACGTTCGGGCGCGTAGCGCTCGGCCAACTCCAATGCGCGGGCCAGTTTGCCGGAACTGGATACTGTCCCGGACAATACGATCCCGTCATTGGCAGTTCGTACTTCAATCCGCTCATTGGGAAGGATCTGACGCAGACGCTCTTTGAACTCCGATACATCCGGCGAAACCCGGACCCGAACATTCGCAAGCAAGTTACCTGCACCGTCGAACAATGTCAGAGTGGTCAGACCGGGCGCTTTACCCAATACATAGATCGTGCGATCCGAAAGCGACGAAATATCAGCGATGCCAGCGTTGGCAATGCTGAGCTCGGCGAACGGCTGCTCACTCTCAACAACAATGGCGCGGTTCATCGGGACATCCAGCGTTTCCGCTGTTCCCTTCTTTACCACGCGAAGACTTTCAGCCCAGGCGGTCTCACCGATTGAACTGATAACAAGCGTCAACCCCAGCAGGGTTGCGCTGATCCAAGAATATATTTTCATGTGACCTGCCTCTCCGATCACGCCTCGTTTTAGGTTTAGCACCTTATGCCTGTTAACCCTGCGCGAATTACGAATTTATTGCAATAATCAAGGGTTTCTGGAATTTTCCTTATGTGGACAATTCGCAACATCCAAAATGAAACAAGCCGCGCAGAGGCGCGGCCTGTCATCCTAAAGCGCTGATTTGGCGCTAGTTTGTGCAGGGTGTCACGATTCCGGTATCAAAGATTTCGGCGCCGCGACGGGTCTTAATCGTGCAGACTTCTTCGACGGCTGCAGGTGCCGCAGGAGCGGTCTCTTTGATTCCCAACAACTTGCGTTGGTCAACCTCGACGGCGCTTGCGACCGTCTCATCTTGTACGCCAACCAGAGCCAATGACAAACGGCCTGTGTTCTGCGCTTGCGCTAGGGCGGCAATCTGTTCAGGTGTAGCCGCAACAGTAACAGTACGCGCGATCGTTGCGCCAGCCAGATCTGATCCGGCGGTTTGGTCGACTGCAATCAACTCGATATTTGTCTGGATCAGACGAGTGATTTCGCCGTTGTTGCCGGCAATCGCACCGCTAAGAGAGCCGGTCCAATACACGTCGACCTTGTCGCTGGGGCGTAGGAAGCCCGAAACCCCCGAGGCCACGTCGACACGGATTGCGAACGCACGCATCCCTTTGGCAAGGCGCGAGGTCAGACCTGCTGCTTCGCCCGGCTCCGTCACTTTGACGGCCATCAAAGCTTCATCTTTTTCCATTGTCCTCAGGACAAAACGGTCGCCTTTTGCCGATTCCGGAAAAAATGCTGCCAATTCGGAAAAAGTGCCTTCGGGAATCGCATCTTCGGGCCATTTCACGACGCGCACATCTTCCTGGGCGATGCGCTCACCATATTTCAGGGCGCGTGTTGATACCAAAACGTCAACAGTCGGCACGGATTTGACATTCGCCAAAGCCTCTTCCGCCGCTCGTTTCTGTCGCTCCACTTCTGCCTGAGTCTGGGCGATATAGTCCCGCGCCAAGTAAACAGCGCCACCGGCCAAAGCCACCCCTATAATCAGGACTAGTCCAAATACTGCACGCATTCGTGTCCCCTCGTATCATTTTGTTGTCGTTTAATCGCCGATTGGATTTCGGCCATGCTCGACCTTGGGTATCGGTTAATTGTGTCGAAAAGAGGGACAATCCCGATAGTTTTTGCGTTTTTTTGTGCAGAGCTTACTCAAGCCTACACTGAACTTAAGAATCTGGGCTGTCCGAAAAATCCAGGTCTATTTCATGCACAACTACAGACGAGACCGCGGCGCCGTTTCTGGCGTCCAAGTCTTTTACTGGTTCCGCTATGTAAAGGCCGATGAAAGAAGCGAATCCAACAATCGCGGCGGTCAAAACAACCCAGTCGACCGTGACTGCTCCAAGTTCGCAATCCAAAAACTGTTTAAGTCTTTTTAGCATGTGGCACCATGGCAAGGACGCTTAAAAAAAATGGGGCCAAGCCTAACTAAGCATGACCCCACCGAATTTGTTTTCAACAGGAGTGGTATTACGGAGTAGTACCAAACGAAGTGTTGATGTCGGACGGAGTGTCAACCGTGCCAAGTGCGGTACCGACGTTGCGCGAAACAGTCGCGGTGCCGTCGCCGATCTGAGTGTAAGCAACTGCGGCCAGGCCAACGATAGCTGCGGTCAGAACGACCCAGTCAACTGTTACGGCGCCGTCTTCGTCTTTGCAGAAGTTCTTGATGAACTTGATCATGTTACGTCCCTCCTAAGGATCAAAATAGTTAAGTAAACCTCGGCGTCTTCCAGAGCTTTCTCTCTCAGTCCGCTCCCGACCGTCTCGGTATGGCATTATGTTTGACGGGCAGGCGTGGCAGGAATTGGGCCAAACCCCAAATTTTTTCGCTTAAGTTTAACTTTTTGATAACTTTCACGATAAGACACTGAAAATAAACAATTAAAATATTCTCTTTTGCTCAAGGATGTGAAATCTGCGATGCAAAATTGCGGCAAATGAGGCGAATCTGCCCCAATTCACGTTGTTTTTATGGCCTTAGCCGTCGATTCCGGGTTCATATCAGCCAAAAGAAATCCGTGAGGCGGGCAAAATGAATCTCCGGAATGTAATGCTGAGCGTCAGCTTGGCGGTTGCGACGATATTGGCTCCTGTTCAAGCGCTTGCGCAGACGCAAGAGCCAAGAGGTGTCTATAAACGTGTCAAAGCGCCAAAGCCGGGGACGCGCCCACGCGTGACCGTGCAGATAACACCTCAGGAACATGCGGCGGCTCCGTCCGCGCCCAGTACCGGGGCAGAGATTGAGGTGCCGGAGGTAATCGCTCGTACCCGCGTCGCACCTCCGGCCTTGCCGGGCGGGTCGGACAAACCGGTTGGGTCCTACAAAGCCTTCTGGGACAAGATATCTCCTGAATTGGCGCAGGCCCGGGCTGGCCGGTTGGAAGATGCGATGAATGCGCTGATCGCAATCAACGTGGCCTCCCCTCGGCTGCAGACCCTTCAGACCATTGCACAGCAGCAAGGGATTGAGATCCTGCGGCAGACCGTGGGCACTAATGTGTCGCCAGCATTGGTTTTGGCTGTGATCTCGGTGGAATCGGCTGGCCGGTCTGACGCGGTCAGTTCAGCAGGTGCACAGGGGTTGATGCAGCTTATGCCTGCCACGGCCAGGCGCTTTGGCGTCGAGGACAGTTTTCACCCCGGCCAGAACATCTCGGGTGGTGTGAAATATCTGGACTGGCTGATGAACGAGTTCGACAACGACCCGATTCTGGTGCTGGCAGGCTACAACGCAGGCGAGGGGTCGGTGCGCAAACATGCCGGGGTGCCACCGTTTTCCGAGACTCGGGACTATGTGCCCAAGGTGCTAGCGGCGTTTCAGGTGGCCCGCGCGCTTTGTTCCACGCCACCCCAATTCATTTCCGACGGCTGCGTGTTTCAGACGCTGAATTGAAATAGGCCCGCTTGAACCAGCGGGCCTTTTCATTGGATACTCAGTTGACGATATTGGCCTCGGTGGCGGCACGAATCTCGTCCTCGGTCACGCCCTCGGCGATCTCGACGATCTTGAGGCCGCCGTCGACCACGTCCATCACACCCAGATTGGTGATGATGCGGTTCACCACTTTTTTGCCTGTTAAAGGCAGGGTGCATTTCTTCAGCAACTTTGATTTGCCGTGCTTGTTGGTGTGATCCATCACTACGATCACGCGGCCCACACCGGCCACCAGATCCATCGCACCGCCCATGCCTTTGACCAGCACGCCGGGGATCATCCAGTTGGCCAGATCGCCTTCTTCATCGACTTCCATCGCGCCCAGAACAGCGGCGGCGATCTTGCCGCCCCGGATCATGCCAAACGACGTGGCGCTGTCGAAATATGCGGTGCGGGACAATTCTGTGATCGTCTGTTTGCCCGCGTTGATCAGATCAGGGTCTTCCTCGCCCTCGTACGGGAAGGGGCCCATGCCCAGCATTCCGTTTTCCGATTGTAGGGTAATGTCCTTGTCACCCACATAGTTCGCCACCAGCGTCGGAATACCGATGCCGAGGTTCACATACATGCCGTCCTCCAGCTCATCAGCCGCGCGGGCAGCCATTTGATTTCTATCCCACGGCATTATGCGTCCTCCTTCTTGCGAGTGGTGCGCTGTTCGATGCGCTTTTCGTGGCTGCCCTGAATGATGCGATGCACATAGATGCCGGGCAGGTGGATCGCATCGGGGTCCAGCGAGCCGCGGGGCACGATCTCCTCAACCTCGGCCACACAGATCTTGCCACAGGTGGCCGCGGGCACGTTGAAATTCCGGGCGGTCTTGCGGAACACCAGATTGCCGGTGTCGTCGGCCTTCCACGCCTTGACGATGGCGAGGTCGGCAAAAATGCCTTCCTCCATTATGTAAGTCTCGCCGTTGAAGTCCTTATGCTCTTTACCTTCGGCGATCACGGTGCCCACGCCGGTTTTGGTGTAGAAACCGGGAATACCGGCACCACCGGCGCGCATACGTTCGGCCAGAGTACCTTGCGGGTTGAACTCTAGCTCGAGTTCGCCGGCCAGGTACTGACGCATGAATTCGGCGTTTTCGCCAACATACGAGCTGATCATCTTCTTGACCTGCTTGGTCTGCAACAGAATGCCGATGCCGAAATCATCGACGCCTGCGTTGTTCGACGCAAAGGTCAGGTTCTGCGTGCCTGCCTCCTTGATGGCCTCAAGTAGCAGTTCCGGAATACCGCACAGGCCAAAGCCGCCTGCCGCGATGAACATGTCGTCATGCAGCAGCCCGTCCAACGCCTCGGCCGCGTTTGCATAGACTTTTTTCATGAAAAACTCCCCCAATGACATGGTGATGGGCAGGTTTTGCCGCCACGTCACGGGGAAGTCAACGAATCCAAGGGGGTGGTGGTATTTCTACCTAAGAGGCCGCCTTCTTGGTGGTTTTCTTGGCCGCTGCCTTTTTCTTGGGGGCAGCCTTCTTTTTAGTGCCTTTCTTGGCGGCGCGTTCATTGACCAGTTCGATGGCCATTTCCTGCGTCACGTCCTCGGGCTTGATATCCTTGGGGATGGTCGCGTTGACCTTTTCCCATTTGACATACGGCCCATAGCGTCCATCCAACACCTGCATCGCGCCGCCATCGGGGTGATCGCCCAACTCCTTAAGCGGTTTTGCCGCCGCCCGGCGTCCACGGCCCGGATTGGCGCGCTTTTCGGCCAACATCTCGACCGCGCGGTTCATGCCGATTTCAAAGACGTCATTGGGGTCTTTGAGGTTGGCATATACCGGCTTCGTCTCTTCCGGCATCTGGTGCATGATATAGGGCCCGAACCGTCCGAAATTCGTGCTGATAATGCCGCCCTCGGGGTGTTCGCCGATCTGGCGGGGCAAGGACAGCAGCGTCAGCGCCTTGTCCAGATCCATGTCATCCTTGCTCCACCCACGGGGCAGGGACGCACGCGGGGGTTTCTTGTTCTCGGGCGTTGGCTCGCCGCGCTGGACGTAAGGCCCGAACCGGCCGGATTTCAGCCAAATCTCATCGCCCGCATCTTCGCCCAGCAGGCGTTCATCGCCCTCAGCCCCTTCGCCCGCGATGGGGCGGGTATAGGTGCATTCGGGGTAGTTGCCGCAGCCGACAAACCCGCCGGTGCGCGAGGTTTTCAAGTGCAGTTGCCCCAAGCCGCATTTCGGGCAAACGCGGGGGTCGGAGCCGTCTTCGCGCGGCGGATACAGCTGGGGTGCCAGCGCTTCATCCAACTTGTCCAGTACTTCGGAAATCCGTAGCTCGGACGTCTCCCCAATCGCGGCTGAGAAATCGCGCCAGAACTTGCCCAACAGGTCTTTGTAGTCGCGTTCGCCAGCGCTGACATCGTCCAACTCGCCTTCCAGATTGGCGGTGAACTCATAGCCCACGTACTGACGGAAGAAGTTCAGCAAAAAGATCGTGACAATCCGGCCTTTTTCTTCGGGGATCAGCCTGTTCTTATCCTTGCGCACATATTCGCGGTCCTGAATCGTGGTCACGATCGAGGCATAGGTTGACGGACGCCCGATCCCTAGCTCTTCCATGCGTTTGACCAGCGTGGCCTCGGTATAGCGTGCGGGTGGTTGGGTATGGTGTTGCAGGGCCAGAACGGCCTCATTGTCGGACAGAACTGCGGCCTTGTCCTCGGCTTTCGAGAACTGATCCTTAAGCGAGGTCTTGGCGAACCGCGCCGGATCGCCCTGCATGATCTGCGGCAGGCGTTTATCGTCGTCATCGGCAACGTCGTCGCGGCCTTCTTCATAGACGCGCATGAAGCCGTCGAACATGACCACCTGACCGGTGGCACGCAAACCGACTTGGCCGTCATCGCTGCCGATCTCGACCGTGGTGCGTTCCAGCCGCGCGGCGGCCATCTGACAGGCAATCGTGCGCTTCCAGATCAGGTCATACAGCTTGCGCTGATCCTCATCCGTGACCTTGAGGTCGCTGGCATCGCGCGACATATCCGTGGGGCGAATACATTCATGCGCTTCTTGGGCGTTCTTGGCCTTGTTCTTATAGATACGCGGGCTGTCCGGCACATATTCTGCGCCATAGCGGTCGGTGATCGCGTCACGCGTGGCGGTCACGGCCTCGGGTGCCATGTCGATGCCGTCGGTCCGCATATAAGTGATGTAACCGGCCTCATAAAGCCGCTGCGCCACCTGCATCGCATGGCGCGCGCCCATGCCGAACTTGCGGCTGGCTTCCTGCTGCAGGGTCGAGGTCATGAACGGGGCCGAGGGGTTGCGCGCAGCTGGTTTCGCCTCAACCGAGGTCACGCTGAGCGCGCGGCTGGTGATGGCCTGAACGGCCAGTTCCGCCTGCGTGGCGTTCTTCAGATCGTGCTTGTCCAGCTTGTTCCCGGCCAGCGTAACCAGACGCGCCTCATAGGTCTGGCCGCGCGGGGTTTCGAACAGCGCTTTGACCGACCAGTATTCGACGGGTTTGAACGCCTCAATCTCCATCTCGCGCTCGACGATCAGACGCAGGCAGACGGATTGCACGCGGCCCGCCGATTTCGCGCCGGGCAGCTTGCGCCACAGGACGGGGGACAGATTGAAGCCCACCAGATAGTCCAGCGCGCGGCGGGCCAGATAGGCCTCGACCAGCGGCATGTCGACCTGACGCGGGTTCTGCATCGCTTCGGTCACGGCGTCCTTGGTGATGGCGTTGAAAGTCACGCGGCTGACCGGCGTGTCCTTTTTGATCGAGCGGCGCTTGGTCAGCGCCTCTTGCAAGTGCCAACTGATCGCCTCGCCCTCGCGATCGGGGTCAGTGGCGAGGATCAGGGCATTGTCTTCTTTCAGCGCGTCGGCGATGGCTTTGACATGCTTACGGCTGTCATTGCCGACCTCCCACTTCATCTCGAATTCGTGTTCGGGATCGACCGATCCATCCTTGGGCGGCAGGTCTCGAACATGGCCATACGACGCCAGAACCGTGTAGTCGGGGCCGAGGTATTTATTGATCGTTTTGGCCTTGGCAGGGGATTCTACAACAACTACAGGCATTTAGGGGAAAACCTCGCTCGACGAATTGGGCGCCTTCTATGATGGTGCAAAATGTGTAGGGCAAGAGCGAATTGTCAATGCGTTCCTTTGGTCATGGGAATTTGGGGGTGATTTCAAAACGATACGAGTGAAAAAAGGGCCCTCAAGTCGAAAGAGACAGCAACCCGCCCGGTTGACGTTGGATACGCCCTTCCAGCTCAAGATCCACAAGTGCGGGGCCGATTTCGCCCGCCGAGGCTGCGATGTCACGGATCAACTGATCCTCGGCAATTGGTGAGGGACCGAGGCGGGTCAGAATCGCCTTGTGCAAGGCGGCAGGCGGGGTTGGCTTTGTGATTGTTGGGGTACGCTGCGGCCGAGTAGCTGTGATCAGGTCACGCTGGGGCAGGGCTTCAATCACGTCTTCGGCCGAGCGCACCAAAGTCGCCCCGTCGCGGATCAACAGGTTGCATCCGGCGGCGCGGGCATCAAAGGGATGGCCGGGAACGGACAAAACCTCACGCCCCTGATCCAGCGCATCCCGCGCCGTGATCAGGCTGCCGGATTTGGCGGCGGCCTCGACCACGACAACCGCCTGCGCCAGCCCTGATATGATCCGGTTGCGGCGCGGAAAATGCCGGGCTTGCGGTGTCACGCCCATGGGCTGCTCCGAAACACGCAACCCGGATTCGGCGATTTTATGAGCGAGATCAGTATTCTCGGCAGGGTAGATCACATCGACGCCACCGGCCATCACAGCAACAGTACCTGTGTCCAGAGCGGCCATATGTGCTGCGGTGTCAATCCCGCGTGCCAGGCCCGAGACGATGACATGTCCCTGTTTGCCCAGATCCGTCGCCAGCCCCCGCGCCATCCGCGCGCCGAGTGACGAGCAATTGCGTGCGCCAACCATCGCCACTGCTGGGCGGTGCAATATCGACACGTCGCCGATGGCCCACAGCATCGGTGGGGCATCATTGAGATCGTTCAAAGCGTTGGGAAAGTCGGCGGACCCAAGGCACAAAAGCTGCGCTTTGGCAGCTTTTGCGGCCTTGAGTTCCGCCTCAATCACGCCGGGCGGGCACGTTTCATACCCTTCAATACCAGCAGCGCGTGCCATTTCGGGCAGCGCAGCCAGCGCATTCTGCGCTGAGCCATGTTCCCGCAGCAGCCGACGAAACGTCGCCGGACCAACCTTGCGAGAGCGCAACAGACGAAGCCAGGAAAACCGATCCTCTTCCGTGGTGGGTGGGAGTGTGGGGTGATAGGAAGAAAGCTGCTCTTCGGTCATCCGTTGCTCCGCCTGATTGCAGAACTGGTTTACGACTGTAGGGGTTAACAGCTTCTGAATCCTCTCAAATTTTTCTGGTATTTTTGCGATTTGATCTCGTGACAATGGCTAGTGTGTTGAAAAATAGCGAAAATATTTTTTCGCAACAATAGGGTCAACCAGATATTGCCCAAATCTATGCGTAGGATTTGAGGCGCTGTGTTAACCCTGTGCCTCAACAGATGAGCCACGATTCTAACTTAGGCCGCCGATCCGCCCACGGTCAGGCCGTCCATCAGAACGGTAGGTTGGCCAACGCCAACGGGCACCCATTGACCGTCCTTGCCGCAGGTGCCCATGCCGGGATCCAGCGCCATGTCATTGCCAACGCCACGAATACGGTTCAGCGCGGACGGGCCATCGCCAATCAACGTGGCCCCTTTCACCGGTGCGCCGATTTTGCCGTTTTCGACACGGTAAGCCTCGGTGCACGAGAAGACGAATTTGCCATTGGTGATGTCCACCTGACCACCGCCAAACCCGACCGCCCAGATACCGTCCTTGATGTCAGCGACTAAGGATGCCGGGTCGGCGTCGCCACCCAGCATAACAGTATTAGTCATGCGCGGCATTGGTTTGTGAGCATAGCTTTGACGACGGCCATTCCCGGTAGGGGCAACCCCCATAAGACGCGCGTTCTGGCGGTCCTGCATGTAGCCGGTCAGGATGCCATCCTCGATCAAAACGGTGCGCGAACTGGGCGTGCCCTCGTCGTCGATCGAGATCGAGCCACGCCGATCCGGGATCGTGCCGTCATCGACCACGGTCACGCCTTTGGATGCGATTCGCTGCCCCATGAGCCCGGCAAAGGCGGAACTGCCCTTGCGGTTGAAGTCACCCTCCAACCCATGACCGATGGCTTCGTGCAGCAGAATGCCGGGCCAACCAGGGCCAAGCGCGACCTCCATCACACCGGCCGGGGCGGGGATGGCGTCGAGGTTGACCAGCGCGATCCTCAATGCCTCTTGCGCCTTGTCCTGCCAGTCTGCCGGGTCGATCAGCCCGTCCAACCCAACACGACCGCCCCCACCGGCCGAGCCACTTTCGCGGCGACCGTTCTGCTCGACAATCACCGAGATGTTCAGCCGCGTCATCGGTCGCACATCGCGTACCAGCACGCCATCGGGGCGGAGAATCTCAACCTCCTGCACAGCGGCAGCGATGGTTGCGCTGACTTGTACGACCCGAGGGTCCAGATCGCGGGCAAAGGCATCGATCTCGCGCAGGGTTTCGATTTTGACCGGAAAACTGGCGGATTCTATTGGGTCCTCATCCGTATAAAGCCGCTTGTTCGTAGCGCGCGGAGCGTCCGCCAGCGTTCCTCCGCCATCCCCAACCGCCAAACGCGCGGTTTCGGCGGCTCGTTTCAAAGCGCCGATCGAAACATCGGTGGAATGCGCGTACCCAGCCACTTCGCCTTGCACCGCCCGCAGGCCGAACCCTTCGGACGCGTCATAAGACGCAGTCTTTAGCCGACCGTCATCAAAGACCAACGCTTCGGATTTGCGACGCTCGACAAACAGCTCTCCGTCCTCGGCCCCGGCGGTGGCAGATTGAAGGACCGCAAGGGCTTCGTCCTGTGGAAGAACGCTTTCAAACGGGCGAAACGGGTCGTTGGGCATCACTTGGGACCTTTCGGGTTTGATCCAGATCAAAAATAGCGTCTGTTTGACGCAAGCATTTTGCTTTATCTACCCGCAGGAATATGGTTTTTAACGCGGCTAAAGACAACGGGAGAGGTGCGACCGATTCACACCTTTTCGCCAGGGACGCAAAGATCAAACGATCAGGACAGAACATGAAGAATGCTTTGATGCTTTCGGGCTTTATGACAGCCCTCTCCAGCCTTCCGGCCATGGCTCAGGAGCTTGAGATTATTGGCAAACCGGTTGATGGTGGTATGGGCTTCCAGCCCGCCGTGACCGAGCTGGCCACCGGAATTCAGCGGCTGGACGGGATGATTCTGGTGATCATCACCGCGATCTGTCTGTTCGTGGCTGGTCTGCTGATCTATTGCATCGTGCGCTACAATGAACGCTCGAACCCTGAACCTGCGCGGTTCTCGCACTATACCCCGGTTGAGATCGCGTGGACGCTGGGCCCGATCCTGATTCTGGTCTTTATCGGTGCATTCTCGCTGCCGGTTCTGTTCAAACAGCAGGAAATTCCCGAAGGCGACGTGGTGATCAAGGTTGTCGGCAACCAATGGTACTGGACCTATGAATACGTCGACCACGACTTTGCATTCGACAGCTACCTGCTGGGCCATCCGGCCACGCTGGACGAAGGTGCACGCCCGGCGGATGCCGATGTGACCCCGTTTGTTCTGGATGATGCAATGCGCGCCAAGCTGGCAGATGCCGGTTACAGCGATGATGAGTGGCTGCTGGCCACCGACACCGCTGTTGTCGTGCCCGTGGGCAAGGTCATCGTTATGCAGGTCACCGCGTCCGACGTGATTCATTCGTGGACCATCCCGTCCTTTGGCGTGAAGCAGGACGGTGTGCCCGGTCGTCTGGCCGAGCTGTGGTTCCAGGCCGACAAGGAAGGTGTGTACTTCGGACAGTGTTCGGAACTGTGTGGCAAGGACCATGCCTATATGCCGATCACCGTCAAAGTGGTCAGCCAAGAAGCTTATGAGGAATGGCTGCAGGGTGCTCTGGAAGAGTATGCAGGTCAGCCTGACACCTATCAGGTTGCCTCGAACTAAGCCCTTTGCGGCCTAGGTTTTAACAAGTGGGCTGCGCGGGGATCGCGCAGCTTTTGCCCCCAAAGGACCGGACATGAGCGACGCAAGCATCAATGCCAGCCAAGTGACCGCCTCGGCGCACGCGGATGAGGCCAGCTTTGGCGATTATTTCGCCCTGCTGAAGCCGCGCGTGATGACACTGGTCGTGTTCACGGCCTTGGTGGGTCTGCTGGCAGCACCGGTGCCGGTGCATCCTTTTGTCGGGTTCTGTGCCATTCTTTTCATCGCCATCGGCGGCGGCGCGTCTGGCGCGCTGAACATGTGGTGGGATGCGGATATTGATCGGGTGATGAAACGCACCAAGGGTCGACCGATTCCGGCGGGTAAAGTGCAGGAAGGCGAAGCGCTGTCGTTGGGATTGGCGCTGTCGGGCCTGTCGGTGATCATGCTGGGGCTGGCGACCAACTGGTTTGCTGGTGCGTTTCTGGCGTTCACCATCTTCTTCTACGTCGTCGTCTACACGATGTGGCTGAAACGCTCGACGCCTCAGAACATTGTGATCGGTGGCGCGGCAGGGGCCTTCCCGCCGGTAATCGGGTGGGTCGCGGCCACGGGCACGATGTCGATTGAGCCTTGGCTGATGTTCACCCTGACCTTCATGTGGACCCCGCCGCATTTCTGGGCGTTGGCGCTGTTCATGCGCTCGGACTATGACGACGCAGGCGTGCCGATGCTGACCGTGACTCATGGCCGCCGCGCGACGCGCAGGCATATCCTGGTTTACACGGGCCTTCTGGCGCTGCTGGCTGTTGGAACGGCATTCTCGGGCATCGGTGGTCCTGTCTATCTGACCGTCGCTATAGTGATGAACGCCTTGTTCCTGCGCGGTGCATGGGCAATTGCGCGCCGGACCGAGGACGACTCGGAAGCAGATAATTTCAAGGTCGAGCGGTCGTTCTTCAAACTGTCCCTGCTGTACCTTTTCCTGCACTTCGGCGCGATTCTGGTCGAAGCGTTGCTGAAACCCTATGGGCTGGGAGGCTGGTCATGAGCCTGCGCAAAAGCCACGAACTGCACGAACGTCGTTTTAGTCGCAATCTGGGCGTAGGCCTGACGCTGGCGGCGTTCATCGTGATCATTTTCGGTCTGACGATCGTCAAAGTCTCGGGCACCGATTTCAACATGGCGAAGCAAGAGGTACAGAACTGATGGCGCTGTCTGGTCCTCAAAAGACGGTTGTTCAAACTGTGGGCGTCGTGGTGCTGATGGGCAGCCTCGCCTGGGCTGCGGTGCCGTTTTATGACTGGTTCTGCCGCGTCACCGGGTTTGGCGGCACCACAGGTGTGGCTGAAGCCGCGCCCGAGGATATTCTCGACCGCACCGTCACCGTCCGCTTCGACGCGTCAAAGGCCAAGGACATGGCGTGGGAGTTCAAACCGGTCGAACGTGAGATGGAAGTACGCATCGGTGAGATCGGGTTGGCCTTTTACGAGGCTTATAACCCGACGGACCGACCAATTGCGGGGCAGGCATCCTACAATGTCGCTCCCTATTCGGCCGGCGGCTATTTCCAGAAAATCGCCTGTTTCTGCTTTGAAGAACAGGTCCTGCAGCCCGGCGAGCGGGTTCAGATGCCGGTAAGCTTTTTCGTCGATCCTGAGATGGTCGAGGATCTGGAAGCGAAATATGTGCATACGATCACGCTGTCGTATACATTCTACGAAATTGACCTGCCCGAGGGCTATGCCGCCCTTGATGCGCAGGCTGATACAAACACGAACTAATGCCTTTAGGTGAGGGACGCTGATGGCACACGCTAAAAACCACGATTATCACATTCTGGCCCCGTCGATCTGGCCGCTGATCGGCGCCGTTGGCGGCTTTGTGATGCTGTTCGGAGCCGTCCTGTGGATGCACGGCGTCACGTCGTTCATGTTCTGGATGGGTCTGGTTGCCGTTCTATACACCATGTTCGCCTGGTGGTCCGAAGTGGTGGCCGAAAGCCGCGCGGGCGACCACACGCCGGTGGTGCGCATCGGCCTGCGCTATGGCTTCATCCTGTTCGTGATGTCCGAAGTGATGTTCTTTTTTGCCTGGTTCTGGTCGTTCTTCAAACATCGCATGTATCCGATGTACGACTATGCCGGAACCGAGTACATCCAGCCCGATATCCATGCGGTTGACCCGTTCCACCTGCCGCTGATCAATACCTTGGTCCTGTTGCTGTCGGGCTGTGCGATCACATGGGCGCACCACGCTCTGGTTCACAACAACGACCGCAAGGCGTTGGTGCAGGGTCTGGCTATTGGTATTGTGCTGGGTATTGCGTTCACCGGCTTGCAGGCGTTCGAGTATTATGAGCTGCTGGCGCATGAAGGCTGGGAATTCGGTGGCGACCAGTTCTATTCGAACTTCTTCATGGCAACCGGTTTCCACGGCGCGCATGTGATCATCGGGACGATCTTCTTGAGTGTCTGCCTGATCCGAGCACTGAAGGGCGATTTCACACCTGAAAAACACGTGGGATTTGAGGCCGCCGCTTGGTACTGGCACTTTGTGGACGTCGTCTGGCTGTTCCTTTTCTTTGCCGTTTATATCTGGGGTCAGGCTCCGCTGTTCTGATCCGCTCAGATAGGTAAATTGCAAAAGCCGCCCCGAGGGGCGGCTTTTTCTCGATCGGGGGCGCAAGATTGCGCCCCATACAATTGCGTGGTTGCAATCGGGATTACGCTGCCCTTAACAAGACGCCGGTTTCTGTAACAAGGTTTCACCTGACTATGCGCCGCATTTTGTTCCTGCTGATCTTCGGGCTTGCCGGTCTGGGCGTGCTGCTGTCGCTGGGCGTCTGGCAGGTGCAGCGTTTGGCCTGGAAAGAAGGCGTTCTGGCCGAGATCGACTCGCGCATAGCAGCAGATCCTGTGGACCTGCCGTCGAGCGTTTCCGAAGACACCGACAAATACCTGCCGGTGACAATCTCGGGCGATATGGAGCCGGGGGAGATCCACGTTCTGGTCTCGGTCAAGCAGGTCGGGGCGGGCTATCGGATCATCCAGTCGTTCAGCACCGAGGATCGGACTATTTTGGTGGATCGCGGCTTTGTGCCCACCACGGCGAAACTGGTCGAGCGACTGACCGGGCCAATGACCGTAACCGGCAACCTGCATTGGCCGGATGAGATCGACAGCTACACGCCAGAACCTGATATCGACAGCAATATCTGGTTCGCCCGCGATGTGCCCAATCTGGCCGCAGCTTTGGGGGCCGAGCCCATTCTGCTGATCGCCCGGTCTGAGACCGATCCGGGCGTGACGCCTCTGCCGGTGGATACGGCAGGCATCCCGAACGATCATCTACAATACGCAATCACATGGTTTGGTCTGGCTCTGGTCTGGGCCGCGATGACCGGTTATTTCCTGTGGCGCAACCGCGCCCCTGCACAGAGTGAAGAGCAATGAAATATATCTCGACCCGAGGCCAAGCGCCGGAACTGACTTTTGAAGAGGCGATGCTGACCGGCCTTGCCCGTGATGGCGGCTTGTACCTGCCCGCTGAGATTCCGGTGATGAGCCATGATGAGATCGCCGCTCTGGCCGGTCTGCCCTATGAAGAGATCGCGTTCCGTGTGATGTGGCCCTATGTCAGCGGCTCGTTCACCGAGCAGGAGTTCAAGGACATCATCGCCCGCGCCTACGAAGGCTTTGGCCATGACGCCCGCGCTCCGCTAAAGCAGCTGAACGAAAACCACTTCCTGCTGGAACTGTTCCACGGCCCCACTCTGGCCTTCAAGGACTTTGCCATGCAGCTGATTGGTCAGCTGTTCCAGGTGGCGCTGAAGCGGCGCAATGACCGTGTGACCATTGTAGGTGCAACCAGTGGCGATACCGGATCAGCCGCGATTGAGGCGTTTCGCGGACTGGACGCGGTGGATGTGTTCATACTGTTTCCGCATGGCCGCGTGTCCGAAGTGCAACGCCGCCAGATGACGACGCCCGCTGACAGCAATGTCCATGCGTTGGCTGTGGATGGCGATTTTGACGATTGTCAGGCCGCGCTGAAGGATATGTTCAACGATTTTGACTTCCGTGACGGTGTCAAGTTGGCTGGTGTGAACTCGATAAACTTTGCTCGGGTGCTGGCACAAATCGTCTATTACTTCTCGGCGGCTGTCAGTGTTGGCGCGCCGCATCGCAAGGTCAGCTTTACCGTGCCCACCGGCAATTTCGGCGACATCTTTGCGGGCTATCTGGCCAAACGCATGGGGCTGCCCATTGATCGTCTGGTTGTGGCGACCAACCAGAACGACATCCTGCATCGCTGCCTGTCGGGCGAGGGGTATTTCAAGGGCGACACTATCCCGTCGATCAGCCCGTCGATGGACATTCAGGTCAGCTCGAACTTTGAACGGGCGCTTTACTACGCATATGGCGAGGATGGCAGCGCCGTGGCGCAGTTGATGGATGAGTTGAAACGCGGGGGTTTCAACGTCAGTCAGGGCGCGATGGAGGCCCTGCGCGAAAGCTTCGACTCGGGACGTGTGTCCGAGGATGAAACGCTGACGACAATCAAACACACGCTGGCCCACAGTGCCGAACTGGTCTGCCCGCACACTGCCGTTGGAATTAAGGTCGCCGAAGAACAACGCGCAGTGGCGGTTCCGATGATCACTCTGGCCACCGCCCACCCGGCGAAATTCCCGGCAGCGGTCGAGAAGGCAAGCGGGGAACATCCGCCTCTTCCATCCCGCATGTCTGATCTGTATGAACGTCCGGAACGGGTGACACGGATTGCCAATGATCTGGGTGCCCTCGAGGATCATATCAAAGGGCATATCGCCGAGTGACTGTCAGACAAGACCAGCTGAAGAACGGATTTCGGATCGTCAGTGAGAACATGCCGGGGCTGCAATCTGCGGCCATCGGCATCTGGGTGACCGCGGGTGCGCGGAACGAGCGGATCGAACAGAACGGCATTGCGCATTTCCTTGAGCATATGGCGTTCAAGGGAACCGAGCGACGTTCGGCTTTGCAAATCGCCGAGGCGATCGAGGATGTGGGCGGCTATATCAACGCCTACACCTCGCGCGAGGTGACGGCCTATTATGCGCGTGTTCTGCAAGATGACGTAGCGCTGGCGATGGACGTGATCGGCGACATCGTTCTGAACCCCATCTTCGACCCGCGCGAGATCGAGGTCGAGCGCGGCGTGATCCTGCAAGAGATCGGTCAGGCTTATGACACGCCCGACGACGTGATTTTCGATTGGCTGCAAGAGCAGAGCTATCACGACCAACCTCTGGGCCGTACCATTCTGGGACCGTCCGAACGGGTCAGCGCGTTTTCGCGCGAGGACTTGTCGGGTTTCGTGGCTGAACACTATGGCCCTGAGCAGATGATCCTATCTGCGGCTGGCGCCGTGGATCATGACGCGCTGATGAAAATGGCCGAAGAGATGTTTGGCCATCTGCAACCGCGCAAGGGATTGATTGCAGAAGCCGCGAAGTTCACCGGCGGCGAAGCGCGACAGGAGAAAGAGCTGGAACAGGCGCATTTTGCGCTGGCGTTGGAAAGCCCCGGCTACCGTGATGATGCGATCTATACCGCGCAGATTTACTCGACCGCTTTGGGTGGGGGTATGTCATCGCGCTTGTTCCAGGAGGTGCGCGAGACACGCGGGCTCTGCTATACGATCTTTGCGCAAACCGGGGCCTATGCGGATACCGGAACGACCACGATCTATGCAGGTACGTCAGCCGATCAGGTGGGCGAGCTGGCGACGATCACAATCGACGAGATGAAGCACGCTGCCGAAGATATGAGCCCCGAAGAGGTCGCCCGTGCGCGTGCGCAGATGAAGGCCGGAATGCTGATGGGGCTTGAAAGCCCCTCGAACCGGGCTGAGCGTCTGGCGCGGTTGGTGCAGATTTGGGGCCGGGTGCCCTCGCTTGAAGATACCGTAGCCAAGATTGATGCGGTCAGCACCGAGGACGTGCGTGCCTTTGCCGAAACCATGGCGATACAGGCCCCGGCGGCGCTGGCGCTATATGGTCCGGTCTCGGGCGCGCCCACATTGGCGGAATTGCAGGAGAGGCGCGCGGCGTGATGCTTCTGGGCCGACGCAAGCTGAAACTTGAGACAGCGCGCCTCAGCCTGCGCCCGCCGGTGCATTCCGATTTCAACGACTGGGCGGCGCTGCGGCGGGCCTCAAAAGAGTTTCTCACCCCGTGGGAGCCGATCTGGGCCAAGGACCACCTAAGCCGCAAGTCTTTTACCAACCGGGTTTATTGGGCGCAGCGCTCGGTCGCGAGCGGGACGGCGATACCGCTGTTTCTGTTCCGGCGCGAGGATGACCGGCTGGTCGGCGCGATCACGCTGGATAATATTCGGCGGGGTCCTGCGCAGGCGGGAACGCTGGGGTATTGGACCGGGCAGGCCTATGCGCGGAACGGCTATATGCGCGAGGCGATCGGGGCAGTTGTGCATCATGCCTTTACGCGCTTGGATCTGAGCCGGATCGAGGCGGCGTGTTTGCCCGAAAACAAGCCCTCGCGCGGGTTGCTGGAGCGGTCAGCCTTCAAATATGAGGGCGTGGCGCAATCCTATTTGCAGATCAATGGACGTTGGCGGACGCATGTTCTGTATGCGTGCCTGCGGTCGGACCGTCGCGGCAGGACCGACGCGGGCTAGGGGGCTCTGCCCCCGTCGCGGCAAGCCGCGCCTCCCCCGAGGTATTTTTGAACAGAAGAACAAGGGGCATGACTTGCGGCGCATCTGCGCTAGTATCGGGTTATGCGCTGGGTGGTTGCGATATTGTTGGTGATTTCGGGTGGGGCTGCGGCGCAGGAGCGGCGGCCAAGCCATTGTATTGCCATTGCGGATGCCGCACCTGGAATTGAGTATGTTCACAAAGCCGCCTGGACGGACCCGGTGCCGGAGTTTTCGATGCGGATCAGCTATGTCGCCCATGCCTCGTTTCTGATTCAGACGCGGGGCGGGTTGAATGCGGTGACGGATTTCACAGGGTTTATTGGCAGTGCCGATCTGATCCCGGATGTGGTCACGATGAACCATGCTCATAGCACCCATTGGACGGCGCATCCCGACCCGGCGATTCCGCATGTCTTGCCCGGTTGGGGGGAGTTCGGGCAGGGGATCGAGCATCATCTGGATTTGGGTGAGATGCTGGTGCGCAATGTCTCGACCGACATTCGTTCGGTCTATGGCGGGGTTGAGGAGCGCGGAAACTCTATCTTTGTTTTCGAAATCGAGGGGCTGTGCATTGGCCATCTGGGGCATTTGCATCATGTCCCGTCGGACGAACAATTCGCAGCCTTGGGGCGGCTGGACGTGGTCATGGCCGCGGTAGATGGGGGCACGACCATGCCGCTGCCCGAGATGATTGAGGTGCTGAAGCGGTTGAAAAGCTCGGTCATTATTCCGATGCATTGGTTTTCGGGCTTTTCGCTGGATCGGTTTCTGGTCGATATCCGGGATGAGTTCCCGGTTGAGCGGGATGGTATCTCGGAATTGACTGTGTCGCTGCGCACATTGCCGGATCGGCCGACGGTGGTGGTGCTGGAGCCGCAATACTTGATTGAGCTTGAATAGGGCTTGTCGGGTCCGGCGGAGTTGGGCAAGGAATGCCTATGACATTGAATCCTGCTGACGAAACCTTTGCTCAATCCCTCCGCGACACTCTGGGCGATGGTGTTTTGCGTGTGCCCGAGCCGCGATATGCAGAGGAGCCGCGCCGCAGATTTTCAGGACAGGTCGGTCTTGTCGCGGCCCCGCGACAAACGGAAGACGTCGCGGCGTTGATACGGTTGGCGTCCGCGGCGTCGGTACCGGTTGTGCCTTATGGGGGCGGAACCGGCCTGGTCGGTGGGCAGGTGATGCCTGATGGGCCTGCGCCGTTGTTGATCTCGTTGGAGCGGATGACAGCTATCCGGGCGGTTTATCCGACCGAGAATATTCTGATTGCCGAGGCCGGGGCCGTTCTGGCTGATATTCAAGCAGCTGCCCGGCAAGCAAACCGCTTGTTTCCTCTGTCTCTGGCTGCGGAAGGGTCGTGCCGGATTGGCGGCAACCTTGCGACCAATGCGGGTGGGGTCAACGTCCTGCGCTATGGCAATGCACGCGATCTGTGCCTGGGGCTTGAGGCGGTTCTGCCCAATGGGGAGATCTGGCATGGGCTTAGCCGGTTGCGGAAGGACAATACCGGTTATGACCTGCGCAATTTGCTGATCGGGTCTGAAGGAACGTTGGGGATCATCACCGCGGCGTCGCTTAAGCTGTCGCCGTGTCCTGCTGGGGTTGGAACGGCGATAGTGCAGGTCCCGTCGCCCGAAGCTGCCATTGATTTGTTGGCCCTTGCGCGGGATCAGTTGGGGGACGGTGTCAGCACGTTCGAGCTGATCCACAGGCAGGGGCTGCACTTTCTGTCCGAGGTGCTGCCGGATATACGTCAGCCGTTTGCATCCCCGCCGGAATGGTCCGTATTGATCGAGATTGGATTGTTCGGCGATACCGCGCCTCAAGAGGCACTTGAGACGCTCTATTCAGCGGCTGAGGCAAGGGGTTTGGTCCGGGATGCCGTGATCGCGCAAAGCGAAGCGCAGCGGGCTGATCTTTGGGCTGTGCGCGAGCGAATCCCCGAGGCGAACCGGCTGATCGGCTCAGTTTCGAGCCATGATATCTCCGTGCCGATCTCGGAAATCCCCGCGTTTATCCGACAGGGGGCAGAGGTTGTTGCCATGTTGGGGCCGTTTCGCATCAACTGTTTCGGTCATCTGGGGGACGGCAATCTTCACTACAACGTGTTTCCCCCGGCAGGGCGTAGTCGATCTGATTTCGATGTGCAGCGGGCCCCGATCAAGCGTGCCATCCACGATCTTGTGCACAAGTTCGGTGGATCGGTTAGCGCAGAGCATGGGATTGGACGGCTGAAGACAGATGATCTGGAACGCTATGCCGATCCGGCCAAGCTGGCTGCAATGCGGTCGATCAAGTCTGCGCTCGATCCCAAGGGCATCATGAACCCCGGGGCTGTTTTGTCGGTATAAGTGCGGCCCGGGTACCCCCGAGCCGCGCGCCGTTTTACGAGGATGGCAGGATCACTTTGTCGATAACGTGGATCACGCCATTCGTCGTTTCGATATCGGCCTGAACGACTGAGGCGTCATTTACCATCACGCCGTTGTCCAGATCGATTGTCACGTCGCCGCCTTGCACGGTCGCAGCCTTCATATCGTCGGACAGATCACCCGACATCACTTTGCCCGGTACCACGTGATAGGTCAGAACAGCGACCAGTTGATCTTTATTTTCGGGCTTGAGCAGAGACTCAACGGTCCCTTCAGGCAGGGCTGCGAAGGCTTCGTCAGTCGGGGCGAAGACCGTAAATGGACCTTCACCTTTCAAAGTATCCACCAACTCGGCGGCCTGAACAGCAGCGACCAGAGTCTCAAAGCTGCCCGCGCCGACAGCGGTATCCACTATGTCTTTCTTGGCTCCGGCTAAAGCAGCGGTGGCGATCAGGGCGCCGGACACGCCGGCAATTGCGAATTTGCGAAACATGATAAAAGGTTCCCTTGTTGGGATGCCCTTGGTGGCATCAACAGGGGTACGCGCGCTATTCAAAACAGGATCACTGAATATGTTGATGACTTTGACTTGAAGCCGCCAAACTCTGCGCTAAGCCAGCGTAGAACGAATTTTCAACTCACAGCTTTGTGATCAGTTTGCAGTCAGAGACCTTCGAATTCGCACAGGACATGCACATCCATGTCCATCTCCTCCAGCAATTTGCGACCGCCAAGGTCGGGTAGGTCGATGATGAACGCGCAAGAGATGATCTCACCGCCCAATCTCTCGATCAGTTTGATCCCGGCGGCAGCTGTGCCCCCGGTGGCCAGAAGATCATCGACCACCAGGATTTTTTCGCCGGGCTGGATCGCGTCGTCGTGGATCTCAACGATAGCCTCACCATATTCCAGCTTGTAGTCTTGGCTGATCGTCGTGCCGGGTAGCTTGCCCTTCTTGCGGATCGGGACGAACCCGACACTCAGTTGGTGGGCAATCGCGCCGCCCAGAATGAAGCCGCGGGCCTCAAGCCCCACAACCTTGTCAATCCGCTCGCCAGCATAAGGGTGCAGCATCTGATCAATCGCCATGCGAAACCCGCGCGGGTCGGCGAACAGCGTTGTCACGTCCCGGAACATGATCCCTTCATGGGGGAAATCGACGATGGTTCGGATGTAATCCTTGACCGTTTTGTTTCTGGACATGGAAGGACCCCTTTGGCGTCAAAACACGCTGGGCTGTTTGGCCCATTGGGGTCGGTCATGCAAGGATTGATTGCGAGTGTTTATTTATGACGTCCCGCAAGAATGGTCGGGAAGCTTTTATAGCGATACAGCGCCGAGGGCAGCCAAGCTAGGTGAGGTTTGCGCCAGTTGCGCTGGTCTTGCAAAAGAAATGCCTGAGCAGCATGAAGGTTCATTGCCATATTCCTTATTTATTGTTAGGTGCTCGATAACTACAATTTCTATGCGATGTATATACAATGCATCTCGGAAAGAATCAAGACTTTGTCAGGGATGTGCAGCGTGGCCAAGAAAGACGGTAAGGGTTCTACCAAGAAAAACAGTCAGTTGGTCCTGCGTCTGGACAAGGATGAGCGGGACGCTTTTGTCGAACTGTGCAAAGAGTTGGACACTTCGGCCGCCCGCGAAATTCGGCGGTTCATACGCGGCTTCATGAAGGAAAACGCCGAAGACTAGGCTGGACGGCGCAAAACCGCAGTCGCGACACCCATTCCGATCAGGGCCAGCCCTCCGAACCGGGTCATGGCAGTGATCACGCCCGCTCGTCCGATCATCACCCGCAGCCGATCTGCCAGCAGCGCATAGGCTAGCGCGTTCAGCCAAGCGAGTCCGACGAATGTGGCTATCAGGATGATGAATTGCGGGCCCAGAGGGTCCGAGGGGCGCAGGAATTGCGGCACGAAAGCAATGAAAAAGGCAATGGATTTCGGGTTTAGCGCCGTCACGGCTGCGGCGTGACCGAACACGCTGCGGGCAGTGACGTCCCGGCTGGTCTCGACGGTGCTCAACCCACCGGATGGGGCGCTGCGCAGCAATTTGATGCCAAGCCAGATCAGATAGGCTGCCCCCACCCATTTCAGGACCGAAAACAAGGTGGCGGAGGCCAGCACCAGTGCGCCTAAGCCCAGCAAAGACGCGGTCATGGCGATCAGATCTCCGACGGCAACGCCAGTGGCCGAGGCCACGGCAACGCTGCGTCCTTTCGACAGAGCATAACTTAGCACCAGCAGGACGGTCGGTCCGGGGATCAGCAACAGTGCAGTCGAGGCAGCCACAAAGGCCAGCCAGAGATCAAGGGACATGGGGGCTCCTGTCAGAATAGTACCGCCAGAAAGCCCTGCGATACCGAGAAGGTCAAGCCGCACGTGGCTGAGTCATGCGACGCATCAGGCCCTCAAGCGGTCCACGCGTGAACCAACGCGACCAAAGCAGGCCCGCCAGTGAAGACAGTATGCAAAAGCCCAGCGCATAGAAGACAATCTGAGCGGGGGAGAGAGAGCCGTCCAGCAGATCTGCTTCCTCTAGCGCGCCCATACCGATCAGGATATGCGCGACATACAGTGTCAGGCTGATCCGCCCCGGCGCTGTCAAAGCTGATGCGACGCCCAAGCGTTTGAGCTTTGGCCACAGTTTCAGCAGCAGCCCGATCACCACGCAGGCCGATCCGGTTCCGGCGAGGATATAGAATGGTCCGGGCGGAATGGAATCGGTGCCCAGGTAAGCGACCAGGTCAGGGTCCTTGACCAGCATCGAAGGAAACATTGCAAGCACGGCTGCGCCGAACCCCCACATGATCAGGCGGTGTTGGATACAGATCGTGTGGAGTTCTGACCGCCCAATTGCCATGCCAATCAGCAGGAACGCAGCCCATGGCAAAACCGGATGCCAGCCGTTGAAGACCGCGTTGCGCAGAAAACCGGGTAAGGTCCAGAGGTCGTTATACGTCAGGGTCGCCCAGTTCCATCCATTGCTGTAGTCGAAGGTCAGATTGGCCAGTACAGCCAATCCGACGATACCCAGAGCGCTCAACCAAAGGCTTCGCGCCGAGGCGGTCAAAAACGCTGCGCCGACCACAAAATACAATGCGTAGAAATGCAGGATGTCGGCGTCAAACACGTTCATGTTGATCAGCCCCAATCCAAAAAGGAACAAAGCACGCCGCAGCAGCAGAGGGGCCGCGATGTGTGACAGGCTGACGCCGATCCCGGCCAGGATCACGAACAAGGCCGCTGCACGCCCCTCCAGCGCATCGACCAGAGCCGTCGCCCAGCCGCCATCTGGCGCAACCTGCGCCGCGATCCGGAAATTAACCAACACCATACCGCAGAACGCCAAAAACCGGGCTGCGTCCAGTGCCTCTAACCGTTTCATGCTTGTCCTCATAGTTGTCGCCTGCGGTTCTGCTGGGTCTTTGTGGCGCAAGTGCGGCTGCACCCTGTAAACAAATCGCGAGCGGCTGCGCCTGTTTTCAACCTTGACCCTATCCAACCCGCGCACAGGGCGGTATTTCCGCAACAGTCTGAAGATTGCATTAAACCGCGCGGTCGTGCCTTGAAACACAGGGCAGGGTTCCCAGTCTATGAACAGGCAGATTTCAACCGGGAGGAGGCCTATGGCACAGGTGCAAACGGATCATCCGCACAACACGGGGCATGTACTCACAAGCGCGTGGCTCAAAAGGGCGCTGATCCTGTTGGTTGCGATCTGTGCTGCTGTCTATGCCGCGATCCTTGGGTATATGTACGCCAACCAACAATCGCTGTTGTTCAAACCGGGCGAGACGCTACCTGCGCCGGCTACGGTCGGTCTGGCGGATGTCGAGGTGCTTTCACTGCCCATGGCCGATGGTACCCAGCTGGCTGTTTGGACGGCTCCTCCGGCCACAGAAGGCGCGCCTACAGTGCTGTTTTTCCATGGTCAATCCGGCAGCCTGGGGGATCGCGCAGATCGGATGCGTGAAATCCTCAACAGTGGTTTCGGCCTATTCGCCCCCAGCTATCGCGGCTTTCCGGGTAGTGAGGGCACGCCCTCTGAACCGGCGCTGATCGGCGATGGGATCCAGATGTATGACCGCCTTGCTGCGGCGGGTCACTCGGTCGTTCTGCATGGGCAAAGCCTTGGGACCGGCGTTGCCGCCGCCGTGGCCGCGCAGCGCCCTGATGCACGCCTGTTGGTGTTGGAGGCACCGTTCACCGCAACGGTCGATGTCGCAGCTGAACGTTATCCGTTCCTGCCGGTCTCAGCCCTTATGAAGGACCAATTCGCAACCCGCGACCTGATTGATCAAGTCAGCGTGCCAACGCTGATCTTCCACGGCACGGCGGACACGACCATCCCGGTCCACCACGGGCAGTCTCTGGCCGAAATGGCCGGAGACAACGCGCAGCTTTTCATCATTCCCGACGGTATGCATAACGACCTCTGGTCCTACGGCCTATGGGATCAAGTACAACAGGCGCTGATCAATTAGCGGTCAAAGGATCCGCCCGGTCACCGCATCCAGTTTGGCCAGCAGGGCCGGGTCACGTTTTTCCGGTGCTGTCAGAATGGCGTATTCCAACGCACGGTCACATCCATGCGGGCAGGGGGCACGGTCTGCCCCCAAAAGCACGGGCAACCCTTTGACCAGGGCCCTGCCTTTTTCCGCGTTGCCGGTCAGGGTGGCGATAATGGCGATGACGTCAACCTCGCCGTGGTCAGGGTGCCAACTGTCGTAATCCGTGACCATCGCGATTGAGGCGTAGCACAGCTCGGCCTCGCGGGCGAGCTTGGCCTCAGGCATGTTGGTCATGCCGATCACGTCACAGCCCCAGTGTTCGCGGTACATTTTGGATTCCGCCAGCGATGAGAATTGCGGGCCTTCCATCGCCAGATAGGTGCCACCGCGGTGGATATTGATCCCGGCGGCCTTGCCTGCGGTTTCACACGCATCCGACAGGCGCGGGCAGGTTGGATGGGCCACGCTGACATGCGCCACGCAACCGGTGCCGAAAAAGCTTTTCTCGCGCGCAAAGGTCCGGTCGATGAACTGATCTACGATCACGAAGTCCCCCGGTGCCATATGATCGCGAAACGACCCGCAGGCAGAGACCGAGATCACATCGGTGACACCCAGCCGTTTCAACGCGTCGATATTGGCGCGATAGGGTACCTCGGTCGGAGAGTGCACGTGGCCGCGCCCATGGCGGGGCAGGAACGCCATTGCAACACCGTCCAATGACCCGGTCAGGATCTGGTCTGAAGGGTCTCCCCAGGGCGTCTCGACAGTGATCCATTCTGCATTTTCCAACCCGTCAATGTCGTAGATGCCTGATCCGCCGATGACGGCTATCTTGGTCTGGGTCACGTGCTTTCTCCGAGTTGTTGTGCGAGTTGAAGGATTTGTGCGCCGAGCGACGACGGCTGACAAGGGGCAATGCGGCTTATTGTGACGTCAACAGACTGCGCGCCTGCGCCTGTTGTTGGAAATCCGCCCAAGCGGCGCTGAATTCCTGCAATGGCCATGTTAGGTCCTGTGCCTGCCCATGCCTGTCGCGGAATTCGAACCGATAGGCCTCGCCCTTCAGCATGGCTTCAACGATCTCATCCGCACCGACGCCGTCAAACGTGCAGCTCAACCCGGTCAGACATCCAGGTCTGCGCGTGCGCCAAACCGCTCCGTCCTTTCCATCGATCCGAAAGCCGGATGGCCGGAACAACGTGCCGGGCTCGATACCGAACTCGATCTCCACGCCATCCGGGGCAGGGGTGATAAAGATGAACTGTGCTCCAAATTTCGGGCGCAGCGAAAACACCTCGGCCCGGCGAATGTAACAGCGTTGCTTGAGCGCCCCGTATTCCTCGCGCTCATCGCAGATGGAATTCCAGACCCCGTAGGTTTCATAATGGGTCACACGCCAGTTACTGGCAGTGTCATTGCCCTGCAAATCCTGCGCCAAGGCAGCAATAGGGGTCAGAAGAAACAAGATCAGCCATCGCATGGCGCAAAGGTGTGCCCCCGGTGTGGCAGGTTCAACTCACGACTTTGTGAGATAACGGCTATGCGTCCTGTGCATAGCAGCCTCCCGCCTGATGCGGTGGCTCAGAGGGCGGATGACAGGTAGAAGGCCCCTTTCGCGCGCAGATCAACCGACAGGACATTCCATGCCCCGAGCCATGCTGGCAAGCTTTGCCAACCGTATCGCCAAACCCGACCTGCGTTGGGTGCCGGATGAAGGGCTGACACCGTCCCGTCTGCGGATCGAACTGCTGTCTGGCCTGACCGTTGCCCTTGCGCTGGTGCCCGAAGCGGTGGCATTTGCTTTCGTCGCGGGCGTGCATCCGTTGGTTGGCCTCTATGCTGCCTTCATGGTTGGCCTGATCACGGCGCTGATCGGCGGGCGCCCGGGCATGATCTCGGGTGCGACCGGGGCCTTGGCGGTTGTGATGGTGGCGCTGGTGGCGGAACATGGCGTGGAATACCTGTTTGCGACCGTGGTTCTGATGGGCATTCTGCAAGTGATCGCCGGGGCCATGCATTGGGGCCGGTTTATCCGCTTGGTGCCGCATCCGGTGATGCTGGGCTTTGTGAACGGTCTGGCGATCGTCATCTTTCTAGCACAACTTGGCCAATTCAAGGTGCCGGGCACCATGGAAAACACCGGCCACGGCATGGGCGGAGGTGAGTGGCTCTCGGGTCTGCAGCTTTACACCATGCTGGGCTTGGTCGCGCTGACCATGGCGGTGATTTGGGTCATGCCGCGCATCACGCGTGTTGTTCCGGCCCCTCTGGCCGGGATTGTCGTTGTTGCCGCGCTGGTGATCGGCTTTGGCTTGGATGTACCGCGCGTAGGCGATCTGGCCTCGATCGAAGGCGGCCTGCCGCCTTTCCACATTCCGATGGTGCCGCTGACCTGGGAAACCTTTGAAATCATCCTGCCCTACGCCGTCATTCTGGCCGCCATCGGCCTGATTGAATCGCTGCTGACCCTGAATCTTGTGGGTGAAATCACGGGCAAACGGGGCGGAGCGTCACAGGAATGCATCGCGCAAGGCGTGTCCAACGTCGCTACCGGGTTCTTCGGTGGCATGGGTGGCTGCGCGATGATCGGCCAGTCGATGATAAACGTGAAATCCGGTGGTCGAACTCGAATTGCCGGCATCGCGGCAGCCGTGTTTCTGTTGATTTTCATCCTTTTCGCGTCTCCGCTGATCGAGCAGATTCCGCTGGCCGCGCTGGTCGGCGTGATGTTCATGGTGGTGATCGGTACCTTTGCTTGGAACTCGTTCAACATCATGCGCAAGGTGCCTCTGATGGATGCGTTCGTCATCGTGCTGGTGACGGTTGTCACGGTGATGGAGGACCTTGCGGTTGCAGTTGTCGTCGGCGTCATCGTCTCGGCTCTGGCCTATGCCTGGAACAACGCCAAGCGCATCCATGCGATTACGCGGGATTCTGAAACAGAGAAAGGTGCGAAAGTCTACGAAATCCAAGGCCCTCTGTTCTTTGGTTCTTCTGACGGATTTGTCGAACTTTTCGATGTCCCGAATGATCCCGAGACCGTCATAGTGGATTTCGCCGAAAGCCGTGTGGTCGATCAATCTGCCCTTCAGGCGATCGAAAACATCGCCGGCAAATACGAAGCGGCCGGTAAACGTGTGATGCTGCGCCATCTGAGTCGAGATTGCCACAAGCTGCTGAACAAAGCCGGTCACCTTATGGTCGATAGCGACGATGACCCTGATTATGAAATCGCGGTCGATTATTCAGTTCGCACCGGCATTCTGGGCGGTCACTGAGGATTTAGCGAGGCTCCGCCTCGCGCTCCGGGATATTTGGGGCCAGATGAACGGAGGATCCCATGCTTCATCTGGCTATAAATATCCCGGGGGAGTCGCCGAATAGGCGGCGGGGGCAGCGCCCCCTATACGCTCAGTCATCCGGGCGGTTAAGTGAGAATAGTTCAGTAACCACCGAATAGTCGCGGTATCCGAGCCGTGCCAGTGGCTGAAACGCCGTGACGTCGAACTTGCCATCCTTCAAACAGTCATCGCGCAGGTGGACACCGGTGACTTCGCCGAAAACAACGCGGTTCGCCGCGCCGGGCAGTGTGACGATCTGGGTCAGCTTGCATTCCAGGGCGGCGGGCGCGTCCTGAACCCTAGCACATGGGATCGTCTCGCACTCCACTGGAGTCAAACCTGTGTGGTCGAATTCATCCACATGTTTTGGTAACCCGGCGGAGCTGGCATTCATCGCATCACGATGCGCATGGGCGACAACGTTGACGCAGAAAACGCCTGTTGCTTCGATATTGGCGAGACTGTCTTTGCCGCCGTCTTGGTCGGGTTTCGTCCCGGTCGTGGCAAACATCACCTGTGGCGGTGTATACGCGACCCCGTTGAAGAAGGAGTACGGCGCCAGATTGTTGATCCCATCGCCGTCGCGGGAAGAGATCCAGCCAATCGGGCGCGGGGTTATGATGGCGTTGAAAGGGTTATGCGGCAGGCCGTGGCCGTCTTCGGGGCGATAGAACATATGAACTCCAAGCGTTTGCCCAAGGCGTAACGAAGTGCTAGGGCGAATTCCAGCAAGGAAAAGAGGGCAGGGGTGCAGCAATTCACGATCAAGCCGGAGGACCCGGACGATTGGTGGGAGGTCGAGGCTTTGTACGACCTGTGCTTTGCGCCTGGGCGCGAGGCGCTGTCCTCGTACCGGTTGCGCGATGATGTTCCGCCGGTTGAGGGCTTGTCTCTAGTGGCCCGAGATAGTGAGGGCATTTTGGCGGGGGCGATCCGGTTCTGGCCCGTTCATGTGGGGGCCTTCGATGCGTTGTTGCTGGGGCCGGTGGCCGTGCACCCCACCCATCAGGGGGAGGGCTTGGGCGGTTTCCTCATACACGAGGGCTTGCAGGCAGGTCTTATCAGAGGATGGGAGCGGGTGATGCTGGTGGGCGATGCACCTTATTACAGTCGTTTCGGCTTCGCCCGCCTGACCGGAGTTGAGATGCCGCCGCCCACCAATCCCGAACGGGTTCTGGGGGCTGAGCTTGCCTTGGACGCGTGGACGGATGTCAAAGGTCCTGTAACGCGTTGGGACCGATGAGCTATTGAAAAAACGGGGCATAGTGCCGATCTTTTTAGGACAGGAGGGCACGCATGCAGAACGTTGTTCTTGTCGAAGAACTGGATGCCGAGGCAGAGTTGGACCGGCTGGCCGGGTACTACCGCTCGGCGGGTGGGCCGGGTGTTCGGTTGCTCAACAGTCTGGGCGGATCTGCGGAAACCTTGCTGGATCAACTGCCCCCGTCAGTGCGAGAGGCGTTGACTGGCGCAACCGAGCAGGCGCTTTGGCTGGCCATGCATGCCGCCGAAGGGTCGCGCAGGGCGGTGCCGGATCAACGACCTTGGGTGAATACGGCTGTGACCACGGCCATGGGCGCAGCAGGCGGTGTGGGCGGAGTGTCGACCTCTTTGGTGGAATTGCCCGCAACGACCACGATGCTGTTGCGCGCCATACAAGGTGCTGCGGCACGAGAAGGGTTTGACCCATCGGAAGACGGTGTGAAATTCGATTGTGTGCAGGTTCTGTCCGCGGCGGGTCCGCTGTCCTTCGACGATGGTGCGGATTTCGGGTTTTTTTCAGCTCGGATGACGTTGACCGGACCGGCCCTTCAAAAGCTGATCGCCACCGTCGCGCCGAAACTGGCGGTGGTGCTGGGGCAAAAACTCGCCGCGCAATCCGTACCTGTTTTGGGGGCGCTTGCCGGGGGTGGGACGAACTATGTCTACACTCGCTATTACCAGCGTATCGCCCGCGTGCATTTCGGTTTGCGCCGATTGGCCAGTGATGCCGATATCCCGCATGACGATCTTGTGCGAAAACTGGCCGCACGCATGTGACGCTTGGTGGAGTTCGCCAAGTATGGTAGTGGTTCTGCGACGACCCTCTAAATAAGTACAAAAACCAAAGCTTTGGGCGTCGCAGGTGTTGAAAGGGGCACAGGGCATGAGCAGGCTATGGTGGTATCAACCGCCGGAATCGGACAGGATTCCGGTTCGACAACAATCCGCCGCATTGTGTTACCGTTTACGTGCGGGCGCCCCCGAAGTTTTGCTGATCACAACTCGTAAGTCGGGCCGCTGGATCATTCCCAAGGGCGGATTGATCAAGGGGATGTCCTCGTTCGAGGCAGCGCAGCAGGAAGCCTGGGAAGAAGCGGGCGTGCGTGGGGTCTGTTCGGCTGAGATGATCGGGCGTTACACACACATAAAACAACGGCGCAAAAATGGAGCGGTCCTTTGCCTGGTGGATGTGTTTCCGCTGATGGTAATGTCCTTATCGGAGCGCTATCCCGAATGCGATGATCGTGAGCGCGTATGGTTTTCGATACGGGCGGCAGCGGCGCGGGTGGATCAGCCTGAACTCGCCCAAATGTTACGGCAGGTGGCAACGCAGTCGCATTGATCTGCAGACTGGGGCTTGTCATTGTTTTGATGGTCAGTATCTATTCGGCAATCGCAATCTGGACGGATCATGATTCAATACGCCTTGAAATGCAGCCAGGGCCACGCGTTTGACAGTTGGTTCCAATCGGCCGCCGCTTACGACAAGCTTGCCGGGGCAGGCATGGTGGTCTGTGCCATCTGTGGCGACGCTTGCGTTGAAAAGGCGATCATGACCCCGCGTGTGCGCCCAGCCCGAAAGGTCGAGGCGCGCAGCGAAACACCTGCCAACGAAGAAAACCCGGTCGAGATGTCGGTTCCGCCCGCCGAGCTTGAGAAGGCGCTGTCCGAGTTGCGGCGCAAGGTCGAGGAAAACTCGGACTACGTGGGTAAGGATTTCGCGTCCGAGGCACGCAAGATGCATTTGGGTGATGCCCCAGAACGGGCTATCTATGGTGAAGCCAAACCCGAAGAGGCCAAGGCCCTGATTGAGGACGGCGTTCCTGTCGCGCCCTTGCCCTTTATCCCCAGCCGCAAAAGCAACTGATCCTAAGTTTACCGAGGGGCCAACGCCGCCGTGGGGATTTCGTAGACCTCGCCGGGGTCAACGAAGATCACCATGACGTTTCCCTGAGTCTCATAGCTGAGCCGCGCGGCGGAATCGGTGGATTCTGGGACGCCGTCGGCGAAATAGATGTTGCGCACCTCGCCATTGCCCATGCCAACTGCCAGAGTTATCCGTCCATCGTCTCGATGGCGCAGCTCGGCGTTGCAGCTGCGCAGGGGTTCGCCCGCATTGGTGGCACAGGGTACGGTTCCAAGCGCGTTCTGCCCATCTGTTGCGGCAAGCGAGGCTTGCTGAGCCAAAGCGGGTGTGGACAATAAGACAAAAGCAAGAGCTAGGCGGGGCATGGGGAACCTCTTCACAAATGGAATGGGGCCAAGCTGACACCGTGGAGGGGGGATGTAAAGCACCCGTTAGACCGCAGTGGAAAAGGTTTTGAACACTTGCCCTTGCGGCCCCCCTGACATAAGACGCTCGGGATCTGAATTCCAAGGCGCGGAGACACCAGCCCCCATGCCCGTACTCGTGATGAAATTCGGCGGCACATCTGTCGCCAACCTGGACCGCATCCGCCGCGCTGCGAAACGTATCGGCGTCGAGGTGGCAAAGGGCTATGACGTCATTGTCATCGTCTCGGCCATGTCCGGTAAAACCAATGAGTTGGTAGGCTGGGTGAACGAAACCTCTCCGCTGTTTGATGCGCGCGAATATGATGCGGTTGTATCCTCGGGCGAGAATGTGACCGCCGGCTTGATGGCGCTGACGCTTCAGGAAATGGATATCCCCGCCCGCAGCTGGCAGGGCTGGCAGGTGCCGCTGATGACCACCAGCGCCCACAGCCAGGCCCGGATCGAGGAAATCCCGACCGAGAACCTGAACCAGAAATTCGGCGAAGGCATGCGAGTTGCCGTCGTCGCCGGGTTCCAGGGCATCAGCCCCGAGGGCCGCATCACCACGCTGGGTCGCGGTGGATCGGATACGACGGCGGTGGCTTTTGCCGCAGCTTTTGGCGCGGAGCGGTGCGACATCTATACCGATGTGGACGGCGTCTATACCACCGATCCGCGCATCTGTGAAAAGGCGCGCAAGCTGGATCGTATTTCGTTCGAAGAAATGCTTGAATTGGCCTCGCTTGGGGCCAAGGTGCTGCAGACCCGCTCGGTCGAGCTGGCGATGCGCTACAAGGTGAAACTGCGCGTTCTCTCAAGTTTCGAAGAACAATCCGACGAGGCCGGTACGCTGGTCGTCGATGAGGAGGATATCATGGAATCCAATGTTGTGGCCGGTGTGGCCTATTCCCGCGACGAAGCTAAGATGACCGTCGTGTCCGTGGCAGACCGCCCCGGCATCGCCTCGATCATCTTTACCGCGCTCAGCGATGAAGGCGTAAATGTGGACATGATCGTGCAGAACATCTCGGACGAGGGACGCACCGACATGACGTTCTCGTGCCCGACCGATCAGGTGGCACGCGCCGAAAAGGCATTGCTGGCGATCAAGGATGCGGGTGAGTTGAACTATGCCGAACTGGTCGCCGACGAAGACGTCTGCAAGGTTTCGGTGGTTGGCATCGGCATGCGGTCGCAATCGGGTGTTGCGGCCAAGATGTTCAAAATTCTCTCGGATGAGGGGATCAACATCAAGGTCATCACAACCTCCGAGATTAAAATTTCCGTCCTTGTGGACAGGAAATACATGGAACTTGCGGTTCAGGCACTGCATGATGCCTTTGAACTGGACAAGGCGGCCTGAGCGTTTCAGCCAAAGGTCTTGCCTGACGCACTAATTTGGGTGGGCCATGGCGGACGGTACCGAAACTGAATCCCGCAAGCTGCTTGGGCGGCTGCGTGAAGAGATGGCGAGCGAGGCCGCCGGTCAGGAACGTCTTGACCGGATCACCCACCTGATCGCCGATAGTATCCGGGCCGAAGTGTGCTCGATCTATCTGTTTCGCGATGAAGACACATTGGAGCTCTGCGCGACCGAGGGGTTGTCACCCGAGGCTGTTCATAAGACCCGAATGCGCATGGGTGAGGGGCTTGTGGGTCGTGTAGCTAAGTTCGGCAAGATCGTGAACACACCGAATGCGCCTGCCGCCAAGGGTTTCCGTTATATGCCTGAAACCGGGGAAGAGAGATTCTCGTCTTTCCTGGGTGTGCCGATCCAACGTCTGGGTGAAAAACTTGGTGTTCTGGTGGTCCAATCCCGCGACGCGCGGGAATACTCGGCGGACGAGGTTTATGCGCTGGAAGTGGTTGCCATGGTGCTGGCCGAGATGACCGAACTGGGTGCCTTTGTGGGTGAGGGTGCGGCTCTGTCGCCACGACACCAGCAATCGGTACAGCTGAGCGGCGGCCCGGCGCAGGAAGGCTCGGCCGAGGGCCATGTCTGGTTGCACGAGCCGCGCGTGGTGGTCACCAACCCCATTGCCGAAGATCCTCATCGCGAACGTGAGCGGCTGACCGAGGCCGTCGATGAATTGCGGGTCGGCGTCGACAAGATGCTCGAGATATCAAAGGATGGCGATACCGAGCAGTTGCAGGTGCTGGAAGCCTACCGGATGTTCGCGAATTCCAAGGGCTGGATGCGCCGGATGGAGGAAGACATCGCTCGCGGCTTGAGCGCCGAGGCGGCTGTCGAAAAGGAGCAATCGCAGGCCCGGGTGCGGATGGGGCAAGTAACGGATCCCTACCTGCGCGAACGTTTGGCTGATCTGGACGACCTCAGCAACCGTCTGCTGCGTATTCTCACCGGGCAAGGCAACACCAATGGCGCGGATTTGCCGCCTGACCCGATCCTGATCGCTCGGAATATCGGGCCCGGAGACTTGCTGGAATATGGCAGGTCGCTGAAAGGGATTGTGCTGGAAGAAGGCTCGGTCGGAAGCCACGCAACGATTGTGGCGCGGGCCTTGGCGATTCCGCTGGTTGTGCATGTGGGCCGAATTACGACCGAGGCGTTGAACGGGGATCACATCCTTGTCGACGGTGACAACGGTAGCGTCCATCTGCGCCCCGAAGATTCCGTCGTCACTGCCTTCCGCGACAAGATCGCCATGCAGGCGCAGGCGCAAGAGAGATATGCCTCGATCCGCGAAACGCCTTGTGTGACCCGTGATGGCGAGCGGATTAATCTGGTGATGAATGCGGGTCTGATGGCGGATTTGCCCTCGCTGGGCAATTCGGGGGCCGAGGGCGTAGGCCTGTTTCGGACCGAGTTGCAATTCCTGATCCGCAATCAGATGCCGAAACGGTCCGAGCTTGTGACGCAGTATCAGCGGGTTCTGGACGCGGCGGGCGAAAAGCGCGTGGTGTTCCGTACGCTGGACATCGGTTCGGACAAGGTTCTGCCCTACATGAAACACGTGGAAGAACCCAACCCCGCGCTGGGTTGGCGCGCAATTCGGGTGGGGCTGGACAAGCGCGGCGTGATGCGGATGCAGTTGCAGGCGTTAATCCGGGCTGCCAATGGTCGCCCGTTGACCATTATGTTCCCCTTCGTGGCGCAGGCCGAAGAATTCCGCGAGGCCCGCTGGGAGGTCAATAAAACCATCGAGCGTGAAAAGCGGCTCGGCCATGTCCTGCCAGAAACGCTCGAAGTTGGGGCGATGCTGGAAACGCCTTCGCTGGGTTTCTCGCCGCAGAAGTTCTTTGATGAGGTGGATTTTGTCTCGATCGGGGGCAATGACCTGAAACAGTTCTTCTTTGCCGCTGACCGCGAGAACGAACTGGTGCGCCGCCGCTATGATACGCTGAATGTCAGCTTCCTCAGCTTCATTGAACGCATCGTTGAACGCTGCAACATCTCTAACACGCCGCTTTCGTTCTGCGGTGAGGATGCCGGCCGACCGGTCGAAGCGCTGTGTCTTGCCGCAATGGGCATCCGGTCGCTGTCGATGCGCCCGGCCTCGATCGGGCCGGTCAAAAGCGTTCTGTTGCGGGCCGATCTGCAATCCTTGCGCAAGATTATCGCAGATGCGCGGCACCGGGGCGAACAATCCGTGCGCCCCGCTGTTATGGAGTGGCTGCGCAATCAGAGCTGAGCGGGCAGGGATTTTGAAATTAATTTCAAATCCGGTGTTGATTTATACTCAGGATTTCATTACTTCGGCGGTAAATGTTAGCGATAACATAGCTGGTAAGCCCAGTGAGTTCTGAAGGAGCCTGTCGATGGTTTCACGCGTAATCCCGGTTAATCCCTTCGATCTGGTGCTGTTTGGCGCGACCGGAGATCTGGCACAACGCAAGATCCTGCCCGGCCTGTATCATCGCTTCGAGGTCGGCCAGATGCCGCCCGAGGCCCGGGTGATCGGCACCGCGCGCTCGGATATCGACAGCGCCGCGTTCCGAGATCAGGTCCGCGCGTCGATGAAGGAATTCGCGCCGGAGTTCAAAATGGATGTGCTGGATCGGTTTCTGGCACAGGTCGAATATGTCTCGGTGGATGCACTGGGGAACAAAGGCTGGCCAGAGCTAGCCAAAATGCTGCGCCCGGACGTGGTGCGCGCCTTTTACCTGTCGGTCGGTCCCAGCCTGTTTTCCGGGATTGCACAACGCCTGAACGACCACGGCGTGGCAACGCCTGACAGCCGGATCGTCGTGGAAAAACCGTTTGGGCACGATCTGGCCTCGGCCAAGGCGCTAAACGAAGGGCTGCGCGCCTGTTTCGAGGAACATCAGATTTACCGTATCGACCATTATTTGGGCAAGGAAACGGTGCAGAACCTGATGGCCTTGCGCTTTGCCAATTCCCTGTTCGAGCCGCTGTGGAACGCCACTCATGTCGACCACGTTCAGATCACCGTCGCTGAAACCGTCGGGGTCGAAGGGCGCGGGGCCTACTACGACCAATCCGGCGCGATGCGGGATATGATCCAGAACCATCTGGTACAACTTCTGTGTCTGACGGCGATGGAGCCTCCGTCGAAATTCGCGCCCAACGCGGTGCGCGATGAAAAGGTGAAAGTGATCGAAGCGTTAGAACCGGTCGACGCAAGGGATATCGCCCGAGGTCAGTACCGTACCGACAAGGGTGGCGACGGCTATCTAGACCATGTCGGAGATCCGGCCAGCCGCACCGAAAGCTACATTGCGCTCAAGGCGCATATTGGCAACTGGCGCTGGGCCGGGGTGCCGTTTTATCTGCGCACGGGCAAGCGCCTGCGAGCCCGTGAATCCGAGATTGCGGTTTTCTTCCGCGACCCGCCGCATACGATTTTCCCGAATGTTGGCCCTCTGCATGGCAACGTGCTGGTGATCCGCCTTCAACCGGACGAAGGCATTACCCTGCGCACCACGATCAAAGACCCCGGCCCGGGCGGCTTCCGTCTGTCTGATGTGGCGCTGGATATGAGCTTTGCCGAGGCGCTGGGCGCAGATGCGCGGGCGCAGGACGCCTATGAGCGACTGGTCATGGACGTCATTCGCGGCGATCAGACTCTGTTCATGCGCGGGGATGAGGCCGAGGCCGCCTGGGCCTGGGTCGATCCTATTATTAACGGCTGGGAACAGCGTGGTGACCGGCCCGCCAAATACGATCAGGGCAGTTCCGGTCCTGAAGAGGCCCTGATGCTGATGCATCGGGACGGACGCCGCTGGCGTCAGATCGGAGGGTAATCATGGTTCATTCCGTCATCACCGACGTCACTCAGCGCATTATCACGCGCAGCGCCGATCTGCGGGACCCGCATCTTGAACGGATGGAGCAGGCCAAATCCAAAGGCCCCGCTCGCGCGCATCTGTCTTGCAGCGGTCAGGCCCATGCCTATGCCGGTGCGGGCGACGACCAGACCTCAATGGCCACCGGCACAGCAGGCAATCTGGGTATCGTCACCGCCTATAACGACATGCTTTCGGCTCACCAGCCGTTCGAAAGCTACCCCGCTCTGATCCGCGATGCGATCCGCGCGGCAGGCGGCACGGCGCAGGTCGCGGGCGGCGTGCCTGCCATGTGCGACGGCGTCACGCAAGGCGAAGCGGGGATGGAGTTGTCTTTGTTCTCGCGCGATGTGATCGCGCTGGCGACCGGCGTGGCCCTCAGTCACAACACCTATGACGCTGCCGTTTTCCTAGGCGTCTGCGACAAGATCGTCCCCGGCCTGATCATTGGGGCGCAGGCGTTTGGCCATCTGCCCGCCGTCTTCCTACCCGCCGGTCCTATGACCAGCGGCCTGCCAAACGACGAAAAGGCCAAGGTCCGCCAGAAATTCGCCGCCGGAGAAGTCGGCCGCGACGAGTTGATGAAGGCCGAAATGGCCGCCTATCACGGCCCCGGCACCTGCACCTTTTACGGCACCGCAAACACCAATCAGATGCTGATGGAGTTCATGGGCCTGCACCTGCCGGGCTCTAGCTTCGTCAATCCCAACACACCCCTGCGCGATGCCCTGACCGAGGAAGGCGCGCGCCGCGCCCTGTCTCTCAGCGCGCTGGGCAATCACTATACGCCCGTGTGCCAGATCCTCGACGAACGCGCTTTTGTGAACGGGATTGTCGGCCTGATGGCCACAGGGGGCTCCACCAACCTGCTGATCCACCTGATCGCCATGGCGCGGGCAGGGGGTATCGTGTTGGATTGGGAGGATTTCTCTGACATTTCCGCCGTGGTGCCTCTGGTCGCGCGGGTCTATCCCAACGGTCTGGCCGATGTGAACCATTTCCATGCTGCGGGCGGGCTGGGCTATTGTATCGGCACTTTGCTGGAAGACGGGCTCCTGCACCCCGATACGCTGACAGTCGCAGGGCAGGGGCTGCATAACTACACCAAGGAACCTAAGCTGAAAGGTGGCGACTTGGTCTGGGAAGAAGGTGCAGGGCATAGCCTGAACGACAAGATTCTCCGCCCGGCCAGCGACCCGTTCCAACCCACCGGTGGCCTGTCACGCCTGACCGGCAATCTGGGAACGGGCGTCATGAAGGTCTCGGCCGTTGCCCCCGAACATCAGGTGGTCGAGGCCCCGGTTCGCGTGTTCCACGACCAAGACGCGGTCAAAGCCGCCTTCAAGGCCGGAGAGTTCACTGACGACACCATCGTCGTCGTTCGCTTTCAGGGTCCAAAGGCAAACGGGATGCCCGAGCTGCATTCTCTGACGCCCATGCTGTCGATCCTGCAGGGCCGAGGCCAAAAGGTCGCGCTGGTCACCGATGGCCGCATGTCGGGCGCTTCCGGCAAGGTCCCCGCTGCGATCCATGTGGTTCCCGAGGCGCTGGACAGTGGTCCCATTGCCTGCCTGCAAGACGGCGATATCCTGCGGGTCGACGCAGTAAAAGGCGATTTGGAGATCCTGACGCCCGGCGTGCTGGATCGTAGACCCGCCACCGCCGACCTCAGCGCCAATCAGCACGGCGTGGGGCGCGACCTGTTCGGAGCCTTCCGCCAGAATGTCGGGTCCGCTGACACTGGCGCCAGCATTTTCGGAGTGTAAACCATGTCCAAAACCCAACGCACCCGCGAGATTTGCGCACTGGCCCCAATCGTGCCGGTTCTGGTCGTCGATGACGCGGCTCAAGCACGGCCTCTGGCCGAGGCTTTGGTCGCAGGAGGCCTCCCCGCGCTTGAGGTCACCCTGCGCACGCCTTCGGCGCTCAGCGCAATTCGTGCCATGGCGCAGGTGCCCGGTGGTGTGGTCGGCGCGGGAACACTGATCACCCCCGAAGACGTCCGCGCCGCGAAAGAGGCGGGTGCGCAGTTTGGTGTCTCACCGGGTGCAACCGACGCTTTGATCGCCGCCTGTGAGGCCGAGGGCTTGCCCTTGCTGCCGGGTGCGGCGACTGCCTCTGAGGCGATGCGCCTGCTCGAACAGGGCTATGACATGCTGAAATTCTTCCCGGCCGAAGCGTCCGGTGGTGCCCCCGCGCTCAAAGCGATCGGCGCGCCACTGCCGCAAATCACATTCTGCCCAACCGGTGGCGTGTCGCCGTCAAATGCACGCGATTACCTGTCTTTGTCGAATGTTGTTTGCGCAGGCGGTAGCTGGGTCGCACCCAAACAGATGGTCATGGATGGCGACTGGACCGGCATCGAAAAACTTGCACGTGAGGCGTCACAGCTGATGGATTGACGCCGCGCGGGACGTCACTAAATTGGGCGTCAATTCAGACAGGTTGACCCCATGACAAACCACATCTCTCTCGCGCAAGGGCGTGAGTATCTGGCCATCCCGGGCCCCTCAGTGATGCCGGATGCCGTGTTGCAAGCGATGCATCGGCCGTCGCCCAACATCTATGATGGCGCACTGATCGAGATGATGCCCGACCTGACCCGCGACCTCAAGCGCGTGGCGCGAACCGAACACAACGTGGCGATCTACATCGCCAACGGTCACGGTACGTGGGAGGCGGCACTGTCCAACGTGATCGCTCGGGGTGAGGTGGTTCTGGCCCCAGCGTCCGGCCGGTTCACCTATGGCTGGGCCGAGATGGCCGAAGGCATAGGCGCCAAGCCGCAGTTGATTGATTTTGGGACCTCTTCGCCTTGGAATTTTAACCTCATCGCTGAAGCATTACGCGCTGACAAAACGCATGAGATCAAAGCCGTTTTGGCAGTGCATGTGGACACGTCGACTTCCGTACGCAACGATATTCCAGCATTGCGTGCCCTGCTAGATGACTTAGGCCATCCCGCTCTACTGATGGCCGATTGCATCGCATCGCTCGGGTGCGACCGGTTCGAAATGGACGCCTGGGGCGTCGATGTCATGGTCACCGCCTGCCAGAAAGGACTGATGACCCCTGCAGGAGTGGGCTTTGTCTTTTTCAACGAAAAAGCCGCCGCCAAACGCGCCACCATGCCCCGCGTCTCGCAATACTGGGATTGGGTGCCGCGCGCCCAGCCCGACCTGTTCTATCAGTATTTCGACGGCACCGCGCCGACCCATCATCTCTACGGCCTGCGCGCCGCGCTCGACCTGATCCACGCCGAAGGGCTCGAACATGTTTGGGCGCGCCACGAGCGCCTTGCCACCGCCATCTGGACCGCCTGCGAGACATGGGCAGAAGGCGGCGCGCTGCACCTGAATGTAGCCGACCGCGCGCATCGCAGTCACGCAGTCACAGCGCTGCGCCTATCAGACGGACAGGGCACTCCGCTGCGCCATTTCACCGAGACCCAACTCGGCCTAACCCTAGGCATCGGCTTGGGGATGGAGGACTGGGACGGCTGCTTCCGCCTCGGCCATATGGGTCATGTCAACGCCCAAATGGTGATGGCGATGCTGGGCGGGGTCGAAACCGCGCTCGCGGCGCTGAACATCCCGCGCGGTAAAGGCGCGCTCGAAGCCGCCGCAGCCACTCTCGCGGCCTAAAGCGCAGATCCGCCCTTCATCTGGCTAAAAATATCCTCGGGGGGAATCGCGCCCAAGCGCGATAGGGGGCAGACAGCCCCCCGCTCGCTCACCACACGAGCCAAGCTCAGGGAAAACGCGCCTGCGCCTCAGCCAGCGCCTTGGGCAAAGCTGATGCAAACGCATCCAGATCCTTCTCTGCACCGCAACTGATCCGAACGCATCGGTTCTGAGGCGCGGCAAACGGCATCCGCACGAAAATGCCCTGCGCAACCAGCGCGTCCAGCACCGCCTTGGCAAACTCCCCGTCACGCCCGCAATCAATGGCAACGAAATTGGTGGCCGAGGGCAGGGGCTCCAACCCGTGATCCCGCGCGATGACACCAATGCGGTCCCGTGCTGCCGCAATGCGTTGCTGAACATGGGCCAGCCATTCATCATCCTGCAACGCCGCCAAGGCCCCCGCCTGCGCCGCGCGGTTCATTCCGAAATGATTGCGCACCTTGTTGAACGCTGAAATCAACGCCGGTGCCCCGATCCCATATCCAACCCGCGCGCCTGCCATGCCGTGAACTTTGGAAAAGGTACGCATGCGGATCAGGCGCGGGTCGTTTGCATCAATTGGGGCGGCGGTGCCCTCGGGGGCGCATTCTACATAAGCCTCGTCAAGAACCAGCACGCAGCCTGCGGGCAGTTTGTCCATCGCGGCGACTATATCTGCACCCCTGTGCCAACTGCCCATCGGATTGTCCGGGTTGGCTAGGTAAACCAGCTTTGCACCTACCTCAGCCGCCCTGGCAAACAGCGCCACGGGGTCCTCATGGTCATCTCTATAGGGCACCTTGTGGAGCACCCCTCCGAACCCGGCCACGTGGTAGTTGAAGGTAGGATAGGCCCCGTCCGAGGTCACAACAGCCTCACCCGGCCCGACAAATAGGCGCACCAGATACCCCAGCAGCCCGTCAATCCCCTCGCCCACAACGATATTCTCGGGCGCAACGTCATGGTGATCCGCCAAAGCATGGCGCAAGTCGTGGTTTTCGGGATCGCCATACATCCAGATACCGGTCTGCGCTATCGCCTCGATCGCACGCGGGGATGGGCCAAAGACGCTTTCATTGGCCCCCAATCGCGCCAGAAAAGGCGCGCCGCGCTGCCGCTCCTGCGTTTCAGGGCCGACAAAAGGCACGGTGGCGGGCAGGGATTGGGCAAGGGGGGTAAAGCGGAACTCTGTCATGAAGGCAGATAAACGTAAGGTCATCCGTCAGGCAAGCTTGCGCTGCGGGCAAAACACCCGCACCCTTGCGCCAAGCCACACGGAAGGAGCGCACATGCGCATCGCAATCGGTCTGATCCTAATTGGTCTCGCCTATCTGCTTTTTTGGCCGGTCGCAGTTGAGCCCGTCGTCTGGGACGCCCCAAAGGCCCCTGGTTTTACGGGCGAATTCGCCGAAAACAACGCGCTGGATCGGCTTGAACTGATCTCCCTGCCCGACGGCGAGGAGGGCCCTGAAGACATTGCTGATCTGCCTGATGGCACAGTCTTTACGACCACACAGTCCGGAGCGCTCTATCGCATTGATCAGGATGCGCCGCAGAAGGTCGACGATCTTGGCGGCCGGCCGTTGGGCCTGAAGGCCGGTCCTGACGGAGCCCTCTATATCTCGGACAGCTATCGCGGACTGATGCGCTGGACAGGGCCGGGGAGTTTGGAAACGCTGGTCTCTGAAATTGACGGCGCACCGGTCATCTACGCCAACAATCTGGATGTCGGGCGTGATGGCACGGTTTATTTCACGAACTCGTCTGACCGTTTCGACCCCGAAACCATGGGGGGTACCAAACCCACTTCGGTTCTGACGATTTGGGAGCAATCGCCCACTGGCTATGTCGCCCGCTATTCCCCGGAGGGAGCCGTCGAAAAGATCGCCGAAGGTTTCGTTTATACCAATGGGGTCGCGCTGTCGCCCGACGAAGATTTTCTGCTGATCGCAGAGACCGGGCGCGCACGAGTGCACAGGCTGTGGTTGACTGGTCCCAAAGCGGGAACACAAGAGGTGTTTCTGGACAACCTGCCGGGCTATCCAGACAATATCAAAGCCCAGGACGACGGCACCTATTGGCTGGCCTTCGCCAGCCCGCGCGTACCGACTGAGGCGCTGATGCCCTATCCGTTTCTGCGCAAGTTGATCTGGCGGTTGGGGCCGATGGTCCGGCCTGCCCCGATCCATCGGGGTATGGTGATCCGCTTCGACGGCGACGGGACGATCCTGCAAAATCTGCAAGACCCCGCTGGACGCTTGGGCATCACGACCGCAGGGCGGATTGTAGGTGATGACTTCTATGTCATGACACTGGATTCGCCGTGGTTCGGCCGAATGCCTGCCGAAAAGCTGCCCTAACGTTGATCTGGAACTTGGTGGCACTTGCAGGCATGCTTGCCTCAACCGGTAATGGGAGGTCCGCATGTCACGCGTATCCGTCGAATACAAAGATCACATCGCTCATGTCACGCTGACGCGCGGCGACAAGATGAACGCGTTGGATGACGCGATGATCAAGGCGATTTTGTCTGCGGGGCAAGAAGTGGCGGCTTCGGACGCGCGAGCGGTGGTGTTGTCGGGCGAAGGTAAGAGTTTCTGCGCTGGTCTGGATATGGCGAGCTTTGCCAAGATGGCCCATATCGACCCGCGCGAATGGCTGATGGCCCGCAGTCACGAAGATGCCAACGAGATGCAGGAACTGGCCCTGATCTGGCGACGCCTACCCATGCCGGTAATTTGCGCAATTCAGGGCGTGGCCTATGGCGGCGGGTTGCAGATCGCCTTGGGTGCGGATGTGCGCATCGCGCATCCTGACACCAAACTGGCCGTGATGGAGATGAAGTGGGGCATCATCCCCGATATGGGCGGTATGGTGTTGCTGCCCAAGCTGGTCCGCTCGGACGTTCTGCGTCTGTTGACTTATACTGCGCGGCCTATCGGTGCGTCGCAGGCGGCGGATTGGGGTTTGGTGACCAAACTCTCTGACGATCCACTGACCGAGGCCATAGCGCTTGCCGAAGACATTGGGGGCCGCAGCCCGTCGGCCATCCGCGCGGCCAAGCGGCTTATCGATCTGGCCGAAACTCAGCCTCGCGCCGAGGTGCTGATGGCCGAATCCGCCGAACAGGTTGAGTTGATTGGCAAGCCCGAGCAGATGGAGGTCATCGCGGCCCAAATGCAAGGTCGCAAGCCCGTCTTCAAGTGATCAGCGCATAAATGCGCGGCGGGCGTCGCGGGCCATGTTATAGCGCATCTCAAGATCGGCGATGCGCGCCATCGCCCGTTTGCGCGCTTGCGGATCGCTCAGTGTGGCATAGTCCTGCCTGGCAGCGTCGAGTTGTTTCTTGATCGTGAATTCTTCGGGCAAAACACCGGCCTGCGCCATGATCCGATGCCCGGCGGCCAAAGCAGGATCGGTTTGCGCTTCGCCGGATCGGTCGGGCAGGGGGCGGCCTTCGCCTTCAAGGCCCTGTAGCTGCCCCTCGGCCTGCGCCTTTTGGATCTGGCGTTCGATGAGTTTTGCTAGCGACCCGAACATGGCACTATTCTAAAGGCTGTCTCTGAAACTGAAAACCCCGCCACGGGTGGTGCGGCGAGGTTTGGGATTTCCGTATATGGAACGAGAAGAAGATCAGGCTATTTCTTCCAAACGGGCCAGCGCCTCGTTCAGTTTAGCCTCTTCTTCTTCGCGGGCGGCGAGGTTGGCTTTGGCTTCTTCGACAACCTCTTCCGGGGCCGAGGCCACGAACTTGGGGTTGTTCAGACGCCCGCGCAGACCGCCCAGTTCCTTGGCCAGCTTGCCTTTGGCTTTTTCCAGCCGTTCCTTTTCGGCACCGATGTCAATGATATCCGCCAGCGGCAGGCCGAAGGACGCGCCGGGGGCGGCGATGGAAATCGTGCCTTTGGGCAGCGCATCGGCCTTGGTCAGGCTGTCGATCCGGGCCAGACGCTTGATCAGCGCCTCGTTGCGGTCCCATGCGGCTTGGCCGTGGGCGTCGATTTCTGTCACCAGCATCGGCACGTAGAGCCCCGCTGGAACCCGCATCTGGGCACGGGCCGAGCGGGTGTTTTCGATGACCGAGATCACCCAGTTCATCTCACGATCCGCATCGGCATCGACCAGTTCGGTGCCATATGTCGGCCAGTCGGCGTGGACGACCATTTTCGCGCGGTCGCCGGTCAGGCCCCAGAGTTCCTCGGTGATGAAGGGCATGATCGGGTGCAGCAGGACCATGCACTGATCCAAAACCCAGCGCATGGTGGCGCGGGTTTCGGCCTGTGCCTCGGCGTCGTCGCCTTGCAGCAGGGGTTTCGACAGCTCGACGTACCAGTCGCAGACCTTGCCCCAGACAAAGGCATAAAGCCCGTTCGCGGCGTCGTTGAAGCGGTAGCTTTCCAGTGCCGCGTCGACCTCGGCCCGCACGCGGGCGGTTTCGCCGATGATCCAGCGGTTCACGGCGGCTTTGGGTTTCAGGTCGGCCACGTCCAGTTGCGGGACGGTGTCGGTGAAGACCTCGTTCATCTCGGCAAAGCGGACGGCGTTCCACAGCTTGGTGCCGAAGTTGCGATAGCCGGTGATGCGGTCGCGGGACAGTTTCAGGACGCCGCCGATGGCCGCCATCGAGGCGTTGGTGAAGCGCAGCGCGTCGGCACCGAATTCGTCCACGATCTCTAGCGGGTCGATGACGTTGCCGGTGGTCTTGGACATCTTCTTGCCCTTCTCGTCGCGGACGAGCGAGTGCAGGTAGACGGTGTGGAACGGGATTTCGTTTACCACGGCCAGCTGCATCATCATCATACGGGCGACCCAGAAGAACAGAATATCCGCGCCGGTGATCAGCACGTCTGTTGGGAAGTAGCGCTCCAATTCCTCGGTCTGTTCGGGCCAGCCCAGCGTGCCAATGGGCCAGAGGCCGGACGAAAACCATGTGTCGAGGACGTCGGGGTCGCGGGCAAGAATGACTTTTTGAAGGCTCATATTGCTCGGTGAACCCAAGCTGAAAGCGGCGGGGTTTGCTTTCTTCTGCTCTCCTTCGAGAGCAGGCAAATTGTCGAATTTGCTGAACTCGATTTCTACCGCATCTCCATAATACTCCTTCGCTTGTGCGATAGTTTGCTCTTGCGAAGCTGCACAGAAGTACTTTGGAGGGTTATACGACAGCGGATAACCACCATCCGCAGGGTCCACGACTGTGGGCCCATACCAAACCGGAATCTGATGTCCCCACCACAGTTGGCGCGAGATGCACCAGGGCTCGATGTTTTCCAGCCAGTGGTAATAGGTTTTCTCGCCCGACTCGGGGATGATCTTGACCGTGCCGTCCTTGACCGCATCCAGCGCGGGGCCGACGACCTTTTCGGCATCGACAAACCACTGATCGGTGAACATCGGTTCGATCACAACCTTCGAGCGGTCGCCAAAGGGCTGCATGATCGGTTTGCTCTCGACCAGCGGGACCAGCGCCGCCGGGTCGTCATCCTCGCCCAGCTTGGTGCCCAGACGCGGGTCATCCGCGCGGGTCATGACCGCCAGACCGTCGGCGGTGATTTCCTCGACGACCTTCGCGCGCGCCTCGAACCGGTCGAGGCCGCGCAGGTGATCGGGGATCAGGTTGATCGCGTCGATCTCGTTCTCGGTGAACGCTTTGCCACGCGCATATTCCTGCGCCTTGTCGGCCTCATCGGCATAAGGCGCGCCATCGGCCCGCATCGCGCCTTTGGTGTCCATCAGGCGGTACATCGGGATGCCGCCGCGCTTGGCGACCATGTTGTCGTTGAAGTCATGCGCGCCGGTGATCTTTACCGCGCCCGAGCCGAAATCGGGATCGGGATACTCATCCGTGATGATCGGGATCTGACGGCGATGCTCTTTCGGGCCAACCGGGATTTCGCAGAGTTTCCCGACGATTGGCGCGTACCGCTCATCCGACGGATGAACCGCAACCGCGCCGTCGCCCAGCATGGTTTCGGGGCGGGTCGTGGCGATCGAGATATAGTCGCGCTCTTCCTCAAGCACGACGTTCCCGTCCTCGTCCTTTTCGACATAGGTATAGGTCTCGCCCCCGGCCAGCGGGTATTTGAAGTGCCACATGTGGCCGGGCGTTTCGATGTTCTCGACTTCCAAATCCGAGATCGCGGTCTCAAAGTGCGGGTCCCAGTTGACCAACCGCTTGCCGCGATAGATCAGGCCCTTTTCGTACATATCGACGAAAACCTTGATGACCGCGTCGTGAAAATTCGCAGAATTTTCGTGGCCAGTGCGCGGGTCACGCGGTGCGCCCGCCATGGTAAACGCATTGCGCGACCAGTCACAGCTGGAGCCCAGCCGTTTAAGCTGTTCGATGATGGTGCCGCCGTATTCGCCTTTCCATTCCCAGACCTTGTCCAGAAACGCCTCGCGCCCCAGTTCGCGGCGACCGGGTTGGCCGGTGGCGGCCAGCATCTTTTCCACCTGCATCTGGGTGGCGATACCGGCGTGGTCCTGTCCGGGCTGCCACAGCGTGTCGAACCCGCGCATCCGGTGCCAGCGGGTCAGGATGTCCTGCAACGTGTTGTTGAACGCGTGCCCCACATGCAGCGCACCCGTCACGTTGGGCGGCGGGATCATGATGGTAAAGCTTTCGTCGCGCGAGCGGTTCGCGCCCGCCTTGAAGGCTCCGGCCTGTTCCCAGGCCTCGTAGATGCGGGCCTCGGCCTCGGCCGCGTTGAATGTCTTTTCCATCGCCATGGGGTGCGTCCTGCGTCATCAATCTCGGGTCAGCGATTGCAATAGCGAATGCGCGCAGGAAGGGGAAGGGTGCGTGTGCTATCCGGCCTGGGCAAATCGGGCACGGAAGTAATCCTGCACCCTCTGATAGGCCGGTTCGTGGAAATCCAGCGTCAGCAGAGAGTGATCCTTGCCCTCATATTCCTGTGTCTCAAGGTCATCACCAAAGCCGTCTTGTAGCGCGCGCATCAGCCGTTCCGGGGCCAGCTTGTCATCCGCGTATCGCATCGCAAGCCCCGGACCTTTGGCGGCCATGCCCGCACGGGCTTGTGCGATGTCATCGGAGCTCATGTGCAGTGTATCGCCGCCAAAGACCGGCAAGGCTGGCTGGCTGGCGACGCCGCCCAGAACCGCGTCCTCAGCCATCAGGGTCAGAGCGAAACTGCCGGTCAGGCACATACCGATGACACCCACGCCTGCTGCGTTGTCGCGGGACTTGATTTCGGCCGCCAGCGACCGCATCCAGCCCGCAATGGGGCTCTGACGGCCTTTGAGGAACATGTTGAACTCGCGCCGGACGCAAAACAAGCGGGCCATGTTGCGGCCCATCGTGACTTTGCCATAGGTGCCGAACATATGCGGCAGGTAGACACGAAACCCCGCCCCGTTCAGGCGTTTGGCCAGATCCAGCGTTTCGGGCCCGATCCCAGGCAATTCCTGCAGGATCAGGATGGGCGGGCCTTCGCCCCCGGCATAAACGTCATGGGTTGCGGTCTTGCCGCTCGTCATCGCGGCAGAGAAAGGGAAAACGGTATCATGTGTCCAGGTCATGGGGTCTGAGGCTATCGGAAACCCGCAGAACTTAAAGTCCAAACCCCTGTCTTTTTCTGGACATCGCCCATAGGCGGGCTAGGGTCGCCTTCGGAACCGCGCAGGAGGGTCGCCCCATGGAAAAATTCGGCAGAAGCCAGCCCGTCAAACGGACCGAGGATCAGAGGTTTCTGACCGGGCAGGGGCACTACATGGATGATGTTGTACCAGAAGGTGCCCTGCACGCTGTGTTTGTCCGCTCGCAGGTGGCGCATGGGGTCATCACGACGCTTGATCTGGACGCGGCGCGCGCAGCTGATGGGGTTCGGCTGGTGATGACGCTGGAGGATTTGAAAGAGGCCGGGATCGACACCGTGATCAATGCGGCGACGGTCAAGAACCGGGACGGCTCGCCCGCAGCAGCGCCTGCGCGTCACATGCTGTCGACCGACCGGGTGCGCTTTGTTGGCGAACCGATCGCGGTGGTTATTGCTGACACTCAAGCCCAGGCCCGTGACGCCGCCGAACTGGTCTTGGTCGAGATTGACGAACGCCCCGCCAAGCTGGACGTGGATGCGGGCGGAGAGACCTTGCACCCCGAAGCGCCGGATAATCGCGCATTTGACTGGGGTCTGGGCAACGAGGCCGCGACCGAGGCCGCGTTTCAGGCTGCGGCGCATACTGTATCGCTCAATGTAGTGGATAATCGGGTCATCATTGCCTCGATCGAGCCGCGCGGCTGTCAGGCCAACTGGGTCGATGGTCGCCTGCATTTTGCTTATGGCGGACAGGGGGTTTGGGCCATGCGCGCTCAACTGGCGCAAAAGCTGCGGGTTGAGCCTGAAGACATCCGCGTGACCACTCCGGATGTAGGTGGCGGCTTTGGTATGAAGGTGATGCCCTACCCGGAATATTTCTGCACTGCCGTTGCAGCGAAGAAGCTGGGCAAACCCGTGCACTGGATGTCCGACCGGTCCGAGGCGATGCTGTCCGACCATCATGGCCGCGACCTGACCTCGCTGGCCGAACTGGCCTTTGATGCCGATCACCGGATCACGGCCTATCGCGTTCACAGCAAGATCAATCTGGGTGCCTATAACAGCCATTTCGGGCAGGCGATTCAGACTAGCCTGTTTAGCAAAGTTTTGATGGGCGTTTACGACGTCCAGACGACCTATCTGCGGGTCGAAGGGTTCTTTACTAACACCACACAGGTCGATGCCTATCGCGGTGCGGGCCGCCCTGAGGCGATTTATGTGCTAGAGCGCGTCATGGACCGCGCCGCGCGCGAACTGGGCGTGGACCCGTGGGAGCTGCGCCGCAAGAATTTCGTCCGCCCCGAGGCGTTTCCCTACACCTCGGCCACCGGCGAGACCTATGATGTGGGCGACTTCAACATGATCCTGTCCCGCGCGGGCGAACAGACTGCGGGGTTTGCCGCCCGCAAGGCCGCCGATGCCGAACGCGGCCTGATCCGCGGGCAGGGCCTATGTTACTATATCGAAAGTATTTTGGGGGACCCTTCCGAGAACGCGAAAGTGGAGTTCTGCGAGGATGGCACCGTGAACCTCTATGTCGGCACCCAATCGAACGGGCAGGGGCATGAGACGGTTTATGCCCATTTCCTGTCCGATCAGACCGGAATTCCGGTGGACCGGATCAATGTGGTGCAGGGCGACAGCGATCAACTTCCTCATGGTGGCGGTACCGGTGGGTCTCGGTCCGTTACGGTGCAAAGCACAGCCACACTGGCGACAATCGACGTCATGATCGCCGCATTCACGCCCTATCTGGCTGATAAGATGAGGGTGGAGGAAAGCGATGTGACATTCGATCACGAAACCTTTCGCGCGCCGGGGTCGAACCTGACGCCCACCCTGACCGAGGCCGCGGATATGGCCCGTGCCGATGGCCGTACTGATCTGCTGCAACATTACGCGCGCGCCAACCTGGATGCGCGCAGCTATCCCAATGGCGCACATGTTGCCGAAATCGTCATTGATTCTTACACCGGAGAAACCTGGGTCGACCGCTATACAGTGGTCGATGATTTTGGTAACCTTATCAACCCGATGCTGGCCGAAGGGCAAGTACATGGCGGTGTGGTCCAGGGGATCGGACAGGCGCTGACCGAGCGTGTTGTGCATGATGCGCAGGGGCAACTGCTCACGGCTTCGTTGATGGACTATGCCTTGCCGCGCGCCGCCGAGATACCCATGATTAAGTTTACCTCGGCGCCGGTTCCGTCAACTTCAAACCCGATGGGGATGAAGGGATGCGGTGAGGCCGGTACCGTGGGCGCGCTGGCCGCAGTGGCAAATGCGGTTCAGGATGCGCTCTGGGATCACGGGGTGCGACAGGCGGATATGCCTTTCACACCTCAAAGAGTATGGGAGTTGCTGACGCATGGATCTGTCGCGGCTGAGTAGAAAGGTACTGGGATGGCTCGGACGGCCTCTGCGGTCCGAACACTCAGCCGAGTCGCGCCACCGTGAACCGATCAGCCACGTGATTATCCTCGACGGGACTATGTCAACGCTGGAACCGGGGTATGAGACCCACGCAGGCCAAACTCTACGTCTGTGTTGCGAGATGGGCAGCAAGGTCTCGGTTTTTTACGAAGCCGGGGTACAGTGGGACAACTGGAAGTCCTCGCTGGACGTGATGATGGGGCGGGGGATCAATCGCCAGATCAGGCGTGCTTACGGCTATCTGGCATCGCGCTACAAACCCGGCGACAGGATTTACTTCATCGGCTATTCGCGCGGGGCATACGGCGTGCGCAGCCTTGCCGGGGTGATCGATCTGATCGGGTTGCTCAAGGCCGAACACGCGACCGAGCGGAACATCAAGCAGGCCTATCGTCACTATGAGTGCAACGCTAGCGGCAAGGCGGCGGCTGAATTCCGGAAAGCCTTCTGCCACGAGGATGTGGCGATTGAGATGGTCGGCGTCTGGGACACGGTAAAAGCGCTGGGCCTACGCCTTCCACTACTGTGGCGCTGGGCCGAAGAACGCCACGCCTTTCACAACCACCAGCTTGGCCCGGCCACCCGCCACGGCTATCACGCCATGGCGCTTGACGAGACCCGCGAAGTGTTCGAGCCGGTCTTGTGGAAATGTACCCCTGATTTCAAGGGCCATGTGGAACAAGTCTGGTTCCGGGGCACGCATGGGGATGTCGGCGGTCAATTGAACGGGTTCGAAGAGGCGCGCCCACTCAGCAACATCTCTCTGATCTGGATGCTGGACAAGGCCGAGATGCACGGCCTGCCATTGCCTGATGGGTGGCGCGACCGCTTCCCGACCGATACAGCTGCGCGGTCAGTGGGCACATGGCGCGGCTGGGGTAAGATTTTCCTGCTGCGCAAGCACCGGAAAGTGGGCAAGGACCGATCCGAGAGGCTGCACGTCTCGGTCTCGCCGGATGATCTGCCGGGCTGGGTACCGATGCCGGATTTGCCATCACATCCGGCGCAGTGAAGGGCTGACGATTTGCTAACGGCTCCAATGATCACCAACACTTCAAAGTCCGGTTCGAGCCCAAAGCAGACATCTTAGGGAAGCAGAATTGGAGTTTTCGTGGCAACGCCAAAAGCAAGCTACATTAATTCGCCAAAACTGCCCAACCGACAGTTGGGCTGCCCGAGGCAATCGAGCCAGCCGCGAAGATGCTGGGGCTTTCAGCCAGAAGTGGACTTAACCTAAGTGGGGGGCTGCGTTGCAGTTGATCTGGCTATACGGGCCACAGAAAACAATGTCATAAAGTCTTGCAGGTCTCGGCGTTTTCGCGCGAACGTCTGGGTCGGTGCGCGGCAAGTTGATCCTGTTGAATTTTTCGCATTTGTAAGCCGATTTGACCGGTCCCGTTCGAAATCTCTGCTGTGTTGGCCCTTGGAACACCGTCAATCGTGGCAGCTGCGTCTGACTGAATGTTGGACAGATTGCCGCAGGTTGTGCAACGCTAAGGCGCATGACACATGCGCTTAGGGAGGTAAAATGTCAGATACAAGTCAAAAAAAGATGCTCGACCCAGACCCTCGCGTCTGGGATTTCGAGACTGAATATGAACTCGGACAGGACAACATCAGACCCCTCGGGTTAGACATCCATAACCCTGTCTTCATCGTTTCTGGTTTGCTGATCCTAGGCTTCGTGATCGTGGCATTGGCCAATCAGGAAGCGGCCGCTGCATTTTTTGGCTGGCTTCGGCCGTGGCTGACCAGCACCTTTGATTGGTTTCTTGTGTTGTCGGTGAATGCGATCACCTTGTTCTGCCTGGCGCTCATTGTCTTGCCGGTCGGAAAGGTCAGAATTGGCGGAAAAGATGCGAAACCCGACTACTCGTATGCGGGTTGGATCGCAATGATGTTTGCCGCAGGAATCGGGATCGGTCTACTGTTCTTCGGTGTATTGGAGCCCGTGTACTACAACTTCTCGGAAGATGGGAATGCGCGCCCCTTAAACATCGACATCACCGAGCCCGGCAATGAGTATATCGGTGTTGTTGGTACGATCCATCACTGGGGTCTCGAAGGTTGGGCTGTGTACGCTGCAGTGGGACTGGCACTGGCGATTTTTGCATACAACTTGAACCTGCCGCTGACGCTTAGGTCGGCGTTCTTTCCGCTACTCGGTGAACGTGTCTGGGGCTTCTGGGGGCATGTCATCGACACGCTGGCCGTGTTTGCGACCCTCTTCGGACTAACCACCTCGTTGGGCCTCGGTGCGCAACAGGTTGCCGCAGGTTTGAATGAAGTGTTTGGCATCACGCCTTCGCCCACATTGACCGTCATCATCATTGTCGCGATCACGCTCATTGCGCTTGGTTCTGTTTTGTTGGGAATGGATGCCGGTGTGAAACGGCTATCTGAGATCAACATGATCATGGCTGTGGGGCTGTTTATTTTTGTGATCGCAATGACCGGGGTGGCGGCCGCAATTGCTCGTTACGTTTCAGTCATGGTAGACTATGTCACGCTGCTACCTGCGCTCTCCAATCCCTTTGGCAGAGAGGATACCAGCTTTTTCCATGGGTGGACTACGTTCTACTGGGCATGGTGGATTGCATGGTCTCCTTTCGTGGGAATGTTCATTGCCCGGATCTCTCGGGGTCGTACGGTGCGTGAGTTTGTTCTTTGTGCCCTTATTGCTCCTACGGCGGTCTGCGCATTGTGGATGTCCACTTTTGGAGGGGCCGCGATTGACATGCTGAACGCAGGTAGCGCTGAAGGCGTCAAAGCAACCGTCATCGACAGTTATGCGCCAGAGGGCGCCCTGTTCGGCTTCCTCAAGGAGTTGCCTCTGTACAATATCGTCGCCCCGATCTCGCTGATTTTGATTGTGATCTTCTTTGTCACGTCATCTGATTCAGGGTCGTTGGTTATCGATACTATCACCGCAGGTGGTAAACTGGATGCGCCCGTTGTTCAGCGTGTTTGGTGGTGCACTTTGGAAGGTTTGGTTGCAATTGCGCTTCTTCTAGGCGGTGGATTGAACGCCCTCCAAGGGGCTGCCGTGTCAATGGGGATTCCATTTACACTGGTGATCCTCATTATGTGCTACTGTCTGTGGCTGGCTCTGCGATCCGAGTACAAAAAGCTGTAGCAAGCGGACAAAATCAATGATGGCTTCCTAAAATAAGGGAGCCATCACATCGGGTTGCCGAGGTTTTTGAATCGACTAGTGCCGAACAACAAAAACCGAGCAACTGGCATGTGTCACTACGTGGCTGGCGGTCGTTCCCAGGAGGTAATCCTGAATCTTTGGGTTGGCCGCCTCCATCACGATCATATCCACGTTGCGTTCATCGGCGAGCTTTACGATTTGCCGATGCACAGCACCGGTTCGAACAACAGTTTCTAATTCGACGCCTTCCGCCGGGTGATCTTTCACAAACTTCTCCAATTGCTCGCTCCAATAGCCAACAGAGTCGCGAATATTCAAGTTTCGCTCCATTTCTGGCGCAACTGTCACCACGAGAAGCCGCGCTTCTCTGCGCCTGGCCATTGCGATTGCTTCTTCGTAGGCGCTGTAGTCCAACCTGACGTGACGAAGGTTTAGCGGGCATAGGATTAATTTCGTATCACGTGGCATCTACAACATCCCGTTTCACGCATTTGGCCAATAAGTATTGAATGACTTTGCAAAGCGGACAGTCAAGAGCGACCGCGTTCCATAAACAGCGGGCGCTTTGTCCGCTAAGCAGTTTCTGATGTAGTACGCAACCAATGGTTGCGTCGCGTCCTAAGCGGACGTTCGCATGAACGCACTAGCCTAGTGTTGCTGCGACAGGAACTGCCGGGCTTTTGCCGTAACGACGACAGATTAGGTATATTTCAGCCCTCGGGAGTATACCAAATTGGCGAAGTGTAAGCACGTTCCTGAGTTGACGTGGGCACCTCGGCAGGCAGTTCGTCTCCGAACCGAACGGCATCGTAAATTGTCCATCTCGGTGTGGGAATTTCCAAGACACGGGCATAGTAGAAAGCGCTCATAGAAGGATCGAAATCGGGGTCTTTCCAAACGGTGATCAGTTCCGGGGAACCTATTGAATTCGTAAACGTGCCCGTTGCAACATCCACGGTGTTCCCTACCGTTGGCAGGTTGCCGTCCGCATCGGGTTCTCGGTCTCCCGACCAAGCCACATCATAGACACGCTCCTCAGTTTCGCCGCTGGAATTTAGCCAACCTTTCACAATCTGAACACGGTCGAGATTGCCGGAGAACGGATCTTTCAGCGCAGCAACCAGGAAGGTTGGGGCGTCCGCGCCTTGTGTCGCGTCCGCGAGGTCCCCACCCATCGGAACGCCTTTTTCATATCCTATTTCTGCGGGCAATCGAGATCTTGCGTCAGCTTCCGTAAAATCCCAACCACCAAAGAAACGAACCGCGATGCGACTACCGGTTGTCCCGTATACTTCTTTCCGTTCCATGGCGTCGAATATGGCTTCGCGTGTGTTGTCCTGAGCCCAAACCGCTGCATAGCCTGAGGCTGCCATTTCCCACCCGAGAATCCTCAGGGCATCGAACTCGCCAACGACATGCTGCCAACGGCCAGGTTCCGGCTCGACGCCAGAGTGTTTGCCAAAGAAATTGTCTTCTTCCGCCGTTGCCAAAGCAGTATGGCTGTCGGTCGAGCCCACTACTCCGAACTTGTATGGATTGGTGCCGAGCTGAGCTTCTAGCTTGAGACCGTTCTTCAAGGCCTCGCGGGCGTATTCGTACTGAAGCATCCAGTCTTCTTTGAGTGTCGGACCCAGATTGGATTTATCCCAGGTTTCATAGTCAGCGAACTCATCGTTCGGGCTGAGAAACGGGTGAGTTTCTCCATCACCTTTGATCTGGGTAATCTCATACATCGGCTCCCACTTGGCACGCCGCTCTGCGTAGTCTTCTGTCAAAGGCTCACCCGTTTCAGGGTTTGTCTCGACCGGAAACATCAAACCGTTGGAGACGTTGCCATTGTGAGCAAGGGCCAGTACACGACCACCAGTCTCTAGTTCATAAGTTTCCATCCAATCCCATAGCCGTTCCGGATTAAATGTTTCTGCGGTTGTGAAGGGCAGCATTTGCCGAGCGCGAATGGCATCATCCCGGTAGATCACATTGCGGTGGAGGTTGTTGCCAGCTTCGGTAGATGTCCACTCGTACCCGATGAACGCAGTGAACGTGCCAGGGTCATTGTGATGATCCGCAGTTTGCGTGAACTTGTCCCACACGGATTGTACAAACCTTCGATCTGCAACAGCTTCGGGAAGTGCCTCGCCCGTGATGCCAGCAAAGGTCTCAATGACTTCCATAGTGGCTCCAAGTGCAACGTCTCCGCCCGCATTAAGCCGTTCGCTCCAGTCTCTGAGCGTTGCATCGCGCATCAGCGTGGAGTTTCCCGCGATGATTTCATTCATTGCACCCATGGCATCAGAATGATCGGATACAACAAGCCAGTCGAGCGGACGCGATAACTTCACACGGAGGCCATGTGATGTGGTGACTTCCTCACCACGTGCAAACCTATAGGCATCGTCGGGGCTCAGAATAACGCCAAATCCGCGGGCATCGAGTGAATTTGATGTGTGCAGGTGAGTGTCACCCCACAAAGGTCGCGTAGGAAAATCCCGACCTGCATAGGGTGAGAAATCGGCGGGTGCGGGTTCACGCATATCATCAACCGATATGGTCATCTCTCCGACTAGCCCACCTTGTGCGGCCTCTTGAGCATCTGATGAGCTTGTTATGAATGCTGCGGAAACTATTGCTGTCGATGTCGTTAGAAAAAACTTCATATGAACCTCCCAGCCGAGCTGAATGCCAGCTTATGGCAACATCTGAGTCGGTTGTTCGTCAAGGAAAACAACGGTTTTTCATTGTTGAGCAAAAGAGAGCCTGAGGGAGATTCGACCAAAACCGGACCGCAGCTTCGCCCGCAAATCTGACGCTCTACCACTGTGAGAAAATACCGCAACGAGTGGCCGTTCTTGACGACTGGCAGCTTCGTTCGACAGTCTTGAGTCCGTGAGCCTAATTTGGAGATGTTGTTATGAAGTGGTTGTCCCGCACATTCCTACTGTCCTTATCTCTTCTATTTGCCGAGGCCGCTTCGGCTCAAGAAAAACCTAACATCGTATTCATATTTCTAGATAATTTTGGGTGGGGCGAACCCGGGTTCAATGGAGGTGGCATAATCCGTGGTACTGCGACTCCCGAGATGGACGCCCTCGCTGCGGAAGGACTACGACTCACGAACTTCAACGTGGAAAGCCAGTGCACGCCGTCCCGCGCAGCGACCATGACTGGACGGTACGGCATCCGGAGCGGCAACCATACGGTCCCACTGGGAGGTGGCGTTTACGGTCTGACCCAATGGGAAATCACGATGGCCGAGATGCTGAAGGATGTAGGATACAGCACGGCCATGTACGGGAAATGGCACCTTGGATGGACCGAAGGGCGCTATCCAACGAATCAAGGATTCGATGAGTTTTACGGCGTTGAGACCACTGACGTTACAGTCTGGCGCACGCTTCCGGGTTTTGCCGATGCCAACATGGAAGAGCCGGTTGTGATGCAAGGTGTTGCTGGCGAGCCAGCAACCATCGCTCAAGACTACGATCTGGACTATCGCGGCGAAATAGATGGCGACCTGACGAAAAAAGCCATCGAATTTGTCGAAGCAAAGAGTACCGAAGACGCGCCGTTTTTCATCTATCTTGCTTATACTCAGACCCACTATCCAAACATCGTGTCCGAGGAGTTCGAAGGCGCCACTGGAAACGGCGTCTGGGCCGACATTCTGTTTCAAACAGATAGCTATATCGGGCGCATTGTTGATGCGATTGAGGCAGCAGGCGTTTCCGACGACACCGTGGTGATATTTACTGCTGACAACGGCCCCGAAGCTCTTCCGGTTGGGAACGCCAACGTCTCGCCAGTTCCTGCGGTACATGGTACGGCCGGACCTTGGCGCGGTACTCTATTCACCAGCCTCGAAGGAAGTATGCGTGTACCCTTTGCAATCAAGTGGCCGGGAAAGATCCCTGCCGGTTCTGAAAGCAACGATGTTGTCCACTCAATGGATCTCTATCCGACACTTGCGGCTTTCGCAGGGGGCAAGGTACCTGATGACAGAGCCTTTGATGGTGTCGACCAGTCAAAGTTCTTTCTTGGTGACCAACCAAACTCAAACCGAGAAGGCGTGATCGTCTACATGGGTGAGCAGATATTCGGCGTAAAATGGAAGGATTGGAAAGTTCTTTTCAAAGAGAATACGACGGCTTTTGGTGCAACGGAGTCTTTCGACACACCAAGGCTCTATAACCTTTTGAATGACCCACACGAGCGTGAAAGCGTACTCTTCCCGCACACATGGGCGGCTGAAAAGGCTCTGCCACAGTTGCAGGAGCACCTCGCTACATTCGAGAAGTTTCCTCCGATCCCCCCGGGAACGCCGGATCCCTATGAACCACCCAACGACTGAGTGACGGCTTTGTCCGCCCAGCCGACGCTCGGACCCAAATCACCCTCGCAGCTTTCAGCGAGGGTGTTTTCCTTGTGAGGGCTCGTTGCGCCTTGCTTAGTTCTTGAATTCACAACACTTCCAGTAGGAGGCTTCACGAAACGCCTCCACTCTTTTCAAGCTCTACAATGTCTATTTAGGTTCCGGTGTTCCCAATCACCGCCTACGATCGCGGCGCGAGCTCATAGGTTGGAAGGCCACGCCCACATGCGCCTCGCAATAAGGCTTACCGGCCTCAACCGGCAGGCCGCAGAACCAGAAATCCTCGGTTGCGGGGTCGCCGACGGGCCATTTGCAGGTTTTCTCAGTCAGTTCCATCAGCGTCAGCTTCTTGGCCTTTTTCTCGACCTCGTTGACCTTGGCCAGAGCCTCGGGGCTGATTTCGTTGGCTGAAGGCTGCGGCGGCAGCGGTTGACCGGCCGGGATGATCTGGCGGCGGGCGGGCACGGCGGGCTTCGCCTCGGCCGTCGGAGCGGGTGCGGGGCGCGCGGGTTCGGTCTTGGGCGCGGGTTTCGGTTTGGCCTCGGCCTTGGGCGCAGCGGGGGCCGGTTTTTCCTTCGGTTCGGCCTTGGCCGGGGTCGCGCCGGTTGCGCGGTTCGACAGGCCCAGACGGTGAACCTTACCGATCACCGCATTGCGGGTCACGCCGCCCAGTTCTTTGGCGATCTGGCTGGCCGACTGGCCCTCGCCCCACATCTTTTTCAGCAGTTCTACACGCTCGTCAGTCCAGGACATCATTTGCCTTTCAAAAGCGGAAAGCGGCCCCGGATTCGGGCCGCCTTGGGAAATCATCTCAGCGCCCTATTCTAATCACTGCCGCCCGAGTTACAAGCGGTTCTCGAATCAGCTATGGGGTGGGTCATGCAGAATCTGATCGAACAGGACGCGCGCCGCTTTGGCGCGGTGAATTGGATGGGCCTTTTCACCCTGGCGCAACGCGAAACGCTTCGGTTCATGGGGGTGTGGACACAGACCCTTTTGGCCCCTTTGGTAACGGCGGGCCTGTTTCTGCTGATCTTCAACATCGCCATCAGCCCCAGCCGTTCGGACGTTATGGGTGTGCCGTTCCTGACCTTTCTAGCGCCCGGGATCATGATGATGACCGTGATCCAGAACGCTTTTGCCAATACCTCCTCGTCGATGGTGATCGCCAAGGTGCAGGGCAACATTGTCGATACGCTTATGCCGCCCTTATCGCCGCTGGAGATCCTGTTGGGTTATCTGGCAGGCGGGATTGCGCGGGGCGTTCTGATCGCGCTGGTGGTCGCCATAGCTTTGGCCCTGGTGTTGGGTATCGTGCCGCAAAACCCACTTATCGCGTTGATTTTTGTGGTACTGGGCGGGGCTTTCATGGGCGCACTTGGCCTGTTTGCCGGGATTTTCGCCAATAAATTCGACCAGATGGCGGCGATTACCAATTTTATCGTCACACCACTGGCGTTCCTGTCGGGCACATTTTACTCGGTAGAGGCTCTACCACCCGTATTGAACCGCCTGAGCCACGTGAACCCGGTTTTCTATCTGATCGACGGGCTGCGATATGGGATGATCGGGGTGTCCGATAGCTCTGCGTGGCTGGGGATGGTTATCTGCGCAGGCGCAACCCTTTTGGTAGGCGCGGCGACCTGGCAGATGTTGCGAACAGGTTATCGGCTCAAGGCCTGACGCTGCCGTCCTTCGCGCCAGACGAGGATCAGACCTCCGGTCAGGATGATCGTGGCGCCCAGCGTGCTAATCCAATCAGGCACAACGCGGAAAATGGCGAAATCATAGAACGCGGCAAAGATGAGCGTGACATAGCTGATCGGTGCAACAAATGATGCGTCCGCCCGCGCCATTCCGTTGACGAAACACGCCTGTGCACAGGCCATCAGCACTCCGATTCCGGCCAGCGCCGCCCATTGCTGCGGGGTGGGCATCTGGAACACGAAGCTGACCGCGACCGAGGCGATGGTCAGGCCCATCGCATTGTTGATCAGCAGAATCTGGATGGGAATCTCTCGACCGGATAGCTTCTTGATGAAAATCAGCTCCATCCCGATCACCACGGCGGCCGTCAGCGCCAGCAACGCAGCGGGTTGAAAACTGTCGGGGGTGGGGCGCAGCAAGATCAAAGCTCCGGCCAAAGCGACCGCTGCTGCAAGCCAGCGCCACGGGCCGATGGTTTCCCGTAGCAATGGAATTGCTAGCACCATGGCGAAAACCGGGTTCAGGAAGGATATCGCAGTGGCATCGGCGAGCGGGATAAACGCGACCGAAGCGAACATCAGTGTGATCCCCAACCAGCCAAAGCTGGTGCGCCCGATATGCAGCCCCCAATGCGGGCGGCTCAGGCGTGGGCGCAGAATGCCAACCGCGCTAACAATGACCAGAAACGCGAACATAAACCGCCCGTGGCTGATCTGCATCGGGTGCAGGGCTGGGCCCAACTCATCTGTTCCCAACGCCTTGGCCAGCAGGGTTGTCCCGGCAAGAAGCGCGCTGGCTGCAATGATCAGCAAGGCCGCGAACGGCGGGTTATGGCGGGCGGGTGTCATGGGCCAGCGGTGCGCCAAGGAGCTTCAAATAGCAAGGGACAAGTTCACCCTAGGACGGAAATTCGACCACGCGTTCATTTCGGGGTTCCCTGTTGGTGCAGACCTCGCTATACGCGCTTGCATGGTCAAGACTGCACATATCCTGCGCCTCCGACGTCGACGCATCACTGCGTAACCGGCCTGTTTGATCTATTGCGCGCTGTAATTCCGCGCAAACTCCACCAAATCTGTTGACGAATAGGGCCTTCGTGTTTCACTCACGAGGCTCAACTGATCCAAAAAGGATGATCCCATGATCCCGTCCGTTCTGCCGACCTATAATCGCGCGCCTCTGACCTTCGTGAAAGGTGAGGGCGCCTGGCTGATCGAGGCGGATGGCCGACGTTTCCTTGATCTCGGCGCCGGGATCGCCGTGAACGCGCTGGGCCATGCGCATCCGGCGCTGGTGAACGCGTTGTCCGAACAGGCGCATGCGCTGTGGCATGTCTCGAACCTCTACCACATTCCTCAGCAGCAGGCCTTGGCCGACAAGCTGGTGGAACATACCTTTGCCGATACGGTGTTCTTCACCAACTCCGGTACGGAATCCTGTGAACTGGCCGTGAAAATGGCCCGCAAGCATTTCTATGACAAAGGTCAGCCAGAACGGGTCGAGATCATCACATTCGACGGCTCGTTCCACGGTCGGTCTTCGGCTGGGATCGCAGCGGCAGGGTCCGAGAAGATGACCAAGGGTTTTGGCCCGCTGCTGCCGGGTTTTGTGCATGTCACGTTCGGTGATCTTGACGGCGTCACCAACGCCATCACCGAGAAAACTGCCGCGATTCTGATCGAACCGGTGCAGGGCGAGGGCGGCATCCGTCCCGTTCCCGACACGGAAATGAAAGCGCTGCGCCAGATCTGCGACGACAATGGCCTGCTGTTGATCCTAGACGAAGTGCAATGCGGCGTGGGCCGAACCGGCAAGCTCTTCGCCCACGAATGGGCGGGGATCACGCCGGATATCATGATGGTTGCCAAAGGCATAGGCGGAGGGTTCCCCCTGGGCGCCGTCCTGGCCACCGAAGACGCCGCCAACGGCATGACCGCAGGCACTCATGGATCGACCTATGGCGGCAACCCGCTGGGCTGCGCCGTGGGCTGCGCAGTGATTGACCAAGTGGCAACCCCTGCCTTCCTCGAAGGTGTGAACCGCAAGGCGGGCCTTCTGCGTCAGAAACTCGAAGGGCTGATTGCCGACCACCCGGATGTTTTCGAAGAGGTGCGCGGCACTGGTCTGATGCTGGGTCTGAAATGTAAGCCCACCAATATCGACGTGGTGAATGCGGGCTATGACAACGAAGTCATCACCGTCCCTGCTGCCGACAATGTGATCCGCCTGTTGCCACCGCTGACCCTGACTGAGGACGATATCGCGCAAGCCATGATCCGCCTGGAAAAAGCAGCGCAGCAGGTCCAGGCCAATCTGACCACTGCCTGATCCTTCTTATGTTCAAAAATACCTCGGGGGCCGCCATTCGGGCGCCATTGGTTCAAGATCCAATGACGACGGGCAGCGCCCCCGGCAACCAAAAGCCAAAAGCGAAACGAAATGAACCATTTTCTCGACATTCACAAAACCGAAGCAAGCGACCTGCGGGCTATGATCGACCAAGCCGGCGCAATGAAACAGGCGCGCCTTGGCCGCCCCAAAGCCGCCGTTGATGATGAACAACCCCTCAAGGATCGGATGGTTGCTCTGATCTTCGAAAAACCCTCGACCCGGACGCGCGTGTCTTTCGATGTCGGCGTGCGCCAAATGGGCGGGCAAACGATGGTGCTGTCCGGCAAAGACATGCAACTGGGTCACGGAGAAACCATCGCCGACACCGCGCGCGTGCTGTCGCGCTATGTCGACATGATCATGATCCGCACCTTTGACGAGACGATCCTTACGGAAATGGCCGAATTCTCGGACGTGCCGGTCATCAACGGCCTGACCGACCGCACCCATCCCTGTCAGATCATGGCCGATGTCCTGACATTTGAAGAACATCGCGGGCCGATCGCAGGCAAAAAGGTGGTCTGGACCGGCGACGGCAACAATGTCTGCGCATCCTTTCTTCATGCGGCCGGTCAATTTGGCTTCGACTTCACATTCACAGGCCCTCCACAGCTTGACCCCGAAGAAGAGTTCATGGGATTCGCCCGCCAAAAAGGGTCGCAGATCGTGATCGAGCGTGATCCGTTCAAAGCCGTCCAAGGCGCCGATCTGGTGGTAGCCGACACGTGGGTCTCGATGCATGACAGCCAGTCTGCCAAGGAACGCCGCCACAACCTTCTGCGCCCCTATCAGGTCAATACCGAACTGATGTCACATGCTAAGCCGGACGCGCTGTTCATGCATTGCCTGCCGGCCCACCGCGAAGAAGAGGCGACATCCGAGGTCATGGACGGCTCGAACTCGGTGATCTTTGACGAGGCCGAAAACCGTCTGCACGCGCAAAAGGCTGTGATGCGCTGGTGTCTGGGCGTCTAACGCCTGCGCAGGTCCCATACACGCAATCTGGCGAGCGTCCAAACGCTCGTCACCAGAACCAAACCACATAGGGCGGCTTTGGTCACAACCTCCATCGTGCCTTCAATCAGGAGCGCATGAGCGACGGTCCCGGCAATTGTCACAGAGGCTAAAACGGTGTGCAAAAGCCGCCAGATGCGAAACCGCAGGGCCAGCCGCTGCCTCAAAACGCCCAACCCACAAGCCACGAATGCAGTCCACATGGCCATGACGCCCCACACTGAGAATGGAGTGGGTGATGTGAAGGTCAAAGCATCTACAACATCCGGCGGGCTGGTGATCCACAACCCGGCGACGTGGATGATGATGGCACCGATCAAAATCAGGCCAACCCAGCGGTGCAGGCGGCGGCTGAGAAGTGGCGTTACTCCCGGTAGAGCTTTTGAGGCCAATAGCGGCTGCAACAACAATAAGCTCAGCGACAGCGCCCCCGCGAAACCTGCAACGATGTAGATAGGACTTCGCCAGGCCAGATAGGGGCTGAAGCCAGCAGCAATGACTGGCACCAAAAGCGCAACAAACAAGGCCACCCAGACCAATGCGGTGCGACGAGCCACTTAGATAGGTTGCAACACGAAATGCGCCGCAAGGGTTTTGTCCCGTGCACTGGACATCACAGGGCGTAGGAAAACCGTCTCGAATTCGCCGCTATCATAGGCCAGATGCCCATGCGGTTGCCCAAAAGCAGGCACGATCTGCGGCATCTCCAGCCGGAACGCACCTTCCGCGTCGGTTAAGGTTGCGCCGTGGCTTTGGGGGTCGCGCTCATGACCTTCGGTTGTGTGCGCCCAGATTTGAATGCGTTGACCGGGCAGAGGGGCACCGTCACCTGCGCGGCGCACGGTACCCGTCATCCAGAACCCGCCGCCACCAATCCGTTCGACCACAGGTGCGCCGGGGCGATAGTTGTTCGATCCTCCGCGCATCGACGGCGTCGGCGCCAACCCTTTGGCGCGCGCAGGAACCAAAAGGCCCGAGGCCAACACAGCCCCGCCTCCTGCGATCAGAGAACGACGATTGAGGGGCGAACCGGTCATGCAATCCTCCTGCGGTTTGACGCTAGATATAAAATAGCACGATCTCAGCTTATTCCGAGGAGGATATGCGAATTGTGAAGTGGCTCGAGGATGCGGGGGCCACTTCTGGGCGTTCGGAGCAGAGTTTCTTTGCCGCGACTAATCGAATGGTATGTGATAACATAATTGCAATGAAATGATGTAACTCGCAATGCGCACTAGTTATGTGCAAAAATTGCAGTATTCATGATGTTTTTTGGGGTATATGTTGCATTCACGAACAGAACCTACGTTTGCAACTGAGGACACCGGAATGAGTTGGAACCCCACCCACAGCCCCGAATGCCTGTCTGAGAGCGCCGCGCTTGAAACACTGATCATTCCTCGGGCTCGCGATCTCGGCGGGTTTGAGGTGCGACGGGCGCTGCCTTCGGTAAAACGTCAGCTTGTCGGACCATTTATTTTCTTCGACCAGATGGGCCCGGCGGAATTTATCACCGATGGTGGCATTGACGTGCGCCCGCACCCGCATATTGGGCTGGGTACCGTGACTTACCTGTATCAGGGTGAATTCGAACATCGCGACAGTCTGGGCACCCATCAGATGATCTATCCAGGCGAGGTGAACTGGATGGTGGCGGGGCGCGGTGTGACCCATTCGGAACGCACAAGCGCCGAAACACGCGGCAAAAAGCACAGCCTGTTCGGCATCCAGACCTGGATCGCACTGCCGGACCAGCACGAGGATATGGCCCCCGATTTCGAACATCACAAGCAATGTGCGTTGCCGCATATTCAGGACACAGGGGTCAGTGCGAGGCTCATCCTTGGATCGGCCTATGGCGCGTCCAGCCCCGTAACCATGCTGTCCGAGACCTTTTATCTGGATGTTCAACTTGACCCCGGCGCGGCCATTCCCTTGCCCGACGATCACGAGGATAGGGGCGTCTACGTGACGCAGGGCTCGATCGAGGTTGCAGGCGACGTTTTCGAAGCCGGCCGCATGATGGTGTTCCGGCCAGGCGATCGCCTTTCGGTCAGGGCAGGACCAGCAGGGGCGCGGCTGATGCTGTTAGGGGGCGCAACATTGGGGCAAGATCGGTATATCTGGTGGAATTTTGTCTCATCCTCGAAGGAAAAGATCGAGACCGCCACGCGGGAATGGCAGGCCGCCGATTGGGCGAAGGGTGCTTTTCAACTGCCCCCCGGAGATGACGCCGAATATATCGAGATTTCTGAACAGCTTGCACGCACGAAGCCCAGATTGGCGCGGTGACGGCACGTCACGTGACCTTGCCCCAGTGGCCTATCCCGGCAATTCTTGTCTGAAGGGGAGGGCGCCATGAAAATCGCCATAGCGGGTGCAGGCAGTATCGGGTGTTATTGCGGCGGGTTGCTTGCTAGTGCCGGTCACGAGGTCACTCTGTTGGGGCGTGCCCGCGTTTTGGACCCGATCCGGCAACATGGCCTGACCCTGACGGATTTTGCCGGGCAGAACCGGCACATTGACACTTTGACCCTAGCCGAGGATCCGGTGTGCATGGCAGATGCCGAGGTGGTCATCGTCACCGTCAAATCCGGAGCGACGGCAGATATGGCTGCGCTGATTGGGCAATATGCGCCGCAGTCGGTAGTGCTGTCCTGGCAAAACGGGATCGAGAATGCGCGTGTACTGCGCGCTGCCTTGCCCGATCAGGATGTCCGCGCCGGAATGGTGCCGTTCAACGTTGTTCCTATGGAGGGCGGGCGGTTTCACCGGGCCACCTCGGGCGAGATTGTCATCCAATCCGGCGCAGGAGGTTTGGGGCAGGCGCTGGGATCTGCGGAATTGCCTGTTGTCGAAAGCGACAGGATCGAGGCCGTTCAGTGGGGCAAGCTGGTCATCAACCTCAACAATGCGCTGAACGCCTTGTCCGGGATGACGTTGAAACAGCAGTTGATGGACCGGAACTGGCGTCAGCTTATGGCCGACCAAATGGCCGAGGCTCTGGCTGTTCTCAGGGCTGCGGATCATCCCGTTGCATCGACCACACCGTTGCCTGCTTGGGCTATTCCGCATGTTCTTCGCCTGCCGACGCCGTTGTTTTCAAAAATTGCGGCGCGGATGCTGACGATAGATCCTAATGCGCGCACCTCTATGGCATATGACCTGATGGCCGGGCGCGTTACCGAGATCGACAGCCTGCAAGGCGAGATTATCCGCCTCGGAGTGCAGCATGGCGTGGCGACGCCTTATTGCGCGGGTGTGCAGGCTTTGATCGAAGAGGCGCAGGATCAGCCTTTATCCGTTGATCAGGTCAGGCGCGCTGTGGATTAGTGGAAGGCCGTCAGAAGGCCGAAGATCATCGCCGACATGACGGCCGAGGCGGGTACTGTCACCATCCATGCCCCAAGGATCGTCATGAAATGCGACCGGCGGACAAGCTTGCGGCGTTGGCGTTCCTCGCGGGCACGTCGTTGTTCAGGCGGGCGCTGTTGGTTGGACTTTTTCCAGCGGCGATCTGTCTCCCATTCGCGGAAGAAACCCACCCCGAATACTGCGCCGATAGCGATATGGGTGGTGCTCACGGGTAAGCCCAGCCAACTGGCCAGAATGACGGTCAGAGCTGTGGCGAGGGCGATGCAAAAGGCACGCATCGGGTTCAGTTTCGTGATCTGGGTACCCACCATGCGGATCAGGCGCGGACCAAACAGGAATAAACCGAAAGAGATACCAAACGCGCCGATCAGCATGATCCATTGCGGCACGGCTACCGTGGCGGCAAGGTCGTGGAATTCAGACACGTGGACGATCCCGGCCAAAGGGCCGATCGCGTTCGCCACGTCATTTGCCCCATGCGCGAAGCTGAGGAAAATGGCAGCGATGATCAGAGGAAGGCCAAACAGAGATTTCATCGCCCGGCGGCGGTTCTCTATGTTGCGGGTCCGCCTGTGCACCCATGGGATCGTAAGTCGCCAGAAAACAAGCCCCAAACCTCCACCGGTGCTCAATGCGATGACAGGATCAACTTGGACGACCCGCTCTAACCCTTTTACCGCCATATAGGTCGCAAAAGCACCTGCCATCAGCCCCACTAAAATAGGAACCCAGCGGCGCGCGGCGGTGATTTTGTCGTCCTGGCGCAGAATGCGCGCGCGGATAAAAGCCAGGAACATGGCGGCGACCGCGCCGCCAATCACGGGCGAGACCATCCAACTGAGTGCTATGGTGCCGACGGTGCTCCAGTTCACGGCGCTCAGACCTGCGGCTGCGACGCCTGCGCCGACCACGCCCCCAACGACCGAATGCGTGGTCGAAACCGGGGCCCTCAGCCAAGTGGCGATATTGACCCACAACGCCGCCGACATCAGGGCCGCCAACATGGCCCAGATAAAGTGCGCTTCTGTTGTGACCGAATCCGGATGTACGATATCGCGCGAAATAGTCGTCACGACATCACCACCGGCCAGCAGCGCACCTGCGCTTTCGGCGATGGCGGCGATTGTGATGGCGACACCCATCGGCAACGCGTTGGCGCCCACGGCGGGGCCCATGTTGTTGGCGACATCGTTGGCGCCCACATTGATCGCCATATAGGCGCCGAATACGGCGGCCGCGACCACAACCAGACGCCCGTCGGCCTGCCCAAACAACACTGCAGCGGTCAATCCCGCCAACACCACAAAGGCCAACGCAACGCCGGAGGCCAGCAGCGGGCGCGCAACGAACGCATTCGCGTGTTCAATACGCGAAATGCGGTGCAGGTCGCTGTCCAGCGCCTTCCATCGGCTGTTGGTGTGGATTTCAGTCATTGGGTTTTGCAAGTGGTTGCGGGCTAGCGCAGGCCGATACAAGGTTCGGGCCTGCTATTCAACCTTCTGCCCTTTCAGGGCTTGCGAATGTGTTAATACCGACGAAGAAGCGCACGCAATTCGGGCTCGTTCACCCGCTCTGCCGCCTCGGACGGGCGAACCCAGTGCCGCTCGCGCTGGCCGAGCTCCGGGAACTCGTCCGCCAACTCCTCTACCTCAATTCGGTACACGCTGGTCAAAACCGGAAGCAAAGATCCGTCGTTTAGCTTTTTGTCATATGTATAGCGCCCCACCGGGTCCCGGTGGATATGTGCGGCCTGAACGCCGGCCTCTTCCCATGCCTCTTGCGCAGCCGTTTCCGCACCGTCTTTGCCATCCATGGGCCAGCCCTTTGGGATGATCCAGCGACCGGTGTCGCGGCTGGTGATCAGTAGCACCTCGATCCCACTATCGGTTTGGCGCGTGCACAACGCTGCGACCTGCACCCTGCGGGGACGCAGGAACAGGGGGCGAAGGATCTCCTCCCAGGTATTTCGCAACCAATGTGACATGTATTTTTTACGCCGGCCTGCCCGAGCGCCTCCTCAAGCGGTCAAATAACAACGAAAGAAGATATATTCAATAAACCGGAGGGGCAGGCCTAATTGCGTCGTTTCGCACGCAAGGTTGGGTCGGCCTGTGTGGGGTCTTCGGGCCAGGGGTGTTTGGGGTATTGCGCGCGCATGTCCTTTCGGACATCAGCGTAGGAGCCCGCCCAGAACCCCGGCAGGTCGCGTGTGATCTGAATGGGGCGTTGGGCCGGGGACAGCAGGGTGATCTTCAGCGGTTCGCCTCCGACAACCGGATGGCGCGTGACACCGAACAGTTCCTGTAACCGGACCGAGATTTCCGGGATCGCCCCGCCATAATCAATCGGTACCTTGCGGCCCAACGGCGTCTGAAACGCGCCCGGCGCACGTCGGTCCAGTTCCTGCGTCTGGTTCCAGTCTAGCCGTGCACGCAGGGCCGGCAGCAGATCAAACCGCTTCCAGTCCTCGGCCGAGCGCACGCCCGACAGCATGGGCAGCAGCCAGTCTTCTAGAGTTTTCATCAACCCCTCGGCTGAGAAATCGGGCAGGTTGGCACCTTCGGCGCGGACAAGTTCGACCCGCGCCGCCAGCCGGGCGGAGGCCCCTTCGAGCCGCAGTCCGAGGTCGCGGACACCGTCCAACATCGCCAGTGCCAAGGTTTCGTCGGGCACGTCCTTCCAGATACGGTCATCCAAGGTAATCGCGCCCAGCCGTTCCTGCCTGCGGGCGATGACGCGGCGGTCGCGTTTGGACCACGCACAACTTTCGACCCAGGCGATCTGATCCGCGAAGAGATCACGGATTTCACGTTCCGAGATCTGCGCAGCCATGCGCACGCGCGCCTCGCGCGGATTGCCGTCGGTGTCGGTGACAACCAGATAGGGGGCTGCGGCCAGAGTGTCCGTGCTGTCCAGCACCACTCCCTTGCCACCCGACAAGACATAGCGCGGCTCATCGCCTTTGCGGCGTTGGCCGATGCGGTCGGGATAGGCCAGCGCGGCCATGGTGGCGGGGCTCAGGTCGGATGGGCTGCCCTTGCTGCGCAGCCGCTTGGCCTCGGCCTTGATGCGGTCAAGCGCACCCGTATTTACTTGCCAGACGCGGTTGCGTTGAAATGCGCGCGGGTCGCGCAAGGCCTCAAGCCGCAACAACATATCAACAGGCGCGCCAAGCAGCGGGTCGCGCTCGGCCATCAACGCGGCCAGAGCGGCGGCGTCCGGCCCGGCACGTTCCAGCATATGTCCCAGCCTTGGGTGCAGGGGCAGGGCGGCCAGCGCGCGACCGTGATCGGTGATCCGCCCCTTGCGGTCCAGTGCGCCCAACATGGTCAGCAAGGCGCGGGCCTCAGACATCGTGCCTTCGGGCGGAGGGGTCAGAAAGGCCAGATCGCCCGGTTCTGCCCCCCAAAGCGCCAGTTCCAGCGCCAGACCAGTCAGGTCGGCTGCCTCGATCTCGGCCGAAGGGTAGGCGGAAAGGGCGCCCTCTTCGCCCTTGGACCAAAGGCGATAGCAAACACCTTCAGCCACGCGTCCGGCACGGCCCGTGCGTTGGGTTGCCTCGGCGCGTGTGACCCGTTCCGTTACCAGCCGCGACATGCCTGATCCCGGATCAAACCGCGCCCGCCGTGCCTGTCCCATATCGACCACAACGCGGATGTCGGGAAAGGTTAGAGAGGTTTCGGCAATCGACGTGGCCAGAACGACCTTGCGCCTCGTCTCGACCGGAGCAATCGCCTTGCGCTGGGCGGCAAAGGGCATCGCGCCGAATAGGGGGCGCACAACACACACATCGGGCAAGCGCCCGGCCAAGGCGTTTTCGGCGCGGCGAATCTCGCCCTCGCCTGGCAGGAAAACCAACACCCCGCCGGTTGTTTCGTGTTCGGCCTGCACCACCAGATCGACCAGAGCATCCAGCCGTCGCGCCTTCGTGCCCAAAGGATGGTCCAGCCAGCGTGTTTCAACCGGAAAGCTGCGGCCGGACGAGGTTACTAGTGGCGCGTTCATCAACCGCCCGACAGGTTCGGCGTCCAACGTGGCAGACATGGCCAAAAGGATCAGATCGTCGCGCAACGCGCCTGTCACCTCAAGGCACAGCGCCAGTCCCAAATCGGCATTAAGGGACCGTTCGTGGAATTCGTCAAAGATCACCGCGCCAACGCCGGGCAGGTCGGGTTCGGATTGTAGCATCCTGGTCAGGATGCCTTCGGTCACGACCTCGATCCGGGTATTGGCCGACACCTTCGCTTCGCCCCGTACCCGGTAGCCCACCGTCTGCCCCGCACGTTCGCCCAGCGTTTCGGCCATGCGTTCCGCTGCCGCACGGGCAGCCAGACGGCGCGGTTCCAGCATCACGATCTTGCCGTCACACAACCCCGCCTCGAGCATCGCCAGTGGGACCCGCGTCGTCTTACCTGCGCCTGGAGGCGCTTGTAGTACGGCCCGCCCTGCGGATTTCAGGGCAGCCAGCAGCTCAGGAATGGCGTCGTCGATTGGCAGGCGAGTCATGCAGGCTTTATCCGCCAAGCGCCGCGCGGCGTCCAGTTCAGCTGTTCCGGTTTCGCCAGAGGACAGGACGATCAAGCTCACCTTTACCCAAAGCGGGTCCGCACAGTGGGCCTGAGCAGCGACGGTGAGGGGGACAAAAACCAATCGCCAGGGTCACAAAAACAGCGCAGCGTGTTGGCATCCAGCGGGTTCTTCGCACAGTCCGGTCTGGACAAATCGGCTGTGGCGACGGCAAGTAGTGGAGCCGCAGGAGGTTGGGACGAAAATGGACATAGACAACCTGAGTGACAGGATTTTGGACGGAGACCGGCGTGCGCTGGCCCGCGCGATCACTTTGGTCGAAAGCGGCCGTGCTGACCACCGGGCGCAGGCGGGTGAACTATTGGCGCGTCTGGCCAATTCCGGGCGGCAGGCGCTGCGTATCGGGCTGTCGGGCACGCCGGGCGTTGGCAAATCCACATTTATCGAAAGCTTCGGCATGATGTTGATCGGGCAGGGGCTGCGCGTTGCTGTTCTTGCGGTCGATCCCAGCTCGGCCCGGTCCGGCGGGTCCATTCTGGGCGATAAGACCCGGATGGAGCGTCTGAGCCGCGAACGCGCCGCCTTTATCCGCCCGTCCCCAAGCCAAAGCCATCTGGGTGGTGTGGCCCGTCGCACCCGCGAGGCCATCGCCCTGTGCGAGGCCGCAGGGTTCGACGTGGTTCTGATTGAGACCGTTGGCGTGGGGCAATCCGAAACCGTGGTGTCCGAGATGTCGGACTTGTTCCTGCTCTTGCTCGCACCGGCGGGCGGGGACGAATTGCAGGGGGTCAAGCGTGGCATCATGGAAATGGCGGATGTGATTCTGGTCAACAAGGCGGATGGGGACCTCAAGGCTACCGCGACCCGTACCTGCGCAGATTATGCGGGAGCATTGCGGCTGTTGCGCAAGCGCCCGCAGGACCCTGAGGGCTTTCCCAAGGCAATGACGGTTTCAGCCGTGGAAGAACACGGGTTGGAACAGGCTTGGGTCGAGATGCAGGCGCTTAGCCAATGGCGCCGTGAAACAGGTCAATGGGCAGTGAACCGGTCCGATCAAGCCTGTTTCTGGTTCGATCAGGAGGTGCGCCATGCCCTGCTGGCCAGGCTGGAAACGTCCGAGGCCAAAGCTGAAATGGCATCGTTGAATGCCAAAGTCGCGCAAGGGTTGCTCAGCCCGGCTGCTGCTGCGCAACAGATGCTGTCTCATCTGGCTTAGGGGGCTGGTCAGAGGGGTGTTCTTTTTGCGAATTTTCTTGGCAAAACCATGATGTGACGGGTGCGCCCCGGCGTCATGCAGCAAAGTCAAAGAATTCCGTTGATCCGTCTTGACCCTCTCGGCGATTCCCACTAAACGCATCCAACCAGTTTTCGGGCGCGACTTCGGGTTGTGCCCCTTGTGATTTGGCCGAGGGCGTTTTGCCTGGCCTCCAGAAACAAAGGAAGAAACCATGTCGCGCCGTTGCGAACTGACCGGAAAAGGCCCGATGACTGGCAACAATGTCAGCCACGCCAAAAACAGAACTCGTCGTCGTTTCCTGCCCAACCTGAACGACGTCACCTTGCAGTCCGAAGCTCTGGGCCGCGGCGTGAAGCTGCGCATCTCGGCGGCTGCGCTGCGCTCGGTCGACCACCGTGGTGGTCTGGACGCGTTCCTGGCCAAAGCCAAGGACGAAGAGCTGTCGGCCAACGCGCTGAAAGTGAAAAAAGAAATCGCTAAGGCACAGGCCTCCGCCTAAGCTTTTTGCGATCTGCGAATTTTGACCCTGCACCTGTCCGGTGCGGGGTCTTTTCGTTTACAGTCAAGACATTATGAGAAAAGCACTTCCAGCGTGACAATGTTCACATACAGTTGGCTGACGTAGGGTTAAGTTTAGTCATATTCATCTGGCGGAGTTCACTCTCATGTCTTTCAAATCCTACGATTTTCTTGCCCTGTTGACCGGTTTTTTCGGCAATACCTTTGGGACAGGTTTTCGGATGCAACGTCAGGTGAACCGGCTGCATACGAGCTTGACCAAAGGGTCCGTAAAACGACCGGAACTGGACCGCTGACGGTTCATTTCAAACCAAGGGCTTCTAGCGCTGCCGATTGTGCTTGAAGCCCGCTTTCCCTCGGGCTTATACCGTGGGTCAGAGTGAGACCCGTTCTGAAATATCTCTTGCCTTACATGCTATCGCTGCTGGTTGTCCTGACCGGTCAGAGCGTTGCGGCCTCGCGCGGGGTGGATGCCGCTGTTGGGCAGATGGTGCTGTGTACGGGTACGGGGCCGGTGGTGGTCTATATGGATGCCGAAGGGCAACCGACGCAACCGCCGCACTATTGTCCGGACTATGCGCTGACATTGCTGGGGGCGATTGACGCGCCGCATGTGGACGTTCCGCCTGCGCCGCGCCCCAAGGTTGCCGTGCCGGCACGCACGCGCGGAAATCTGATCGCGGCACCCCGTCCACATCATCCGGCGCGCGCGCCTCCGGCCCGGATTTGATCGCAAACTCAGTTCGTTCAAATACCCAAGTCAGGAGAGGCGCAATGCCCTTTTCATCCAAATTCACGGCGGTGCTGGCCGCCGTTACCTTTGCCTCCGCCGCTATGGCGCAGGACACTATCACGGTCGAGGATGCCTATGCGCGTTCGGCTGGCAAAGCAGCCAAGGCCGGGGCGGCCTTTATGGTGATTAAAAACAGTGGCGATGCCGAGGACCGGCTGATCGGTGTGCAATCCGACGCGGCGGCGCGGGTCGAGTTGCATACCCATGAGATCGATGCAAACGGCGTTGCCAAGATGATCCATGTTGAGGAAGGCTTTGTGATCTCGGCGGGCGAGTCGCATATGCTGAAACGCGGCGGCGACCATGTGATGTTCATGGGGCTTGCCGCTCCGTTCGAACAAGGTGAAACGGTTCCTGTGACGCTGATCTTCGAAAAAGCCGGTGAGGTCGTGATCGAGGTTCCCGTCGATTTGGAACGTCACGATACGGGCGGCCACGGGTCGCATTCTAACTAGGCCTACGCCTGTCTTCGAGCCGCGATGCGGCCGTCATCCATGCGTCAGGCCGGGTAAAACCCGGCCTGTTTGCGCCTTAGCGGTTAACGACACGCGGGGCGACCCGGTCATGGGCGCGTTTGAAGCGCGCTGCCAGAAAGAACATGACGGCAGAGAAGGCCAGGGCTGAGAAGGCGATCGCCCAGCCAAGCGCGACCATACCACTACCGGGCCAAAACAACAGGACCAGCCCGATGATTAGGGCAACGATCCCCGAATTGCGAACAGTCCCCGCATCTGGGTTGCGTTCGGGCATTTGTCGCCACGCCATCAGCGCGCCGATCCCCACGATCAGCGCCCATGCGCCTAGCAGGAAAAAGGTCAAGCGCGCGACGCCTTCGGGCCAGATCAGTAGTACCAGACCGATCAGCAGCGCGCCGACGCCAACACCGCCGATCAGGCCGCGCCGCCCGAACCCCAGCAGGGTGAGGCCGCCATCCAATACCAGCAACACCCCCACCAGCCGCAGCAGCAGTGCGATACTACCCGTGGGCCAGAACAGCGCTGCAATTCCCAGCGCGCCTGCCAGAAGGCCGCGCAGCAGGAAGGTCCACCACAGATTGGCCAGTTGATCGCCCAGCGCATCGCGGCTGTCCATGCTGTGTGCCTCAAGGATCTCTGGCTGCGGGTTGTTCGGGTCGGTCATTGGGGCCTCCGGTATTGGCAGGGTTATTCAGCCCCAAAATAAATCGTTTTTCAACCGCAGGTTAGGAATGTGTCAGCAATCCGTCGACCCACTGCGGCACGATCTGAGTGGCTGGGCCCAGAATGACTTCATCATACCGCGAGGCGCCATCCGAGGGATCAAGGTTTAGTTCAACCGTTCGCGCTCCGGCCAAGGCAGCTTCGTGTACGAATGCAGCTGCCGGGTAGACCTGGCCCGACGTGCCGATTGATGCAAAAACGGTCGCCCCTGCCAAGTGGTCGTAAATGAGGTCCATGTGATACGGCATCTCGCCGAACCAGACCACGTCGGGTCGGGCAGAGGGGGCGGTGCAGGCCGGGCAAACCTCGCCCACGGACATCTCGGGTGGGGCAGTCCAGCGATGATCGCAAGTGGCACAGAGTGCTCCTGCAAGCGTGCCGTGCATGTGCAGGACGTTTTCGGCCCCGCCAGCCTCGTGCAGGTTGTCAACATTCTGGGTGACGATCACAACCTCCGACGGAAAGTCGCGTTGCAGGCGGGCGAGCGCCAGATGGGCGGCGTTGGGCTGCGCTTTGGCAGCCTGAATACGGCGGGCGTTGTAAAAGCCGTGAACCAACGCTGGATCACGTGCAAAGCCCTCGGGCGTGGCGACGTCTTCGATCCGGTGCTGGGACCACAGACCGCCTTCGTCGCGAAATGTGCCCAAACCGCTTTCGGCGGAAATCCCGGCACCTGTCAGAATGACGATCTTTCCCATCTTTGCCTCACGCGCTACACCTTGCCTCATGAGCAACCGTATCCTGTTTGTCTGTCTGGGCAATATCTGCCGTTCTCCTGCCGCCGAAGGTGCTTTTCGTACCCGTGCGCCCCATTTTGTCACCGACAGTGCCGGGACCTCGGGCTGGCATATCGGTGATCCGCCTTATGGGCCGATGCAAAAAGCGGCGCGGGCGCGCGGGATTAAGCTGGACGATCTACGGGCGCGGCAATTCGTGGCCGAGGATTTCCACCGGTTCGATCTGATCATCGGGATGGATGCCGACAACATCGCGAATATCGAGGATCTGCGGCCTGCGGGCAACGACACCCCGGTTCGTTTGCTGACCGATTTTGCACCGCAATCTGGTGCGGACCATGTGCCCGATCCTTACTATACCCGCGATTTCGACGGAGCGCTGGACCTGATCGAAGCGGCCGTCGTAGGCCTTGAGACGCATCTGCGCGCTTAGCCCATCACCTTTAGCCGGCTCTCCAGCCATGGCAGTTGCGATAGCGCCGGGTCCACGATCTGGCTGCGCATCAGGCGGCGCATCATGTCGGCCACCTCTTGCGGGACCTGATCGGACCAGTCAGTGCGGGTGAACAGGGAAATCATCCGCGAGAAATCCCCAAACGGGGCAGGGTGCGCCTCAAGCCCTTCATGGAACCGGGCGGCGCGCATGAACCCCAAGGGCGTGGTGATGGCCCAGCCGAGGCCACGCGCGACCATTGCCATCAGCGCAAGATGCGAGCCGATCTCGAACCGTTCCTCGAACTCTAGCTTCTGGCGGGCCAGATGTGCCTCGATCTGGCGGCTGATAAGCTGTTCACGGGCGTAGCGCAGAAACGGAAGCGTCTGCACCGCATCCTGCGCTCCTTTGGGAGTGACCAGAATGAACGGATCCTGCACCAGCGGGTATTCGGCCACGCCCTCAAGCACTTCACCGGAATGGGCCGAGACGGCCAGGTGCAGGCGCTGTGCCTCGAGTTCGGCAAACAGATCAAGACTGGGCAAGGTGATCAGCTTGAATTTCGAACGCGTCAGGCTGTCGGCCAGCAACGTCGCCAGTCTAGGTGTCAGGTCATTGTCAAAATCGTCGATCAACCCGATGGACAGGGTGGTCAGATGGCCCAGATCCATCACGGTCAACTCGCTCTGAGCCATTTGCAATTCGGCAAGAACGGTCTCGGCGCGGGCCAGAAAGCTGCGCCCGGCCTGCGTCAGCCGCATTGGTCGGCGTCCGTGGTCGACCAGTTCGGTGCCCAATGCGTTTTCCAGATTGCGCAATTGCTGGCTAACCGATGGCTGGCTGAGCCCGGTGATCTCGGCCGCCTGCGCCACCGAACCGGTGCGCGCCAAGGCCTCGAACACTTCAAGTCCCCGCAGAGTAAGCCCTTTCATCACCATCGAACACCTCTTTCATTGCGCCTTTTCTGGGGCGCAGGGCGGGTCAGGTCAAGGATGCTGAGGTGTTTAGCTACAGATCGCCTGCGCCATCTGGCCGAAATTCTGATACCGATCCCAAAGAGCATCATCGCGCGCGCTGCGCGACATCTTCAACTCCTGCGCCTTATGAGGATCAGCGAACCATTTCGAGACGGTCTTTTGGTCGCTGCGCGTCAGCGCCTGATCGGCCACGCGCTGAATGCAACTGCATCGGTCGCGTGTCGCTGCCGAACGGTCGGATGCCAGACATGCCTGTTTGATCTGAGCGGCCCCGACTGCCAGCGGAGTGGTTGCCAAAGACGCAGCGCAGAATGCGATCAGGAGGAACTTTTTCATGCTCGAGCCTCGTTTTTGCCTGCCCGGAGGGGTCTTGCGCCCCTCTCGGCCTTTGGCGGAGTATGAATCAAATAGGGGTGTGGATCAATCGGGCGTTGCAGAATTGTGATGACACAAAATTCGATAAGAACAGTGGCCAAATTATGACCCGCCCTGCTTTGTTATGCGAAGGCGCTTTGTCACTGTGGAATAAGGGCCACGAACGCCTTGTCCCACCTTGACCAGCGCCCGTTTTCCAACCATATCCCGTCGCTATGACAGACCTCGCTCATATCCGCAATTTCTCCATCGTCGCGCATATCGACCATGGCAAATCCACCCTTGCTGACCGGCTCATCCAAGAGACCGGAACAGTCAAGGATCGCGACATGAAGGAACAGCTGCTCGACAGCATGGATATCGAGCGTGAGCGTGGCATCACCATCAAGGCCAACACGGTTCGCATCGACTATACGGCTGATGATGGCGAGACATACGTGCTGAACCTGATCGACACCCCCGGCCACGTGGACTTCGCCTATGAGGTCAGCCGCTCCATGCGCGCGGTCGAGGGCTCTTTGCTGGTGGTGGACTCGACCCAAGGGGTCGAGGCGCAGACGCTGGCGAACGTGTACCAAGCCATCGACGCCGACCACGAAATCGTTCCGGTGCTGAACAAGATCGACTTGCCCGCGTCCGACTGTGACCGCGTGGCCGAACAGATCGAGGATGTGATCGGCATCGACGCGACCGACGCCATTCAGGTCTCGGCTAAGACGGGGCAGGGCATCCACGAAACGCTTGAGGCCATCGTGCAGCAACTGCCCGCACCGCAAGGCAATCTTGACGCACCGCTCAAGGCGATGCTGGTGGATTCGTGGTACGACGCTTATCTGGGCGTCATCGTTCTGGTGCGGATCATGGACGGCACGCTGAAAAAGGGGATGCGGGTCAAGTTCATGTCGAACAACACCCTGCACCATGTCGACCGCGTTGGCGTCTTCCGCCCCGAGATGGAGATGGTCGACAGCCTCGGCCCCGGTGAGATTGGCTTTCTGACCGCTTCAATCAAACAGGTCCGCGATACCCGCGTCGGTGACACCATCACCAATGACCGCAACGGCACTGAAGAAGCTCTGACAGGCTTCAAACCGGCGCAGCCGGTGGTGTTCTGCGGCCTTTTTCCCGTCGACAGTTCCGAATTCGAGGATCTGCGCGACGCGATCGACAAACTGGCGCTGAACGATGCCTCGTTCAGCTTCGAAATGGAAACCTCAGCCGCGTTGGGCTTTGGCTTCCGCTGCGGGTTCCTTGGTCTGTTGCACCTTGAGGTCATCCGTGACCGGATCGAACGTGAATACGATATCGAGCTGATCACCACTGCGCCGTCGGTGATCTATCACGTCTACATGAAAGACGGCGAGATGATCGAGCTGCACAACCCCGCCGACATGCCCGACCCCTCGAAGGTCGACCATATCGAGGAACCGCGCATCAAGGCGACCATTCTGGTGCCCGACGAATACCTCGGCGACGTGTTGAAACTCTGCCAAGACCGCCGCGGCATCCAGCTGGACCTGACCTATGCCGGGTCACGTGCAATGGTTGTATATGATCTGCCCCTCAACGAAGTTGTGTTCGACTTCTATGATCGCCTGAAATCGGTAACAAAAGGTTACGCCAGCTTTGACTACCAGATGACCGGCTACACGCAGGACAATCTGGTCAAGATGTCGGTGCTGGTGAATGACGAACCCGTTGACGCCCTGTCAACCATGGTTCACCGCGACCGGGCCGAGATGCGGGGCAGGGCGATGTGCGAAAAGCTCAAGGACCTGATCCCGCGCCACATGTTCAAAATCCCGATCCAGGCCGCCATCGGAGGCAAGGTCATCGCCCGCGAGACCCTCTCGGCGCTGCGCAAGGACGTGACCGCCAAATGCTACGGAGGCGACGCCACGCGGAAACGCAAACTGCTGGACAAGCAGAAAGCGGGTAAAAAGAAGATGCGCCAGTTCGGGAAGGTGGATATCCCGCAAGAGGCATTTATTTCAGCGTTGAAGATGGACAGCTAGTTCTTTTCATTTTTAGGTGATTCACGATATTTGGGGGAAGAAGATAGGCGTTAACCTAACTCGCCAAAATGCTCATTTGAGGGTTCTTTTTGTCCTTTCCTGGTCCATACACAATAGAATTTGCTGAATTGATTGGCGAAAGAAGCAAGAAGCATGGTTTTGCGTTTGAGGCACTGAGTTCGGTTCCCTCCGTTCAAGCTGGTATCATTCGCTTCGAGTTGGATTCACTGTTGCGAGCAACATATGTTTGTTCATTGCCAGTTTCAGAAAGGGAGGAATTCTGCCGTGAGTTTTTCCACACGGGACATTTTAAGAACCCGAGGACGGGAAAAAGAATAACTGATAGGGCGATGTCCGATATCGCTGGGGGGTGGGTTGAACTTGCATATAGTATGGGATGCGCCATAGCTCATCTGTCCTATTTGCACGATGATGATCCGAGTTCCGACTTTGCTTTGGTTTTAGGAGATTTGTCTGACGAAGTTGAAGCGTATCTAGAAACGTATCATGAACGGCCGATTTCAGGGAACCTGAGGTTGGATACGATTTGGCCCTATTTACCGGCTGTTTTTGAGAAGATTAGCAGAAATATCGAGTACTATCTCGAGGGTTTGGTAGAACAGGAACCACCTGAATACCTTGTGTAACACTTCAACCCAAGTCGCAACCGAACCATAGTTTTCAATCGCTCCACACGGTCGCCGCGCCGATCATCCCCGCAAAACCAAAGGTTTGCCTCCGGCAAACGGGCGGAGCGTTTGCGCCACCCCGCGGGCCGGCGCTGCCCTCGGTTCTGTTGATGGGACAACTGTGACCCAACTCACAGTCTCGCCTTCTCCCTCATGTTAGTGTTGACCCAACGGCAACTTCAGCAGGAACCCTCTATGTCCATGATCCCCTTCATCGCCCTCGGGTCGGCGGGTCTCTATTCCATTGCCATGATCTCGATGAAGTTCTGGTGGAAAATCCCCGGCATTGGGCTGACCCTTCTGATCGTGGCAACCCTGCTGGCCGCCGCAACGTTGGAGCTTGCGGCGCTCCGCGAGGAGCGGTTGGGCATCATATATACCGGCATTCTGGGGGCCGAGGTTGTGCTGATCGCCATCGCCTCGTTCTTCTTGTTCGGTGAAAACTTCTCGATGCGTGAAGGGGTCGGGATTGCTCTGGTCGTTGTCGGAACTGCCTTGGCGTGGGCCTGATTAACGGCGATCTAAACCCTTCATGAAGCTTCCTTTAGAAATGTTGTAACACGTCTGCCTCCTCCCAATCTGTTGAACAGGCCAGCAACGGCCCGGACACAAACGGAGGAGAGACCATGACCAGATTTTTGACTGCCGGAGCAGCCGCTTTGGCCACGAGCCTCACCCTTGCCACCTCAGCCATGGCCGACACGCCCGACCTGCGCGGGACCTGGGTGGGCAGCTATACCACGGTCGGTCCGAACCGGACGACAACCGGCGACGCGCCGCGGTTCAATCAGGCCGAGTGGGTTCTGGATATCCAGAAGCAAAAGGACAACGTGTTCTGGGGGCCCAGCAAGTGGCGTTCCAATGCCACTCAGGACTGGCGGATGCTGGATGCGACCGGCACCATCAGCCTGGATGATCCAACCCGGATCAGCATGGTCGAAAGTTCGGCCAATCCCGAGATCGGTGTGAATGCGCTGATTGATGCCCGCTATGAAGACGGCAAGATCTATGCGGATTTCCGTAGCCTGCGTCGTGGAACGACCTACAGCACCGTTCTGGAACGGCAGGTGAACTGAAGCGACCCTGACTCGGACGGGCTGTAGGGGGTACCGGCTGCTAAGGTATGCCGCGGCGTAGTAGGTAATTCCGGCCGGGTCAGGGCGCTTCTCAGGACTACCCGTCTCCGCAGGGAGGAGGCGGTTCGGGCGGCGGCGCGCCCCACATGCAACAGGCTTTTGGTCCTTTCCGCCAGATACGCGGCGTCTCTTGGCGGCAGGGGATTGGGCCCGCGACCTTCAGCGCGGTGTTGCAGTGGTTCGATGCTGTCGCCCGAGCTCTCTGGTTTTTCAGGTCGAATTGCGCGGTTTGATTCGGATTGGCAACGTGATTCTGCCTCTGCACCTTCAGGAAACCCATTTGCGGGTGCAGAAACGGGTGCGAAGGAGGCCATTTTTCACAGACGGGAGTTTTCCGTACTCAACAGCCCCTCGCGGCTGGGTTTCCAGACTTGTCCACAAATTCATCCCTGCGGATATCAACACTTTATCCACGGCTAATTTTCATGCTGCGGTGCTATTTTCTTGCCGGACTGCGGATCGGATGTAACAGTTTCGTTATCGCCAAGGCCTTTAGGGGTCACGGCGGGACGCAAAGGCCAAAGGGGCTACGCGGATGATGGGGAACTTTCGGGTTTTCCTGTGATCGCAGCGGGTTACCGGCTGGTTTCAAGGTGGTCCGGGCATCATGGTCGGACCGTTTCGAAACCTCTCAGATGGTCAATGCGGGCTGTGATGCGCTTTCAAGAGCGTGGCACGGTGGTCGCGGTTCCTGCGGGGGCCGAGACAACTGGAACGGTGCTTCCCTCGGGTGTGCCGAACCGGCAAGGCGTCAGGAGTGTTCCGCAAGGGCACATGCAAAGACCGCGTCTGCGCACCTGACGCCTTTTCCTTTTCCCAGGCTATTGGGCAATCAGGCTGCCACTTACCTTTCGCCAAATGCGAGAAGGGGTTCTTGTGTGACCACAAGAACCCCAACGTCGTGTCAGATATGCAATGCCGCGTCTATGCACCTGTGGCTCTATTATAGCCACGATATGCTGGATCATTCAACAATATATTGAGGGCGGCAAAGTTCTTGCCCCAAAATGGAGGGGATCAGATGTTTTCCTGAACGTCGCTTGCCGTGTTGGTAATTGCGTCCCCGGCTTTCTCGATATCCCGACCAACGCCTTTTGCAGTTTCGCAGGCGGTCAGGGCCAGCAGGGTCAGTCCAATCAGAGCGGTGCGGATCATCTGTGTCTCCATGGGTGTTTGCTACGCCGTGCCTAGCAGTTTTTCAAAAGCGAAACCAGCGTTTTGCAGCGGAATCAGTCCTTGCGGATGAAAGGGCCAAAAAGCGCGGTCAGCAGGAAGATTATTGCGGCGGCACAGACGATGCTGGGACCCGCCGGTGTGTCGGCCAGATAGGCACCGCCGAGCCCACCCAAAGCGGCGAGGGATCCGATCACGGCGGCGAAAACAGCCATGCTTTCCGGGGTTTTGACCAGCGACCGCGCCCCGGCTGCCGGAATGACCAACAGTGCGGCGATCAGCAGGATGCCAACCACTTTGATTGCGACTGCAACGGCCAGCGCCATGGCGAGGGTCAGCCAAAGCTCCTCGCGTTTGGGGTCGATGCCTGATGCATAGGCCAGATCGGGGTTCAGCGTGGCGACCAGCAAAGCAGACCACCTGAGTGTCATCACTGTCAGGATCAGCGCTCCTCCGATCCAGATGGTGGCAAGGTCCCCTTTGGTCACGGCCAGAATGTCGCCAAACAGAAAAGCGTTCAGGTCAAGACGTACATCTGACAACAGCGCCACCGTCACCAGACCTGCCGCCAGCGCGGTATGTGCGATGACGCCCAGCAAAGTGTCCATGGCAAAACCTTTGCCGCGCAACAACGTTACGGCCAACCCCATTGCAAGGGCCGAGGCCAGGATTGCGGGCAGAAGCGGAAGCGAGAAAGCAAGCGACAGTGCGACCCCAAGGACCGAGGCATGGGCCGTGGCTTCTCCCATATAAGCCATTCGGCGCCAAACGACGAAACAACCCAAAGGGGCCGCGGCGATCGCCACGCCAACACCGGCCAGCGCTGCGCGCACCATGAAGTCATCCAGCATCAATGTGCCTCATCATGCGAGTGATCATGGTCATGCGAATGACTGTGCTGATGCTGGTAGAGCGCCATGGTCCCCTTGGTGCCACTGCCGAACAGCGCACGGTATTCAGGCGCATCAGCAACCGTTCGCGGCGACCCTTCACAGCAGATATGTCCGTTCAGGCACAGAACCCGGTCCGAGGCCGCCATGACCACGTGCAGATCGTGGCTGACCATGACGACCGCACAGCCGATATCGCGGCGCACCTGCTCGATCCGTTGGTAAAAGGCCGCGGCACCCGGTTGATCCAATCCTTGCGTGGCCTCATCCAGCAGAAGCACTTGGGGTTTCTCCAATAGGGCGCGGGCCAGAAGGACACGCTGGAATTGCCCGCCGGACAGTTTGGTCATTTGCCGGTTTCTGAGATCCGGTACACCGGCCAATTCAAGGGCCTGAACCGCCTCTTGCGCCGGGACCCGTCGGGGTAGGCCAAGGAAACGCTGCACGGTCATCGGCAGGGCCGCATCCAAAGCCAGTTTCTGAGGGACATATCCAATGCGCAGGTTTGGCGCACGGTGGACTGTTCCTTCTGCTGGCGGGATGGCACCGATCATGGCGCGCAGCAAGGTCGATTTGCCCGATCCGTTCGGACCGACAATTGTCACGATCTCGGCCTCGGACACCGATGCGTTGACGTTTTCCAGAATTGTGCGCCCATCCACCCGGATCGTCAGGTCCTTGAGAGTGATCAGTGGGGTCGTCACGCCTGTGTTCCAATACATTCCGGGCACAGGCCCTCAGCCTCGACCACGACGCGTTCGATTTGAAAGCCGGATGTGTTTGCAGCAACGCCCAGACGGCCCTGCGTCAGTTCGGTTTCGGTTTCGGCGACCGTTTTGCAAGATCGGCAAATCAGAAAGGCTGGTACGTGATCATGGGTGGGGTGCGCGCATGCTGCATAGGCATTGAGCTGCTCAATGCGGTGGACAAAGCCGTGTTGCACCAGAAAATCCAGTGCCCGATAGGCCACGGGGGGTTGTGACCCCATGCCTTCCGCAGCCAGCACGGCCAGGATGTCATAAGCACCCATAGCCTTGTGTTTTTCCAGCAAAATCTCAAGAACACGCCGTCGAACTGGCGTAAATTGCAAACGTTTTGCTTTGCATTTCGCCTCGGCTTGGGCGAGGGCGGTATGTACGCAATGGGCGTGATCGTGCTGTCTGAAACCGACGGTGCTCATCCGGTGCTCCGAATTATTTTTGGCTTGATATGTTATAACGTCGGGCATATCAAGCGACCTAGAAATGTAATAACATATCATTCGAGGGTAATTATGCGACGGTCAGTTCTTTGTGCTGTGGGCTCTGTGTTGGCAAGTCAGGCGGTCGCCGAACCGCCCAAAGTGGCGGCGGATATTGCGCCTGTTCATTCGTTGGTCGCGCAGGTCATGACCGGTGTTGGAGAGCCCGCGTTGATCATCCCGGCCGGATCTTCGCCGCATGACCACGCCATGCGCCCATCCGAAGCGCGGGCGCTGCAATCGGCCGATGTCGTGTTCTGGGTCGGCGAAGAGCTAACGCCATGGATGGAGAAGCCGCTGGATGCACTGTCTGGCGATGCGCGCCTCGTCACTTTGTTGGATGCGGAAGGTACGGTGCTGTATGAATTCCGCGACGTGGTTGCAGATGACCATCACGATCATGACGAACATGAAGACCACGATGGTCACGATTCGCATGATGAACGCGAAGAACATGACGATCACGCCGGGCATGACGATCACAAAGATCATGAAGAACATGCGGGACATGACGATCATGACGGTCATGACAAAGATGATGAGCACGCGGCGCACGAGGATCATGATGATCACGCCAGCCACGACGATGATCATGACGACCACGCAGACCACGATGACCATGGTCATGATCATGACGGCGTCGACCCGCATGCCTGGCTCGACCCTGCAAACGGGCGTGTTTGGGTCCATGTCATTGCTGAGACGCTGGCCGCGTCAGACCCGGAGAACGCCGCCATTTACAGGGAAAATGCAGAGCGCGCCAATGCGGAGCTGCTTGAGTTAGAAGCCCAGATTGCCACAAAAATCGCTGGGATGCAGGATCACCGGTTTATTACGTTCCACGACGCCTATCAGTATTTCGAAAACCGTTTTGGGCTGCAAACATCCGGCTCCGTAAGTCTCGGCGATGCGTCCAACCCTGGGCCTGCGCGACTGGCCGCGCTGCAAGAGAAGGTAGCAGAGGATTCAATCCAATGTGCCTTCGCCGAACCTCAATACGACACGCGCCTTGTCGAGACAGCGATCGAAGGTTCTGGGGCCGGAGTTTATGAATTGGACCCGCTTGGCGTCGACGTCACCCCCGGAACCGATCATTACTCGGCGATGCTATTGGGGATGGCGCAGGGTTACGTGAATTGTGCCAGCGGGTCCTGAGCCGCGCTCAGGCTGCTTCTTCGGTGCAAAACAGCTCGTAAACAAGTTCCAGCATCCGGCGGGGGCGATCATCTGCCAAACGGTAGAAGATCGCCTTGCCCTCGCGTCGGGGCGCGACCAGCCCCTCAAGACGCAGGCGAGACAGTTGTTGGGACACTGCGGCTTGTCGCGCCGACAAAAGTTCTTCCAGTTCGGTGACCGATTTTTCGCCAGAGACCAAATGGCACAAGATCATCAGCCGCCCTTCGTGGCTAATGGCTTTCAGGAAGTTCGACGCGTCCGTTGCGTTCCCCGCGATCTGTTCGAGGTTCTGAGGTGACATATCCTGTGAAATCTGGAGCAGTGCCATTTATATTTTCCTTGTGGGCCCGGTCGACGGGCGAGTGTTTTCGATTTTCAATGATCTCCGCTGTGCGGAGGCCGTCTGCCTGTATTTTGACCAATTGCCCCCATATGCATGAATCAAAATGACGTGATGGGATGATGCTTGCACATGATTGTGAGGCTCTGTGTGTAAGATGCGTGTTTTTCGAGTCCGAACGGTCTCATTTGCACAAGAAGATACAGAAGTCTTTGGCCCCCCTTGCAGCCCCTCAGTGGCAGCACTAAGACTCGGGTAACGTTTCTTCGGGTATTGTCCCGATCCATAGCAAAGCAGGCAGGTTCCGTATGTTCGATCCCGTTGATACCTATATGAATACGCTCGTCCCCATGGTGGTCGAACAGACAAGCCGTGGCGAACGCGCCTATGATATTTTCTCGCGCCTTCTGAAAGAGCGGATCATTTTCATCAACGGCCCGATCCATGACGGGATGAGCCATTTGATCGTGGCCCAGTTGCTGCATCTTGAGGCCGAGAACCCGAACAAGGAAATCTCGATCTACATTAATTCGCCCGGCGGCGTTGTGACCAGCGGTTTGTCGATCTACGACACAATGCAGTATATCAAGCCGAAATGTTCGACATTGGTGATCGGTCAGGCGGCCTCGATGGGGTCGGTACTGCTGGCCGGGGGCGAGAAGGGGATGCGCTTTTCGCTGCCCAACAGCCGGATCATGGTGCACCAGCCCAGCGGTGGTTATCAGGGTCAGGCTAGCGATATCATGATCCACGCGGCCGAGACGCAAAAGCTGAAGGATCGTCTGTATGACATTTACGTGCGCCATACAGGTCAGACAAAAAAGGCGGTTGAAAAGGCGCTGGACCGTGACAATTTCATGAGCCCGGAAGAAGCAAAAGAATGGGGCCATATCGACGAAATCGTCGAAAATCGTGCAAAAATGGACGGGGACGACGCGTAGGAATCTGTGCCCGTGTTGACCACGTTGGGTACATTTTTGAGATTGTAGCCGCCCCGGTGGTGGCCTAAGCTGCACCAACAAGCGGCAAACGCGGCCCCGGGCGGGGCCGCAGAGACGAAGCCCGAAAGGTATAACATGGCGACGAATTCAGGCGGCGACGGCAAAAATACGCTCTATTGCAGCTTTTGCGGCAAGAGCCAGCATGAGGTGCGCAAGCTGATTGCCGGACCCACAGTATTCATCTGTGACGAATGCGTCGAACTGTGCATGGACATCATCCGCGAAGAGACCAAGGCCAGTGGCCTGAAGTCCAGCGACGGGGTGCCGACGCCCAAGGACATCTGCGAGGTTCTAGACGATTACGTGATCGGTCAGGCCACCGCCAAACGGGTTCTGTCGGTTGCGGTTCACAATCACTACAAACGTCTAAACCATGCTCAGAAAGCGGGCAGCGATATTGAGCTGGCGAAGTCCAACATTCTGCTGATCGGCCCGACCGGCTGCGGAAAGACGCTGCTGGCACAGACGCTGGCGCGTATTCTGGATGTGCCCTTCACCATGGCGGATGCAACGACCCTGACCGAAGCCGGGTATGTGGGCGAGGATGTCGAGAACATCATTCTGAAACTGCTGCAAGCGTCGGAATACAATGTCGAGCGTGCGCAACGCGGCATCGTCTATATTGACGAAGTCGACAAGATCACGCGCAAGTCCGAAAACCCCTCGATCACCCGCGACGTATCGGGTGAGGGCGTGCAGCAAGCGCTTCTGAAACTGATGGAAGGCACAGTGGCCAGCGTTCCGCCGCAGGGCGGACGCAAGCATCCGCAGCAGGAATTCCTGCAGGTGGACACCACCAATATCCTGTTCATCTGCGGTGGCGCATTTGCGGGTCTGGACAAGATCATCGCGCAGCGCGGCAAAGGTTCAGCCATGGGCTTTGGTGCTGATGTGCGTGACAATGATGACCGGGGCGTGGGCGAGATCTTCAAAGATCTTGAGCCCGAAGACCTGTTGAAATTCGGCCTGATCCCGGAATTCGTCGGTCGTCTGCCGGTTCTGGCAACGCTTGAGGATCTGGACGAGGATGCTCTGGTTACGATCCTGACCAAGCCCAAGAACGCGCTGGTCAAGCAATACCAGCGTTTGTTCGAGTTGGAAGATGCCGAGCTGGCCTTTACCGATGACGCACTTAAGGCGATTGCCAAGAAGGCGATCGAACGGAAAACCGGGGCACGTGGTCTGCGCTCGATTCTGGAAGATATCCTGCTGGATACGATGTTCGAACTTCCGGGTCTGAAGAACGTGACCGAAGTTGTGGTCAACGAAGAGGCCGTGACCTCAGAGTCGCAACCGCTGATCATCTATGCGGATGCAGCGGAATCTGCATCGGCCGGGTAAACCGCTTAATTTCAAACACATACGGCGCGGTTTTCCGCGCCGTTTTCTTGTGAGGCGCAGGAATGATCAAACGTATTTCGTCCAGTGGTGAGTTCGAAGCCAAACTCGGATATTGCCGGGCTGTTGTTGCGGATGGCTGGGTCCATGTTGCGGGCACAGTCGGGCAAGGCGATGACGTGGTCGAGCAGTGCCGTTCGGCGCTGACGATCATCGAAAAGGCGCTGGCCGAGGCCGGAGCTGGGTTTGCTGACGTGGTCCGCGTGACGTACATGTTGCCTGACAAGGCCGAGTTCGAACCCTGCTGGCCAATCCTGAGCGAGACATTCGGCGCGAACCCACCGGCGGCAACGATGATCGAATGTGGGTTGATCGACCCGAAATACCGGATTGAAATCGAAGTGGCCGCATATCTGCCGGAATGACAGGTGTGATCCTTGTGAGACTGGACCTTGGCGCGCCTTTGGTCCATATCTGCGGAAACAGAATTGCCGGAGGCAGCCCATGGGTATCCTGAACAATCTCTTGCGAGCCGTGACTTGGTGGAACGGGGCGACCTTGAACACGCAGATCTATACTGCACGCAAGGGTGAGAAGGTTGGCGAAGATGACCAGGGTAACGTCTTTTATCGCAACGCCGATGACAGCAAGCGCTGGGTGATCTTCAATGGTGAGGCCGAGGCCAGCCGCATTGATCCTGACTGGCACGGTTGGCTGCACCGCACGTGGGATGAACCACCGACCGACAAGCCGCTGGCCCATAAATCATGGGAAAAACCGCATCAGGAGAACCTGACGGGCTCGGCGCTGGCATATGCACCGGCTGGGTCGCTGCGCCGCCCGGACCCGATTGAACGTTCCGATTACGAGGCCTGGAGCCCCGAATAAACGAGGCAATTTATGTCGAGCTATAACGTAACCGAAGTCCTAGTTGGCGGCGCTGTTTTAGCCTGTGCCGTTGCGTTTGGCATCTATGCCAGCCAATCCACAGGCCTGTCGCAGGGCGGTACAGGGTACGAACTGGGGGCCTCGTTCCGGTCGCTGGAGGGCGTGGGCGTAGGGACAGATGTGCGCCTTGCCGGGGTTAAAATCGGAACTGTGACGGGGGTAACCCTGAATTCCGATACCTACCGCGCAGATACAACCTTTTCGATATCGGACGGCATTCTGGTGCCTGATGACAGCGCGATCGTGATTTCCTCCGAAGGGCTGCTGGGCGGCAACTTCGTTGAGGTAATGCCTGGTGGTTCGCCCTTTTATTTTGAGCCGGGTGACGAAGTTACCGACACGCAGGGCGCGGTCAGCCTGATCTCTTTGCTGGTTAAATTCGTTGCCGGGGACGGCAGCTGATGCGACGCGCAGCCCTTGTCGCGGCATTGTTGACCGCAACGGGCGTTTCGGCCCAGCAAAAGGTCCAATCCGGGCCGGGCGCGATGTTGCGCGGGTTGGACAAAGTCAGCGGCCAGACCGTGGATATCCAGATGCAAAATGGTCAGACCGAGGCAATCTTTGGTCTGGATGTCGCCTTGGGCGACTGCCGATATCCGGCCGAGAACCCGACCGGTGACGCTTTTGCCTATCTGACGATTTGGGAAAATGGCAAGACAGATCAACTGTTTGACGGTTGGATGATTGCAACGGCTCCGGCGTTGAACGCGCTGGATCACGCGCGCTATGACGTCTGGGTCATCCGTTGTATCACGCCTTCGGCGGATTGATCCAAAGCCGCGACAAAGTCGGCCTCAAGTTTGATTGCCTCTTCCAGTTCCTGCCGGTATTGCGCGCGCGGTATCTCAATCGCGCCCAGCGAGGCCAGGTGCGCTGTCAAAAACTGTGTGTCGAACAGCTGGAATCCAGTTCTTCGCAGCCGGTCAATCAGATAGGCCAACGCGATTTTCGACGCATCCGTACGGCGGGAAAACATGCTCTCACCAAAGAAAGCTGCGCCAAGGGTCACGCCAAAGACGCCGCCAACCAACGCGGATTCGTCCCACACCTCCAGCGAATGCGCATGGCCCGAGCGGTGAAGCTGTTGGTAGAGCCGGTGCAATTCGCTATTGATCCACGTATCTGCGCGGTCGGCACAGCCATCGACCACCGAAGCGAAGTCTTGATTGATGCTGATCGAATATCCGCATTTGCGCATCCGCCGCGCCAGACTGCGAGAAATGTGAAGCCCGTCCAGCGGAAACACGCCGCGAAACTTGGGATCGACCCAGAACAACTCCGGGTCGTCGCGGTGCTCGGCCATCGGAAAAATGCCGATGGAATAGCCATGTAGCAAAAGTTCCGGCGAGAGGCTCATGCAGGACATCCCGCGGTCGAAAGGCCAAGGCCCTTCGACCGGGTTGTGTTAATCGGCCATGTTCTCCGCAAGCCAGTGCTCCAGCCAGTGGATGTTGTAGTCACCGCTGTGGAGATCAGGCTCTTGCAGCAAGGCGTGGAACAGAGGCACGGTGGTGTCGATCCCGTCCACGATCAGCTCGCCCAAAGCACGTTCCAGACGCGCTAGCGCCTCGGCCCGGTCGCGGCCCTGTACGATCAGCTTGGCAATCAACGAGTCGTAGTAGGGCGGGATCGAATAGCCGTCATAGAGCGCCGAATCCATCCGTACGCCCAGACCACCCGGCGCGTGATACGCTGTGATCTTGCCGGGGCAGGGCGAGAAGTTGGGCAGCTTTTCCGCGTTGATCCGAACTTCGATGGCGTGGCCATTGATCTCCAGATCGTCTTGACCAAACGACATGTCTTCGCCGGCCGCCACGCGGATTTGCTCGCGCACAAGATCGACGCCGAAAATGCCCTCGGTCACCGGGTGTTCCACCTGCAGGCGGGTGTTCATTTCGATGAAATAGAACTCGCCGTTTTCGTACAGGAACTCGATTGTACCCGCGCCGATATAGTTGATCTTGGCCACCGCGTCCGCGCAGACCTTTCCGATCTTGGCGCGTTCCTCGGGGGTGATGCATGGCCCGGGGGCCTCTTCAAACACTTTCTGGTGGCGGCGTTGCAGGGAACAATCGCGTTCGCCAAGATGGACCGCCTTGCCCTTGCCGTCGCCAAAGACCTGAATCTCGATATGGCGGGGCGTGGTCAGGTATTTCTCGATATAGACCTCGTCATTGCCAAAGGCAGCCTTGCCTTCGGCACGCGCGGTCATGAAGGCGCTTTCCATCTCATCCGCGTTCATCGCGACTTTCATGCCGCGTCCGCCGCCACCGGCGGTGGCTTTGATGATGACGGGATAGCCAAATTCCTCGCCGATACGTTTGGCGTCTTCCAGCGTGGGGACGCCGCCGTCGGAACCCGGAACGCAAGGCACGCCCAGTTCTTTCATCGTGTCCTTGGCGGTGATCTTGTCACCCATGACGCGGATATGTTCGGCGGTCGGGCCGATGAAAGTTATGCCATGATCTTCTACGATCTGCACGAACTCGGCATTCTCGGAAAGGAAGCCATAGCCGGGATGGATCGCCTGCGCGCCGGTGATCTCGCAGGCTGAGATGATAGCGGGCACGGACAGATAGCTTTGCGGGCTGGGCGGAGGGCCGATGCAAACCGACTCGTCCGCCATGCGAACATGCATCGCGTCGCTGTCGGCTGTCGAATGCACGGCGACCGTCTTAATCCCCATCTCGCGCGCGGCGCGGATGACGCGCAGGGCGATCTCGCCTCGATTGGCAATCAGGATTTTGTCGAACATGGGCCCGCCTTACTCAACGATGACCAGAGGCGTGCCGAATTCCACAGCGTCGCCGTCGCCCACCAAAATACGCTTGATGGTGCCGGATTTCGGCGCATGGATGTGGTTCATGGTTTTCATCGCTTCCACGATCAGCAGCGTGTCGCCCTCGGACACCGACGCACCGACCGAGATAAAGGCAGGCGCGCCCGGTTCGGGCTGCATGTAAACGGTGCCCACCATGGGCGAGGTTACGGCACCGGGGTGGCTGGCGGGGTCTTCGGCTGCCGCAGGGGCTTCGGCCGGAGCAGCAGCAGGTGCGGCTGCTGGGGCAGCAGCGGGGGCTGCTGCCGGGACGGCAACCTGAACAGGAGCGGCTGCGGCTTGGTTCATGCGGCTGACGCGCACGTTCAGGCTGTCTTCTTCGCCATATTCGCGTTTGACCTGCAACTCGGTCAGGTCGTTTTCGCGTAGCAATTCGGCAAGAGCCTTGATGAATGCCACATCCGCTTCGTGTTTAGTGTCTGTCATGAGTGTCCTCGACGGTTCCCCTTGGCCCGTCTGTGCGTTGCGGGCTTTGATCTGATTACGCAGCGTTATAATCTATGCGTCCAGCCATGAAAAGCGCGTCTCGGCCTGTCTGAACCGGGTTTGGTTAAGTTTTCGGTAGGGAAATAAACCTAGAGCGGCATTCCGGAAAGTTTCGCCACCAATTCCGGTAGTTTTCGCGCTCCGAATTTCTCCAGCAGCCGGGCGCGGTACGCTTCGATGGTGCGGTAACTCAGGCCCAGTTCCACGCCGATTTCCTTGGCTGACAGGCCACGGCAGGACAGGATCGCAACCTCGCGCTCGCGCGTGGTCAACTCGACCAGGGGGCGTTCTTCCGAGATGTCGGAAAAGCTCCAGATTCCATGCCGGAATGGGTCGTCCGGCGTTAGGGACCGACCGCGTGCACGGCACCAGAACAGGTCGCCATTGCGCCGCCGCATGACCCGTTCGTCCGTGTAATATCCTGTGTCACGCATCACTTGAAGGCTGCGCGCGCCAATCCGTTCCCAATCCGCGACCGAGGGGTAAAGGTGCAGCAGAGGCATGTTGCGGTACTCGAATTCTTCCCCGCCAAAGGTGCGGGCGAATTGCAAGTTGCACCGTCGGATGATCCGGTTCTCCAGCTCGACAAGGCCGATTGGGGCATATTCGAAGGCGGGGTCGCTCATCCCGCTATGGTGCCGGGATTTTAGTGGGATGAGAAGGGGGAAGGCCGGGAATATGTTCCTGGCTTGACCTGTGATTTTGTTAAGGTTGTAAAGATGGTGGGAAAATTGGACTATAAGTAATAGAAATATATCAAGAGTTCCGAAAATTCCACGGGTAATGACGGGGAAAGTGCAGCTATGAGGGACGCGCTGACAGGAAGTCGAATCCGCGAAAGGCGTCAGATCGCCGGTCTACGTCAGACCGAACTGGCGCGCCGTGTGGGTATTTCGGCTTCTTACCTGAACCTGATCGAACACAATCGCCGCCGGATCGGGGGGAAATTACTGGTCGATATTGCGGCGGCTCTGTCGGTTGAGCCTTCGGTCTTGACGCAGGGGATCGAAGCCACCCTAATCTCGGCCCTGCGTGAGGCTGCGGTAGACGCAGTTGGTCAGCAGGCTGAGGTTGATACGCTTGAGGAATTTGCTGGGCGGTTTCCCGGTTGGGCGGGGGTTCTGGCGCAGATGCACCGCCGGGTGGTTTCGCTGGAACGCACCGTTGAAACCCTGTCCGACCGTCTGACCCATGACCCGCATTTGGCGGCCTCTATGCACGAGGTGCTGTCGACCGCCGCCGCGATTCGGTCCACAGCTGCCATTCTGGCTGAAACACATGAGATTGAGCCTGAATGGCAGGATCGATTCCACCGCAACCTTCATCAGGATGCGGAGAGGTTGGCAGATAGCTCCAAATCGCTGGTGGCTTACCTGGACGACACCGAAACCGCCGATGATCGGCGCGGGGTGCCGCTGGAAGATGTTGAGGCGTTCTTTGAACGTCACGACCATCATTTTCCCGAAATCGAGGCTGGTGCGGACCCTTCAGACTTGGACCTGAGCGGTTTTGATTCGACGGCGGCCCGGACTGTGACCCGCGGGTTTCTGGACGTCTATGCAACCGATGCACGTGCTATGCCTTTGGACGCGGTGAAAGCGGGGCTGGACGGTGCTGAACCAGACCCGCTGAAACTGGCTGCTCAATTCAACGTGGATATCGCGACCGTCCTGCGGCGACTTGCGGCTTTGCCCGAAGGCGTGCTGCGGCGACCGACAGGGCTGGTTATTTGCGATGCATCCGGCAGCATCCTGTTCACCAAATCCGTTCCGGGCTTCGCAATGCCCCGATTTGGCGAGGCCTGCCCCCTTTGGCCCCTGTTTCAGGCACTGAATCGCCCTCTGGTTCCGATCCGTCGCCGGATCGTGCAGCTTGGTCGCTCGGCTGCCGAGTTCGATTGCTTTGCCTACGCGTGGCCGCAAGGGGTCGCAGGCTACGATGATGCGCCTGTTTACCATTCGGTCATGTTGGTCCGGTCGGTTGAAGAGGGCCAGCCCAGTGATCAGGCCGTCGCACGTGTAGGTCCCAGTTGCCGGGTGTGCCCCAACGATGATTGCGCGTCGCGCCGCGAACCATCGATTCTGAGCGAAGGTTTTTGACAGTTTCCCGACAGACGGCGTAAGCTGGCGCTGACGGTTTGTGGATGGATGATCCGTCTCGGGGAGGAATACGACAAATGAGCCGCAAGGTTCTGTTGATTGAGGATGAGCCCAACATTGCCGAGGCCATTCGGTTCCTGTTGACGCGTGAGGGTTGGCAGGTCGAAACGCACTCGGAAGGGACGGACGCGATCGAGGTGATCCAGGGCGCACAGCCTGATCTGGTGATTCTTGATGTCATGTTGCCGGGCAAAAGTGGCATGGATATTCTGCGTGACCTGCGCGAACTGGACGATATGCGCAGCTTGCCGGTTTTGATGCTGACCGCACGCGGGCAATCGCGCGACCGCGAGATGGCTGAAAACGCTGGGGTCAGCCGCTTTATGACTAAGCCGTTTTCCAATGCCGAGGTGCTGACAGCCGTACGCGACTTGCACGCTCAGGCCACGCAATCATGAGCAACGGCGGGGATCGACAGCCTCCGGGCGTTCGGCCTTCGCTGTTTCTGGAACGCCAGAGTTACCGCCGCCGCCGGCTGATGGACGCCGCGCGACTGCTTCCGATTCTGGGGGCTGCGCTGATCGCCATTCCGTTGCTGTGGCCGGAATCCGAAGGCGACAACGGTGTGCCCCTGTCCTCGGCCATGTTCTACATTTTCTTTTGCTGGGGCCTGCTGATCGGGGTCAGCTTGATCTTTGGCTTCGCAGCTAGGCGCAGCGCTAGCCGAGATGACGCCGAATCGGATGCGGACAAATGGCAACGCTGAACGTTCTAATCCTTGTTTGTCTGGGCTATGTCGTGCTGTTGTTTGGCGTCGCTTTTGCGGCAGACCGGTTGGCGGCGGCAGGCAAGGGTGCGTGGTTGCGCTCACCTCTGATCTATACGCTGTCTCTGTCAATCTATTGTACTGCCTGGACTTTTTACGGCGCTGTAGGCAATGCTGCCCGCTCGGGGCTGGAATTCGTTACGATCTATCTTGGCCCCACGCTGGTGATGATCAGTTGGTGGTGGGGTCTGCGCAAACTGGTGCGGGTGGGGCGCAGTCAGCGGGTGACGTCAATCGCCGACCTGATCTCGTCCCGGTATGGCAAGTCGAACACGCTGGCAATCGGCGTGACCATACTGGCTGTGCTAGGCGGCACGCCTTATATCGCGCTGCAACTGCAATCCATCACTCTGTCCTTTTCGATCTTTGCCGAGGCCGACCCCACAGGGCTTTACCGCGAAGGATCAAGCGTGTTTTGGGTTGCGGCAGGGCTGGCTGTTTTCGCCATTTTGTTTGGAACGCGAAATCTGGACGCCAACGAGCGCCACCACGGCGTGGTCACTGCAATTGCGGTTGAATCCGTCGTCAAACTTTTTGCGCTTCTGGCGGTGGGCATCTTTGTCGTCTGGGGCATTGCCGGCGGTGTCGTGCCAATGATGGACCGTATTGACGCCTCGGAGATAGGTCAGTGGAACGTCGATGCCGGTCGCTGGACAACCTTTGTCTTTCTGTCCGCTGCGGCCTTTGTCTGTCTGCCCCGCATGTTTCAGGTCATGGTCGTCGAGAACGCAGATGAAGCGCATCTGAGGACTGCCGCCTGGGCCTTTCCGCTATATCTTCTGTTGATGAGCCTGTTCGTGGTGCCGATCGCTGTGGTCGGGCTTGACCTGTTGCCCGACGGCTCGAACCCCGATCTGTTTGTGCTGACGGTACCGCTGTCGCAGGGCAATGAATGGCTGGCCATGCTGTCATTTATCGGAGGATTTTCGTCGGCCACATCCATGGTGATCGTCACCGCCATGGCGCTGTCGACTATGGTGTCGAACCATGTGGTTATGCCCATTTGGCTGAGCACGCAGGAGGGGGGCGGATCCGTCTCGGGCGATGTGCGCAACGTTGTTTTGATGGCGCGACGCGTGTCTATCGCAGTGATCATGGCGTTTGGGTACTATTATTACCGATTGTCAGGAGGAGGAGCGGCGCTTGCGTCAATCGGGTTGGTGGCTTTTGCCGGAATTTCGCAAATCTTACCCGCTTTGGTCGGCGGGCTGTTCTGGAGAGGGGCCACGCGGACGGGCGCGCTTGTGGGGCTGACGACCGGGTTTCTGCTTTGGATATATACGTTGTTGCTGCCCGGAATGGGCGGTGTCCTGATGACCGAAAGCGTCTTGCAGCACGGACCTTTCGGGCTGGGCTGGTTACGCCCGCAGGCGCTGTTCGGGATCGAGGGCATGGATCCAATGGTCCACGCGGTGATGTGGTCGCTGTCGTTGAACACGGTGGCGTTCTGCGTGGCTTCGCTGCTGAGCTTTCCCAGCCCGCTGGAACGGTTGCAGGGCGCGCAATTCGTCAATGTATTTGACCATTCCGTTGCCCCACGTGGCTGGAGTGGATCGGTCGCACAAAGCGAAGACCTGATGATCATGACCCAGCGGATTCTGGGGGCCGGTCCTGCGCAGGAATTCTTTCAGGCCGAAGCCCAACAACAGGGTGGCCGCACGCGCCTACCCGAGCCGACACCTGCCTTTCTGGAGCGGCTGGAACGGGAACTTAGCGGTTCGGTCGGGGCGGCGACGGCCCACGCGATGATCGGTCAGATCGTGGGAGGCTCGTCGGTTTCGGTCGAAGACTTGCTGGCGGTGGCCGACGAATCGGCGCAATTGTTGGAATATTCCAGCCAGCTTGAGGTGAAGTCAGCCGAACTCAGCCGCACTGCACGGCAACTGCGCGAGGCCAATACCAAGCTGACCCAAATCTCAGAGCAGAAAGACAGTTTCCTCAGCCAGGTCAGCCATGAATTGCGCACCCCCATGACCTCGATCCGGGCGTTTTCCGAGATCATGCGCGACACGGACGGGCTGAGCGTCCAGGAACAGACGCGCTATGCCGCCATCATCCATGACGAGGCGCTGCGCCTGACGCGGCTGCTGGACGATTTGTTGGACCTCAGCGTTCTGGAAAGCGGTCGGGTCAGTTTGAACATGGGTGGCGATACGCTGCGGTCCGTGCTGGATCGGGCTGTTTCCAGCGCTTTGGCCGGAGGAAGCCATACCTTGACCGTTCGGCGTTCAATCGCGTCTGAACGCCTGCCGCTCCATACTGATCTTGACCGTCTGGGGCAGGTCTTCATCAATCTGATCACGAACGCCCAGAAGTATTGCGACGCGGATGAGCCGGTTCTGACGATTTCCGCCCATGATGTAGGGGGACAAGTCGTGGTCGATTTCACCGATAACGGCAGCGGCATTCCTCCCGAGGCACAGTCGATGGTGTTCGAGAAATTCGCGCGGATCGGCGGTGACAAAGCCGGCGGGGCGGGATTGGGTCTGGCGATCTGCCGGGAAATCATGCAGCGCCTTGGCGGAGAGATCACCTACTTGCCCGGTCAAGGCGGCGCAGCGTTCCGCGTTCGCGTGCCGTTGGCCTATCGGCAGGCCGCGCAATAGCTTTTTTGTAAAGACATTGGTAACCGCCGCTGGGTTAGACCAGAGAAGATGAAGTAAATTGGCGGTTTAGGCTATGGCACAACCGGTCAACGCGGTGTTGGCGCGCAAACTCTCGGTCGGGCAAGAAGGGCAGGGGGATGGCCCTCGTTCTGCCCTGCGCGCTTTTCGGCTGGGGTTTGCCCGCGCCGCGGGGGATCGGTTGAACTTACCTCTTTCAGTCATCGGGGCGAAGCAGTCAGCAAGATCTCCGGATGTACTGGGCGATTTTGCAGGCGACGATTGGTTGTTGTTGCGCTTCTCAGATCCCGATGGGGTCGCGGCAGCGGTATGTATGGATATCGGGGTGGTATCGGCCATCCTTCAGGTGCAAACGATCGGAGAGGTCATGCCTGACCCTCCTTCCGGTCGTTCGTTCACAGACACGGATGCCGCCATGGTCGCGCCAATGGTCGAAGAGGCACTGCGTCGCGCCGATGCTTTAGCCGATCCCACTGGCGGCCAGCCTGGCCTAACCGGCTATGAATTCAAAGCCCGTCTTGCTGATATGCGATCGTTGTCCCTGGCCATGGTTGAGGACGCATATTTGACCTTTGATCTGACGGTCGAATTGAGTGGCGGGTTGCGTCAGGGCCATATTGCACTGCTTTTGCCCGAGCGGGCGGGCACGGATGCTGAAATTGTGCCCGAAGACCCCTCGGGGCCGAGCCTGGAGCAGGCAACCGGGGTTGTGCGGGCCGAATTGAACACGGTGATTTGCCGAATGACCCTGCCGCTGGCTGCATTGTCGGGGCTCTCGGCGGGCGATGTATTGCCGCTTACCGGCTCCCGGTTGGATCGGGCCGAGGTTCTGACCATAGATCGCACCCGTGCCGCGGTCGGACGATTGGGCCAATGTGGCGGGATGCGAGCAGTGCGGTTAAATGAATATGCACCACTGCCAGCACTGGCCAATACCGAAGAGTTTCTGGAAGCCCGGTTGGCCACCGAGCAACCTCACCACACAGAAACAGCGAGGCAAGAAGGTCAGCCCTCGATAAAGGCGCCCGATCTGACAGCAGAGACACTGGAATTCAACGACTCTGATCAGATCGCCGCCGAAATTTCCAAACTCGCTGGTTTGGAAAACAACCCGGATGCATTTGGGTAAAGCGGTAGATCAGTCTGTCGAGCCGCGAATTTGGTCCAGCGTCGGGCGCAGGTTCTCCAGTGCGTAACCCGCCTTGGTTGTGGCCTCTAGAATGTCATCGGTGCTCATCCGGTCACATTGTCCCAAGGCCCAGACAACCGAGCATCGCGTGCCAGAGGCGCAATAGGCCAGAACCGGCCCGGTGCAGTTTTCGGCAAGGTCACGCTGACGGGTCACGTTTTCCGGCGTCATCGTCTGGTGGGTCAGTTCCAGAATCTCATATTCCAGCCCTGCCGCCCGAACAGCCTGACCGATTGCGTCAGACTGCATATCGACCGGCACCTCAGTATTCGGGCGGTTGCAGATAACCTTCACGAAACCTGCATCGACAATGGCTGGGACATCCTCGACCGTGATTTGCGGCGAGACGGCGTAGCGGGGGGTGATGGGGCGAATCTCCATCCTGTTTGATTAGGCCGCGTTGGCCGCCCTGTCCAGTTTCGACCCCACCGCAGGGGCCGCATACATCCCCGCAATCATCGCAAGAAGGAACACAATCCCGCCAACTCCCCCATATGAGATCGACGCAATGGCCGGTCCAGGGCACAGGCCCGACAGCCCCCAACCCATCCCGAACATAACCGAGCCGATGATCAGGTTGCGGTCAAGCTCGGGAGCGGATGGGGCCGGAAACGTCCCGCCAGTCAACGGGCGGCGGTGCTCGGCCAGTCGCCAGGCAAAGAACATGGGCACGATCGCGCCGCCCATCACAAAGGCCAGCGTCGGGTCCCAATTTCCGAAAATGTCCAACCAACCCTGAACTTTGGTGGTGTCGGTCATGCCCGACAAAAGCAGCCCCGCGCCGAAAAGGGACCCTGCAAGGAGGGAAATCACCATACGCATCAGATCAACCCCAGCAGGTGGCGCAGGAACACCAAGATTACGGCACCGGCGCCAATATAAATTACCGTCGCCACGATGCCGCGCAGCGAAAACCGGGAGATGCCGCAAACCCCATGCCCCGACGTGCAGCCATTGGCGATCCGAGTGCCGACCCCAACCAGCAGGCCCGCAATAATGACGACCGAGAGATTGCCTGTCAGATGTGTCGCGGGCGCGGGAGATAGAAGCAGGCTGAGAATCAGGGGCATTCCGACAAGTCCTGCGATAAAGGCCAGTCGCTCTTTTGTACGGTCCGAGCCGTCGATCAGCCCGCCTAAAATACCGCTGGCCCCCATGATGCGACCGTTACCCAACAGGTAAATGGCAGCGCCCATCCCGATCATCAGGCCGCCGCCAAATCCCCAAATCCATTCCGTTTGCATTGTTTGCCCTTTCGACGGATCGTTACAGCTTGTTCAGTGGAACCTTCAGAAAAACATCGCCTTTTTCGTCCGCTGGTGGCATCTGGCCGGCCCGCATGTTGACTTGAAGGGAAGGAAGGATCAGACGCGGCATTCCCAGGGTCGCATCGCGCGCATCCCGCATCTCGACGAATTCTTCGATCGGGCGGCCCTGACCGATATGCACGTTCAGCGCCTTTTGTTCGCCCACGGTGGTTTCCCACGCGAACTCATCGCGGCCGGGGGCTTTGTAGTCGTGACCAACAAAGATCCGAGTCTCGTCGGGCAGGGAAAGGATCTTTTGAATCGAGTCATATAAGACCTCCGAGGACCCACCGGGAAAGTCACAGCGCGCGGTTCCGAAATCGGGCATGAACAGGGTATCGCCGACAAAAGCCGCATCGCCGATCACATAGGTCATGCAAGCCGGAGTGTGGCCGGGCGTATGCAGGACATCACCCCGCATCTGGCCGATGTGAAAACTGTCGCCTTGGCGGAACAGGGCGTCGAATTGGCTGCCATCGCGCTGAAACTCGGTCCCTTCGTTGAAGATTTTGCCGAAGGTTTCCTGAATGGTGACGATCTGGTCGCCGATGCCAATTTTCCCACCCAGTTCCTGCTGAAGGTAAGGCGCAGCCGACAGGTGGTCGGCATGGACATGACTTTCCAAAATCCATTCGACCTTCAGCCCGTTGGCGCGGACATGGCTGATGATCTCGTCGGCTGAACTGGTGCTCGTGCGACCCGAGGCATGGTCGAAATCCAGAACGCTGTCGATAATCGCGCAGGCTGTGCCTTCGGGTTCTTGCACCAGATAAGACACCGTGAATGTATCGGTGTCGAAAAATGCCTTGACCTTGGGTGTCATCTTGCCCTCCGCTTGTCTTTCTCTTTATATAGTAAGTCTGGAATATATCGCAATCAAGCTTGCGTGACTTGATGCCTGTCAAGGCAGATTAGCCGGAAATCGACTAGACTTTAACCGTTCCGCAATTCGCCGCCGATTTTGCCTTACGTAACGGCAAGTTTATGCGCGACCGCGGGCGTGGATCAGCTAGTCTTAAAACAGTTACCTATATGGGTGTAGTCAGACAGCATTTGGGAGGATGACGATGTCTACAAGCAATTTGTATTCCGAAGCCGCACAACTGGAAGAAAAGTTGCAGGGTGCCTGTCTGGAAACTCGTCTGGCCTTGCAGCCTAGCGTTACAAAGGTAATCGATCGGATGCGCCAGCAGGGCGTTCACGTGCCATCGCGGCTGCGTCGCCTGGATGCGGCCCTTTGCGAAGATGCAATGGAAGCGCAGTTCGACAACTTGCCAGTATGACGTACAGGTTTAGCTGAACGAAATTCCCAGGATCACCAGCATCAGGCCTAGGACCGACAAAAACAGGGATGCCAGATTCCACGGCAGAACCCCCTGAACAACGGCGCGCAGTTCATCATCAGACAGGCCCGATTTGCGGGCCTTCATCACGCGCAGGATACACCAGACCAGCCCCAGGAGACCGGCAAGCGACAGGGCGGCTCCGCCCCAGGTGATGAGTTCGAACATTTGGCCTCGCAATCTTTTGCCGATGCGCATTGCGCTTACCGGATCGCATTGTGGCGCACAAGCCCGGCCTGCGATTGACCGCTTGCGGTGCCGGCGGGTGCGATGTATCCGGCATATTGCCGCTGCCACCGCGGCCGGACCGCAACCTCTGGGAGAGACGTAGATGGAAGAAATGACCGAAGACCAGGCCACCGCCAATTACCGCGTGACCGCCGGAGAACTGCGCCAATTTATCGAGCGGTTCGAGCGTCTGGATGCCGAGAAAAAAGACATCGCAGAGCAGCAGAAAGAGGTTATGGCCGAAGCCAAGGCCCGCGGCTACGACACCAAGGTGATGCGCAAGGTCATTGCCCTGCGTAAACGCGACAAGGACGACATCGCCGAGGAAGAGGCGGTCCTTGAAATGTACAAAGAAGCGCTTGGCATGAGCTAAAGGCCCTTTGCAAACGCCCACACCCGGCGTTTGCCCATCCCTCAATACCTAGAGGGGCGCGTTGCGCGGGCTCAGAACCTGAACCCCGCTCATATTTGCCAACCGAGCTACGTCCTGTTCGTACAGCTCCGAGAATGCATCAACGATTTCTGCGTTCCATCCGGGAAGCTCAAGCTCCTCTTCAAGCCTGTCCGTTTCGGCGTGTTCCTCAAAAATGTGGAACAACTGGACCTGAAGGGCTTCAGGATCGTTGGCTTCAGTGTCCAAGGCTGCTTGCGCCAGAACTTGCCCCTCTGCAGTCAACAACGACAAGATCAGGTCATATTCTCCGGTCAGGGCTGCGGTTTCGGGTATCCCGCTGACTTGGCGCACAACATTGCCCCAGATGAAGGGGGTGTCTTCGTTGCACCAAAGCGTAATCTTCACATCCGGGGCGAGATCACGAATATCCTCGATCAAGCCAATCCAGCTCAGACAGCTTAGGTCTGTTGTGCGCAGAATCTCTTCCCGATCTGGGTCGGGCAGGGCCATCAGCAGTTTCGGGATGAAACTGCCCGGATTTCTAAGGGCGAAATACAGATTTATAGGTTCTTCTGGAAAGGCCTGCTGCAACAGCGCCATCCTGCGCCCGGCATCGGGATAAAGTTGGCCGTCGCGCAGAAGATTCCCCTGATCACCCACGAAATTGTCGTTCATGAAAATGGCACGCTTGGCCGCCGCGTCCACAGGCAAGGCCAGTCGCATTTTCTTGATTGCGTCAGGTGACAGAGTTCGAATATCCGGCCCGCCGAAATTCGGTTTGAAATACTGACGATACCGACGAGGGCCAAAGAACCGCGCGCCACACTCGCTGAGCAACGCACCATTCGCCTGAAGCGACCTTTGCAGCCGCCCTTGATCCGTAAAAGCGGCCCCGGCGTGGATCGCAACCTGCATATCCGGCTCTTGTCCCTGCATCTTCTTGCCTCGTTTGTCGGGTTACAGGTTGCAACTCGCGCAGTCAAACCCGCCTCGACTAAGCGTTCGCTTGCCTCGCCCAACGACGAAACAAGAATTTCCCTAAGTTGCGGTGAAATTTCGGGCTTGCAGTCGCGTGGCAGAGAAAGTAATCGACACCCAGTGCCCCTATAGCTCAGCTGGTAGAGCAACTGATTTGTAATCAGTAGGTCCGCGGTTCGAGTCCGTGTGGGGGCACCAGAAAATTCCTTAAAAAACTGAGTCTTAACACCCATCAGGGTGATTTGACCCAGTGCAGTAAGTTCAGAATGGGGCGGAATTTGGGACGCTTTCGGTTTTGCCTTAGGCTGCGTTTAGCAATTCGCGCGCTTTGTCTGACGTGGTCAGATTCGCGAACTTGGCGTTTTTTTGTGTCGGAGTGACCGTCCAGTGACCTAAGAGATGAGACACTTCCTCAGGTCGAGTACCTTTGTTCAGCATCCGAGTTGCATAGGTATCCCTGCAGGAGTGAATTGTTGCCGCTCCTTTCTCCGCCAACACACAGGCACTTGAAACTTAGTTGTCCGTTAGGCTTGCCGCTGGTGTTTGACGGCCCGGTCCATTGAGACGAAAGGCTTTGGCTGCTCAGGGAGCCTTGTAAAAAACGTCGTAGAGCCGGTCGCTGATTGGGACTAACACGGACTTCTTGGTTTTGTGGCCCCGGTTGCTGGTTGCTCTGTTTTCCAGATCATATCTGCTTACTCGACCAGAATGGCTTCAATCAGCCTTAAACCTTTATTTTTTTAGGTAGTCGAACAGATCGGCCGCCTTCTGATATGCGGCGTTTCCCTCAGATGCCTTGGCGTTGGGAAACTGGGGAATGGCATTTTCTTTGGTTTCAGAAAAAACTTGGCATTTCACTAAGCCACGGTCGAATTCAGTATCCAGGTCAGGGTTCACCTTGTTCTTCTTTTTGCAAAAGTTGTTCACTCGCTTGAGAAAGCGAAGTTCGACTCTAGTCGTGTTTGCCGTCATACCTTCTGCCCGACGTGCCATCCTTAGGTGATCCACGTCGCCACCGGTCCAAGGAGAAAGAGGACGGTCCGGATCAAGCGAACAGTGGCCGTGGAAGAAATTGGTCAGCCCTAGCATTTTGTTCATGTTGTATTGGTAGCTTTCTTTGGTCCGACTTTGGACACTGGCCACCGTGAGCGCACAGGCGTCTCGGAGCGTTTTCTCCGGCTTCTCCCCATGTTGGCGAATGGCCATGACCTCGCTGTATTCGACCGGCATGACGCGTTTAGCAATAGCCTAGTCTTTGCGCTTGGTACTGGCCTTGTACTCTTACCCGCCGATCATGAACTTGTAGTAGTACGAGCTGCCTTTGTGTTTGGAGATATTCATTGGGCTCTTTCTTTAGACACCAAGAAGATCCAGCGCATCCGAACTTCGGACACGTCAAATCGATCCGCTTTGCGCTGGGCATGCAGAGGTCAGGTCTTCAGGTGTGGATTTTGGTTTGGGTTGTTGGTTCTGCTGTTTCAGCAAGTCATTCAGTTGCCCCTTGCGCAAGGCATCCAAGAAGTTCGCTACTTCCCGGCGGCTCAGGTTGCCAAGAGCGACCAATGCATGTCGGGATGATATTCTTGGGTTCAAAGACGCACCCAGATATAGCGATCCAAATTGAGAGGTTCGGCAAGTGTTACCCATAGGTTCGAAGGTACTGCCACATTGCCAAGTTCCATTTGGCTGATCATAGTGTGGTGTTCGACACCCAATGCATTGGCCAAAGCCTTTAGAGTGTATCCCTTTTTTAGTCGGACATCTTTGAGACGCGCAGCCAAGTTGCTTCGGTTGGGGCCGCCCGCTGTCGCCGTGCTCCTGTCCGAAGTGATCGCACGTGCCGAGTGGTCAGGCATCCGCAAGTATTAAATCGCTCGCCTTTTCACCGATCATGATCGCAGGTGCGTTGGTGTTTCCGCTGACGATTTCTGGCATGATCGAGCAATCAGCGACCCGCAGATTTTCTATTCCGTTGACTTTCAGTTTGGGGTCTACGACTGCATCGCCCGACGCGCCCATCGCGCAAGTGCCCGTCGGATGGTAAATCGAAACAGAATTCGACCGTGCCCAGTCCAGTGTGCCTTCGTAATCATCGCAGGATAGCTGCGCGTCAGGCCGGAACTCTTCCGAAATTTTTGACGCTAATGGGTTATGTCGTGCAATCCTTCGAGCGATGTTCACACCGTCCACGATCGTCCGGCAGTCGGTTTCCGTAGACAGGTAATTCGGGAAGATTTTGACATATTCAGATGGATCGGGTCCATTTAAGCGCAGCTCGCCTCGGCTTTCCGGGCGCAATTGGCAAACCGACATGGTAAAGGCAGAAAACGGGTGTACCCCCTCGCCAGGACTGTCCGCCGACCACGGCTGGACGTGGAACTGGATATCGGGCGTTTGCACTTCGGGGCGCGTTTTCAGAAACCCGGTGGCAAGGCTAGCGGCCATGGTCATGGGACCTGCGCGATACAACGCATATTTCAGCGCAATCCGGGCCTGATTGAACAGGCTACGCACTTCGTCATTCAGCGTGGGCTCGTTGCATTTGAATACAAGTCGCGCCTGCAGGTGATCCTGCAAACCTTTGCCAACGCGAGGCAACGCGTGGATCGGCTCAATCCCGTTATCCTTCAAGTGATCGGGATCACCAATGCCCGATAGCATCAATATCTGCGGCGAGTTGATTGCTCCGCCGGACAGAATGATCTCGCGACGAACGGTGATTTTCTGCACAGCTCCAGATCGGTCGCGATATTCCAGTCCGGTCACTTTTTTGCCGTTAAATGTGACGTGCGACACCATAGCGTGGGTGATGATATTCAGATTGGTGCGGTCGCGGACCGGCTTGAGATAAGCCACCGCAGCGCTGCACCTGCGACCGTTGCGCGTCGTCAGTTGAAAATACCCGACGCCTTCTTGTTCCGCACCGTTGTAGTCCGGGTTGAACGGATAGCCCGCGGATTGCGCAGCGGCGACCCAGGCGTCGCAGATCGGACGTTGTATACGCATATTCGATACTGACAGCGGGCCGCCTGTGCCGTGAAAGGCATCCTCGCCGCGTTCCTGATCTTCGCTGCGTTTGAATAGGGGCAGCACATCTTCCCATCCCCAGCCGACATTGCCCATCTGGCGCCAGCGGTCGTAGTCCTCTTTTTGTCCGCGTACATAAAGGAGACCGTTTAGCGAGGATGATCCACCCAGTACTTTGCCGCGCGGCCAGTCGATGGAACGACCGTTCAACCCTGGGTCGGGTTCGGTGCGGTAGCACCAGTCGACCGCCGGGTTGTGCATGGTTTTGAAATACCCAACAGGGATGTGAATCCACGGGTTCGTATCTGGCCCGCCCGCTTCAAGCAGGGCGACTTTGGTGTTGGGATCAGCGCTTAGGCGGTTGGCAATGACACAGCCAGAAGACCCCGCCCCGACAACCGCATAATCCACTTCCATGACCGTCTCCTCCCAAAGTCGTCAAAAAACTCTATGCAAATTGCCAGAACTATACTAGCATTTTTTGATACAAAACGTCTCAATAATTGCGAAACGGGAGGATAGCAATGGAGATCGGACGGAAACTGAGTGGCATTTCACGGCGGGATTTCTTCCGTGTGGCAGGGCGCTATGGCATGAGCTCGACTCTGCTGGCAGCTGGTGGGTTTGGCGGCGCGATGAGCCTCGCCAATCTGGCGCAAGCCGCTGAGTCAAATTATGAAAAGAGGTTCTCGAAGGAGCCCAAACACACGCTGAAATTCGGTGCGGCCGGCTTCAATACCCGCAACCTTTTGATCGAACGGGCCGGTGCCATCGAGTTCGCGCGCGACCTCGAAGAGCGAACAGACGGTGAGATTCGCATCGAGTTCATCGGCGACAACCAGATCTGCGGTCAGCTGAGCTGCGTCGAGAAGACTCAGCAGGGAATCGTCGACATCTATGCCGCTTCAACCCAGAACTCGGCAGGCGGCGCGCCGTATTTGAACGTGTTGGACTATGCCTATATGTTCCCCAGCCGCGCAGCGCAGTATCATTTCTTTTACAGCCCCGCCAGTCAGCGCATCTTACGAGACCCCCTTGAGAAGCGCCATGGGCTGAAGTTCTTGTTCACCCATTGTGAACTGCGTGGCCTTCAGATGGGTTCTAACTTTGCAGACAAACCAACTGTTACAAAGCTGGAAGAGTTGTTCGGTACTAAGAACCGCGTGACCGGCACACAACTTGGTCGGATCGCAATGCAGCTGCTGAACCTGAACCCAGTGCCTGTCGCGTGGGAAGAGACGTTGGATGCGTTGAAAACTGGTCTGATCGATGGGGCCGAGACTTGGGCCTCTGCCGTGGCTTATGCCAACATGGCCCCAGTTGTGTCGCAGTCGGTGAACCTTAAGTTCTTCTGTGGTACTGAACACACCTCGATGTCAGCAAAGGTGTTCGACAGCCTGAGCGGAGAGCTTCAGGACGCCGTCATGGAATCCTCGTACTTCACACAAGCGCTCATTCAAGGTGCGAACGAGGCTGCGTTGCTGAACACCGTGGGCTTCTCGGACCCACAACTGCCGAACACGATCTTTGCCGAAAACGGTGTACGGGCCGCGTTCTTGGCTGATGATCAGATCAAACTTGCCGAAGAAATGTGTGCGCCGAACTACAACCCTGAACCCTGGGCGCAATGGCGTGAGCGTCTGAACAACTGGGCAGGTGGCATCGATACCTATCAGGAAATCTACGACATCGCGCGCGAGATTCCGGCGGACATGCTGCCTGAAAATGTCGAACCCCGCCGTTGGTGGATGGGCACTGCCTGATTAAACTGAACGAACCGGTCCCTTCGCGGGCCAGTTCCACTAAACACCGACTGGGAGGACGGGGTTCATGTCGCTGTGGGCAGATATTGGCGCAATTTTCAGCGCCTTACTCAGCCGGGATTCATTCGAGATTCAAACCGCACTGCGGTCTGACGCGGCTTGGGTAGTCGGAACGGTGGTCGCCGCGCTCGGCGGTTTGCTAATCATGATGATCTACCGAAAAGTACCGTTCATCGAGCGCCAGCTTGAACGCTCGGTCATGGTGTACTCCTATCTGGCCATCGCGCTGATCATCTTTTGGGGTGTTATTGACAGGTTTGTGTTCAACGATCAGGAACCGTGGTCGACGACCATCCCGCCGTTGTTGTTCATGGTGATGGCCTGGTTTGGGGCGTCTTACAACGTGCGCCTGCGTACACATCTGAGCTTTACTGAATTTCGCACGGGGATGCCGCGCGGCGCGCAGCTGGCCTGTCTGATATTGGACGCTGTTCTTTGGTTCATTTTCGCAGTCATTGTCATCGTGACAACGACACGTCTGGTGGCGCTTTCGGCTTCGAATTTTCAGATCGTGCTCGGAACCGACAACATCATGCAATGGTGGTTCCTTCTGGCCGCGCCGCTGTCGTTCTTCCTAATGGTTGGGCGGGTGTTTCAGAACCTGGCAGATGATTTTGACAACTGGAAAACAGGTAAGCCACTGCTTCAGCAGGCGGTGATAGGATCGGACTGATGGCGGACGGAACCTGGGTAACTCTGATCTCGATAGGGGTCACTTTTCTGTTCATGCTGGGCGTGCCGGTTCTGCTGGTCATCAGCTATTGGGTGATCGGCTGTTCTTTTGTCCTTGGCCTGACGCTGGACAATATGGGAGCGGAACTCTTGAACGTGTTCAACAAGGGCTTCGCCCTGTTGGCGATGCCGTTGTTCATTCTGACCGGTGACCTGATCAACAAATCCGGTATTGCGCGCCGGCTAAGCGACTTTGCCTATGCCTGTCTGGGCTGGATACGCGGCGGGCTTGCGATGGCCTCGCTGGGAGCGTGCGGGTTGTTCGCGGCGATTTCCGGCTCAAACTCGGCAACCACCGCGACGATCGGGTCGATGCTGCACCCGGAAATGGTCAAGGGCGGTTATGACGAGCGCTTTAGTGCCGCAACCGCTGCGGCGGGTGGTACGGTCGGCATCATCATACCGCCGTCGATTATTTTCATCGTCTACGGGTTCCTGATGAACCTGCCAATCTCCGAGCTGTTCGTGGCCGGCATTCTGCCCGGCGCGCTGATGGTGATGGGCATGCAACTGGCCTGTTGGATCATCTGCCGCATCAACGGTTGGGGCTATCTGATCCCGTTGCAACTTAACCGCATCCTGAAAACCGCCTTTGGCGCATGGCTTGGGTTCTTTGCCATCGGCCTAGTACTGTGGGGCATCTACACCGGCAAGTTTTCACCCACCGAAGCCGCCGGCGTGACTGTCGGATTCTGTGTGATTGCCGGGCTGGTCAGCTATCCGATTAACCGCATCATGGGCGCGCGCAACAATATTCCGCCGACCGAGAAAACCTATGCCGAGATGTTCGTCGTTGAAGGGTTTACCATCCCCGAGATCCCCTCGATCGTGATCCGATCTGCGCAGATCACTGGTATCCTTGCACCGCTGATTGCAGTGTCTGTCGTGATGCAGCAAATCCTGTCGTTGCTGGGGGCGCAGCAGACGATCGGTGATTTTGTCACCTCAATGGGCGGGTACCACGCAGTGTTGTTTACCTCGATGGTGATCGTATTCTTTTCCGGCATGGTGTTGGAAAGCCTACCTGTCACGATCATTCTTGCGCCGATCCTGGCCCCCATAGCAGCGTCTGTTGGCGTCGATCCAATCCATTTCTCGGTGATCTTTCTGGTTGGGGCATCCATCGGTTTCATCACCCCGCCCTATGGATTGAACTTGTACGTGGCGTCCGGCGTGACCGGCGTGCCCTATTTCAGATTGTTGCGCTACACGGTGCCGTATCTAGTGGCTTTGCTATCAGTTTGGATACTGGTGTCACTGGTACCTGATCTGGCCTTGATCCTGCTGCCAAACAACTAGAATGTACCGGGATGGCCTATACTGATGCACCCGAAAAAGAAACTCAGATACCGACAAACCTGCGCCTATTGGCGATCCTTGAGGAAATCGCCCGGCGTGGGGTCGCGGTGAAGCCATCGGATTTAATCGAAACTCTGGGCTTGGCAAAACCGACGATCCATCGCCTGCTGCAAACCGCCGAAGCCGAAGGGTTTCTGCAGCGCGATCTGGATGGGCGGTCTTTCGGACCGGGGCCTCGCCTGCGCCAGCTTTCCGTGAATACAGTGTCATCGGAACATCTTCGTACGGCGCGACTAGCAATTTTGCGCGGCGTGGCGGATGAGATCGGCGAAACGTGCAATCTGGCGATCCCCGACCGCGAAGGGATGATCTATCTTGACCGGGTCGAGACAAAGTGGCCTTTGCGCATTCAATTGCCGATCGGGACGCAAGTGCCGTTTCACTGCACCGCTAGCGGCAAGATGTACTTGTCGACGCTTAGGCAACAAGTTCTGGACGGTTATCTGGCCGCTGGTAGGCTGGACGCCCAGACGCCGCATACACTGACCGAACCGGAGGCATTGCGGGCCGAAATGAACCGGATTTCTGCCAGAAATTATTCGACTGATGACGAAGAATTCATGTCCGGCATGACCGCTGTTGCCGTGCCAATTCAGGACGAGACGGGCAGGTTGGTCGCCACTTTGTCGGTTCATGCCCCAACGCAACGTCATGAACTGCAAGGGTTGCTCCAATTCCTTCCTGTCCTGAATGGTGGAGCCGAAAAGTTGTCGAACCTTCTTTGTTCCTGATTGGCTCTTCGCAGTGCTGTAGCAAGTTTTTTGCCTACACCGGTATTGTTCGCGCCCCTATCTATTTTCCAGATATCAACAACCTTCACCCGCTTACGCGGGCTCAAGGAAAGTCGGTTATTTGAATGTATATCGCCTCTGAGAGTCCCAATAGTTCAACCGAGTTGCCTTGTTGGGTTTCCGCAGGCGACGGTAGAATTCTCCAAATCGTGAGTTCCGCCCTTCTTTTTGCTCTCTACCTAGCGCGTAGACGGCTCATCGTGACAGGCGTGATCCCCAAAAAGGATGCTATCAACGAATGAGTGAAAATGTCTTCATAGCTGGGGAATGCTTGGCGGAACCAGTTCAGCCGCTCCGCCCCGCCAAGAGCGGCGAGACACCATTCGCGTTCCGCCTTTTCACTCAATGCGTCTCGTAGAATACCATTTGCCCAGTTTCGGATTGGTTCAGACTCAATCATCAGGTTCGTAAGCCGATCAGTATTGATCCAATAAAGCGAAGCGTCTTTGGTTGCCTCGATGGACACAAGGGACACTCCATCCCGCGTTCGCGCGATATTCGGCGTGACAACGCAAGGACCTACATGGAGCCCAACGCATACTTCCTTGCCTTCTTGGTCACAAATGCTGCTGGCTAGGCACCCATCCAAAAGAATGAACTCATCTGATTCAGGTTGTTCTTGGTGGGCAAGGCGCGCGCCCTTGTTCAAACGCTTACTTCTCCACTGAGACGCAAAACCGTCTGCAAAACTCATATCAGGCAGGTCAGGAGACTGTGCGAGAAATTTCCGTAGATCCATCTTGGTTTGCCTTATCAAATGATAATGCGTGTGGCTTCACCCAAGGGCAACTTGGCACAGATCAAGGAGTTCCCAAAATGATTCACACAATTCTTTCAAGGTACATCGGTTTTGCCGCCGTTGGCTGCGGGTTGATTGCTTTAGTCATCTACGTGCTGATGATCAGCGTCACGCTTGCTCACATCGAAGCTGTCTCGGGGCACGTCCCATTCGACATGCGTCCGCTCGGCTACAATCCCAAAGACGCCGCGTCGCTTCTTGAAGCCTTAAGAGCGGAAGGGCGCGAGTATTATCTTAGTTACCAGCTCTCTCTGGATACATTTTACCCGGCTATGCTCGCGCTGACTTTGATAACCACGTTTAGCTGGTTCGGGCGACGTATGCCCGACAGCAAGCTTGTTCGCTCTGGCATAATTCTCTCGGTTGGCTGCGCCTTGTTCGACTATTTCGAAAACATTGGAATCGCGGCCATGATTTGGAGTTGGCCAGAGGTATCAAGTGCACTGGTGTATGCCGCCAGTACAGCCACAATTGTTAAATCGGCCCTGACAACTTTGGCTGTACTGCTTTCGCTTCTGACTGGGTTTCTCTGGGCGCGTCTCCCCAAAGCGGACCTTTGTCCCCAGGCGGACAATGGCGACTTCGTCCGCACAGCGGACGCTCACTGAATTCTGCTGAACGTCTGCACCGAGCCCAAAGCAGGCGCTCATTGCATTACCCTGAACAGCCAGTTTGCGTGAGTATCTGAATTTGCGAAGGGGCGCACGATGACAGAGAGAATGACTGAATAAATACCTATCAGGCGTTTGCGCTGATCACGGCTGAAACCTTGTGATAACAGCGGTTCCTGGGGAAGTTGGTCCATTCATTGCGCGAAGTTCATTGCTGGCCTCTTCCAATCGGACCTCTCTGGCGACCATTGGCTGGATATCTACTTCGCCACGCTCGATCATTCCTAGAAGGCGTGGGTATTTCCACGAAGGCATACCACGAGTGCCGAAAAACGAGAGTTGTTTGGAATAGATTGCACGCATGTTTACCTGCATCTGGCCGTCGCCCGAAGGCATACCAATTTGCACGTGTCGACCAAGTATGGCGAGACACTCTAAGGATGCGTTCGTCGTTGTTTCGATCCCCAGCGCTTCTATGGAAACCTGTGCTCCTCCATCCGTGATATCTAGGATCGCTGCTGCGGCGTCTTCTTTGCTGGCATTTACTGTAGCGTCTGCGCCGTTGAGCTTTGCATGCTCAAGTTTCTCTTCAACCACATCCACTACGACAACTCGGCATCCAAGCATTTTTGCCAATAGAAGAACGGACAAGCCAATACCTCCTGTACCGTGGACAGCCACCCATTCACCAGCTGCGACATCTGCACGGTCTGTCAAAGCATGCCAAGCAGTGGTTACACGACACCCGAGCCCTGCCGCCAAGGAAGAAGAGAGCGTTTCTGGCAAGTGAACTAAGTTATGGTCAAACGGCACAGCGACATATTCTGCATAGGCACCTGGCGTTCCAAATCCTGGAACGATTTGGTTAGCACAAGTGTTTGCTACGCCTGTTTGACAAGCGTTGCAGCTGCCGCAACCCAAGATGAATGGCGCTATGAGGCGGTCACCAACGCTGTGCTTCGCTTGAGGCCCTGCCTCTACCACAGTTCCACAATATTCGTGCCCTAAGATGGAGCCATTTTGAACTTTGGGGTGCGCGCCAGACCATCCATGGTAATCCGAGCGGCATACTCCACAGGCTGCGACCTCCAGGACCACTCCATTGTCTGGGCAGGTTGGATCCGGGACCGTCTCAATCGAAAGATCTTCACAAAACTTTCTTACGACTGCAGCTCGCACTTATCGCTCCTAAAGATTCGGTTTCTTTGATCCAGCAATTCGGTTCGGTCGAGTCTAGACAGGCCTATCGCCTTTCACGGTCACACGTCGCCCTTTTCTCTCAGCGGGCCAATAGTCCCAGATCGCACGATGCATACAGCACCGGTTGTCCCAAAAGGCCATGTCGTTAAGTGACCACCTGAACCGGATTTGATAGTTGATCTGTTCCGCATGCTCGAAAAGCATGTTGAGGATCGCGTCGCTTTCCTTTTCCGACAAGCCCAAAATCTTTGTTGTAAATGTTCGATTCACAAACAGCGACTTTCGGCCCGTTTCCGGATGGGTCCTGACGATCGGATGAACTGCTTCGGGACAGTCAATTTCGCTGTCTTTTTGCCCCCGGTCGCTATAGCGGCCTTTGTAGATATGCTCGGAACTATGAAGTGCAGATAACCCGTTGATCATATCTTTTATCGGTTCCGAAAGATCATCGTAGGCCGCATACATATCACTGAACATGGTATCCCCGCCACAGGGTGGTGCAATATGGATTTGCAGCATAGTTCCAAGGGGCGGTGTCTCATCGCAAGAGACGTCAGAGTGCCAGAACTCACCGTTTGCTACCTTGGAATTCTTAGTTGCATGTATTTCGAAAATCTCCGGATACCCGTCCATCGTTGGGGCCGCGGGGTGTGCGTGAAGCGGCCCAAAGCGTTTCCCAAATTCAATGTGCTGCGCAGGTGGTATTTCCTTCTGCTCTTTGAAGAACAGCACCTGGTAGGTGTGAAAAGCGTCGCAGATCTCTGCAAACTGGTCGTCAGGCACAGGCCGGCTTAGGTCGACTCCGTAGATCTCAGCCCCGAGGTTTGGAGCGAAGGGTTTGGCGACGATGGAAGTATAGGCGTTGGATTTGGGAGCAACCATAAGCACCTCTGGGTTTGGTTTCATAAGGCGTGCTGTGTGCATGGTACACATCAACAAAAATGAACAAAAACGAAAAATCTTTGACTAATAAGTGAAAAAATTTTCACATAATGAACACGGTTTTAGCGCTAGCGAGGTTATCGGGATGAGTATTCGGGCACTGCGAACTCTAATCGCAGTTCATCGACATGGTAGCTTCCGTGCCGCGTCTGAGGCGGAGCATCTAACTCCGTCGGCGGTCAGTCACCAGATGCGGAATCTGGAGGTCGCGTTGGGGCTCGAACTATTTGACCGATCATCCAAGTCGCCCAAACTTACTCATACCGGGCTAACGTTCGTCGGAGAGGCTGCTGCGGTGGTGGCCGCATATGACGGTTTGGCGGAAAGGGTGAAGTCGAACAACGAACTCTCTGGTGAAATAACTTTGGGGGCCGTTCCAACGACCCTGACTGGATTAGTGCCAACTGCGTTGGCGAGGCTAAAGTCCGTGCATCCGGACATCCTTGTACGGATTGTTCCAGGTTTGACCAATCAGCTTTTGCTACAGTTGGACCGCGGGCAGATTCAAGCGGCGATCATTTCCCGACCAGATGTTCTGCCAAACACATTGGAATTCTCAGAAATTGTATCTGAAAAATTGGTCCTGCTTGTCTCGGAAAACACCCCAGATTTACCTTCGAGAGAATTGCTTGTTGCGTCACCGTTTATTCGCTTTACGCGTGATGCGGTTGTAGGAAGGCAAATCGAGACTTGGCTGCAAAGAAAGGGCATTGAAGTCAAAGACGCGATGGAGCTTGAGAGTCTTGAAGCAATCTCAAGTATGGTGGCCGCTGAACTTGGCGTGTCAATCATACCAGACAACCGTTTAACGACATATGACCATCTGCGGCTCAAAAGGATCCCCCTTGAACAGAAGGGACCAGAACGCATTGTTGGCTTAGTAAGTATGACGGCATCGCCTCACACCAAAATGATCGACGCAGTTACAGCGGCGCTATTGGAAGCAGCAGATAGTCAACGGGTTTGTCTGTGAGTTGGCACTCCAGTAGGTATCCACAAGATGTTTTCGACCAATTGAACTAAGAAAACTGGGAGTCAAAACTGGGCTTGGGTCAGTCATTAGTATGCAACGTGGAGAAAAACGGCTTCGAGCCCATATCGAATACTCATCCGATGTCGTTTTCCCAGACCAGATTTGGGAAGGTGAGTGTGGTCGTCATAACGCCTGCCGTGCTGGCACTAGCGAATTCCTTTTGTTTGTCTGTGAGGAACAGTGAGATAAAGAAACCCGCCATGCTGGCCACGCCGATACCGATGATGCCTGGAAAGTTCGTGTCACCAGCGTCGGGCACGCCTACCATGTGGTATTGAATGTAGCGTGTCAGGAAGACGGCGAATACTCCCAGAAAGAACGCCCCGACGAAGGCTCCGGGATAGGCGAGGCGTTGCCAGATTGTATTTGTGCGAAGTTGGGGTGCCAGGCTGGCGGCCTCTTGGCGCGATGTTCGATGCCAGCGATCCAGTCTGGAAAGGACTTTTGTTCTGCACTCGTAACTTGCCCGAAAATCGAAAATGATATCCCTTAGGGGTGGTCCCCGTCCTAGAGATTGGCAATTTATGTGCAATCCTTGCGTGCGAATTTTAACCAGCCTTTGACGATTGGCAACGATCGCTCCGGTTGTCGGCCCTCCGTGAATCAGAATTCAAGTGGTTGTCGTTGAAACGGATTGTGTTTGCAGCGTTATCCGCTTAGTGATTTCCTCAGCCCAATTGGGAGCGGAATACGCCGTGCGGGCGTGATGGAATGGTAGACATATCAGACTTAAAATCTGAAGGGCTTATGCCCGTGTGGGTTCGAGTCCCACCGCCCGCACCAGGTATTTCACAGCCGATGTTGTTTGGCGTGCAACCCGTTCCACAGTCGTTGCTTTTGGTAGAATCGCTACGCGGTGTCAGTTGCCCGTGACGGCGTGCCTGTTCACTGCTTACACAACCTCTACGCAACAAAGCCATTCAAGGCTTCTGTTCTCAGGCTCAAGTTAGGCGCGCACTGGGGGGCTAGATAAAAAGGAAGCCGACAAGCAGCCCGGTTGCGACCCATATCAAAGTGGTAGAAGTTGTCAGAACATAGTTGAACATCGAAAGACCCTGATCGGGTAGCAAGATAATGTCGCAGTTAAAGCGACACTCGCCACTATAGATCAAGTCAGGTGAACGTGAAGGAAATGGCCTGTTTATGTTCTGTTAAACCTGACCACCCGCACCACGTCGCCTTTAGACCGGAAAGCCTAACCTTGTGATCAACTGCCAGATATCGCGGTTGGCGTCCGAGAGTTTTTTCACTACGCCTTCAATCTCGGTCAGCGCTGCGGCGTCAACGGTGTCTTCGCGTCCCAGCTTGATGTCGGTTTTCCGGTCTGAAATCCGCATAAGAATCGTCTTGGGATTTCCACTGTCAGGGTCGAAGGAATAGATGCAGTGATTGTACTTGTTGCGAATGCCCGAAAGTTTCGACAAGCGCTGGGTGTGCTCCAGAATCGCATCCCTCAGATCGGGGGGGCGACCGTCCATCTTTGCCAGCCGTTCCACCAGATCAATGCGTGCACGGGTGGTGTTGAGGGTCAGAAAAATGATGACCGCGACATCCTTGTTGGTTCCGCTCAGCCCGGCGATCAGGTGGATCAGCAAGCTTTCTGTATTGGTCCACATATAGTTCAGCTTGCCGACCAAAAGGATAAGACGGTCAAAGCGGGTTTCGAAATCCTCAGTCGCTGGCAAGTTCATGGGCTTCGTCCGGGGCGACTTCGAAAAAGAACTGTGCGGCGGCGGTTCTGTTGCTGACGCCGATCTTTCCGGCGACATTGTGCATGTGCAACTTCACCGTGTGTTCGGTTATACCAAGATTGGCCGCGATGATCTTGTTACTGTGCCCTTTTGATACCTGTTGCAGGACCTGCTTTTCCCTCCGGGTCAGTTTGGAATAAAGCGGGTGCGGCTCTGGCGCGGCAGGCGTAGAGCCTGCGTGCTGCTTGGGTGGGCTTTGCAAGTTGGAGACGCTGTCTGCAAGAAAGCCGGGCAGGTATAGTTCCTCATGCAGCAACAATCGAAGGATCGCGCGCCAGACATCGGGACCGACATTCATTGGCAGAAAACCGATATCTCCATGGCGAGTCCGGTCCCATTGCTCAAACAGAAAGCGGGCGGATTCCTCTTTTCGATAGGCGTAGGCCAAGCTGCCGCTGCCCACGCAATCGCGATAATGTCTGGGACGGGCCAGAAGATCTTCCAGAATCATCTGATCGACGATCACGATCCTACCGGGGCCGGTGGTAGGGTCGCTATATGTCGGCAGGGCTGAGATTGAATCGTAGCGGTGTGTGGTGACACCAAACTCTGTTTCAACACCCGTTAGGGTCTGGTCCGAGTAGAAAAGCTCTTTACCAATAAAATTTACCGAGAATTCGTCAAAACCAAATTGGTTTTGCGCTGCATTTTCCCGAAACGGAATGCTCATCATTCCCCCCTTGTCAAAACCTGCACCGCTAAGCGGCGAAATAGCAAACTGGCACTTCGAATAATATTAACCGAACATTAACGCACTTTCGGTGCAGGCTATAGGGAAAAGTGCAAATTTCCTGGTTGCACGGTCGTTAACGCGCAAACAGTTCTAGAACTTAAGTTTAGGATCAGGGGCGTTTCACCCGCTTAAGTAGAGGCAATTTAACGAGTTTTCTCGATATGCGATTAGCTAAAAAATCAGCAGCCGAAAAAGTCGCGCATTGTTCGTGATTTGGAAATAATCAATCCGAATCAGGTGATTACCCGTTCTAGTGCTTCCGGCTAGCTATTCAGGCCAGTTTCCTCCTGCAACCATGGAACGGCTCCAATTAACGGGGCGAAAGATCCGAACGTGTCTGCGAATCGCGCATTTCCGCGAACGTCTTGGCAGATGCAGGACCGGCTAAGCCGGGGAAAGGAGGGTGGAGGACAATCTCACTGTGAAATACGCATCCGCGCGGGTTTTGCGCGAGTGCGCTGTTTGTTTCAACCGCGCCCGTAACCGTTTTTGAAAGAGTGACGGTCAGTGCGCTTAATAAGTGGAAATTGATATGTCAAAACGTCAACAACCCCATAACAGCATTACCGATATTGACGAGGTGAACGTGGATACGATCATCGCGCCAATCGACGCAGATATCCATGTGGATGACGCCTATGTTGATGCTGACCTGACGTCGCTAGAGACGGATGTCGACAATGATGTCGACAACGAGCAGGGCCAGGGTCAGGACCAGGCGCAAGCTCAGGCGACGTCTGTTGAAAATGGTCAGGGTCAAGACCAAGCCCAAGGCCAGGATCAGGGCCAGGGCCAAGATCAAGGTCAGGGTCAGTCGCAAAGCAATGGCGACAATGACAACTCGAACAGCAACTCGGTCACGATCGACTTCGGCGACGGAGAAGGCTTGCCGAAAGACAATGACACTGTCGATATTGACGCGTCAGGTTCGGCTGAGCTGGGCGATGTCATCACCGTTGCAGGCGATATGGACTATGACCCGGGCGATGACCTGAATCTGGACATCGACCTGAGCGGTGAAGGCAATGACATGTCTTCGATCAGCAGCCAGGTCGCAAACTTGTCCGACAATGACCATCTGGGCTCGGCCGCCGTTCGCAACGAAGGCGAATTTGACCAGAGCGGCAATGCTCATGGTGGCACCGCGACGGCCCATGAAGGCATCGGCTCTTCAACCGATGGTGGCAACTCTGGCAGCGGTGGCAGCACCGATGGCGGCGCGGCAAGTGCCCAAACCCATGGCGCTGACGCGCTGGCCTTTGGTGGTCTGACCGGCAACGCGGATGGTACAGGCGTTGGTGGTGACGGCGGCTCGACCGGTTCAGCATCCAACATCGGCCTGGGTGTCGGTGTGTCGGGTGCCGAGTCCAACGGCAGCAGCAGTGGCGGCGAAGGCGGAGACGCCGGTAGCATCTCTGGAGCAAGCAACACAGGTTCATCCGACACCGACGCTGACGGCACCAGCGGTGAAGGCGGAGACGCAAGCTCGTTTGGGCTGGGTCTGGGTCTGGGCCTGTCGAATGCCGACAATGATGGCCAGTCTTCCGGTGGCAACAATGCTTCGGTCGCAGAGGCGCTTGGCGCGGGTCTTGGCGCGAACGACTCGTCCGCGCAAGGCGCCGCCGGTGGCGACGGTGATGCGGATGCGGATGGTCAGGCCGGCAATGGCAGCAGCAGCGACACCGACGCCAACGATGCGGCGGCCGGAAATGTCGGTCTGGGTCTGGCTGGCAGCTTGGCAGGCAGCGACGCTGATGCCGATGGTGGCGAAGGCGCAGGTGCCGAAGGCTCTGGGGCCCAGGGCAACGGCGCAGAAGGCATGGGCGGTACCGGTGATGCTGGCAACGGCACGGGCGGTGCAGGCACGGGTGCTGAAGGCACTGGTGGCACTTCCGGTCAGGTCGATGCAGCGCTTGCAGCTCTGAACCAGCAAAACGGTCTGTCCGGGCTGAACGCAGGTCAGGCCGGTGCCGGCAACGGCGGTGGCGACACCAATGGCGGCAATCCGGGAACTGGCGGTGACGGAACCGGCGCGTTTGGATCTGGCGGCGACGGAACCGGAGGCTTTGGCTCGGGTGGCGACGGCACCGGCGGCTTCGGCTCGGGTGGCGATGGCACCGGCGGTAGCGCGACAGGCGGTACAGCCGGAGCAAACGCCGGCGCGCAGGGTGTCGGCGATCAGGCGACAACCGGTCCGAACATCACCCAGTCCCCGGGTGACGTGAACGGCTCGGCCAGCAACTCGCAGAACACCAGTGGCGATGGCGGAGCAGGTGGCACAAACGACACCGACGGCTCGGCCAGCGGCACCGGAACCGGCACCTCGACCGCCGATGGTTTCGGCGGCGGTGGCGGCGCGATCCAGCAAGGCGCGACGTCGGATGGTTCGGGCACCGGTTCGGCCGATGCGATGAACACGGCCGGAGACGGTGGTCTGGTGGATGTGTTTGCGCAGGCAGATACAGATGGCTCGGCGGACAGTCTTGCCGAATCCATTGCCGGATACGGTGGTGACGCGTCTTCGGACAATGATGCCACCTCTGATGCATCCGGTTCGACGGACGGGTCGGCGACCTCAGGCTTTGGCGGCGGCGGCGGCGCCGGGGCCGGTATGGGCGGCACCAGCGGTGAAGCAATCGGTTGGGCGACTACCGGCCACACAGCTGGTGGGATAGTCACTGGTGGCGATGCTTCGGGTGCGAACTCGGGCGCAGGTGGCACCGGTGGCAACGCGGGTGTCTGGGGCTCGAACAATGCTGGTGACGGCATCGTATCGGGTGAATCCTATGCTTCGTCTGCCGCAGTTGTGGATACCACGGCCTTCAACCAGTCGATCGTCATGGGTGCCAACGTGCTTGGCAACTCGGTCGATACGACCATGGTTGGTGGATCGATGACTTCGTCCTACTCCAGCGACGATACCGACGTATAAGCCGGTGTCCCAGCCGGAGATCGGCTAAACCCCCACGATCTCCGGCAAAAACATGCTGAGGCCGCATGGTGCGGCCTCGGCCCAACTTAACCCAAAACGGAAATTTCTGGCCGGGATGGGGAAAGGAACAGTGTTATGTCGCTCGACAGTATCAGTGAAACGATTGCTCATTTTATTGGAACATTTGAACTTACCAGCGAACAGGCCCGATGGCGGGATCAGTATGACGAATTTGTCGCATTCAGGCGCAAGGCGGAACTGGAAGAGCTTGAAGATGCGACCGTCATCAAGGTCAAGGTGGGGTTGAAGCTGGATCCGGGGAAATATGATGCCCTGCCATTCAGAACGGATGCGCCCCAGGCTGATATAGCCCCTGCACCCTTGCAGGCGATGTCCGTGGCGGCCCCGGTTCCGGGTTTTGGTCTGGTGCCGAATGCCGATGATTTCATTCCCGACGTGCAGCTTCCGGCGATCTCATTTCAGACCGTAGTTCTGCAACCGCAACTGATCCCCGAACTGATCGGGTCGGCCGTGACCTATACCGTGCAAACTCTGCGTCTAAGCGACAATGATACCCTTGGACAGGCCGAGTTCCGCGATGTCGAAACCTTGATGGCGCAGGGCGACGCCTTGGCGGCGGTTGCGGAGTCGCTGCACGCGGTATCGGCACCGTCTCTGAATATCGCCGATTATCAGTCGGTTGAACACATTCAAGCCCTCGTCGAAGAGGTACAGCAGACCATCGAGGTCGAAGGCGCGACGGTGCATCAGTTCCAGGGCGAAGACGCGATGGGTACCATCGTGAACGGCGAACATGTCGATGAGGCCCCTGACTGGAGCGAGCTTCTGCCGCTGCATCATCAATCCGATGAGGACCAGACAGAGGATCTGCCCGAAGAACTTCTTCCCGCCGAGTGGGACCAGTCCGAAGACTCGGAATTTGGCGAAGGGCATACCGTTTCCACCGGTGGCAATCTGGCCGTCAACGAAGTTGCCGTCACAGTGGCCTGGGTCGACGCGCCAGTGATCGCGGTGGGCGGGCAATCGGTCAACGTGACCGTCGTCAGTCAGGTTGCGGTAGTGTCGGACATTGACACCGGCGATGCCGGTGCGCAAAGCGACACGATGGTCGTTCAAACCTCAACCATCACCGTTGAAGGCAACGAGGCCCATTGGCTGGATGACAACGTTGCGGCCGAGGGGCAGGATCCTCTGGTCGCTGTGACCTGGATTGCGGGCGATCTGGTGGTCACGAATTTCATCCAGCAAGAAATCGACGCCACCGATATCGACCATATCGAAACCGAGATCACCGCATCGTCCAGCCTTTACGTGATGGGTGACAATGTTCTGATCAACGTAACCGAGATTCTGCAACTTGGCAGCTATTACGACGTGATCCTGATCGGCGGGGACATGATTTCGGTGGATATCGTTCACCAGACAATCGTGTTCCTCGATGATGACGAGATCAACGGTGGCATTCCGGATGAGGATGATGACAATCTTGTTGTCAATCAGGTGGCGCTGACCACGATGGGTGAGGACACGCATGAGGAGTTGGACGCCAGCTTGGCGGGTGTTCTGCCGCTTGAGGAAATGGACACCGAAGCGCTGGAAGACGCCTTGCTGAACAACCCGGACTTCGCGGGGATGGAACAGATCCGGGTCCTCAAAATCGACGGTGATCTGGTGCAGGTTAACGCGATTGAACAGATTACGATCCTGCAAGACCAGGACGACATCAACCTTAACGGGGAAGCCGGTGCAGTGGCTTCTGCGTTGGGGGCTGGAAATGCGGTTCTGAATACCGCGGGTGTGGTAAAAGCCGGCGTCGATTCCGTGGTCATGACCGGTGAGGGCGAATATTCCGACCTCGTGCTGCATCAGGCCAGTCTGATCGACACGCCGGACGATGATCTGGATGTTGAGATCGGAAATGATGCCATCGCTGTCCTTATTGACACGGTGGATGGACCCGGAAACTCGGAAAACGCGCCGGGCCACAACAAGATGACCCCGTCCGAGATGGCCGAAAGCTTCGATGATGGTCTGCAAACCATGCTGGCCTGATTTCCCTGTTTGATACGAGTGTTTCGAAAGTTTGAGTATGTCGATTTTGTTCTCGTCGCGCCGATCCCTGTTCGCCAGCCCGCTGGACGGACGCGGTGGTGGTGGCCCGACCAAGGCCCCTGCAGATGGCCCCGTGACCAAACCCGCCAAAATGGCGAGCTTGCGGTTAAGCCAGGATCTGCGTGTGCATAATCCGGTGACGTTTCCACCCAAGGCCCCAAAAGTCTCTGAACCGCAACCTTCACCAAAGGGCACGCAAAGTGCTCAAGAAACGACATTCCTCCGTCACGCCGAGAAATCCCTTCGGCGTGACGTTCCGCAGCCCGTCAACGACAAACTCCAGAAGGGCCGCGAAGCTGGGGTGGCCGATGCCAAAGGCCCCGATCCGGAAACCGCCAGGGAGAAGACCGACCGGACGCCCCCCCCGGATCGCTCAAAAGGCGGTGGACAATTGGGAACCACGATCGAGGCCAAGGCAAACCAACCTCTGCCGCTCCGGAAAGAGGGCGGTGGGGATGGCAAAGGGCCACCCCAGACCTTTCATAAACGCACTCCGCCCGAGGACTTTCAGCAGACGCTGCGAATTTCGATGCGGGCAATCTTGCGCAATTTGGCTTTTGTGCTGGTGCTGACTTGCGCAACCAACATCCTGATCCTGGCCATCCCGATCTACCTGTTTCAGATCAGCGACCGCGTATTGACCAGCCGGTCTCTGGACACGTTGATCATGCTGACCGCGATTGTGGCCGGGGCGGTGATCTTTCAATCAGCCTTTGATGCGGTGCGCCGATTCATGCTGATGCGCACAGCGGTCGAGGTAAACGCCCGGTTGGGTGCGCCCATCCTCAGCGCGGCGGCCCATGCCTCGCTGCATGGGACCGGACGGGAATATCAGACGCTGGGCGATTTGCAGCAGGTCCGCGGATTTCTGGTGTCGGGCACGTTGATCTCATTTCTGGACGTGCCGTTCGCGCCCTTGTTCATCCTGATGATTTTCCTTGTGCACCCGCAACTTGGCACAATCGTGATCGTGACTGCGCTGCTACTGATGATCATCGCTCTGATCAACCAGCGCATGACCGCCAAGCCCTTTGCCGAGGCGAACCGGGCTCAGTCCATGGCCAACCAGCATCTGGATTCGATGGCGCGCAACAGTCAGATCATCAACGCTTTGGCGATGATCCCCGAGGCGGTGCGCATCTGGGGCCGCGACACCGCGCAGTCGCTGACATGGCAGGTGCGGGCGCAGGATCGGAACGTCATCTTTGCTGCGATTTCGCGCGCGGTGCGCTTACTTACACAAATCGCAATTCTGGGCTGGGGCGCGTATCTTGCCCTGCAAGGTGAGATCACCGGCGGCATGGTCATTGCAGCCTCGATCATCGCCGGGCGCGCCTTTGCCCCGATCGAAGGATCCATCGAAGGGTGGAACACCTTCCTGCTGACCCGCGCTGCCTTTGGTCGGATCAAGACCCTTTTGACCAAGTCCGAGTTGCAATACGAAAAGCTGCGCCTGCCGCGCCCCGAAGGCCGGTTGGATGTCGAACGGCTTCTTTATGTGCCCGGCGGGACCAAGCGCGTGGTGCTGAACGGGATCGGGTTTTCGCTCAACCCCGGTGAGACATTGGCCATTATCGGCAATTCAGGGGCGGGCAAGACGACGCTGGGCAAGACACTGGTGGGCTCGATCCTGCCAACGTCGGGCAGCGTGCGGCTGGATCTGATGGATATCCGCAACTGGGACCCGCGCCAATTCGGTGAGAGCATTGGGTATCTGCCGCAGGACGTGCAGCTGTTTCCAGGCAGCATCAAGGACAATATCGGCCGCATGCGCGAGGACGCGACGGATGAGCAAATCCACGACGCCGCCGTGCTGGCCGATGTGCACAACATGATCGCCACGCTGCCTCAAGGATATGAGACTGTTGTCGCCGCCGATGGCTCTCCGCTGTCCGGCGGTCAAAAGCAGCGCATCGCGCTGGCGCGCGCGTTCTTTGGTAACCCACGTATGGTGGTTCTGGACGAGCCGAACTCGAACCTGGACGTGGCCGGGGATCAGGCTTTGGCACGGGCGATTGCGCAGGCCAAGGCGAACAAGATCACGGTGGTCGTGATCACGCAAAAGCCGACTTTGCTGAATGCGGTCGACAAGATCATGCTGTTGACCGACGGGCGGGTCGCCCTGTTCGGTCAGCGCGAACAGGTGCTGCAACAGTTGAACGGGCCGCGCAAACAGCCCGGTATCGAAGGCCAGAAGGGGAATGCGACATGAATGATCTGGTGCCCGTCAACAATGATCCCAAAGACCCCGAGGTGTGGTATGCCGAGGTTCCACGCTCGATCAGCAAGTTCGTCGTCGTCGGTATGGCGCTGCTGGTTGTCTGTTTCGGCGGGTTCGGCGTGTGGTCCTTTCGCGCGCCCTTGGCCGCCGCCGTGATTGCGCAGGGCAGCTTTGTCGCCACCGGACGCAACAAGATCGTGCAGCATCTGGAAGGCGGCATCATCGAAGATATTAAGGTCATCGAAGGTCAATCGGTGCAGGCCGGCGAGGTTCTGATGACATTGGACCAGACCTCTGCCGAGGCCAATGAGCGTGAGCTGTTCATCCGTAAAATCCGCCTTCAGGCGATGAGCCAACGCCTGTTGGCCGAGTATGAAGAACGCGAGCGGCTGGAATTTTCGCCCGATCTGATCAAGGCCACCGATGACGTCGAGGTGATGACGATCCTAGACGGCCAGAAGATCAGCTTTGACGTCTCGCGCAAGACCCTGCTGAACGATATCGCCCTGTTGCAGCGCAATATGGAAGCGCTGCGTATCCGCTCCAGCGGGTTCGAGGCGCAGTTGGACAGTATGCGCCTGCGCTCGGCCATTTTGCAGGAAGAGTATGAGACCAAAGAGGCGCTGTTTGAAAAGGGTTTGGTCCGCAAAGGCGAGCTAAACACGATCCGCCGCGTGCAGGCCGAGGCGGATGGTCAGCAGGCGCGGTTGGCGGCTGAGACCGCCGAGGTCAACCAGATGATGCTGAAATACGAAGAACAGATCACCCGAACACGGTCGGCCTACCGCGAGGCGGCATTGGACGAGTTGGGTGTGATCGAGGCCGATCTGGAAAGTGTCCGCGAAAAAGCCCGTCAGGCCCGCAGTGTTCTGGACCGCGCCGTTGTGCGCGCGCCGGTTACGGGCACAGTCGTGCGGCTGCATTATCACACGCCGGGCGGGGTGATCGAAACAGGTGAACCCATCGCCGAAATCCTGCCCGCCGATGCGCCCCTGATCATCGAGGCGCAAATCCCGCGAACCGAGATCGACAGCGTCGTGACGGGACAGGACGCCACCGTGCGACTAGTCGCCCTGAACCAGCGCACGACTCCGGTGCTGAGCGGCGAGGTCTTTTACGTCTCGGCCGATGCCCTGCTCGAGGACTCGGCGGGTGCCCCGCAAGAGGTCTATTTGGCCCGAATCTCGCTGCCGCCCGAGGAGATTGACCGCGTGCGCGGCTTTATCCCCACGCCGGGGATGCCAGCCGAGATCATGATTCAGACCGAGGAACGCACTTTCGCGGCCTATATCGCCAAGCCGGTGACAGACAGCATGTCGCGTGCCTTCCGCGAACATTGATCGCCCGTGTAGGGCGATCCCACTACACCTTCCAATTTTCGCATGTTACCCTGTCGGCAGCACCAACAGGAGAGATACAGATGCCCTTGACCGTGAAAGAGATGATGGAAGCCGCCAATGCCAGCGTGGAGCGGATCGACATGGCCCGCGCCGCCGAGATTCTGGGGCAGGGCGGTTTGCTGCTGGATGTCCGCGACGGGGCCGAGTTGCAGAAGACGGGCCGTGCCAGCGGTGCGCATCATATCTCTCGCGGGTCGCTAGAATTCAGCGCAGATGAGGCGCTGAAGTCCTACGATCCTGAGTTGCGTAAGGATCGCCCCATTGTTCTTTATTGCGCTGCCGGGGGACGTGCGGCCCTAGCGGGCAAATTGCTCAAGGATATGGGCTATGCTCAGGTCTACAATTTGGGCGGCTTTTCCGATTGGGTGAATGGGGGCGGTGAAGTGTCGAAAGAATAAAAATTTTCAGCCTGACGCATGTCAAGGTCTGCCGGGCTGTGCCGCGTTAAAGTTGTGGTCAGACAGATTACAAAGGGACAGCTGACCATGTTTCGTCTTGCGACAACTCTTTATGCTATGATTTCCACTGCTCTGGCCGGAACGGCTGTGATTGCGGTTCTGGTTGCGGGCACAAATTCCGTGGCCACCATCGTATTGGCAGCGGCATTGGGATTTGCGTTGGCGGCACCGGTCTCGTGGCGGGTAGCCCGAGACCTGTATAACGACGCAGCCTGATCAGGCGTTCAGGAACGCCCGGACCGAGGCCTCGAACTCGCGCGGTTTTTCAGCGTGTAGCCAATGGCCTGCGCCGGGGATCTTGGCAAAGCGCGCGGTCGGGAACAGGGCCTTGATCGCGGGGCGGTGGTCGGGCAGAACATAATCCGACGCGCCCCCCGACAGAAACAGGGTCGGTTTGGTACATGTGCCGGTGATGTCAGGAAAGCTCATGATCTTAGGCATCTCGGCGGCCAGAACGTCCAGGTTCAGCAGCCAGCGTTGGCCCTTGATGTCCAGCGACTGGGTGAAAAAGCTTTGCAGGGCTTTCTCAACCCCCTGATCGGCCAGCTGCTGTTCCGCGTCCGAGCGGCGCGTGACCTGCGTTAGATCAACTGCGCGCATCGCCTCGATGAACTTGATCTGGCTGTGGGTATAGGTCACGGGTGCGATGTCGGCGACCACTAGCTTGCGCAGTTTCTCACCATGCAGCAGGGCCAGCGTCATGGCCGCCTTACCGCCCATCGAATGCCCCACCACATCGGCCTGTCCGCCGAAATGGTCTATCACCTCGGCCAGATCATCGGCCATGCTGGGATAGTCATGCTGCGGGGTCCATTCGCTGTTGGAATGGTTGCGCATATCGACGGCGACGACTTGCCGCTCATCCGACAGTCTGCGCGCAATCACGCCCCAGTTCCGGCCCGAGCCATAAAGACCATGGGCAATCAGCAACGGGGGGGTTGAAGTTGGCTCACCATGGACAATCGTATTTAGCATGACCGAGTGATACCCGCCACCGGTCCAAACAACCAGCCCCATTGTCGTGCTGGTGCCACCCGGATATGGTGCCGCGTCAGGAGGCCCCAATATGGCGCAAAACCCCGATATTCAAACTCAAATCGCGCAGACCGTGCAGCTGTTGCGCGACAAGCTGGGTGTGCGGGATAAGACGCTGACGGCCTCGGTCAGAAAGGCCAAACGTCAATTGCCCCGACGCATCTATAAGCAGGCGCTGCTTTTGGCGAATGCCGAACAGATGGCGGCCCATCCCAAGCTGAGGCTGGTGCTGGATACGCCCAAACTGGCTCGCGCGTCAGAAGAGGTGCAGGATCATCTGACCGGCATCAATTTGGCCGACCGCAGGTTGGGCTGGTTTCTGGGGATGTTGGGTGGGTTGGCTTTCAACCTGCTGGCGTTGTTGGTTCTGCTGCTGGTGTTTTTGCGCTGGCAGGGCTTCATATGAAAAACGGCGCCGCTTGGGGCGCCGTTCAGCCTGTTGATATCCTGAAAAATTACAAGTTCGGGTAGATCGGGAAGCGGGCGCACAGCTCGGCCACTTCGGCTTTGACCTTGGCTTCGACCTCGGCATTTCCGTCTTCGCCATTGGCGGCCAGACCGTCGACCACTTCGATGATCCAGTCCGCGATCTGGCGGAACTCGACCTCGCCAAAGCCGCGGGTGGTCCCGGCGGGGCTGCCCAGACGGATTCCGCTAGTGATGGTCGGTTTTTCCGGATCAAACGGCACACCGTTCTTGTTGCAGGTGATGTGCGCACGACCCAGGGCCTTTTCGGTCGCGTTGCCCTTGACGCCTTTAGGGCGCAGGTCAACCAGAACCACATGGGTGTCGGTGCCGTGCGTAACTGTGTCCAGACCGCCTTTGATCAACTGATCAGACAGCGCCTGTGCGTTGTTGATGACCTGCTGGATGTAGGTCTTGAACTCGGGGCGCAGCGCCTCACCAAAGGCAACGGCTTTACCAGCGATGACATGCATCAGCGGACCGCCCTGAATGCCGGGGAAGATGGCCGAGTTCACTTTCTTGGCGATCGCCTCGTCGTTGGTCAGGATCATGCCGCCGCGCGGGCCGCGCAGGGTCTTGTGGGTGGTGGTGGTCGCGACATGTGCGTGCGGGAAGGGGCTTGGGTGCTCGCCTGCGGCAACCAGACCGGCAAAGTGTGCCATGTCGACGTGCAGATAGGCGCCGACCATATCGGCAATCTCGCGCATGCGGGCAAAGTCGATCTGGCGCGGAATGGCGGAACCACCGGCGATGATCAGCTTGGGCTGATGCTCTTTCGCCAGCGCTTCGACCTGATCGTAGTCCAGCATGTTGTCCTGCTGGCGCACGCCGTATTGAACAGCCTTGAACCACTTGCCCGACTGGTTGGGGGCCGCGCCGTGGGTCAGGTGGCCACCTGCGTCCAGGCTCATGCCCAGAATGGTGTCGCCGGGTTGGATCAGTGCTTGGAATACGCCTTGGTTGGCCTGCGAGCCAGAGTTCGGCTGAACGTTGGCAAATTCACAGTTGAAGAGCTGCTTGGCACGGTCAATGGCCAGGTTCTCGGCTATGTCGACGAACTGGCACCCGCCATAGTAGCGGCGACCGGGGTAGCCCTCGGCGTATTTGTTGGTCATCACCGAACCCTGAGCTTCCATCACGGCGGCAGAGACGATGTTCTCGGATGCGATCAGCTCGATCTCGTCGCGCTGACGGCCCAGCTCGGATGTGATCGAGCCGAACAGCTCGGGGTCACGATCCGCGAGAGACTGGGTGAAAAAACCTGTGTCACGAAGGTTGGCGTTCATTGGGGGCTCCGCATGGCTGGAATTATCTTGCGGATTTCCTATCGGAAACGGCAGATATGCAAAAGCTGTAAAGCGACGATTTGGCCCGCTGCGGCGTCAAGACTGGCCTATCGGGGAAAGGTATGGTTGTTTCGGAACCAAATGTTCAGCACCGGAAACTGCAACCGATGATTCAGAGAATCGCTTTCCTCGCCAGCGACGCCAAGGTGGCCCAGACCGCCCGTGATGCGCTGGTGCGGCGCTATGGCAATGCGGCCCCGCGCGACGCGGATGTGGTTGTCGCTTTGGGCGGTGACGGTTTCATGCTGCACACGCTGCATAACATGCAGCATCTGGATACGCCTGTTTACGGGATGAATCGGGGCACGATCGGCTTTCTGATGAACGAGTTTCACGAGGCAGATCTGATGGAACGCCTCGCCGATGCAGAAGAAGAAGTCATCAATCCGCTGGCCATGCGCGCCATGGATCAATCCGGCAAGATGCATGAGGCTTTGGCGATCAACGAGGTGTCGCTGCTGCGGGCCGGTCCGCAGGCCGCCCGGCTGAGGATTAGCGTGGATGGGCGTGTTCGCATGGATGAACTGGTGTGCGACGGGGCGCTTTTGTCTACGCCAGCGGGGTCGACGGCTTATAACTACTCGGCACATGGGCCAATCCTGCCGATAGGATCGGATGTGCTGGCATTGACCGCCATTGCCGCCTTTCGCCCCCGACGTTGGCGCGGGGCCTTGCTGCCCAAGATCGCAAAAGTGCGGTTCGATGTTCTGGACGCTGACAAACGCCCGGTGATGGCAGATGCCGATTCGATCTCATTCCCGGATATCGACTGGGTTGAGATTCGGTCTGAGCCTTCAATTCAGCATCGCATCCTGTTCGATCCCGGCCACGGGCTGGAAGAGCGGCTGATTTCTGAGCAATTCACGTAGTTTCCACAGTCGACCACGGTTTTTTCGCGCTTATGTGAACCAGTTCACAGGAGTTTGATTAACCTCGGGTTAATGTGAACTTGCCCGGAGACACATCCAAGGCGGGAGTGAGTGGCCGCCGACGGTGTTTTCGAAATGACCGCGCAGTTTAGGCGCTGACAAGGGTAGGTGGTGCTACGCTTGTTATCGGATCTCCGGGCATATTTTAGAAAGTGGACCCCGGGCACAAAACCCCGGGGTCAATTTCTTTTGTCGGGGGTTATTCTGCGGAACCCATCTTATCCCACAGTGGCAGACACATCTGCCCAACGCGCGCCTCAATGGCCGCGGCCGCATCAACCGCCATGTCCTCACGCCAGCGCGGGGCTGCGATCTGAACATTGATTGGCTGCGCTCCTTTTGGCAGTTCTGCCAAACGCGCCGGAACGCAGGCTGCGGGCAACCCGAGGAAATTCATCGCATAGGAATAAACCGCGCAGCCCAGCACCTCATGCACGCCTTCAGGGCCTTCTGTATCGCGGTCGGGTCTAAAGAATGGTTGCGGCAGGAAAGGCGACAGAACCAATGGGTAGTCCTGCATGAACAGAGACCATTCGCGGGCATAGTGTGTGCGCTTGGCCAGCATCTCAATCAGCTCTGTACCGGTGATCGGCGGGAACTCCTGAAAATACACGTCGAATATATCGCGGATGGTCTGCGACCCCGCTGCCTCGATATCAGTTTTCAACAGGGTCAGTACTTCGCCCATCAAAGCGCGGTATCCGTTGCGCCCACAATCAAAGACATCAGGCGGATCGACCTCTGTTACCGCATATCCTGCGTCAATCAGCGCGTCACGGGCAGTATCTAAGGCCTTTGCGACTTCTGGATGCAGATCATAGCCGAACGTGTTCTTTGTAAAAGCAACCTTGATAGGTCCGTCATAGGCGGCCCCACGCCATGGCATCGGCACATGGAACGGATCGCGCGGGTCGGCGGCGATCAGGCTGGGCATCGACAGGTGCAGATCGGTGGCTGAACGGGTGATCAACCCCTGCACCGACATGGATTGCGCCAACAGGCCGCGTTCCACCTTTTGACTCGGGTTCCACGCAGGCACGCGGCCCAATCCCGGCTTTACGGTCACGGCCCCGTTTGCCGCCGCCGGAAATCGCAGACTACCGCCAATATCATTGCCATGCGCCAAGGCCCCGATCCCCGCCATCACCGCCGAGCCGGCCCCGCCCGAGGACCCACCAGGCGAGATATGCCGCCCCCAGGGGTTATGTGTGCGGCCGTGCAGCTCGTTGTCGGTATCGGCGCGAAAGGAAAACTCGGGCGTATTCGTGCGCCCTAGGACGACGGCGCCAGCATTTTGCAGGTTTCGCACTATGGGCGCATCGTCCGGCGCGATCACGTCTTTCAAAGCCACGACCCCATTCGTGGTCGCGTGTCCTTTTTGGTCGACATTGATTTTGATCGTCACGGGCACACCGTGCAGCGGACCGGGCTCCGTGCCCGCAGCCACGGCCTGATCCAGCGTATGCGCGTGCGTCAATGCCTCAGTGCTCAGGTCTTCGACCACGGCATTCAGGGCTGGATTGACTTGATGCAGCCGGTCAATCGAAGACTGAACGGCCTCCACCGCGCTGATCTGCTTGCTGCGGGTCTGCTTCGCCAAGTCCGTGGCGCTTAGTCGCCAGATGTCATTGTCGCTCATGCTCGTCCTCCGGGGTTCAACCTGAGGCGGAAGACGGCCGATGGCAAGAGGTTCAGTCCCATTTCGGGGATCCTCTTTCATCTGGCCAGAAATATCCCGGAGCGCGAGGCAGAGCCTCGCATTCGCGCGTCTGCGCAAATCGGGCGCGCCGACAGGCGCACCCTTGAGTTTCCCGTTGTTATTGTGCGTAGCCGATGGTCTTCAGCGCGTCCGTGATCTCGTCCAGAATGGCGGGATCGTCGATGGTAGCAGGCATTTTGTAGTCTGCACCATCGGCAATCGACACCATGGTCCCCCGCAGGATCTTGCCTGAACGCGTCTTGGGTAGGCGGTCCACCACAACAGCCTGTTTGAACGCCGCAACCGGACCGATCTTTTCGCGCACCAGCTTGACCACATCCTGCACGACCTCAGCATGATCGCGGTCGCAGCCTGCGTTCAGGCACAGGAAACCAACCGGCATCTGGCCCTTCAACTGGTCGGTTACACCGATCACAGCACATTCGGCCACGTCGGGATGGGCGGCCAGAACCTCCTCCATCCCCCCAGTGGACAGGCGGTGGCCCGCAACGTTGATCACATCATCCGTGCGCGCCATGATGTACAGATATCCGTCCTCATCAATCATGCCTGCATCGCCGGTCTCATAGTAACCGGGGAAATGATTGAGGTACGAGCTTTTGAAGCGCTCTTCCGCATTCCACAACGTCGGCAACGTACCGGGGGGCAGGGGCAACTTCACCGCAATCGCGCCCAACTCGCCGGATTTCATCGGATGGCCACCTTCGTCCAGGATCTGCACGTCATAGCCCGGCATTGGCTTCGCTGGCGAGCCCAACTTGGTCGGCAGTTCCTCGATCCCCAGCGGGTTGCCAGCGATGGTCCAGCCGGTTTCAGTCTGCCACCAATGGTCGATCACCGGCACTTTCAACGCGTCCTGCGCCCAGACGATCGTGTCCGGGTCTGCCCGTTCTCCAGCCAGGTAAAGCGCGCCCAAATGGGACAGGTCGTAATTGGCGATCAACTCACCTTGCGGATCCTCGCGTTTAACCGCTCGGATTGCCGTTGGGGCGGTGAAAAAACTTTTGACTTTGTGTTCGGAAATCACGCGCCAGAAGGTCCCCGCATCCGGGGTACCCACGGGTTTGCCTTCGAACACGATGGTGGTGTTGCCATGGATCAGGGGCGCGTAACAGATGTAGGAGTGCCCTACGACCCATCCCACGTCGGATGCCGCCCAAAACACGTCACCAGGGTCGACATTGTAGATATTCTTCATCGTCCAGTTCAACGCGACCAGATGGCCTGCCGTGGGGCGCACGACACCTTTGGGTGAACCGGTCGTGCCCGAGGTGTAAAGGATATAGGCAGGATCATTACCATCGACCGGGACACATTCAGCCGGTTCGACGCCGTACTGGAAGCCGTGCCAGTTAAAGTCGCGCCCTTCGACGAGCTGGGCGACTTCCTGTTCGCGTTGGAAAATAACGCAGAAATCGGGTTTGTGTTCTGCCAGATCAATCGCGCCGTCCAGCAGGGGTTTGTAGTGAACCACGCGGCCCGGCTCCATCCCGCAAGAGGCGGCGATGATCGCTTTGGGTTTGGCGTCGTCGATCCGCACGGCCAGTTCGTTGCTGGCAAAGCCACCGAATACCACCGAATGCACCGCGCCCAGACGCGCACAGGCCAGCATCGCCTCAAGCGCCTCGGGGATCATTGGCATATAGATGATAACCCGGTCGCCCTTTTCGACACCCTTGGCCCGAAGTGCACCTGCCAAATTGGCTACGCGGTTGCGCAGCTCGACATAGGAAATCTCGCGCTTGGTATGCGTGATCGGGCTGTCATAGATGATTGCAGTCTGCTCGCCCCGTCCGTTTTCGACATGGCGGTCGACAGCGTTCCAGCAGGTGTTTACGCGGGCGTCCGAGAACCACTCGTATAGCGGCGCGTTGTCATCGAACAAAGCCTTGGTCGGGGGGCTTACCCAGTCGATGCCCTTTGCGGCCTCCATCCAGAAGCCCTCGGGGTCGGATTTCCAGCCTTCGTAAACGTCCTGATATGCCACGGTGTTCTCCTCCGTCAATTCCTTGGCATGTGTGTAAGGGGCAGGGCGGCCACAGGACAAGCAAGCGGCGTGACGGAGCGTCACTTTATCGCAAAAAGTTTGCAGAATTCGCCGAATTGACTTGCAAATTTTTGCAAATGCACGACTGCATGAGGGTTATCTGGCGATTGATGGGTAAATTTGCAAAACTGCAAATTCGGGCGTGCAAACAGATAGGGAATCGGCCGGACGCCGTTTCAGACGTCCGGCCGCAGTTTATCCGTAGTGCGTGACCGGCGTACCGGCGATGGCGGCCATGTTCAAAAGCCCTCGTGCGGTGATCGAGGGCGTCACGATATGCGCTTTGTTGCCCATCCCCATCAGGATCGGCCCGACCTCCAGCCCGTCGGCCTTCATCTTCAGAATATTCCGCACACCGCTGGCTGCGTCCGCATGAGCAAAAATCAGCACATTGGCCGAACCTTTCAGTCGCGAATTGGGGAAGATCCGCCCGCGCAGTTCGGGGTCCAGTGCCAGATCCAAGTTCATCTCGCCCTCATAGGTAAAGTCACGCGGCTCGGAATCCAGAATATCCAGCGCGGCCCGCAGGCGTTTGCCGGACCCTTCGGACTGGTTGCCAAACTGCGATTGCGAGCAGAAGGCGATCTTGGGCTCTAGCCCAAAGCGGCGCACGTGACGGGCGGCCCCAATGGTGCTTTCGGCGAGTTCTTCGGGCGAGGGCAGTTGCCGCACATGAGTGTCGGCGATGAACAACGGCCCGTCTTCCAAGATCATCAACGAAAGAGCGCCATGCGGGCGCAGGTCGCCGTCCGCCAACACTTGTTCCACATAGTTCAGGTGCCAGCGATATTCGCCGAAGGTGCCGCAGATCATACTGTCGGCGTCGCCCCGTTGCACCGCGATGGCGGCAATTGCGGTGTTGTTTGTCCGCATGATGGCCTTGGCCAGATCAGGTGTGACGCCGCGGCGCTGCATGAGCTGGTGGTAGGACGTCCAATAATCGTAGTATCGCGGATCGTTTTCCGGGTTCACGATCTGAAAATCCGCACCTGGTCGCACCGTCAAACCCAACCTTTCACAGCGGGCCCCGATCACGTCTGGTCGACCGATCAGAATGGGGGTCTCGGTGGTTTCTTCCAGAATAGCCTGAGCAGCCCGCAACACCCGTTCATCTTCACCCTCGGCAAAGACGATCTTGCGGGAAGCGGCTGCGGCGGCCTCGAAAACCGGGCGCATGATTAGGGCGGATTTGAAAACGGTCTGGTTCAGTTGTTCCTTGTACGCCTCGATATCTTCGATGGGACGCTTAGCAACGCCGCTGTCCATTGCGGCCTTGGCCACGGACGAGGACACAACCCCCACAAGGCGCGGATCAAAGGGTTTGGGGATCAGATAGTCCGGCCCAAAGGTCAACTGTTCCCCTTTATAGGCGGCTGCGGCCTCGGCACTGGTGGTGGCGCGCGCCATCTCGGCGATGCCGTCCACGCAAGCGATTTGCATCTCGTCGTTGATCTCGGTAGCGCCTACATCCAGCGCGCCCCGGAAGATGAAAGGAAAGCATAGGACGTTGTTGACCTGATTTGGAAAGTCACTGCGGCCTGTGGCGATGATTGCATCCGGGGCCACTTCGCGCGCGGCGTCGGGCAGGATTTCCGGCGTCGGGTTGGCCAACGCGAAGATGATCGGGCGGCTAGACATTTTCGCGACCATTTCGGGCTTGAGCACATTCGGCCCGCTGAGGCCCAGAAACAGGTCCGCGTCGCCGATCACATCATCCAATGTACGCAGGTCGGATTTCTGCGCAAACTGATCCTTGTGCGGATTCATATCCTTGGCGCGGCCCTCGTAGACCAGCCCGTGAATATCGCACAGCCAGATATTCTCGCGCTTGACACCCAGTTTGACCAACATGGACAGACAGGCAATCCCGGCCGCCCCGCCGCCGGTCGAGACGACTTTGATATCTTCGAACGATTTGCCGGCAACGTGCAGCGCGTTCTTGGCCGCAGCGCCCACGACAATGGCGGTGCCGTGCTGGTCGTCGTGAAAAACGGGGATGTTCATCCGCTCGCGGCAGATTTTCTCGACGATGAAACAGTCGGGGGCCTTGATATCTTCAAGGTTGATCGCGCCAAAGGTCGGTTCCAGCGCGCAGACGATATCAGCCAGCTTCTCGGGGTCGGGCTGGTCGACCTCGATATCGAAACAGTCGATACCGGCGAATTTCTTGAACAGAACGGCCTTGCCCTCCATCACTGGCTTCGAGGCCAGCGCACCGATATTGCCCAGCCCCAGAACAGCAGTGCCATTCGAGACCACTGCAACAAGATTGCCGCGCGCGGTGTAAAGCTCGGCATTGTGCGGGTCGGCCTTGATTTCCAGGCTGGCTTCGGCCACGCCGGGCGAATAGGCGCGGGCCAGATCGCGGCCATTGGCCATGGGCTTTGTGGCCTTGATCTCAAGCTTTCCAGGTTTGGGATGGGCGTGGTAATCAAGCGCGGCCTGCCGCAGGCTGGGTGTGTCCGACATCGACAAATCAACTCCGTTCCAAGACTTGGTTGATCGTTAAACCATTTTCCGAGGCTTGGCTACGTTGCGTCATTTCATTGCGGGTTTCCGACCTCATGGGGGTGCTGGTTGAATTCTGCCACGAAACATTTACGGTCTGCCGCGTTCGTAAACACCAATGAATACGCGCAGCGATGAAGGTCTGATATGAGCTTGAAAGACGAACGCAACCCCGGCTTGGTCCTGCACGGATCGTTCGGTGTACAATCCGTGGGGCTGCGGGCGGTGCTGGCTGTGATGGCCTGGATTCTGGTCGTGATTTCGATCTGGCCTGTTCAGGCTTCGGCCTTCAACCAAGAAGGCGGGCTGATCGAAACCGGATCGGCATTCGCGCTGATGATGGCTGGGGTGATTGCGCTTTATCGCTATCGTGGCGTGTCGCGTTTGTATATTGGCGTTGTCTGTCTTCTGCTGGCCGAGCGCGAGCTTGAGGCAGATATCTACGCCATTGGCACTTGGCAGCATACGATCCTCAGCGGGTTGGATACAGCGCTGGACATGACCCTTGTGCGTTTGGTGCTGGTTGCAATCGTGCTTGGCGGGCTGGTCTGGCATGGCATTCCGTCTGGCTGGCGCGCGTTCAAAGCCCGCGCGCCTTTTTTGCTGGTGTTTTTCCTGGCGGGCATGTCGGCGGTGGTCGCGCAACTGCTCGAAGAGGTGTCCGGGATGATGGGTTCGGATATTTCGCAAACCATGATGCTGCGCCTGTTTGTGCTCGAAGAAACGCTTGAGATGTTCTTTTCGATTGGCATTCTGGCCGCTGTTCTGATCGGATGGCCGAAAGCCAAGACCGAAGAGACAGTGAATGACCAACAACCAGACCAAAGCTGAGATTCGCCTGCCCACGCAGGAGCTGCGCGACGATATCCCGTTTTATACCAAGGTGCTGGGGATGCGGATGGATATGATTTATCCCGCCGATGATCCTCGGGTGGCGGTGTTTTCCGGCCACGGGCTGCGGCTGCGGATTGAAAAGGACGCGTCGGAAAGCCCCGGCACGTTGCGCATCCTGACCGATGACCCCGATAGTTTTGCCGACGGGCAGCGCAGCCTAGTGGCCCCGAACGGCACAAAAGTCGAGATTGATGAGCTGAATCCGCCCATGGTCATGCCCGACACCGTTCATTCCTTCGTGGTGCGCAGGCTCAAGGATCAGGCCCCGTGGATCATTGGCCGTGCCGGAATGCATTACCGCGATCTGGTGCCCGACCGGCTGGGCGGGTCCATCATTGCCAGCCATATCCGCATTCCGGATGGCGGCCCGGTGCCGGATATGGTGCATTTCCACAAGGTCGGGTTCCAACTGATCTTCTGCATCCATGGCTGGGTGGATGTGGTCTATGAGGATCAAGGCGAAAAGATGCGCCTGACGGCGGGTGATTGCTTTATCCAGCCACCCGAAATCCGTCACCGCGTGCTTGAGGCATCGGACAATGTGCAGGTGATCGAGATCGGCGTGCCTGCCGAGCACGTCACCGAGATTGATCACGATATGGACCTGCCCACCCCGCACTACCGCCCCGATCGTGAATGGCAGGGGCAAAAGTTCGTCTTCAATCAGGCCGAAGGCGCGGATTGGGTGCCGTTCCGCCTGCCGGGCTATATCTGTCGCGACACAACGATTGCCGAAAACACCAAGGGCGTGGCCGGGGTGCAGGTGGTGCGCAAAGGGCAGGGGGGTCCGCAATGGGCCGCCCATGACACAGATATCCATTTCACCTTTGTCATGAACGGCACGGTCACATTAGAGGGTGAGGGGCGCGAGCCGTACCCGCTGGAGCAAGGGGACGCCTTCGTGATCCCTCCGGGGATGCGGACGCGCCTGTCGGACCCGTCGGATGATGTGGAGCTGCTTGAGGTCACGCTGCCGGGTACGTTCAACACAAGACTGGGGTAAGAATTGCGGCGCGCGGGGCTTCACCTTAGCGCGCCGTTTCACTAGAACAGTATTTTTCTGACCAGATGATCAAAAATCGGGGAATCGCCATGAATCTGAAAGACGCAGCCCTATTAGTTCGCGAAAACGCCTATGCACCCTATTCGAACTTCAAGGTCGGGGCGGCGGTCCGGTCGGCAAGCGGCACCGTCTATTCCGGCTGCAACGTGGAAAACGTGGCTTATCCCGAAGGCACCTGCGCCGAGGCCGGGGCGATTGCTGCCATGGTCGCCGCAGGTGAGCAGGAACTGACCGAGGTTTATGTGGTCGCCTCATCGCCTCAGCCCGTGCCGCCCTGTGGGGGCTGCCGTCAGAAACTGGCCGAGTTCGGCAAGCGCGAGGTCAAGGTGACGCTGGCCTCGGTCGAAGGGTCTGAGATGGAAACCACCATCGGCGATCTGCTGCCGGGGGCCTTTGGCGCCTCGCATATGGAGTGAGCCATGGACGCCCGTTCGATCAACGCCAAGCTGCGCCGGGGTCAGGTGCCCACGGCCGAGGAATTGCGCTGGTTCGCGCAAGGTCTGGCCGATGGCGGTGTAAGTGATGCGCAGGCCGGTGCTTTCGCCATGGCCGTCTGTATGGGCGGTCTGGGCGCGCAGGGCCGTGCAGACCTGACGGTTGCAATGCGCGACAGCGGCGACGTTCTGACATGGGACGTGGATGGCCCGGTGATCGACAAGCACTCGACCGGCGGAGTGGGCGACAGTGTCAGTCTGGTGCTTGCGCCTGCACTGGCCGAGATGGGAGCTTATGTCCCGATGATCTCGGGTCGTGGGTTGGGCCATACCGGCGGGACGCTGGACAAGCTCGAGTCGATTCCGGGCGTGACCACTCAGATCAGCGAAGATCGTCTGGCGCAGATTTTGCGCGAAACCGGCGCGGCCATCGTCGGTGCAACGGGGCAGATCGCCCCTGCGGACAAGCGGCTCTATGCGATCCGCGATGTGACGGCGACTGTGGAAAGCCTGGACCTGATCACCGCGTCGATCCTGTCCAAGAAACTGGCCGCCAGCCCGGATGCTCTGGTGCTGGACGTCAAGGTGGGCAGCGGCGCGTTCATGAAAACCCACGAAGATGCGCGCAATCTGGCACAGGCGCTGACCCAGACCGCGAATGCTGCGGGGTGCCGGACCTCGGCGGTGATCACGGATATGAACCAACCTTTGGCCCCCGCGCTGGGCAACGCGTTAGAGATCTGCGAGGTCATGAAGGCCATGACCAGCGGGCACAATTCGCCCTTGGCCGAAATCTCGGCCGAGTTGGGCGGCGTTCTGCTGGTGGATGCCGGGATGTGCGCAACCGTGGATGAAGGTCGCGAGAAATTGGCCGAAATCATCCGCTCGGGCCGCGCGGCCGAAAGGTTCGGGCGCATGATGGCCGCCGTTGGCGCGCCACTGCATTTCGTCGACAACTGGTCGCGGTACTTGCCCGAGGCCAGCGTGATCCTTGAAGTCCCTGCGCCAAGTGCGGGCTATGTAGCCGCGATGGACGGTGAGGCGCTGGGTCTGGCCGTTGTCGCACTGGGCGGTGGGCGGCAAGTTGAGAGCGACCTGATTGACCCTGCCGTTGGCGTCTCGGACATCGTGCGGCTGGGTGATAAGCTGGACAAGGGTGCGCCGTTGGCCGTGATCCACGCCGCCCGCGAGGACGCGGCGCAACAGGCGGCGCAGGCCGTCTTGCACGCGATCAGCCTCGGGCCGGACAACCCCTCGCTGCCGGGGATCGTGCATGAAAGGATCACCGCATGACCCGCGTGTTTCTGGTGGTGATGGACTCGGTCGGCATCGGCGGCGCGCCGGATGCGGATCAGTTTTTCAACGGTGAGGTTCCCGATACGGGGGCCAACACGCTGGCCCATATCGCGCAGGCTTGCGCCGAGGGCCGGGCTGAGGAGGGCCGCTCGGGGCCGCTGCACTTGCCCAATCTGGACGCTTTGGGGTTGGGGGCGGCGACCCGTTTGGCCTCGGGCGCGGACACGCCAGGGCTGGCGACAGAACCTACCGGCCTATGGGGCTGCGCGCGGGAACACTCGCCGGGCAAGGACACGCCCTCGGGCCATTGGGAACTGGCCGGGCTGCTGGTGCCATGGGATTGGCACTACTTTCCCGACACCAAGCCATCCTTCCCCGCTGATCTGAGCCGCGCTGCGGCAGAGGCTGCGGGCACGGACGGTATTCTGGGTGATTGTCACGCGTCGGGCACGGCGATCATTGCCGACCTTGGGGCTGAACATCTGCGCACCGGTTGGCCGATTTGCTATACGTCCGCCGACAGCGTGTTCCAAATCGCCGCGCATGAGGAGCATTTCGGCCTCGACCGTTTGCTGGACATGTGCCGAACTCTGGCCCCACGCCTGCACGAGATGAAAGTGGGCCGGGTTATCGCGCGGCCATTTGTGGGCTCTCCCGAACAGGGCTTCACCCGCACCACCAACCGCAAGGATTTCGCCATCCTGCCGCCTGCGCCGGTTCTGACCAACTGGGCGCAGGATGCCGGGCGGCGCGTGCACGCGGTGGGCAAGATCGGCGATATTTTCTCGATGCAGGGGATCGACACGCTGCGCAAGGGCTCGGACGCGGACCTGATGCGCCACCTCTCCGATCTGGTCGATGAGGCAGAAGAGGGCAGCCTGACCTTCGCGAATTTCGTGGAGTTTGACAGCCTTTATGGCCACCGTCGCGACATCAGCGGCTATGCAAGCGCGCTGGAATGGTTCGACCGTGAGATCGGCGCAATCATCGCCCACCTGCGCCCCGGCGACCTGATGCTGCTGACCGCCGACCACGGCAATGACCCCAGCTGGATCGGCACCGACCATACTCGGGAACAGGTTCCGGTGCTGATCGCCGGGCGAGGCGCGGGTCAGATCGGCGCGGTCAATTTCGCCGACATTGCGGCCAGCATCGCACATCACCTGAACATCCCGGCGCAGGGGCCGGGGCGGAGTTTTCTATGAGCGTCGCAGACCTTCCCAAAATCGAATTGCACCTGCACCACGAAGGCGCGGCCCCGCCCGCCTTTATCCGGCAGTTGGCCCATGAAAAGCGCATCGACCTGAGCGGGATTTTCAAACCCGACGGCAGCTATGATTTCCGCGATTTCGCCCATTTCCTCAGCGTGTATGAGGCCGCCTGCGAAGTACTGAAATCGCCCGAGGATTTCCGCCGCCTGACACTGGCCATCCTCGAAGAAAGCGCGGCGAACGGAGTGGTCTATTCGGAAACCTTCCTCAGCCCCGATTTCTGCGGCGGCGGAGACCTGCACGCCTGGCGTGACTACCTGACCGCCATTCAGGACGCGGCGGATGAGGCGGAACGAAAATACGACATCACCTTGCGCGGCGTCGTGACCTGCGTGCGCCATTTCGGTCCTGAAAAGGCTAAACTCAGCGCCTATTGCGCGGCGGAAACGGCGGGCGAGTGGATCACTGGGTTTGGTATGGGTGGCAATGAATCCGTGGGCGCTCAGGGCGACTACGCATGGGCCTTCGATTGCGCGCGCGAGGCGGGTTTGCGATTGACGACCCATGCCGGAGAGTTCGGCGGCCCCGAAAGCGTACGCGATGCCATTCGCGATCTGGGCGTGGAGCGTGTGGGCCATGGCGTACGCGCCATCGAAGACCCTGACCTGATCCGCGAGATCATCGACCGCGACATCACGTTTGAAGTCTGCCCCGGCTCAAATGTGGTACTGGGGCTTTTCCCCGAATTCGCGGCCCATCCGATTGCAAAACTGCGGGATGCCGGTGTCAAAGTCACGGTTTCCACCGATGACCCTCCGTTTTTCCACACTACAATGCGGCGGGAATATGAGATGCTGGCGCAAGCCTTCGGCTGGCAGGCCGAGGATTTCGCGGCCCTGAATGAAACCGCCCTTGCGGCCGCCTTTTGCGATGACAAGACCCGTGAACGGGTCAAGACAAGACTGGAGAGAACATGAGCGAACACCTGACCGTCGTTGACCACCCGTTGGTGCAGCACAAACTGACGCTCATGCGGGACAAGGGCACTTCGACCGCCGAATTTCGGCAGTTGCTGCGTGAGATCACGCTGCTGCTGGCCTATGAGATCACGCGCGAAATGCCGTTGACCACCCGCCATATCGAAACCCCGATGGAGGAAATGGACGCCCCTATCCTAGCGGGCAAGAAACTGGCGCTGGTGTCGATCCTGCGCGCAGGCAACGGTATGCTGGACGGGGTGCTGGAGCTGATCCCCTCGGCCCGTGTGGGTTTTGTCGGCCTCTACCGCGATGAGGAAACGCTCAAGCCCGTGCAGTATTACTTCAAAGCGCCCGAAGGGTTGAAGGACCGTCTGGTCATTGCCGTTGATCCGATGCTGGCCACCGGCAACAGTTCAGCCGCGGCGATAGATCTGCTGAAGGAGGCTGGCGCCACTGATATTCGCTTCCTTTGCTTGTTGGCCGCGCCCGAAGGGGTCGCACGCATGAAAGAGGCGCACCCGGATGTGCATATCGTCACGGCCTCGCTGGATCGCGAGCTGAATTCCAAGGGCTATATCATGCCGGGGCTGGGCGATGCGGGCGACCGGATGTTTGGCACCAAGTAAGCTGGTCTAGCCGCCGCAAATATTCTGTAGCCGGACCCAATCGCGGTCCGGCAGAACCTGCTGCTGAGGACGTCCGGCCATGGGATCAGCCTCGATCAACCCCAGGACGGTTTCGCCGGTCACATCCATGGCATAGGCAAACGGGGTCGAGGGCAGGGCGGTCTGCGCGAACATCTCCAGTAACGCGTCATCAGGTAGGGACGGGCGGGGTTCAGACAGAACCTCTTCGGTATAGGCATCGACGATGCCCGGTGTCAGCTCTCCGGTTGTCAGCAGGCGAAAGGCGGTTGCAGCACCTGTGCGGTTCAGCAGATCGTCCAGCGGGTCCTGTGCCTGTGACCGGGCGCGTTCGGCGACGATATAGCCGGCGGCGACCGAAGGGTCCTCGTGATCTTCGACCAACGCGCGGTTTAGCAGGATAATGCCGCCCGGCAGGCTGAGGCTCGTTTGCACGCCCGCAGGCAGGATAACCACTTCACGCACACCGGTACGTGTGGCCAACTGTTTCAGCGCGTCCTGTGCGTCGACCGAGGCGCAGGCGCGACCTGACACGCGCTCGATCCGTTCAAGAATTGCGTCGCCGATATCGTGGCGTTTGATCTCGGGCACCACCGAGACCACGTGGTTTTGCACGGCGGCGGGCACCCAGAACACCAAAAGGGCCACGACGGCGGCGGCAACACCGGCGACGCTGAGCCAGCGCAATCGCCCCGGATGCGGACGGCTGCGGTCAATGGCCCGTTGCAGGCGGTCGATTGCCTCGATCATAGTGGTCTCGGTCTCCGACAGCTCCAGCGTTTCGTCCGGGTCGCCATCGGGGTTGTATATAGCTGGATACGCGCCGGGGTTCTGCCGCTCCAACGCAGCCAGCGACCAATGGGTCAGCGCGTTGTCGTTGAAATCCGAGATTGTCATCGTGGCTTCGCCAATCGACACCACGACCTCGCGCCGCTGCACATCGGGCGATGGGCGCCACAGACCGGTTGCTTCGATCCGTTGGTACTGTTTAAGGGCCGTCATCACGGGTGAGGTCTGCTCATTCTTGATTGGCGGCAGTTTAGCACGCAAAAATCCAGCGGCGCAAACCTGTTGCGCGATGTCGGGGAATTGTGCTGGATGTGACGACGCATCCGGGCGTAGGCGTGCCCCGGTCGGTTTCTGCAATAGGGTCAAACATGTCGTCTGGTGCGCAAACTTCTCCGATCTTGGCCTCGGTTCTGATGGTCAGCGCAATGGCGATCATCGGGGTGATCGACAACGTAGTGATCCTGCTGGCCGACACGGTCGGGCTGTGGCAGTTCCACCTGAGCCGGTCCACCCTGATGCTGCCGCTGATCATCGGCTTGTCCTTGTTGGGATTCGGGCGCTTGCGTCCCGTCCGGCCGGGTCCGGTGATGCTACGCAGTGTGCTGATCACGCTGGCCATGCTGTTCTATTTCACCTCGCTGGCGCTGATGCCGATTGCGCAGGCGCTGGCAGGTCTGTTCACCTCTCCGATTTTCGTGCTGCTGATTTCGACGCTTGCAATGGGGCAGAGGATCGGGCCATGGCGCATTCTGGCCGTCCTACTGGGGTTCGCTGGGATTCTATGCGTGCTGCAACCCAATCCGCAGGATTTTGATGCCCGCACCCTGCTGCCGGTGGCCGGAGGGTTGTTCTATGCCCTCAGCGCCATCATCACGCGCAGCCATTGCGCGGGTGAAAGCACAGTCGCGCTGTTGGCGGCGATGGTGATCACACTGGGGTTGACGGGATTGATCGGAGTGGGGGTTCTAACCCTCTTCCCCATGATATCGCCCCCAGGGCCCGACGGGTTTGTCACGCGTGGCTGGGTGTGGCAGATGCAAGACGCTGTGCCATGGATCATCGTGCAGGCTGTAGGGTCAACAATCGCGGTTTTCATGCTGATCAAAGCCTATCAGGTAGGCGAGCCATCCTATGTTGCAGTGTTCGAATACTCGGTCATGATTTTCGGCCCCCTGTTTGCGTGGGTCGCCTTTGGTCAATCCATCGGGCTGATGCAGATCGGAGGGATTGGTCTGATCGCGACCGCCGGAGCGCTGCTGGGCTGGCGGGCTGGTCGCGCGCCCGCCGAGCAGGCGGCGGCATGATCATCTCAAATGGCCGTAGATACGTGTTTGTCCACATCCCCAAAACCGGGGGAACGTCGCTGTCTCTGGCGTTAGAGGCGCGGGCTATGAAGGATGATATCCTTATAGGCGATACACCCAAGGCCCTACGGCGGCGCAAGCGGCAGAAGGCTTTGACAGGCGTTGGCGCTTTGACGAAACACGCACCGCTTTCTGCGCTGGATGGGCTGATGACACCGGTTGCGTTGCGCGGCATGTTCACGTTCACGCTGGTGCGCAACCCTTGGGACAGGATGGTCAGCTACTATCATTGGCTCAGAACCCAAAAGTTTGACCACCGGGATGTCACCTTGGCGCAAACCCTTTCATTTCAGGATTTCGTCTTGCACCCGCAGATTGCACGATCCTTCGCAGCCAATCCCGCAAGGCGCTATATGACGCTGACCGACGGAACCGAACATTGCAGTGCCTTCATCCGGCTGGAGTATTTTGACCGAGACGCCGCCCCGCTATTCGACCATTTGGGATTTCGGGTGGCATTGCCCCTGAGCAACAGGTCCGAGCGGGCACCGGATTATCGCAGTTACTATTGCGCCAAGACACGTGCGGCTGTGGCCGAGGCTTGGGCCGAGGATGTCGACAGGTTTGGGTATCGCTTTGATTAGCAGTACGTTCCGTTTGGAATCTTGAAAAAGTGCAAATGGGAAAGCTGGCGCAGGGGGGCTGCGCCAGCTTCTTTGACTTTTAGGCCGCTTTGGCTTCGGGGTCGAAACGCCCGTAGAAGCTTTGACCCTTCTCCGCCATTTCCCGCAGCAGCGGCGGGCAGGTGAAGCGTTCACCGTAGGCTTCGGTCAACTGATCGCAACGTTCAGCCGCATAAGGTGTGCCGATGATGTCCAGCCAGCTCAGCGGGCCACCGGACCACGGCGCAAAGCCCCAACCCAGGATGGCGCCCACATCGCCTTCGCGGATGTCTTCCAGAACACCTTCCTCCAACGCGCGGACAGCTTCCAACACCTGCGCGAACATCAGGCGTTCCTGTACTTCGATCAGGTCGGGCTGCTCTTCGGCATGCGGGTATTTCTCGGCCAGGCCGGTCCAGTATGCGACGCGTTTGCCCTTTTCGTCATAGTCGAAGAAGCCTGCATTGGCCTTGCGGCCCAGACGGCCTTCGCCTTCCATCCAGAAGATCAGGTCATCGGCGGGGCTTTCGGGATAGGCGTTGCCCATCGCAGCTTTGGTCGCCCGCGCTATCTTGGCACCCAGATCAATCGAGGTTTCGTCATTCAACTGGATCGGCCCTACGGGGAAGCCCAGCTGACGCGCGGCATTGTCGATCAGCACCGGGCTGACGCCCTCGGTTATCATCCGCAGACCTTCGTTGATGTAAGGGATGATGCAGCGATTAGCGTAGAAGAAGCGTGCATCGTTGACCACAATCGGCGTCTTGCGGATCTGGCGCACATAGTCCAGCGCCGTGGCAACCGCACGATCGCCGGTTTCCTTGCCCTTGATGATCTCAACCAGGAACATCTTCTCAACCGGCGAGAAGAAGTGAATGCCTATGAACTGTTCGGGCCGAACGCTGGCCTTGGCCAGATCGGTGATCGGCAGGGTCGAGGTGTTCGAGGCAAAAATGCAATCCTCGGGGATGATCGCCTCGACCTTTTGGGTCATCTCGGCCTTGACGGAAGGGTCTTCGAACACGGCTTCGATGATCAGGTCGCAGCCTTTCAGGTGGTCCAGATCGGGCGTTGCGGTGATGCGCGACAACATCGCCTGTTTCTTGTCTTCGGTGACTTTGCCGCGCTTCATGCCCTTGTCCAGATAAGCCTCGGTATAGGCTTTGCCTTTATCGGCAGCCGCCTGATCACGATCGACCAGAACAACCTCCATCCCGGCCTGGGCCGAGACCAGCGCGATGCCCGCACCCATCATGCCCGCACCCAGAACGCCGATCTTCTTGACCGACTGATCCGGCACACCGGCTGGACGTACTGCGCCTTTCTCAAGCGCTTCTTTGTTCAGGAACAGCGACCGGATCATGGCACCCGAGGACGGGTTCATCAGGACTGAGGTGAACCAGCGCGCTTCGATCTTCAGCGCGGTGTCGAAGTCAACCAGAGCCCCCTCATAAACTGCACTCAGCAACGCCTTGGCCGCCGGGAAGGCGCCTTGGGTCTTGCCGTTTACCATCGCCGAGGCGCCAACGAAGTTCATGAAACCTGCAGGGTGGTACGGCGCACCGCCGGGCATTTTATAGCCCTTGGCATCCCACGGCTTGACCAGATCGGTGTCTTTCGCTTTCAGCACCCATTCCTTTGCGGCTGCCACCGGATCTGCAGCGATCTCATCGATATAGCCTGCGCCTTTGGCCTTTTTGACGTCCAGCATCTTGCCTTCCAGCAGCAGCGGTGCCGCTGCAATCGCGCCCACCTTGCGGACCATCCGCGTGGTGCCGCCCGCGCCGGGGAAGATGCCGACCATGATCTCGGGCAGGCCATATTTCGCCTTGGGGTTCTCGGCGGCGAAAATGCGATGCGTGGACAGAGGCAACTCCATGCCGATGCCTGCGGCAGTGCCGGGCAGGGCGGTTGCGATCGGCTTGCCGCCTTTCTTGGTCTTGGGGTCCATGCCGGCCAGCTCGATCTTGCGCAGAAGGGCGTGCATTTGCATCGTGCCGTCAAACAGACCTTTGGCCGGGTTGTCGCCTGCCTGTTCCTTCATCACAGCCAGCAGGTTCAGGTCCATGCCGCCCGCAAACGACCCTTCTTTGCCCGAGGTCAGGACGATCCCCTTGACCTCCTCATCCGCCAGCGCCTGATCGATCAGGTCGCTCAGCTGGGCCAGCCCGTCAAAGGACATTACGTTCATCGTCTTGCCTGGAACGTCCCAGGTGATCGTGGCGACGCCGTCTGCGTCTTTGGTCAGAGTGAAATCAGTCATTGTCATCTCCAATCTGGTCAGCCGTCAGCGGGCTGCCGTCTTTCCGGGTGAAGGCCTCGCCGTCGGCGTCATCCTTCACCATCATGTCGATATCGCTGTAAAAGCCGGTCTCGGTCGGGGTCCGCGTGCCCACCACCAGAAAGGTCGCGGGCGCGTCGGTTTTGTTAACAAGGTGGTGGCCGTTGGGCTCACCTGCGGGCCAGGCCGCGCAGTCACCGGGCCGCATCTCGTGCTCACCATCGTCGTCGATCAACGTGCAGGTGCCGGAAAGCACAATGGCGAACTCGTCCTGCTCCATGTGGTAGTGCCGCAGCGAGGACATCCCCGCGGGCTCCAACCGTACGATGTTGACCCCATATTGGGTCAGACCGCCCGCATCCCCCAGCCGCTGAACGAAACGACCTGCGGTCGCCTCGGCCAGCTTACCGGGATAGGACGATCCCCCAATAAACGGGATCTGAGAGAGATCCAGCTTGGGCATCAGACCCGCTCGATGATAGTCGCGGCCCCCATGCCCGACGCGATGCAGAGCGTGGCCAGGCCGGTTTCTTTGTCCTGACGCTCCAGTTCGTCCAGCAGGGTGCCGATGATCATCGCGCCGGTTGCACCCAACGGGTGACCCATCGCGATCGAGCCGCCGTTGACGTTCACCAGCTCGGGGTCCACATCAAATGCCTGCTGGAACCGCAGTACGACCGACGCGAAGGCTTCGTTCACTTCGAACAGGTCGAAATCCGAAATCTGCATGCCGTTGTCGGCCAGGATTTTCTGGGTCACCGGAACCGGGCCAGTCAGCATGATCGTCGGGTCCAGACCGATCTTGGCGGTGGCTTTGATACGCGCGCGCGGCTTGATGCCGTGCTTCTCACCGAATTCCTTGTTGCCGATCAGAACGGCCGCTGCCCCGTCCACGATGCCCGAGCTGTTGCCCGCGTGGTGGATGTGGTTGATCTTTTCCAGGTGCGGGTATTTCAGCAGGGCGACCTTGTCGAAGCCCGGCATCTGCTCTCCCATCATCTGGAAGGCTGGGTTCAGGCTGCCGAGGCTCTGCATGTCAGTTCCGGGGCGCATGTATTCGTCGCGGTCCAGAATGGTCAGGCCGTTGCGGTCCTTGACCGGAATGATCGATTTTTCAAAGCGGCCTTCGTCCCAGGCTTGCGCCGCGCGGCGCTGCGATTCCATCGCCAACTGGTCCGCCTGATCGCGGCTGAAGCCGTATTCGGTGGCGATGATGTCCGAGGAAATCCCCTGCGGTACAAAATAGGTATCCATCGCCAGGGTAGGGTCAACGGCAATAGCCGCGCCGTCCGATCCCATGGGTACACGGCCCATCATCTCGACGCCGCCGGCGATATAGCCGTCACCGGCACCGCCTTTGATCTGGTTTGCGGCCAGGTTCACGGCTTCCATGCCGGAAGCGCAGAAGCGGTTGATGGCCAGACCCGGGATCGATTCATCCAGATCCGAGGCCAGCACGGCCGAGCGCGCCAAACAACCGCCTTGCTCCATCACCTGCGTGACGTTGCCCCAGATCACGTCCTCGACGGCGTGACCTTCCAGGTTGTTGCGCTCTTTCATGGCGTTAAGGGCGACGGCGGACAGTCGCACCGAGGTTACCTCGTGCAGGCTGCCATCCTTGCGGCCCTTGCCACGCGGGGTGCGCAGGGCGTCATAGATATAGGCTTCGGTCATGGGTCTTCTCCTCAAGCTCGATCCGACGGATTGCCGGGCATCAGGTCATAGGGGTGTTTCCAGCCGGGCTGTTCGCTGAGGCGCGCCAGCCAGGCGTCGATATGGGGCCAGTCGGCACGGTCAAAGCCGAATGGTTCAGGGTAGTACAGGTATCCGCAGCAGCTGAGGTCGGCGTTGGTCACGCCGTCGCCCACGATCCAGTCGCGGCCCTCAAGGTGGGTATTCAGGATTTCGTAAGCGGCCTTCAGGCGTCCTTGGTTGAACGCAATGACATCTGGGTTGCGGTGCTCTTCGGGCAGGAAATTGCACAAAAACCGAGTCATCCCCGCATTCGAGCTGAGCTTGTGATTGTCCCACAGGACCCAGCGAAAGATGTCGTAGTTTTCGTCGCGGTCCTTGCCGCCGAACTTGCCTGACTTTTCAGTGATATAAGCCTGAATGGCCCCGGATTGGCTTGTGCGAAAATCGCCATCGGTCAGGACTGGCACCTCGCCCATTTCATTGACCTCGGCGCGATATTCGGGGGTGCGCGATACGCCTTTGAAAAAGTCCACAAAAACGGGTTCCCATTCCAGGCCCGACATCTCAAGCGCAAGCGCGGCTTTGTAAGAATTTCCGCTTTCTCCGAAGCAATGCAGTTTGATGGTCATGTGCGCGCCCCTCCCGTGGCGTGTGCGGCTATGTCGGTATTTCCGAATTTTTGAAGAGAAGAAGTCCGCAGGGTTTTCCCTTCTCCGTAACGGTTCTTTAACGTCGAAGCGGCCTTTTCATGCGTGCGGTACAGGCTGCCGAGCCGATGTTCGCACGATGAAAAGCCTCGCCGTCCTGACTGCGTGCCCAAAGGTGCGATCATAACCCGGATGGCGGGGGGGAAGCGTGCGTTTGCCTTCTTCTCGCTCCAAATACGTCCGCCGGAGGCGGACAGAGTATCTGCGATTTGCCAAAGTTGTCTGGTCCCCGCATCATTCACCGTTTTCGCGCCTCAAGTTCCGAGTTGAAGATGCGCAACTTGTGCGTCAGGTTGTCGTGATCAATCACGCTGTTGAAATTTTCGAATAGAAACGACAGAGCCTCACCCTCATCCAACCCGGCTTCGGCAGCGAAACCGCGCAGTTTGCGATAGCCATCTTCGGTCATTGCAACCGGAAACCGGCGGGTCAGGCGAAAGCGTTTGGGCATGTCGGTCCTTTGCGAAGTCCGGCTGCAAGACAAAATCCTGCAGCCGGTTTTGGATCAGAAGTTCGCCGCATCCAGAGCCATGACAGTGTCAGCACCGGTCTGGATACGCGCCAGATGCAGGCCGGTGGCCGGCAGGCGACGCGCCATGTAGAACTGGCCGGTGGCAATCTTTGTCTGGTAGAACTCGGTATCCGACGCCCCGCCGTCAAGGGCCGCATAGGCTGCTTTTGCCATTTGCGCCCACACCAAGCCTAGGCAGACATGGCCGAACATGTGCATGAAGTCGTTCGAACCAGCCAGTGCGTGGTTGGGGTTCTTTGCACCGTTCTGCATGAAGTACATGCCAGCCGCCTGCAGATCCTTGGACGCCGCCTTGAGCGGTTCGATGAACGCCTTGTCAAAGGCTTCGTTCTGGCCACCGTTTTCCTTGCAGAAATTCTTGACGATGTCGAAGAAGGCCATGACGTGCTTGCCGCCATCGGTAGCAAGCTTACGACCCACCAGATCCAGCGCCTGAACGCCGTTTGCGCCTTCGTAGATCATGGCGATACGGGCGTCGCGGGTGTATTGCGACATGCCCCATTCCTCGATGTAGCCGTGGCCGCCGTAAACCTGCTGAGCTTTGACAGTCATGTCATAGCCTTCGTCAGTCAGGAAACCTTTGATGACCGGCGTCAGCAGCGAGATCAGGCCGTCTGCATCTGCATCGCCAGAACGATGTGCTTGGTCGATCAGTGTGGCACCCCACAAGATGAAGGCACGCGCACCTTCGGTAAAGCTTTTCTGATCCATCAGGCTACGGCGAATATCGGGGTGGACGATCAGCGGATCGGCCGGGCCATCGGGGTTTTTCGCTCCGGTCACGTCACGGCCCTGCAGGCGGTCCTTGGCGTATTCGACAGCGTTCTGATAGGCGGCCTCGGCTTGTGCCAGACCTTGCATACCCACACCCAGGCGCGCTTCGTTCATCATGGTGAACATGGCGCGCATACCTTTGTGCAGATCGCCCAGCAAAAAGCCGGTGGCTTCGTCATAGTTCATCACACAGGTCGAGTTGCCGTGGATGCCCATTTTCTCTTCGACCTTGCCGACCGAAACGCCGTTGCGTTCGCCCAGCGAGCCGTCTTCGTTGACGATGAACTTGGGCACGATGAACAGCGAGACACCCTTGATGCCCTCGGGGCCGCCGGGGATTTTGGCCAGAACCAGGTGGATGATGTTGTCGGCCATGTCGTGATCACCGGCCGAGATAAAGATCTTCTGACCTGACACCTTATAGCTGCCGTCGTCCTGCGGTTCAGCCTTGGTGCGCATCAGGCCCAGATCGGTGCCGCAATGCGGTTCGGTCAGGTTCATGGTGCCGGTCCATTCACAGCTGACCATGTTGGGCAGATAGGTGGCCTTCTGCTCGTCGGTGCCGTGGGCGAGAATGGCCGAGGCCGCGCCGTGGGTCAGACCCTGATACATGGTGAAGGCTTGGTTGGCGGACTGAAAGAACTCGCCCACCGCGCTACCCAGGACATAAGGCATGTTCTGACCGCCGAATTCCTCGGGCATATCCAAGCCGGTCCAGCCGCCTTCTTTCATCTGCTCGAAACCGTCTTTGAAGCCGGTCGGCGTGTAGACGACTCCGTTTTCGTGGCGCACACCTTCGGTGTCACCCACAACGTTCAGCGGGTGCAGGACGTTTGTTGCGATTTTGCCGGCTTCCTCGAGAACGGCACCGGTGAATTCGGCTTCCAATTCGTCGTAACCGGGGATTTTCGACCCCGAAACGTTGAGGACTTCGTGCAGAATGAACTGCATGTCTTTTGTTGGCGCGTTATAGACGGGCATAAGAAGCTCCCTTTAATCTCAAATGTCCGGAGGTGGGGCCGCAGGGCTACTCGGCGGCTTTCTTTTCGTTCTTCATCGAGGCGATCACTTTCTCGCCCCAACGCAACTGTTCCTTCAGATCGTCGATGGCCTGCGTCAGTTCTTCGCGGCGGGCCTCCATATCGGTCAGACGCTCGCGGGCGATCTCAAACGTGCGGGTCATCTGCGTCATCTGCTGATCCCCCACATGATACAGATCCAGAAGTTGCCGGATTTCTTCTAGGCTAAAGCCAAAGCGCTTGCCGCGCAGAATCAGTTTCAGGCGCGCCCGGTCGCGTTTGGTGAACAGGCGTTTTTGCCCCTCGCGGATCGGGAACAAAAGTTCTTTGGCCTCGTAAAACCGCAATGTGCGCGGCGTGACGTCATAGGTCTCGCACATTTCACGAATGGTCATCAGATCTTCGGTCATGGTTTCAGCACTCTTGTCACTGGCGTCTATCAAGTACAGTTGCGCAGTCGATGCGCCACTTACAACACGGAGATGACGTTCACGTAATGCAAACGCTACGTCACAACTTTAGTTGACGTAACTTCCGTTTGCGTCAAGTCCGTTTGAGGGTGAAATCCCCAACGTCACGTCACGTTATTTTCAGATTTCGACAGCTGGCCAACACTCAATTGAAACGGGAATTGCAACAGCAATCCCTTTTGCGGGGCTTCAAGAGGGCCGCAATAGGCGTTGAGGTCAATCCAGCGACCTGGCGGTCTGATCGCGCATGGTTTTCAGAGCGTCGATCGCCTCATCCAGTTGCTGCTTTTGCTTGTGTAGTTCAACTAATTGGACATCGGCCAAGTCGACAAAAGCCTTCATCTGCGCCTGGTTGCCCTGATCTTCGTATATCAGCAGCCATTGGCGGATGTCTTCCAAGGGAAAGCCGTATTTGCGCCCCCGCATGATCAGCGTCATGCGGGCGCATTCGCGTGGACCATAGAATCGCGCCCGGCCTTCGCGGTCGGGCTGCAACAGCTCGATATACTCATAGTAGCGCAGGGTGCGCGGTGTCACATCGAACTGGGCGCACATCTCTTTGAATGACAAACGGTCGTCGGGCATTCCTGATCTCCTCTGGCGCAGCCTATGACCTACGCCTGACAAGCGCAACAGGTGGGCTTGCTCTTTTGCGGGCCACGCGCTCATAAAGGGAGAAACCAAGAAGGTACAAATAGATGGTCGACAAAGCTGCTATCGCGCGTCAGTTCATCGAGGCGATCCCACATGCCAGGGCGCTGGGCATGACGCTGACTGAAATCGGTAACGGAGAGGCTGCGATTACAATGCCCTATAACGTGGAATTGGTGGGCGATCCGCGAACTGGGGTCATCCATGGCGGCGCTGTATTTGCCGTTCTGGACACCTGTTGCGGCGCCGCTGTCATGAGCCACCCGTCCGCGCCCGGTGGCACGGCGACCATCGATTTGCGCATCGATTATATGCGCGCGGCAACCCCGGGTCAGACCATCACCACGCGCGCGACCTGCTACCACATCACCCGTAACGTGGCCTTCGTACGCGCGACCGCGATGGACGAAAATCAGGACCTGCCGGTGGCCACGGCCTCGGGCTCTTTCACGGTGGAGGGGCTCTGATGGCGCGCAAACGTCCCGAACCCGTGCAAGTGGTCAAACAGCGCCGGGACGCGGCGCTGAACGCGATTGTCGATGGAGTGCCTTATATCCGATTCATGGATTTCAGCTTTGACCGGCGTGGGGATGAGCTGACCGGGGTGTTGAACTATGACGAAAAGCTCATCGGAAACCCGATCCTTCCCGCCCTGCATGGGGGCGTCACCGCAGCCTTCCTTGAGGTCACGGCCGTGATCACCTTGAGTTGGGAGTATTTCCTGCCCAGCATCGAGAGCGGTGAGCTGGATGCCGAGCAGATCGCGCGGGATGAGACGATCCGCTTTCCCAAGACTGTGGATTTCACGGTCGATTATCTGCGATCCGGTCTGCCGCGCGATGCCTATGCGCGGGCTATCATCAGCCGGTCGGGGCGTCGCTATGCCTCGGTCCGGGTCGAAGCATGGCAGGACAATCATGCGCGCCCTTTTGCGCAGGCCACGGGTCATTTCCTGATGCCACAACCTAAGACCATGGATAGCTAGCCTCCATGCAGGACGCTTCGGCGCCAATAACGCATGGACGGGTGCTGAAGATTGCCCTTCCCATTGTGTTGTCAAACGCCACCGTTCCGATTTTGGGCGCGGTCGATACCGGCGTTGTGGGCCAGATGGGGCAGGCGGCCCCCATCGGAGCCGTCGGCATGGGCGCGGTGATCCTGTCAGCGATTTACTGGATTTTCGGGTTCTTGCGCATGGGCACGACCGGTCTTGCAGCGCAGGCGCGCGGCGCAGGCGATACAGCCGAGACCGGTGCGCTGTTGATGCGCGGCCTGCTACTGGGCGGTGCCGCTGGTCTTGTATTCATCGCTACGCAAGTATGGGTGTTCTGGGGGGCCTTCGCGCTGTCCCCGGCCAGTCCCGAGGTCGAGTCCCTGACCCGCGCATACCTTGAAATTCGCATCTGGGGGGCGCCGGCGACAATAGCGCTTTATGCCGTGACCGGCTGGTTGATAGCAATCGAACGCACGCGCGGCGTGTTCCTGCTTCAGATCTGGATGAACGGGCTGAACATCCTGTTAGACCTTTGGTTTGTTCTGGGGCTGGGCTGGGGTGTCGAAGGCGTCGCCATCGCCACTTTGATCGCCGAGTGGAGTGGTCTGGCGTTGGGTCTGTGGCTGTGTCGCAGCGCGTTCGGCGGCAATCAGTGGCGCGACTGGCCCCGCATATTCAACGCCGCGCGTTTGCGTCGGATGGTGCAGGTGAATGCGGATATCATGATCCGGTCGGTCCTGTTGACGGGCTCATTCACCACCTTCCTGTTTGTGGGGTCCGATCTGGGCGATGTTAATCTGGCGGCCAATCAGGTCCTACTGCAGTTTCTGGAGATCACGGCTTTTGCGCTGGACGGATTCGCCTTTTCAGCCGAGGCGCTGGTGGGCGGCGCAGTGGGTGCGCGGGACCGGTATCAAGTGCGGCGGGCTTCGGTCTTGGCATCGCAGTGGGGTGTGGGCGGAGCCTTTGCCTTGGGCGCAGTGTTCTACCTTGCCGGGCCTGCGCTGATCGACCTGATGTCCACCTCGCCCGAGGTTCGTCTGGCTGCGCGAGAATACCTGATCTGGGCGGCGCTGGCCCCGGTGATCGGGGTGGCAAGCTGGATGTTTGACGGCATCTATATCGGGGCAACCTGGACGCGGGATATGCGCAACGCGATGATCCAGTCGGTTGCGATCTATGTGGTCGCCCTGTTCTTACTGGTGCCGACGCTGGGCAATCACGGCCTTTGGGCCGCGTTGATGGTTCTGAACATTGCGCGGGGATTGACCTTGGGCTGGCGCTATCCCCGGCTTGAGGCGCAGATCTCTTAAAGCAGGTTCAGCAGGTTCTCGGGCGGGCGTCCGATGGCGGCCTTGTCGCCATTGATCGCCAGAGGGCGCTCGATCAGGATCGGGTGTTCCGCCATTGCCGCGATCAGTGTGTCCTCTGACGTGGTTTTGGTCAGCCCGAGTTCCTTGAACTGTTTTTCACCCGTCCGCATCATGTCGATGGCGGGTACGCCCAAAAGGGCCAGTGTCGCGCGCAACTCATCCGCCAAGGGCGCGTCTTCAAGGTATTTCCGCACCTCGACCTGCGCGCCTTTTTCCTCAAGCAACGCCAGCCCCGCGCGGGATTTGGAACAGCGGGGGTTGTGCCAATAGTTGATCATAACCAGTCCTCTCGTTTGCTGCCCACGGCTTGCGCGACCGTGTCGAACCCGTCGCGCGCCAGAAGTTTATCCAACCCCTGCGTGATCTCAGCGGCCAATGAGATGCCGCCATAAACCATCGCCGTGTAGAACTGCACGGCAGAGGCTCCGGCGCAAATCTTGGCATAGGCCTGTTCCGCTGTGCTGATCCCACCAACACCGATCAGAGGGATTTGACCTTCTGTCAACTGGCTCAGCCGGGCTAATACGCGGGTGGATTTCTCGAACAGAGGTGCGCCGGACAGACCTCCGGCCTGATCCTTATGCACACTTCGCAGCCCGTCGCGGGACAGGGTGGTATTGGTGGCGATCACCGCATCCACGCCGGTTTCCCGAGCGACATCAGCAATGTCTTGCAATTCGTCTTCGGTCAGATCGGGGGCGATCTTCAGGAAGACAGGCAGGGGACGGGCCAGGGCATCGCGGGTTTCGATCACTCCGCCTAGCAACGCACTGAGCGCAGCCTTGCCCTGTAGGTCGCGCAGTTTCTCGGTGTTAGGGGACGAGACATTGACCGTCGCGAAATCCAGATGTGCCGCGCAATGGGCCAGCACCTTGGCAAAGTCGCCGGGGCGGTCGTCGCTGTCCTTGTTCGCACCCAGGTTCAGGCCGATCACAGCGTCTTTGGGGCGATCCGCCAGACGAGTGGCCATGACCTCCATGCCTTCGTTGTTGAAGCCAAAGCGGTTGATGGCGGCCTTGTCTTCGGACAGGCGAAACAGGCGTGGTTTGGGGTTACCGGGCTGCGGGCGTGGGGTCACGGCACCGACCTCGATAAACCCGAAGCCCACGCGGGACAGAGGTGTCAGAACCTCGCCGTTCTTGTCGAAACCAGCGGCCAGCCCAACCGGGTTGGGCAGATCAAGCCCAGCCACCTGTGTGCGCAACCGGGACGAGGTCACAGGACCGGGCGCGGGGGCTAGCCCCGCTTTCAACGCCGTGATCGACATCCCATGCGCGGCTTCCGGATCCATCCGGTGCAGGGCGGCAAGGCCCAGTTTCTCGGTCAGTTTCATCCGAAGCTCTCTCTGCCTTGGGTCGGCGCGCACCGGATAAGCCGCGACGTGTCCACCGCTGCCTGACGATGCACGACCGCTTTTTGGTAATCCGGGTCCGTGACCATTTCCATGAACGCATGAGCGGTGGGATAGCTGGCGATAAAGACTGCGTCCCAAACCTCGTCCTGCGGGCCGATCAGGGTTGTTTGAAACGCGCCGCTCCATAGAATATGCGCGCCGATACGAGCGATGATCGGGGCGGTGTCGCTCCCGTAGTTGCGATAGGCCTGCGCGCCGGTCAGACCGGCAGCGGCCAGATCGTGGTCATCCGGGTACGCGGCCTTGGCGCGGAATTTCACCAGATTGAGCATCTCGATCGGATGATCGCGGTCCAGATCCTTGAACGCCGCGAACTGCGCGCGATCTGGGTCGACGTAGCGGGTCATTCCATCTCCTCGGGGAACTGGTGGGCCTGTCCGTCAAAAGGCAAAGGCTTGGCCCAATGCACATCCGTCATCCTGATCTGCCGGTAGAGATGCGGAAACAGCGCGCCCCCGCGCGAGACCTCCCATTTCAGGTCGTCGCCCATCGCGTCGGCGTCGCAGGCCAACAGGGTCAGACCGTCGATCCCGGCGAAATGCTTGGCCGCTGTCTCGGCTGCTTGCTCGGCCGTCGAAAAATGGACATAGCCATCCGCCACATCAATCGGAGCACCGTCCGTCGCCCCATCGGACTGCAAAGCGGCCCATTCGTCGGCCCGGAAAATCTTGTAAATCAGCATGGGGCCGTGATGCCTCGCACGGCGGGTAGAATCAAGCTGGATTTCCCCCTTTGACTCTTTGCGCAGCACGGCGCACGATCACAACAAATAACAATTGGGAGTTTGAACATGTTCACCCGCTTACTGACATCGGTCGCCGTTCTGGGCCTGACAGCAGGCATGGCCGCAGCCGAATATAAGCTGACGATCCTGCATACCAACGATTTCCACGCCCGGTTCGAACCGATCAACAAATATGACAGCGGCTGCAGCGCTGAAGACAATGCCGAAGGCGAGTGCTTTGGTGGCTCGGCCCGTTTGGTAACGGCAGTGAACGATGCCCGTGGCCGTGCCGAGAACTCGATCCTTGTGGATGGCGGAGACCAATTTCAGGGGTCCCTGTTCTATACCTATTACAAGGGCAAGGTCGCGGCTGAGTTCATGAACAAGCTGGATTATGACGCGATGACCGTGGGCAACCACGAATTCGACGACGGGCCCGAGGTTCTGCGCGGTTTCATCGACTCGGTCGATTTTCCAGTGCTGATGTCGAACGCCGATGTCAAAGACGAAGAGCTGCTGACCGACAAGATCAAGAAATCGACCGTGATTGAAGTGGGCGGCGAGAAGATCGGCCTGATCGGTCTGACCCCGGAAGACACCCATGATCTGGCCTCACCCGGCCCGAACATAACCTTCTCGGATCCGGTCCCGGCGGTGCAGGCCGAAGTTGACAGACTGACCGGCGAGGGGGTGAACAAGATCATCGTACTCAGCCATTCGGGCTTTGGCGTGGACCAACGCGTGGCCAGCGAAACAACCGGTGTCGATGTGATCGTGGGGGGACATTCCAACACGTATCTGTCCAACGTCTCGGACAAGGCGGCGGGTCCCTATCCAACCGTGGTGAACGGGGTCCAGATCGTTCAGGCTTATGCCTATGGCAAATTTCTGGGTGAGCTGAACGTGACCTTTGACGACGATGGCAATGTGGTCGAAGCCGCGGGCGAGCCACTGATCATGGACAACACTGTGACCGAGGATCAGTCGGCGCTGGATCGCATCGCGGAACTGGCCGTGCCGCTGGACGAGATTCGCAACAAGGTTGTGGCAAGTGCTGCTGACGCGATTGAGGGCGACCGCGCTGTCTGCCGAGTGCAAGAATGCCAGATGGGCAATCTTGTAGCCGATGCCATGCTGGCCCGTGTTGCCGATCAGGGTGTGCAGATTGCAATTGCAAACTCGGGTGGTTTGCGTGCCTCGATTGATCCGGGTGACGTGACCATGGGCGAAGTGCTGACCGTGCTGCCGTTCCAGAACACGCTCTCAACCTTCCAGATCAGCGGTCAGGGCGTCATTGATGCGCTGGAAAACGGTGTGAGCCAGGTGGAAGAGGTCAAGGGCCGTTTCCCGCAAGTGGCCGGTATGACTTTCACATGGGATCCTGCGGTTGCGCCGAACGAAGGGCGTATCAGCGATGTGATGGTAGCCAAGGACGGGGGCTTTGTCCCGATTGACCCGGCGGCGACCTATCTTGTCGTGACCAACAATTATGTCCGTAATGGCGGCGACGGCTATGACATGTTCGAAGGCGATGACAAGAACGCCTATGATTATGGCCCGGACCTGGCTGACGTGACGGCTGAATATCTGGCCGCCAACGCGCCGTACACCCCGTATCTGGACGGGCGCATTAAGCAGAAATGACACCTTAGGTGCAGAAAACTGATAGGCCGCATCGTACGGATGCGGCCTTTTTTATTGGGATCAGTCGAATTCGTACTCAGGCCAAAGTGCGGGATCGATACCGTCCAGCATTGGCTGAAGATGGTGCCTGACGCTGCGCCATCCGCCGACAGATTTGGTGGAGATTTTGTTGCGCACCTGGTCGATGCTGGCCGTTCTAACCTGTTTTTTGTTCTCTTCCGGATGCATCATCGCATCGGACCACTCGATGCCGCAGAACGCAGCGACCTTCTTGCTGTAGGTCTCGGGATCGGCCACGAGTTTTTCGTAAGGAACGGTCAGGATGCGATCCTCGAACACTTTTTCCCAATGAGCCATATAGCGCCGGTACAGGTTGGCCGTGTGTGCAATAGCCTTTTGGTTTGACGCATAGCGCATCCCGCCTGCGGGAAAGCGTCGGATCCATTTCGACAGCCCTACATCGCGTGGATCGCGCTGCATGTTGATCACCCGCGCATTAGGGAAGGCGGACAGCAAATAGCCCACACGTTGGAAATTATGGGGCATCTTGTCGACAAAGGCTATGGACCCTTCAGGGATCGGAGGCATCAGTTTGCGAAATTCCTGCGCGAACTGAGCGGCAGATGCCGTATCGAAGGTATCCTTGCCTTGCCAGAAGTTAACCGAGAGGTCGGACCCGAGCATAAGTTCACCACAACCAGCAATGTTGGGGTCTGAACTCAGCATCATCTCCATCAAGGTCGTGCCTGAACGCGGTTGGCCGACGACGAATATTGGCAAGGGTCCTTCGCTTACGTCATTTGCCAATATTTGATTGCCTTCAGAAAATTGACGTGTGACCGTGCCCAGTTTTTCCTCTTCGGATTCAAAATTATATGGATTGGAATCGTGCTGAACCGCGTTGGCCTTTTCGAATTGCGGCATGGCCGCGTCCAAGCCATCGATTTTGTGTGTCAGATGCGCCTTGGCAAATTCCAATTCGGATAGCTTGTGTTCCGATCTCTCAATCGCGCTTTCAACGTTTTTGAGCAAGCTTCCGGCTTCCGCACCACCTACCATCGTAGAAAGTTGCAGCAACGAATTGATGTGGTCCGGGTTTTCGTTCAGAATCCGCTCCAGGATAGCCTTGGTTCCCGCCTTGTCACCGCCTTGATGCAAGTTGACTGCCTTTAGTAACGCGACTTTGTGGCTTTCCGGTGCGATCCGGTAGGCATGGTTAATATCGTTTGAACTGTCCTCGTCGAACCCGACCCGCCCATAGGCCCGCGCCCGTGTCGAAAGAAGGTCGACATTGTCAGGGTCTGCGGCCAGCTTTTTGGTTGTGTGATCAATGATCTGACGCCAGTTGTTACCTTTCAGGTAGATTTCATCCAGAACGCGGTTGAGCTCTTTGTTGTTGGGAAAGATCTCAAGTTTCTGTTCGGCATAATCCAGCGCTTTTGGAATCTGGCCGGTTTGCATCAACGCATTGGCCAAATTCTCTACGAATTGCGGGTCTTGCGGCTTCATCCGCGCGGCTTCCACGAAATGCGGGATCGACTTCCTATATTGCTTCATTTCGGTCAGGACAAAGCCTGCGATGGCGTGAAAATCGCTGTCTTTTGGAAACTTCTTCAATCCCAGTTGAGCTTTTTTTAGCGCCTGGTGCGGCTTGCCGGTCTCCAGCGCTGACAAAGCCTTGCTTTTAAGGGTATTGGCTGTTTGGTTTTGCATATGACCCGGTGCCTGTAAGAAGGAAATATAGGTGGTTCATTACCCATGTGCGGACGGTTTGCAATAACTCTTCCCAATGATGCGATGGCTCAGCTTTTTGCCGCGCGGCCGTCCAACAGCTTGCCGGCTGTGCCCAATTTCAATGTTTGCCCCACAAATCAGGTACATGTGGTGCGCGCGAGCGAAAACGGGCGGACCCTGGATCCGATGCGCTGGGGGTTCCTGCCGCATTGGTACAAGACCGAAACCGCTGGGCCCCTGCTGATCAACGCGCGTGCCGAGACCCTGGCCGAGAAATCGGCCTTTCGCGCGGCTTGCCGCGAAAGGCGCTGTCTGATCTTGGCGACGGGGTTTTATGAATGGACCAAGACCGAACAAGGCAACAGGTTGCCATGGTATATTCATCGCCTCGATCATGCGCCCATCGCCTTTGCTGGTGTTTGGCAGAACTGGGGCGCCGAGGAAGCCCGGCAGCCGACCTGCGCCATCGTCACGACCTCGGCCAATGACACTCTGAGTGCGATCCACCATCGAATGCCGCTGATCCTGGAGCCACAGGACTGGCCCTTGTGGTTGGGTGAGGCTGGGAAAGGGGCCGCCCGTCTGATGGTGCCGGGGCCAGAGGGCTTACTGAGCTATCATCGCGTCGATCCTGCCGTGAACTCGAACCGGGCCAGCGGGGCGAGCCTGATCGAGTCCGTCGCTGGTTAAGCGTTCTTCTTTTCAAACCAGCCTGTGCGGGATAGACGGTTGGCATGGTTCTGAAATTCTCCAGCTTGCCTGACCTGTATGCGCATGGGTTTGACACCGTGATCGACGTGCGCAGCCCCGCAGAATATGCCGAAGATCACCTTCCAGGTGCGATCAGCTTGCCGGTTTTGGACAATGAAGAACGCGCGCGGGTCGGGACGATCTATGTGCAAGAAAGCCCGTTTCTGGCCCGCAAACTAGGGGCGGCGTTGGTGTTTCGCAATGCTGCCAACCATATCGAAAACAACCTGTCGCATCATGAGGGCGGGTGGAAACCTCTGGTCTATTGCTGGCGTGGTGGGCAACGCTCGGGCTCATTCACCTGGATGCTGCAACAGATCGGTTGGCGGGCCGAAGTGGTCGAGGGCGGCTATCGCACCTATCGCCGTTTGGTGAACCGATATCTCTACGAGGACCCTCTGCCGCATCGTCTCTTCGCGCTGGATGGCTACACCGGAACTGCCAAAACTGAATTGCTGGCCCGTCTGAACATCCGCGGTGTTCAGGTGCTGGACCTGGAAGGGTTGGCCAATCACCGCGGCTCGCTACTTGGGGAACAGCCCGGGGGTCAACCTAGTCAGAAAGCATTTGAATCCGCGCTTGCGGCGGCGCTCTGCGCCCTTGATCCCGCACATCCCGTGGTGGTCGAGGCGGAATCTTCCAGGATCGGGTCTTTGATCCTGCCGCCCTCACTGTGGACCGCGTTATGTGCCGCGCCGCGCATTCACATTTGCGCACCGCTTGAGGCGCGCTCGGCTTATCTGGTGCGGGCCTATGATGATATTTTATCTGACACCGCTCGATTGCGGGACAGACTGTCTCCGCTCCGGTCTCATCGCGGGCATGAGGTGGTCGACGGTTGGCTTACCCTGATCGAGGCGGGCGACAAGCTGGCACTGACGCAGGCTTTGATGCAGCAACACTATGACCTGGCCTATGCGAAATCCAGCCGTGCCCGGAAGGCGGAAGTGATTGCGCGGGTTGATGTGCCGACGCTGGATGCCAAGGGGTTGGAGCAGGTCGCTTCTCAGGTGCAGACGGTTCTGGATCAGTCCTGAAGGCGCAGCCCTGCGGCTTCGGTCATATGGCCGATCACCACCGCCGGATATCCGGCTTTGTGCAACCGTTCGCAAAGACTGTGGGCCTGATCCGCCGCGACCGCGGCCAAAAGCCCACCTGCGGTTTGCGGATCAAACAACAGATCGGCCTTTCCACCGGACGGCAGATCCAGTGCGATGGAACGATTTTCGTCGAAAATCGTGGACCGGACCCCCAGCGTGGCCAAGTCGAGCGCGCCGGTCATCAACGGAATCGCATCCAGATCCAGCGTTGCGCCACAGCCCGAGGCCTGACACATGCCCATGAGATGCCCCGCCAGCCCAAACCCGGTGACATCCGTCATCGCGTGGGCATCGGCCAGAATCCGAGACGCTTCAGCTTGCGGGTGGGTCATCTGTTCATAAGCTTTGGCGATCCAGTCCCCGTTGGCTTGCCCGGCCATTTCAGCAGCCATCAGGACACCGCTGCCCAGAGGTTTGGTCAGGATCAAAGCATCGCCCGTATGCGCCCCGGACAGGGTGATCGGCGCGCGCGCACACAGTCCGGTCAGGGTGAACCCGATGGTCATCTCATCCCCCATGGAACTGTGACCGCCCACGATCTCGGCCCCAGCTTGGCGGATGACTTCACTGGCAGTTGACATGATTTCGGCCATCGTTCTGCGCTGCAATTCAGGCGTCATGCGGGGTAGGATGATGGTCGCCGTAGCGGCCTGTGGCGCAGCACCCATTGCCCAGATATCACCCAAGGCGTGAACGGCGGCGATGCGTGTCATCTGTACTGGATCATCTGAGACGCTTCGCAGATGGTCCGAGGTGATGACCTGCCGCACGCCACCAGTATGAACCAGGGCGGCATCGTCGCCGGGCAGGGAGTGGATGTCCTCTCGTTGTACCTCGGGCAGGTGTTTCAATGCAGCGTGCAGCGCACCGTGCCCGACTTTGGCACCGCAGCCGCCACACATGGGTTTGTTGCCCAACGCTTCATGTAGACCGCTGGCGTGAAGTCGCGGCACTGCAGGCGGTTCCATCTGGGGCAGGTGGCGAAACTTGTTCATAAAGGTCTGATCAATGTGGTTTTTCCAACGCCACATCAAAGGGCCACTGAACGATGTTCCGAGGCGCTCGCCCAAGGCTGACTTCTCGCCCAGCGAGATTAGTTTCAAATAGTCTTTCTGCGGCTGATACCGGCGCATTCGGCCCGCCCCCAACATGGCCCGCAGGTTGTTGAACAGGATCGGTGCCTCGCGCACCGCGTAAACGCCCGCTTTGGGGCGCGGGTTTTCGGACAGATGCGCGCAATCCCCAGCGGCGAAAATCGCGGGATCGCTGGACTGGAGGAAGCCGTTCACTCGGATAAAACCATCCTGCATCTCCAGCCCGGTATCGGCCATCCAGGCATAAGGGCGCGCTCCGGCTGCGCCTGTCACGAAACTGGCAGGGATTTGGCGGCCATCTTCCAGCACGACGGTTTCGCTGGTGGTCTTTGCAATGGTCGCGCCTTCGATCACGTCAACCCCAAGCCCCTCCATGGCCTTGCGGATGGTTGCAGCGGCCTTGTCCGCTGTCGCCGTCAACGCCTGCGCATTGTCGATCAACGTGACCTGCGCCACACGTCCCTTGGCGCGCAGGGCGTGGGCCATGGCCATCACCAACTCAACCCCGGCCACTCCGCCGCCAATCACAACGACCGAAGCAGGGCCCGTGCGTTCAAGATATTCGCCCCATCTGGCGGCAAACGGACCCAGAGGTTTAGCGGGCACTGCGTGATCAGAAAATCCGGGCAGAGCGGGCATGTCCGAGGTGATGCCAATGTTAACCGAGGCCACGTCAAACGCCACGGGAGGGCGGCCTGGTACGCGCACGCAACGGGTATCCAGATCAATTCCCTCGACCTTGCCCAAAATGACCCGCGCGCCAGCGAACCGGGCCAGCCTCACCAGATCAATATCCAGTTCTGCGCGTTCGTAGTGCCCGGCCACAAACCCCGGCAACATGCCGGAATACGGCGCGGTGGGGCCGGGGTTGATCACGGTCACGCGTGCGCCGGGCAAGGGGTTCATCCCCCATTTGCGCAGCAGCAGCGCGTGCGTATGGCCGCCGCCGACAAGAACCAGATCGCGGGTCAGGGGCAGCGGAGAAGTATGCATCAGGGTCAGTTCGCTGTGTGGTCAGGGACGTCCTCGACCTGCTCGACCGCGTGGGTGGCCCAAAGCTCATCCTCGCCCGCATCCGGCAGATCGCTTGGCTTTTCATGGCGATGAATATGCCATTTGGCAATGAACAGGGCCGTGATCGGCGCGGTCAGGAACAAAAAGAGCGTGATCAGAAGCTCGTGCAGCGAGAGCTTGCCTTCGAGCAGAACCGAATGGCCGATCGACGCCAGCAGCACCCCGCCTACGCCCAGCGTGGTGGCCTTGGTAGGTGCATGCAGGCGCGACATCGGGTCCTTCAGCTTGATCATCCCATAGGACCCGACAAAGCCGAAGATGCCAGAAACGACCAGAAAGAAAGCAATCAGAATTTCGAAGATAATCGTCATGCCGCCCTCACTCGATGATATTGCCGCGCAGCATGAAGCGCGCATAGGCTACGGTCGAGACAAAACCCAGCATGGCAATGATCATGGCGGATTCGAAAAAGATCTCGGTCCCCAATGCAAGCCCGTACAGGATCATCAGCGCGATGGTATTGATCACCATCGTGTCCAGCGCCAGAACGCGGGTGCCGACCCCCTCGGCCGAGATGATCCGGTAGAGACACAGCATGATCGCCGCGCCGAAACAGGCGAAAGCGAACCAGATGGCATAGGTGACAATCATTCGAAAATCTCCTTCAGGCGGCGCTCATAGCGTTGCTTGATCTCGTCACGTACTGCCTCGGGGTCGGGCGCGTCGAGGCAGTGAACCAGCAAGTTATGGCCTTGTGCGGACAGATCGCAGCTGACTGTGCCGGGCGTCATGGTGATCGTTCCGGCCAGAACGGTGATCGCCTCGGGGGTTCGCAGTTCCAATGGGATCGAGACCCAGTTGGGTTGCCGGTCGGCGTCGCGTTTGAACAGGATGATCCTGGCCACGGTGATATTGGCGATCACGATGTCCCACAGCACGACCAGCATGTATTCGGCGATCATCGGCCAGTTGCGCAGTTTCGGACGGTCGGGCCAATAGGGCTGGGTGATAAAGGGGATGATGATCCCCAACAACAACCCGAACACCACCGAGTTGAGCGAGCCGGTATTGGCCAGCAGCACCCAAACCACCGTCAGCAGGAAGGTCAGGTGCGGGTGCGGGAATATCCGGTGCAGCAATCTGATCATCCGTTCTCTCCCAATACGGCAGCGATATAGTTTTCTGGGGTAAAGAGCTGCTCAGCCGTGTTGTTGGCATATTTCAGCGCCGGACCCGCAAAGAGTGTCAGCAGGACCAGACCCAGAACTGCCGCAAAGACCGATGTAAAGGCCAGTCCGGGGTGGGGCTCGGGGGCAGGGTTGGCCAGCGCCTCTTCTTCTTTTTCAAGGTCGGTTGCGGGATTGTGCTGGATGTCGTGGCTTTTCCAGAAGATTAGCGTACCCGCGCGGGCCAAACCGACGATTGTCACGAAGGACCCGATCAGGACAACCGCCCAGATCGCGTTGGCGTCAGGCGCATCTCGCGCGGCATCCAGCACCAGCAACTTGCCGATAAAGCCTGACAGGGGTGGCATCCCAGCCAGGGCGATGGCCCCTACAAAGAACAGGGCCGAGATCAGCCCGCCCTGCGGCATCGGCGCGGTGGGAGCGATGGACCCGCCGCGGCGTTCGACCACCATATCGGCGATCAGAAACAGCAGTGCCGTGGCAAGGGTCGAGTGGTAGATGTAATACAGCGCCGCAGCCGTAGCGGTCTCGGTAAACAAAGAGATTGCGATCAGCAATGTTCCCATCGAGGCGATGGCGCAGAACGCCACCATCCGCGCGATATGCTGTGCGCCCAGAATGCCGATGGTGCCAATGGCCAGTGTCACCAGAGCCGCTGGTTGCAACCAGGAGCCCACCAGCCCTTGGGTGGCCTCAACCTCGGGGCCGAAGCTCAGCGTGTACATCCGCAGGATCGAATAGGCCCCAACCTTGGTCATGATCGCAAACAGTGCGGCCACCGGTAACGGCGCGTTGGCATAGCTGGCAGGCAACCAGAAGTGCAGCGGAAGAACGGCGGCCTTGATACAAAAGACCAGTAGAAGCAGCACTGCGCCGACCCGCAGCAAGGCCGTATCTTCGGCAGGCAGTTCAGCCACGCGCACCGCCATATCGGCCATGTTCAGCGTGCCTGTGACGGCATAAAGCGTACCCAGAGCAAACAGAAACAGGGTAGAGCCCAGCAGGTTATAGGCCACATATTGCACGCCTGCTTTCAGGCGGGTTGCGCCGCCTCCATGCGTCATCAATCCGTATGAGGCGATCAGCAGCACCTCGAAAAACACGAAAAGGTTAAAGGCGTCGCCGGTCAGGAAGGCTCCGCACACACCCATGAGCTGGAAGTGAAACAGGGCGTGGAAATGTTTGCCCCGGTCGTCCCAGCCCGAGGCGATGGCGTAGAGCACGATAGGCAGGGCCAACAGCGCGGTCAGTAGCACCATCATCGCAGAAAGCCGGTCCAGTACCAAAACGATGCCGAATGGCGCAGGCCAGTTGCCCAACTCATAGACCAGAATATCTCCGCCAGCGGCCTGTGCGGTGATGGTCAGGGCAATCCCCAGCAGGCCCACCACACCAGCGACCGAGAAGATGCGTTGCAGGTCCAGATGATAGCGCAGGACCATGATGATGAACGGGGCCAGGATCGCGGGCAGAACGATCGGAGCGACGATCCAGTGGTTCATGCGTCTTCTCCCGGCGCGTCGGTATTGTTTTGTCCACGCATGTCGATGTGGTCATCCTTGGCCGACAGATAGGCCGAGAGGGCAATCATCACGATCACCGCCGTCATCCCGAACGAAATAACGATGGCCGTCAGCACCAGCGCCTGCGGCAGCGGGTCGGTGTAGGGCACGTCCTTGTATTTGTTCAGCACCGCAGGTGCATCCAACGCCAACCGGCCTGTGGCAAACAGGAACACGTTCACCGCATAGGTCAGCAGGGAAAGGCCCAGGATGACGGGAAAGGTTCGGCGGCGCAGGATCAGGAAGATCCCGGCAGCGGTCATGACGCCTACGGCTGAGGCTACGAGCGCTTCCATCAGGCCTGCTCCTTCTCGTTATCGTCTTTTGCGTCGCGGTCCCGCAGCGGGTTGATGTCCATCGGGAATTCCTGCGCCATGCCCGGCTGCCACGCAAAGCGCGACAGGCTGTCCAGCGCCAGCATCACCGCGCCAAGCACGGCGAGGAACACGCCAGTGTCAAACAGGATAGCTGTGGCCCATTCGAACTCTTCCAGCGGCGGCCAGTGGATATAACCGAAATCGCTGGTCAGGAACGGACGCTCATTGAACCATGCACCGATCCCTGTTGCAGCGGCGATCAGCACGCCCCACCCGATAGACCCATGGTAGTAGAACCTCTGCCGTTCAATGGCCCAAGTATAGCCGCTGGCCATGTATTGCATCAGATAGGCAATGGCGACGATCAGACCGGCGATGAACCCGCCGCCGGGCTGATTGTGCCCACGGAAAAAGATGTATGCTCCCACCATCAGCGCGATCGGCATCATCATCCGGGTCACGACGACCATCATCAGCGGATGCGAGTCCCCCGACTGTGGCCAATGTGGTTTGCGGTTCAGCAGATAGGCGCGCACATTCGTGCCCAGAACGGACTCGGTCAGGGCAAAGATGATCAGGGCGGCGATGCCCAGCACGATAATCTCGCCGAATGTATCAAAGCCTCGGAAGTCCACGAGGATTACGTTCACCACATTGGTGCCGCCTCCGCCCTTATACGAATTGGCCAGGTGGAAATCCGAGATCGTGGGGAAGGCAAAATCCCGCAACATCAGCGCATAGATCAGGGCACCGGATCCGATCCCCGCTACGACCGAGATCGCTGCATCCCGCCAGCGCCGCGCGGCGCTGCTGTCCCAAGGCGTATCGGTGGGCAGAAAGTTCAGCGACAGCAGCAACAGGATCATCGTTACCACCTCGACCGAGATCTGGGTCAGCGCAAGGTCGGGGGCCGACAGATAGTTGAAGGCCATCGAAACGATCAGACCAACGACACCGATCAATACAAGCGACAATAGGCGGTTGCGGTGGAACCACATGATGGCCAGGGTGGCTCCCACCAGACAAATCCAGCCGATCACTGGGATCACCTGCAGCGGCAGGGGATCGCGCGTCTGCGCGCCGATAGAACCGGTCGCATAGGCGTAGTACCCAAGCCCCACGGTAAAGGCGATCAGGATGATGGCATAGCGGCTGATCACGCCATTATGCAGTGTGTCGGTGATCCAGCGGCTTGCCGAAGTCAGCGCACTGATCACGGCCTCGAATATGGTTTTCGCCTCGGGGCGGGGCAGGGCGTTCCAGAATTGCTCACCCCGGCGGTGCTGGGACAGCAGGAACAGGCCACCCAGTGTGGCGACAACCGACATGTAAAGCGCGGGCGTAAACCCGTGCCACAGTTTCAGCGAGTAATAGGGCGGCTTGCCACCGCCATAGACCGCATCCGACACAACCGCGACCAGCGGGCCGACGATAGCGTTGGAATAAAGGCCGATGAGCACGACCAGCACGACCAGAAACGCCGGGGCCAGCCACAGCCCGACCGGGGGGTCATGCGGATGATGCGGATAGTCGTGACGCTCGGGGCCAAGAAACACGTGGCTGATGAAGCGGAATGAATAGGCTGCCGAGAACACTGCAGCCAACAGGGCTAGACCCGGCACCAGATAGTGCGAATGCAGCCAGGTGGTGTGGACGGTTTCTTCCAGCATCATCTCTTTCGACAGGAACCCGTTCAGGGGCGGCAGACCCGCCATGGACAGCGCTGCGATAGTGCCGATGGTAAAGCTGATCGGCATCAGGTGGCGCAGCCCGCCCAGTTTTTTGATATCCCGGGTTCCGGTCTCGTGATCGACGATCCCGGCGGTCATGAACAGCGCAGCCTTGAATGTCGCGTGGTTGATGATGTGGAACACGGCGGCGACTGCGGCAAACTTGGTGCCAAAGCCCAGCAGCATGGTGATCAGGCCCAGATGTGACACGGTCGAAAAGGCCAGCAGCGCCTTGAGGTCGTCTTTGAACAGCGCAATCACCGCACCGATCAACATGGTCACCAAACCGGTGGTCGCCACGATATAGAACCACGCATCCGTGCCCGCCAGAACCGGCCACATCCGCGCCATCAGGAACAACCCGGCCTTCACCATGGTTGCCGAGTGCAGATAGGCCGACACAGGTGTCGGAGCCGCCATTGCGTGCGGCAGCCAAAAGTGGAACGGGAACTGCGCCGACTTGGTGAAACAGCCCAGCAGGATCAGGATCAAAGCGGGCAGATAATAGGGCGACGCCTGAATCATCTCCTTGTTCTGGAGGATTACGCTCAGGTCGTAAGACCCCACGATATTGCCCAGAATCAGCATCCCCGCGATCATGGCCAGCCCGCCAGAACCGGTCACGGCCAGTGCCATGCGCGCGCCCTGACGGCCCTCAGGCAGGTGTTTCCAATAGCCGATCAACAAGAATGAACTTAGAGACGTAAGTTCCCAGAAAATAAGAAGAAGTAAAATGTTGTCAGACAGAACGATCCCCACCATCGCGCCCTGAAACAGCAGCAGATAGGTGTAAAACTGTCCCATCGGGTCCTCGCGCGACAGGTAGAACCGCGCATAGAGGATGATCAGCAGTCCGATCCCCAAGATCAGCAGGGCAAACAGAAAACTCAGCCCGTCCATCATGAAATTCGCGTTCAGGCCCAAGATGGGGATCCAGTCGAACCGGGCGGTCACGACCTCGCCGCGCATGATCGTGGGGATATGGATCAAGACGCCCATCAGTGCCAGGAATGTGGTGAGGCCTGCAGCCGAAGCAGCTGCATTTCGTCCTGCCCTGATCAGTAGAGCTGGAAATACAGCGCCAAGAAAGGGAAGGGCCGCGATGAGGAATAGGGACAAGTGCGATACTCCGGTCTGGGCGGTCAAGATAACCCTGATTTTGTAAGGATAATTTTCGAACTGTCCAGCTATTGCAAGTACCGCTGTTTGACCTACTGATGTCGCCAAATTGCGGTTTTTGAAAAAATCCTGACATGAACTTGATCCGGCTCTCTGAATTGAACGCGGATTTGCGGTGTTCAATATGGTAATACGTATCTGACCACACAGGAGGGCACGACGTGCCAGACAAGACGATCCGCACCCGCAGGTGGATTCTTTTCGGCGGCGGGGCCGCCGTTGCAGCGGGTTTTGCGATCCGGGAATACCGGTTGATCCCGCCCAGCTATGCGGGTGGGCATCTCAGTGTGCAGGCGGCGCATGAACAGGCCGTGTCGGGCGACGTGCTGTTGCTGGATATTCGAACCCCGCGCGAGTGGGATGCGACAGGCGTGGGTGAGGGTGCCTATCCATTGGACATGCGCCGTGATGATTTTGTTCAGGCGCTGGATCAACTGACCGACGGCGACAGGTCTGCGCCTATTGCTCTGATCTGCGCGCGCGGGGTTCGGTCCGCGCGGCTCAGCAACCGGTTGAGCGAAGCAGGCTTTACCAATATCATCGATGTACCCGAAGGGATGCTAGGCTCGGCCGCAGGGCCCGGTTGGGTCCGGTCGGGGTTGCCGGTTGGAACTTATGAGGAGGCCGTTCAATGATCCGCGCCGCCATGCTGGCTGTCGTGGCCGCAATCGCCGGGAAGTCGGTTCATGCCGCCTGCGGTGATCAGGACGGTGCCTGTAGCACTGAAATGGGCGAATACCACATCGAACTGCCCAAGGCGGAAAATCCTCCGCTGGTCGTTTTCCTGCACGGCTATGGCGGCAGCGGAACCGGCACGATGAAGAACCGCGGCATGGTCAAACCGTTATTGTCTCGTGGCTATGCGGTGATGGCGCCCGAGGGGCTTGAGCGCGCCAACCGCCCCGGTGTCAAAAGCTGGAACTTCTATCCCGGCTTCGGCGACAGGGATGAAACCGCCTTCCTGACCGAAGTCGTTCAGGACGCCGCTGACAAATTCGGGATTGATGCCGAGCGGGTTATTCTCGGTGGTTTCTCGGCCGGTGGATTCATGGTTAACTATCTGGCCTGCGATGCGCCCGAGACGTTTTCGGCTTATGTGCCCGTATCAGGCGGGTTCTGGCGACCTCACCCTGAGGCCTGCGAGGGGCCGATCCGTATGTTTCACACCCATGGCTGGACCGACAATGTGGTCCCGCTCGAAGGGCGTTTGCTGGGCGGTGGCCGGTTCCATCAGGGCGATATCTTTGCCGGGCTGGAAATCTGGCGTATCGCCAATGGCTGCGTCGATACCAAACCCAGCGGGTTTTCGACGACCGGCCCTTTTATGCGCCGGTATTGGAGCGGCTGTGCAGATGGCAGTGCACTGGAATTTGCGCTGTTCCCTGGCGGACACACGGTGCCCAAAGGGTGGGCGGACATGATGGTGGACTGGTACGAAGGCCTGCCCGGCGGCTGATCACTCTGCCGGGGTCATTACGCCGCGCCCTTCGATCAAGCGCTTCAACTCGTCTCTGTGACGGCGGGCCGAGCGTGTGATCGCGGGCTCCTTCACATCCTCTTTCATCCCGACCATGCGGCGCGCAGGGCCCGAAGACACTCCGCTGAGTGCAGAAAGCGGGATCGCGAAGGCTAGGCTGATCGCTATCGGGGCCAGCCAGATCGAAACCAAGCCGGACAGTATCCCGACGCTCAGGGCGACGCCGCTCACGGTCTCTACCACGTGGCATAGGATCAGAGTGCGCAGCCCATAGCTGCCCCCGTCGCGTGCCTGCGGGGACCAGCCCTTTTGTACACCGAATGCGGTGCGGAACACGGCGATCATCTGTTGCACCATCAGGATCGGCGCGTAGAGGATCGACAGAATAACCTCGGACAAAAACGAGGTCAGGAATTTGAAGCCGCCGCCAAAATCCGAATAGCGCACACCGCTGAGCGGCAGGGCTAGAACGCCCAGCACCTTGGGGGCCAGCAACATGGCATACATAACGAGAATGATCAGCACATGGCGGGTTTCCGACATCTCGGGCCATTGCGGGAACAGTGGATTGTCGGGGCTGAAATAATACAGGACCGAGGCGTCCTCACCCTGACCGATCAGCGCCCACATCACCAGCAGAGCAAACCATAGCGGCGACATCAGATACCCGACCGCACCGTGGAACATGTGGAAACGAGACACCGCACGAAACCCGGTCGAGCCCAGCAATTTCAGGTGTTGCAGGTTGCCCTGACACCAGCGCCGGTCCCGCAGTGCGTGGTCGATCAGCGTAGGGGGCGTCTCTTCATACGACCCGCGAATACGGGGCAGGAAGCGCACGGCCCATCCGGCACGGCGCAGCAGGCCTGCTTCGACGAAATCGTGGCTCATGATCAGCTTTTCCTGACCATTGAAGGCGCGCAGCTTGGGCAGACCCGCGCTGGACGCAAAGGCACGGGTGCGGATGATGGCGTTGTGGCCCCAATAATTGCCTTCTTGCCCGCACCAACGGGCCAGACCTTCGGCAAAGGCGATGCCGTAGACGCCGTTGGCAAATTGCTGCATCCGGGCAAAGACCGATTGCGCGCCGATTAGCTGCGGGTAGCTCTGGATCAGACCGGCACCGGGGTCGCGTGCCAAAGCGTCGGTCAGGCGGGTGATGGCACGACCGGTCATCAGACTGTCGGCATCCAGCACCAGCATCGCATCCCAATCAGCCCCCCAGCGGCTGACCCAATCGGCGATATTGCCCACCTTGCGGTCAGTGTTTTCAGGACGACGGCGGTAATACAGCTCAAGACCCGGCGCTAGGGTCGTGCGCAGAGCCTCGACACTGGCCTGTTCTTGCGCGGCGATCTCGGGGTCACGCGTGTCGGACAGGATGAACATGGCATAGTGATGCTGTCCACCGCGCTTGCGCAGGTCTTCCAGCATGGTGCGGGCATTGCCCAGCACGTTCCACGGCACCTCGTTATAGACCGGGGTCAACAGGGCGACGCGCAATGGCTGTGGACGGCCTTCGCGTTTCGGCTGTTCCTGCCGCGAAAGGGACACCATGCCCAGCAGCACGGTGCAGACCGTGAAAGAAATCCAGAAGAAATTGAACGAGATCAGCGCCAGCAGGATGCCTTCGATCAGATTGATCCCTTCGGCCCCGAACCAGTCGGACATCACCCAAAGCAGCCCCAAAGTGGCCGCCATCGCAGGCGAAAAGGCCAGCGCGCGCCAGAACCCGGCCGAGGCGCGCTTGCCATTCGGTACCTGTGCATCCCGAAACCCGGCGCTGAAATCCTGCGCGGGCATCGCCAGAGGGGCCTCGGGCGGCATGATATGCAGATCGCGGCTCATGTGGTCCAACGGTAGAGCCACACCTCAGAGGCGGGCTGTTTGTCCTTCAGAAGCTGTGCGCGCAGCTCCACGTGGTTCCGCTCGCCCGGCTGGAACGAGAATGCCAGCCGCAAGCCGCCGGTATCGGGATTGCGTTGCAGCACGCCGTCTGAGGTCTCGGCATGGGGCGAGTCAACAAAGATGGTCATCGCATCGGGGTCATCGAACAGGTCCGAGGCCTCAAAATCGATCACTGCCAGACGTCCTTCGCCGAAGGTATTGTCGCCCATCGCGGTGTTGATCACGCGTGGCATGGGTGTGCGCTGGGGTTCTTCGCCCCAGATCAAACGATAGGACATGTCGATCTGGCTGCCCGCGGCATAGGGCTCGGCCGGGCGCCAATAGGCGACGATGTTGTCGTAGATTTCCTGATCCGCCGGAATCTCGACCAGCGTCACGGTGCCTTTTCCCCAATCGCCCTTTGGTTCCACCCACAGGCCGGGGCGCTTGTGATAATTCGCCTCAAGATCCGCATAGTCCGAGAACTTGCGTTTCCGCTGCATCAGGCCAAAGCCGCGTGGGTTTGTATCCACGAACGACGAAATCTGCAGGCGGGTAGGGTTGGCCAAAGGCCGCCACAGCACCTCCCCCGCGCCATTGCTAACCATCAAGCCATCGCTGTCATGAACGGCGGGGCGGAAATCGTCAAACCGGCTGTGGTTGGTCTGGTCGAACAGGAACATCGAAGTGCCGGGCGCGATGCCCACATGGGGCAGCTCTTCGCGGGGGAAGAGCGTTGCTTCGACATCCATGATGCAGTCGGCCCCGGCGGTGACGTTGAACCGATAGGCCCCGGTCACGCTGGGGCTGTCCATCAGCGCGTGGACGACCATGTTGCGCTGGCCGGGTTTGGGTCGTTCCAGCCAAAAGCGGATGAATTCGGGAAATTCCTCACCATCCGGGTCCCCTGTTTTTAGGGCCAGACCACGCGCGGACAGCCCGTAAACCTCGTGCAGACCAATGGCGCGGAAATAGCTGGCGCCTTGCCAGACGCAGAACTCATCGGTCTTACCGGGGCGGTGCATTTCGGTGCGCAGGCGCAAGCCAGAGAACCCCAGCGTGTCGTCGATGGGCAGGGTCGGCACGTCTTCGGATTTGTCGAACATCGACAGATCGAACGTAACCGGGGTGGTCATCCCGTCCTCGACTGTTGAAACCTTAACAGTGCGCGGGAAGTACAGGCCTGGCGTAAAGAAATCTACGTTGAACGGCGTCTGGGTTTCATACCACAGCGCACGGTCCAGCCTGAACCGGATCGAGCGATACTGTTGATACGTCAGGTCCTGCCATTCCTGCGGAACCATTTCACGCTCGGCATAGGGTTGGCTGGCCAGTTCACGGGCCAGCGCGATCACATCGTTGCGGTCAAAGGGGACCTCGCCCCCGGCAGCAAAAGTGGCCGGAGCGAAAGCAAGCGCCGAAGTTGAGGCCAAAAATGCGCGACGTGTGAAATTCATTTTTTAGACTTCCAGGGGTGTGACTTGAACCAACCGGCCAGATAGGCCACGCCGATGATCATGGCAAAGCCAATCATGTTGGCGATGAAGACGCTGGCAACATCCCGCCCACTCAGGTCCAGTCCAACGCCGATCAGGCGCGCTGCTGCCATGGAAAAGACGAAGACCGCCAAGGATTGCTGACCGACCTTGGTGATGACGGTCAGCAGGAATTCCCAAACTTTCGCGGCTGCACCCTGACCGGTTGCGATCAGGCGATGGCCATGCTCACCCGCGACGACCCAGCCCAGATAGGCCAGTGAGAGGAAGTGAACATAGCGCAGCAGGCCAAACTCGGTCTTGCCCCGCAGTTCCGAGGTCAAGGGCCAGCCCTTGCGCAGCACGGCACCCAATTCAGGCGCGGCATTGTTGATCCAGGTAAAGACCTTCCAAGATCCAAACGGGGCCGACAGGATCAGGAACAGCACGGCAGCCCAGATCAGGGTTTTCGATACGGGCGGGGCAGGGATCCACCCGCGCATGAAGGCAAAGCCGGTAAAGAACAGCAACTGCCAGCCGAAGGGGTTGAAGAACCACTGACGGTCCGACCAAGGCTCGGCCGGTAGGGCCAGCGCGCCAGTTTGTGCCACCAGCCAAATCGCAATCGACGTGGCGGCCACGGCCCAGAACCCGACGCGGTATAGGCCCATGTAAACGGGCATCAGCGCCAAAACCACCAGATACATTGGCAGGATGTCAAAGTAGTTCGGCACGTATGTCAGCGTGAACAGACCGACCATCTGTGGCGCAGGATCGTTGAAGAAATGCTGGAGGTTCAGCGAGGAAATATATGTTTTCTCGAAGAAACCTGTCTGGTCCAGCGCCGCCATCGACATGGCCACAAAGAAAAACAGGCAGATATGCGCCCAGTAGACCTGCCAGATGCGGAACGCCACGCGAGCCGTTCCCATCCACCAACCTTTGCGGGCAAAGGCCCCACCGAACGCAATGGCCGACGCCATGCCCGAGCAGAACACGAAAATCTCGGTCGCATCCGAATAACCAAACCGCGCCGGAATCCATCTGGCCCAGGGGTCGTTCGGGATATGGGCGATCAGGATGATGAACATCGCGATGCCGCGATAGAAATCCAGCCGTGGGTCGCGCACGCGGGCAGGGGCGGCTACTTGAGCTGCCACAGGCGCAAAATCAGAAGCGGGCGATGCTGTCGCCATACGTGTTCTGTCCTTCTTTGGTCTTTTTGTTTTTGTTATTCAGCCGGAACGCTTTGTGCGTCTCCGTCATCGCGTGCCGCGTCGATCAATGCGCGGCGCGCAAGGGCGTAATTGTCCTCGCCACCAGCCCGTTTTGCGCGGCGGTCATCCAGGATGCGCTCGACTGCATCCAGACGCCCGGCGCGCAGGCCGGAATCAATTGTGATGCGCTCGAATACATCACGTTGCGCGTGACTGCCACCTGCAAGTTGCATTCCGTCACGTGCTGTAGAAAGGAAATCAAAGGCTTGGCCATACAGGCCGTCGCCAAAGGCTTCCAACCCTTTGGCTGCTGCAACGCCTGGATCGGACATGCGGATCGGGGTGTCGCCCTGATTGCGCTGGGCGTCTTTCTGGATGCGTTTCAGCATCTTTCCGGTCGCCTCGTCCCGGTTATCGCCAGTGAGGGCCAGGAGATAGTGCAGGTCGGCAAAGATCAGGCAGCCGTCTTCGGTGCGATTGGCGCTCAGGTCAGCCAGTTCTTCCCAGCGATTGCCGACATTTACGCCCTCAAGCTCCAGACGCGACAACAACGAGGTCGCGTTCGAGATATCGCGGTAATCGTCGGTCTTGTCCTGACGGATGTAGTTGTCATACAGCTCCATCACCTGATCTACTTGGCCCAGATCCAGATGCATCAGCGCTTTGTGCCACCAGACGTGATAGCGGAAGTTGTTGCAATGCGCCCAAGCGTCCTCGCGCCCGGCCAGCCAATCCAGACCCAACTGTGCGTTACCGGTCATCTCATGCACGTGGGCCACCGCGTGTAGGCCCCATGCGTCATCTGACACCATCCACAGCGCTTGACGGCCTGCAATCTCGGCTTTCTCATAGGCGCCGGTTTCTTCCAGCGCGAAAGAATGGCAGCCCAACAGATATCCACGGCCCGCGTGATCAGGCTCATACGCCGGCATCACACGTTCGATCGAGCGACGCATGCCTTCGGCGTCGCCCAGAACAAAGCGGGTGGCATGGCTAAGCTTCATCGCCAGCGAGTCTTGCGGATGGGCGCGCAGGATTTCCTCGAATTTCTGAACGGCTTGCGAGGGCAGATCGGCCAGATACAACTCCAGCGCCTGCACATACAGGCGTTCGCGTGCGGTTACCGGTTGACGCGTCATGGCTGCATTGGCAGCGGCCAGAGCCTCGACGGCGACTGGCATCATCTCGCGGCGGCCCAGCAGAACCATGAACAGACCTTTGATCGCATGGCCCAGGGCAAAATCGGGCTCAAGCTCCAAGACTTTTCCCAGATGCTGAGGCGTCACCGCCGCATGCGCCATGAACCCGAGCAGCACGCCATCCCACGCCTCGGCGCTAGCCGAATGGCTCAGGGTGTTCATCTGTCCGAAAACGTCTTGTTTCATGCTCGTGGTCCGATCCGTGTGAGAATTAGTACAATATTCGACTTACCAGAGACTCTAGTCGGGTCGTATCAGTATCGACCGACCTCTCGAATTGGTGAAATGCTGTGTGTGCAAAACGTGAAAAAAACCGCCGATTCAACGGCATGTTTCAGCAACATGCCGCCGAATTAGGCATTGTGTTTCAGTCTTCAAACGGGTTTTCGGCGTTCAGAACGGCCTGAGTGTCCGCGCCAAAGGTCGGTGGAGCACTGCGATATGTTACAGGCGTTTTGGACAGTTTCAGCGGATTTCCGATCAGATTCACCTGTGCCGGGTCGGCTTTCATGGCGATCTGCATCTGCCTTGCGGCGACCTGATCGGTGGCAAAAACCTGATCCAACGTCTGCACCGGGCCCACAGGCACTTTGCGCGCCTCAAGCTCGGCAATGACGGTTTCAGTGTCATAGTTTTGTACGGCTGGGCGCAGAATTGCATTCAGCGCATCACGATGTTCCAGACGTGATGGGTTGGTCGCAAAACGGGGATCGTCCGCTAGGGCAGGCTGCCCGATGAAGTCACAGAACCGTCTAAATTGGCTGTCGTTGCCAACCGCCAGGATCACGTGCCCGTCCGCCGTTTGATAGACGTCATAGGGCACGATATTCGGGTGCCCATTTCCGCGCCGTTGAGGGACGTTGCCAGAGGTCAGGTAATTCACGCCCTCATTGATCAGCCACGCAATTTGCGCGTCGACCAGCGCAAGGTCGATCTGCTGGCCCTCGCCTGTTTGATCCCGGTGGCGTAGCGCCGCCAGAATGCCGACGGTCGCGTACATGCCGCACATCACGTCAGCGATGCCAACGCCCACTTTCATGGGCGCGCCCTCGGGATCGCCGGTCAGAGACATGATCCCGCCGTAACCCTGTGCCATCAGGTCATATCCCGGCTTCGACGCGTTTGGTCCGTCCTGTCCGTAGCCTGAGATCGAGCAATAAACGAGGCTGGGAAATTCCTGCGACAGGGTTGCATAGTCCAGCCCATACTTCGCCAACCCGCCGGGTTTGAAATTCTCGATCAGGATATCGGCATGCGAGGCGAGACGTCGGATTTCCGCCTGACCCTCGGCTGTTGTGATGTCGATTGCCACAGATTTCTTGTTGCGGTTGGCCGACATGAAATAAGCGCTCAGGTCCGATGCATTCCCGTCCGCGTCCGTCACATACGGAGGGCCCCATTGCCGCGTATCATCGCCCCCAGTTGCGGGGTTTTCGATCTTGATCACGTTTGCGCCCAGATCGCCCAGCAATTGCGTGCAGGTCGGTCCTGCCAGAATGCGGGACAGGTCCAAAACTTTGACGCCTTTCAGCGGCCCTTCAGATCCGACCATCATAGCCTCCACGGTCGATCTCGGCGGCGATGACGGTAAAGCTGTCGGCCTTGACCGCCGCGTCCAGCGCCGCCCGCAGTTCCTCGCGGTTGCGCACCGTGTGGCCGTTACCGCCGAACGCGCGACCCATGGCGGCAAAGTCGTGGCGGTCGAAATCTACGCCTGTGTTGCCCATCTGGCGCTGGCGCTGTTTCAGCTCGATCAGCGCAAGGCTTGCATCGACAAAGACCAGAAAGATTGGATTTCCCCCCATCTCGGCTGCTGTCGAAAGCTCTCCGGCAACCATCAGGAACCCGGCATCACCCGAGAAGCTGATCACAGGGCGGTCGGGTTCGGCCAGTTTCAGGCCAATCGCCATCGGCACGGCACAGCCCATGGTACACAGGGCCGAGGATTGGATCAGACCGCGTTCCTCGGAGCAGTCCCACATCTGGCTCAGCAAAATACGATGCGCGCCGCTGTCGGCGGTCGCCAGCGTGTTGGCGGGCAGGGCAGCACGGGTTTCGGCGATCACCGCCGCGGGCCCCCAGTCGTCATCCGTGGGAAACGCCTGCGCCAAAGCGGCTTTGACTTGTGCGGGCTCGCCGCCCGGCCATGTCTTGCGCGACGGGGTGCCTTTGGCAATGGCCTCCAACGTCTCGCCCGTGTGCGCGACCAGATTCAGCCCCGCCTGATGCATGTAGTGGTCATTGGGCACGGCCGAGACGTCGATCACACGCTTTTCCTCAGGGTCCCAGATCTCACGCCAGCCGGGGCGCATTTCGATCGGGTCATAGCCCAGACACAGCACCAAATCGGCCTGTTCGACCAGCGGAACCAGATGTTTGTCAGCCAACGGCGACAGGCCCGCGCCGCCCAGGCACAAAGGGTGATCCTCAGGCACCACACCCTTGGCCTTGTAGGTCGTCACGAAGGGGATGTCGAAGTGCTCCAGAAATGCCTGCACCACATTGCGCGAGTCGTCATAGAGAACATCCAGCCCGACAATTGCGATGGGCCGTTCGGCCTGAGACACCCAACGGCGGGCTTTCTCGACGCAGTCGCCCGCGGGGGATACGGTGGCAATCTTGGCGCGGCGGCGCGGTTTCACGCCCGACACGCGGGTATCCGCGACCGAGATCGGCACGTCGATATGCACCGGACCGGGGCGCGGCTGATTGGCCAACGTAACCGCCTTATCGGCAATAATGTCTGCGCCTTTGGCGGTCAGTGTAAACGTCCCCTTGGTGATTGAGCGATAGACCTGTGCGTGATCCATTACCTGATGGGTATAGGTCAGCGCTTCATCGGCATCGACGCAGCCGGTCAGCACGATCATCGGCACCCGGTCTTGCAAGGCATTGGCGACCACGTTGATCCCGTTCATCGCACCGGGGCCAAGGGTGGCAACCAGAATGGCAGGCGCGCCATCGCGGTGATGCACGGCCTCGGCCATGAAACCGGCGGCGTTTTCATGCTTGGTCAGATGAAAGGTGATCCCGGCCTGTTCCAGCGCATCGACAAGGGTCAGAACCTCACCACCGGGCATTCCAAAGGCGTGGCGACATCCGGCCTCGTACAAACGTTGGGCCAGAAGGTCCGCTGCGCGGGGCGAGAGGTCTTGCATAAGTCATGCTCCGAAAAACTGTTTCACAGCAGATTGCGGAGGACGGCCCCAGACGCAAGCCGGATCACGCCAGTGTGACTATTTGACTGCTGTTTCAGCCACAGCCTGAAACTTGCCATCCAGCTCCTCAGCGATCTCGCGCAGGGGGTCTCCGCCCTCATAGACATAGGGCGCGAAGACAAAGCTGGGAGTCTTGTAGGATAGGGTGGCGGTGCCGTCCTCGTTCTCCGTGACATAAAAGCGGATCGGCGCCTCGATCATCGCGTTCACTGATGTTTCCAACACGCGCACCGCATAGTCGTTGTTGAAGGCACCAATGACCCGATTGCCGGGGATAGTGATCCCACGCGATGCGGCGGCGTTGGTCGGGCCTGCCTGCGTGACCACGATCAGACCATTAGCTTTGATGGCATCCTTGGTGTCGGCAACCAACGCGTCGTAACTTTTGTCGGTTGCGTAGCTGGCCCAGCCCGACAGGGGCTCGTCTGACAAAGCAGGGGTCGCTATCAGGGCAATCGCAGTCCAAAGGGCTTTCATCTGGGCCTCCTGTTTCGGGGTTGCGACAGTGATGCCAGAAAGCGGGACAGGGCGCACTCACAATCTTGTGCGTTTTCCCGATTGCGCCGGCAGTTGGAAACCCTCAGAAACAGGCAAATGCCACCCGATGAGGTCCGAATTGGATCAGATGCGCCTGTTGATATGTTCGTCTTGTGCCGGCGCCCGCGATTGCGGGGCCGAGGTCAAAGCTGTCGAGTCCGCCCTGACCCGCGCGGGGATTGAGGGGCGGGTTTCGGTCGATCAGCACGCCTGTTTCAGCGGATGTGCAGAACCCGTGGCCATCGCGCTGCAGGCCGATGGCTGGGCGACATATGTGTTTTCAGGGGTCGATGTCGCTTCGGACGCCGATGATATCGTGGCGACCTGCCGGACCTATCTGGAAAGCCCCAAAGGCTGGATCGAAGACGCCCGGCCTTGCGGGCGGCTCCGGATGTGTTTGCGGGCGCGTATCCCGGCGCTTTAGTCGACCTGTAGTGTGACCGCCGCGCTGACGGGGATGTTGTCGACCATCAGCGGGCTGTGGCTGTTTGCGTTCAGAGAGACCGAGACTTCGACCTCGCCCTGCGGCAGATGGTCGATATGCATCCAGTTACCGTACAGCCGGGCCAGTTTCTCTCCATTTACGTAGACATGTGCATGCCCCTCGCCGTCGACATCGGTCTTTGAGGCATTTTGTGGTGAGAACCGAAAGTTCTGCGGCATGACATGCAGGTTCCAACCCGCCATAGGATCGGGCGTAAGAGCGATCTCAAGCCCCGGAGCATCAGCGCCAGCAGGCAGGTTGATGGCAGTCGAATGATCGTGTGCGGCTGCCTCGGCGTGAGATGAACTGTGATGTGCAGGATCGCCATGGTCATGGCCGTCGAAAGTAACGCCATTTGCAGCCGCAACCACAAATCCTGCACCACTGCCAAAAACTATGCCGATTGCAAACAGGGCAAGTGAGCGTGCCATTTTATGTTCCTTGATGGTAGTAGCAAACACGCCGAGCTGGTCTCGGCGTGTTCATAAGCGTGCTTGTCAGGCCGCAGCTTCGGCACGCTGGCTTTCATATCGCCAGAAGTACCCGGCGAATGCCCCGACCAGAACCCAGGCTACCAGTCCGATGCCAAAAGCGCGTGCGGCAAACAGCGCGCCGATCTCGGTCGGAACGGGGCCGGTGAACACGTCCGGCTCGGGCGCGCCGATCAGATGTGGGGCCAACAGCAGAGCGGCTGCGATCACATAGCTGATCAGGGTGCCGCCAAAGGCAATCAGCCACATGGCAACACCTGCTGCTGCGACGGTCGCAAACCACCAGATTTGACGCGCAGCGACATCGGCTGCTGCCACGCCGGGCACTTCTGGCGCGAGCGAGAATCCGGGTGCGAGGTGCACGGCAACGAACCCCGCAAGCCCCCACAAAACGCCGGTGCGCCCGTCAATCTTGTGGCCGTTGCCCTCAGCCACGGACATCAGCGCAATCATCATCAGCGCGTAACCGGTATAGATAAGCATCGTGAAAATGACGCTCAGCGCATCGCGGAACAGGTCTGAGAACATTCCCGGCAGCTCGGGGTGAGCACTTACGACGTCACCGCCGAAATGGACCAATTCGCCTGATTCATACAGTTCCGCGTGCAGCAACACAGGTTGCACAAAGACCAACTGCAGCAAGGCGGCAATCAGCCCCGCTGCAGCACCAGCGAACAACGCGCTGGTCAGGATACGGCTAAACATGGGTTTAGTGGCAGGGGAAGCCGGTTGCGTGACGCACGTCATGGGCTGCGTCATGCAGGGCAGCGGCCTGAACGTGGCCAGTCACCGAAATGATGCCAAGACCCAGAACCACAGCGAACATGACCGGCAGGATACCAGCGCGCGAGGCGGTTTGTGTTTGTGTTGTCATTTTCAATTCTCCTGTGCCGTCGCACCCGACGGCCGGTGTTTCAAATCACGCCTGGCAGGTCTCCTGGCTTGCGGGTCAGGGCCTGTGCTCGCCTTCCCCCTGAAAATTCAGGAGTGGCTGGTTGAGCAAGACTCACCGCTTACAGTCGCGGGGGCGGCTGTGGATTGGATCAACTCGGATCGCACCACATTCCCTCTTAGCTCGTCGCTGTGAACGACGGGACCAGACGGGTTCATCTAGCCTTCAAAACCCGCGTGGCGCAATCACCATTCGCGACCAATTTGGTCAGTTCACGCACTTTTTGAGAAGATAAATATCCATGATCCACCCGTGATCGGCGCGCGCAGCTGCACGGGTGTCCAGAATCTGCTGCGCAACCTCAGCCAAGGGCCCCTTGATCAGAATTTCCTCTTTCATGCCCACGTACGCCCCCCACCAGATGTCATAATCTGCCATCTGAAGATGTTGGAACGAGCACTCACCATCCAGCATTACCGCCACGTTTGACGCACCGTCCGGCCACCCTTCGTCGCGAATCCGCCGCCCCGTGGTCACGATGTAGGGGGCACCCAGATCGTTGATCGGAATCACGTGGGCAGCCGTCAACGCCTGCAGCGCTGTAATGCCAGGGATCACCCGCGTCGTCGGTTGAGGGTCCAGCCGCTCTGCAATCCGCAGTGAACTGTCATAAAGCGACGGATCGCCCCAGATCAGTAGAGCTACATGTCGTGCTCCAGGATGGGCGGCGATTGCCTCGCTCCAGCGCAATACAATCGCGTCGTGCCATTCATCCACCCCGCGCAGATATCCGTCGTCGGACCGGCGCTTGGGGATGTCGAAATAGGCGATCTGCGGCGGCGTGTCGGTCACCTGCGCAATGATCTTTTCGCGCAGCCCGGCTAGATCGGCCTTATTCTCGCCCTTGCGGGGGATCAGGATCAGGTCCGCCGAGCGGATCGCCTGCGCGCCCTGAAAGGTCACGTGGTCAGGGTTCCCGGTGCCGATGCCGATCAAGGTCAGGTCAAACATCGTCAAACTCTGCCAGCGGGCCGTAAAGGATCAGCGCCGGGGCGGTGCCTATCTCGTCCGCCAGTTTATTGGACAGCGCGCCTACAGTACTGCGATGCAGCTTCTGCTCGGGGGTCGAGACGGATTCGGCCATCAGTGCTGGCGTTTCCAGCGGCAGGCCATGTGCGTGCAGCGTTTCGACCAGCAGAGGAAAGGTGCGCTTGCCCATGAAGACGACGGTGGTCGCATCCGGGTCGGCCAGCGCGGGCAGGTTCAGGTCCTCGGGCAGTTTGCCGCTGACATCATGGCCGGTGACAAACTGCACCCGTCGCGCGGTTAGCCTACGGGTCAGCGGGATGCCAGCCGCCGCCGCCGCCGCTACAGCTGAGGGGATGCCGGGGATGATCTCGTATTCGATCCCAGCCGCGCGCAGGGCAACCAGTTCTTCTTCCAGACGTCCAAACATGCCGCCATCGCCGGATTTCAACCGCACGACCCGCTGCCCGGTCAGGGCGTAATCCACCAACAACCGGCTGACATGGTCCTGCTTGGGCGAGGGGCGACCCGCCCGTTTGCCCACGCCCACCAGATCGGCATCCTCGCGCGCATGGGTTAAGATCGGCCCGCTGCTGAGGTCATCAAACAGCACCGCATCCGCCTTTTGCATCCGATCTACGGCCTTGAGCGTCAGCAATTCCGGATCGCCCGGACCTGAGCCGATGAACGAGACAAACCCACTCATACTGAGGCCTCCGCGATCAGGTGAAAGAACGTGCCGGTCACGTTGCCACGCACCGATCCGGTCTGCGGCCCTTCGGCCCCTTCTGCGTCAAACACACGGGCCAAAGGCGCGTCAGGTTGCTCGATGATTGAGGAATAGTGGAACTCATGCCCCCGCAGGCCCGTGCCTACGGCAAAGCCGGGCATGGGGGCCAGCAGCTCGGCCCGGCGATACCCCAGATTGAACTTGCGCTTCTCGTAAGATGTCACCAGCCTCAACAACCCGGCCATCTGATGCGAGACACCCTCTTTATCGATCAGAGCCTGTCCCAGCGCCATATACCCCCCGCATTCCCCATGAACGGGCTTGGTCTGCGCGTGGTTCCGCAACCCCTCCTGAAAACTCGATGCAGCGGCCAGAGTGCCTGCATGCAGTTCAGGATATCCGCCCGGCAACCAAACCAGATCGGCATCCGCAGCCGGGGCTTCATTGGCCAAGGGCGAGAAGGGCAACACCTCGGCCCCTGCCGCACGCCAACCTTCCAGCAAATGGGGATAGGTGAAGGAAAACGCTGCATCGCGGGCCAGTGCGATCCGTTGCGCCGGGGGCCGCGGCAGCGCGGCGGACGATGGCCCATTCGGGCCTGAGGATGCCGCCCGCTTGATCGCCTCAAGATCGACATGCTCGCGCAGGAACGCAACATAGCCGACAATTGCGCTTTCCAGGTCGGGGTGTTCGACAGCCTGGATCAGACCCAGATGCCGCTCGGGCAGGGTCAGGTCGCCGCGCCGGGGCAACACGCCCAGAACCGGCAGGCCCGCGCGCTCCATCCCCAGCCGCGTCAACCGCTCATGCCGGGGGCTGGCGCAGCGGTTCAGGATCACGCCGGCAAAGGGCAGATCGGGGTTATACATCTTGAACCCCAAAGCCGTCGCTGCCGCCGACTGCGCCTGACCGCCCACATCCAGTACCAGCACCACCGGCCAGCCCATGCGCTGCGCCGTCTCTGCACTCGAGCCATAGCCCAGCTCTCCGGGTTTGGCGACGCCGTCGAACAGCCCCATTGAGCCCTCGGCGACCACGATATCCGCGCCTTCGGCCTGTGCAGAAATGGCGTCCAACAGAGGCTCTCCCATGGCCCAGCTGTCCAAATTGAACGAGGCCCGCCCCGCAGCCGCCCGGTGAAAGGCCGGGTCGATATAATCTGGTCCGCTTTTAAAAGGCTGAACGGTCAGCCCATCCTCGGCCAGCGCACGCAACAGGCCCAGCATGACCGTGGTCTTGCCGGTGCCCGAGGACGGCGCAGAAATCAGAAGACCCGGAGGGTTAGTCATCGCGTCATTCATCCTCGGGGCTCCAGCTGGACCACGGGCTGTCGGCGCTTTGCGGGCGATAGCGGCGGTCGTAATCCTTGGAATACAGACAGCTTTCGTCGAACCCTTCCCCCGCAAGCGCTGGGCCGACCATGATCAGCGCGGCGCGGGCGATGCCGTCGTCCAGCGCGTCTTTCAGCGTCTCCAGCGTTGCACGGATGATGCGTTCATCGGGCCAGCTGGCGCGATAGACAACGGCCACCGGGCAATCGGCCCCATAGGCCGGGGTCAGGTCGGCGATGACCTTGTCTAAATTGCCAATCGACAGGTGAATGGCCAGCGTTGCGCCGGTGCGGGCGAAGTTCTCAAGCGTCTCACCCTCGGGCATCGAAGACGCGCGGCCCGGCGTGCGGGTCAGCACCACCGATTGCGCGAGGCCGGGTAGTGTCAGTTCCGTGCCCAAGGCCGCGGCTGCCGCGGCAAAGGACGGCACGCCGGGCGTGACGCTGACCGGGATACCCATCTCTTTCAACCGGCGGATTTGTTCGCCCATGGCGGACCAGACCGACAGATCGCCCGAATGCAGGCGGGCCACATCCTGACCAGCCTTATGGGCGGCATCGATCTCGGCCATGATCTGATCCAGATCCATCGGCGCGGTGTTGATGATCTTGGCTCCCTCGGGGCAGTGGCCAAGGATTTCCTCGGGCACCAGCGAGCCCGCATAGAGGCACACGGGACAGGACGCGATGATATCGCGCCCGCGCAGGGTCAGCAGGTCGGCAGCGCCCGGTCCGGCGCCGATGAAATGAACTGTCATTTTTGTCCTCCGATGGCGATGGCGCAGGTGGCCAGCCGGTCGTCTGATATCTGTCGGGGTGAAAGCAGCCGCGCGCCAGATCCAGCGGCGGCAAGGGCGGATGCTTCGGCCACGCTGCCGGTGCCATAACTGGCGCGGCTGCGGGGCGAGCAGGTGAGCGTGCGCTGCCCGGCCAGATCGGCGGGCGCGATGAAATGCAGGGGCAGGGCGGTTACGGCTGCGAATTCTGCCAGCGCAGCATGGCCCTCTTTGTCCGCGACGGTCGCCAAGGCGCTGACGGGGTGGTCAGAGGCGGCAGCCGCAAAGGCCGCGCGCAGACTGTCCACCGTCGCGGTGGAGGAAAAGCCAAGGCCCGCGACGATCATAGCGTGACGCTCCACTGCACCACCGGATAGCCGGATTTCCAACCCCGGCGCGGCCCCAATGGCGCAGCCTGCGCCAATTCAATCCGCAAAAGATCGCCGCCGCGTTTCTCATGCCACTGCGCCAGCAACGCCTCGCTCTCCAGTGTCACTGCATTGGCGACTAAGCGGGTACCAGCGGGCAAAGTGGCATACAGCCAGTCCAGCAGCGCGGCGCTTAGACCTCCACCGATGAACACCACATCCGGCAGGGACAACCCGTCCAGCGCATCGGGCGCAGTGCCGTGGATGACGGTCAGCCGATCCTGACCCAGCGCATCGGCATTGCGACGAATCCGCTCGGCCCGGTCGGCGCGGGGTTCAATCGTGGTGGCCGTGAGGGTCGGATCGCACATCAACCACTCGATACTGATCGAGCCGGTGCCGCCTCCGATATCCCACAGATGCTCACCGCGATGCGGGGCCAGCGCTGACAGGGTTAGGGCGCGGACAGGGCGTTTGGTGATCTGGCCGTCGGTCTCGAATATCTCATCCGGCTTGCCTGAGGATTTGGGCAGCGCGCGACCCTCGCCTGCGACTTCAAGCGCGACGCAGACCGGGTGATCGAACCCGCCCAGCAGCGCCTCGGTCAGGGACACACTGCGGGAACGTTCACGAGGGCCGCCGAGCGCCTCCATCACGTGCAGGCGGGTGTCGGCAAAGCCGGTTTCGGTCAGGTAGGTCGCCAGTTCCGTCACCGCAGCCCCGTTGCGCAGCAACAGAATGGCGCGCAGGCCTGGCGACAGATGCGGTCGCAGCCGCGTCAGGGGGGCGGCGTGCAGGCCGAAAGTCAGCGTCGCCTCCAGCGGCCAGCCCAGCCGCGCGGCGGCCAAGGAAAAGGTCGACTGGCCGGGCAGGGCGGTCCATTCCCAAGCCTCGAAATTGCGCGCTATGACCGATCCGGCACCAAACCAGAACGGATCGCCCGAGGCCAGCACGACAGTGGGCCGCCCCCGGAACCCCGTCAGCACGGGCAGACCATCGGCAAAGGGCACCGGCCATTCGACCCTCTGGGCCGTACTATCGGGGATCAGCGACAGATGGCGCGGCGGACCCATGATGATTTCGGCGCGCTCCAGCACTTGACGGCTTGCGGGCGACAGGCCATCAAGCCCATCCTCACCCAGTCCCAGAACGGTCAGCCACGGAGCTTCATGCATGACACACCTCCTGATCCTTGGCGGCACGACCGAGGCCAACGCCCTGGCTAAAACCGTGGCCGAACGGGGCATCCAAGCGACCTATTCCTATGCGGGCCGCGTTGATAACCCGCGCCCGCAGCCGTTGCCGATGCGCGTGGGCGGGTTCGGAGGCGTGGACGGCCTGACCACCTACCTGCGCGATCACGCGATCACCCACGTGATCGACGCCACGCACCCCTTTGCCGCCCAGATGAGCGCCAACGCGGTGGCCGCCTGCCATAAGGCCGACGTGCCTCTGGCCGCGCTGACCCGCCCGGCATGGGTGGAACAGGATGGGGACGACTGGCAGCATGTTCCGGATATCGACGGCGCGGTGGCCGCCCTGTCCGGCGCGCCACAGCGGGTGTTTCTGGCCGTGGGCCGGATGCATCTTGAGGAGTTCGCCGCCCAGCCTCAGCATCGTTACTTGTTGCGGCTGGTCGATGAACCGGGTGCTCTGCCGTTGCCGAACTGCGACGTGGTTGTCTCGCGCGGGCCATTCACTCTGGCCGATGATCAGGCGCTGATGCAGCGCCATGGGATCCAGTTGGTCGTGTCCAAGAACGCAGGCGGCCTTGGCGCGCGCGCCAAGCTGGACGCGGCGCGGGCGCTGGGCCTGCCGGTGCTGATGATCGACCGTCCGGCCCTGCCGCAGCGGGTCGAATTGTCGAGCGTTGCTCAGGTTCTGGACTGGCTGGCTCATTCTGGCGTGAACCTCGGCGTGTAGACGATGGGCGCGCCGTCGCGTTCGATCACGCGGGTGCGGGACGAGCCGACGATGACCACCGTCTGCATATCTGCCATCTCGGGTGTGGCCTCGGCCAGTGTCGAAATCCGAATGGCTTCATCGGCGCGGGATACGGCGCGGGCAAACAGGATCAGCCGTTCGGGCTCGCATTCTTCTCGCAGGATCTCCAGCGTCTTTACAAAGCCCTCGGGGCGAGACTTCGAGCGCGGATTGTAGAACGCCATCGAGAAATCCGCCTGCGCGGCCAGCCGCAGACGCTTTTCGATCAGAGACCATGGTTTGAGGTTGTCACTCAGGTTGATGGCGCAGAAATCATGCCCCATTGGCGCGCCCGCACGGGCCGAGGCCGCCAACATCGCCGTGATCCCCGGCAGCACATCAATCTGGATATTGCGCCACTCGGACGGGCCATCTTCTAGCGCCTCAAACACAGCCGCCGCCATCGCAAACACGCCGGGATCGCCCGAGGACACAACGACCACGCGTTTGCCCTCAGCCGCCATTTGCAGCGCGTGCTGCGAGCGGTCGATCTCGACGCGGTTGTCACTGGAGTGCAGTGTCAGGCCGGGGCGCTCGGCCACGCGGGCCACGTAGGGAATATAGCCGACCACATCTGTGGCCTCGGCCAAAGCGGCAGTCACCTCGGGCGTCACCAGCGCATCAGCCCCTGGTCCAAGACCGGCGATCTTGACCCAGCCGCTCATGGCCTGCGCCCCTGACCGTGCACGATGATGATCGAGAAATAGGGTGTGACCTTTTCACAAGCCTCAGACAGTTTCGTCACCGTCTGGTTCGGCATTTGCGCAAATTCCACGATCCACGCGCGGTCATAGAGGCCCGCCGTTTTCAGCGCGCGCTTCACCTTGTCGATATTGCGCCCGATCTTCATCACGACCAGCGCGTCTGTCTGTGCCATGCGCTGCGCCAGATCGTCCTCGGGCAGAGTACCCACCAGTACGGTCAGCACGTCATCACCCCAGGTGATCGGGTCTCCGGTCGCTGTCCACGCGCCCGACATGCCGGTGATGGCAGGCACGACCTCGACATCAGACTCGTCGCGCAACCGGTTGTAAAGATGCATGAAAGAGCCGTAGAAAAACGGATCGCCCTCGCACAAGACCACCACGTCTTCGCCCTGTTCGGACAGAGCCTTCAGATGCGCGGCGCAGTCTTCGTAAAACGCCGAGAGCAGCTCGTTATAGCGCGGATCGCTCACTGGGATCTCGGTTGTGACCGGGTACTCCATCGGGAATTCGACGGCATCTTCGGGTATCATCCCATTGACGATCTTGCGCGCCTGTCCACTGCGGCCGGGCTTGCGGAAAAACGCCACATGACGCGCGTTGCGCAATAGGCGGTCGGCCCGGACGCTCATCAGGTCGGGATCGCCGGGGCCGAGGCCCACGCCATAGATTGTGCCGCTCATTCCGCGCGGCTCGCGATGGCGTTGATGGCGGCGACGGTGATGGCGCTGCCGCCCAGGCGGCCCTTGACGATGCAGGAGGGCACTGGCTGTGCCTCCCACAGGGCGTCTTTGGATTCGACCGCGCCGACAAAGCCCACGGGGCAGCCGATAATGGCGGCGGGGCGTGGGCAGTCGGGGTCTTCCAGCATGTTCAGCAGATGGAACAGCGCGGTAGGAGCGTTGCCAATTGCGACAACGGCGCCGTCCAGATGAGGACGCCACAGCTCCAGCGCAGCGGCGGAACGCGTGTTGCTCATCTCAGCGGCCAGCGGGCGCACGCGTTCGTCATGCAGTGTGCAGATCACCTCATTGTCGGCGGGCAGACGGAACCGGGTCACGCCCTCGCTGACCATGCGCGCATCGCACAGGATGGGTGCGCCGGCTTCCATTGCAGTGCGGGCGGCGGCCACAAAACCGGGCGAGAAATGCACGAACTCTTCAAGCCCCACCATGCCGGCCGCGTGGATCATGCGGACGGCGACCTGTTCCTCGTCGGCGTCGAACCGGGCAAGATCAGCCTCGGACCGGATGGTGGCAAAGCTTTCCTTATAGATCGCAGCGCCATCGGTTTCATAAGTATAGGGCATCAGGTGAAGTCCATATTCATCAGTGTTTCTTCGGTCAGGCCGGTCTGGCAGGGCTCATCCCCCGCGCGGCCCTGTTTGACAAGATCAAATCGTCCGGCATTGCCGATCAGCGTCACATCGGCCAGGCCCATGCGCGCGCATCCTTTGGCGCAGCCCGAGACATGCAGGCTGCCCGGTACGCGTGCGGCCAAAGCACGGGCGACGTCGCGGGTTTCCACCTGCGCTTGCGGGCAATATGGCGCGCCGGGGCACGCGTCGGTCGTCACAAGCGGGTCGGTTCCGTCCGTAACAAAGGCCGGCGCGGGTATCGCCGCCCCACCTTCCAACAGGATCAAGCGCCAAGGGGTGACCCGCAAGGCAACGGCCCTGCTTTGCGCGATCAGGCCTTTCAGGGCGCGCGCAGGCAGTTGCCCAAAGGCTGCACCATAGAGCGTCCCCTGATCGCAGAGTCCGGGTTGCAGCGGGGTGCCCACCGGGCCCGGTGTCGTTCCTTGACACTCCGGCGGCAAGTTCGAGACCACGCGGGCCATGCGCCTGCTCTCGGGCGTGTAGTTTTGGGAGAACCATGCGGCCAAGGCGATCAGCAGGTCGATGGCTTCCGATTCTTGGACCAAACGTCCGGTGTTTGCCCCATCAGCGCGCAAGATCAAACCCTCTGGGCTTGTTTCCAGCCGGATATCGGCTGAATCCCCAGCCAGCAGGCGCTCAGGTCCAGTGTCGATGGCAAAGCCGAACTTGGCGGGCAGTGCGGGCAGTTCGGCCAGCCGGTCAATAAGCTCTTGCGCCAGCCGAGCGGTCAGGTCTCCGGATTGGTACAGAGGTGAGACCAGAATGTTGCGGCGCACCTCGATCCCCGGCTCGGCGTCCAGCAGGTTCAGCGCGGCCAGTTCGGCCAGCAGGGATTGATGATCCGCCTCGGCCACGCCCCGCAGCTGCAGGTTGGCGCGGTTGGTCAGGTCGATGGTGCCATTGCCAAAGTGTTCCGCCAGATCGCACAGACCTAAGGCCTGCTCAGCTGTCAGACGAGCCAGCCGCGGCCGCACCCGGACCACCAGCCCATCGCCCGACATCATCGGACGGTGCGCGCCGGGGCACCAACCCTGTACGACGGGGGCGCTCATCCCAGCCCCTCCAGATCGGCGCGAATCGAGTTGCGGCGTGTGTTCCAAAGCCCCGCCTCAAGCAAAGCGCGGAACCGGTCCTGCATGGCCTGATGCGCTTTAGAGTTGGCCTCGGCCAGAAAGGCGTTGACCTCAGCGTCGCCCAGCGTGGCATCGTGGTAAAGGTCGAAAAGGTGCGGCGCGACTGTGCCAGATAGATGCGCGAATGAGGCCATATGATCCAGCGTCGCGGCGATCTCGGCTGCGCCCCGGAATCCGTGGCGTTGCATCCCGGCGATCCAGCCGGGGTTGGCGGCGCGGGCGTGGACCACGCGGCTGATTTCCTCGGGCAGGGTGCGCGCGCGCGGGGTGTCGGGGTTGGTATTGTCCAGATGATAAAGCTGCGCCGTGCCGCCTGTGATCTTTTTGGCGGCGGCAAACCCGGCCTCATGCGTTGCATAGTCATTGGCCAGCAGCAGGTCGGTCTCGGTCAGATCCTGCAGGTGCACGAAACTGTCGGCATTGGCGACGCGCTGGGTGATGCCGTCTTTGTCTTGCGCGATGTGCTCGCCCTCCAACGCGTAAGAGCTTGCATCCAGCCATGCCTCACCCGCCTGCGCGCGCGCCTCGTCGGTGTAGATTTCCGACAATTGCGTCATGTTCACGCCATAGCTGCCGGGGGCGGGGCCATAAACGCGGGCGGCGGGCTCCTGACCGGCATAGGGGTTCCAATCGGCGGCCTCATCGCGCGCCGACAGCGCCCGGATCGCCTGACCGTACAGCGCCGAAAGCGTTGGGAACACGTCGCGGAACAGGCCCGAGACCCGCAGCGTTACGTCCAGACGCGGGCGGCTAAGGTCGGTGATGGGCAGAACTTCGATGCCCGAGACCCGCTCGGATCCCTTATCCCAGACCGGTTTGACGCCCAGCAGGTGCAGCGCCATGGCGAATTCTTCCCCGGCGGTGCGCATGGTGGCCGAACCCCAGAGGTCAACGATCAGCCCTTTGGGATAATCGCCTTCCTCTTGCAGGTGACGCCGCACCAGTTCCTCGGCCAGTTTCACGCCTTGGGTATAGGCCGCACGAGTCGGGACCGAGCGCGGATCGGTGGTATAAAGGTTCCGCCCGGTAGGCAGCACGTCCGAGCGGCCACGATAGGGCGAACCGGATGGCCCGGCCTCGATCCGCTTTCCGGCTAGTGCGTCGATTAGGGCGTTGCGTTCAGACTGGGCGGAAGGCGCGGGGTCGAAATTGCCGGTCACTTCTGGCACCCGGCCAAAGATGTGCAGCCCGTCGCCGAACTGGCTTTCCTTGATGTCACAGACAAAGCGGTCGATGCGGGTGATCGCCTCGGCGGTGCAGGTGGCCTGATCCAGACCCAGATCGCTTTCCAGCCCGATGGCCTGAGCCTCATTCCGGATATCCTCTTGCAAACGGTCGCGGCGCTTGGGGTCCAGACCATCGGCGTTCGAGAATTCGTCCAGCAGGGACTCCAGCCGTACCATCCGATCCGGTGTACCGCTTTCTTTCAAAGCGGGCGGGATGTGGCCCAGCGTGACCGCGCCGATCCGGCGCTTGGCTTGCGCCGCCTCGCCGGGGTCATTGACGATGAAGGGGTAGATCACTGGCAGGTCGCGGATCAGCGCCTCGGGCCAGCAACCGGCTGAGAGCGCCACGGATTTGCCGGGCAGCCATTCCAACGTGCCATGGGCTCCGATGTGGATCAGCGCATCGGCATTCAAGCTTTTACGCAGCCAAAGGTAAAAGGCGACATAGCTGTGGCGCGGGGTGCGCGACAGGTCATGATAGTCGTCATCGCGTAGCTCGGGCGTGCCGCGTTCAGGTTGCAAGGCGACCAGAGCTTTGCCCCGACGCAGGGCGGTGAAGTGAAAGGCACCATCGGTGTAAGCGGCGTCATCCTCGGGAGCGCCCCAAACCGTATGCAAGTCGGTGCGCAGCTGTTCGGGCAGGTCCGCAAGCGCGGCCTGATACTCGGCCAGCGGCCATGCGATCCGGGCGTTCAGCAGCGTATCAGCGATTGGTTTGGCAGGGGCGGTATCATAGCCCTCGGCTTGCAGGTCGGACAGCATCGCCTCAGCCGAGGCCAGCGCGTCGAGGCCCACCGCATGGGCCATTTGCCAATCTTTGCCGGGATAGGTGGACAGCACCAGCGCGGGCACTTGATCGGCTTTGGGTTTATCCTGCAGGTTCAGCCAGCCGGTCACCCGGTCAAGGATGGCTTCGATCCGTTCCTCTTCGGCCCGGTGGGCAAAGCGGGAATATTCCAGATGCTGGTCGCGCTTGCCCGGCTCCTTGAACGAGGCGATGCCTGCTGAAATCCGCCCGTCCACCTCGGGCAGCACCACATGCATGGCGAGGTCGGCGGGCGAGAGACCGCGTTCCGCTTCGGCCCAGGCTTTGCGGCGCGAGGTGGCCAGTGCGACTTGGAAGACGGGTACATTGGCGGCGTCCAAGGGCGAGGTGCCAGATGCGCTTTTACCCGAGAAGGAGGTGGCGTTGATGATCGCGGATGGGGTCAACGCGGTGACGGTGTTGCGCAGCCAGTCCGCAGCTGCCGGGGCCTTTAGCGAAGGGGCGAAGAGCCCCACGGCTTCAAATCCACGTGCGCGCAGACTGCGGATAAGGGCGGCCACGGGGGCGGTGTCGGCGGATGTCAGATAAGCGCGGTAGAAGGTGACGAGGATGCGTTTCGCATCCCCGGAAAACGCCTGTTCCGCCGGAATCACTCCGCGATCGGGGCACCATGCGCCGCAGTCGGGCAGGGATTTGGCGCCCATCACCGGGCCCGCATAGAGCCCCGCTGCCAGTGCCATCTGTGCCAAAGCGGCTTGTGCTGCAACCTCGCCGCCGGTGTCACACAGGTGCGCTAAGCGGCGCAGGGTGGAGACGGGCAGGGTGGAATACTCATCCAGTCGCGTATCCTCGCGCCCGTCTGCGGGCAGAACGGCCACAGCAATTCCCTTGGCCTGCGCCAGGGCCAGAACCTGCTGTAGCCCGTAAGCCCAATAAGGCACCCCACCGATCAGACGGATCAGGATTCCCTTGGCGCCCTCCAACGTCTGCTCGACATAGGTGTCAACGGACAGAGGATGTTTCAGAGCCGTCAGATTGGCCAGTCGCAGGGTCGGCATCCGACCCTCGGGGCCGCCGCCACGATGCCAGCCTGCCGCGAAAGCGCCAAGGTCACTGTCCGAAAACGACAGCACCACCAAATCCGCCGGGCTCTGGCCCAGATCGGTTGGGGTCTCAGAATCCTCTAACCCGTGGCTTTCGCGGAAGACGACGTGCATGGTTTACTCTGTGCTTACTCGGCGGCTTCGGTGACGCCCGCAAGGATTTCGCGGATTTCAGCCTCTTTGATATCGTCATGCTCGGCGATCACCACCAGACGCGAGCGGCGCTCTTCGCCGGGCTCCCACGGACGGTCATACTGGTGACGCACACGCGCGCCGACGGCTTGAACCAGCAGGCGCATTGGCTTGCCCTGAACAGCGGCATAGCCTTTGACGCGCAGGATGTTCAGTTCTTTGGCAAGACGTTCGATTTTCGCGACCAGATCGGCCGGGTCGGTCTGTTCCGGCAGCTCGACGATGATGCTTTCGAAATCATCGTGCTCGTGATCATGGTGGCCATCATGATGGCTGGGCCGAGCCTCCATGTCATCCTCGGCGGCAGCCTCAAGACCCAGCACGACGCGCACGTCCACAACGCCTTCGGCCACTTCGACGACCGGCAGAGGGCGCGGGGCCTCTGCGGCGATGATCTCTTTGGCTTTGGCGACACCTTCGGGGCCGGCCAGATCAGGCTTGGTCAGCAGGATGATATCGGCGCAGGAGATCTGATCCTCGAACACCTCGGACAGAGGCGTTTCGTGGTCGATGGAGTCGTCGGCCAGACGCTGGGCATCCACCGCCGCGACATTCGGGGCAAAGCGACCGGCGGCAACAGCCTCGGCGTCGGCCAGCGCGATCACGCCGTCAACGGTGATCTTGGATCGGATATCGGGCCAGTCGAACGCTTTCAGCAGCGGCTTGGGCAGCGCCAAACCGGAGGTTTCGATCAGGATATGCTCGGGGCGCGGCTCCAGCGCCATCAGCGCCTCGATCGTGGGGATGAAATCATCGGCCACGGTGCAGCAGATGCAGCCATTGGCCAGTTCCATGATGTTTTCCGCCGGGCAATCGGGAATGGCGCAGGATTTCAGGATATCGCCATCCACGCCGACATCGCCAAACTCGTTGACCACAACGGCCAGACGCTTGCCCTGCGGGTTCTGCATCAGGTGCCGCACCAGCGTGGTTTTGCCCGAGCCCAGAAAGCCGGTGATCACAGTAACGGGAAGTTTTTCCAAAGTGGACATGTTAGGCTCCAATCGGGGGGATGCGCGAGGCGCAGTTTTTGCGGAAATGTTCGGGGCGCTCGCGCCATTTGACCAAGCCGTCTTCGGTGGCCAGATACTTGGTCGCGCCGTCAACGATCACGTCGACATGATCGACTTCGTTCAGGTTCTCATAAACAAAGGTCCAGCGCTCGGGCCCGCCGCGCAGAACGATTGAACAGCCTTGATCGCAATTCGACAGGCATTCGACGGCTTTCAGCGTTACGCCTTCGGGCAGATCGGCCTGTTCCAGCGCCTTGTGCAACAACGTGCCAGGGCGGTCTGCATCATCTTCAACAGGTAGGCCGCGGCGGCACGTGGTGCAAACCAGCAGCTCGACCGGAGTGGTCTCGGTCATGTCTCTCATCCCCCCAAATCCTCATCGTGGGGGACGGGGTTTCAAGCGGGTCGCGTGTGACCCGACACCGGAACACCCCGTCCGGTTTCAATCGCGGGTGCTGGCAGGTCTCCCGGCTTGCGGATGTCAGGGCGATTGCCCTGTCGGATGTCCCGCCTTCCCGGCCTGTTTGGCCAGTGGCTTGGGCACCCTCTCCGGTCACGGTCGCGGGGGCGGCTGCGTTTGGCGGATGATCCGTTGACGCATTCCCTTTTCATCCTCGTGCAGAGGACACCAACGGATCGGACATGCGGCACCGGACAGGGGCTTGTCAAGCGAGTCGCAAGCATCTGTGCGGCGGCGGTGGAAAAGCGACCTGTAAGCGTCGCTGGGCGGCATGAACTGAGGTGCTGCACCGTGCTGCCATGACCGAAACGGCGCAAGCAGGGAGGAGTGTCGCATGAAAGTGGGCTTTATCGGGTTGGGCAATGTGGGCGGCAAGCTGTCAGGATCGTTGTTGCGCAACGGGATCGACCTTACGGTGCACGATCTGAACCCTGATCTGGTCGCTGGCTTCGTGGCGCAGGGGGCCAAGGCCGCCGAAAGCCCGGCCCAGCTGATGCGCGATTGCGACGCGGTTATTACCTGCCTGCCATCGCCTGCCGCTTCTGACGCGGTGATGGAGGAGATGCTGCCTGAGGTCAGCCCCGGCAAGATCTGGATGGAGATGTCCACCACCGACGAGGCCGAGGTCAAGCGACTGGGTACACAGGTCATCGAACGCGGTGGGGCGGCCGTCGACTGCCCTGTCTCGGGCGGGTGCCATCGGGCGGCGACAGGCAATATCTCGATCTTCGCGGGCTGCGACCGCGCGACGTTCGAACGTATTTTGCCCTTTCTGACCACGATGGGCCGTCGCGTGCTGCACACGGGCGAGTTGGGCTCAGCGTCGGTGCTGAAGGTGCTGACCAACTATCTGGCCACGGCAAACCTGATCACCTGCGCCGAAGCGCTCGTGACCGCCAAGGCCGCCGGGATGGACCTGAACACGACCTACGAGGCGATCAAAATCTCGTCAGGTACATCCTTTGTGCATGAGACCGAAAGCCAGGTGATCCTGAACGGATCGCGCGACATTTCCTTTACGATGGACCTGGTGAAAAAGGATATCGGGCTGTTTCAGGACGTCGCTGACCGCGCCGGTGTACCGCTGGAGATCAACCCGGTCATGATCCAGATTTTCGAGGACGGAATTGCCCGCTATGGTGAACGTGAATTGTCTCCCAACATCATCCGACGTCTGGAGGATGCAACCGGTCTAGACATCACAGCCTCCGGTTTTCCGCCCGAGATGGAGGACGACGAACCGGAAGAGCCCGGATACGAGGTCATCCCTCAGGGGCGTGGGGCCGAATGACGCAAGCCGCGCGTCAGTGGAATAGTCTGTTTTGTAGAGAGAGTGGAGGCGAGTACCGGAATCGAACCGGTGTACACGGATTTGCAATCCAGAAAGAACGGTCGCAAAAACAACGGCTTATGGGTGCAAAACACCTCCTGACAAAAAGTGAACAAAAGGCGAAAGTTTCAACGCTGTTTGCGTGCCAGAATGCTCACAAAATCGTTTCTAACCTTGGGATAATTCGATGAGTTGGGCGGTTGCAAATGAATGCGCAGAGCGTCGCTTCGGCAGCGCCGCGCGCAAGCAGATCATTATGTTCTTGGCGGACAAGGCGAGCGATGACGGCTCGGGCATCTGGTGTTCGAAGGGGACAATTCAGCGCCACACAGAGCTCAGCGAGAGCACGGTCAAGCGCACCATCATCGACTTCCTGCGCGAAGGCATTCTGATCGAGACGGGGCGGCGGCACTGCAAGAACGGCTATACGGTCATTTACCGTATCGTTCTGGAGCGCGTGGCCGCGCTCGAACCCACGGCTGAGCCCGACATCGACACGGGGGTCACTGTGAACCCCGTCCAGCCTGAACCCGGTACGGGGTCCACGGTGAACGGGGTACGGGGTTCACGGTGGACCCCAAACCATCCTAAAACCATCCATAAACCACCTACGCGCAGGCGCGAGGCGGCGGAGGAGGTTGAAGATCTTGAATCTGAGAAGATCTTAGCGGCCTATCCCGAAGACAGGATCCGAGACCGACTAACTACGTTGCGCCTGATCGCAGCCGCCGTGAAGGCCGGGGTAAAGCCCGATGACCTTCTGCAAGCGGTCAAAGCCTATGCGAAGGAAAGCGAGGGCTACACGCGCAGCAAGGTCTGCTTCTCGGACAACTGGTTCAAGATGCGACGTTGGGAAAAAGGGCTCGCCCAGATACAGGCGGACCGGGAGAAGGCGCGAGAGGCCGAAGCTAAAGGCCGCGCCAGCCTCGTCGAGTGGATCCACGAGCGCCATCCCTTGTGCCGCCATATCACAAACCGGCAGATTGAGGGCTTGATCGCGTCAAAGCTGGTGACGCCCGAGCAGGTGCGCGCTGCGGGGCTACAGGCATAAGTGCGGCTCGATTGTTACGCCATGGCGTAAAAAGTAGATATTTACGTTGCAGCGTAATTTGTTTTAATTTACGCTGTGCCGTAAAAGGAGCGGCATCATGGACCTCACAGCACGAACGGCCGAGCAGATTGGCGAGGCACTTCGCCGGACGCGCAAAGCGCGCGGCTGGACCCAAAGCGACATCAGCGCGCGCACGAATTTGCGCGTCGCGACGATTTCGTCGCTCGAGAATGGCGACGCGGGAACCAAACTCGCCACGGTGCTCGCTGTCATGGCGGCACTTGGGCTTGAGTTCCGATTGGTGGAGCGCGGTGGCTCGCTTGAAATTGAGGATATCTTCTGATGGCCAAACGCGGGCGTAGTGGCACGATGCAAGTGCTTCTGAACGGACGGTTGGTGGGGGCCTTGCGTCTCGCTGGCTCGGGCGCAATCAGCTTCACCTATGATCCGGACTGGCTGTCGTGGGAACACGCCATGCCCATCTCGCTTTCGCTGCCTTTGCGTGAAGAGGCGCACCAGGGCGGGCCTGTCATTGCCTACCTTGAAAACCTGCTGCCAGACAATCAGGCGATACGAGAACGCGTTGCTGCACGGGTGCGCGCAGGCGGCACGGACGCGTGGCACATGCTGGAGAAGATCGGCCGCGATTGCGTGGGGGCCTTGCAGTTCGTTTCGGGTAAGATCCCCGAGGTTGGCGCACTCGAGGGAGAGCCTGTTTCCGAGGCACAGATTGCGGATATGTTACGCAACCTCGCAAGTGCCCCCCTTGGCTTGGACGAGGAAGACGACTTCCGCATTTCTATCGCAGGGGCGCAGGAGAAAACGGCGCTGCTACGCCACGAGGGCGCGTGGATCCGTCCATCGGGGCTCACCCCAACAACCCATATCCTCAAGACCCAACTCGGCGTTCTGCCCGCAGGGATCGATTTGTCTGACAGTGTTGAGAACGAATTATTCTGCATGAGCGTTTGCCGTGCCATGGGCATGGATATCGCGGAGGTCGAGATTGCCGACTTCGAGGACGTGCGGAGCCTTGTCGTGACCCGGTTCGACCGGCGCTGGACCAAGGATGGCCGCTTGATCCGCCTCCCGCAGGAAGACTTTTGCCAAGCGCTCTCAGTCCCGCCCAGTCAGAAATACCAAATGGATGGTGGGCCTGGGATCACCGAAGGGATCGGGTTGCTGGCGGGCAGTGATGACCCCGAGGCAGATCAACGCGCCTTCTTCCGCGCGCAGGTGCTGTTTTGGCTGTTGGGGGCGACAGATGGGCATGCGAAGAATTTCAGTATTGCATTGCGCCCTGGCGGTTTCCTTTTGACCCCGCTTTATGACGTGCTGAGCGCACAAAAAGCCGTGGATGACGGTCAAATTCGCCAAAACCGGATGCGTCTCGCGATGGCGGTCGACGGGCACTATCGGATCAACGAGGTGGTGCCGCGCCATTTCCCGCAGGCTGCAAAGGCGGCTGGTTTTGGTGTGGCGCTGGCGGAAGAGGTCTTGTCGAACATCGCGACGGAGCTTGAACCCGCCTTGGACAAGACACTTGCAGACTTGCCGGAAGGGTTCCCGCAGCCATTGGCCGAAGCCATTGTTGCTGGCGCACGACGTCGCTCAGCTGCCTTTGATGCCTTATGATCCGCAGATCATATTTCCGTTTTATGGTCGGTAGATCATATCGAGTGGCAGGCCGAGTTCCTGCAACAACACGTATGTGGATCCAGGGAACGCCGCAATTGTTAGGTCGCAGAGGCCCCACTCTATTCGATGCAGCGGGTTTTCCATGTGATGGGCGGCAATGCGGACCTTAAGGTGGATTGCAGCGAGGCTAAGTGAGAGCCCATACTACCGAATGCTGCGCTCTGCACCAAGGTCTGTAGTCCGGTTCGAAGCGGTCGTTCGAAGACGTGCTATGCGCCTGTTCAGTGATGGATGGTGGCAATTCCGGTAGAATATCAGTGGCTTGTGCGGTGTCGTGTGCAGTGTGTGTTTATGTTTAGATCGCGTGATTTCGCACTCCTTAGCGGGTGTTTCGATGCGCTGGCAGAGATTGGACTCTTCGGGGCCTCCTAGTGTTCATCGGGGACGAGCAATGGCCAAGGAGTTGGCTTTTCTGTCGGACGGATCCGCCAACGCCGAGATTCTGAGCGACTACGCCGTGATGCGGGAGCAGGCGCGCCTGTGTTCTCGCCCCTGATCAGAAGCGGAATCGCAGCTTCAAGGCCACGCGGCAGCGCAGCTGGTGAACACCTCGGTCGATCCGTCGCGCTGGATCAGGAATACCTCATAGGCCTCGCGCTCGCTTTCCGGCCCCATCCCAGGCGAGCCGTAGGGCATGCCGGGCACTGCGAGGCCGACCGCGTCGAGGCGTTCCACCAGCAGACGGCGAATTTCGGCAACAGGGACGTGGCCCTCGATCATGTAGCCTAATCACGCGACCCATATGGCAGGAGACCATCTCCTGCGGGATACCGTTGTCCAGCTTGTAGCGCATCAGAAGCGTACCGGCGCTCGCTTCGGTCGTGACGATGAAACCGTCGTTTTCGAGGATCCCGATCCAGGCCGAGCAGCAGCCGCAGCTGGGGTCTTTCATCACGTGGATCGCCGGCCCGGCACCTTGCGCCAGGGCTCTCAAGGGCGGCGCAGCCGCCAGTGCAGATCTGCCGACCAGGAGCGTGCGGCGGGAAAAGTGTCTTGGTTCATCGGATTTTCCCTTCGAAGTGCCATGTTTGGACTCGCGGGTCAGAGATCGACCCGCCTGAGCCGTAGGGCGTTGGTGATCACCGAGACGGAGGACAGGCTCATCGCGGCCGCCGCGATCATCGGCGACAGGAGAAGGCCGGTGACAGGGTACAAAAGTCCCGCCGCAATGGGCACGCCAAGCGTGTTGTAGGCGAAGGCGAAGAACAGGTTCTGCTTGATGTTGCGCAGGGTCGCCCGGGCCAATTTACGCGCCCGGACGATGCCCATCAGGTCGCCGCCCAGCAGGGTGATGCCGGCGCTTTCCATCGCCACATCCGCGCCCGTGCCCATCGCGATGCCGACATCCGCGGCGGCCAGCGCGGGCGCGTCGTTCACTCCGTCGCCCGCCATTGCGATCTTGTGGCCCTCTCGACGCAACTGGTCGATCAGGACCTTCTTGGCTTCGGGCAGCACGCCCGCCCGCACCTCGTCGATCCCGAGCTTGCCTGCCACTGCCTGCGCTGTGCGCTCGTTGTCGCCCGTCGCCATTATCACCCTCAGACCCTGGGCATGAAGTTCGCGGATCGCCTGTGCGGTCGAGTCCTTGATCGGGTCGGCGACCGCCACGATGCCGACGAGCGCGCCATCGAAAGCGACGAACATCGCCGTCTTGCCCTCAGCGCGCAGGGTGTCGGCGCGCGCCTCGGCCGCACCCGTGTCCAGACCCATCTCCCGCATAATCGCCGCGTTGCCGAGCGCCACCGCACGCCCACCGACGCTGCCCTGTACGCCCTTGCCGGTGACGGCACCGAAGTCCGTGGCCTCCTGACGCGGGGCCCTTTGCGCCTCGGCTCCCTCGACGATCGCCTCAGCCAGCGGGTGTTCCGAACCGCGCTCCAGCGCTGCGGCCAGCGAAAGCAGGTCGGTGTCGGTGATGTCGCCAAGCGCCACAACGTCCGTCAGCTTCGGCTTGCCCAAGGTCAGAGTGCCGGTCTTGTCCACGATGAGCGTATCGACGGCCGCCATGCGTTCCGGCGCCTCGGCGTCCTTGATCAGTACGCCCGCCTGTGCCCCGCGTCCTGCTGCCGTTGTGATCGAGATCGGCGTGGCCAGCCCAAGCGCGCAGGGACAGGCGATGATCAGGACGGACACCGCCGAAGCGATGGCGAAGACCAGCGCGGGTTCTGGGCCGATGGTCAGCCAGACAACGAAGGCGACGATGGCGATCAGCACCACCGTTGGCACGAATACCGCCGACACCCGGTCAGCCAGACCCTGGATCGGCGCGCGCGACCGGCGCGCGTTCGACACCATCGCGACGATCTGCGCCAGCACGGTGTCGGATCCGACCTTGCCGGCCTCGATCACCAGAGAGCCGTTCTTGTTGATGGTCGCACCGGTCACCGCATCGCCCGGGCCTTTCTCGACGGGTATCGACTCGCCGGTCAGCATGCTTTCGTCCAGCGACGACCGCCCGTCGATCACCATTCCGTCGACAGGGACCGCATCGCCGGGGCGGACGCGCAGCCGGTCCCCCTCCATGATGTTTTCAAGCGGCGCGTCGTATTCGGTACCGTCTGGCAGGATACGCCGCGCCGTCTTTGGGGCGAGATCGAGGAGCGCGCGGATCGCATCCCCCGTGCGTTCGCGTGCGCGCAGTTCCAGCACCTGGCCCACGAAGACCAGCGTCACGATCACAACCGCCGCCTCGAAATACGTCCCCACGCCGTGCCCCATCCGATACTGTTCCGGAAAGACGCCTGGCATGAAGGTAGCAACAATCGAGTAGAGGTAGGCCGCCGCCACGCCGAGGCTGATCAGCGTCCACATGTTGGGGCTTCGGTTCACGATCGAGTCCCAGCCGCGCTTGAAGAACGGCAGCGCCTCCCACAGCACGATCGGTGTTGCCAGCAGGAATTCCAGATAGCCCGCAACTCGGTGCCCGATCCAGTCGCGCGCCGGCAGCGCCACCAGTTCACCCATCGTCAGGACAATAAGCGGCACCGCGGCGGCAGCCGAGATCCACATCCGGCGTGTGAAGTCTGTCAGTTCCTCGCTGGGCTCGTCGGAGGGCACCATCGGTTCCAGCGCCATGCCGCAGATCGGGCAGGATCCCGGCGCATCCCTAACAATCTCGGGGTGCATCGGACAGGTGTACTGGACGTTGGCCGGTGCGGCCTTCTTTTGTCCGGCGGCCCTTCCCGAGGCATAGTACCACGGGTCCGCCGTGAACTTCGTCTGGCATTTCTCCGAACAGAAATGGAAGGATTCGCCCTGGAACTCGGCGTGACGTCCATCGGGCTTGACTGCAACCGTCATCCCGCAGACCGGGTCTTTCGCCGTCACGGCCCCCGAGGGCACGTCGGGTGCCGCGTGGTGGTGATCGTGTTCCATGGTCTGTCAGCCTTTCGGTCTATTTATTTCAACTTGCGACCTCCAGCGGTTGGAAGGTCAAGCCCTTTTCAATCTTGGTCGGGAACGCTCTCCTCAGGCTTTCTCCGCATCGCCACCCAGAGCAGCGGTAAGCCCGTCACGAGGCCGAGACCGAGCACTGCCCAAGTCGCGCGCCCAAAGTCTCCGCTGACCGCCTCACCCCCGAAATGGGCGAGCAGGAAGCTTGCCGGAATGATGCCGGCCAGCGTTGCGAGGGCGAACCGCCAGGCGTGCAGGCGACTGAGCCCCGCAGCGTAGCTGATCATATCGAAAGACACGAACGGCATCAGGCGGCTGGTGAAGACCGTCGCGGTCAACGCGGTCTGCGAGCCGAGCAGCCCGGCATCGACGCGGTCACCAAAGACCCGTCGCAGGACATCATGCCCCAAAACTCTCGCGAGGCCGAACGCGATCAGTGCCCCGAGTTCCGCGCCGACTACGACCTGCACAGTTCCCCAGACATGCCCGTAGGCCGCACCGGCGGCCAGCGCGATGGGCGCACTCGGGACAGGGCTGGCCACGACTGCGAGTGTCATGAGCGTGACGATCAGGACCGGCCCCCAGATTCCGGCGCGCGCCACCAGCATTTCCAGACGCTCGCCGCCCATCAGGCCGCCTACCTGGTCAAAGGCAGAAGGCGCGAACAGCCAGGCACCGAGCACGGCGATCCCGAGGATCGCCATCACCACGAGGATGATTGCGCGCAACCCCACCTCAGATCGAGGCAACGGCCTTTGCGAGAAGGTCGCGGACCTGGCCCGCAACAGCCGTAAGTTCGCTGTTCTCGATCGCCTGCATCGACGCAACCGCGTCGATGGCGCTGACCTCGACGCCATCCTCGACCTCGCGCAGGATGACGTTGCACGGCAGCATCGCACCCACACGCGGCTCGATCCCGATGGCGTGATGCGCCATCTTCGAATTGCAGGCGCCGAGGATGCGATGGGCAGGCATCTCGACATCCAGCTTCTTCTTCATCGTCGCCTTGACGTCGATTTCGGTCAGAACGCCGAAACCCTGATCCGCCAGCGCCTTGCGCGCACGAGAGTCAATGTCGTCGATACCTGCGCCCGAGATCACGCGATTGATCGTGTAGGTCATTGCGAAGTCCTTTTTCCTATTTCCGAAGATATTTGATCAGCGCCGCTATCGCCAAAACCACCAGCACAAGGATCAACAGGCCGAACAGCCAGCCAAACCCCATCCCGAAACCCATTCCGAAGCCCATGTCGTTCCAATTCATCTTCTCGTCCTCCTAGGTTGCACCCCTAAGGGGCGCCTAATAAACCGGCCTCACTACTGCATACGCAGTATAGCATAGGATCGTTGTCTGGACTGCGGGGCGCCCTGTCCGGCTTGCGCCTATTGTCGAAGAAATTTGATCGGGGCCTCTATGGCCAAGACCACCAGTACGAGGATCAGCAGGGCGCAAATCCAGCCAAGGCCCATACCGGTTCCCGTGTCGTTCCAATTCGTGTTCCCTTCCTTAGGGGCAGTTGCTGCACGTTGCGCTGCGTCGTCGGCTGTTGCAGCAACAATGGGCAGCAAAGCATCTCATAACCGATCGGCGTCTACATCGACGATGGACAGTAAGGGTACATGAACGAGGTCGCGCAGCGCATCGGCTGTGTATTTTCGTCACCTCATTCGCAATGTGAGCCAAATCAGAAGCGAGATGCCGAGTATCGCCGAGAGTGCCGATCCGCCGAGAATACCCAGCTTTGCCGCATTCAGGACGGAACTGTCGAATGCGAGGCCTGCGATGAACAACGACATCGTGAAACCGATCCCCGTCAGAAAAGAGCCGGCCAGAATGAAGGGCCACGACAAGCCCGGCGCGAGTAGCGCCAGGCCGGATCGTACGGCAAACCAGCTGAACCCGAGGACGCCGATCGGTTTTCCCAACACGAGGCCGACAATGATCGCCAGCGAGACCTGTTGTACGAAGTCGACACCCTGAATCGTGATGCCGGCATTTGCCAGTGCGAAGATCGGCATGATTGCAAAGCCGACCCAGGGGTGCAGCATCACCTCGAGCCGTTCGACTGGGGAGAGCGACTCAGTGACCGCTCTGCCGGCTTGACGCAGGTCGTGGTGGCTTGCGGCATCTCCTTGTCGACGTTCGCCGGTCGGAACGGCGAGTACTCGCCCAAGGATCTCACGCAGGCGGGCATCGCTCACCCATATGCGCGTTGGCGTCATCAGGCCCAGAATGACACCTGCAATAGTCGCGTGGACGCCGGAAGCGTCGAAGCATAACCAGACTGCCGCTCCCAGAAGGAAATAGACCGGTACGCTTCTGATCCCGAAGCGCGATACGCCTGCGACGATACAAATCCCCAGAAAGCCCAATCCGAGAGCCGACCAGTTCAACGCCTCACCGTAACCGAAGGCGACTACAAGGATTGCACCGACGTCGTCAAAGATGGCCAAAGACAGCAGGAACAATCGCAAGGTGGGCGGGATCCGGCTCCCGAAGAGCGCGAGGCACCCGATCACGAAGGCCGTATCGGTCGCCATCACGGTTCCCCAGCCGTGCATGCCGGGTTGCCCGGACATCAACACAAGATACAGAGAGGCTGGCACGACCATGCCACCCAAGGCGCCTGCGAACGGAAGGGCGGCCTGTCGAGGGTTTCGCAATTCGCCCAGAACCAACTCGCGCTTGAGTTCCAGAGAAAGCACGAAGAAGAAAAGGGTCATCAGACCGTCGTTGATCCAGTGCCGCAGAGAGCGGGTGAAATCCAGCGAGCCGAATGTGAGGCCGATGGGTGTCTCCCAGAAGCTCAGAAAGCCTTCTTGCCACGGTGAGTTGGCCAGCCCCAAAGCCAGCAGTACAGCCAGGAGCAGGAGTCCACCAGCTGCCGCTTCGATCTTCAGGAAGCGTGCGAAGGGTTTCGTTATGCTGTCTGCGGCCTCGTGGGGCAGGCCTTGATGAGTATCTATCACGGGAGAAGCATACCTTTTCGGGTCGACAGAGTCTTTGTCATCGCAACGCGGATGCGTTGACCACGAGAAGCAGTTGCCGGCGTCTCAGCCGCGTACCGGACGGCTCAGGCGGCAAGCGTCCGGGCCTCCGCGAATAAAAGAAATCTCCGGTGCTTCTCGTCTCATAGGTGCAGCCTTGCGCAGCGGAAGCTCCGCCAAAGTGTTATGCGCGTCGTCTCCCGCCGCCATCAGGCTCCGTATTCAGTGATAGCCAATATTCACTGATAGCCAATCACTTGGCCCTCTACCTATTTCTTCTTGTGCTCGCCTAGATTGGTCAAGGTTTTGCCCTTCATGAAGTCGGCTGTTGCAACGACCTTTTCCTTCACCTTCTTAGGCTTTTTCGCTTCGCGGTTGCCGCGTTGCTTGTTGCCTTTGGTCATTTCCGTTTCTCCTATTGTGAATTATTGTGCTGACTTGATCGGCGTTCATGTCCATCGGGAATGTGATTTCTCGTCCCGAGGCTCCTGCGCACAGGCCCCGCCCATTCACATCATTCCGCCCATTCCACCCATATCGGCCATTTCGTTACCGGCGCCGCCCTCCTTGGGCTTTTGCGCGACCATCGCCTCGGTCGTGATCAATAGCCCGGCAATGGACGCGGCGTTTTCCAGGGCGATCCGAACGACTTTCGTCGGATCGATGACGCCGGCCTTCAGCATGTCGCCGTATTCTTCGGCTTGCGCGTCGAAACCGAAGCTCCGGCTGTCATTCTCGATGACCTTGCCAACGACAACCGATCCGTCGACCCCCGCATTTCCGGCAATCTGGCGCAGCGGTGCCTGGATTGCGCGCCGGACGATCTTGATGCTGGCATCCTGATCGCTGTTCTCACCCTTCAGCGCAGCCAGCACCTTGCTGGCATGAACGAGGGCCACGCCGCCACCGGGCACGACGCCTTCCTGTACCGCGGCGCGGGTGGCATTGAGCGCATCGTCGACGCGGTCTTTGCGCTCCTTCACCTCGATCTCGGTTGCCCCTCCGACCCGGATCACGGCAATGCCGCCGGCAAGCTTGGCCAGACTTTCCTGCAGTTTCTCCTTGTCGTAGTCCGAGGTGGTGTCCTCGATCTTCGCCTGTATCTGGGTGACGCGCGCCGCGATCGCGTCCTTGTCGCCGGCACCGTCGATGATCGTCGTGTGATCCTTGGTGATTGCGACCTTCTTCGCCGTGCCGAGCATGTCCATGGTGACATTCTCCAGCTTGGTGCCCATTTCCACGGAAATCACCTGACCGCCCGTCAGCACGGCGAGGTCTTCCATCATCGCTTTGCGGCGGTCTCCGAAGCCGGGTGCCTTGACGGCCGCCACCTTCAATCCGCCGCGCAGCTTGTTGACGACCAGCGTCGCCAGCGCCTCGCCCTCGATATCCTCGGCCACGATCAGAAGTTGCTTTTCGGCCTCCATCACCGCCTCGAGCAGAGGCACCATGGATGCGAGGGTGGTCAGTTTCTTTTCGTGAAGCAGGATGACGCAGTCATCCAGATCGACGACCATCTTCTGCGCGTTCGTGATGAAATAGGGGCTCAGATAGCCGCGGTCGAACTGCATGCCCTCGACCACTTGAGTCTCGGTCTCCAGCCCCGTGTTCTCCTCGACGGTGATCACGCCTTCATTTTCGACCTTGGCCATCGCATCGGCGATCTGGCGGCCGATCGCGACCTCTCCGTTTGCCGAAATGGAGCCGACCTTCGCGATCTCGTCGCTGTCGCCGACCGGTCGGGACATTGTCTTGATCTCGGCAACAACCGCGGCAACGGCCTTGTCGATCCCGCGCTTGAGATCCATCGGGTTCATGCCGGCCGCGACCGACTTCATGCCCTCCCGGACAATCGCATGGGCGAGTAAGGTTGCCGTGGTGGTTCCGTCGCCAGCCTCGTCGTTCGTGCGCTGCGCGACCTCCTTGACCATCTGGGCGCCCATATTCTCGAAATGATCCGAAAGCTCGATCTCCTTGGCGACGGTCACACCGTCCTTGGTGATGCGCGGCGCACCCCAGGATTTATCGAGAATGAAGTTTCGGCCCTTGGGGCCGAGGGTGATCTTGACGGCATTTGCCAGCGTGTTGATGCCTTTCAGCATTCGGTCGCGGGCGTCGGTACTGAATCGAACTTCCTTGGCGGACATGGTGTGAGTTCCTGAGACTGGGGTTGACGTGGAAGGTTTCGGACTCAGGCGATCACGCCGAGAATGTCGCTCTCCTTCATGATCAGAAGGTCTTCGCCATCGAGTTTGATCTCGGAGCCGGACCATTTTCCGAACAGGATCCGGTCGCCGGCTTTGACGTCCATCGGGATACGCTCGCCGTCCTCGCGCCTTCCCCCCGCACCAACGGAGACAACTTCGCCTTCTTGAGGCTTCTCCTTGGCGGTATCTGGAATGATGAGGCCGCCCTTGGTCGTCTCGTCGCCTTCAATGCTGCGAACGAGCACCCGGTCGTGGAGGGGAGTGAATGACATCGACGTGCTCCTTGTCGAGGATTGTCGGGCGTAAGTACCTTGTTCGAATGCCCGGCTTGGATGCGCGCAAGGCGGAGACAACCTGGTGGGGCTATTCTTCGAGATTGCGGATCAAGACCGCCGCGGTATTGCATCACGAGCGTCGAACCGAGTTTCCGCCAGCGATGATCGCGTTGATCAATTCGGCGACGGCCCGGTGGCTTTCTATTTCGAGTTCGGTGCCAACGGCATTCTCATGGGTCGCCGCGGCGTCGCGAAGAACCCCCACAATCTCGTGCTCCGGCAGCAATCCGAGATCGTTCATGGCAAGCAGGAGCGTTTCGCAGATTGACAGGGCGGCCCGACCTGCATGTTCGCTCGCGGTGGACATCCGGCTTTCCTTCCTTGATATCGTGAACCCTCGGGAATGTGAGGTTCAAATACATCCGTACATCTCACAGGAATTGCTCTATGCTGGACTGATCCAGAGCAGTGCCCGAGCCGATTTCTGCTCTTGGGTCACGACACGCCGGAAGGCCACATGACATCAGTTGAACACAGCCCCCTGACCCGCAAACTTTCGGCCTTTGTCGCTTTGTCAAAGGCGGAGTTGGATGTGCTCGAGCGCCTGCACCAGCGTCGCCGCTCCTTCGTTGCGGGGCGTGATATGGTGCATCAGGGCCAGTCGACTCAGGCCGCCTATATTCTATCCGCAGGTTGGGTCTGTTCCTACAAGCTCCAGCCTGACGGGACACGCCAGATTGTCGATTTTCAGGTGCCCGGAGATTTCCTCGGCTTGCGCAGCTTGCTGTTGCGCACCTCGGATCACAGTTTCGAACCTATCGTGGAAATTGAGGCCGTTGAAGTATTGAAGAGTGACCTTCTTAGTGCGTTCGCGCAGACCCCTCGCTTGGCGACCGCCATACTCTGGGCGGCGTCAAGGGATGAGGCGATGGTGGTGGAACATCTCGTCGGGATCGGCAGACGTGATGCTGACGCCCGCATGGCGCATTTTCTGCTGGAGTTGGGATCGCGGCTTGCGCTGGTGGGCATGGGGACTGAGGATGGGTATGATTGCCCGCTGACCCAGTATCACCTGGCAGATGCCTTGGGGCTTAGTGCGATTCACGTGAACCGCGTCCTGCGGCAGCTTCGCGAGAACGGACTGGTGACCTTTCGGGACGGCCGCGTGACGTTTCACGACTATGAGGGGCTGGTGGCACTTGCCGAGTTCGATCCGGCGTATCTGGATCAGAGCGGCCCGCTCCTGAAATGAGAGGGTCGCCCTCCGCAAAGCGAGGGGCGGCCAAGGTTTGCATCAGGTGTCGGATGTCATGAGAGCTTCTCGCTCGCCGCATCAAGTTCCTTGTTGGCCTCGGCGTCGTTCTTCGCCGTGTTCGCCTTCTCGGCTGCCTCGTAGTGCCTGAGCGCCGCATCCTTCTTCGGGCCGGCGGGCGCCTGGTCACACGCGGCCTTCACGGAGGTCATCTTCTCGGCAGTCTTGTTCTGTTCGGAAGTCATTGGAATTTTCCTTTCCTGGACGTTCCGAGAATAAGAAGCGTGCCGACATGCCGACACTTTAGGGCATCGACACGCCCACACGCTTCTCGGGTACTCGGAAAAATGCACCACCAAATATTCGGCGGGCACGTCTCATCTAACCGTGCCAGAGCCTCGCCGCACTGACGCAGGTTAGTCCCGGCGCCCGCGGCAGGTCGATTGCCTCTGCGGTTCTTAAATCACCACAGTTTGCTGGTGGGAAATCCTCAGCCAGGTGTCCTCATCATTGAGGTACGTTGAGGCGCAAAGCGCTTTGTAGATCGGCACGTCGGTTTTTTCAGCCGAGACCCGGTAAGTGAGGATCGCGATGTCACCGCATCGCGTCACGCGCCGTTCGGCCATGACGACGGAACGCCAGCCGGTCCTTTCGCGAAGATGGGGCCAGATCTGGTCACCCTGGAGGATGCCGGGCGGATAGGGGAAGACCATAACGGCGTTGGTTGCTGTGGTCGCCTGCGCACTGTCGGCGCCGCTGGTCCAGAACTGTTCCTCCATGTCCCAGAGTTTGCCCTGTTCGTGTGGAGAAAGCGTACCGGACTTGTGCGCTGCATGGTCCGGTCTCCTCGCGGTCGCGGTTGAAACGGTCATTCGCCTGACCCCGACCCGCCAACCATGAACATCTGAAACAGCACAAAGATGATCGCGAGCACCGCCCAGATCGCTCCGCTTGTTCCCGGGCGGCCATCGGCCACCGTCGACGCAGTGCGCTGCAGGGCACCTGACGTCCGGCCTTCAGGAAGCAGCTGGCTCAAGTCTCGTGCGACCCTGCCATGATCGCTCGCGAGGGTGGGAACATCCTGAAACCGGGCAAGCAGCGTTCCCAACCGCGCGCGCGCGCCGTCGTGTCCTAGCGTGACCAGTTCAGCGGTTTCGTTCCATGGATCGAGACCGAGCCGCGCGAGCGTGGAGAGCACAGTCACGGCATAGCCGTTCCGGTCCTCGCCGACGGTAGCATGGAGAAACCGATCAAACTCGGGCGGGTGCGGGTTGAGAACATTGAGGTCGGCCATCGCCAATCCTTTCAAGGGTTGCAGGAACGCAGATCGCCCCTGTTTCCCAAAGGATACGCGCAGGTCGGTCTCGCCGCCCTTACACAGGTCAGTGCGGGCGACTGCCCAAAGGACGGGGTCGCAGCCGGTTCGGTGCCCGGGACTAACATGCGTCAGCACCAGTCGGACGATCCCGAGGTACAAGACACTAAATCGTTCGACTGGTCCGTCCCGGACTCCAAGGGGCCGTCAACAGTGGTGAGCGACGGATCTGCCAACATCGCGGAGACCAGAGATGAACATGCGGTCGACCAGATCGACGGTGACGTTTTCAAACCCGTTCACCTTGCCGGGATACCCGGGCGATTTGCCCGCGGGCGACTATGAGGTTCTCGTCGAAGAGGAGCTTCTCCAGGGGCTGAGCTTCGAGGCCTATAGGCGGACGGCGACCTACCTGACGGTGCGCGGAAGGGGCGGTCATGCGGGACGTACCGAGTTACGGGCGATTTCCGACAGCGACGTGAAAGAGGCGCTGAGCCGGGATCGGGCCGCGACTGAGAAGAACAATCACGGCGAGGCGGCGCCTTCTCCGCAGGAGGACTTGAAATGAATACTCCCGAATGGCTCAAACCCGGCATCTATGGTGCCGTGATCGGTGCTGTCTTTGTCGGCGTCGTCGGATTTACATGGGGTGGCTGGGTGACCGGCGGCACTTCGAATGACCGGGCGGTGGCGATGTCCCGTAATGATGTCGTCGCCTCAATGGTACCGGTCTGCCTCGACATGGCGCGGTCAGACCCGGCTCGGGTGGACAAGCTTGCAACGATCCGGGCAGCCTCAACCTACCAGAGGCGCGACGCTCTCATGACAGCCGGCTGGGCGACGATGCCAGGAACCGATGCCCCAGACCGAGACATTGCGCAAGCCTGCCTGAAGGAACTGGAACTCTGAGGTCATGCTGTTCAGAGCCGACGATGTGATGGCGCAAAACGGTTCGCACCGTCAAACGCGCGAGCCAGGCATCGCACCGAGTGCCAAAACCGAAATAGGAGCTTGCGATGCCTTCTGATAACAATGGACCGGAAGATCGCGGACCTTGGAAAAACAAGCAGACCCGCGTTCCCCCTGAGGTTGACGCAATTCTCAGGCGGGGTCGGGATCGGCTGCACGGCATCCTTCCGGACGGTCTGCCACCGGTGAAGCGTCTTGCAATCGGGGCCGCCATTGCGCTTGCGGCGTTTGGGGCGTGGTCCTCATATTACACCGTGCCGAGCGACTCCGTCGCGATTGTCCAACGGTTCGGGAAGTACTCGGCCGAGGTCCCTCCGGGGCTGCACTTCAAGATCCCGTTCGGGATCGACGTGACCACGTTGGTCCCGGTCAAGCGCCAGCTGAAACAAGAGTTCGGGTTCACGACTCCGGGTACCTCCGATCCCTATCAGAGCCCGACGGACGGTCGCCGCGAGACCGAGATGGTGACTGGCGATCTCAACGCCGCGCTCGTGGAGTGGGTGGTGCAGTACCGGATTTCCGAACCTCGGAAATTTCTGTTCGAGGTGCGTGAGCCGAGCGCGACCCTGCGTTACGTCTCGGAGTCCGTCATGCGCGAAGTTGTGGGAGACCGCACAGTCGACGAGGTGATCACCGTCGGGCGCCAGGAAATCGAAAGCGAAGCCCTGATGAAGATGCAGGCGCTCGCGACCAAATACGCGATGGGCATCAGCATCGATCAGGTACAGCTGAAGAACATCAATCCGCCCCAGCCGGTTCAAGCCTCGTTCAACGAGGTCAACCAGGCACAACAAGAGAAGGAGCGGATCATCAACGAGGCCCGCCGCGAATACAACCGCGTCATACCTCTAGCCGAAGGCGAAAAGGACCAGCGCATCCGCGAAGCCGATGGCTATCGCTTGAGGAGGATCAATGAAGCCGAGGGCGATGCGGCACGCTTCACGGCGCTCCTGACGGAATACCGTCTGGCGCCCGAAGTTACCCGGCGCCGGATCTACATCGAAACCCTGCAGGATGTTCTGCCGGGAATTGGCTCCAAGATCATTGTCGACGGGTCCACGGCAAGCATCCTGCCGCTTTTGAACCTGGATCGACAGACAGGAGAGCAACCATGAAGACCATTTCGACCATTACCGCCGGGATCGCCGTCGCCGGTCTCGCCGCTGCATCATCCGCGATCTACACGGTCGGGGAGGTGGAGCAAGCCATCATCACCCAGTTCGGCAAACCGGTCGGCGCGCCGATCACCGAGGCCGGTCTTAAGATAAAACTCCCCTTCGTTCAGGAGGTTAACCGGATCGACAGCCGGGTTCTGGAGTGGGACGGCTCGCCATCGGACATGCCCACCAAAGACAAGCTCTATATCTCGGTCGATCTCTTCGCGCGCTGGAAGATCACCGATCCGTTGCAATACTTCCTGCGCCTGCGCGACGAGCGCAGCGCCCAATCGCGCCTCGACGATATCCTCGGCAGCGAGACCCGAAACGCCGTCGCCAAGCACGAACTCATCGAGATTGTGCGCACGACCAGGGGCCGGACGCCGCTTCGGGACACGCTTCTGACTGATCAGGAGCTTGCGCAGGACATTGGCGCACTGGTTCCCATCACGAAGGGGCGGGCGCTGGTCGAGCAGCAGATCTTCGAGGCGGCGGCGGAGAAGGTGCGCGTCTTCGGGATTGAGCTTCTCGACATTCGTTTCAAGCGCATAAACTACAATGAGAGCGTGCGACCCAAGATCTATGACCGCATGATCTCGGAGCGCCGGCAGATCGCCGAAAGATTCCTGTCCGAAGGCAACGGTGAAGCGGCCCGTATTCAAGGCAACAGGGTGCGGGATCTGTACAAGATCCAGTCCGAAGCCTATCGCGCCGTCGAGGAAATCCGCGGTGCCGCCGATGCCGCAGCAGCAGCAATCTATGCGGGCGCCTACAATGTCGATGCCGTTTCGGTCGAATTCTACGATTTCACCCGAACCATGCAGGCCTACGGCGACATGATCTCCGACGACACGACGCTTGTCCTGACGACGGACAGCGATCTGTTCCAGTTCCTGCGCGGCATGCAGGGCGAGGCAGACCCAATCCGCGATCCGGGCAGCGTCCCGGACGACGGTGGCGTGGCATCAACCGGCAGGGCCCGACCAGCGCAAGACCCCTCGACGCCAATCGTGACACGCACAGATGTCGAGCTGGGGCAATAGTTTCTTGGTCATGGCACGTGGATTGCCCAGGCTTTTTTCCGCTTCCAAGCGAGACACACCCACTTAATTTCCGTGCCCCTAATCTGCGTCAGCACACGATTTGCGCTTGGCTGGTAGGTGTATGGCAAGAGTTGGATCGCGACGAGGCGAAGGACTGCCTGCCTCGCTCGAACACACGACATCCAGCGTCGAACCGCGCAGCGAGGAGGACAATACGCTATGACATCAGTGAAACATCTTACCAGGGCGGCCGCAGAGACGACCGATCTTGAACGGCGCGTGCTGGCCCATGAACGGATCCTGCAGACCCTGATCGCCTTCATGGCCCGTACCGAGCCGCGTTTCGTCGACCATCTGCGAGAACGGTTCGTGGAACCGATGCGCATGGCGCCGCACGAACACGATTATCGCGAAACCGATGATTATGCGGAAGAATTCGTTCGCGCCGTGATGCTTCTCGGAGAGGAGCGCGCGCCCAACGCGAAGGAGCCGGAGATGAACGACAAGCAACCCGAGCAACCGAAAAGCAGAGGAGAAAAGGGGGCTTTCATGGACCGGCCAGCACAGCGCGGTGGAGTTCAGGTACGCGAAAGAAACGGCATCTGGGAGGTGCGGGTCGATGGCAAGTTCCGCGGCGACTACCACCAGAAGGAACATGCTCTTGCCGCTGCGGCCCTGCACAAATTGTCGCCCCGATGACCGTTTGCACCCACCCGACACTCCCGGAAGAATTCGCGATCCAGGTGGCCGAGAACAAAGGAATGCCATCGCGATCGAATTCGAGGGGCTCCCCACCGCCGCCCGCGCCCACGCGACGGCTGACTGGAACGCTCACGCTTGGGCTATCGAAGACTCGCGCGGCAACCGGCGGACTCCGGTCCGCCAAGGAGCAAGCGGCGATGAGACACCCGCTGGCACGGTTGATCTCGAGGCTGGCCATCGTGGCTGGAGTGATAGCGTCTCTGGCCTTCCCCGTCCTTGCGCAGGCTGGCACCGACCCAATGCCTCGGACGCTTATCCTTGCAAGATGATCATGACATGACCAGGCGCGGCCGTTTGTCAGGCATGCGGGTCAGCATCGGGTGCCGTCTGCGCTACAGCTTCCCGCAGCCGACGCCACTGATTGCGATGCTGAACGTCCACTACTCGCGCTTTGGCGATCTGGAGCGTGCCGATTACCTCGTGACGTCGCCAAGCGTGCCGCTCGAAAGCTACCGGGATGGCTTCGGCAACTGGTGTACACGCGTCCTGGCTCCGGCGGGCGACTTCTGCCTGTCGACGGATGGCATCTTCCGCGACTCGGGCCAGCCTGATCCCTCCATTCCCGACGCGCAGCAGCACGCGGTTCAGGATCTGCCTTTCGAGACGCTCGTGTTTCTGCAGGGCAGCCGGTATTGCGATACCGACCTTCTGTCGGAGGAGGCGTGGTGCCTTTTCGAGACCACGGACCCGGGATGGTCACGCGTTCAGGCGATCTGCGATTTCGTGCATGGGCATGTCCGCTTCGACTACATGCAGGCGAAAGCGACGCGCACCGCATCGCAGTCAATGGCCGAGCGACAGGGCGTCTGCCGTGATTTTGCTCACCTCGCCATCGCCTTGTGCCGCTGCATGAATATTCCGGCACGCTACTGCACCGGATATCTGAGCGACATCGGTGAATCTCTGCCTCATCCGCCCGGGGACTTTGCGGCGTGGATGGAGGTCTTTCTCGCTGGTGAATGGCACATGTTCGACCCGCGGAACAACAAGCCTAAGTTTGCGAGAATTCTGATCGCGCGGGGCCGCGATGCCGCTGACGTCCCTCTGACCCAGACATTTGGTCAGAAAACTTTGACGGAATTCAAGGTCTGGACGGATGAATTGGCCTGACTGACCTTGGCTTCCTTTTTGATGCGCCATCGTAAATGGGGTCGCCAATCCCCATATAGGTAGTGCTGGCGCCAGGTATCCTGGTCCGTCATGGACGGGGAGTTGGCGTCGGCCAATCAAAGGATCGATGACATGTCCTTCAAGGACCTGACTGCCAGGGCTGCGGCCGCAATGAAGCCGAAGCCTGCGAAGACCCCTGCCAAAAAGAACGAGTCCAAGGCCCTCGGCACGGAAGCACCAGCGAAATCCAAGACGTCTTGAGATTTGCACCGGCCACGCGCCCCATTCTTAACGGGCGCGCGGACCACTCGCAGTAACAAGGCAAAGGACCATACTAATGGAAGAATTGACGAGCAAGACCGTTGCGGTTTTTTCCCGGCCGTTCAGGGTTCCAGGCTTTGACGAGACGCTCCCGGCGGGAGAGTACGAGATCGAAACGGAATTGGTTTCACCTCCGGATCAACGAGATCCCGCAGCCTGGAAAGCCTCCGTCATGGTGAAACTTCATCCCCGGATATCGCATCCGGGGCTTGCGCGAACTCTGACCGTTTCCCTTGCCGACCTGGACCATGCCCGCGCCAGGGACAAGCTGACGGGCAGAGCGTTGTCCGACTTCTTCCTTGAGGAAATGCTGGCTGATCCGATGGTGCGCCTCGTGATGGAGGCCGACGGGGTCTCTGCAGCACATATGCGACATCTCTATTCGGGGCGCCGGACGCCCCAGTCTGACAGGGATGTCCTGGACCGGAACCCGGCGCGTCTAGGTGCACGTGACATGGCGTCAATCCATGCTGCTGAAAACGAGGGCATGCCTCCACGACCGACAGGGACGTCGGCTATGGGAGAGTGAAGACCACGTGGAAGTACTCAACCGGCAGCAAGTCTTCGTCCTGTGCCCTAATCGGACGTTGACCGTTCGGAACGTCGCAGTCGCACAGCAAGCCTGTACAGCGGCCGTGGAACAGTTATGCTATGGGGCTTTGTTGGTGCAAAACTCGAAGCCATTTGCCTTCATCCCGCAGGTAGGTGGAAGTGCAAAGGGCTTCGTAGATCGGTGTGTCCCCGCGTTCTGCTGAGACACGGTAGGCCAAAACGGTAACATTCTTTTCTTGTTTATAGTAGCGCTCCGAAAATACGACGGACCGCCACCTCTGCGCGACTAAGCTCTCGCGCCACACAGTGTCGCCTTGAAGTATTCCCGGCGGATAAGGGAGAACAAATACGGCGCCCTTTGTCGTCATCTTCCGCGCATTGTCAGCGCCTTCCGTCCAAAACCGCTCTTCAAGTGCCCAAAGCTTGTCTTCGTCTGTCATAATCTAACTCCATCATTGTCAGATGCCTTATTGCCCGAGGGTGTAGATCGATCGGTGAAATGAAAGATTGATGCCGAATATGTTAGCGACGGTCCGTTAGTTTCCCGAGAGTGCTTTCTAGTGCGCTTTTCATCTTGCCGGCTGCGCCCCTCGTTGCCTGTTCTAAACTCGAGGCCGAATCCGTGACGGCCATAGGCTGCTGGCCTTTGAGCCGTGCTTCCAGAACACATTTTATATCATCTGGGCCGGACTTGTCGGCGTTGGCATCACTGAGATGGACCTCGATTCTGGTTATATGTTCTGCAAGGTAGGCCAGGTCGTTCTGTACCAATCCCGTAATTTGGGCCGTGATGGCTTCACTCCCCTTGATGCTGTTATCTGTACTGACTTCGATATGCATTTTGGCGTCCTTCGAAAAATCCCAAAAAAGAAAGGGATAACGTTGTGGAGCTTACAACTCTATCACGACAGGCAGCGCCGTGCGTTGCTTTGAATCAAATGTCGGGCCAATGGAGCTTCCCTGATGGCAGGTTTGTCCTGCACCGGACATTCGTTTGTTTCTCGATCAACGGCAGGGATGCTGAGATATTGCTTAAGAAGTCTGTGTGTTGGTCCTTTGTTTGCCCGTCAAGAGAAGGCAATAGCCTCGATTTTTCACACATGCGCTTTCGTTGCGAGTTAGAGCGGCAGGGGCGGCTCGGCGCTATAATTTCAAATATCCGTGTTTGAAATTCACGTATAGCTACAAGAATTCGGCTAAGTGATTGTTTTTAAATGGAGGCGAGTACCGGAATCGAACCGGTGTACACGGATTTGCAATCCAGAAAGAGCGCAAGCAAAAACAACGGCTTAAGGGTGCAAAACACCCCCTGACAAAAAGTGAACAAAAAGCGAAAGTTTCAACGCCAATTTCGCCGGTTCAAAACGAAAAAGGCCCCGTCACAGCGGCAACTGTGAACCGGGGCCAAATAGAAAAAGCCTGTCAGCTTTCGAAGTACGTTAGCATGAGCCACTACCGCTCCGCAAACGCTCAGTCGGCTTTTTCGTGGTCTCTGACCGGTGAGGCGATCCAATGAGCTGGCGCATCGCAAACGAATGCGCCGAGCGCCGCTTTGGGAGCGCCGCGCGCAAGCAGATCATCATGTTCCTGGCTGATAAGGCGAGCGATGACGGCTCGGGCATCTGGTGTTCCAAGGGGACGATCCAGCGCCACACAGAGCTCAGCGAGAGCACGGTGAAGCGCACCATCATCGACTTCCTGCGCGAAGGCATTTTGATCGAGACAGGGCGGCGGCACTGCAAGAACGGCTACACGGTCATTTACCGTATCGTTCTGGAGCGCGTGGCCGCGCTCGAACCGACGGCTGAACCCGACATAGACACGGGGGTCACTGTGAACCCCGTCCAGCCTGAACCCGGTACGGGGTCCACGGTGAACGGGGTACGGGGTTCACGGTGGACCCCAAACCACCCTAAAACCATCCATAAACCACCTACGCGCAGGCGCGAGGCGGAGGAGGAGGTTGAAGATCTTGAAGCTGAGAAGATCTTAGCGGCCTTTCCCGAAGACAGGATCCGAGACCGGCGATCCAGTCTGCTCCTGATCGCAGCCGCCGTGAAAGCCGGGGTAAAGCCCGATGACCTGAAGCAGGCGGTCAAAGCCTATGCCAAGGAAAGCGAAGGCTACACGCGGAGCAAGGTCTGTTTCTCAGACAACTGGTTCAAGATGCGCCGGTGGGAGAAGGGGCTTGCCCAGGTCCAGGCCGACCGCGAGAAGGCGCGAGAGGCCGAAGCCAAAGGGCGTGCGAGCCTCGCCGAGTGGATCCACGAGTGCCATCCCCTGTGCCGCCACATCACGAACCGACAGATCGAGGATTTGATTGCATCAAAGCTGGTGACGCCCGAGCAGGTTCGTGCTGCGGGGCTGCAGGCGTGAAAAGGATCGGCGTGAACAGTGCGTTTCGTGCGCTTGAACTCAGGGCAAAGCCGTTGAGAATTTGCGTCCTCTGGTCAGCTGTTGATCTCGGTCTCGAAGGTCTCGATCGTAGCGATGATTTCATCGAAGGTTGGTGCGTCACCGATGATCATTTCCCGCATCCCAGCATAGTCTTTTCGAAGAGCGACAGAGAGATCGGCGTTTGGGGTCAAGCGCAAAGAACCGGGCTTGGCCTCGTCGTAGTTTGCCCAGGCGGATTTGAAGAATACCGATTTGTGATGAGCGACTTGGGTCAGCAAATCAAGCTTTTCGAGGGCACGTTTTTTGGCTTCATGGCCAATCAGCTGCGCCATATCGTAGTAATGGCGGGACATGCGATCTGCGAGGGGTTTGGTTGCATCTTGATGAAAGAGCATATGCAAAATGGTGGCTTTTTCCCAGAACGTGCGCTCGACCCCCAACACTTTCACGCCGACCAGACCGTCTTTCAGAAGATCGGGAAAAGCCTGATGCAGGTAGGGCGCAATGTCGATCTGCTCTGCAGGCAGCCGGACGCCACGGGCACCGAATTCAAAGCGTACAACCGGTTTGACATAGCCCGCATCGCTTTCTGCCATCGCAGGGTACGCAAAGAGAATGGTTTGCGGATCACTTGGGTCGACCGATAGCGTGAAGCTTTGTTCTAGACTGGAGCCAAATGCTATTTGAATCTCGGCCAGAAGTTGGCCTCCGACGGCTTTTTTCGCCGCTTCCTCTAGTTCCTGAAGCAACTTTTTCTGCTTCTTGCCCGATAGGTCCGGGTCTTCTGGGTCACGGTCGCCTACAAACCCGAGTTGTTCGCGGTCTAGCGAGAGGTCCACATCCTCGGAGAAACGGTGGATCACGTCGTAGGCTTTGGACAGGGAAGTTCCGCCCTTGAAGATCATTTGCTCGCCAAAAGATGGCAGTGCAAAGAGTTGCTTTAGGGACCAGCAAACCCAGAAGTCTTTTTCGATGATTGCCTTCGACATTCCAAGCTGCGCTGCAGTTTCTTGAAAGGCTTCATCTCTGAGTTCAGGCGCGTCGTTAGCGAAATTTTCCATGCTTAAGCGTGTGCAACAATCTGTTGCACGACGGGGTGCATCCATGCAGGGACGTGCCTGCTTTGCTTTGCCAAGAGCTTCCGATCATTGTCGTCCAGTGCGCGTGCAAGGCGGTCGACGATTTGACTGTCCACACGGTCCTTGCCGACATAACGCAACGCCTGGAAGACAACCCCAGTCTTATGTCCTGCGCCGACCAATGTTTTGGGGGATGCTTTGCGGAACTGGATGACTTGCTGTCCAACTTTCTTAGTGCGGGTTGGGCCGTCGGTCATATAGGTCGGCTTGGATGGTACCTGAGTGGAAAGGCCCAACTGATTGGCCGCCATCGAAGGAGAGGGTTGCAAAATTTGCCCATCCTTTCGAGCAACAGCCTTTGCGATGTCATCGGCGGAAGGCGACAGAAACCCGAAGCGCGGGCTCTTCTTCGGGTAGTCATACAGCCCCCGCGTCAGTCGCCGGATCACCCCCTGATCAGCAAGGCGTGACAGGGCCTGATCTACGCTTGCGCGGGATCCGATGTCGAGAAAATCGGTCGGCGCAAAGATTGCGCCGCGACCTTTTCCGATGATGCGTTGCTTGATGTTTGATGTAATCATGTTCGAACTCCTTGTCAGAAAATATGGTATGTTTTTCTGAAAGTCAACGGGCCATGGAACAACCCCTCGGTAGGTGCAACTGGCATAGGGCAAAGAGGAGAACTGGTGCGAAATTTACGCTACAGCGCAAAATTCGAAAAATTACGCTGCGGCGTAAGTTGTCGTGGGCTAGACTGCTTCGTCTATGATCTCTAGATCATACAGAGGATTTATGATCTAGGCATCATAGGCGGCGCTGGAGGCTGACTTGCAGAACTTCGTTCGAATTCCCCGAGATCTTGGGCATGCGGTCCGTCAGGCTCGTCGAGAGAAGAACTGGACGCAGTCCGATCTCGCCACGCGCAGCGGTGTTTGGCAGGAAACGATATCGAAAGTTGAGGCCGGGCGGGGTGGCACAAAGCTCGACACGATCCTGGCGCTGCTGGCAGCCCTCGACCTAGAGCTATTGGTCAGAACACGCAGCAAAGGCACTGCATCTGATTTTGACAACATATTCGACTGAAATCCCGCAGTGACGGAGTGACAGCCGTTAAGCCCCAGCGGTTTTCTAAGTCCTCAACTCATGTGACGCAGCATGACGACACCGTTCAGTTTGTGAGTGCCGAACTCAGATCCTCAACGCCGTGTTTCTGATTGCTGAACATAAGCGGGCAGCCGTGCCGGGCGCGGTGCAAGCCCCGCTTCAACAAGAAAATTCCCCTGCGCCAGCGCATTCCTCGCGAGGCAAGTTTCTTGCTGACAGTCCCTTGGTGCCAGCTTTGGTCATGTTCATCGAAACACTCAAAGTGAGGATCAAAAATGGCTACTCAAACTCTGAAACTGAACGTCAAATCCGGCGAAAAAGACGGCAAGAACTTCTGGGACCGCTGCGGCGTGCTCTTCGTCAACACCGACGACAGCGGCAAAATCACGTCGATCAACGTCAAACACAGCATGTTCCCCGACGTCGAAATGGTCGCCTTCCCGCGCCGCGATGAAGACCCGGTCACCGAGTGACTTCAGCGCTAGGGCGGATTTTCCGCCCTGGCTTTCTGCAAGGGAGGTAACGCTCAGCTGCATTTCAGATTTCTCTTTAAATTTTCGATGTATAACGGAAAGAGCTAAGGCGATTGAGTGTGGAAACATCTACACCAATCCAGGCGCGTGTTATGATCTGAATCTATCAGCCGGGCTTTGGCTCGATCGCAATAGGCGCTCTACAGGTTTCGTTTTTGGGGCCAATTCACAACAGTGCTTCTGGTGAGCCAAGACCCAGACAATAGATTAGGGGGTGGTAGAGGCGAAGCGCCGTGCTCGTTGGCGCAAACCTATGCGCCAATTTCTGAGATTCGTGCGTGATAGAAGTCTTGAAGTGCACAAATCCGATCCTGGTCGAGCACCTGACCACTAACGATCTCTTGGAGCTGTTCCGCTACCGTTGCCTTGGTCATCCATGGCGTGGATGGCTCGTTGGTCAACCAGCGATCTCGGATCGCAGCGCTTGCCGCTGATCGGTAGTTCATGGACGCAAACTCTGGGGCGTTGGAGAAGATAAGCCGCATACCCAGTTGCTTCAGGCGGATGTCGCTCAGGTTGGCGACAAGACTAGAGCGGTCACGCCAGTCGGCTGAAGCGAAATCCTCAAGGACCCGCTTGTCATCGGCGCTGTAGAAGCCGTCGTAGATCAACTGTTCGACGTGTTGGGAAGGCTCTTTATCCGCATAGCGATCTGCCAAAGCCAGCCCCACTCGTTTCTGAAATTCAGGGTGCGCAGAAACTAGCTGGGCAAGCGAACTATGCGCAGCGCTCGGGTTGGCCACGGGAAAGACGTTCGGGACTTTGTTTATCGAAATCGTCCGTATCAGCTTGGGTGATGCAGCGACCGCTTTTGCAAGATCTTGATCATTGGCATCGATGATGGACGCATCGCAGAGGTCCAGGTCGAGGAACGCCATTGAGTTCTTGTTCTGCGGGTTTGCGCCGGCGTAAGCACCGAAATAGGATCGTGGTGGTGCCGCGCCAAATCGTTCGATCAGGCACACGGGATGCCCGCTTTGCAGCAACCGATCAACGTGGTGTTTGTCGCGGTTCAACAAGCATTGATCCCAAACGGCAGGGGCACGCTTGCGAATGAGTGACGCGATATGGATCGTTGCCTCTACGTCGCCGAGGGCATCGTGGGCGTCATGATTGGCAAAGCCGTTTGCCGGAGCGAGACGATCCAGTTTGAAACTTTCGCGTCCAAGATCATCTATTGGCCATTCGAGGGCGTCTGACTGGCGACTCCGGACTGCGTAGACCACCTTCATGAGATCCAGGCGGTCATTGTTGTCAAACTGGGTTTGATACAAGTTGGGATGAAGATTTTGATAGAATGACTGCCTGAGGAACTCTTCATCAAAGGCAAGTGTGTTGTATCCGGCCCATGTCGCTGGAGCCCAGCGTTTGATTAGATCACTTATCTGATGTGAAAACTCAAACCAGGATGGCAGGCTAGGGTCCATCAGCTGATCTTGTGAGATCCCCGTAACAGCGAGCGCCCATGGTGCTGGAAGTATGTGAGGCGCGAGCCTGCAGCGAATATCTACGCGCTCAACTTGGTTGAAGTCGTCATCCGTCAGGATCGCCGCAAACTGTAAGGGCTGGTCGAAAGCGGGTGATGTCCCCGTGGTTTCAAGGTCGTAAAATGCAAACATACGTGACTACTACCTGCCTTATTCCGCCAAAGTCCAATTCCTACCGGCCTTAGCGACGAAGCCTAAGGATGCTTAATCTAGCTGGGAATTCTCACGCCAGCCTTGAGGAGGGTCTGAGCAAACTCCCGAAAACTTGGTCCCTCATTGCTGAAATTGAGAGTATTCAAGTCTAAGACTTCCTGATCAAATGCTTTTTGCTCCGCTTGCCGAGGATCAGTCTCTTTCATGTATCGGGATTTTAGATACAGAAGTCGGACGTCATTGTCTGCAGAATGGTCGATGATGGAAACGTCGAAGGTGTCGAACTCGACTTTCACCCGGGTCATCAAGCGAGGCAAGAAGGACGTCTCAAAATCGGCATAGGTTAGCGCAGTCAGCTTACGGCTGGGAATGTGAATTCTCAGCAGAGTTGTTTCGGACAGATCACCCGCTAGCCTTTCAGCGAGAGCTACGAACCCTCGAAGCCTGACGGACAGTTCTTGGAGCCTATCAGTGGGAAATTGAAATCTGCCCTGTTCTAAATGACCGATTCCAGCAACGGCTGCTGTTTCAGCATCTTCTAGGAGAAGGTCCAGGTTGCCGATCGAATAGAGGAGCGCTTGTCCAGATTCCTGCGCTCTTTTATGGCTGCCAAAGAAAGCACGAATGTCGCGCCTTAGTTCAGGAGGAAATGAGCCATACGATTTTCTTTGTGAGAATGCATGCATTGCGAAGTGAAGGCTTAGATCTTCAGTTCTTGTGGCGACGATTCCTTCAAGTTCCTCGTGACCTATTTCTGCAATTGCCTGACTTGCCGCATACTGAAGGCCTTGCTTTGATCGCGAAAGCTTTGTCACAAGGCTTTTGGGAAGTTCTGAGATGTCGGGCTGACGGCCAAAGGCCCTGATCTCAGCAGCAAGGTCTCGGATAGTTGTTTTGTTGAGCTTGTCGTTAGGGTTTTTTGGGGTGCCTTTTTGCGATGCACTTGGTTTTGGAGCGGAGCGATACTCACGGCCTTTGAAGCCTATTTGACGCCTTAGTAGGTATCTTTGCTCTTCCAACTCGTCCCGAAAGACCAAAAATATACCTTGGCCTACGGCCAAGGGTTCGACATTCAAAATGCTCACGATGAAGTCTCTGAGTTCTGATTGGGTGTAGTACTTTTGGAATGTCTGTCGGGACGTCAAGTATCCGTCGCGGTAGGGCCGCACGCCACTCAGGTCAGCCTTGCCGTACAACATGACGGATACGGCCAAGCAGAGCTGCGTTAGGCTGAAGGCGCGCCTAAGTGCCTCTGCCCGCTCTTCAGGATCTTCGATTACGTTGAGGACAAATCCAAGATTGGTGATTTGGCTCTTTTTTAGAGTACTGGGATCTGGTCGATAGTGGGGATCCCAACCTTCGACGGTATAGCCATCAGACTGTAGGGCTCGTATGTCATCACCTTGACCGCATCCAAAGTCCAAAACGGTTCTATCGCGACGGATCAGACCACTTGTAAACAGCAGGTACATTGGCGCTGAGAGCGCAGCTCGCGTAATCGCCGTTTTGTGGCGCTCAACAGTGTTTTTCTCTGGGCCATTCATGTCATCGGCTGGTTTCTTGGCGGACTCTTCTGAGATCAAATCGCTCTGCACGATGTGTGGACCTTCGACGGTCAATCCGGCTTCAGCCAATGTCTTCATCCAAATCCGACGCGTTCCCTTGTTTGCCATGTTCTTAAAGAGCCCCTTGCTCTCTAAGGACTGCGTCAACTTTGCAAAGTCATCTCTTAGCGGGTGATCCGGGGCTAGGAGTAGCTCCTTTCTGTGGAGAATGGGTGGGTTTGCGTCAGAATATTTTCTCAGTTTTGCGCCTTCTTCCGAGAGGTTGACGAGTAGGCTTGCCCGCAGCTCTGGAAAAGCCACGGCGCTGAAGTCTTGATAGTCCAAAAACGAGAAGGTCTGGTCGTTTTGCCCCGAGATCTTCAACACTGACCATTGGAAATCTTCCGGAACCCTTTGCAGTGCAAGGCTCAGCTTATCCTTTGCGCTCGTCTGAAGGTGATCGACCGCGCTACGGTGCACGTAGATCGCCTGGCCTACCTTTTTTCCAACCGCATTTTTGAGAGATTTATTGTTTTGCAAGTTTCACCCCTCGGGTTGGATCTTTCTAAAGGTTCTTTTGAAACATCCTACCTGACCGAGGGGCGATCGATCTAGAGTACTGCTATGATGGCCTCTGCGGCTTCTAGAACTTCATCCGAGGTATTGGTGTGCCCAAAACTAAAGCGTATGGAGGCTTGCGCTTCATCCGATGTAAGCCCGATTGCACGGAGGACGTAGCTTGGTTCCGAAATTCCCGAAGAGCAGGCCGAACCTGTAGAAGCTGACACGATCGGTTGTAATCGTTGGAGCATTTCTCCCGCATCGCGTCCTTCGAACCTTAGATTCGCATTGCCAGGATGGCGGGAGCAGAGCTTATCTCCATTCAATCCAATATGGTCGCGGTTCGATTGCAGTTTGTCTACGAAAAGATCTCGTAGACCTGCGACCCGCGCTCTCAAAGCAGATCCGGCTTCAGAGGAATGGAACTCCGCCGCTGAGCCAAGACCAACACACAAGGGAAGGGGCAGTGTGCCGGACCGAAGCCCACCCTCTTGCCCACCGCCGTGAAACAGAGGTTCAATCCGGTCCTTCAGCTCTCGGCTCACATAGAGCGCCCCAACACCCATTGGCCCACCAATTTTATGCCCCGACAGACTAACCATGTCAGCCATATCTGCATATTCTTGGAGGTTGACTGCGCTTGGTGCCTGCGCGAAGTCGGAGTGGAAGATTGCTCCCATATCACGGCAAAGTGCTGATATTGAAGCAAGATCTTGGATGGTCCCGATCTCATTGTTGACCAATGCCACGCTTACCAAAAGAACATCTTCACTTAGCATGTCTCGCAGTTTGTCGAGGTCGATGTGGCCTTTCCCGTTGACCGGAATCTCTCGAACCGCACATCCTTTTGTCTGAGCTGCATAGGCGGCACTTTCCAATATGCACTTATGCTCCGTCGCTGAAACAAGGATTGTCGTGCGCTGACTTTGCCGTTGCTCCGGAGTGCTCAGACCCTTGATGGCAAGATTGTTCGCCTCTGTAGCGCCGGACGTAAAAATTATCTCATCCGCATCGACTCCAAGGAGGTTGGCCACTTTGGCCCTCGAAGTCTCGGTAGCCTTATTCGCGGACCACCCTGTTGAATGTTCGGAGGAGTGCGGGTTGCCATGGAACTCAGTCCAAAACGGCTGCATTGCGGCCCGAACTGTTGGCAGCATCGGAGTGCTTGCTTGATGATCAAGGTATATGGTCAAAGGGTTTTCCTGCCAAATCGAAGGTTATCTGTAGAACAAGTTTAATCCTGGGGTCAAGCACCAGGTCGTCGTTGACCATCCCCTCGGAAGATCGCTATAACAACCGCTAAGCGGGGTAGCAGATTTATGAAAAAGCAAACAACATTTACACAGGATTACAAGCCGCAGTTCTCCGGCCACGAGACCTTTCCGTTGCGCTACGGATGGTTGGAAAAGGCTTTCGAAGCTGTTGATGCTAGTGGCTTGAATAACAACAAGATATTTTCAGAGAGCGAGGCGATTGCGCATTTCGGCGTGGGCAAGAACATGGTGGCGGCAATTCGATTTTGGGCACAGGTCGCAGGTATTCTCACAACGGATGGGAAGGATGTAAGAACGACCGAATTTGGTCAGCAGTTACTTGGCCCCAATGGGTGCGATCCATACCTTGAAAGCGCTTCGTCTCTTTGGAAAATCCACTGGGATATTGCCTCCAATCCTAAGCATACAGCCACCTACTGGTTGTTCAATATTTTCAATGAACCCAACTTTGATCGCGATACTGTTCTGCGAAGACTGATGGAATTTATTGGTCAGCGTGGTTGGAAATTGCCAACAGAGAAAACGTTAACAAGCGATATAAGCGTCTTATTGGCTAACTACGTGCCTAGTGTCCCAAAGCGGGGCCCTAGCGAAGAGGCGTTCAATTCTCCGCTGACCGAGCTGGGATTAATACGGCGGCGCTCAAATGGAAAATTCAGTATGAACTTAGGGCGAAAGCCAGGCCTGTCTAACGGCGTGTTTCTCTATGCGGTGTGCGATTTTTGGGAGCGAACTTCTTCTGCAAACACGCTTGGCGTCCAATCAATGCTACTAGAGCCCGGGTCTCCTGGAAGGGTTTTCGTACTTGAAGAGTGGGAACTGATTGATCGGTTGGCCGATGTCGCCGACATGTCCGACGGTTTGATTTCTTGGTCTGAGACGGCTGGATTGAAACAACTTCTTAGACAAGAGGAGTTTCCCCAAGGTTTTGCAGAAAACCTGTGGTCCTCCGACATTTCTGCGTTGAGAGGTTCATATGCCGCTTAACGAAATTGTCTCGGTGAATGGGCGCTTTCTGCGATCTGTTCGAATTGATCAAGATGACCGTAATGAAGCCCTAGAGGGGTTTGTTTTTTCATCATCAGTAAGGGAGACCCTTAGTAATTTCTCACGCCAACAATTTGAGAGCGGGCAAGGCGCCTTCACTTGGACTGGCCCGTACGGAAGCGGGAAGTCGAGTCTCGCACTCGCCCTCTCCGCGTTGTTGAGTGGTAGTAAGCAAGAACGCGCAACGGCTGCGAGCAGGACTGATCCGGAGTTTGCAAAGGAACTATGGAAGTTACTCCCTCCGAAGCGAGATGGCTGGAAATGTGTGTCGGTCGTTGGGCGCAGCATGGAACCCTTCCAGCTGATCGGTGATTGTATCAAGGATGCAGGATTGGCGGCACGCCAAAGGAAGTTTGATACGCCTGAAAAAGTAATTGAGTACTTGCAGTTTTTGGCCGCCGACGACCGTGAGCATTCTGGAGGTTTAGTCCTCTTTTTGGATGAAATGGGGAAGCTACTTGAGCACGCGGCATCCTCAACAGGAGATGCATATTTCTTCCAGCTGCTTGGTGAAGCGGCGTCGAGAAGCGGTGGCCGCCTTATCGTTGTGGGTATCCTTCATCAATCCTTCCAAGAATATGCGAGCCGCTTGGCACGCGACATCAAAGATGAGTGGGGAAAGATCCAGGGTCGCTTCATCGACATTCCCGTCAATGTATCTGGCGATGAGCAGATTGAATTGGTGAGCAAGGCGATTATCGCTTCAGAGCAGCCGGATAGCGCTAGACGGAACGCAGAGGCAGCCACGGAACTACTTGCCGATGTTCGACGTGGCGCGTCCGTAGTTTCGAAAGAGTTGCTTACTAGCGCTTGGCCACTCAACCCGCTTGTTACACTGGTGCTAGGGCCTGCATCGCGTCGGAGCTATGGGCAAAACCAGCGTAGCATCTTCAGTTTCCTGGGCTCTTCCGAGCTGTTCGGCTTTCAGGACTACCTTGAGAAGGCGAGCAAAGAAGATCCGAAGGACTACGGATTGGCTGATTTTTGGGATTATCTAGATTTCAATCTGCAAGCTGCGATCGCCGTGTCTTTGGACAGCCATCACTTTGCAAATGCTAGGGATGCAATTGCGCGGTGGGAAGCTAAAGATGGCGGTGAGATCGGTGTGCAGCTGCTAAAGTCGCTAGCCATTTTGGAGCTGACGCAAAAGCAGACCGGAGTAGGTGCGACGCTGGGCGCACTTAGTCTGGCAATAAATCAAACAAGTGCTGCGGTAGAGGGGCTCTTGTCAGAACTTGAGGAGGCGTCGATTGTTGTTTTTCGAAAGTTCAGGGGCACTTACTCTCTCTTTGACGGGAGCGACTTTGACATTGAAGTGGCGTTGGATGAGGCATTGAGAGAAAGATCAGACTTCGATCTCAGCTCAATCTCAAACGCTTTATCTTCACCCAATATCGTCGCGAAGCGGCATTACCGTGAAATTGGTGCTCTGCGCTGGTGCGAACTCAAGGTACTGCTCGAAAGCCAAGTCGAGAACTATGTTGCTAGCTTTACACCTACAAATGGATGCTTTGGCGCATTCATCATTGCGCTGGACGATGCGACGCCAAGCATTGTTGAGGATTTTGGTGAGTATGGGTGGGGGGCCGACTTTGCGGTTGTGAGGTCTGAAAAATCGAAGAACCTTGTGGCGCTCGCACGAGAGCACTCCGCTTTGAAGGATATCTTGGCATCGAACCCCGAGATTCATCGAGACAAAATCGCGCGCAGAGAGCTTACCGATCGTATCGAGGCGATTGGGGGTAGGATTGAGCATGAAGTCTGGCAATTGATCGCAAGCGCAGAATGGGAAACTGGAATTGATGATCTCCCGATTTCCGCGCGCCGGAACCTCACAGTTTTGGCCTCAGAAATGGCAGACCGTCGGTTTTCGCAGTCGCCCAAACTAAACAACGAACTGCTGAACCGCACCAAGCCCTCGGCATCGGCCAATTCAGCGCTCAAGCTGTTACTGCATGCTGCCGTCCTTAAAGAAGGTATTCCGGGGCTTGGGTTTGAGAAGTTCCCAGCGGAAAAGGCTCTGTTCGTATCGCTCGTTGAGGCCAACAAGCTATACGTGCAGGAGGGTGACAGTTGGCAGTTTGTACCGCCTTCAGGAGATGACCCCGCAAATCTGTTACCCATTTGGAAAGCAACGAAAGACTTCTTGAAGAAGCGGGGTAACCGCAACGTACAGCTTACCGATGTTTATGACCTATGGCGGGCACCTCCCTTTGGGTTGAAGGACGGGTTGATGCCATTCCTTGCTGTGCTGTTTATGCTAGCTGAACGCCGGAACCTGTCACACTATCGGGAAGGTATTTTTCTATCGACTATTTCGGATGTCGACGTGGACTATGTTCTGAGAGCGCCGCAAATGGTCCAGCTGCGCTGGATCGAAATGAACCGAACGACCAAGAGGCTGCTTACTGAGCTGGCAAACGCGGTTGGTGAAGTTGTGGACAAACCAATCTCATCTTTAAGTCCACTAGAAGTTGGACGCGCGCTCATTGCAGCTTACGAAACTTCAGCACCTTGGGTTCAACGAACCGCACGTCTTCCTGAGCACGCAAAAAAAGTCAGAGCGCTCTTCAAGCGCTCTAATGACCCACAAAAGTTCGCATTTGATGACATTCCTGGCCTCTACGGACAGGACATCGACATTCTCACAGATCAAGGAATCTCTGAGATCGCTCAAAACATCAAAGAAGGGCTCATCGAAATCCGCGCAGCTTACCCTGCGATGCTCACAAGAATGCGCGAACACATTCTGAACGAGCTACAAGTTCACGGGCGCACTGCGAAAGCGTACCGAGAGCTGAATGAGCGCGCGAAGAATATCCGAGATGTCGCAGGTGACTTGAGGCTTCGATCTTTTATCACCCAGCTTACAAGCTTCGGAGATGATTTACAGTCGATGGAGGCACTAGCGGGGTTGGGCATCAATAAGCCCCCAAAAGCTTGGATTGATAGCGACATAGACCGGGCAATTGTTCAACTCACATTGCTTGCGCAGCAGTTCAACCAACACGAGTCAGTCGCGCGAGTGGCTGGGCGGAAGGACAAGCGCTCCGCTATGGCGTTGATTGTCAGCGTTGATGATCGGCCCACGCCTGTGATGGAGGAATTCGATGTTTTGGATTCCGACGATGAGGAAGTGAATAACCTCAGTAGAAAGATTGAAGAGGTATTGCAGCAGGCTGCGGAAGGCACTGGTAGAAACGTGATCCTGGCTGCGTTGGCAAGAGTTGGTGCTGCGAGGATCAAACAATCAGGCGCAGGAGAAGAAGTAGATGGCTGACAAGGTAAAACATGTTCTAGGCTTGTCTGGGGGCAAAGATAGTTCTGCCCTCGCGATCTACATGAGCCAGGCTCACCCCGAACTAGATATTGAGTATTTCTTCACTGACACGGGCGAAGAGCTGGATGAGGTTTATGAGTACCTAGCGATGCTCGAGGGGTTCCTCGGAAAGAAGATCCGGTACTTGGATCCAGGGCGAGATTTTAAGTTCTACCTTGCCCAGTACAATCAATTCCTTCCCTCAGCCCAAACGCGTTGGTGTACGAAAGACCTAAAGATTAAGCCCTTTGAGAAGTGGGTGAAATCTGAATTTACCGAGCAGGGGTACACAGTCTATAGTTATGTCGCAATCCGAGCTGATGAAGATTTTCGCCAAGGTTTGAACTCGAAAAACGGAAGTTTGATTACCAAGCTGCCCTTCAAAGATGATGGTATCGACAAGGCCGGCGTTTTCGAGATTCTTGAGAACTCGGGTCTTGGCCTACCAGCATACTACGATTGGCGTTCCAGGAGTGGCTGCACGTTTTGCTTCTTTCAGCAAAAGATTGAGTGGGTTGGCCTAAAGGAGCGTCACCCTGAAGCCTTCGAGAGGGCTAAGCAAATGGAGAAAACCTCTCTCGACCACGGGTCGCCGTTTTCATGGAGTGAAGGGGAGACACTGCTTGAACTGGAAAAACCTGAACGCATCGCTCAAATCCGCGCAGATCATGAAAAGCGTGTCGAAAGAGCTAAGGCGAAGAGGAAGGTTGATCCTCTACGGCCGGAACAAGGCGCAGTTGATCTAGATGAGATTTATGGCCAGCAAAAGGTGTGTTTGGCCTGCCATAAATGATCTGATGTAGGAATTCTCTTAGGATGCAGCGATGAAGGTCTTTGGAAGCGGGCTCGCGGATATCCACCGTCAGATTGTTTCGTATGAATCTAAAATTGGGTTTTGTTTCCTCAACAGATCACTGAGCTCGCATTTAGGGGTCGTCGATGAAAAAGCGTTTCCCTTCAGGGGCTTTACCAAGCAGCGGAATCTGTCAAAGTATGTTGAAAGCGTACACCCTTTGGGCGAGCTGCTGGCGAGTAGGAAATCGAGAGAGTGGAAAACAAGATGAGTTCGACTGCCGTAGTTGACGCCCTCGCAAGCATAGGTATCGCACGACTGGCGGTTTTTTGGGGTGAGAACCGGTTAGAAGGGCTTTCAGAGCTCGGGGTTAGTACTCGACCTCGCGCGGTAGCTGAAGCCATGCTGTCTGAGAGTGGGCTGGCTATCTTTAAGAAGCGAGACCTCAGAAACGCTGTACTAGAAGTGTTTTCGCCACAAGTTATCCGAGACAAACTCGGCTCAGGGCCAAATGGTTGCCCTGTAACTATTCCACCGAATTTTACTTGGGGAAGAAATGAGGCAACGACCAATTTTCTAAAGCTGATGGACCTGAACATCGACGAAGCGTTCCCAAACGATTTGATGTCTGGCCCGGAGCCGCATCTGCAAACACACATTGAAAAACCCCTATTTGATTATCAAAACAGCATTAGAAAACAGCTTGTTAGTTTTTCATTTTTGGAGGCAGGTGCCCACGCCAATGCGGCAAGCAGAAGAATCGTTGCACATATGCCGACAGGCTCGGGGAAAACACGAACAGCCATGGAATTCATTTCAGATTTCCTTAGGTTTAGCTGTTCACGTGAAAAACCCGTTGTGGTTTGGCTTGCTCATAGCGAAGAGCTCTGCGATCAGGCGGTTCAAACGTTCCTTAGCATTTGGACAAAACTGGGAACTGAGAATGCAAATGTTTACTCAATGTGGGGGGGCAGGAAGCCAGACAACATCGATCTGAGCAAGCCCTGTTTTATAGTTACTAGCTTTCAGAGTTGCTACTCTAGCATTCACTCAAACAAAAACGCTGATTTTGACCGATTTGCAGAAATTAGGCGCGAATGCAGTCTCCTGATTGTCGATGAGGCGCACATGTCGATGGCGCCGACTTACAAAAAAGCAATAGAGTTTCTCTGTAACTCGAGCACTACTCTGATCGGCTTGACGGCTACGCCTGGTAGGCATCACGTTGGGGGTGATGTAGCTCAAACCAAGGCTCTATCGGATTTTTATGGCAACAAAAAACTCACGATAGACCAGCGATTGACCGGCGAACGAAACTCAATTGAGTATCTTCAGGATCGTGGGATTTTGTCTTCTGTTGAGCGTATGCGTCTCAACACCAGCGCTACTGTTAATCTGGACGCCGAGGCAGTCAGGTTAATTTCCGATCTTTTAGACATCTCACCCAAAGTGCTGGCGGAGTTAGGCAACAACGCCCAGAGGACATTGGAAGTAGTCGCTGCAGTCGAAAAGCTTGCACTTGTTGATAAGAAACAGACCATCGTGTTTTGCCCATCGAAGCAGAATGCATCTGATATGGCATTGGTCTTAAGGGAAAGAGGGTGCGCGGCAAGAGCGGTAACCGGCGAAACTCCACCAAGCGATCGGCGCGAGGCGATTGAAGATTTCAAAAACGGAAGTGTCAGGGTTCTCACAAATTTTGGTGTTTTGACAACCGGATTTGACGCGCCAAAGACAGAGGCCGTTGTGATTGCGCGTCCGACAACGTCGGTTGTGCTTTATTCACAAATGGTGGGACGGGGCCTTAGAGGCAATTCAGTTGGTGGGACGCCTAGCTGTACTGTGGTGGATGTGGTTGATAATATTGTAAATTTACCCAACGTGCCGCAAGCTTTTACGTATTTTGACGAACATTTCGGGGAAGCAAAATGAACAAACAAGACAAGCCAGTGCAGATTGTTGATGCGTACTTGGCGCTGAATGCATTGCGCCAAGTCGGCTATCGAAACACAGCTACTGCGGTAGCTGAATTGGTTGATAACTCGATCGAGGCCGAGGCAAAAAAGATAACCATAGTTACGCTGTCAGCCAGAGAACCTGTAGCAAAGCGTACGGTCTACCGAGTTCAAAAAATAGCGGTTTTGGATGATGGGCACGGGATGACACCGGATGAGTTGGGACGCTGTCTATCACTAGGTTGGGGCACTCGACTAGATACCCGAGATGGTCTCGGACGTTTTGGCTTTGGACTTAAAGGTTCGTCTCTTTCACAGGCGGAGCTTGTTGAGGTTTATTCTTGGCAAAATGGATCGGTGCACAAGACGTATCTTGATCTACCGGAAGTCAAGGAAGGCAGGCAGCAGTATCTTAAAAGCGTTGAAGAGACGAACCTTCCCAAAGAGATAGTTGAAGCGGTTGGAGGAAATATCGGTAGCAGTGGCACGCTGGTCTTATGGTCCAAGCTAGATGGAGTGGATTTCAAGCGCCCGTCGACGCTCTTTTCTCGGATGCAGGAAGAGCTCTGCCGCATTTATCGGCACTTCTTGGATGACAATGATGATTATGGCAAGAAACGTGATGTGAGCTTGGTCGACTTCGATCTAGACAATAACAAAGTCGAAGCGTCGCATGAACTGAAGCCCAATGATCCTTTGTACCTTTTGGAGCCGTCAAGCTGCCCAGACAGCGATGGAAAGGCTACGAACGTCGAGTTTGAGAAGCCATATGCCATACCAGTAGAGTATGAGCAGGGAAAATTTTCGGACATTGAAATTCGCCTTAGTATAGCCAAGCCAGAGACCCAAAAAATGGGCGGTAATTCAAATCTCGGCAAGCACTACGCACGCAATACTGGTATCTCGTTTGTTCGAGCTGGCCGTGAGATAGACTTTGGTTCCTTTGGTTTTCTAGACAGTGATACCAGGCAGAGGTGGTGGGGCGTAGAAGTGCGTTTTAAGCCCGTTTTGGATGAGTTGTTTGGTGTTACTAACAACAAGCAGCATATTCGAGGCTTCAAGAAACTAGACCCGAAACACGACGTCGAGCAGATTGAAGCCTTGAACGAAGCTGCGGAGGACCCGGAGAATTCTGGCCACTACAAATCTTCATTGCACCTTGAGCTCAATCGAAATCTCACAGTTAAGATCAATGCAATGTTGGACGTTATCAAAACACGAAAGGAAGGGAGTTCTGCGGACCCATCTAAAGCCAAGCCTGACCCCGTTTCTGAAAAGGTAAATAAGGATGTGGCGGAGGATCACACTGAAACATCCTCAGACAAAGAGGCTGAGACAAAGTCGGAACAGGAGAAGTTGGCAGAACGTACAAAATATGTTCTGGAAACTCGCCCAGAGCTTTCTGAAGAAGATGCACAAGCGTTCGCCAAAGCAACGATTGACTACAAGGTTGACCTGAACAAGGGCAGTTGGCCTGGGACAATGTTCTTGGACCTGCAGTTCGTAGCAAATGCAGCGGTCGGAGTTATCAACACCCGTTCCCCATATTACGAAAAATTGTGGCAGCATGTCGAAGACTCTGGCGATGATCGAGCGCTGAGTGCTCTTGAAGTGTACACGATGGCTTATGTGCGTACTGAAGATGAGTTCAGGAAAACCCTAGATGGCGAAACCTTTGAGAAATTCCGTGACCGGTGGGGCTACTGGGTATCCAAACTCTTAGAGAATATTGACGAGTAGAATGCTTCTCTTAGAGACGGGTGCTTTTCGAGAGGAACTTGCGATTGCCTTGTCATCGGCAGAGCAAGAAGTCATCGTTATGAGTGCATTTATTAAGCTCGATGCGCTTAAGTGGCTTATTGAAAACAGTAAAACGAGCAACCTTACGGTCGTAGCACGTTGGCAGCCGTTAGATTTAGCAGCTGGAGCTTCCGACCTGGAGTGCTTTTACCTCTGTGATGAGGCTAATATTCCATTCGGTATTTCTCAGAACCTGCATGGAAAAGTCTACATCGTGGATTCCAAGATCTTCATTGGGAGCGCAAATTTAACGTCAAAGGGGATGTCCCTTTCGCATTATGAGAACGACGAGTTCGGAACTGGATTCGAATACGGTCAGACTGAAAAGATCAAAGTCCGGGACTATCTCGCTTCCGTAAACTGGCTTGATGTCAAAACTGTCGAATTGATGGCTGACTTCTTGAGAAGCTTTGGCGGCAACACGGATGTGCAGTCGAATGAGTGGCCCCAAGAAATTTCTGAAAAACTTGGTTCTCAACCCCTCGGTGTCTGGTTTCACGATCTTCCAATGTGCAGCCCAAATCAGTTGCTAGCGCAGACGGCTGAAGCAACGGCAATAGAGCACGATCTATATTGCTTTCGAAGCAAGAAAGGCGCTGCCGAAGACGAGCTGTTGAAAGGCTTCATGTCGTCGCAAATTTGCTTTTGGCTTGAAGTGCAATTGCAGGAATATGGTGAGCTATCTTTTGGGAAGGTCACCTCGCTGTTTCACGACCAGGTTCTTGATGACCCTATGCCATATCGTAAGAACATCAAGGAAGGCGTAGCAAACCTGTTCGATTGGGCTAGCAGGTGCAACACAAAGTTTGAAGTGACTAGGCCGCAGCACAGACAGGTAATCCGCGCGGTGTAGTAATGAGCCCGCGCTTTCGTGCGCGGGCAACATCTCCCAATAGACTGCACCGAGGCTCAACGGGCCGTTGGCCCGCTCACCCCGATCCAGACGTCATTCTTTTGGTTTGGTCCGCCCAACATTCCTGAACGTGGCGGTCAACCTTGGGCCATCCCCAAAATCAGCCACCAATTTCCCCTGTCTCGCGGGCGAGCCATTCCTCGCGAGGCAAATTGGCGTCTGATTTTGGCGCAGACATTTTCTTCGCAAATGTGGCCGATTGACAGCCCCGTTCAGGGCCGTGGGTCGGGCTTTGCCCTCTCCCACTCTGTTCCGCCGAATACATGCGTATTCGGTCAGATCAAGTGGCCGAGGCGCAGCCCATCGGCGGAAGGGGGCGCGCAGCCTCACCCGCGTCACTTTGATTGAGGAGGCCACAAATGGCACCGAAGTTTGATGTTTATGCCCATGTCACCGACACCATTATTGCAGAGATCGAGGCGGGAACGCCGCCATGGCGCAAGCCGTGGACAGGGAGCGCGTCGGGCATTGCCCTGCCAACCCGACACAATGGCGAGGAGTATCGCGGGATTAACATCCTGATGCTCTGGGTCATGGCGGCCAAGCATGGCTATGCGTCCAGCCGCTGGATGACCTACAAACAGGCGCAGGAGCTGGATGGCCAAGTTCGCAAAGGCGAAACGTCGTCGACCGTGGTCAAATACGGGACGTTCACCCGAGGGAACGAATTGGGCATTGAGGAAGAACTGCCCTACGCGCGCGCATACCGCGTCTTCAACGCGGATCAGATCGAAGGTTTGCCGGAGGAGTACTACATCCGTCCCGAGGCCCCGCGCGATCTTGGCACGGCCGAAGATCCTGAGCTTGAGGCGTTTTTCGGCCGGACCGGGGCTGAGATCCGCACCAGCGACGACCCGCGCGCCTATTACAGCCCCGCCAAAGATCACATCCACATGCCGCCGATTGCCACGTTTCACGATGCGGCAGGCTATTATGGGACGCTGGCCCATGAGGTGATCCATTGGACCGGCAGCGAAAAGCGGCTGGAGCGGATCAAGAAGTTTGCCAACCGTGAGGCCTATGCCTTTGAAGAGCTGGTGGCGGAAATCGGTGCTTGTTTCCTTGGTGCTCAGATTGGCGTCGCGCCGGAATTTGACCAAAGCGCCGCCTATGTTGAAGGGTGGTTGAAAGCTCTCAAAGAGGACAAGCGGGCGATTTTCTGCGCGGCGTCTGAGGCGCAGAAGGCAGCCGATTTTGTTTTAGCAGCAGCAGGTCAATCGAAAGCGGCTGCAGCATGAGCGACCCCGCAATCTTACCCCCGATGACGTGCCGCAAATGCGGCGCGTCAAACCCAGTGATCTTTCTCGCGCCGGTCATCGTGAAAGGCAGTTGCACCTGTATTTGCTTGGATTGCGCAGAGGCGCGCAAATGGCTGGATCCGGACGGCAACTTAAAGGCCGGTGTTGAGCTTTGAGCACCTGCGCCCCGCCTCATGTGGCGGGGCGCAGGCCTCTGGGGATGAAATGAGAAATTGTGGCCCGTGCTGCTGCGCACGGGCCGCTCAGAGAAACGGACTGTGCGGAGGATCGACCGGCTTTCAGCCCGCTCACCTCCTTCAGGCTTCTTTCAATTTGATTGGTCCGCCCAACATCCCTGTCGTGTCCCGTCAATGGGCAAGCGCCGCGCGGGCGCGTCGTCAAAGCCTGCAACCCGTGTCCTCGCGCGGGCGCGCTGCGGGCCGCACCAGTTGCTGGCTTTGACCCATTGACTGGCCGCTCCAGGGGCGTGGGTCGGGCTGCGCCCCCACCCACTCTGTTCCGCCGAATACATGCGTATTCGGTCAGATCAGATTGGTCGGTGTGCAGCCCATCGGCGGAGTGGGGAGGGAACCGGAAGGGCTCCGGGGGAGCGTTTCCCCGAGCCCCGAGCCAAGGCCCAACCGCAGCACCCAAGAGGAGGCCACAAATGGCTCACAAGTATCAGCCCCCGAAATTCTGGACCTGCGACTGTGATCGCACGACCGGCGGTCACATCATCGACGGGCTCTATAGCACCTGCGTCTATTGCGGGAAGCATCGGCACGAGCTGAGGGAGATCGTTGTTCCGTCAGGTTTGGGTGGCGTGTTCTGTGTCGAGATCCTCAGCGTTGAGGATGATTGCGCCAAGGTGAAGGTTGTCAAGAGCTCGAACGGCTTTGACGCGCTGCCGCCCTTTACGGTGCCGTTCAAGGACATCGCCCCGCGTTGGAAGCACAAGGCGGGAGAAATCCGATGATCCCCGACTATCACAGCGATGATTTTGCGACGGCGCGTCTGGAGGATACCGTCAGCTTGCGAAGCGCCGCCCGCGAAGCACGCGCCACGCTCTACGCCGTTTTGAACCGGTTGGAGCTCAATGATCTGGACGGCGAAGAGCAGCCCTATATCGACGATTGTCTTGGGGCTCTCGCAATCCTCGAAGAGGCGTTGCGATGACTTTGGAAGAGATCAAAGCAGCAGTGGACGCGGGCAACCGCGTTCACTCCGCGCTTTGGGTCGAATTGCTGATATCGACCTGATCATGCTGAGGGTTCTTTCGCTCTTTGATTTTTCCCTCAAGTCGAGACGAAAACTCTTTAACCTCTGTCGCGAACCTGATTGATTTTGGGACCTTGGGTCGCTCTTCGCCTTTTTTGTCCGAGGCTGCGCATTGAGCCGCATAGGACAAAAGGATCCGATTTGCTTTCTTTCTTTGACGTCCAACTTTGTCACGAAAAGGCTTGTGGTAGCCCTTGGTCTTTGCGTCCAAAAGTGGGGCTCGACGCTCGTCGTCGCCGATACCAGGCCAATCCAATCCCAGAATTTTACAGCAGGCACACGAAAGGGAAAAATACTCGAGAAAGTTTTCGCTTGTTGGCTTGGTTTTGGGTTTCTTGGCTTTCGCCTTCTTTTTGCTCTTCTTGCCTTTGGTTCCAGGCATCGAAGATAGCGGGTCATAAGACCAGCCACGCCCCCCTGGGTAAATAATTGTGCTGCCACCTGAATAACCGCCGCGCCCCATTTCGAACCTCAAAAAACAAAAAGCAATTCCGTCAGTGTAGCGCCGGTCTGTGTCCGCGCAAGTATCTGGCTGGCGCAGCCTATGGCTGCTCCAAGCGGAATACAGGCAGTTGATTCAATATTATAATATTGAATCAATCATGGCGAAGTGCCATAACTGGGCTGCCTGTATGATGCTGGCAAGAAATAGGGGTGATTACTTCACATGGGCCGACCGCGCGCACCACGGCACAAACGACTGACGCAGAACCAGCGTTTTGCCATCGTGCGGAAACGTGCTGAAGGGGTGCCGATCGAGGATCTGGCCCGCGAATTCGGCGTCACGACCCGCAGCATCTTCTACACGTTGAAGGCCGATCAAAGCCGCAAGCTGGATGCGCGCGTGCGTTCAGAACTGGTGAATGTCCGGCTTACGCCAAAGGAGCTTGCGGGCTTCGACGCGGTGCTGACGCGGCATGATATCGCGAGCCGTGCCGAGGGGCTGCGGCGGTTGATCCATGCCTCGAACGATCTCTTTGTTCCTGACGATGAACTGGCCAACCAGATGCAGGGGCTCTCTGCTTCGCTCAATCGCACCGGCAACAACATCAACCAGATCGCGCAGCGCCTGAACGAGGCAAAGCGCCAGGGTAAGACGCCGCCCTATGGCAATTCTGCCCATAGCCAGGTGCGCGCCTTGGCCGGGCTGATCTTTGATATCGCCGACCAGGTTCAGGACATGGCGCAGCGCCGCCGAAGTGCATTGTCCGGCGAGGTTGCCCGCGTTTTGGGAGGCTTTGCCGATGGCCCAGAATAGTGCCGTTGCCGCCGCGCAAGAGGCCTTCTTCGATCGCGACTGGAGCCGCATTCGCGGAAGCGTGCCGCGTACCCGTGCCAAGCAAATGGCCCGCGCCGCCATGGGGCATTCCCCAGCGATCTTCAAAGCCATTCGCGACGGCGGCACTCACAACAAAACACAGCTGCGCAACCAGCTTGAATACCTGACCACCAAATCGAGCTTCATCATCGACAGCCGTGGAACCTATGACGGCCAAAGCGTCTTGTCCGCGAAAGAGATCGAGCAGGTCACGCGCCGGTTTGCAGCGCAGTGGAATGAGGGGTTTCATCCCAAGTTGGGGCATACCTCGCATCTTTTGATGGCTTTCCCGATTGGTACACGCGGAGAGGATGTCGCCGAGATCACGCGCGAGATCTGCGAGCGGTTCTTTCAGGGTGAAGGCAGCCACTTTGACTACATCGCGGCCGTGCATGAGGACCGGGACCACCCACATGCCCACGTCGTTCTGAACCGGCGCAGCAAGGATGGTGAATTCTTCTTTCTGAAAGAAGAGCATCATTTCAACTACGACAGTTTTCGCGAGGCCATGGTGGAGGTGTCCGACCGCTATGGGCTGAGGCTAGAAGCGACGCGAAAGCTGGAGCGTGGGATCACGACGAAGAGACCGAGCGATGTAGAGCAGCGTCGTGCAGAAGCCTCGGGGTACAAGCCGACCGAGCGTGAGCGCGTGGGGGCTGAGCTTGACCGTGCCTTGGCTGAAGTCGCCCAGAACGCGCGGCTCTATCGCGGCCTGGCCGCCGAGGCCTCGCGTGAGAACCAGCATGACATTGCAGCAGCCTTGGGCAAGGCCGCGACGCTTTTGGCGCAGGGCAAAACGATTGAAGCATATGGAAAGGTATATGGCATGGCCGAAGAACAGCATTCGTTTGATGAGGTCGTGGATGCCTTTCACGACAAGATCAACCAAGCTGAACGCATTGTAGCGGATGCCCCTGTGGAGCGGCGCGCGGCACTGGAGCATGAGCTGAACGACATCTATCGTTCACTGTCACATCTGAGCCCAATGGGAACGCAGTCCCACACCTTGCTTGAAGATGCGTCCAAGAGTGGGATCTATTCGGCCGCGAATATACGGGCCGAGGCCCAAGGAGTTTTGCAGGCTCCAGCTTTGGCAGAGCGTCTTCAGCAGGCTTTGAAAGGCACCGGCATTGACGCGCAAGAGGTGACGCGTCGTGTCGAAATAGGCGCGGGCAACGCCGCGCTCGAGCGGCAATGGCTTGGGCAGGATTTGAAGGCGATTGCCGACAAAGAGGGCTTTGAACTGTCACGCGCCGATGAGCTCGAGAAAGCGATCGACCGCCTTGACCAAGTGCACAGTGATCTTGGTCGATTGTTGGCCGATGCTGAGGTTCTCAAGGATAGTGGGTCGGTGGAGTCTGACCGGCAGGAAGCCATCACCGACCGGCTCCCGCCGATCACTGCAGAAATCCTGAGCCGTATGAGGGACGACCCAACCGCAGATCCATTCCGCAGCGATCTGGAGCGCGAGACCTTGCGTGCTGAGATGGAGGAACTGGTCGGTGAAGAAAGCACCCCGGACTTGGCGATTGGCGATGAGACCGCGCTGGAGGAACATATCGAAGACCGCCTGAACCGGCTCTATGCGGCCAAGGCCTATCTGCAAAGCGATGCCGCTTTGGCGAACAGTGCGGCGATGGAGCACGTCCTCGACGAAATCGCTAATGAAGAAATTGATGTTCAACGCGAGCGGCACGTCGATGCCGATAGCGAAAAGGGCGTGACGCATGGATAAGGCGCAGATCGCACTCGGCGTCATGAGCTTTGCTCTTCTCGGCGCGGTGCTGGGGTATTTTCTGGCGTCGGCCTTACTGACGTTCCGCTGGTTCGGGGTCGGGGCGGATATCGATTTCTTGATGCTAGCACGCAGCTATGGGGTTCTTCGAACGACGCATCCGGACGATATGCAGATCGTTCACTTGATCGTGGGGATCTGCACGTGCGCCGGTGTTTTGCTCAGCGCTGTGTTGATGAACGACGCGCTGACCAAGTTCGGTGAAACCCACTGGCAGCATATGTCCGAGATGAAGCGGAACGGCTTTTTCGGCAAGCCTGGCAATGGGTTTGTCCTCGGCAAAATGGGGAAGCCCAAGAGTCGAAAGCCCTTTGTCATGTCCAAGGTTTTCCCACATGCCCTGATCGTCGCCCCGACCGGACGCGGCAAAACAACGGGGTTCGTCATCCCGAACCTTTTGACCTATCAGGGCAGTGCCGTGGTGCTGGACGTGAAGGGCGAAAATTTCGAAGCCACCGCGCGCCACAGGGCCGCGCAGGGCGACAAGGTGTTCCGGTTTGCGCCGACTGATTGGAAGGAAGGCCGCTCGCACCGCTACAATCCATTGCTGCGCATTTCAGCGCTGGAAAATGTCGACCGTCAGCAGATGGAACTGCAACTTCTGGCCTCGCTGTTCTTGCAAGCTGATAACGACCGGGTGCAGGGGCTCCTTGATGGCGGCATCGATCTGTTCGTGGCGGCAGGGCTTTTAACTTTCGAGCGAAAGCGGCCGACCCTGGGCGAGATCTACCGCATCACCGCGTCAGGCGGAGACAAGCAGAAAGAGTACCGCCGCCGTGCAGACGAGGTGGTCAATCCAGCCGCCAAGCTGATTTTCATGCGCATGGCCTCGACAAACAACGACACGTTGACGTCCTACCTGTCGCTACTGATGACCTCGGGCCTCAAGCAGTGGTCAAACCCGGCCATAGACCGAGCAACCGCCACGTCAGACTTCGATTTTCGCGACATCCGCAAGACTCCGTTTTCGGTCTATCTGGTGGTCGAACCGCTCATGGTGAAACCCCTCGCGCCATTGATCCGTTTGTTCTTCTCGGACTTGCTGGCATCTCTGCAAGACCATGAACCCGGCAAGGACGAACCTTGGCCGGTGATGATCATGCTCGATGAGTTCAATCGCCTGGGCAAAATGCCGATCGTACTCGACAGTATCGAGACGCTGCGATCCTACCGGGCCAACCTAGCGATCGTCACACAGACGATCCCGGCTTTGGACGAAATCTACGGCGAAAATGCCCGCCGCGCTTTGCAGGGCAACGCAGGCATCAAACTCTATCTGACCCCGTCAGATGAAAAGACCATCGAAGAGCTCAGCAAAGCCGTTGGCAAAACTACCAAGCGCGTTGTGACCCGCTCACGGTCGGTCGGCCGCAACCCATTCGCGGGGCGCAGTATGTCTGAACGGACGGAAGAGACGCCTTTGTTACCTGAGGATGAGGCCCGTCGCATGGATCTTGATGACATCGTTCTGGTGGTCGACGCGCAAATGCCCGTGCGCGCCAAGCGGATCAAATACTATGAGGATCGGTTCTTTAAGCAGATCTTCGACAAGCAAACCGGCGATCTGCCATATCCGTCAGCTGGTGACCAGATGCGCGGGCTGCAAGGGCAGATCAAGGCGCTGGAGGCTAAGATTGGAGCGATTGAGATGCCGAAAGCGGTTTCAGGTGACGGCTCTGGAGGTGGTGAGAAACGGCGCGATGAGATTGAAGATCTCGCGTCTGGCAGTCAGATTGCGGGGTCAGGTAATAAGGCCAGTTTAGGTGACTATCAGGCCGGAACGCAAAGGGTGGAAAGGTTTATGGAAGAGGCTGCTCGAGGATGAGGGGGCGGAGAGCGGACTTGCGGCTCTACGGCGAGGCAATAGAAATCGATGCCAAAGCAGTCTTTCCAGTGCGTGTCTGTAGTCGTTTTTTTGGCTGCGTTTCGTGACGTGGGACTGAGCTTTCCCTGATCGCTTCTCATCGGAACACGGCCTTCTCCATGAACGGCCTTGCGCACGACGCGACATTGCCGCCGTGTGTGACCGCCCATTAACAGATCGTGTACGCCTAACATTTGCCAAGGATCGGAACAGCCGTGCATATGGTGCGCAAGTCATCTGCGATATGATCAGCGCGGATTGCCCCGAGACGCACCGCACGCGCCGTTCGAATAAATTGGTAGTGCTGTTCTTCTCCGGCCGATAGCATGGTTATATGTGCTCCGGCGACACAAGCAGCGAGCCGTCGCTTGCACAAAATAGCGAATTGGCAGGATGCGTCATGGGTGCTGGGATGAACGATGAGCAGATCAACATCCTGGGCAATTGTCTCGTTCCCGTCGTGCGCAACGAAGGCAGAACCGAAGCCATAGATCATGACGCTTGGCCTCACAGCCAACCTAGCTTCTTGTAGTATTCCTTCTGGTCATTCGTCAGGTAGAGCCAATAATCTTTGCGGTGAAGCGCTCCCATGAATTCACTGATCTTAAAAAGGCCAACATTGGACTCGCGGCAATGGAACTTGGCATCCGGCGTATAGCCGCACCATGCAGAATTGATGATCACCACATCGATGTGGCCCAGCCTCTCAACTGTCTCCATGTATTCTGCCACGCCGAACGCATAGCACTCGCAGATGAAGACGCGTAGCGTGTCGCCTTGCGTGCGGACCAAGTCATAGACCCCGCCGCCTTGCGCCGTCAGAGAGAAGATTTTCCCATGCGCCTTCATCTGAGTTTCGAAGTAATTATAGTGCCCATAATGGCTGGGCCACGGAAAGGTGTCGCTATACGCCGACATCGGCAAGTCCTCTAATTAAGTGATCAAATGCTATCGGGAAGCGTTTCACCGCTGCATAGGGGATCGCATCCTCAACCCATTGCTCGTAGCTGCGCACATGCAGCAAGAAGGTCGTGATGATCTCCTGCTCGCCTTTGTCGAATAGGCCGCGATGCGCGTCGAGTTCTGCCGCAATCTTGCGGTTGTTCGGCACGATCACCGAGAGCCGTTCCGATACCCACACCGCATGCACCGCTTCATTGTGCGGCTGAGACCGAGCCAGCTCGGACAGCGGGCCATACTGCTCCCAGGACTGCCGGTTCTCTTCCAGCATGGGCAGGATCGCACGAGCTATGTTATTCTTGCTTGTCATTTCTTCTTGATCGAGGCGTGCCAGCACTCGGGCTTCATGTTCGGCCTTCATCTCATGCAGGGCATCGACCGTGTAGACGCTTTCATTCTCCTTGCGGTCGATCAGCGTGTGATGAGTCGGGCAGAGTAGAATCAGGTTCTGATAGTCATCGCGCTCAGCAGCAGTCTGCCTCGCATCGTGACGGTTTGCCCCCGGCTTGTCGCCGCAAATATGCGCCATCTCCCCCAGAGTGAAAGGCGCAGCGTCTGCGGCCTCACGGTTGCAAAGCCTCTCCCAGCACCCCGGAAACCCGCAGCGACCTCCCGAATTGCCCCAGAGAATCTTAATGGATTTCTGTGTAATAGCCATCGGACACCCATAGCACGGCGGGCGGCGAATACCATCTGTCCAGATGAAGCGCGAAGAGGAAAAGAACGCTTAGCCAAACATGCTGCACGATGCCCTGAAGACCGGTTCGGGGTAGCCGCCCTGCAACGTCGAACCTGCGCGCGAATATCGGGAGAGGGCCGATTTCACTCCAGTCTTTTGGCCCGTTCAGCAACCCTCTGAACCACCGAGACGGTCGCGCCTCCTGCCTGCCGTATGCCTGCCCCTGCGATTTCAGCATTCGACCTCGTTCCAAACCGAGCACGAGCCCGCGAGCCCTTGGTGCCGATCAAGCCCTTGGCGAACCCGCCCGGACCAGGAATGCTCGGCGGTCCGGCCATCATGAAGTTGCCTGAGATTGAGCGGACGATCAGCGGGGTGGCGATGATCATGCCGCCTGCGAGGAACATCATCATGAAGAAGGGCACCAGCGCGCCGATGTTGCTCGCGCCAGAGGGGTCTCCGAGTTCGGTCATGAGGGAACGGGACATGCCGACGACGGTGGAAAACACCCCGGCGATCACGAGGGGGTAGAGCGCATAGGATACCGTGCTGGACAGCCAGCGAAGGAAATAGTCCTTGCTGACATCAAAAAGCGAAAGCGCGATCATGATGGGGGCGATGCCGATCATGAAGGCCAGCATGATTTTCGCGAAGATCAGGACCAGGCCGCAAAGCGCGCCGATGACGCCCAATAGGAATGCCCCGATCGCGCCGATGAGGGCTCCGGCCATCCAATGCATGTTGTCACCGGCCGCGTTCAAATAGTCGCCAAATTCTTCGATGAGATCGTCGAAGGCCTCGGCAAAGTAGGATGCACCGGCACCGCCGCCGCCAAGCCCCGCCACCATGCCGCCCGCGAGCTGGTCGAGCCCATCGATCAGCGCGCTGGCCACCGCGTTGAGTTGGACCCAGTTCATCGCAAAGAGGGAGATGAGCATGAGCTTGAGGGCGAACCAGAAGGTGGTCCGGCCGTCCATGGATTTGTATTGAAACATCATGTTGAGGAAGACGCCGATCACGGCGAGCGTCGAGGCCACGGCGATGACGCCGCCGAGCTGCCCCGCGACGTTGCCAAAAGTGGTTTGGGCTGCGTCTGCCAGAAAGTTGTCGGTTGTCTCAACCATCCAGGTGACGACGCCCATCGGAGTCTCCTCGGTTAGGTTTAGGCGCTTGCGCCAGTGCGCCGCTTCAGGAAGGCCTTTAGGATGTGTTCGCCATCGAAATCTGGCACGACCGAGACGAGCTCCCAGCCATCCTGACCAAGGGCGGTCAGCTGTGCCTCGACCTTCGGTGGCTTTGTTTTCGCGGTGTTGATCTGTTCAATCTTGTATTCAAACATTGGCTGTTTCCTTTGCTAGGGCCGGATCAATCGGCAGGTAGAATTCGGTGATACCGCGCGCGCCGTGATGACGACCGGCTTGAATGATCACATCGATCGAGCGGGTGATGTAGTCGTTCATGTCCTGGTAGGTCATGGGCACATTGGTTTTTAGGGCGGCGATCGCTAAGCGTTGAACAGCCAGTTGCGGTGTTTCGGCGTGGAGCGTGGTGAGAGAGCCGCCATGCCCGGTGTTGATGGCCTCGAGGAAGGTCATGGCCTCCTTGCCGCGCACTTCGCCCAGGACGATGCGGTCAGGCCGCATGCGCAGGGAAGAGGTCAGCAGGACATCAGCGCTGCGGATGGCTTCGTCGCGGTCAGACATCAGTGTGACGACATTTGGCTGCGTCGGGCGCAGCTCGGCCGCCTCTTCAATGGTGATGATACGCTCGTCAGCGGGGACGAATGAGAGGATCTTTCGCGCCGTGACGGTCTTGCCCGTCGAGGTTCCGCCGGACACGATCATGTTGAGCTTGTAGGTAACGCAAAACTTGATCGCGGCATCGATGTCGCCCGTGGCCACAACATCACGCAGCTCGGCATTGCGCTTGCGTCTTGCGCCCTCGTTGCTGCGTTCTTTCCCGAATAGGTAGGACAGCTTGATCTGCTCCAGCGGCAGGTCCGCAAAGAACCGTAGGGAGATCGCATAACCGCCATCAACGGCGGGAGGCTGGATGACTTGCGCGCGGATGGGGCGGTCACGGTAGGTGATGCTGACCGACACAATCGGCTTGGTCCGGCTGAGCGTGGTGTTCGCGGCGGAAGCAATCTGATTGCCAAGGTCTTTGATCTCGTTCTGCGAGAGCCGCTGGTTGACGGGCCGCATGAAGTGATCGCCCTGAAACTCGGCCCACAGCGTGCCGTCGGGGTTGATGCAAAGCTCGATCAGCTTTGAATCACGCGCCTCGGGGATCTTGTCCATCGAGCTTTGCAGATAGCTTGCGGCCATGATTAGAAAATCTCCAGATCACGGTCGACCATTACGGTGACGCGGGCACCTTGATCGACGTAGATTACGGGCGAGATGGAGAGGTATTCGCTCATCACGCTTTGCGCGCTGGCTTGGAAGTCTTCGCCAATGCCCTCGAGCACATCCGAGGTGATCTCGTCTTCGGTGTTCTGCGCCGCGACGGCAGGCAAGGCTCCGATCAGTGATATCAGGGCGGCTGACCCGAACCGCGTGCCAAAGCGGCTGTCGACAAAGCCGGTTGTGCCGGACCGCCCCAGTTCATCCCCACCGAAGGCACTGATTTCGACGGTCTGGTTGCTGGGCAGAATGATCCGGTCCCAGGCGATCGTCACGCGTTGCTGTGCGATGTCGAGGCCGGATTGATACCGCCCGATGAGGCGTGCGCCGCGCGGGATAAGGATCTGCGAGCCGTCATAGGCGTGGACATCTTCGGACACCATCGCGCGGACCTGTCCGGCGAGCGAGCTGTCGATTGCGGTCTCCAGCACGGCCTGGATCATCGTGCCCTGAACAACAGTGTTTGACGGGTTCACGATCAACTGGGCTTGCGTCACCTCAGCAGGTTCAGCGCCGTTGCGGACAAAGTCTGTGTCGCCATCAAGCCGCCGCTGCTGCGCGGCGGGTTCATTGTTGCCGCCTCCGGTGCCGCCAAAGGCGATGATTGGGCTGGCGATACGGGCTTGCAGCTCCTCAAGCTCCGCTTGCCGTCGCCGCTCGAGTTCCTGAAGGCGCAGCTCTTCGGCCGTTGGGCCGGTTGGTGCAGGTGTGCGAGGGGTTTCCAGGCGTGCAAGCTCAAGATCGTTCTGCAGGCGCTGGATTTGCCGCGCACGTTCTTCCAACTCTTCGCGCAAGGCGGTTTGCGTTGTAGCTGCCTCGCTGCGCAGGGCGTCGATCTCTGCGCCCAAGGTTTCCAATGCCTCGAGGTCGACAGTTGGGGCTTCAGGTGCAGGTGCGTTGCGCATGGCTTCGAGCTCGCGCCGCATGGCGTCCATTTGCGCACGCAGCTCTTCTGTTTCGCTGGCCGGTTCCGGCTCCGGCGGTCGGGATGTGTCTGTCGGTGCAGGGGTTGGCTCAAGGGCTCCAAACCCCGGACCGGCCGCTTGGAATTCGTCCGGTGAGGCGGTTTCCAGGCTTTCGGGTTCAGAGCCGCCAGAGAACAACAGCAAGAGACCGCCAAGAGCCAAGATTGCCCCGATGCCCAGGGCAATCGTAACAACAGACGGCTGCGACTTTGAGTTTTGTGGTTTACCTTCAAGTGCTTCGAGGCGCTTCTTAAGCTCAGCTGTTTCACTCATCATGATTTGCCTCGCTCATCTCTTGGACGCAAATCTCGTCCTCGCCGAGCCTGAGTACCCATCGATCACTGACACCTGAGACGCGGATCACGCCATCTGGCCGCGCGAGCGCATTCACGCTGCGCTCATTGCCGTTTGACCAGCGAAAGATCGCAGGCAGCGGCGCATTTGTGGAAAAGCGGAAATAGGTGAAGGTGCCGTCGTCCCAGATTTCGCGTGGGGTGATCTCGGACCGCGCGCTGACGCCATAGGCATGGTTTGCTGGCGCAGTGGCAGCGACACGCGATTGCCGTGGTTCCGCCTCGGGATAGGTGAAGCGAATAACGTAAAAGGTCGGCGAACTCGCCTCGGTCACGTTGAAATAATAGCTGCGCCGGTTGGTGTAGACGGTGATGTTGGTATGCGCCCCGCGCGTGACCGGTTTGATTGCAAAAGCCTGGCCACCGGGCACGCCGTCCAACAGGAAGCCCTCGGTATCGCCCGCAATGATCGAGCGGATGGTCTCGCCTTGCCCGAATTCAATGCTGGTGACATGGGTCAGGCTGGTGCGGATGCGGTAGACCTGCCCATCCTGATAGCTGGCCAGCCGGACACGGGCATCATAGGGGCCTTGTCGCGGCTGGGTTTCTGCATAGGCGATGCCTGCAAGCGGAACGAGGAAGGCGAGGATCAGGAACAGGCGGCGCATTGGTTACTCCAAACGATCCGAGCGGATCGCGTATTCGGTGACGGTGAAGCCAAAGGGGTTCTGCCAGACATCGTCGATCGACCGGCTATTCTCGGGCCGAAACTCAAACATCAGCGTTGCGGTGAAGAGCCCGTTTTGACTGCCGCGCGGCGAATTCAGCTGCTTGCGCAGGCGCACCTGGGCACGATTGGCGCTGATATGGGTGATCGACAAAACCTCGACTTCAAGCCGGGCATCTGTGCCGTAGCTGTCCGGTGGATAGGCCTCATGGCCGCTGGTCCAAAGTGCGCGTAGCCCTGCGGCCGCAGCTCTGTCCGACTGGTCTAGGACCCGCCGCACGCGCACGTCATTGTCGAGCTGATTGTATGTCTCTCGATCAATGACATAGCGATAAACCTGCGCCTCGATGATAGCGGGGCGTTCCGTGAGTGAGACCGCTTCAACCACGGCATTAGGGAGGGCCATGCCGGTTTCGCTATCAAAGGGCACGATCATGGGCGGCGCGTCCACGTCAAACAGGGCAACGAGGGCGGCGGCCAGGCAACCTGCCATGCCAAACGCCATGCCTGTCAGCCCCAGCTTCTGCCACATAAGCTCGCGCCGTCGTGCGCCGTAGACGAGCTCCTCTTCGATGATTTCTGCCTCGCTGTTCATGGGGTCAGTCCGCGCGCAGGTCTGGCAGTGTGAAGTCCATGTAGCGGCGCTCTTCGGCCAGGGTGGCGGCATCCACCACGCCGGATTGGCCCGCGCCGACGGTCTGAATGGCTTCGAGTTCCCACATGCGCGTCATGGCAATCGCCAGTTCGGCTGTGACGCGTGTGTTGTGATCGACGGCTTCCTTGAGCGTTTCCATGTCCGGGATCAATGAGACTAGCTGTTCGACCCGTTCGAGGGATTGCGCGGCCTCGTCATAGCTGTTCTCAGCGGCCGCCGACATCACTGCCCCGATGCCCGCCTGGCTGGCAATGCGCTCAGCCCCCGGATTGCCGCTGCTGGCCATGTCAGAGAGGGTATCTTGGTCGAACCCCGCATCTTCGAGGGCTTGCGTCATGCGGCCTTCCATCTGAGGGGCGGCATTGCCGATGAGCCCGCTGAAATCGCCGCTCTGGATTTGCCGGATGGTGCCAAGAAGATCTCCGAATTCCTGATCGAGCAGCCCGTCGAGATCACCACCCATGGCCATTTCGATGGTATCCGTCGCGCCGGTCAGCGCGGCGTAAGTCTCTTTGAGCGTGTCGAGTTGCTGCTGCACTAGATCGAGTTGTTCGAGAAGCGTGTCGAGCTGGTCGGTCTGGATCCCGAAGTCCTCCAGCATCTGCTGCAGCTGGCGAATTTCCTGCGCGATGTTGCGTGTGTCGACCGTCGGCACACCTTGGGCAGACAAGGGCGAGGCAACCAGCAACGCGCAAGTGGCAACGGTGGATAGAAAACGGATCATCGGAGTGCCTCCAGATCGAATTGCATGAAGTCTTGTTCGCGCGCCTGCGCGGCCGCCATGGCCAGCTCTGCCGCGCTGAGCGGGCGGGTATGAGCGGCCTTGAGGCGCGTGCGAATTGCGATCAGGCGAGCGAGCTCGGCCCGCGCATAGGTGTTGAGCGACATGGCCGCGTGAATGTCATCGGTCTGACCAATACGCCTGATGATGTCCTGCACGCGCAGCGCGGCCGCTTGCACGGAGACCAAGGAGTAATCGCCATAGACACCTGCACTGAGCGAGGTGAGGCTCATGGTCGAGTTGGCAAGCAAGACGGGATCAATGGTGCCAAGCGCGTCGACGCCGCCGACGCGGGCAAGGTAGAGATTATAGCGCTCGGGGATCACTTGAACGTAGTGCTGGGTCTCGGAAAAAGGCGGCACGCCACCGTAGCGCTGCACATTGCCGGGACCTGCATTGTAGGCGGCCAGCCCGTGAATGATGTTGCCGTCAAACATGGCCAGCATTTGAGCCAGATAGCGCGCGCCGCCCGTGACCTGGATGTAGGGATTTTCAAAATAGGCCGGGTAGATCCCGAGGTCCTGCGCAGTGCCGGGCATAATCTGGGTTAGGCCGAATGCGCCAACAGGTGAGCGCGCGCCGATGGTGAAGCGGCTTTCTTGCCAGATCAGCGCCTGCAATAGGCAGCGCCACTGCTTGGGCGACAGGCCCGCCGCGCGCACGCCAGACATGTGGTGCGTTTCTTGCGCGGCCCGAATGATCAGCTGTTCGATCGAGCCAGAGGCATCGCCGAACATCTGGGCTGCGCCGGGGTTTGGGTCGACCGAACCATATAGCGTCTCCGCGGCGCTTTCAGGTGATGAACCAGCTTCCAAATTCGCGACCAGCGCGCCTGAGTTCCCGCTGGCAAGCGTCGAGGCATCGAGGATGTCTTCCAGCGCTTGGAGTTGTTCCTGCTCGAGCGCTTCAAGCTCTTCTTCTTTGGTCAGCCGCTCCCGCTGCAGCGCCAGATCTTGTCCGCCTTGCTGCAACACGCGTTCACGCTGCAGGAACATGCCCGCATCAAATGTTGGCACGCCTTGGGCAAAAGCCACCGGTGCGGCGAGCGACACCAAGCCCGCAAAGATATGCAGGCGGTGTTTAATCACCGAGACCACCAATCGGCCCGAGCAGCTCGAAATTGCAGTTGCTGCGGCTGACCTCGGCAAAGGAGTTGAAGCATTCAGCTTCTGATGGCCGGTACTCCGCGCAGGCCGTCAGGGTCAAAAGGGTGAGGGTCAGCACGCAAAGTCTACGCATCAATCTGTCTCCAAAAATCGGGGTTCTGGCGGTAATCAGCGCCGACCAGCGCTTCGCCTTTTTCCATGCCGCCAAGGATCGTGAGGTAAGGGCCAAGCGCGCTTAGATCGGCATCGATCACCACAGAACCTTGATCATCGCGCACCAGCGCCAGACGGGAGTTGCTGCCGGTGCCGAGCAGAACGCTGAGCTCTTTTTCAGTGAGGCCCAGCATAGTGTAATCGCTGGCAGAGGCGCGGATGTTGGGCAGCAAAAGCTGCGTCGGCACAGCCTCGACAATCGTCTTGCCGGTGCGTGTTTTCTCGAGCTGGCTTGCGTATTGGGTCATCATCACGACGACAGCGTTCTGTTTGCGTGCGGTCACAAGCCAGTTGCTGAGCCGATCTGCGAAATAAGGGTTGTCGAGCGCCTTCCAGGCCTCATCGATTATAATCAGCGTTGGCTTGCGGTCCTCGATCACGCGCTCCACCCGCCGAAACAGGTAGGACAGGACCGCCATGCGTTCCTTCTCGCTTTCACTGTCGAGAATACCGGTCAGGTCGAACCCGACGACATCACCATCGAGTGAGAAGGTATCCTCGGCGCTTTGCCCAAAGATCCAGCCGTAGCGGCCATCTGAGGTCCATTCCTGAATCCGTTCGAACAGATCCCCTTCGTCAGCTCCCGCCACAAAGAGCGAGGCCAAATCCTGCCAGTTGCGAAGGGCGGCATCGCTCGCCCCGGCGTTCTGGCGCGTCACCTCTTGAATGCGGTTGATCTGAACCGGGCTCAGGGGTTTGTCGGTGCGATGCAGCAGCGTGGCAAGCCAATCGGAAAGCCAGGCTTGCCCGCGCCCATCGATTTCGGTGCGCAGCGGGTTCAGACCGGTTGCCTCGCCCGCCTTGATAGCGCTGTAGCGGCCGCAATTGGCGCGTACGGCCATTTCCATTCCCGCGCGATAGTCGAAGACGAACACGCGCGCGTCGCAGCGACGCGCTTGGGTCATGAGGAAGGCCGACAGCACTGACTTGCCAGAGCCAGGTCGGCCGAGGATCAAGGTATGCCCGCCGGTCGGTTCTTTGTCCGGCTGACCCGTCTCATGATAGTTGAACAGGAAGCCTGAGCGTTCAGGCGTCGGGAAGAGAGTAATCGGCTTGCCCCAAGGCAGTTGGTGGCCAGGTTTGCCCAGTTGACCGCGATGCAGCGCGGCGAGATCGGCAAAGTTCGTGTTCGTGATGGCGGCCTTACGGCTGCGCATCTGCCCATTGCCCGGATGCTGCGCGAAATAATGCGTCCGCGCCGCAAAGCTCTCATTGACAAGATTGACGCCTTCACTAGCCGCGATGTTGCGCACTTCAGCGGCGATGGCTTCCAGCTTTTCCTCGGTCTCGGCGAAAACCGTGACCGTCATGTGATGATCGCCAAAGCTGAGGCGCTTGGATTCAAGATCATCCAGCGCGTCTACCAGTTCTTCAGCAAGGGAAATCGCACCATCATCACTGGCCTTCATCAGACGCTGTTGGCGCTTGATCCGGCTGGCCATGATGTTGCTGTTGATAGGTGTGAAGGAGTGCGTGACCACCATGTCGACGGGCAGGTTCAGCTCATCGAACATGGTGCAGTTGGTTTTGGCAGGGTAAGTCTTGATCGCAAAACTTGTGCCAAACAGCTTGCCCGCCGCCCCATCGTCGAGCACAAAGCCTCGCCCCTGAAACGTGACGCGGGTGTTGGCCAAGTCCTCGGCAATGACGCCAAAGCGGGACTTTGCGAAGAGCGGTCGCTCTTGGCCGATGTTGAGCGCGCCGAGGAACCCGAGTAGCTCGCCGTTTTCGGCCCCAAGCAAGCGGGGATTCATCTCTGCAAAGGATGACCGCAGAAATCCGACGACCTCCTCGAGCTTGCGCAGCTGCTTGGCCGTCTGTTCTTTCAGGTGCGCGATTGAGTCTGAGCGCTTCAGGTGCAGCCTTGCGCGCAGGTGAGGACGTTTCAGCACTGTCAGCGTGAGCGTTTTGTCCCGAAGCCCCGCCCGCGCTATGGCTGTCTGCCAGCGGGTGTCCAGCGCTTGTGCAAATCCTTCCTCGGGCACCGGCGGCAGCCTGGTCTCGATGGCCTTCGAGACCTTGTGAACGTAGAAACTGTAGTCTGGCCCAATCTGCGCAATGATTGCAGCAAAGAGCGCTCGGATCTTCTCCAGATGCGCGTCATCACTAGTCATGCTGTTGACCCCATCAAGGCGGATGCACTGGAACAAAGCATTGCCGCGCGTGCGGATCGTCACATCATTCACGAGGCTGACATAGGGCAGCATGCTGGCCATCGGCCGCTCTTTGCGCGCCCAGTCCGGCAGCGTGGCAAGTTCATCCGAAGGGTCATGGAGCATAGCTGTCCCCCGAATGGATCTTGCGGTTCGGGGTGGGTGGCGTTTCCTGCAGCGCTGTAACCATCACCTCAAGAAAGGCTGGATCCCAGTCCGCCGCTTTCCACAGCGCAGGATAGGCCAGAGCGGCGATGATGATCACCGGCCAGCTCTGGACCCAGAGAAACAGCAACACAAACCCGAACAGCCAAACCATGGCATACATGATCGGCAAGCCGATGAGCTTTGGCGGCCGGATCAGACCGAGGAAGAGGCGGGTTTGCGTTGCCATGTCGGAGTTACGCGCCCCAGATGGCGGTCACGATGGTCGGCGCAGCTGCGATGCCCGCAATGGCCACCAGCACCCAAAGGGCTTGGCGGAAGTCGAGGATGCCAAAGAGCCAGGAGAGGAATACACCGATCAATGCCAAGGTGCCGATGACAATGCCCAAGGGGCCGGTGATCGTGTCGACGATACCCTGCAAAAGGTTTTGCACCGGCGAGAGATCGATACTCTGTGCAAATGCGGGATTGGCAAGCATCAAGCTGGCTAGCGCCAGCGATAGGATCGTGCGGAAATGTTTGTGCATCAGGAGGCTCCAGTCAGTCGATCACGCACGGCCATGACGCGGCGCACGTGATTTTGGGTTTCTTGGTAAGGAGGGATACCGCCATAGCGTACGACCGCGTTCGGTCCGGCGTTGTAGGCGGCAAGTGCAAGTTCCGGCGTGCCGAACTGCGCCAACATCATCAGAAGGTAACGGGCAGAGCCATCGAGGTTTGCCTGCCAGTCATGCGGATCAACGCCGAGCTGCGCGGCTGTTGCAGGCATCAACTGCCCGAGGCCAATCGCGCCTGCCGAGCTACGTGCGTTCGGGCGATAGGCGCTTTCGATCTCGATATTGGCTTGGAAGAGTGCCTGCCATTCGGAAACAGACAAACCCGCGCGGCGCAATGCGGGGTGCCCGCCATAACGATGCGCGGTGCTTTCGAGGGCTGCGAGGATCTCAGGGCGAGGAAGTGCGGGAGCGGGTGCAGATCGCGGCACTTCAGGCTCAGGTACCGCGAAAACGATCAGTTCGGGTGGGTTCGCGCCGATCCCATCGACGTACCTCTGTGCAAAACCTGATTGGGGTGTTTTGGTCTCCAACTGGCCATCGGCCCGCATAGAAAGAACGAAACCTTCAGAATAGGCGGGTGCAGCAAGGAATGCTGCGAGGACAGCAAGTGGCTTAGCTGGCGTCTTCCAGTGTGTGCGAGGCGACCTTGCCCTCGAACATCGGGATAGAAATGATCGAAACGCCAAGCCCGGCAAGGAAGCTGGATAAGCCGTTGATTGTCTTGAATTCCCGAGCTGCCATGTTGTTGCGTGCAGTGACGAGCAGGCGACGCGTCTCGCCATCAGGCGAGACGCAATGCACGGTCCAAACTCCGGACCACTGAGCACCTGTACGAGTGGGCGTAACTCGGCACACAACATCCGCCGAGTGACCCTCGGCAAGCAGTGTGCGCAGCCCGTCTTCACTGACAACATTAGGGGCGTCTTGCATCAAATTCATAGGATCGAGCCTTGCAGAATTGTGCATTGACCCGGCAGTCCCTCATGGACTACCGAACCGATACAATATTATAATCTTGCAATCAATAGGTGCAATTTGAGTTATTGCGCCTTTCATGCGTTGAAACAAATTTACTGCAACGGAGTGGCTGAGCCAAGATAATATGGCGCTTTTGAAACAAACATGGGTGGGTCTGGTCGTCCTGAGCTGGGGATCTGCCGCGATCGCGGGCAGTTGCCCGCCGCCTGTGCAGCCGTGGATGCCGACCAATGCCGACGACGTTCGGGCATATGCTGACCTGTTGAGGCGCGATGCGGAGACGTATTTTGCCGATGTCGAGCGGTACTTCCGTTGCCTTGATCAGCAGAGGCGAGAGGTCTTCGAACAAGCGCGCGGGGTCAGTGGAGACTATGGGCGCGTCTTGGAACTTCTAAACGGCGTAAGAAAATGACGCCCGTCATCTGTTAGAGAAAGCCGCGTTCAATGTGATCCTTCGTTGAAGGCCTCTGAGCATCCTTCACCCAAGCTCAAATTAGGTTCCGCCAAGAAATCACTTTCTAGGACTAGCGTTTGCTTACGCTTTTGCACGCCACTTCGCGATCGTTTGGCGTGCAGCCTCGCGTCCAGCCTCGATCTTGTCTGGGTCAGTTTTCTTTGAGAGCGCATTTCTTTCTTTCCGTCCTAGAAAAAATGAAATGCGTTCACCGTTGGCACCGGAAGGGTGCGGCACGCCTTCAATGATGCGAAGAGGGTTCAGCCTGTTTTCTTGAACGAGATAGCGACAAGCTTCTATCACAGACGGGCCAAGCGGCAGGACTAGAGCATTCGGGATCGATGCGAGTTCTGGCGCGGTGTAGCTAAGCAACTGTTGGCGTAGGAGAGTAGAGGAAGTCATCTTTGGCGACGAACCGGTATAATTCTTTCCGTCTTTGAAAACTGGATACCGCAATGCTGAGGCGAACTGCACCAGATCAACGTTTGCATCCCAGAGGGATGCGCAAGAAGCAATTCCAAACGCTCTATTCAATCCGATCGCATCTAGCATAGCCACGAGGTTGGTGCGCATGGGGCCGGCAAAGGAAGCGTGCGCCTTGGCGCGAGATAGTGCAACGGCATCGCACTCACTCGAGCGCAAAGCACGACCTGCTTCGAGAATTGCAGCGTCAGCCTGTTGTTCACCTGGAGTGATGCCGAGGATTACGAGTTTGGCATCGTGGTTGATATGATCGAAAGGCGCATAGCGAACTTCGAGTGCTCCTTCCCTGGCGATCAAGAGACGCGGATCATGCACGTTTCTACAATCTGGAATGGCATGGCGATAATGCTCGAATGTCATGGTTAGGCTCCGCTAGGCTTGTTTAGCAACGCCAAAATCTTGTTGCTGCCGAGCAGTCGACAGCATTGAAAAATCAGCGCGCACCACTGGTTATTTCCAGCTAAACGTGTAGACGGCAAGCGGTTTCAAACAAACGGAATTGCAATGACGAATTCGCGCGTTACCGATGTAGTCGTTCGCGCAATCCGCTTCATTCTGCCAAACGGGCACTCTCAGGCGCTTAGCCATGTTTTACCTGAATGTCATGTTCAGCCGTGTGATGTGAGCAACTTTGTGCTTCATGATCTCTGTCATAATACAACGCCGCCTGCGTCTCGCCGTTGTCCCACTGATACAGAAGGCCGATTTCTTCGCCTGTCTCGATGCAGGAAATACGGCCGATGGCTTCGGCCGTTGTGCGAACACTCTCAAGTTTGGGCAAAACTAGCCCCTCTCGTTAAACAATTCCTTTGGGGCAACATCGAGGGCAAGCGCAATTTGCTCCAGAATATCGATTGATGCTGAATTCTTGGCGAGTTCGATCTCGCTGATGTAGCTGCGGTCCACGTCCGCAGCCAAAGCTAGTTGTTCTTGGCTCATACCTTTGGAATTTCTTAGATTCCGGATGTTTAGCCCTACTTGTTCCCTCAATTTCATGGCCTGTATTCGGCCAGATCACAAGAACCGCTCTACGGAATATATTCCACAAAATGCGCGCGAGCCTTACAAAGGGCATGCTCGCATATGGTGTAGAGGGGGAGAGAAGAAGTAGTGTGTCAATAATACAGTAATGTATTCAAAAGGAAGCTATTGACATGTGGTGCTGGTTCATCAGGAATTGGGTTGTTGGAGCCGTGACGGCTCTTTTCTGCAGCGTGGCTCCGCAGGCGGCGAAAGCCTATCAGGTCGACTGCGCCATTCTGCTTTGCCTGGCTGGTGGGTGGCCTGCATCAGCAGAATGTGCCCATGCCCGTGCCGTGTTTATCCGCCGGATCACGCCCTGGCCGATTGAGCCGCCGTTGCAAATCTGGCGTTGTCCGATGGGTGTTTCTGAGCGCGCGCCATTGCAAAGCACGGCCCCAAAGATCTGGGAGGCCAGCAACCACAATGGCCAGACACTCGCCCGAGTTTTTCAGGCTCAGGTGGCTGAAGGCGGTGCCGATATCGACATCAGCGGTCTGGAATTCGATTTCGTGCGCTCGATCCGCGTCTGGGATGTGCGGTACTACAGCCATCGTGAACGCGGTCGCGATGATGATTGCTCTGAGAGTTACAACATGCGTCTCGGGACCTACGGTATGCAGGGCGATTTCGGCTGGCAACGCACGACACCAGCCGCCGCCCCGCAGTGGGTTCTGCCGTCACGGCGCTGTTCGTCATCGAGTTGGCGGCGCGGGGTAGGTGTGGAATGGGAAGATTACGAAGGCAACCACGGTAATGAGTGGGTGGCCTACTAAGGCTATTCGCCGATGTCCTTCATACGCTCCGCGATATCGCCCGCAATGCGCTCATACAGGGCGGCTTGTTTGTCCCTAGGCGTCCCTGGCTTTGGGTTTCTTCGACGGATGCGTTTGGCGAGCCAGAAGAGCAACCTCGCTGCGGGGTCATCCAGTTTTTCCGGCACAGGAGCCGGATAGTTTTCTTCGAGGAGGGCAACGACCTCAGCATTCATGCTGCGGTGGTTGGCCTCAGCCGCGAGGCGTATTCGATCGCGCAGGCCGTCTGGCAGCCGCACGATGAACTTATCCTGATTTTGAGAGCTTTGTTCTGGCATGGTGGCACTGTGCCATAAAAAGCAATTGACGCAATAGTGGCTAAATGCCACTAACGAGGCGTGGTTTCAACCTGGAGGCGTTTCATGAACAGTCGTAAACCAATGCAGCTTCGGCTTCCGCAAGAGCTCAAAGAGTGGATCAAGGTGGAGTCTGATCGCAATGGCAACTCCCAAAATTCAGAAGTGATCCGCGCCATTCGCGCGGCAAAAGACAGGCGGTCCACACTCGGATCAGTTGGAAATATCAATATGGATCAGGATGATAGTGCGCGTTGTTAACGATTAAGGGAGGTGTCGATCAGATGACCAAAGCAAGTGTACAGACAAAGGCGAGACAGGCTGCCTCGGCCTTCATCCGCGAGGCGCGGGAGGCAGGTTGGCAGCGGGCAAAATTTGAGATCAAGCCTGATGGCAGTGTCATCGTCGATGCCAACATGGTCGCGCCAGAGGCGGCAGACGACTTTCTCAACAGTGACCTGAGAATGGGCGAATGACTCGCAAGAGCCTGCCCAAATACGTCTACAATGACCGGGGGTATCTCCGGTTCATCCGGCGTTCGCGCGGTATCTCGCTCATGATGCACGAGGAAGCAGGCACGCCGGAATTTTGGGATCATTACAATCGTCTGCTGAAGGGAAAACCAGCGCCAGCGCCGGTGAAGCGCAATTTTGAGGCGCTGATTCTCAGCTACTATGAGAGCGACGCCTACAAGAAGCTGAAGCCTCGGACGAGGTCCGATTATCGGCGTTATATCAGCCACATTCGTGAGATCTGGGCCGACAAAGACCCGGGCAGGATCGAAACCCATCACATTTATGAATTGCACCGGGCCAATGCGGATCATTGGCGGCAAGCCAACTATCTTGTCCAGGTCATGGTCGTCCTGATGAATCACGCCCGATTGATTGGCTTCATCAAAAAGGAGCACGGCAATCCGGCAAAGGGCATTCCGCTCTTCAAGCAGCAGAGCGACGGCTGGGAACCTTGGCCAGATGATGTTCGCGCCGAGTTTGAAGCGCTGGCTTCAAAGAGGGCGCGGCTGGTTTACGAGCTTTGCGTTGGTACAGGACAGCGTATTGGCGATGTCGTGAAGATGAAATGGGAGCACTTCTCCGATGAAGGTTTCGATTTCACGCAGGGAAAAACCGACAAGCCGTTGTGGATCCCGCTCACCGACCGCTTGAAAGCCCATCTCGACGGGCTCGCACGAACGGACGGCACCGTTGTGACCGACGCCAAGGGTCGACCAGTGAGCTACCGGATCGTTGCGGAGGAAATGCGCACCATCAAAAAGAAGATGCAGCACGAGAAGGCGAGCTACTACAAAACGCACGGGCTCAGGAAAAATGCGACGATTGAGCTGTATCTGGCAGGATGTGATGACGAGATGGTCAAAGCCGTCACCGGCCATTCAGGCGTTGAGATGCTGAAAAAGTACGGTGGGCCGATCCGGCAAAGAGAGCTCGCCAAGCGCGCTCAAGAGGCAAGAAATCAAATGGAACGAAGCAAGACCGAAACGTGAAAGTTTCAACGGTTGTTTCAAAAATGGCAGTGAAGGAGAGTAAGGATGACGCAAGTCTTTGATTTTATTGGAGGCGAGTACCGGAATCGAACCGGTGTACACGGATTTGCAATCCGCTGCGTCACCACTCCGCCAACTCGCCTTTTCAAGTAAAATCAAATACTTGCTGTGGTGTGACAGGCGTTTTAACAGCTTTCTTCTGGGGCGTCCAGAGGGTTGCGGCGAAAATTCAGCAAGCGCAGGCGTGCCATATCGGAAACAGGTTCACTTTCTTGTTCTGCAACAAAAGTTTCGATGCCTGAGCCGTTGCCGGTTTTATCCGGATATGGCACAAGCCCAGCATCCAAGGGAATAGAACGAGCGATCCAATGACAGATTTTGCAGCCCGGCGCCGCACTATGGTCGATACGCAAATCCGGCCTTCTGATGTCACGAAATTTCCGATTATAGATGCGATGCTTAGCGTCAGGCGTGAAAACTTCGTGCCCGATGCGCAGCGCGAGGCAGCATATGTTGAAGGGCTGCTTGATCTGGGGAACGGTCGCTGCCTGCTGGAGCCTCGGACGCTTGCCAAAATGTTGGATGCGCTGAATATTTCCAATGATGAGGTCGTACTCGATATCGCGCCGGCGATGGGGTATTCTACTGCTGTTGCCGCAAAGATGGCGCAGCTTGTGGTTGCGGTGGAAGAGGATGAAGAACTCGCCACCGAGGCCCAAACCGTTTTGATGGAAGCAGACGCAGATAACGCAATCGTGCATGTCGGGCCTTTGGAGCAGGGTGCAACCGAACATGGCCCCTACGATGTCATCCTGATTCAGGGCGGGGTCGAGCATGTGCCTGACGCGTTGCTCGCGCAGCTCAAGGATCATGGCCGGATCGCATGCCTTTTCATGGATGGTGAATTGGGAACTGTTCGGATCGGCCACAAATCCGGCGAACGCGTGACTTGGCGCCACGCGTTTAATGCCAATGCCCCGGTTTTGCGCGCTTTTTCCACGGATCGTGTATTTTCGCTATAATTCCGGGACAGATTGTCCTGCCACCTTGATTAGTTGAACATAAACGCGCAAACTGTCCGCAGGGCTGCGTAATTTTGGTTTGAGAGGATTTCGTGATGAGTTCTACGGCGGGAGGAAAACTGGTCAAGGCGTTGGCGCTGACGGCTGGTATCGCGCTTAGTGTTGTGCCGGGTCGGGGCGCATGGGCAGACAATCTGACAGACGCGTTCATTGGTGCTTATAACACCAGCGGGCTGTTGGAACAAAACCGGGCCTTGCTGCGTGCTGCCGACGAGGATGTGGCGATCGCATTGGCCGCGCTGCGTCCGATCATCAACTTTGCCGCTCAGGTCAGCCAGGATTATACCCGCTCGACCATTGACGATGTGACGGTCCGAAATGAACCTTCTACGTTCTTTGCTGGTCTGACGCTTAGTCAGCTGATCTACGATGGTGGCTTTTCGGTTCTTGGCAAGCAATCGGCGCAAGAAATCGTTCTGTCCACACGTCAAAGCCTGATTGATGTGGAACAGGCCGTGCTGTTCCGAGCCGTAAATGCTTATTTGGCCGTTGTTCTTCAGGAAGAAACCGTTCAGATTCAATTGAACGATGTGGAAGTTTCTGCCGAGGAACTCCGCGCTTCGCAGGACCGTTTCGATGTGGGCGAGGTGACGCGCACGGACGTGGCGCTGTCGCAGGCGCAGCTTGCCAGCGCTCAGGCGGAACTGTCCGTTGCGCGCGGGAACCTGAGCACGGCGCAGGCCGAATACGTTAACGCCGTAGGTAAAGCGCCGGGCGCGACGGCTGGTCAGCCCAGCCTGCCCAACCTGCCGCGGTCAGAGGCGGAGGCGATTGCCCTGGCTCAGCGCAACCACCCGGCGATCCTGTCATCTCAGCATGAGGTTCGTGCCTTTGATCTGGCCGTTCTTCAGCAACGTGCAAACCTTGGCCCGAATGTTACTTTGAACGCGGATGCTGGGATTACCGAAAGCTACGACAACGACGATTCAATCGAAGACGCGACGGTCGCTTTGACCTTCACTCAGCCGATCTATGCTGGTGGCGCCTTGGCCGCGCAGGTCCGTCGTGCAATGGCGACCCGTGACGCGTCCCGCGCGAACCTGCTGAACGTACAGAAAGATATCACGCAAGGCGTTTCCGTGGCTTATGCCAACTTCCAGGCTGCATCGGCCAGCCTGCGCGCTTCGACCGAGCAGGTGCGAGCTTCTCAAGTGGCCTTTGACGGCATCCGGGAAGAGGCGACCTTGGGCGCTCGGACGACGCTGGATGTTCTGAACGCACAGCAAGACCTGCTGGATGCGCAGCTCAATGAGGTTGCATCGCGCACCGAACGGTCGCTGGCTGCCTATCAGTTGTTGCAGGCGCAAGGTCTTTTGACGGCCGAGCGTTTGGGGCTAGCCGTGCAAATCTATGACCCGACGCTGTATTACAATCTGGTCAAGAAGGCACCGGCACAGGTTAGCAAGCAGAGCAAGGATCTGGATCGGGTACTCAAGGCCCTGCGCCGCGACTAACCCAGGACACAATCTGTTGTGAGGGCCGAAGTGTTTGGCTACACTCGATTCTGAGGAAAGAGTGGTAGAGAAGAATGACGGATAAAGTCGTAGACGGGAGAGTAGAGGACGTTTTGTCCTCTATCAAACGCCTGGTCGGTGAAGAAGGCCGCAAAATCCCCGATCTCGTTCCGTCTTCTTTGGCACGAAAGCCCGGTAGATTGGTTTTGACGGACGCACTGCGAGTCGGGGATAATGAGGACGGTAAACCCATTGCAGACCCGGTGGTGGATGCGTCAGTCAAACCTATGGTTCTGCGCGCCCGGGATACAGTAGAGAGTGAGGCGTCACAACCCGTCCCAACCCCAGAGAAAGTTCCGAGTTTCAGCCTGAGTTCCAAGATAGAAGCGCTCGAGGCGGCGATTGCCCGCACCGAGGATCAGTGGGAGCCCGACGGCGATAGCGCCGACGCCTATTCTGGAACTCCGACCCGCGCTTTGGGTTGGAGCGTCGGAAACGAAGCCAAAGAGGATGAAGTGGTGGAAGAGGGGCTCTCGGACACCAAAGCAACCTTCATCCGTGACCCCGAGGTCATCGCGGCGACCGAGGCCGAAGACCAACCTGAACCTCCCGCGATGGATGAAGACGCGTTGCGTCAGCTTATCGCGCAGGTCGTGCGGGAAGAGCTTCAGGGCGTGCTGGGCGAACGCATCACCCGCAATGTGCGCAAAATGGTCCGGCGCGAGATTTACCGGGCTTTGGCAGAGCTGGAATCCAGCTAGACGCTAGGCCCGGCAGGGCTGTTGCGCCAGTTCCAAAAGCTGATCCAAATCCATATGCTGCTCAAGATGGTCGGCCAATGCGTCCAGCGTCTCGTCCACGCCGTCCTCGTAATTGATCTCTGAGACAGCCCCCAATTCCGACAGGTAACGCGCGCGGAACGCATCGGACGAAAATATCCCGTGCAGATAGCTGCCGCGAATACGTCCAGTTTTGTCTGCGGCACCCTCGGGCCGACCTTCAACCTCCAGCCAAGCGCGGGCGCAGTCGGGGCCCTCGGTCCGGCCCATATGGATTTCATAGCCTGACACCGGTTCTTTGCCGGGAACCGCATGCGCCTGCCGCAACGTGACCTGCTTCTGGCCAGCCATGATGGTATCGACGTCCAGCAAGCCCAGCCCATCGACTGTTCCTGGTCGACCATCGACGCCGCCGGGATCGGAGATGGTATTGCCCAGCATCTGATACCCGCCACACAGGCCCAAAACATGACCACCGCGCCGCACATGGCCATAGAGGTCCACATCCCACCCCTGCGCCCGGAAATAGGTCAGGTCGCCGATAGTGGATTTACTGCCTGGCAGCAGCACGAGGTCCGCATCGCCGGGCAGGGGGCGCCCCGCAGGGACGATCTCGACCGTGATGCCTGGTTCAGCCGAGAGCGGGTCCAGATCGTCAAAATTGGCCATCCGCTCAAGTTGCGGCACCACCACTTTGCAGGTCCCGCCCGCGTGAGAGCGGATGTCCATCATATCCTCGGCAGGCAGTTTCCATGCGTCGTTGAACCACGGCACGACACCCATGCAGGTCCAACCGGTCCGCGCTGCGATATCGTCACGCCCTTCATCGAAAAGGGATACATCACCTTTGAAGCGGTTCACCGCAAAGCCCTTGATCATCGCTAGATCGCTGGCTTCCAGCACCGCCTGCGTGCCTACAATCTGTGCGATTACACCGCCGCGGTGAATGTCGCCGACCAGCACGACCGGCACACCTGCGGCGCAGGCAAAGCCCATATTGGCAATATCTCCCTTACGCAGGTTGGTTTCAGCCGGACTGCCTGCGCCCTCGACCAGAACCAGATCGGCATCCGCACAGAGCCGGTCAAAGCTTTCCAGCGCAGCCCCCAGCAGCTTGGATTTGTCCTTGCGGTAGTCACCCGCCTTCATCGTTCCAGCCCGCTGCCCCTGCACGATGATCTGCGCCCCCGTGTCGGTTTCGGGTTTGAGCAAAATCGGGTTCATATCCGTATGCGTCGGCCTGTTCGCTGCCCACGCCTGAAGCGCCTGCGCGCGCCCGATCTCGCCGCCGTTTTCGGTTACGGCGGCGTTGTTTGACATGTTCTGCGGCTTGAACGGAGCCACGCGCAGCCCGCGTCGTGTATAGGCGCGAGCTAGCCCGGCCACCAAAACCGATTTACCCACATTGCTGCCGGTGCCCTGAATCATGATGGCGCGAACCATGCTTGTTCTCCTATAACCTGACGGGCACATGACCCGATTTGACGGCAGAGGAAAAGCCCCCGATGAACACGCCAGCCCATCTTTTGATCGGAGCCGCCGCCTTTGCGCGCCCGTCCTATGGCCGAACTCTGCGTGCCGTTCTGATCGGGTCGGTGCTGCCGGACCTGTCGCTCTATCTGATGGCGGGCGTGTCGCTGTTCATTCTGAACATCCCCGAGCAGGTGGTGTTCGGGCAGCTTTATTATTCCGATGCGTGGCAGACCGTTTTTGCTATCGACAATTCGTTTCTGGTCTGGGGGCTGGCACTGGGCGTCGGTGTATGGCTGCGTGCGCGTTTGCTGGTGCTGGGCGCCTCGGCCGGGTTGCTGCATCTGGGTACCGATTTTCTGCTGCATGCAGGGGATGGACGGGCGCAGTTTTGGCCGCTGAGCAATTGGGTCTTTCACAGCCCGATCAGCTATTGGGACAGCGCCCATCACGCACAATGGGTCGTGCTTGTGTCGATCACAGCCTGCGCGGTGTCATATATCGCGCTGTGGCGGCGCGGGTTGACCCTTCCGACAAAGATCTTCTTCGCAGCTTTGCTTGCAGCCGAAGTCTGGGTCGCTCGGCAGTGGCTGTTGTTTTTCTGACGTTGGTTTAGCCAAAAGAAAAGCGCGCTCTGGCAGTCAGAGCGCGCTTTTTCTCAAAGGCAGCAGTTCAGATCAGGCGGCTTCGGCCTGCTGAGCAGCGTTACGGCGTTCGCTTTCCTCGCGCGACAGCGCGACCGAGGTGCGCACACCGCGCCCCACGAATTCCATCAGGCCGCTGACAACCCGCTCATTGGGGTCGATACCCGCGCAGGACAGCACCTCGCGGCCATCGCGAGAGCGGGCCCAGCGGGCGATTTGTTCGGGGCCATTGCCGTATTTCTTGTCATCGGCAATTGCATCATCCAGCGCAGCCAGAACGACGGCTGCAAAAAGTTTGCGCGCACGGTTGCCTTGCTCATTGTTAAAGGCGGTGCCGTCAACGAAATCTCTCATCTCGTCTTCCTTGTTGTTCTTGCTCTTGCATTTTCGGCGTGACGGTCCTTATGACCTATAAAGTGTGATTCGGATACAGCTAATATGCATAGTTGCGTTGCGTCACTCGCATAGCTTGCTGCATGTGCAGCACTAGGTCTCGTTGTCTTGCCAGGTGTGGTCACGCCAGATATAGGAAGCGCAACTGACGCATCAACCGTTTGTGAAGGATTTATGTCATGCCCAAGATAAATGGGAACGAAATTCGCCCCGGCAATGTGCTTGAGCATAATGACGGCCTGTGGGCAGCCGTAAAAGTCGATCACGTAAAACCCGGAAAAGGCGGCGCTTTTGCGCAGGTCGAGCTGCGTAACCTGCGCAACGGATCGAAACTGAACGAACGGTTCCGCTCGGCGGACAAGGTCGAGCGTGTGCGGCTGGAACAGAAGGATCAGCAGTTCCTCTACGAATCCGACGGCATGCTGGTGTTCATGGATTCCGAGACCTATGAGCAGATCGAACTGCCATCGGAACTGCTGGGCGAACGTCGCCCGTTTCTGCAGGACGGCATGACCATTGTGGTTGAGTTCTACGAAGCAGAGGCCCTGAACGCCACGCTGCCCCAGAAAGTGACCTGCAAGATCGTCGAAACCGAGCCGGTCGTCAAAGGTCAGACCGCTGCGAACTCGTTCAAACCGGCCATTCTGGACAATGGCGTCAAGGTCATGGTGCCGCCCTTCATCGGTCAGGATGAGATGATCGTAGTGAACACCGAGACCATGGAATATTCCGAGCGCGCGTAAGCTGCACTGAAATCACCAAGAGGCCGCGTTAGCCAAGGCTACGCGGTCTTTTTTATGTGCGGCGCTTGATACGGCGGTATTGCTCGGGGTGGGGGCCGAACAGTTCCAGCATCAGCTCATACTTGATGCGGTTGGCGCTGACCTGGCGGTAGAAGGCGATCAGAAACGCGGTCGGTCCCTGGATCCGGGCCAGCCCGCTTGTTGCGGCAACCACGGTGCCGACATCGGTGCGCCCTTGCAAAACCAGCCAACCGCCCAGCATCAGTATGCCAACGGTGCCTGCGCCGTTGATGACGCTGAGCAGGAATTTGGCAGAAAGCTTCCAGAGAAACATCCGGCGGCGGGTTTCATAGATGTCGTCGAACTGCGCCTCGACCTCACGCGCAGCGGCGTCGATCTGGGCCGAAGTCAGCCGGTCCGTGGCGCTGCGCAGAATGCGCACGCGTTCAGCCACAAAGACATTCACTTTGCGTTGCGACACCAGCACGATGACGATCTGCGGCACGATCATCGAAAAAGCGATCAGTCCCAGCCCCGGCTGTGTGGAGGAGATATATCCTATCACGCTGATCAACGTTCCGATCTGCACGACCGGGTCGGAAAACGCACCACCTGCGAATTTGCCGAGCTCTTCCGCTTCGGCCGAGATGGCGGTGGTCATGGTCCCCTTGCGCACGTCCTCGCCCGTTTCGTTCAGATCAGCAGACCTGACCAGCAGCCGCTGACGGATAAGGCGGATCATGTCTTCGCCCAGCGTGCCCGAGCGGTATCCCAGCACCCATTTCAACCCGAGGCTCAGCAGGATAACCCCCATCATCCCCGCGCCCAGCAACATCAGGTGATCGGCATCAATATTGGCCGAGGTCAGGTGGTTGACGATATCGCGTTGAAATTCCAGTGGGACGGCGGCAAGGGCGGCCACCGCAATGGACAGGGCGATCAGGATGATCTGTCGCCCGGCGCTGGCGCGCCAGATCGCTCTGTATAGCTTGAACATACCCGCACCCGTGTTGGTCCCGTCGGCATTGTGACAGCGCCAGGGTAGGGGTGGCAATCTTTACTCGCGGTGACGGGGATCAGCCGTGCCGATTGCGCAACAATTCAACCGCTTAGCCGAACCGTCGCTGCGTCGGCCTGCATATCGCCGGTTGCGCGATCCAGCCGCAGATACGCGATGGCAGCGCCGCCCGACTGAGTGAACAACGTCCCAACAGGTTTGCCACCTGCGTTGATTTCCGTTCCGACCGGGGCGCTGCCGTCGATCAGCACCCTGCGCAGACCTTTGCGCAACTCGGTCTTGTGCTTCATGCGGGCGGTGACCTCTTGCCCGACATAACAGCCCTTCTTGAAATCGACGCCGTTAAGCGCTTCGAACCCGGATTCGAGGATGTAACTGTCTGGGGTCAGCTCAACGCCCGTCTCAGGGATGCAATTTCGCACACGGATGGCGTCCCAATCGGTGCCGTCGTCGCTTTCAGAAGCAGCGCTATACGTCCGCCAGCCCATGTCATTGTGGCGTGGGTCGGGCAGGGCGCCGTCGGGCGCAGGGCCGGTGCCGCGTTGCAGATTCAACCCGCTGTCCGCGATCGTGACGTCCGCGCGCAGCTTGTACATGCTCAGACGCTTGACCAGCCCGTCCGCCAGAGTTTCTGCCACGTCCAGCAGGACAGCGTCGCCCCGACGCGTCAGAAAGAAATCGGCAAGGTATTTGCCCTGCGGCGTCAGCAGCGCTGCATAGACCAACCCGCCCTGCATCCCGGCGATATCGTTTGTCACCAGCCCTTGCAGGAAACTGTCAGTGTCGGCGCCACTCAGGCGCAGGATGCGGCGATTGGGCATGGGGGTGTCCTCGTGCTTTCCCTCGGCTTCGTGATATAGGAGTTCGCGCCGACAAGACCAGAGGGTAATCCACGTGCCAGCACCGATCTCGATCGTCATCCCAACCCTGAACACGGCTCAGACCTTACCCGCAACGCTTGAGGCGTTGATGGAAGGGCTGCATACCGGCCTGATCCGGGAGTTGATCGTTTCGGATGGTGGATCGACGGACCAAACCCTGGAGATCTCGGATGAGGCCGGGGCTGAAATCGTGTCCGGTGCCGCGTCGCGCGGTGGTCAGTTGCGCCGGGGGTGTGCCGAGGCCAAGGGCGAGTGGCTGCTGGTTCTGCACGCCGATACCGTATTGCAGCAGGGCTGGACCAAAGTGGTTGGGGATCATCTGCGATATGGCACCCCGGGGGTCTTCCGGCTGGCGTTTTCTGCCTCGGGTTTTGCACCGACATGGGTGGCGGGTTGGGCCAACCTGCGCAGCCGGATATTTGGCTTGCCCTATGGCGATCAGGGATTGCTGGTTCCGCGCCGCCTGTATGAAAAGGCCGGAGGGTTCCCGGATCAGCCATTGATGGAGGACGTGGCGTTGGTGCGTCGCCTTGGCCGCATCACTCTGTTGCCGGTCCGGGCCTTTACGAGTGCGGACCGATACCAGAAGGCGGGTTGGCTGCGTCGAGGGACGCGGAACCTTTGGACTCTGACACGGTATTTTCTTGGCGCGGACCCGGAGCGGCTGGCTCAGGCGTATCGGCGCTGAACGCGGTGCGTAGTTCTACAAGCGATTTGCCCAGACGGAACGGTGCAGCAAAGCTGACCAGACATAGGGCAATGATCTGCAACACCAATATATGCGCGTTGGCTTGTAGATATTCCCATTCGTCCTTCAACTTCCCGACTTGCGCAATCAGATCCTCATAGCTTCGGGCAAGGATCAGATAGTCACCGGCAATCGCAGGCACCTTGCGGCGCATATTGTCGATGGCAATCTGGGTTTTGTCGTCCACGGTCGTAAAAACCAGAAATTGGTCGATATCGAAAGCGCTGGCTTTTTCGGCCATCGCGCGTGCGTCGTCCATTTCGTCCTTGGCCTGACGTCCGAACAGGAAGTGCAGTCCTTGCAGCGGCGCGACCTCGTTGGTCACGGCGATAAACAGGGGCAGGTCAGCGTTGCTGGCCGTAGACGCTGACAGGAATTCCACCTTTTCGCACAGAACGCCAATGTCATCATCATAGGCCGGGTCGCAAAACCGCAGGCGAAAGCGGGCAGCGTCTCGGTCAAAGGCCAGTGTAGCGGCATAGGCCACGTCGATTTGTCGGTCGAGACGAGAACTGTCTGCAGTGTAAAGACCTGCCAAAACGGCAACCAATGCGCCGATGCCACCCAACACGACCCAGACCAGATCGGCCAGTTTCCACGCTCGATGCCCCGCAGGTTTGCGGAACAGAAACCCGGTGCCTACGAGTCCGATCAGAAAAAACAGGATCAGAAGCGGCAGTTGATTATCGGCGACAAAACTCATGCCCATAAAGTGAACGCGCGGCCCCGCAGTGGCAACACTGATCACGGGCAGTTGTAAATTATAGCAATTTCAGATGTTAAGAACCCGAGTTTTGACCGAACTTGCGGAACAGCTTGGTACGGTCAAAGGCGGCCTCAAGTTCGTCGGTGCGGTCTTTGACCGAATCCCAAAGGCGTTCCTGAACCTCGGCGATGGCGCACTCCATCAGCGTCAGGATCGACGCCATCGAATCCCACGCTGACGGTACCGCAATCCGTGCGGCAAAGGTATGTTTGGCCAGTCGGTGAATGGGCGAGCGCCACTGGTCTGTGAACAGCACAATCTCGGCCCCGCGTTCCTGACAGAGCTGCCCGATCAGCATGGTCGAGTTCTCGTAGCGCCGCACGTCCAGCGCGATTAGGACATCATCCTTGCGTACATCCAGCAGATCATGTGTCCACGACGCAGCCACCGGTAACATTCGGACGTCGGGACGGATCATTTGCAAATGCAGGTACAGGTACTGCGCCATTGTACCTGTGATGCGTCCTCCGGTGATGAAAATACGTCGGTTGGGATCGGATAACAGGTTGCAAAAACTGTCAAACTCGGCTGGATCGACCTCATCAATCGTGCGCTTTTGGTTGGCGAGGGATTGCTGGGAGTAGCGGTTGAGGATGTGTTCTTCGGGCAGATCGTTTTGCCAGACATCACGCTTGGCGATGGGGCCCGAGATCATCTCTTTTACTTCGCCCCGCAGGGCGGCCTGAAATTGCGGATAGCCGTCAAATCCGGTCTTTTGCAGCATCCGTGCCACCGTGGTGGTCGAGACCGAGGCGGTGCTGGCCAGTTCAGTAATGCTGCCCAAGCCTGCCATGGGATAGTCATCCAGAAGCACACTGACAAGTTGCCGTTCCGAAGGCGTCATCTTGTCCCGATGGGCCAGCAGCCTGTCCGTCACCCGCACTAAACGATCCTCCTGTATGCGACAAAGGCATAATGTGAATAATTTTTCATCAAGATCAAGTCTGGAGAAAATTGTACAGGAAAATTATTGACAGGTGATCGACGTGTGTGGAAATTTTTCCACAAAGAAGATTCTGGGAATCGCGGGGCGATAGGTTGGATTTCGGCACAGCTGTTCACACTGACTTGGCAGGCAACGCCCCGAAGGTGGTGTTGGTCTGCGAACACGCGTCGAACCGCATCCCTGCGTTTCTGGGCGACATGGGCTTAGGCGCCGAGGCGCGCGACAGTCACATCGCATGGGACCCCGGGGCATTGGCCGTGGCCCGGATGATGTCTGCCGAACTCTCGGCACCGCTGGTTCATGGTGGTGTGTCGCGGCTGGTCTATGACTGCAACCGCCCCCCCGAAGCGCCGGGCGCCATGCCCGTCCGGAGCGAGGACTACGACATCCCCGCAAATGCCCAGATGTCGGATGAAGAAAGGCAGGCCCGTATCCACGGGGTCTATGACCCGTTTCGACAAGCCTTGTCGGCTGTGATTGACCGCAACCGCGCCTCACTGGAGTTGCTGGTGACGATCCATAGCTTCACGCCAATTTATCACGGACAAAAACGTCAGGTCGAGCTTGGCATCCTGCACGGGGTCGATGATCGGTTTGCCACCGCGATGATGGCAACGAAAGCCGTTGAGAACCCGTATATCACGCGACTGAACGAGCCGTATTCGGCCAAGGACGGCGTGGCCCACACATTGGATGTGCAGGCATTGCCCAATGGTTTGCTGAACGTGATGATCGAAATCCGCAACGACTTGATCCGCACGCCTCAGCAGCACGCAACCGTCACCAACTGCCTTGTACCGTGGATCAAGCGGACCTTGGCGACCTTCGAAGAAAGGGCGGCCGAGTGATCCGGGCGATGAGCATATATGTCCGCGTCGTTGACGCGCTCAATTACCGGATCGGGCGGGTGATGATGTGGGGTCTGTTCGCGATGATGGGCATCCTGCTGTGGTCGTCGATCTCGAAAACTTTCTTTCTGCCGTCGCTGTGGACCCTGGAAATGGCGCAGTTTGCCATGGTGACCTATTACATCATGGGCGGGCCGTATTCGATCCAGCTGGGTTCGAACGTGCGGATGGACCTGTTTTATCACAACTGGAGTCACAAGAAGAAAGCGTGGTTTGACGCCTTCACAGTGCTGCTGTTGATCCTGTATCTGGGCGTGTTGTTCTATGGCGGGCTGGGCTCAACGGCCTATAGCCTTGGGTATTGGGGTACGGAACCCGTGGCCTATTTCACCGGTCTTCTGACCGGCAGTGAGGAGGTCGGGCGGCTGGAAAGATCCTCGACCGCGTGGCGACCCTATATCTGGCCGATCAAGTCGATCATGACGCTGGGCTTCTTCCTGATGCTGCTGCAGGCAATATCGGAATTTTTCAAAGACATAGCCCGGATCAACGGGCAGGAAATCGGGGTCGCTCGGGCATGAGCCAGGAATATATCGCCATTTTCATGTTCGCCTCGATGATGCTGATGCTTTTCACAGGTCAGCGCGTCTTTGGCGCAATCGGAGCGGTTGCTACCGTTGCCGCGCTGGCCCTGTGGGGAACAGGCGGGCAGGACATTACATTTTCAGCCGCCATGAAGCTGATGAAGTGGTATCCACTACTAACGCTGCCGATGTTCATCTTCATGGGCTACGTGTTGTCAGAAAGCCGTCTGGCCGATGACCTCTATCGGATGTTCCATGTCTGGATGGGGCCTGTGAATGGCGGGCTGGCAATTGGCACAATCGGGCTGATGGTGCTGGTTTCGGCCATGAACGGGCTCAGCGTGGCGGGGATGGCGATTGGCGCGACCATTGCGCTGCCGGAATTGCTGAGGCGGGGCTATGACAAGACGATGGTCACGGGTGTCATTCAGGCGGGTTCCAGTCTGGGAATTCTTGTGCCGCCCTCGGTGGTTCTGGTGCTCTATGCGATGATCGCGCGGCAGCCGGTAGGGCAGTTGTGGCTGGCCGGGATCGTGCCCGGCCTGCTGATGGCGGGCATGTTCATTCTGTATATCTGGATCCGCTGCCGCATTCAGCCGCATCTGGGCCCCGCCATGGAAGATGCGCATGAGGTCCCGCGGGCCGAGAAGATCCGCCTGCTGGGCGCGGGTGCGCTGCCATTGATCATCTTTGCCGCCATGATGGTGCCCTTTGTGAATGGCTGGACCTCGCTGGTCGAAAGCTCGGCCATTGGGGCGCTGACGGCGCTGGTCGTGTCGGTGGTGAAACGGCGCATGACGTGGAAGATTTTCGAGGACTGCACCAAGCAGACGCTGGCGATTTCGTGCATGTTCATGTGGATCATTCTCGCCGCTCTTGGCTTTGGTGCGGTGTTTGATGGCTTGGGCGCGGTGAAGGCCATCGACAACCTGTTCACCGATCAACTTGGCCTGTCGCCATGGATGATTTTGATCCTGATGCAGCTCAGCTTTATCGTGATGGGCACGTTTTTGGACGACACGGCGATGCTGGTGATCGTAGCCCCACTCTATGTGCCACTGGTGGGGGCGCTGGGCTTTGACCTGATCTGGTACGGGGTGCTGTATACGATCACCACACAGATCGCATATATGACGCCGCCCTTCGGCTATAACCTGTTTTTGATGCGCGCGATGGCCCCGCCCGAGATCACGCTGCGCGACATCTACCGCTCGATCTTCCCGTTTGTGGCGGTGATGGTGCTGGCGCTGACGATTATCATGATCTTCCCGGAACTGGCCTTGTGGCTGCCCGGATATGTTTACGGAAACTAACAAGAATGCCGATGAAAAGGCACGAGAAGAACTGCAACAGAGAGGAAATGACATGACAACAAGACGTAAGTTTTTGCAAACGGCCGGGGTCGGCGTTGCCGCTGCCCCTCTGGCCGCGCCCGCGCTGGCGCAGAGCACGATCACATGGCGGATGCAGACCTATGCCGGTCCAGCTTTGGCGGCCCATGTGATCGACCCCGCGATCGAGATGTTCAACAAGATCGCCGGCGACCGGATGCAGATTGAGCTGTTCTATGCTGATCAGCTGGTCCCGACCGGAGAGCTGTTCCGCGCCATGCAGCGCGGCACCATCGATGCGGTGCAATCGGATGATGACTCGATGGCATCTCCCACCGAAGTCACCGTGTTCGGCGGCTATTTCCCGTTTGCTTCCCGCTACTCGCTGGACGTGCCGGTGCTGTTCAACCAGTACGGCCTGAACGAGATCTGGGATGAGGAATATTCCAAGGTCGGCGTCAAGCATATCAGTGCCGGCGCATGGGATCCCTGCCACTTTGCCACCAAAGACCCGATCAACAGCCTGGCCGACCTGCAGGGCAAACGCGTCTTTACCTTCCCAACGGCGGGCCGCTTCCTGAGCCAGTTCGGCGTTGTGCCGGTCACTCTGCCGTGGGAAGACATCGAGGTCGCGGTGCAAACCGGCGAGTTGGACGGCATCGCTTGGTCGGGCATCACCGAGGACTACACCGTGGGTTGGGCTGATGTGACCAACTATTTCCTGACTAACAACATCTCGGGCGCATGGGCAGGATCGTTCTTTGCCAATATGGACCGCTGGAACGAACTGCCGGAAGACCTGCAGACCCTGTTCCGCGTTTGCTGCGACCAATCGCACTACTATCGCCAGTGGTGGTATTGGGGTGGCGAGGCCAGCCTGCGTGTGAATGGCGATAAGATGGAACTGACCTCGATCCCGGACGCCGAATGGGCGCAGGTCGAAGAAGCAGCCGTTGCCTTCTGGGATGAAATCGCAGCCGAGTCCGAGACCAAAGCCAAGGTTGTCGAGATCTTCAAGCAGTATAACGCCGACATGCTCAAGGCCGGACGGCCTTATCGCTACGGCTAATTTCAATGCGATTACGGCGCGCGGCCTCGGTCGCGTGCCGGTATTGGACCTCTGGAACCCCGATCCCCGATGCTAGGCTTGCCTCTGAAACAGACAAGAACACTCTGGTCGCGCCTTGGCGTGAACCGGGTCAGAGGGGTATAGGCCAATGGCTATTGCGGGGTTCCTGATCGAGATTTTTGCGGCGACCATGTTGCTGCTGTTTGCGGTGCGGCTGGTCCGCACGGGCATCGAAAGACGCTTTGGCGCATTGTTCCAGTCGCTGTTGACGCGACACTCGAACACCTTTGTTGCCGGTGGGGCCGGTATGGTTCTGGCCACGATCCTGCAAAGCTCGGCGGCGGTAACGGTTTTGCTGACCGGTTTTGCCGCGGCAGGCATGGTCAGCTTTGGCCTTGCGTTGGCCGGGGTGCTGGGCGCGGATCTGGGTGCAGCGCTTGTCATTCAGGTTCTGTCTTACGATTTGGGCTGGCTACAGCCCGTTCTGCTGGCGCTGGGCGGGTGGCTGTACCTCAAGTCCGACCGCGCCAATGTGCGGCTGATCGGGCGCATTGTTCTGGGCATCGCGTTCATTCTGGTTTCATTGCAGTTCTTGCGCGATGCGGTTGATCCGATCCGCGAGAGCGCCTTTTTGCCCGCCATCGCGGGCTATCTGGAAAGCGACTATTTCAGCGCCTTTATCGTGGGCGCGGTACTGGCTTTTGTCATGCACAGTTCGGTTGCGACGATCCTGATGTGCGTGACACTGGTTCAGATCGGAGCCATCCCTTTTGCTGCCGGGCTGTCGCTGGTTCTTGGGGCCAATCTGGGCTCGGCCTTTATTCCGATCTGGCTGACCCGTGACCTGGCGGTTTCCGCGCGTCGTATTCCACTGGCCAACCTTCTGCTACGCGGCAGCGCGGCGCTGGTGATGCTGATTGTGGTCAACGTGACCGGCACGCATCAGACGCTGATGGTGGCGGGGGCAGGGCAGTCGTTGATCTTGGCCCATATCGGGTTCAACCTTGCCGTTTTTGTGCTGGCCACAAGGTTTGTGAACTGGATGGAGCGTCCGGTGACACTGCTGCTGCCCGAGCCCGAGGTTAAGGCGCACGCGATGGACCACTTCTCGGACGCGCTTAGCCCACTGAACGATCCAAGCGCGTCGGGCGCGAACGTTGCGATGTCCTCGGTCCGGCATGAGCTGTTGCAGATGGTCACACAGGTTGAGCGCATGTTCCGCCCGGTTCTGGATATTTATGAGCAGGACGACAGCGATGCGATCTCGGCCCTGTGGCAGCAGGATGAACGGGTGAATGCACAGCTGACCGAAATCCGACGCTTTGTCGCCCGAATGCCGCGCCAAAACATGAGCAAGGCGCAGATCAAGGCGGCGCGCGGCCTGGTCGAATACGCGATCCGGCTTGAGGCGGCGGGCGACGTGGTGTCAAACCGCATGACCCGAACCGCGCAGATCAAACACACTGAACGCACCGAGTTTTCGGCGCAAGGCTGGAAGGAACTCAAGGACCTGCACGCGGCTGTACTGGCCAGTTTCTCGCTGGCTCGTCATGTGCTGCTGGTGAATGATGTGGACTGCGCCCGCCGTCTGGTGCTGGACAAGGCCGAGGTCAAGCGCCTATCGCGGAACAGTCGTAAGGCGCATTTGAAACGGCTTGAGAGGGGGCAGACCGAGAGCTTTGCCTCAAGTGATCTGCATCTTGAGACGTTGCGCGCCATGCGTGACCTGCACGGGCATATCGCCGCCATCGCCTATCCGATCCTCTACCAAAGCGGGCAGGTGCTGGAGACACGTCTGGTGATGGAAATGGATAGCGAAACGGTCGAGGACTAGGGCCGCTGGGAATAATTTGGGACGACGGTCCCAGAAGATGACAAAGGATGAACGGGATGGGCAATGAAGCAAGATTGAACGATCTCAAAGCCAAGGCCGAAGCTGGTGAGGTCGACACCGTGCTGGTCTGCATGGTCGACATGCAGGGGCGTCTGATGGGTAAGCGTTTCCACGCGGGTCATTTCGTGGCGGGCGCTTGGGAAGAGACCCATTGCTGCAACTATCTGTTGGCAACCGATCTTGAGATGGCGACACCCGATGGCTATGCCGCAACGAGTTGGGAGCGCGGCTACGGCGATTATGTGATGAAGCCCGACCTGAGCACTCTGCGCCCGGTTCCGTGGCTTGAAGGAACGGCCATGGTGATGTGTGACGTGCTGGATCACCATACGCATGAAGAAGTGTCCCACGCACCTCGGTCCATCCTGAAAAAGCAGGTGAACCGGCTTAAGGCCATGGGCTATGACGCCATGTGCGCCACCGAGCTGGAGTTTTTCCTGTTCGAGAAGAGCTTTGACCAGATCCGCAAGGAAGGGTTTCGCGATCTGGAGCCGATCTCGGGCTATAACGAAGACTATCACATCCTGCAGACCACCAAGGAAGAGCATGTGATGCGCCCGATCCGCAATCATCTGTGGAACGCGGGGATTCCGGTCGAAAACTCGAAAGGTGAGGCTGAGACCGGGCAGGAAGAGCTGAACATCAAATACGCCCCCGCGATGGACACGGCCGAGTATCACTCGATTGCCAAGAACGCAGTGAAAGAGATCGCGTGGCAGCATGGCCATGCGGCGACGTTCCTGCCGAAATGGCATCATGAGAAAGTGGGAAGCTCGTCCCACGTGCATCAGTCGCTTTGGGCAGACGGGGTGCCAATCTTTTTCGACGAAAAAGATCCGCTCGGGATGTCTGATGTCATGAAGAACTACATGGCGGGTTTGCTGAAATACGCCGCCGATTACACCTATTTCATGGCTCCCTACATCAACAGTTACAAGCGGTTCATGAAGGGCACGTTTGCGCCAACGCGGATCATCTGGTCGGTGGACAACCGCACGGCGGGGTTCCGTCTGTGCGGGGATGGCACCAAGGCAGTTCGGGTGGAGTGCCGTATTCCGGGCTCGGACATGAACCCGTATCTGGCGATGGCAGGGATGCTGGCCGCTGGGATTGCCGGGATCGAGGAAGCGCTGGAATTGCAGCCCCCGACACAGGGAGACGTCTATCAGGGCGAAACGGGCATGATCCCCGGCAACTTGCGCGCGGCGCGGGATGCCTTGCATGGGTCGGCCATGTTGCGCGCGGCCATGGGGGATGATGTGGTCGATCACTATGCCCGTGCGGCGGAGGTCGAGATCGAAGAGTTCGAGCGTATAGTGACGGATTGGGAAATTGCGCGCGGGTTTGAGCGGGCTTAGAGGGCGGGAGCGAGGGGCCAGCCCCTCGCGCTCCCCGGGATATTTTGGGCCAGATGAAGCAGGGATCCTGTTTCTTTCGAAAATGGAGTGAAAATGGGGCAGATGTTGCAATGTGTCTCGCCGATTGACGGATCGGTTTTTGCGGAGCGTGAAGTGTTGTCGGCTGAGGCGGCTTTAAAGTCCGCCGCGCGGGCCCGTGCGGCGCAGGTGGAGTGGGCGGCGCGGCCGTTGCAGGAGCGGATTGATCTTGTAATGGCAGGTGTGGCCGCTGTGGGGGCGATGAATGACGAGATCGTGCCAGAGCTTGCGCATATGATGGGCCGGCCGGTGCGCTATGGCGGTGAGTTTGGCGGGTTCAATGAACGTGCAAGTCATATGGCCGAAATTGCCTCAGACGCTCTGGCCGATATCGCTGTGGGTGAGGATGAGACCTTCAAACGCTATATCAAGCGTATTCCGCATGGGGTCGTTTTTGTGGTGGCGCCTTGGAATTACCCCTATATGACGGCGATCAACACGGTGGCACCTGCGCTGATTGCGGGCAATGCGGTGGTGCTGAAACACGCCACACAAACCTTGCTGGTGGGTGAGCGTATGGCGCAGGCGTTCCATGCGTCGGGAGTGCCCGCGGATGTGTTCCAGAACGTGTTCCTCAGCCATGACGTGACCAATGATCTGATCGCTGGCAAGGCGTTTGATTTCGTAAACTTTACCGGCTCGGTCGGCGGCGGACAGGCGATGGAACGCGCTGCGGCGGGCACCTTTACCGGCGTTGGTACCGAGTTGGGTGGCAAGGATCCGGGCTACGTCATGGAGGATGCCGATCTGGATGCGGCGGTCGATACGCTGATCGACGGGGCCATGTTCAACTCGGGCCAGTGCTGCTGCGGGATCGAACGGATTTATGTGCATGAAAGCCTCTATGACGCCTTCGTTGCCAAAGCGGTTGAGGTGGTGAAAGGCTATAAGCTGGGCAATCCGCTTGACGCTGAGACGACGATTGGCCCGATGGCCAACGTCCGCTTTGCTGATGAGGTGCGCGCGCAGATTGCCGAGGCTGTCGCGGATGGTGCCGTTCCCCATATCGAGACCTTCGCTGAGGATGATGGGGGAGCCTATCTGACCCCACAGATCCTGACCAATGTCACCCATGACATGCGCGTGATGCGGGATGAGAGCTTTGGTCCGGTTGTGGGCATCATGAAAGTGTCCTCGGACGAAGAAGCCATCGGGCATATGAATGATAGCGAGTTTGGCCTGACTGCCAGCCTCTGGACCCGTGACGTGGATCGCGCGGCGCGGGTGGGCGACCGGATCGAAACCGGCACCGTGTTCATGAACCGGGCGGATTATCTGGACCCGGGTCTGTGCTGGACCGGCTGCAAGAATACCGGGCGCGGAGGCGGATTGTCGGTCATCGGCTATCACAACCTCACACGTCCCAAATCCTACCATCTGAAAAAGGTGACATCATGAGCCTTGTTGGAAACTGGTCTTACCCGACCGCGATCAAATTCGGCGCTGGCCGGATCAAGGAACTGCCCGAGGCCTGTGCGGCCGCAGGGATGAAGCGCCCCTTGCTGGTGACTGACAAAGGGTTGGCCGGTCTGCCGATCACCACGGCCACGCTGGATATTCTTGAGGCCGCAGGGCTGGGTCGCGGGCTGTTCAGCGAAGTGGACCCGAACCCCAATGAAAAGAACCTCGAAACCGGGGTTGCCGCCTATAACGCGGGCGGCCATGACGGGGTGATTGCCTTTGGCGGTGGCTCGGGCCTGGATCTTGGCAAGATGGTTGCCTTCATGTGTGGCCAGACGCGCCCGGTGTGGGATTTTGAGGATATCGGCGATTGGTGGACGCGCGCCGATGCCGATGCCATCGCGCCGATCATCGCTGTGCCGACCACTGCCGGAACCGGGTCCGAGGTGGGGCGGGCCAGCGTCATCACCAACTCGGAAACGCATGCCAAGAAGATCATCTTTCACCCCAAGGTTCTGCCTGCGGTCGTGATCTGCGACCCCGAGTTGACCGTGGGCATGCCCAAGTTCATCACCGCAGGCACCGGTCTGGACGCGTTCGCGCATTGTGTCGAGGCGTTCAGCAGCCCGCATTACCACCCCATGTCGCAGGGCATCGCGCTGGAGGGGATGCGGTTGGTCAAGGACTACCTGCCGCGCGCCTATGCCGATGGCACCGACATCGAAGCCCGCGCCCAGATGATGAGCGCAGCGGCAATGGGCGCGACGGCGTTCCAAAAGGGCCTCGGAGCGATCCACGCGATGAGCCATCCAATCGGCGCGGTGTTCAACACCCATCACGGCACCACCAACGCGGTCTGTATGCCCGCCGTGCTGGATTTCAACGCGCCCGTTATCGCGGACCGGTTCCAGCACGCCGCCGACTATCTGGGAATCAAAGATGGCTTTGACGGCTTCCGCGCCTTTGTCCAATCCTTCAACGACATGCTGGGCATCCCCCGTACCTTGTCTGAACTGGGCGTGACCGAGGCGTCGATCCCTGAACTGGTCAAAGGCGCGATCATCGACCCGTCTTGTGGTGGCAACCCCATCGAACTGACCGAAGACAACCTGACAGCGCTGTTCAAAGCCGCGCTGTAACAGGGTTGCGGACCCGCTCCCTCACCCCGCATACTGCGCGCAGGTGAGGGAGATTTTCATGACCAAAGAGATTGTTCTGATCCACGGGGCGTTTGCCGGGCCGTGGTGTATGGAGGATTACGCGGGCTTCTTCCGCGCGCGCGGCTGGACGGTTCACACCCCTGCGCTTCGCTACCATGACGGCGACCCCAAGGCCGAGCCCGATCCCGGCCTGGCCGACACCAGCGTCATGGACTACGCCGATGACGTTGCCGCATTCGTGCAGGGGCTGGATAGCAAGCCGGTGCTGCTCGGCCATGCCATCGCCGGGGTGGTGGCACAGCAGGTGGCGTCTCGGGGCCTGGCCAGCGCCATCGTTCTGATCAACCCGAATGCGGCCTGGGGGACGCTGCCCGAAACCGACGACGAACGCGCCGTGCCGCGTGCGCTGATGGAGGGCGGGGCGTTCTGGAAACAGCCCATGCGCGTCGATTTCGACCTGATGGCCCCTTTTGCGCTGAACAAACTGCCCGAGGCACAGCAGCATGAGGTATTCGACCAGCTTGGCCCGGAAAGCGGGCGGGTGATGTTCGAGATGTTCTTTTGGATGTTCGACGACCACCACGCGATGAAGGTGGATATCGACAAGGTCGACTGCCCGGTGCTGATCGTATCCGGAACCGAGGACCGGGCCGTGAACCCCAACACCTGCCGCGCGCTGGCGGAACTTTATGGCGTGCGAGCCACCTTCCTGCCAGCCGAAGACCACGCCCATTTCCTGTTCATGGAGCCCGGCTGGGAGGGGCCAGCAGGTCAGATCGCGGATTGGCTGGAGCAAATGGTGGGCTAGAACGCCCACCCAACGCGTTCAGTTGTTGGTCGAGAATGTGCTCTGCGGTTTCCACTTCAGCGAGCCATCCTCTTCACGATGACAGCGCAGCAGGCGTTCCTGAACGGTACTGACGGTGCTGGTTACAGTGTTGTCGCCGACCATCAGAACAAATGCGTCTTCGGAATAGGCCATGCCTTCATAGTAGCAAAACCGCTTCTCGGCACCTTCCGGAATTGGCGATGCGGTGCTAAGCATTTGCTGCGCTGGGGCTTGTGTGGCCAGCAAGGCTAAGGCCAGTCCGAGGGGTAGTGTCTTCATGTCGTCCTCCCGTTGAGAAATCAGTGGGTCAAATGGGTCGTGGACGCTCGGAAACCTCAAACATCGTTCTTGAATGACGGGTTGAGGGTAAGTGTGAACGAGGTCAACGGGTTAGGCAAGGGGATAGCGGTCGCTGCTTACGATGACCTGCGCTGCCCAACCAACGCTTGGCGTAAAATATAAGATTTGCGCCTGACCCTTACCAAAGGCAAGCCCGATTGAACAATTGCTCATTGGAGCAATTTTCTCTTATTTCAAACTTTCTATAGTTTGGTTTCAGTTTCTGATTACTTCGCACGTTATGTGTTCCGCCATGGTCGAACACCAGAAATGTTCTGCAAGTGACCGCATAAGAATCTGTCAGTATCGACGACGAATTGGTCAATTGCTTCCTTGTAGGCCCGTAGCGTGGAAACTCGAACATATTGAGCATCAGCGCCACGATGAGCTATTTCACCACGTAATGTTACGAATTCATTGAGGTGTGCGCGATCATGCCGCCAAGAATTTTCTAGAGCTTCAGAATCCACGCCAAGCCAGTCGTGCAATAATTCGGTAACTTGACCGAACTTTGGTGTGTTCAGTCTCTCGCAAAGCTCTGCTGAATGAGTCTTCAAAACGAGTTCCCAACCGTCTCCAGATAAATTTAAAACTCCAAATTCATGTTGATCCTTCTTAGCAGCCTGAGCCAATTTCCCTTTGACCCTGTTTGGTAGAGTGTGAGGGGTGTCAAGTTCATTGGTGAGATGCTCAACGCCTTCTTTTATTATTTCTTCGATGTAAACTTCCCAAGCAGCACATAGCATAAGAACACCACTTCGAGTGATATAGCCTAGGCTCCTTCTGCCCCGCCCAGTTGGATTAAGTGTTCGATGTGCTGCTAGAAGATTTGTTACATCGGGTAAAAGTTTATCTCTAAATAGTCTTCTTGCCTTGGAAGGCATACTACACTCCGTACCGAATAAATGGTTGTTGAAGTCATATCTGTTGGAATTTAAACATCCAACTCCTCCACAAACCGCGCGTTCTCCTGAATGTATTGGAACCGCAGTTCGGGCTTCTTGCCCATCAGACGCTCGACCAGATCGCCGGTTTCTCCGGGTTCGTCCTCGTCGATCGTGACGCGGATCAGTTTACGGGATGCCGGGTCCATCGTGGTCTCTTTCAGGTCTTTGGCGTCCATTTCACCCAGACCTTTGAAGCGCGAGACGTCGATCTTGCCTTTGCCGCCCAGACCTTTTTCCAGCCATTCGTCGCGCTCGGCCTCATCCAGACAATAGACGCGTTTGGCGCCTTGGGTCAGGCGGTACAGAGGCGGGCAGGCCAGATACAGGTGGCCCGCGTCGATCATGGGTCGCATCTGGGTGAAGAAGAACGTCATCAGCAGTGAGGCGATATGCGCGCCGTCCACATCCGCGTCGGTCATGATGATGACCTTGTCATAACGCAGGTCGTCGACGTTGAACTTGGTGCCAAGACCCACACCCAGCGCCTGCGTCAGGTCGTTGATCTCGGCATTGGTGCCCAGCTTGGAACTGGCCGCGCCCAGCACGTTCAGGATTTTGCCGCGCAGGGGCAGCAGGGCCTGCGTCTTGCGGTCACGTCCCATTTTGGCGGAACCGCCCGCCGAGTCGCCCTCGACGATGAATAACTCGGTCCCGTCGCGTGTTGAACTAGAGCAGTCCACCAGCTTGCCAGGAAGACGAAGTTTTTTAGTGGCGGACTTGCGTTGTGTCTCTTTCTCGGCCCGTCGGCGCAGACGTTCCTCGGCTCGGAGTATCACAAAGTCGAGTATCGCGCCGGCGGATTTCGTGTCCGCGGCCAGCCAGTTATCGAAATGGTCGCGGACCGAATTCTCGACCAGGCGCTGCGCCTCGACCGTGGCCAGACGGTCTTTGGTCTGGCCCACGAATTCCGGCTCGCGGATAAAGCAGGACACCAGCGCGCAGCCGCCGGTGATCAGGTCTTCGCGGGTGATCTGCGCGGCTTTCTTGTTGTTGATCAGCTCGCCGTAAGCCTTGATCCCCTTGAGGATCGCGGCCCAGAAACCCGCCACATGTGTGCCGCCTTCGGGGGTGGGGACGGTGTTACAGTAGGATTGGATGAACCCATCGCGCGAGGGCGTCCAGTTGATTGCCCATTCGACCTTGCCCGGTGTTCCGAATTTTTCAGTGAAGTCCACGGTGCCTGCGAAGGGCTGCTCGGCATAAGTGGACGAGCCGTTCATCGTCTCTTTGAGGTAATCGGACAGGCCGCCAGGGAAATGGAACGTGGCCTCTGTCGGAGTTTCGCCATCGTCGATGGCGGACTTCCAGCGGATTTCCACGCCTGAGAACAGATAGGCCTTGGACCGGATGGATTTGAACAACCGCGCCGGTTTGAACTTGTGGTGGCCAAAGATTTCGGCATCGGCGTGGAATGTCACGGTGGTGCCGCGCCGGTTGGGGGCCGCGCCGACTTTTTCGACCGGACCCAGCGGGATTCCGCGGGAGAACCGTTGTTCGAACAGCGTCTTGTCCCGCGCCACCTGTACGACCATCGAATCCGACAGAGCGTTCACCACCGAGGCACCAACCCCGTGCAGACCGCCCGAGGTCTGATAGGCCTTGCCCGAGAACTTACCGCCCGCATGCAGGGTACACAGAATGACCTCCAGCGCGGATTTGTCGGGGAATTTCGGATGCGGATCAATCGGAATGCCGCGCCCGTTGTCGCGCACGGTCAGGGCGTAATCTTCGTGCAGTTCCACCTCGATTCGGTTGGCGTGCCCCGCGACCGCCTCGTCCATCGAGTTGTCGAGGATCTCGGCCACCATGTGATGCAGCGCGCGCTCATCCGTGCCGCCGATATACATGCCGGGGCGTTTGCGAACGGGTTCCAGCCCTTCAAGCACCTCGATCGAAGAGGCGTCGTAGGTGGAGGTGGCGCTGGGCGTCAACAGATCGTCTGGCATCGGTGCTGCTCTTGTTTTTGGGTTTTACCCATTATGGCAGGTGATGTGGTCCGGGGGAAGAGGGGCGCGAAGTGTTGTGGGTAAATGGTAGGCGGGTCGTGAGTGCTGATCATGGTTTTGGCAAGCTTGGTCAAGTTCGTGTACCCTGTGACCATTGCGGACTGCACCAGATTGGGAGAATTTCAATGAGCACGAACGCTTCGGGCTTTGTCGGGGATATCCCCTCGCACTATGACAAAGGGTTGGGTCCAAACATTTTCTTTGACTACGCGGACCGGATTGTCGACGCCGCTGTTTCAGGACAGTCCAAGACTGTTTTGGAACTCGCGGCAGGAACGGGTATCGTCAGTAGTAGATTACGGGATAAATTGCCTTCGGATGCCTCCTTGATCATTACTGACCTTAACGCTCCGATGTTGGATGTCGCGCGTCAAAAATTTTCCTCCAAGGACAAGATCGATTTTCAAGTCGCCAACGCGATGGAGTTACCATTTGGCGGCTCGCTTTTCGATCTTATCGTGTGCCAGTTCGGGGTCATGTTCTTTCCCGACAAAGTAGCGTCGTATCGTGAGGCGGCGCGTGTTCTGAAGCCGGGTGGCCGGTACGTTTTCAATGTCTGGAGCGCGATCGAGTTGAATCCGTTTTCCCAGATCGCCCAACAGGTTGCTTCGGAGGTGTTCCCGGATGATCCGCCGGGCTTTTACAAGGTTCCCTTCCATTATGGCGACCCGCAATTGGTATGTTCGGATCTGGCCGAGGCTGGTTGGGAAGATGTCTCATTCCTGACGATCGAACTGACGAAAACCATCTCGAACCCGCGGGCCTTTGCAGCAGCTCTTGTCTTTGGCAATCCTTTTATCGACGAGATCCGCGAACGTGGTGGTGTTGATCCCGAAGATGTCGTGGCTCGAATTCTCGCAAGGCTGACTGATGCCTTCGGGGCGAACGGGATGAACATGCCCTTGTCTGCCACCATTTATGAGTGCCGCAAGTCATAGGTGCGGCGTATAAAAATTAAATTTCATACGATTGCCTCTCGAAGCTCAATTTGAACGCAACTAAACTGCGCTGGAAGCGACAGGGGACAGGTATGAGCTGGATCAAAGTAGTGCCGTTCGAAGAAGCGACCGGCAAGCTGCGCAAGCTGTATGAGCGGGTGACGGGGCCGGGCAATAATGTGGACAACATCATGATGGTGCATTCCTTGCGCCCGCATTCGATGGAAGGCCACATGGCGATGTACAAGAATGTCTTGCACCATTCGGCCAACACCATCCCGAAATGGTTTCTTGAGGTCCTGGGCGTGTGGGTCAGCGCGCTCAACCGCTGCGACTATTGTGTCGAGCATCATTTCAGTGGCCTGCAGCGGCTTTTGGCTGACCCAGACCGAGGCAATGCTATCCGTGCCGCGATTGAAGCCCGGACACCGCAGACAGCCCCTCTAGATCCGGCGCAGATCGCGGCGATGGGCTATGCGCGCAAACTGACCGAGGCGCCTGCGGAGCTGACAGAAAGTGATATTGAGGCTCTGCACGCTGCAGGGTGGGAGGATGGAGAAATCCTCGAGATCAATCAGGTCTGCGCCTATTTTTCTTACGCCAATCGCACGGTTCTGGGGCTGGGCTGTTCCACCGATGGGGATATTCTGGGGCTGTCCCCCAACAACTCGGACGATCCGTCAGACTGGGGACACCGTTAAGGCTCGGGTCCAGTTCAGAATGGCCTGCGCCAGCGCCTTGGGGCGTTGATGATGCAGCCAGTGGTCCGTGCCGGGAATGTCAATGCGGGTCAGGTCGGGGGCGAACTCTTCCAGCCCCTCAGTGGCCTCGGGTAGCAGGGCCTTGTCCTCAGATCCCCACAGCAAAAGATGCGGGCAGCGGACCAAAAGGCGCTCGACCGGCAGCTCGGGCAGATTCGTCAGCGGTTCGCCGGGTTTCGCCACCACCAGCGGAGAGGCGCGGTACCAGTTCAGCATTGCGTCCAACCGGCCGGGCCGGGCCCATTCGGTGCGATAGGCCTGCATTTGTGCATCCGACAGCCAATCCAGCCCCATCCCGTACCGAAAGAACCTCTCGAGCCGCGCGAAATTGTCGGCAGAAAATCTTTGGGCGGCGTCTTCGGCCCTCAGATCGTTGATATATTGCGAGGCCGCTGATTGCGCGCCGCCCGACGCCATCGCACGCTGAAACGGCACCGGGTGGACGCCATTGGCGATGATCAGACGGCCCACCAGCTCGGGCTGGAACATGGCCAGCCCATAGGCGACTGAGGCCCCCCAATCATGGCCCAGAACCGTGACAGGTGTGCCCAGCATATCGATCAACGCCGCCATGTCCCCGACCAGTTTTGACAGGGTATAGTGCCCGACCCCCTCGGGCGCCCAGCTTTGGCCATAACCACGCTGATCCGGGGCAATACAATAGAAGTGTTCAGCTAGATGCAGGGCCAGATCAGCCCATGTGCCGCCATATTCAGGAAAGCCATGCAGCATCAGCAAGGGCGGCAGGCTGGGATCGCCCCAACTGCGTAGAAAGAACGGCTGTCCGTCCAGTTCGACAAATCTGCTGTCCACGCGTTAACCCTCTGCTGCCATAGCCAAAAACAGAACCACAAGGTTACAGCAATTTGATACCAATCAAAGCGCGAAATGGCGGTCTCTGCTAGTCACTGGGTCAGACAGCTTTTCAAGGAGAGATTGCATGGAAACAGCGGCGCGGATCGAAAAGACACAAGCCTCCGCCAACGGCGTTCCGGTGCCCACGACCGGCCCGGCTGAACCCAGCCCCGAGAAAATTCGCCACGCGTTTGAAAGCGGCAAGTACCCCTATGGCCGCAAGATGGCGCGCAAGATCTATGAGGCGCAAAAGGCCGAGTTGCAGGCTGAGCTGCTGAAGGTTCAGATATGGGCGCAAGAAACCGGCCAGCGGTTCGTGTTGCTGTTCGAAGGCCGTGACGCTGCGGGTAAGGGCGGCACAATCAAGCGGTTCATGGAGCACCTGAACCCACGTCAGGCCCGAGTGGTTGCGTTGAACAAACCCACCTGGGAAGAGAAGGGTCAGTGGTATTATCAGCGCTATGTTCAGGAATTGCCCACCGTTGGTGAAATGGTGTTCTACGACCGGTCCTGGTACAACCGCGCAGGCGTGGAACGGGTGATGGGCTTCTGCTCGCCCAACGAATATCTGGAATTCATGCGTCAGACTCCGGATCTTGAGCGGATGCTGGTCCGCTCGGGCATTCAGCTTTACAAATACTGGTTCTCGGTCACGCAGCCCGAACAGCAACGCAGGTTCAAAAGCCGCGAGACGGACCCGCTGAAACAGTGGAAACTGTCGCCGATCGACAAGGCCAGCCTTGACAAATGGGACGACTACACCGAGGCGAAAGAGGCGATGTTCTTCTATACTGACACCGCCGACGCGCCATGGACCATCATCAAGTCGAACGACAAGAAGCGTGCGCGCCTGAACACAATGCGGCATTTCCTGTCGACGCTGGACTACCCCGGCAAGAACCATGATGTGGTCCGCGAGCCTGATCCCTTGATCGTTGGACAGGCGCATCACGTCATCCATCGGTCCGAGCACATCCTTGGCAGCGCACTGCACCCTGATGCGCGTTAGGGTCATCCGGGGCTGTTGATTGGCCCCGGACCGAGAGTCTCATCCTGAAATTTCGCTGATCTGGTCTTGTCCCGGCCTCGGGCCGGGCATAAGGCTGGGGCGATGAACAAGGTGATGACATATCGCGGCCATTTCCGGGCCATTACCGTGCTGGGCCTACCGTTGGTGGGCGGGCATCTGGCGCAGTTTGCTATCGGTCTGACCGACACCATCATGCTGGGCTGGTACGGGGTCGAAGCTCTGGCGGCTGTAACCCTGGCCAGTAGTTACTACTTCGTGCTGTTTCTGTTTGGGGCCGGGTTCGGCTGGGCGGTGATGCCCATAGTCGCCACCGCCGCCGCCGAGGAGGATGAGACCAGCATCCGCCGCTCGACCCGCATGGGGCTGTGGTTGTCGCTGATCTATGCGGCGTTGATGATGCCACTGCTGTGGTGGTCCTACCCGATCCTGATTGCGTTGGATCAGGACCCCGAGGTCGCCCGGACCGCCGCGCAATATCTGCGGGTCGCGGGCTGGGGCCTGTTCCCGGCGCTGATCGTGATGGTCCTGAAATCCTATTTGGCGGCGTTGGAACGCACGCAGATCGTGCTGTGGATCACTGTGACGGCGGCTGTGGTCAACGGTTTCACCAACTATGCGCTGATCTTCGGCAATTGGGGCGCGCCCGAGTTGGGCGTGATCGGTGCGGCCATCGCTTCGGTCGTGACACAGGTTGTCTCGCTGGTTTTCGTGGTCATCTACGCCGTGCGTGCCCTACCCGAACACAGCCTGTTTCAGCGCTTTTGGCGCCCGGATTGGGAGTTCTTCTTCAGCGTCCTGCGTCTGGGCGTGCCCATCGGTCTGACCACATTGGCCGAGGTCAGCCTGTTTGCCATGTCGGCAATCATGATGGGCTGGCTGGGACAAGTGCCGCTGGCGGCGCATGGTATCGCGCTGAATCTGGCCTCGGCTACGTTCATGGTGCATCTGGGTCTGTCCAACGCGGCCACGATCCGCGCAGGTAATGCGCTTGGCCGCAAAGACCGGGCACATCTGGAAAAAGGCGCGATTGCTGTGACGGCGATGTCGCTGGTGATGTCGGTGCTGACCGTGATCCTGTTCCTGACCTGCGCCGAGCCGCTGATTTCCCTGTTTATGGAGGCGGATGACCCGCAGCGGTCGCAAATCCTGCTGATCGGAACCGGGTTGCTGGCCATGGCGGCGCTGTTCCAACTGGTCGATGGCGCGCAGGTGATTGCGCTGGGTCTGTTGCGTGGATTGCAGGACGCCAAAGTGCCGATGGTGATGGCAGGGCTCAGCTATTGGGTCGTGGGAATTCCGGCCTCGTATTACTTCGGATTTGTCCAGGGGATGGACGGGATCGGCGTGTGGCTGGGCCTTGTGCTTGGGTTAGCCTTCGCAGCGGTCTTGCTGATGGCGCGGTTCTGGATGCGGTCGGTCCGCTCGGTCCCGGTGGCAGGTTAGTCTTTGGTCAGACGATCCGCCTTTTTACGCACCAGAACACTGCGCAGATCGTGCATCGCCAGTAACAGCCGGTCGGTGACATCCTCAAGCTGCTCATCCGTCGCTTTGGACTGCGCCCACTGAGTCGTCAGGTTCAGGTAGTCCACGGCCCGGTGAATGTCGTCCATATCACGCTGTGCCAAAAGGGCTGTGCGGTCCTCGATCCAACGCGTGATAGCGGCCTGGTCGGTCTCGGTTAGGGTGCGCTGTCCCTGCGGCTTGACCTCTCCGTTGCGGATGTTGATGACCGCGATCTGGTCCATCTCGATCCGGCGTTGGCGGTTTTCGGTGTCGATCCGAAAAACCGCCGCCCCATTCTCGCGCACGCGAAAGTAATATTCGGGCAAATCCACGGCTCAAAGCCTCCGATCAGGTCAGTGCGGCGCAGAACCGCTGAATGCGAGTGCAGGCCTCGGTCAGCGCAGCGTCCGAGGTTGCGTAGCTGACGCGGAAGTTTGGGGACAGACCGAAGGCAGCCCCGAAAACGACGGCCACGTCGGCTTCTTCCAGCAATGCCGTGGCAAAGGCTTCGTCCGATGAAATCACCGTGCCCGCCGGAGTGGTCTTGCCGATCAGCCCTGCGATCGAGGGGTAGACATAGAATGCGCCTTCGGGAGTGGGGCAGGATATACCGTCGATCTCGTTCAGCATCCGCACTACCAAGTCGCGGCGGCGTTTGAATGTCTCGGCATTGGGGGCCAGAAAGTCTTGCGTGCCCTCCAGCGCCTCGACCGCCGCCCATTGACTGACGGAGCAGGGGTTCGAGGTCGACTGAGATTGAATCTTGCGCATCGCGGCAATCAACTCGACCGGACCCGCCGCATACCCGATCCGCCAACCGGTCATGGCATAGGCCTTGGATACGCCGTTGCAAGTCAGAGTGCGGTCATAGAGGCCGGGTTCAACCTCGGCCGGGGTGCAGAACTCGAACCCGTCATAAGCCAGGTGTTCATACATATCGTCCGACATGATCCACACATGCGGATGGCGCATCAGCACATCGGTCAATGCCTTCAGTTCGGCCCGGCTATAGCCCGCGCCCGTTGGGTTGGACGGAGAGTTGAAGATGAACCACTTGGTGTTTGGCGTAATCGCGGCCTCAAGCTGATCGGCGGTCAGTTTAAAGCTGTTCTCGAGCGTCGTTTCCACTACAATCGGCGTGCCTCCGGCCAGTAGCACCATGTCTGGGTAGCTGACCCAATAGGGCGCAGGGATGATCACTTCGTCGCCGTCGTTCATCGTCGCCATCAGCGCGTTATAGAGCGTTTGCTTGCCGCCCGTGCCCACCGAGATCTGCGCAGGCGAATAGTCCAGCCCGTGGTCGCGCTTCATCTTCGCGCAGGCGGCCTGTTTCAGCTCGGGGATGCCATCGGGCGCGGTGTATTTGGTTTTGCCCGCCGCAATGGCGGCAACGGCGGCATCCTTGATGTTCTGCGGCGTGTCGAAATCGGGTTCTCCGGCGCTCAGGCCGATAACGTCGCGTCCCGCGGCCTTCAATTCGGCCGCTATGGCCGTCATGGCGATTGTAGGCGACGGTTTTACGCGTGACAGTGTCGCAGACAGGAAACTCATGGGGGCCCTCGGTTTGAATGATCAACCTGTCTGTCATAGGGTGCGCCCGAAAGACGATCAAGCGATATGAATTGTGGAATTGGAGACCCCGATGAACGACGAAAACGACTGGTACGGCCCGGATTCAGCGACATTCGGCGACCGTCTGGCAGGTGCGCGTGAAGCTGCGGGGATGACACAGTCACAACTGGCCCGCAGGTTGGGCGTGAAAAAAGCAACCCTCGCAGATTGGGAAAACGACCTGTCCGAGCCGCGCGCCAACCGCCTGTCGATGCTGGCCGGGATGGTCAATGTCTCGATCATGTGGCTGTTGACCGGGGAAGGCGAGGGCATGGATGCGCCCTCGGAAGCTGAAGAACCCATGCCCGAACTGGTGGATATCGTGGCCGAGCTACGCTCGATCCGGGGCGAGATGCGAGCCAGCGCGGAACGAGCCGCGAAACTGGAAAAGCGTCTGCGACAGATGGCTGAGCAAGTCCAGTGACCGAGCAGCGGGACACGCGGATCAAGCGGTTGAAAATGCGTTCGATGCGCCGGGGCATCAAAGAGATGGACCTTATCCTGTCGGCCTATGCCGATCGCAATCTTGGCAGCATGGATGAGGCGTTGCTGGACCTGTACGACGCCCTGCTGCACGAGAATGATCAGGACCTGTATCAATGGGTGACAGGACAGGTTTCCACGCCCGATCCCTATGCAGATCTGATTGTGGAAATAGCGCAAACCTTTCAAAAGTAATAGTAAAATCTGCTTAACAGAATATTCGGTTTTTCGATTCATGCTGCCTGAAACGGCGCGATTGAATCGGAGGATCGGATGAGTATGGAAATGCAGGTCTCCGCGCACGGGGCCAAGGGCTTCATGACCAGCTATCTTGAGGCGCTTGCGCTGGTGGAACGGCTGCACCGCCTGCTGCTGGACGTCATCAAGGACGAGTTCGAGCGTGTCGGCGTGCTTGAGATCAACGCCGTGCAAGCCTTGTTGCTGTTCAATATCGGCGATCATGAGGTCACGGCGGGCGAATTGAAAAGCAGGGGCTACTATCAGGGCAGTAATGTCAGCTACAACCTGAAAAAGCTGGTTGAGATGGGCTATATGCACCACCAACGCTGCGAGATTGACCGCCGCTCGGTGCGCGTGCGTCTGACGCCGCGGGGGCGTGAGATCCGCGATATCGTATCCGAACTGTTCGCGCGCCACGCAGGTGGGTTGCAATCACGTGGCGTATTGGAGCTGGAAGGGATTGAGGACATCACCACTTCCCTCCGCCGGGTTGAACGCTACTGGACGGACCAGATCCGCTATATTTACTGATCAGGGCCGGGTGTAGGGCCCGGCATCGGACAGGACCAGGCCTTCAAGCTCGCGGATCAGCTTGCGGGCCATCGCGTCCTCATAGGCTTCGAACCCCACGGCGACCTCGACAAAGGCATCGGGGCCCAGAGTGACCCATGCATTGTAGTAGGCAGACAACTCGCTGATCTGCACGTCGCGCTTGTCCCCAACATTGGCATCATCAGGGCCGATCACCAGACCGTTGATAGTGATCCCGCTGGCTTGCAGCGCCTGTTTGGCCTCGCGGGGATGGGGTCCAATGTTATGTTTGCCGTCGCCAGACAGGTCCAGCGTGTGCTTCCAGCACTCAGGTTGTTGCCACAGCAGACCGGCGCCAAACTGCATCGCCGATCCGACCGCCGTTCCCTGCGGCGCCGAGCTGCGCGTCACGGAGTTCAACAGGGCTGAAATACCATCCAATTGTTCCTCGGATCGGATTTCTGTCCAGTCTAGCAACATGCGCTGATGACTGGGCTCACTCCATTCGAATACCGCCAACCGCACCGCAGGGCCAAGGCCCGAAAGAAGCAGTTGCTTGACCTCGGGTCGTCGTAGGGCAGCGGCCAGACCACCAAGCTGCAACCGGTATTCGGTACTATCGACCGAACCAGAGACATCCAGCCCAAGGGCCAGCGCTTGCCTGCACTCAGACATCGCAGGCGTTGCCAAAAGGGTTGCGGCAGCGGCAAGGTAGCGGATCATTTCAACGCATTACCAGATAGCGCGCCGATTTGCAGGCCCTGCAATTCCCGCTCAAGTTTGCGGCGCATGGCGCGCTCGAAATCCTCAAACCCTTGCGCAACTTCCAGAAAAGCGCCGGGGCCATGCAGCACATTGTTCTCAAAAAACGGGATCAGGAACAGCTCACCCTCGAAATCGGCGGCGTTGATGACCAGCCCGTTCACCACGATGTCCTGAAATGGAAAGTGGCGATAGGCCGAGTCTGGTCCGTACCCGTCATTGTTCGACCCATCCCCAGACAGATCGATGGTCTGGAACAGGCAGGGCGGGGCTTGCTGCATCAATGTCGCGCCAAAGGCCAGCGCATATCCCATCGCGGTGGCTGACCCGCTGTCGGACCGCACCGACTGTTGCACCGTCGTCGCCGCTGCCAGCAAGTCTGCCCGCGTGCGGATCATCGACCAATTCAGAATAACGCGTTGCGTGCTGCGCCCGCTCCATTCATAGACGGTCAGCGCGACGGGCATGGGGGACGAGAAAAACGCCTCGGTCACCTCGGGTGCGACGAGTGCTGCGGCCAAGCCCTGCCGTTGCAGCGTGTCTTCGGTTGCGTCTACCGAGGTCGATATGTCCATCGCCAAGGCAAGCGCCAGCCTGCAGGTCTCGGCCCGCAGGGGGCTGGCCAGAGCAGCCAGTCCCAGGATCGTCAGCCAGCGGATCACCAGTGGCCGGTGCTTTCCATACTGGCCCAGGGTTCGGCCGGATCAAGCGCGTCACCGTTTTGCAGCAGCTCGACCGAGATATTGTCGGGCGAGCGCACAAACGCCATGCGCCCGTCACGTGGCGGCCGGTTGATCACGACGCCATTGTCCTGAAGTAGTTGGCATATTTCGTAGATATTATCGACTCCGTAGGCCAAGTGACCGAAATGCCGGCTATCGCTAGGCAATCCGTCGTCGCCATCCCAGTTATATGTCAGTTCGATCGGGCGATCTTCTTGCCCCGGAGGTGCCATGAAGATCAGCGAAAACCGGCCCTGTTCACTGTCATACCGGCGGGTTTCTTGCAGCCCCAGCAGTTCGTAAAACGCCATGGATTTCTCAAGATCTTTCACACGGACCATGGTGTGGAGGTATGTCAGCCCCATTGCGGTTTCCTTTTTTTGTTTAGGTGATGACAAGCACCTTAGCGCGCTAACATAGTCTGTCGAGAGGCGCGGCGGACACAATTTGGAAAATGCACAAACAAGCGTACATATCGCGGTTCCGGTCGCTGCATTGCCGAGATATAGTGGTCGCCGACTCATTCGATGGAAAGGAAATTTCATGCCGCTGTCCTCTGACCAACTGGCCGAGATCGAAGCGCAAAGGGCGCAATCGCATCAAACGCGTCGTGTTGTGGCTCCGGGGATGGAAGATCATTTGTACACTGCTCATCAAGTCCTGGACCACGGCTTTGTGCGCGTAATCGACTATATGGGCGATGATAACGCGATCTGTCAGGCGGCGCGGGTGTCTTACGGCAAAGGCACTAAGTCGGTGCAGAATGACGAGGGCCTGATCCGCTATCTGATGCGTCACTGGCATTCGACCCCGTTCGAGATGTGCGAAATCAAGCTGCATGTGAAGCTGCCAGTCTTTGTGGCCCGTCAGTGGATCCGGCACCGGACGGCGAATGTGAACGAATATTCCGCGCGTTACTCGATCCTGGATCGGGAGTTCTATATCCCCGCGCCCGACCATGTGGCGGCGCAGTCCGAGGTGAACAACCAGGGTCGGGGCGAAGCCTTACAAGGCGAAGAGGCCGCGCGGGTTCTTGAGATGCTAAAGGCCGACAGCGCCCGGTGCTATGACAATTACGAGGCGATGATCAGTCAGGACGGTCAGCAGGGTCTGGCGCGTGAACTGGCGCGAATGAACCTGCCGGCGAATATCTACACCCAGTGGTATTGGAAGGTGGACCTGCACAACCTGTTCCACTTCCTGCGTTTACGGGCCGACCCGCATGCGCAGTACGAAATCCGCGTTTATGCCGATATGATGTGCAAGATCGTCGCCGATTGGGTGCCTTTTGCCTATAAAGCTTTCGAAGATTATCGTCTGGGCGCGGTGAATCTGTCGGCACAGATGGTCGACAGCCTGCGGCGGATGCTCGCCGGAGAGGCTGTGACGCAGGAAACCTCGGGCATGACCGCCCGCGAATGGCGCGAGTTCGAAGCGGTCATTCGCGAAAACTAAGCGCATATCGTTTGTCTATACGTACTGTCATGAAGCTGTTACACTGGCTTCATGGCTTTTCTTTCCTGTATCCGATACGCGTGCTTGATGTCGTTGCTTGGCGCTCCGGCTTTGGCCAAATCCCCTATTGCTGAGGTGCTGTGTGAGCCGACGTCCCGGTTGCATGACAAGCTGGAACGTCAGTTCGGCTCGCAACGCGCAGCCTCTGGGGTGCGCAGCCCTGAGCAGATCATGGAAGTCTGGACTAGCGAGAAAGGTGATTGGACGATGGTTGTCACTTATTCGACCGGCACGTCCTGCATCGTTGCGATGGGTCAAGACTGGTTCACGCACGTCGACGCAGATCCGGCGCGCGGTTAGCATTGGTCGAACCATTATTGGTCAACGGCCGGAAATTGGCCGTTGCCCTGCTTTGTCTTCCCGTCGGGAGGGGGCCTTACAACGGTTTCAAATCGGCGGCCATCTGGCGACCGTCGCGTCCGTCCTGCAATTCGTATGAGACTTTCTGATTGTCTGCGAGCCCGGTCAGACCTGACCGTTCAACAGCCGAGATATGTACAAATACGTCCTTGCCACCTTCATCAGGGGCAATAAACCCATAGCCTTTAGTGGTATTAAACCATTTCACGGTGCCAGTTGGCATTTCCCGTGTCTCCTTCTACTTACACGTTGTCCCACAAATTGGTGGGGGAAGTGATTGACGCCACCGCCTTTCGTCACCGCCGCGCCCACACGCTTCGGCCCGAATTGCGTATTTCGTCTTTTTCAACATTGCACGGTGAAGTAAAAAATCAAGAATTACCGGAACACGTTGGCGAAATTGCCTAAAATTCGCACAAGCACAGGAAGCCCCCGAAAATGCGTCTATATGGACTTAAGAACTGTGACACCTGCCGTAAGGCATTGAAGTCATTGCAGGATGTTGAATTCATCGACGTCCGCGCTGATGGCGTGCCTGAAACAGTGCTTTTAAAGGCCCTTACACATTTCGGCGAGGCTTTGCTCAACACCCGGTCCACGACTTGGCGGGGCCTAAGCGAAGACGAACGCGCGCGTGCACCGTTGGAGCTGTTGCGCGATCATCCGACCTTAATGAAACGCCCGCTGATCGAGCGTGACGGGGAGCTTTTTCTCGGCTGGACGGCGGCGACGAAGGCGGCTCTTGGCGTCGGCTGAGCGGATGCTTATCTGCAAGGGCGCAAGCAAGAGGGCGAAGGATGCGTAACGCAGCGATGATTTTGGGTGTGATTGCCGGGCTAATCGGCATGTTGGTCGGCTTTGTCGGCTATGGCTATGTCGAACTGATCGACCGGTTCGGTGAGATCGACGGGTTAGCCGAGCAGGTCGACAACGCGCAACTGATCCAGACGGCCTCGATCCTTGCGCCTCTGCTGGCGATTGCCGGTGGCGCCATGGCCAAGGCGCGGGCACTGGTTGGGGGGCTATTGTTGCTGGTCTCAGCAGGCGGCATGTATTACGCGTTTGGTTTCAATGCCTTTACCATGTTCCCCGTCGCATTCGCTGGGGTGGCAGGGGTCCTCGGGCTGGCCGCAGGTAAACCGGACGAGCCCAAGGCGCATTTCTAGATCATTTTAAGCGCAGGACGCGGTCGATGGAAATCGGGCCTGCGCCGTTGATCACGATGACCAGGAACAGGAAGGTCCACATCACACGCTGATCCATCAAAGTGATGGCGTTGTCGAACAATCCACCCAGTTTCACGCCGTGACCGGCGACATCAACGATGGTCTGGACCCAGACGAACCCGATCATGGCCAGGGCAGCAACGCGTGTCAGAAGACCAACCAGCAGAAGCGCAGGCAGGACGAATTCGGCCACGGTGCCGAAGAAGATCACGATGCGCTGGAAAAAGGTCATCTGGGTAACGTCGTACAAAACGGCTTCAGCCGCTTTGGGGAAGATCTGGCCAAAGGCACCGGCTGACGCCGAGAAGATCGACCCGTCAATCTTCAGAGTGGCCGAGTTCCAGTAATACACAAGCAATACAGCAACAAAAACAAGCCGCGCCAGGGTCGGGGTCAGCCAATTGGCCGAACTGTCGAGCCGTCCCAGGACGTTATTGTGAAGAGAGATCAGGGCAGTCATTATGCCAGCCTTTCGATAGTCACAGAAGTAAGAGCGCCGCCTTGAAGCAGCAGCGCCAGAGTAGCCCCAAGGTCAAACTCGGGGGTGGTTGCAGAGGTGTTTTCATACGCCTGACCGATCGTCTGACCGGCCATCATCTCTGCAATCCAATCCGCACCACCGGCAGGCAGCAGATGCGGAGCGGGATCATATTCCGGTCGTGTTACTAACACGCCTTCGGCCCCAGCCTGTGGCTTGGGTGCGTTTTCTTGCGTGTTGAAACGCCAGATCGAATAAATCGGCCATTCCGAGCGGATCACCCGCATCGACGGCGCAAATTCAAGCGTGGCCTGCATCACCTCATCAGGCGCAACTGCCAGCGCATCCGCTGGGGCTGGGGTGCTGTCGGCGGCGTGGTAAGACTGACGCAGAGCCAGTTCCAGCCGAGCGATGTCGGGCAGGTAGCCCAAATGCGAAAGCTGCGGCATCCCGGCCAGAAACTCGGGGAATGCCTCGCCATAGAACATCATCATGGGCGAGGTCGGAGGATGCTGACGTAGGAAAATACCCGATAGACCATCCATATTCTGCGTGCCCAGCAGTTTGGTAATCACCGGAAAGGCCTGATACATTGCCTCGGTCAGCGACACGGCGACGTTGTTGCGATAGACGCTGAAACGACGTCCCGCAGGGTGTTCAGACGCGTCCACAAGGCCGTCGGGCACCGCCTGTGACGGGTCCAAAAGCGCCGTGTGGAAGGTTGTCTGAGAAACGCTCATGCTGGAACGCGGTCCAAAGCCGCCTGAGCCCTATCGGCCTCGGCGCGGAGTACAGGCCAGTCGGGAACGTCGGTATCCCATTCGATCAGGACGGGCTTGGGGCCGGATTGGTCCAGAACGTAGTCCAGAAGGGCCCATACCGGGTCCACAACTTCCCGCCCGTGGCTGTCAATTAGCAGGGGGCGCCCGTGATCGTCTTCGTCTTCGTCGTGGCCGCCCAGATGAATCTCACCCACTTTGTCCAGCGGATAGGCGTCGATATAGCCTTGGGGTGAGAAATTCAGATTGGTGGCCGACACGAACACATTGTTCACGTCCAGCAACAGGCCACAGCCCGTGCGACGCGCGATTTCACGCAAGAAATCAGGCTCGGACCAGGTGCTTTCCTCGAACGCCAAATAGCTGGAGGGGTTTTCCAGCAGCATCTGCCGCCCGACAACCTCTTGCACCTGATCAATATGCTCACAAACCCGGTCCAAAGTTGCGTCGGTGTAGGGCAGGGGTAGCAGGTCGTTCAGGAAATGGCTGTCATGGGTCGACCAAGCCAGATGTTCCGAAAAGCTGGCAGGGTTCAGCCAGCCAACCAAATGTTTCAACCGGGCCAGATGATCGGGGTCCAGCGGGGTTTCGCCGCCAATGGACAGGCCGACACCGTGGACAGAGATAGGGAATTGTTCGGACAAATGGCGCAGTTGCGCCAGCGGGCGTCCGCCATCGCCCATGTAATTCTCGGCATGGATTTCCAGCCATGCCACCGGGTGCGCGTGATCCAGAATTTGCTGAAAATGCTGGGGCTTATATCCGACACCCGGCGCGGCGGGCAGTCTGTTTGAACGAATAGCATTGTCCAGCATCGTTATAGTCTCCGGTTCACGACAAAGAGGCGGGCGACAAGGCCCGCCCCTTCGGTTTTCCTAAGCGCGGGCTTATGCCGGCAGATCGCGGTCCAGCGGCTCCAGCGAGCCTTTGCGGTCCGAACCGTCTGCGGTTTTAGGCAGCTCGATATCGGCGCAAGTGCCTGCGTCGACCAGAGTCCAGGCATTGCCCTGATAATCAACGGTCGAGGTACCGGCGCAGGTGGTGCCGGGGCCTGCGGCGCAATCGTTTTCGCCTGCCAGCGAAACGCCATAGCATTTCTCTTTGGCTTGTGCGGTTGCGGTGGTGGCCATGCCCGATACGGCGGCTGCAACGGCGCTTGCGATAACGAGGGACTTAGCTGTGTTCGACATCTCGGTAATCCTTTTGGTGACTGCGTATGTCTGTGTTGACAATGACAAAGGTAGTCGTTCAGAGGCGACAGTTAAATTCACGAGCCCGTGTCTCACAACCCCGTCAGGCACTGTCATGCCCTCTTGTAGGTTAACATATTGTTTTTGAAATCGAAAATGGAAAATATTTCAATCCGGCCCCTGTTTTAGGGCCGGATCGCAGGCGAATTGACGCCGAATGTTACAGCAGATCGGGGGGGGTCGCCGCCTTGGATAGCTCAATTGTTACAGCCTCAAGTGATTGAACCTGTGTTTGTTTTTCGCCAAGACGGCGCACGCTGAGGGTGCGGTCTTCGACTTCGCGGTGACCGACGGCCAAAATCACGGGCACTTTACCGACAGAATGCTCGCGGACCTTGTAGTTGATCTTTTCGTTGCGGATATCCGCTTCGGCCCGAACCCCGGCGGCTTTGAGCGTTTCCACCACTTCGGCCACATAATCATCCGCCTCGGAAGTGATCGAGGCCACGACAACCTGACGCGGGGCCAGCCAGAACGGCAGCTTGCCGGCGTGCTCTTCGATCAAGATACCGATGAAACGTTCAAACGAGCCCAGCGTTGCCCTGTGCAGCATGAACGGACGGTGCTTGGCACCGTCTGCGCCGATAAAGCTGGCATCCAGACGTTCGGGCAGATTGGGGTCAACCTGCAGCGTGCCGCATTGCCAGGTCCGACCGATGGCGTCGGTCAGAGTGAATTCCAGCTTGGGGCCGTAAAACGCGCCTTCGCCTTCGAGGATCTCATAGTCATACCCGGCGGCTTTGCAGGCATCGCCCAAGGCTTTTTCGACCAGATCCCAGCTTTCATCGGACCCGATCCGCTTTTCGGGACGGGTGGACAGTTTGATCGTCCAGTCGTGGAAGCCCAGATCGGCATAGACCTTGGATAGGAAAGCGATGAACTTGGCGGTCTCGGATTCGATCTGATCTTCGGCACAAAAGATGTGGCCATCGTCCTGCGTGAAACCGCGCACCCGCATGATGCCGTGCAATGCTCCCGAAGGTTCATAGCGTGCGCACGATCCGAACTCAGCCATGCGCAGGGGCAGGTCGCGATAGGATTTCAGACCCTGATTGAACACCTGCACGTGGCAGGGGCAGTTCATCGGCTTCAGCGCGTTGATCGCCTTTTCACGGGCATGTTCTTCATCCACTTCGACGATGAACATGTTTTCCTGATATTTGTCCCAGTGACCCGAGGCCTCCCACAGTTTGCGGTCGACAACTTGCGGGGTGTTGACCTCGACATAGCCGTCGCGTTCCTGCATCCGGCGCATATAGTCCTGCAGGGTGGTGTAGATTTTCCACCCGTTGGGATGCCAGAAGATCTGGCCGGGGGCCTCTTCCTGCATGTGGAACAGGTTCATTTCGCGGCCCAGCTTGCGGTGGTCGCGTTTGGCAGCCTCTTCCAGCATATGCAGGTGGGCTTTCAGCTTTTCCTTGCCGGTGAAAGCCACACCGTAGATGCGTTGCAGCATCTGGCGCGAGCTGTCGCCGCGCCAGTAGGCACCCGCGATGGACATCAGTTTGAACGCATCGCCGGGCAGTTGGCCGGTGTGCTGCAGGTGCGGGCCGCGGCACAGGTCCTGCCAGTGGCCGTGCCAATACATGCGCAGTGGCTCATCGCCCGGAATGGATTCGATCAGCTCGACCTTATAGGGCTCGTTATTGGCCTTGTAGAATTCGATCGCGCGGTCGCGGTCCCAGACCTCGGTTGTGACGGGGTCGCGCTTGTTAATGATCTCTTTCATCTTTTTCTCGATGAGGCCGAGATCTTCGGGCGTGAACGGCTCTTCACGGTCAAAGTCATAGTACCAGCCGTATTCGATGACGGGGCCAATGGTGACTTTGGTGGCGGGCCAGATTTCCTGCACGGCGCGGGCCATCACATGCGCCAGATCGTGACGGATCAGCTCATTGGCCTGCTCTTCATCTTTCATGGTGTGGATGGCGATTTGGGCGTCGGACTCAATAGGCCATTGCAAGTCCCAATGCTTGCCGTCGACCGTGGCCGAGATTGCCTTTTTGGCCAGCGAGGTCGAGATATCGGCGGCCACCTGCGCGGGTGTTACGCCTGCGTCATAGGAACGTGCATTGCCATCGGGGAAGGTGAGAGAGACGGATTTCGAATCCAGGGCCATGTTGGCTCTCCTCGTCGGTTTGGCGCCCACTGAACGCCCGGTTGCGGGTTATTTGCGTCTGGCTGCTTTGGCAGGTGGTGGGGATTGTGTCAAGTGCGGGAGCGAGGGACGCTGCCCCTCGCGCACCCCGGGATATTTTTTGCCAGATGAAGGTCGGATCGGGGAATTGCGGTTGGGGTTGGGACGTGCATGATGTTGACAAAGCAAAGAGGGTTTTATGGCAGAGGCTGAATTTCTGGAGACCGCGCAGGGGCGGCGATTGGCGTATCACAAAAGTGAGGGGTCGGGGCCCACGGTCGTTTTTCTTGGCGGGCTAAAGTCGGATATGGAAGGCACCAAGGCGGTGCATCTTGAAGCATGGGTAAAGGCACGTGGGCACGCGTTTTTGCGGTTCGACTATTCGGGGCATGGGGAGAGTTCCGGTACGTTTGAGGAAGGCTGCATTGGCGATTGGCATGAGGATTCGGTTGCCGCGGTCAAGGCGCTGACCGAAGGGCCCTTGATTGTGGTCGGGTCGTCCATGGGTGGCTGGCAGGCGTTGTTGTTGGCAAAGGCAATGCCGGAACGAATTGTCGGGATGGTTACAATCGCTGCCGCGCCGGACTTTACCGAAGATGGCTATTGGGCCTCGTTCAGCGATTCACAGAAGGCGGCTCTGGAGACGGTGGGGCATGTGGAATTGCCCTCGGATTACATGGAGCCTTACATCATTACCAAGCGCATGATCGAAGATGGGCGCACGCGATTGGTTCTGCGCGATCCGTTGGCTTTGCCATTTCCCGTGCGATTTTTGCAGGGCACGGCGGATACAGCGGTGTCAATCGAGACGGCTGTGCGGTTGCTGGACCATGCCAGTGGACCGGATATGCGGTTGCTGTTGGTCAAGGATGCGGATCACAGATTCTCGGACGGGCCTTGCCTGGAGATTATCGAACGCGCTGTGCTTGATGTGCTTGCCCCCGAATGACCCGGTTGGTTCTGCGTTTCATTGTCGTGCTGGCAGCTCTGGGCGGCCTGATCTTCTGGTTGGGGCCGCGCGAAGAGGTTGACCTTCATCCCACGTTTGAGCCGCGCAAATTTGGCGAGGGGGTGCAGGTCTATTTCGAGAGTGTCGAATCCGCCTTCGAAGACATCGTTCCCGGTGTCGAAAAGCGGGTGATCTGGCAAGAGGGATTCAAGGAACAGCGAACACCGGTGTCGATCCTTTATGTTCACGGATTCTCGGCCTCATCCGAGGAAATCCGCCCGGTGCCCGATCTGCTTGCAAAAGCGCTGGGTGCCAATCTGGTGTACACGCGCCTGCAAGGCCATGGGCGCGGCGGTTCCGCCATGGCAGAGGCGACGGCCCCGGGGTGGATGGCCGACATGGCCGAGGGCCTCGCCGCAGCACGCGCGGTCGGCGACCGGGTGGTTGTGATCTCGACCTCGACTGGGGGGACGCTGGCCGCGGCTGCCGCGCTGGATGCCGAGATGACGCAGAATGTCGGCGCGATGATCTTTGTTTCGCCGAATTTCGGGGTCAATACGCCGGGGGCTTGGATACCCGGCCTGCCCTGGGCGCGAAATTGGTTGCCGATGTTGATGGGGGAAACCCGCGATGTGTCAGATACCGACCCGGAGCGGAACAAATACTGGTCGCTGAGCTATCCGTGGGAGGCCGTTGTTCCGATGACCCGGCTGGTCGATGTGGTGAACGGGCAGGATTTTGCGCAAGCACAGGTTCCGGCGCTGTTCTGGTTCTCGGATGACGATCAGGTGGTGCGTCCGGATCGGACTCATCAGGTGGCACAGGCGTGGGGCGGGCCTGCGACAGTCAATCTGGTTGCAATGGGCGAAGAAGATGACCCTGCATCGCATGTGGTGGCTGGGCGGCTGATGTCGCCGGGGCAGACCGAAGCCACCGTGGATGGCATGCTCGCGTGGCTACGCTCGGTGGGGATCGAATAGCGATGCGTAAACCGGCCAGTATGTGGAGCCTTGAGACGCTGGGCCGGGTGCGCTTGTCGCGGCATTTCTTCATGCGGGACTTCCTGTATTCCGAAATCGGGAATTTTCATGGGATACAGAACATCCCCGAAAACCCTGATCTGGCCATCGAAACGGGGCGCGCTTTTTGCCAAACCCTGCTGGACCCTTTGGAAGAGACCTTTGGGCGCGTCGCCGTGCGCTCGGGTTATCGCGCGCCGTCGCTGAACCGGTTCGGCAACGAAAACAAACTGAACTGTGCCCGCAATGATAACCCGATGGAATGCCATATCTGGGATCGGGGCACGGGCGAGAACCGAATAGCGGGGGCGTCGATCGTGATTCCGTGGTTCGCGGATCAATATGGAACCGGGCGCGATTGGCGCGATATTGCGTGGTGGATGCATGATCATCTGGACTATTCCGAGATCTGGTTCTTTCCCAAGCTCTGCGCGTTCAATCTGGTCTGGAGACCCAATCCGCATCGCCGGATCGATAGCTATATCGCGCCACGCGGATGCCTGTTGCGGGCTGGGGCGGAACCTGATGAACCCCGGGACAAGCGGCAGGCGCGCTATGCGGATTTCCCACCCTTTCGGGGCATCGACTATCCCTGAACTTTCCCTTGCCCGGGTGCTGGAAAACGCTCATCCTGCAGGAAAAGTTGATTATTGTGGAGGCTCTGTGTGATTGAGCCGTTGGTTTTACTGCCCGGTTTCATGTGCGATGCGCGCCTGTTCGGGGCTCAGATTTTGTACCTGTCTCATTACCGCGCGGTGACGGTTGCGCCCCTGTCGGTCGGCGAACGGATAGAAGAGATCGCCTCGGGCTTGCTGGACCAGTTGCCGCATCGGTTCGCATTGGGCGGCTTCAGCATGGGCGGGGTTGTGGCGCTTGAGATCGCGCGCCGCGCGCCGGACCGGGTCTCTCGGTTGTGCCTTATGGCGACCGATGCGCAGGCCGACACCCCTCAGATCGCGGCGGGACGTGAAGAGTTGATCGTTGGGGCAAAATCCGGGCGGCTTGAGGATGTGATGACTCGCATGATCGGTTCGGACACGTTGGCGCCGGGGCCGGAGCGGGTGCCCGTCCTGAACGAAGTGATGGCCATGGCCATTGATCAAGGGCCGGATATGTTCGAACGGCAAATGCGAGCCATGCAGCGCCGACCGGACCAGCAAGGGGGGTTGCGGCATATCAACGTGCCAACTCTGGTTTTGTGTGGGGCCCATGACCAAATCACTCCAGTGCGAAAACATAGTTTCATGGCTGAGATGATCCCGAATGCCGAACTGCGTGTGATCGAGGAGGCGGGCCATATGGTGCCGCTCGAGGCCCCCGCCGCGGTGACCGAAGCCTTGGAGGCTTGGCTGAACATTCCGGCGCGTTTGGCCTACTTGTAGAGGGCTGCGCGCTCGGGTTTCGTTAGGACGGTCGGTTTGGCCGACGTTTCCCTGGTGTCGGCATCGAAGAAAGGCGTGTTCTTCCAACTGCCAGACAAACGGGACTTCAGCACGCGCGTCACCAGACCAATTGCCGCAGGGCCCAAGCCTTCATGCGCTTGCTTTCCGCCGGGGCGAGGAACAAAGCCGCGTGTACGTACGGGCCCTAGGTCGCTTGGGTCCGGGATGCGGTTCACGATGAACCCGGCGAAAGGAACTTTCGGTGTACGTGAAGTGGTGGCCAGCGGGGCGTTGCAGCAACTGGCGTACCAGCGCAACATCCCCTTGGGGCTGAGCTGCATCAGCGCAAGGTGTTCTGCGCCGTGTTCAAAAACGATCTCCTCGGGCAGCATTTGCAGCACGTCGACCGGGCCAGGGGCAGGGTCGGGTTGTCCAAAATAAAGCTGCGCGGCCCGGCAATCGTGGCAAAAGCATTCCACATGTGTGGACGAAGCGACCCCTGCGGCTGAAATGCGCCCACTCAAAGCACCGCAGGTGCAGGCGAAGGTAGTGTCCTTGGCCGGGCTTTGAACCATGCGCCTCAGGCGACTTTGTTCTTGTTGGCGGCCCGGCGGCGCGGTTTGCGTGTGTTGGCGTTCATGAAGTCGATCACCAGCGGGCGGATATTGTCGCGCCAGCTGCGGCCCGCAAAAATACCGTAGTGCCCCGCGCCGGGTTCCACATGACTGGCCTTTTTCGCATCGGGCAGACCGGTGCAAAGATCAAGGGCCGCGATACATTGGCCAGGGGCCGATATATCGTCATTCGCGCCCTCAACTGATTTTACCGCGACATCGGTGATCTTGCCTATATCCACCTTGTGCCCGGCCACCACAAATTCATTCCGCGCAATTTCGCGGTTTTTGAAGATGCGTTCGACGGTAGACAGGTAGAACTCGGCCGTCATGTCCATCACTGCCAGATACTCATCGTAGAAACGGTTGTGCGCGTCATGATCCGAGGCCTCGCCCCGCATGACACGCTGGATCTGGTCGGTGAAGGCCTTGCTGTGGCGCTCTCCGTTCATCGACATGAACGAGGCCAACTGCAACAGGCCGGGATAGACCATGCGGCCGACGCCTTTGTACTTAAAGCCCACACGCTGGATCATGGTTTCTTCCAGCTGGCCCATTGTAACGCGGCGGCCAAAATCGGTGACATCCGTCGGAGTCGCGTCTGGATCGACCGGCCCACCGATCAGTGTCAGAGTGCTGGGTTGTGCCTTGGGTTCCACCTCGGCCAGGTAAGCCGTGGCAGCCAGGGTAAGGGGCGCGGGCTGGCATACGGCAACAACATGTGTTTCCGGGCCAAGTTCTTTCATGAAATCGACAAGGTAGAGTGTATAGTCCTCGACATCGAACTTGCCTTCGGACACAGGGATATCGCGCGCATTATGCCAATCGGTGACATAAACTTCGCAATTGACCAGCAGGCTTTTGACTGTCGATCGCAGCAACGTCGCATAGTGGCCCGACATTGGGGCAACCAGCAGAACCTTGCGCGGCTGTTCTTCGCGACCGTTGACGCGGATGTGGATCAGGTCGCCAAACGCACGCTCGACCACCGGCACGATGTCGACAAGATGGTCCTTGCCATCTTCGCAGGTGAACGTGCGAATGCCCCAGTCAGGCTTGACAATCATGCGCTGGAATGTGCGTTCCGTGACCTCGCCCCAGGCTGCCATCATGCTGAACGCAGGGTTCGGCACCATCGAAAACAACGGGTAAGAGGCCATCGCACTGGCGGTCGCACCCATCCATTGATTGGTGTTGCGCATGGTTTCCATCAGATCATAGGTCATCATGTAGCGCATCGGGCGAACCTCCTGAGTGACAGCCCTAAACTTCGGACCATTCGTCGCTTTGCGCTGCGGCTGCCGCGACGTTATTCTGCATAGCAGCAAGATTACGGGGGAATTGTTAAAATGACAACAAGTGAAGACCAGGCGCAGGAATTGTCCGCAGAACATCTTGAACGGCTTAAAGAAAATATGAACAAAGTCGAAGAGCTGTCGAAGCGGCTGGTCGAGGTCATGGCCGGGAAGAAGGCGCATTCCCCCGCGTTGGACGGCCCGAATCAAGAGCTTTTCGCAAAAGCAGCAACGGCATATATGGCCGAGGCTTGGCAAAATCCCGCCAAGCTGTTGGAACACCAGATTGCCTATTGGAGCAAGTCTGTCATGAACTTTGCCGAAGCGCAGCAGGCGCTGACAACGGGCGAAGTTGAGGGGGCGGCACCAGTAGCCAAAGACAAACGTTTTGCCAATCCGCTTTGGGAGACTAACCCTTATTTCCGCTTCGTCCGCCAGCAATACCAGACAAATGCCGATGCGATTTCGGAAGCAGTGGCCTCGGTCGATGACATGGATGCCAAAGACAAGCAGCGTCTTCACTTTTTTTCGCAACAGATCATCAACATGATGTCTCCGACAAATTTTCTGGCCACAAACCCCGATGCGCTGGAAAAAGCGGTGGAGACTGAAGGTCAGTCGCTGATCAAAGGGCTGGAGAACCTTGTTTCCGATCTGGAGGCCAATGATGGCGAGATGGTTGTTCGACTGGCGGATGACAGCGCCTTTGAAGTGGGCGGCAATATCGCCACGACACCGGGAGAGGTGGTCTATCGCAACCGGTTGATGGAGCTGATCCAGTACAAACCGGCAACCGAGACAGTGCATGAAACGCCGATTGTCCTGTTCCCGCCCTGGATCAACAAATTCTACATTCTGGACCTCAAGGCCCAGAACAGCCTGATCAAATGGGTAACAGAGCAGGGCTACACCCTATTTGTCGTCAGTTGGGCAAATGCGAACGCGTCCCACGCCGAAATCGGCATGGGGGACTATATCGAAGAAGGTTACCTGACCGCGATCGAGCAGGTGAAGGGCATTTGCAAGGTCAAGCAAGTCAATGCGGTCGGCTATTGCATCGCGGGCACCACATTAAGCCTGACGCTTTCGCTGTTGAAGCAGCGCGGGGACAAGTCGATCAAATCGGCCACGTTCTTCACCACTCTGACCGATTTTGGCGAACAGGGAGAGTTCACCCCGTTTCTGCAAAACGACTTCGTCAACGGCATCGAAGACCAGATCGGCAAGGATGGCGTGCTGAAAGCCTGGGTCATCGGGCGAACCATGTCCTTCCTGCGCTCCAACGACCTGATCTACGGCCCCGCAATCCGCAGCTACATGATGGGCGAAACACCTCCGGCGTTTGATTTGCTGTACTGGAACGGAGATGGGGCCAACCTGCCGGGCCGCATGGCGGTCGAGTATTTGCGTGGGCTGTGTCAAAGCAATGATTTTGTCACGGACGGGTTTGAACTGCTGGGGCACAAGCTGCATATCCGGGATGTCGACGTGCCGTTAATGTCAATCACCTGCGAGACTGATCATATCGCGGCCTGGAAAGACTGTTACCGCGGCGTGCAGCAGATGGGGTCACGGTCGAAAACTTTTGTGGTGTCGGAATCGGGTCATATCGCAGGCATCGTGAATCCGCCCAGCAAAAAGAAATACGGGCATTATACCAACCCGGACATGCAGCTGGACGCTGACAGCTGGATGAAGGATGCCGATTTCCATGAAGGGTCCTGGTGGCCGCTTTGGGAAGCGTGGTTGAGAAAGCGGTCCGGCAAGCAGATTCCGGCGCGTGAGCCGGGCGATTCGAACCACCCGTCTCTATGTCCCGCGCCCGGTACCTATGTTTTGGCCAAAGCAACTGGTTGATTAATAATGGAATCCGAAGTTTTTTCTGCGTTGCAGCAAAAAAATCTTGCAATGCTGCGATGCAGCAATCATATTGTCCTCAAGCTGATGAAAACCGGGGCGGGCCCGGTTCGGCAAAAAGGATTTGGACAATGGCAAAGACCCCTGACTTCACCGCGACCCTGAAAGACATCATGGGCGCATTCCCCGTTGACACTTCCGCTCTGGAAGGTGCCTTCAAGTCGACCGCAACCCTGAACGAAAAACTGTCGGGTGTTGCTCTGGAAGCTGCAGAGAAATCGGCAGAAATCTCGAACAAATGGACCAAAGACACTCTGGCCAAACTGACCGAGATGTCGAAAGCAAAGGCAGAGCCTGCCGACTACGCAAAAGCCGCAACCGACTTCGCAAGCGCGTCGGCTGAAGTTGCCGCTGAAAACCTGGCTGCTTTCGCTGAAATCGCGAAAAAAGTTCAGAGCGAAACCGTCGAGCTTCTGATGGCTGCCGGTAAAGACGCTGCAGAAGACGCAACTGCTGCTGTCAAGAAAGCCACCAACGAGGTGACTGCTGCTGCCAAGAAAGCAACAGCTGCCAAGTAAGTAAGGCCGCGAGGCGCACCCATTCCTCCCATCTGGTGCAATCGCGTTGGGCAGGTCGAAAGACCTGCCCTTTCTTTTTGTTCTGCACTCGCATAATCTCTGCTGCAACGCATCATCCTTGGGGAGGGTTAACGGTGTCAGAACAAGAAAAACCGTTGCTGATCAAACGCTATGCCAGCCGTCGGCTGTATAACACTGAGACCAGTGACTATGTCACGCTGGAAGATATCGCGGTATTTATTCGCGACGGGCGTGAAGTGCAGATCATTGATCTGAAAACCGGGGACGACCTGACCCGGCAATATCTGCTGCAAATCATTGCGGAACATGAAAGCCGGGGCGAAAACGTGCTGCCGGTGAACGTGCTGAACGATCTGGTCCGCAGTTACATGCTGCCGGGAGGTGGAATGATGCCGCAGTTCTTGCAAAGCTCGTTCGATATGCTGCGCGAAAGCCAGTCCAAGATGATGGAAAACATGAACGCCATGAACCCGATGTCCCAGATGCCCGGGTTCGAGGCGATGCAGGCGCAGCAACAGGCTTTTCTGAAGGCGATGACCGGTGGATTGTCTGGCCAGTGGTCTGGCCCCGACAAGGAAGATGAGGCCAAATCCGAACCGAAAGAAGATCTGGACGACATCAAAAAGCAGCTTGCCGAGCTTCAGCAGAAACTATCCAAACTGAACTGAACCTGCCATGCGCTGGGTGCTGACGGGCGTTGTGCTGTGTTGGGCAACGCTCGTTTATGCGCAAGGGCAGTTTTCTGAGCCGTGGTCGCCGATCTGCACGCTTGGGTCTGCTGCGGATGATGGTTGCGCAGATATCCGTGCCCGCGAAATACTGGATGCGGCTGAACCGCCATGGCGCGCAATCGGACGAGTCAATTTTGCCAGCAGGGCCCAGCGATCTCATTGCACCGGCGTTTTGGTCGCGGATGATCTGGTTCTGACCGCCGCGCATTGCCTTTACAATGCCGCGCGTCAGCGCTGGATCCCGCCATCCAGTATCCGCTTTGCTGCTGGGTATCAGCGAGGGGAGGCCTCCGCGATCTCGACCGCCAAGCGCTATGTCCTGCCCGAAGGCCAAGGCACTGCATTCAATGACGGACCTGAACTGGATTGGGCGGTGCTTGAACTGGAGAACCCGATTGGCCGGACGTTGGGTTCTTTTCCTCTGACAGAGCAGGATATGTTGACCGGATCGGTCGCGGGTTATGCTGGGGTGCGGCCGCATGTCCTCAGCCGTGCGAACCCATGTCCGGTTGTTCGGCGGACTGATGCGCTGATGACCGCGCGTTGCCCTGTAATGATGGGGGATTCCGGCGCGCCCTTATTGATTGACACGCCATCGGGGCTGGCTGTGGCTGGTGTCTTATCGCGCGTCGCCGCAACCCCCGAAGGGATCGCGGTGCTGTTTGTGTCCAGTCGAGTTGTCTACGTACCCTCGCGCTGACGCTCAGGTGCCGAACGCCATCTCGGGGGCGGTGACCTCGCCCACTGAGGCCAGCAGAATGTCCGCGATCACGTCCAGCTCTTCCCGTGTCAGGCGGACGGGCAGGCGCACATCGCACGCTTTCATCAGCATCTCGCGTGTTTGGGGAAGATCGACCTGCTCGGGCAGAAACTGCCAGTTCCAGAAGGCGCGGGCGTTGTCCTCGCTCAGGCCAAAGACCTGAACTTTGACGCCACGCGCCTCAGAGGCTTCCGCAAAGGCCCGGATATCATCATCGCTCAGGTTCACCAGGTTGAACTGGATCGAATCCGGTGCACGTTGTTCCGGTGCAAGCGGGGCAGGGACGTTGATATAAGGCGAGGTGTTCAATCGGTCGGCCACGTAGTCGTGATTGGCGAGCCCGTCTTTGACGCGGCGCGCCAGCTCAGGGATCTGCGGCCGGATCACGGCGGCGCTGAGGTTGCTCATCCGCAAATTATACAGCGGCAATTGGTTCTGCCAGCGAGAAAAGGCTTGCTCCAATTCGGGCGAGTTGTCGCCATGCGGGGTTTTGTGTTTTTTCCAGTTATGCTCATACGCGCCCGACATGATCACGGCGCGGGCCACCAGATCGGCGTCATCGGTGATCAGGATACCACCTTCACCTGCGTTGATCATTTTGTAGGACTGGAATGAGAAACAGCCGACCTTGCCAATCGTGCCGATATTGCGCCCATGCCAGGTGGTGCCCAGCGAATGGGCTGCGTCCTCGATCACGGGAATATCGCGCGCATCGCACAGCGCCATGATCGCGTCCATGTCGGAGGTATGACCGCGCATATGGCTGATGATGACGGCCTGAACGCTGTCCAGCTTGGCCTCGAAATCGGCCATGTCGATGCGATAATTCTCGCCCACTTCGCACAAAACCGGAATGCAATCCGCATGGACGACCGAGGACGGCACGGCCGCAAAGGTAAATCCGGGGATCAGCACCTGCGCATCCCGCGGCAGGCCCAACGCCTTGAGCGACAGGAACAAAGCGGCCGAGCAGGACGATACGGCCAGCGCATATTTCGTGCCCAAGAGGGCCGCGAATTCGCTTTCCAGCAGCGCAACAGGCGCGTCTTGCGGCGCGGTATAGCGGAACAGGTCGCCCGACTGCATCAGGGCGTTGATGGCCTCACGCGCGGCGGCAGGGATGGGTTCGGCGTCATGAACGTTAGGAGGAAGCGTCATATTTGATTTTCCCAAATTCTATCTTTGGAAAAGATAAAGCTAAAAGAATTTCAATCCAAGCCCCTACGTGAACATGCTGCGAAATTTCACCGAACTGTTGTATTTGAGGGCAATTGCACCCCGACCGCCGGATTGTGCCTTGCATCCTTAGGGGAATCCGGGTGGCAATGGGACAATCTACACATTGCATTTCACGGTCCGGATTGTTGCCATCATGCTTGCTAGGCTTGCTTTTTCACTGTCCATTCTCGCTCTGCCAGTTCATGCGCAATACGTCCTGTCCGACGGAACCGAAGTCGCGCCGCTTGAGATGTTTCAGGAATGCGCCGTCTGCCCCGAGATGATCGTGTTGCCGTTGGGAGAGTTCCTGATGGGTGCGCCACCGGGAGAATCCAAGCGCAACTTCCATTGGGACAAAAAGGGATTTCGCCTTGCGACACCGGAAGAGCCCTACATTGCCCATCACGAAGGGCCGGTTCACCCGGTAATGATCGACATGCCCATCGCAATGGGGCGCAACGCGGTGACGCATGACCAGTGGATGGCATGCGTCAATGACGGAGGTTGCGGGGGGCATATCCCGCGTGCTTGCACACCGCGCATCGATGGGCCGTGCATAGACATTCGTGGTAATTACCCGGTCGTCGATGTGTCATATCTGGACGGGCTTGCACATACAAAATGGCTCAACCAGAAAGTGGGGGCCGAAGTTTATCGCCTGCCAACCGAGGCAGAGTGGGAATACGCGGCCCGCGCTGGGACGCAGACGCCCTTTGCTCAGGGTGAGGAAGTCACCACCGATCAGGTCAACTTCCACGGCAAGCCGACCGAAGAGATGCTGGGTGTGAAGCGCCCTGATCTGGCGCGGCGAGGCCATCCGGTTCGAGTAGATGAGCTCGACGCCGCAAATGCGTGGGGATTCCGGCATATGTCAGGGAATGTAGCCGAGAGAACAATGTCTTGTTGGAGTGACAGGCACAAAACTTGGAACTCGTCCAGCTTGTACCTCGAAATGTCTGCTTCGACGAATTGTGACAAGAGAGTTGGCCGTGGTGGAACGTACTGGACGGCAATGGATTTCTCGCGCGTTGCCACGCGTGGTCCAATTCGAGCGGACGCCAGATCGCAATCTAGCGGTTTTCGTGTGTTGAGACAGTTTACGCCGCCGCGTTTGGCTACTTTTCAATCAAACTCCCAACCGATCCCGCAACGCAAACCACGTCATCGCCAGCACCAGCAGGGGGTTGCGCAGGGCGGGGCCTCCGGGGAAGGGCAGGGCGGGGACGCGGGCCATGGTGTCGAACCCTTCGGCTTGGCCTTGGATGGCCAGCGCCATCAACTGTCCCGCATGGGTTGCCGTGCCAACCCCATGGCCGGAATAGCCCGAGGCGGACAGGATATTGGGCGCAACCCGCGTCAGATACGGCATCCGCCGCATGGTGATCGCCAGTGTGCCGCCCCAGGCATAGTCGATCTTGACGTCGCGCAGATGCGGGAAAATCTCTGTCATCGGTTTGCGGACTTTGGCGGCGATGTCCGCCGGGAAGCGATAGCCATAGCTTTCGCCGCCACCAAACAGCAGCCGGTTATCGGCGCTGAGGCGGAAGTAGTTCACCACGAATTTCGTATCGGCCACCGCCACGTCTCGGGTCAAAACACGGGCGGCATCGGTGCCTAGCGGTTCCGTGGCAGCAATGAAATTGTTGATCGGCATGACCCGCGCGGCGACCTTGCTGTTCAGGCCTCCCAGATATCCGTTACAGGCCAGAACGACGTGATCGGCCGTGACCTTGCCTTGCGCGGTGTGGACTATGGCGGGTGCGGTTTCCTCGACCCCCGTCACCTCGGTGCCCTCATAAATCCGCACGCCTGCCTTGGCCGCTACCTGCGCCAGACCCAAAGCGTAGTTAAGCGGATGTAGATGCGCGGCACCCATGTCCAGATAGCCTCCGCGATAGGCGGGCGAGGGGCACAGACCGTGGCCCGCGCCTTCGTCCAGCAGTTCCATCTGGTCATAGCCATAGCGGTCGGACAAATGCGCCGCGTGGTCGTGCAATTCCTGCTGTTCTCCAGCGGACAGGCCCAGAACGGCGACGCCCGGTTTCAGATCGCAGTCAATCTGGTACTTGGCAATCAGCGATTTGACCAGCGCCTTCGCGTCCTCTGCCAGGTCCCACAGCTTGGCGGCGTCGTCATCGCCAACCAACCGCTCAAGGTCTTCCTGATCCATCCGCTGCGCGCTGCCCAATTGCCCGCCATTGCGGCCTGATGCGCCAAAGCCCACGCGATGCGCCTCAAGCAGCACCACGCTGAACCCGGCCTCGGCCAGATGCAGCGCGGCGGACAGGCCGGTATAGCCGCCGCCGACCACACAGACGTCGGCTTTTTCGTCGCCCGCAAGAACAGGAAAGCGGTCAATCGAATTGGCCGTAGCCGCGTACCAGCTGGCCGGGTATTCAGCCTTACGGTCGTTGGAATAAAGCAGGTTCATCGCGGATCAGACATTCATCAGCAGATGCTCACGCTCCCACGGAGAGATGACCTGCAGGAACTCTTCATACTCGGCGCGTTTGACGATGCCATAGACGCGGGCAAACTCGGGGCCGAGCACCTCGTGCAGGGCGGTCGCCTCATCAAACAGGTCCAGCGCGTTGCCCATGACCTGAGGGATATCGCCTTCGCCTTCGTAAGCGTCGCCATAAAACTGACGGCGTGGGCGTTCCTGTTGGACCAAGCCCAGATAGCCACAGGCCAGTGACAGCGCGATGCCCAGATAGGGGTTGCAGTCCATCCCGGCGATGCGGTTTTCGACCCGGCGCGCCTCGGGCCCCGACAGCGGTACGCGGATGCCGGTGGTGCGGTTGTCGCGCGCCCATTCCAGATTGATCGGCGCGGCGTGATCTTTCACATAGCGGCGATACGAGTTCACATAGGGCGCCATCACAGCCAGACCTGATGGCAGGTGGTTCTGCAACCCGGCGATGAAGTGATAGAATGCGTCCGTTTCACCCCCTTGCGGGCCCGAGAAAATGTTCTGCCCGGTCTCCATGTCGATGATCGAATGATGGATATGCATGGCCGAACCCGGCTCATCCACGATCGGTTTCGCCATGAAAGTAGCAAAACAGTTGTGGCGCAACGCCGCCTCGCGGATCAGGCGTTTGAAATAGAACACCTCATCGGCCAGCTTCACGGGATTGCCGTGGCGCAGGTTGATCTCCAGCTGGCCCGCTCCGCCTTCTTGGGTGATGCCGTCAATCTCGAACCCTTGGTGTTCGGCGAAATCATAGATGTCGTCGATCACTGGTCCGAACTCGTCCACGGCTGTCATCGAGTACGCCTGCCGCGCCGCCGCCGGACGGCCCGAGCGGCCCATCATCGGCTTGATTTCCTGCGCTGGGTCCACATTGGGGGCGACCAGAAAGAACTCCATCTCGGGCGCGACGACGGGTTTCCAGCCTTTGTCGTGATACAGTTGCACCACGCGTTTCAGCACATTGCGCGGGCTGAACGGGATCGGGTTGTCGTCACGGTCATAAGCGTCATGGATCACTTGCAACGTCCAGTCGCCCGTCCACGGTGCAGCGGATGCGGTCGTGAAATCAGGCTTCAGGATCATGTCCCGTTCGATAAACCCATCCTCACCCGCGGCCTCACCCCAATCACCGGTGATGGTCTGGTAAAAGATGCTGTCTGGCAGGTGGAAGTAGGATTGCTTGGCGAATTTCGAGGCGGGCACTGCCTTGCCGCGCGCGATGCCGGGCAGGTCCGAGATGATGCATTCGACCTCATCCAGTCGGTGGCCGTCGAAATAGCTGCGGGCTGCCTGCGGCAGTTGGTCTGTCCAGTCGGCCATCAGGCCCTCTCTTTCTTCAAAAACTCCGCCATGAATTGCCCGATCTTGGGGTTGTCGTCATTGGCAGGCAGGCGGTTTGTGGCCGCTTGCATCAATTCGTCAGGCACAAGGCCCTTGCCGCGTGTCTCAATCAGGCCCTGGATAAAGCTGTCACCATATTCGGGGTGGGCCTGTATGGTCCAGATCGTGTCGCCATAAGCCACCATGGCGTTGCGACAGAAATCGTTGGTACCGGTGACGCGCGCGCCGTCGGGTAGGGCGACGACCTGATCCTGATGCCACGCATTCAAGGTAACTGTCTGGCCATCAAGGTCATAGTCGGTGCGCCCAACGGCCCAGCCGCCCTGAAACTTCTCGACCTTGCCGCCCAGTGCCTGAGCGATAATCTGATGCCCGAAACACACCCCTATCAACGGCTGGCCACGGTCCCGGATGGCCCGGATCAGGTCTTCAAGCGAGGGTATCCAGGGATGGTCCTCGTAGGCGCCATGGCGCGAGCCGGTGATGACCCAGCCCTCAGCCGCATCCGTGCTGGCGGGAAACTCTCCATCAACGACGTTGTAGGTTTCGAACGTGAACCCGTTCCCCCCAAGCAAGGCACGGAACATGCCGTCATAGGTGCCGAACTCACCGTACAGTTCGTCCGGGGGGTGGCCGGTTACAAGGATGCCGATTTTCATGAGTCACCAAATTTGATCAAATTCATTCTAACGAACCCAAAGGGGCCGGGCAAGGGGGGTCAGACGGCCTCGACGTAGCTTAGCCAGTGCTCTTCGGGGGGACGCTCGGCGAAGCGTCGGATTTCCTGCCGTTTGGTCATCGCCAGAAAGCGGATCAAATCAGCAGGGAAGATGCGCGCCACTTTGGGGTCGGATTCGAAGGTAGTGATCGCGGCCTCCCAATCGCCCGCCAGTTGGGGCAGGCCACCGATTTCATAGGCGTTGCCGGTGATCGGGGCGGGCGGCTGAGCTGCGTCCTCGATCCCGTTCATCGCGGCACCCAGAACGGCGGCCAGCATCAGGTAGGGGTTGATGTCGCCACCGGCCACGCGATGTTCAATCCGGCGGGCGGCAGGGGCACCGCCGGGAATGCGCAGGGCAGCGGTGCGGTTCTCGTAAGCCCAACTTGCACCGGTGGGCGCGTGGGCACCGGGCACGAGTCGGGTGTAGGAATTGCCGTGCGGCGCAAAGATCAGCGTGCTACCGGGCATCGCTGACAGACACCCTGCAACTGCGTGGCGCAGCGTGTCCGTCCCCTCGGGGCCGCCATTGTCAAAGACGTTCCGACCGGCCTGATCCACGACCGAGAAATGCACATGCATCCCGTTGCCCGCATCATCAGCATAGGGTTTGGACATGAACGTTGCGGTAAACCCGTGCTTGCGGGCAAGTCCGCGCGTCAATACCTTGAAAAGCAATGTATCGTCGGCGCAACGCATCGCATCCTGATGGTTCAGGTTAATTTCGAACTGGCCGATGCCGCTTTCAGAAATGGCGGTCTGGGCGGGGATGCCCATCGCGGCGCAGCCATCGTAAAGCTCGGTGAAAAAGGCATCGAACGCGTCCATCTCGGCCATGGACAGAACAGCCTCATCCACCAGCCTGCGCCCGGTAATGGGGTTCAACGGCGGTTGTGGCTGCGCGCCCGAGGAATCGAGCAGAGTGAATTCCAGCTCGGTCGCCGCGATTACCGACCAGCCGCGCTGGGTATAACGGTCCAGCACAGCGCTCAGCGCGTGGCGGGGGTCTCCGGTGAAGGGGGTGCCGTGGTCGTCGTACAGACACATGGGCACCAGTGCGGTCTCCACCTCAAGCCAGGGCATCGGGACCGCGCCGCGATCGGTGGGCAGCAGCACACCATCGGCATCACCAGTTTCAAACACCAGCGGACTGCCGTCAATATCCGCGCCCCACAGATCCACATTCAGCGCCGAGAACGGCATCCGCACGGAGCCTTTGTTCAGCTTGTCGGAATACGAGGGCGGCACGCGTTTGCCCCGCAACTGACCGTTTAGGTCACAGGCTGCAACGCGAAAACTGTGCAAGGCGCTCAGGTCCATTGGGGGCTCCATCATTGTGGTTCCCCCGAGGTTTAGTCGACACGGCGCGCCTTGTCACGAAATTTGATCAAATTAACCCCGCGCCGAGTTCTTGCGGCGCGGGGCAGGGGGTCAGGCGAAGCTGACTCCGTTTTCAGCCATTGGATGTTCGGCCACCAGAACGCCTGACATCGCGTGGATCGCATTGGCCAGCGCCGGTGCGGACGGGGGCGTTCCGGGCTCGCCCACGCCAGTCGGCGCTTCGGCGGACGGCACGATATGCACGTCAATGGCGGCGATATCACTGATGCGCAGCGGCTCGTAATCCGGGAAGTTAGACTGATCGACCGCCCCGCTGGTCAGGGTGATCTGGTCGCGCATCACATGGCCGATACCATAGCCGATGCCGCCTTCCATCTGCGCCTTGACCACATCGGGGTTCACGGCAATGCCGCAATCCACGGCACATGTGACCTTTTCGATCTTGATGCCGTCTTCCGGATCGCCCGAGATTTCAACGACCTCGGCCGCATAAGACCCAAAGGATTTATGCACCGCGATTCCTTGCGAACGGCCAGCAGGCGCATTGCCCCAGCCCGCTTTTTCAGCGGCCAGTTTCAAAACGGCGGCCTTGCGCTGCTGATCGGGGTTGGCGCTGTCGGACAGATGGGCCAGACGGAACTCAACCGGGTCACGACCTGCGGCTTCGGCCACTAGGTCCATCATGGTTTCCATCGCATAGGCTGTATGGGTATGACCCACCGAGCGCCACCACAAAACCGTTGTCGCCTTGGGTGTGTCGGTCAGGCCAACGGCCATTCCAGGAATGGCATATGGGCTGTCAGCCACACCTTCGACCGAGCTGTGATCGACGCCGTCATGCACCAGAACGGCCTCGAACGCGGTGCCTTTTATCACCGATTGCCCGGCGATCTGATGTTGCCAGCCAACGATATTACCGTCCGTATCCAGACCCACACGGACTTTATGGCCAAAGGCGGGGCGATAGTAACCGCTGCGAATGTCATCCTCTCGCGTCCAGACCAGTTTCACTGGGCGCGAGCGATCGGTGACCACAAAGGCCAGCGCGGCTTCGACCTGATAGTCCGCATCGGGCGTGGCGCGACGGCCAAAGGAACCACCAGCCAGCATGGTCTTGATGTGGATCTTCTCGGGTGGCAGTTGGAATATCTGCTGATAGGCCATATGCGGGCCCGTCGGCATCTGTGCGCCGTCGTGCAGGACGATGTCACCCTCAGCAGTTTGTTCGATGGTGCAGTTCAACGGCTCCATCGGTGCGTGGGCCAGCAGTGGGAAGTAGAAGGTCTTTTCGACCACCTTATCCGCGCCGTCGATGGCTGCCGAAAACGCTCCAATATCCGCCTTGTTCACGTTGTAGGTGGGTTCAGCATCCAGCGCGGCCATGATCTCGGACCTGATCTGATCCGAGTCGCGGGTCTCGGCCCCCGACATGTCCCAATCGACCGCAAGCGCGTCACGCGCCTGGATCGCGGCCCAGGTGTTTTCGGCATAGACCGCAACGCCCGCCTGATTGGGCAGAACAGCGGCACTGATATAGCCTTTGACCTCTTTTGATGCGCTGTCATCAAAGCCAAGTGCGATTCCGCCCTTGGATTCAGGACGCTTGATCATCGCGACCATTTGGTTCGGCAGATGCACATCCATCGCATACATCGCTTGACCGTTGCCCTTGATAGCCGAGTCCTTGCGGCGCACGGCTGCGTTGCCGATCAGGCGGAACTCGGACGGGTCTTTCAGGCGTGGCTCGGCCGGCGCTTCTAGCTGAGCAGCGGCTGCCACGAACTCCGCAATCGGAGCGGACTTGTCACCGGCCTTGACGATGCCTTCTTCGATGGTAATGCCCGACGCATCCACGCCCCAGATTTGGGCGGCGGCGTTGATCAGCATCTCGCGTGCGGCAGCGCCTGCCTGACGATATTGCAGCCAGGAATTCGCCATCGCGGTCGACCCGCCGGTGCCCTGGAAGGGACCGAACAGAAGGTTGTTATAGACATTCGGGTCCGACGGCGCGAATTCATATTCGATCTGATCCATGGTCAGGCCGATTTCCTCGGCGATCAGCGTCGGCAGGCCGGTGGCCGGGCCTTGACCCTTTTCAAAATGCTTCACGATGGCCGTCACTGTGCCATCAGCATCGATTTTCACGAAGGGGTTGAACTGAGCGGTCTCGGACGAGGCCGCCGCCAGCGCGCCATCGGGGCGGGCGCCGACCAGCAGCACGGCACCGGCAGCAGCGGCGCCTTTCAGAAACCCACGGCGAGAGGTGTTGATGGTCATGGATCAGGCCTCCAGAATCTCGGACGCGCGCTGGACGCCGGCGCGGATGCGTTGATAGGTGGCACAGCGACAGGCGTTGCCATACATGTATTCGTCAATTTCCTCGGCCGAGGGCTTGGGGTTTTCGGACAGCAACCCGACAGCTGACATCACTTGGCCAGACTGGCAATAGCCGCACTGAACCACGTCCAGTTCGACCCAGGCCTGCTGGACTGCGGCACCGATCTTGTCGTCGCCGACGGCCTCGATCGTCGTGATCTCAGCATCTTCGACATCTTCGATGTAAGTTTGGCACGAGCGCACGGGCTCGCCATTCAGATGCACGGTGCACGCACCGCAGGACGCGACGCCGCAGCCGAATTTGGTTCCGGTCAGCTTCAATTCATCCCGGATCACCCACAGAAGGGGCGTGCCGGGTTCGGCATCGACCGAGTGGGTCTGGCCGTTCAGTTTCAAGGTCAGTGACATGAGGGGGATACTCCATGTTGGGCTGGTTACCTGAATTGGTAAACTTGCGGGTTTACAATAGGTGACGCTCCCATCAGTGTAAACCCATGCGTTTACCTAGTGTTTGACCTTGCTCTGTCAATGGGCTTATAGCTTGCAGATATGAACGACATCAGCGCGCCGAATGCGGCCAAACACGCTCAGATCATCGAAGCTGCCGTCGCCGAGTTCCAGGAAAAGGGGTTCGCGGCGGCCAGTATGGACCGTGTGTCTGCTCGCGCCGAAGTGTCCAAGCGCACATTGTACAAGTATTTCGAAAGCAAAGAAAATTTGTTCCGGTCTATCGTGGTGGAGCTGTCGAACCGGTTCGCCGGTGTGCTGGATATCCGCTATGAAAAGGGCCGCGATATCCGCGAGCAACTGACTGAACTGGCTTGGGCCGAAGGGCGTATTCTGATGCTGCCCGAGGTGATGGCAATGTCGCGTATGGTGATCAGCGAAGTTTTGCGCAGCCCCGAACTTGCGGCGGCAGCGCAGGGCAAACTGGACAAGACCTCGGTGTTCATTCGGATGTTGCGGGACGCGTCAGAGGACGGCCAGTTGCAAATCGACGACCCCGACGCCGCCGGGCAGGAGTTCATCGGATTGATCAAGGCGCGGGCGTTCTGGCCGATGGTGTTCACCGGCAGTGTCCTGAGCGAGGCCGAAATGACCGACACGATCAACAGCAGCGTTGAGATGATCCTGAGCCGCTATGGCCAGTGATCCACAGCGCGGTTGCGGCGTGGCAATCCTGCGCGGGTGTTTCTACCTCTGCTTGCAGGTTTGCCGATGACGCGTGATGACGCATCTTTAACACTTGCGTGAGATTTTCGCGCAAAATCAAAGTAAGCTTTGCTTCTTTTCCGTTCTGAACGGAATACTGTGTCAAACGTTACTTTTTCGGAGCGTTCATGCGACTTAGCGTCGGCATCGCTGTCTCAATCCTGGTTGCCTTCTCGATCGGCGTCTCGACGTTTGTGGTCCATTCCTTGTGGTGGACGACGGCGCGCGATAACAGCCGCATGCTGGCTGCAGAAATCAACACGCAGATCGCCAATACCGTGCGTACTGAGGTGGGCGCGACGCTGGGCTCGGCCGAGGCCGCCTGGGCGGCGGTGCGTACGATCTTTGTGCAAAACGTTATTGAGACCCGTCAGGCCGATAAGCGCGAATTCGTGTTTCTGTCGCAATTGCAGGCACAGCCCAACATCTCGTGGATTTTCTTTGGCTGGCCGGACGGCAATTTCTTTGCCTCGCATCGTCTGGGTGATGGTGGGCTTGAGATGGTCGAAATTGACGACCAAATCCACGACCGCATGTTGCGCAAGGACCAGTATATTTTCATCCCCGGCGACATTCAGTTTGAGGCGCGCACCTTTTCGGAGACCACTTATGACCCCCGTGACCACGCGTGGTTTGGGAATTTCATGGGGCTGAACTCTCAGGGGTGGATCGAAGCACGTGATTTGCCGGGCAGCAACAAAACCGTTTACGCGTTTGCTGGACCTGTCGATGTGAACCGCAGACGCGAAGGTGTCTTGGCCGTCGCGATCGAAACGGACCGGCTTTCGCGCTTTCTGGCCACTTTGAACCCCGGTGAATTCGGGGCGGCCTTTATTCTGGATGCGGATGGCAAGGTCATTGCGGTTCCTGATCAAGAAGCGGATGAGGTGACGCCTGCGCGGATGGGCGAAGGCGAACTTTACGAAGTTGCCATGATCTCGGGCGAACAGCTTTTAGGCGGCTCCAAGGCCAAAGCGGCGGGCAGCCAGAACCAGAGGGTGGTGATCGACGGGGTTCCCTACGCGGTCGCACTGACCCCGCTGGGGTTTTATGGCTGGCGGGTGGCCACGGTGATCCCGGAATCTGCGTTCTTGTCAGGCATCGACAAGACGCTGATCAACCTGCTGTATATTCTTATCGTCGTGGTGACTTTGGCCATCGGGTCGACGATCTGGCTGGCACGCAGCATTGTGGCCAAACCGCTGGCGCGCATCGCCGAAGACCTAAACAAAATCGAACGGTTTGACGTCGAAGAGATCTCGCGCAGGCCCTCAAAGCTGTCCGAACTGGCCAATCTGTCTGCTGCAACTGCGAGCATGGCGGCCGGTTTGTCGGCTTTTCGCAAATATGTCCCGACCGATCTGGTGCGCATGCTGGTTGCCGAGGGCATCAAATCGCAACCGGGTGGGGACATCAAACGGATCTCAGTCCTGTTTTGCGATGTGACCGGCTTCACTGGGCTGTCCGAAAAGCTGGGTCCGCGCATCGTACAATTGATGGAGCCGTTTTTCAGCGCGGCATCTACCGCGATTACTCGCCATGACGGCACCATCGACAAGTTCATGGGGGATGCGGTAATGGCGTTCTGGGGCGCTCCGCGTACCGATGCCGATCACGCCGAAAATGCTTGCCGCGCCGCGTTGGACCTGATCGCCGCTGTCGATGAGGCCGGTATCGTGGACGACGCTGGGCACCCCCTGCGTGTGCGCATCGGTTTGAACAGCGGTGAAGCTCTGGTGGGCAATATCGGCTCAGAGCAGCGGCTCAACTATACGGCCATCGGTGATGTGGTGAATGTGGCCAGCCGATTGGAAGGGGCGAACCGGTCTTTTGGCACTTTGATCCTGATCGGCCCCGAAACGCGGCACGAGGCGGGCGATGCGATTGTCGTGCGAGAACTGGACACACTGACCCTCTTTGGGCGGGATCAGGAGCTGGTGGTCTATGAACTGATCGGCATGCGCGATGGGCGCGACGCCTCTGACGACTGGATTGTGGCCTACGAACAGGGGCTGGCACATTACCGCTCCAAACGGTTCGAGCAGGCGATTGCAGCGTTTGAGGCGGCAGATCAACTGCGTGGCGGCGACCCCGCGTCGGTTGTCATGAAAACCCGAGCGCATGAGTTGCTGAGCGCCCCTTTGCCCAAGGGGTGGCGCGCTGTGACCCATACGGAAAAGTACTGACGCGCTTTTCGCCTGTTGACCGGCCTTGATCGAATGCGGCCGCGTTTCGTCGCCTGCTGCTGTTCGTTTCGAGCGTATGTGATAAAGGGTGCCGCACTCGAATCGGCAATTCGGCACCAAATGTTTTGTAAAGGTGCCTTTCTTGAGCGTGTAAGGCGAACCTGGTGACGAACGAAATACGAAATGCAGCGCGCCTGAGCGTGGCCCCCATGATGGATTGGACAGACCGCCATTGCCGGTATCTGCACCGTCTGCTGAGCGCCGAGACCCTGCTTTACACCGAGATGGTCACGGCCCCCGCTTTGGTACGCGGCGGGGCGCTGCATCTGTTGGACTATAGCCCACAGGAACATCCCGTAGCGCTTCAACTGGGTGGGTCGGACCCCGCCGAACTGGCGAAAGCCGCGCGTCTGGGGGGCGAGGTCGGGTACGATGAGATCAATCTGAACTGCGGCTGCCCGTCGGACCGCGTGCAATCGGGCACATTCGGCGCGGTGCTGATGAAAGACCCGGCCCGCGTGGCCGAATGCGTGGCCGCTATGCGCGAGGCGGTCGATGTCGAGGTCACGGTCAAATGCCGGATCGGCGTTGATGATCAAGACCCGGAGCAGGTTCTGCCCGCCTTTCTTCAGGCCATCCGAGCGGCAGGGTGCGAACGCGTCACCATTCATGCGCGCAAGGCGTGGCTGCAGGGGCTCAGCCCCAAGGAAAACCGCGATATCCCGCCGCTCGATTATGATTTGGTGCACCGGATGAAGACGCAGTTCAGCGATATGCATGTGTCGATCAATGGCGGCATCATCTCGCTGAAACAGGCGCAAGAGCATCTGGATCAAGGGCTGGATGGTGTCATGATCGGCCGAGCTGCCTATCACCAGCCCGCCGATATTCTGGCAGAGGCGGACCCGCTGTTCTACGGAGTCGGGCAGGCCGCCGATCCGATCGATGTGGTCAAAAAAATCGTGCCATATGTCGAGCAGCACCTTGCCGCGGGGGGGCGTTTGCATCAGATCACCCGCCATATGCTGGGTCTGTTCGCTGGGCGTCCCGGCGCGCGTGCCTGGCGACGGGCCTTGTCCGAAGGGGCCGTGCAGGACGGGGCAGGGCCTGAGGTCATGTTGCAGGCGCTCGACCGCGTTGCGCCTTTGACTGACGCGTGAGAATTCAAAACGCGGCCTTTGGGTCGGGATGGGGGAAAGATGCCAGAGACGATGTTGCTGGTTCAGATGCTGGCACTTTTGCTTGTGATCGGAGCGTTCGCGGGCGTGTTGGCCGGATTGCTGGGCGTTGGCGGTGGGATCGTTCTGGTTCCGGCCTTTTTCTATGCGTTTCAAACGCTTGGTTATGGCGGTCCGCAACTGATGCAGCTGTGTCTTGCAACTTCGCTGGCCACAATCATTGTCACGTCAATCCGCTCGGTTCTGGCCCATAACAAGAAAGGTGCGGTGGATTGGTCGATCCTGCAAGGCTGGGGGCCGGGCATCGCGCTGGGCGCAATCCTCGGCGTGATGGTGGCGTCGGCCCTGCGAACCGAGGCATTGCAGGCGCTGTTCGGCGTACTTGGGATGGTGATAGGGGCCTATTTGGGGTTGGGCAAGTCGGAATGGCGGCTAGGTGACGCGATGCCCAAGGGCGTGCGGCGTGCGGTCCTGTCTCCGGGCGTTGGGTTCCTGTCGGTCCTGATGGGCATCGGAGGGGGCAGTTTCGGCGTGCCGCTTATGAGCCTGTTCAACACGCCAATTCACCGTGCCGTCGCGACGGCTGCCGGGTTTGGTGTAATCATCGCCGTGCCGTCGGTCATCGGCTTTCTGTTTCTGGGCATCGCGCCCGAACACCGCCCGCCGCTGACCATCGGCGCGGTCAATCTGGTTGCTTTCGCTATCGTGGTCGCAATGACCATGATTACGGCGCCTTGGGGCGTAAAACTGGCCCATGCGATGGACCCGAAACCACTCAAAAGGGTCTTTGCGGTCTTTCTGACATTGGTCGCGCTGAACATGCTGCGCAAGGCGGTGGGGCTTTGATGGATTTCCACGAGAGGGGCTGGGTGAAGTTTCCGTATGATCCGGTTTTGGCTGACTGGGTGCGGCACGCTTTACCACAGGCGCGCGCCTCGGTGGCGGATCCGGCCCATGCCCAATGGGTGGATTGCGAGGGCACTTGGTTCATCGGCGTCGATGCGCTGGACAATGATGCGCAGGGACGGGTCGGGCAGTCGGATATCCTGTCCGGGCAGGCCATGAGATTTATTGTCGAACAGTACGGAACGCTGCCGCTGCACAAAGGTCAGGTCTCGATAATCTATCCCGGCTATCCCAAACCGCGCCGGGGCGAGAATGAGGCCGCAGCGCGGTATCGACGCAATCGGGATGCGGCGCATGTGGATGGTCTGCGCCCGACGGGACCGGACCGCCGCCGCCGCGTGGATGAGCCGCACGCGTGGATATTGGGAATACCGCTGACCGATGCCAGTGCTGATGCCTCACCCATGGTTCTGTGGGAGGGCAGCCACAAAATCCTGCGCACCGCTTTTGCAGAAGCGCTGAAGGATCACCCTCGCGACAGGCTGCACGAGGTGGATATCACCGACATCTACCAAACCGCCCGACGCGAGGTGTTCAACACCTGCCCGCGTATCGAACTGCCTGCCAAACCTGGCGAGGCGTATTTGCTGCATCGCCACTGCCTGCACGGGGTCGCGCCGTGGCCGGATGGTGCAAATGCCGGGCCGGACGGTCGGATGATTGCCTATTTCCGCCCCGAATGCGCAGGGGGTGTGGCCGAGTGGATCGAATCTCCGTAACCTGCCGCCATTGTTTTGGTTTGGAGGTTTAGGGGTATGATTACGGTTCACACAAGTTCGGACGGAGCTCAGATCGAAGTCGAGCTGTCCGGCGAAGTCACCAGCACCGATTACAGCGAAACGCTTGTTCCAGCGATCGAAGCGGCGCTGGCAGAGCATGAGACCGTGCGCATGATGGCCGTCGTTCAGCCCGAGTTCAAGGGCTATGACCTGGGGGCGGCATGGTCGGATACCAAGCTGGGTCTCAGCCATTGGCGCGGCTTTGATCGGATCGCCGTGGTGGCTGATCAGGGGTGGGTGCAGACCAGCACTCGTCTGGCCGCGCCGATCATGCCCTGTCCAATGCAGGTTTTCGAACTGGCCGATATCGAAGAGGCGCGGCGGTGGCTGCGCGAATCCCTGGGCTCGATCCATGTGACCGATTTGGGCGGACCCTGTGTTCAGATCAGCCTGTTGGGCAAGCTGGACCCCGACGAATACCAAAAGGCCGGGGCGCATCTGGACGATCTGCTGCGCGACAAAACCGGGTTTCGTCTGCTGATCGACCTCAGCGCTTTTGACGGCTGGCGGGGCCTTACGGCTTTAGCTGCGCATTTCCGACTTGCAAGAGGCCATATCGGACGGCTGGATCGCGCGGCTATCGTGGGCGACAAGGCGTGGCAACATCTGGCGCAACGCGTCGCAAGCCATGTGCTGGGTGCGCGTACCCAGTTTTTCCCGGCAGAAGAGATAGATAACGCAAAGACCTGGCTTGCCGCTGGCTAGTGTCAGGATCGGCGGATTGACGCCAAGTCAGCCCATTTGGCGACATGTTGTTCTTGATTGACCAGTCAGAAAAAATCTAGTGTCCCAATGTTTGCCCCGTCGACCACGCGGGGCAACAAAAATGCCGAAACGCGCCGTTGTGGGTTGCCACTCACTCACAAAATGTCTTCGAACTTGACCCCCTCGGAGTTCAGACCAACCTGCAACGGCGCAGGCGCGGCACAGGGGTCGGGAACCGGGGAGGTAGGGTCAGGATTTGTTCAGACGCGCCGACCGTCCGCCCCGCCGTTTTGCAAGCTGCGGCTTGCGGTCGGGCAGGGACTCCATGATCTCGGCACGTTCGGAACTGTCCATCTTGGACCAGCGCGAGATCTCGTCGATGGTGCGATAGCAGCCGGTGCAGATCCGCTCTGTCGGGTGCACGACGCAAATCTGGACACAAGGGCTTTCGACCTCATTCCGTTTCCAGACCATGTTTGTCATAGGCGTCATCCGTCCTTACAGAAAGCGCAGCCTGTCCAGCGCTCCTTGCAAGATATAACCGGCGGCGACGTGATCAATAACCTGTCCGCGACGTTTTCGTGTCGTATCCGCCTCAAGCAGTGCTTTTTCTGCCGCAACAGTGCTGAGGCGTTCGTCCCAGAACCCGATGGGGACATCGGTCAGACGCATCATATTGCGGGCAAAAGCGCGGGTAGACTGGCACCGGGGGCCTTCGGATCCGTCCATGTTTTTCGGCAGGCCCAGAATAACTCCGCCAATTTCACGTTCTGCAATCAGCTCTAGCAGGCGTGCGGAATCGAGCGTGAATTTCTTGCGTCGAACAGTCTCCAGAGGGCTGGCCACGCCGCGCATCCGGTCCGAGACCGCGACCCCGATGGTTTTTTCCCCCAGATCCAGTCCCATCAGCGCCGTCATAGGCGCTAGGGCTGATGCGAAATCTTCAAACGCGTCGTGGATCATTGCGCAATTCCGGCCTGAAACGCGGCTGCGTCAAGCAGCTCCAGCGCCTCGGTATCGCCTGCAAAGATGTCCACGGCTTCTTTCATGATATCAATCGCGCGCTGGCCTTCACCCAGAACCCCCAAAGCGGCAATAAGCTGCGCCCAATCCTCGACCGGACCGCCTTCGGTGGCCAGACGATCTGACAGCTGGTTGACCATGCCTTGGATCATTTCTTGCCGTTCCTCTGGCGTCAAAGCCGCGGCGGCGTCGATGTCTTCACGGCTAGGGCCGGACGGTGCCGGGATATTTGGCGGGTTAAACACGCCTGCCCGGAAAGCCAGATCGTCAAGCTGGGCGTAGATGGCCTCGACCCAAGGCGCGCCGGGTGGGGCGACGCGCAGGGCGTCGATCCAGATGCGATAGCCGATGTCAGGACGTCCGACCTGAACCATCATTTGCCCCAGATAGTAGTTTGCAGGGCCATGACGCGGATCACGCTGCAATGCCTGCTTCAACGCCTCTTCCGCCTCGGGCGAGACATAGCCATTTGCCGACAGGATCATCATCTCGGCCAGATGCGAATAGGCATCCGCCGGAGCGGCGTCACCGGAAAGTTCGATCACCCGCTGCTGCGCGGCGTAGGCAGCCCGGAAATTCCCTGCGTTTGCCTCATGTTGCGCCAGCAGGATATGGCCTTGCAGGTCGTCGGGGCGTGCCGAGACTGTCTCACGCAATTGCTCCAGTAGGGCAGCGTAGCTTTCGTCCAGTTGCGGCTGCGGAGCGGCGGGTAGGTCGGCCTCGACCTGAGCCTGGCTGGGGCGGTCGGCCCGTAAGGCTTCGGCCATCTCCTTGCGCAGCTCCAGTGGCTGATCCGGTAGTCCGGCCGCGCCCATCTGACGATACATCCAGAATCCGCCGCCTACTAAAACGGCAGCAACGACCGAGATTGCCACGACATTGGCCCAGAGCGGCGGTCCATCCTGATCCGTTTGCGCCTGCATCTGCGCGTCAGCGGCCAGAATGCGGCGCGAGATTTCGGTTCGCACACGTTCTGCGTCCGCTTCGCTGACGACGCCCCGCGCCAGATCGCGATCAACACCTGCCAGTTGCTCGCGATACACACGCAGGTCGTAGGCTGCGGCGGGTTCACGGTTTTTACGCCCCCTGAACATCGCGTAGCCAAGGAACGCGGCAATCAGCAGCGCGGTGAGGATCAAGAGGGCCCAGAAAGTCATGACAGCTCCAGTATAGCTGCCCTGACTTAGACCCGCAGGCGCGTAGAAAAAAGGGACAAATGGCCGCGAGACGATTACAACACGCAATATTGGGCGCTATGTCGCAATAGTGCGATATTACGGCGTTGAACGGCAGGGGTATAATGTCGTTACGCGGCATACCTTCGCACAATCACCGAACCGGATGGATTCGCTTATGAAACACTATTCAGCCTTTGCTGTGGCGCGTGAAGCGCTGCGCTATCACACCGGGTGGGAACGCGCTTGGCGTTCGCCCGAGCCTAAGAAGAAATACGACGTGATCATCGTCGGTGCCGGTGGTCATGGTTTGGCTACGGCGTATTACTTAGGTAAGAATTACGGCATTCAGAATGTCGCCGTGATCGAAAAAGGCTGGCTGGGTGGCGGCAATACGGGCCGGAACACGACTATCATCCGGTCGAACTATTTGCAGGATCCGTCGGCGGCGTTGTACGAAAAGGCACGCAGCCTCTACGAGGATCTGAGCCAGGATCTGAACTACAATATCATGTTCAGCCCGCGCGGCGTAATCATGTTGGCGCAGACACAGCATGAGATCCGCGGTTATCAACGCACGGCCCATGCCAACGCGTTGCAAGGCGTGAAGACCGAGTGGATCACGCCCGAGCGCGTCAAAGAGCTGGTGCCGATCATCAATCTGGACGGGCCGCGTTATCCGGTTTTGGGCGGTCTTTGGCAGGAACGCGGTGGTACCGCGCGTCACGATGCGGTGGCCTGGGGTTACGCCCGTGCCTGTTCGGCCATGGGAATGGACATCATCCAGCAATGCGAAGTCACCGGCGTGCGTCAGGAAAATGGCCGCGTTGTGGGCGTCGACACCACCAAAGGCGCGATCGACTGTGACAAGCTGGGCATTGTGGTCGCGGGCCATTCCGGTCAGTTGGCCGAGATGGCGGGCTTCCGTTTGCCGCTTGAGGCCGTGGCGCTGCAGGCGCTGGTGTCCGAGCCGATCAAACCCTGCATGGACGTGGTTGTGATGGCCAACACTGTGCACGGCTACATGTCGCAATCCGACAAGGGTGAGATGGTCATCGGTGGCGGCACTGACGCTTACAACAACTTCACCCAGCGCGGTTCGTTCCATCATATCGAGGAAACCGTGCGGGCGCTGGTCGAGACCTTCCCGATGATCTCGCGCCTCAAGATGTTGCGCCAGTGGGGCGGTATTGTGGACATGACCGGCGACCGCTCACCCATCCTGTCGAAAACGCCTCTGGGTGGATGCTTTATCAACGCTGGTTGGGGCACGGGCGGCTTCAAGGCCATTCCGGGCTCGGGCTGGGGTATGGCGCAGCTGATGGCCACGGGTCATTCGCCGCTGACCGAAGCCTTCACGATGGACCGTTTTAAAGAGGGCCGCTTCATCGACGAAAGCGTCGCCGCCGGGGTGGCGCACTGATGAGATTTTTCGTCGAAAAATCTTACGCGCCCGACACGCTGATTTCGCAGGACACTGCCGTGTACCTGCTGCCGAAAGGATGACCAGATGCTGATCCTGAATTGCCCATATTGCGGCGTCGATGCCGAAGAAACCGAACTGGCCGCTGGCGGCGAGGCGCATCTCAAGCGCTATGGCCCCGGCTCGTCGGATGATGAGTTCCACGACTACCTGTTCATGCGTGAAAACCCCAAAGGCGTTCACTTCGAACGCTGGCGCCACGCCAATGGTTGCGGAAAGTGGTTCCACGCGGCGCGTGCGACCGACACGCTCGAAGTCTTCGGTACCTATTCCGCTCAGACCACCGAGCCACCGCAAGAAATCCGCGAGGCGATCACCGCCAAGCGCCCCGGCTGGACCTGGAGAGAGTTCGAATGATCCGCCCAGCCACCCGTAATTCCGCCTGCGAAAGGTCCGCAACATGAGCACCCGTCTCGCAAATCAAGGCCGGCTGATCGACCGGTCGAAACAGGTTACATTCAGTTTCAACGGCACCTCAATGCAGGGCTATGAGGGCGACACGCTGGCCTCGGCCCTGCTGGCCAATGATCAAATGATGATGGGCCGATCGTTCAAATATCACCGTCCGCGCGGCGTTGTCGCCAGCGGCGCGGAAGAGCCGAACGCTCTGGTCGGTCTGGGGCAGGGCAACCGGTTCGAGCCGAACCAGCGCGCAACCACGACCGAGCTGTTCAATGGCTTGACGTCGATCTCGCAGAACCACTGGCCGAACCTCGAGTTTGACATCGGGTCGATCAACACCCACCTGTCGCGCTTCTTGCCGGCGGGCTTCTACTACAAGATGTTCATTCATCCCAAGCCGTTCTGGAAACACGTCTACGAGCCGTTCATCCGTCAGTCCGCGGGTCTTGGCAAAGCGCCTGACAAGGACAACCGCGATGCGGACACGTACGAGCACTTCTACCACTTCACCGATGTTCTGGTAATCGGCGGCGGTGTAGCGGGTCTTCAGGCTGCGAAAGTGGCAGCCGCGTCCGGTGCCAAAGTCATGCTGATCGAGCAGACTGCCCATTGGGGTGGCCGGGCTCCGGTTGACGGTGGTACGATCAATAATGAGCCTGTGGATAAGTTCGTGGAACAATTGGTTTCCGAACTCGAAGCAATGGACAACGTCACGATGCGCAATCGTTGCATGGGGGCCGGGGTTTATGACCACGGTTACGTGCTGGGATATGAGCGTTTGACCGACCACAAGCCGGGCACTCAGGGCCCACGTCACCGGCTGTGGCGCATCCGCGCCAAACAGGTTGTAACTGCCACCGGCGCGATCGAGCGTCCGCTGTCCTTTGCGGGCAACGATGTGCCGGGCGTGATGCTGGCCTCGGCCATGCGCGACTATGTGGTGAACTGGGGCGTGACCCCCGGCGACCGCGTAATCGTTGCGACCAACAATGATGACGCCTATCGCACTGCGATCATCCTGAAACAGGCCGGTGTCGAGGTTCTGCGTATCGTGGATGCGCGCACGACAGCCGGACCGCTGGCCGATGAGGCGCGCCAGCTTGGCATTCAGGTCGATCCGGGCAAAGCCATTGCCAAGGTCAAGGGCGGCAAACGCGTCAAAAAGGTCGAACTGTGCAATCAGGAAGGCATCGGCGGTGCACGCGAAGAGGTCGAGTGCGACGCGGTCGCCATGTCGGGCGGCTGGTCTCCGGTCGTGCATATGTGGTCGCATTGCGGCGGCAAATTGATCTGGGATGAGGCGCAGGCGCATTTCCGGCCTGACCCGTCGCGGCCTCCTCTGGGCGCTGATGGTGAAGGGTTCGTGCTGGCCGCGGGCTCGTCGAATGGTCCGCTGGCGCTGGGCGATGTTCTGACCGACGCGGATGCGGCGGGTAAAGCAGCGGCCAAGGCGGCCGGGTTCACAGCGAAGCGCACCAAGGCCCCGGTCGGTGAGACCACGGCTGAGGCTCCGATGGCGGCGGTCTGGCTGATGCCGGCGAATGCCGAGATCGGGCTGCGGATGAAATCCTGGCTGGATTTCCAGAACGACGTCAAAGTATCCGACGTTCAGCTGGCGGCGCGCGAAGGTTACGAAAGCGTCGAACACACCAAGCGTTACACCACGCTGGGCATGGCGACCGACCAAGGTAAGTTGAGCAACATCAATGGCTTGGCGATCCTTGCTGATGCCTTGGATTCAGAGATTCCGAAGGTCGGCACCACTACCTTCCGCCCGCCTTATACGCCCATCTCGCTGGCGTCGATCGGCGGTGAGGCACGCGGTGAGGTGTTCCAGCCGATCCGTCAAACCCCGATGCACAACTGGCACGACAAGAACGGTGCCGATTGGGAGCCGGTGGGCCATTGGCGTCGGACCTATGCCTATGTCCGTCCCGGTGAGTCCGTGCATGACGCGGTCAATCGCGAGGTGAAGAATACCCGTGAAAACCTCGGCCTGCTGGACGCCTCGACATTGGGTAAGCTGATCGTCAAAGGGCCCGATGCGGGCAAGTTCCTGGACATGATGTACACTAACATGATGTCCACGCTGAAGGTCGGCAAATGCCGCTATGGCCTGATGTGTTCAGAGAACGGCTTCCTGATCGACGACGGTGTTGTCGCGCGGATCGACGAAGATACATGGCTGTGCCACACCACCACCGGCGGTGCCGAGCGTATCCATGGTCACATGGAAGAATGGCTGCAGACCGAGTGGTGGGACTGGAAAGTCTATGTCGCGAACGTCACCGAGCAATACGCGCAGGTTGCTGTTGTTGGCCCCAACGCCCGCAAGGTGCTGGAGAAGTTGAACGCCCAAGCAGGCGGCGGCATGGATGTCTCGAAAGAAGCGCTGCCTTTCATGGAATGGCGTGACGGCAAGATCGGCGCGTTCGATGCGCGGGCTTACCGCATCTCGTTCTCGGGTGAACTGTCCTATGAAATCGCGGTTCCCGCATCTCAGGGTCAGGCCTTCTGGGACGCTCTGATGGACGCGGGCAAAGAATTCGGCGTGATGCCTTACGGCACCGAATGTCTGCACATACTGCGGGCCGAGAAGGGCTTTATCATGATCGGCGACGAGACAGACGGCACCGTGATCCCGCAGGATCTGGGGCTGCACTGGGCGCTGTCGAAAAAGAAAGAGGACTATCTGGGCAAGCGCGCTCATACACGCAGCCACATGGCCGATCCGGACCGCTGGAAACTGGTCGGGCTTGAGACTGTGGATGGTTCTGTCCTTCCCGATGGTGCCTATGCGGTGGGCGAAGGCGTCAATGCCAACGGTCAGCGCAACATGATCGGGCGCGTGACCTCGACCTATTACTCGGCCAATCTGGGCAAAGGCATCGCCATGGGCCTGATCAAGCACGGTCCTGACCGGATGGGCGAGATTGTCGAGTTCCCGGGCACCGACGGCAAAACCTACAAAGCCAAGATCGTTGACCCGATCTTTTACGACAAGGACGGGGAGAAGCAGAATGTCTGAACCCATCAGCGCACTGAACCACGCCAGCTTTGAGGGCATCGCCAAAGTCGAAGAATGCGGCCTGCAAGGCATGATCACGCTGCGCGGCGATCTGTCCGATAAGGCGCTGGCGAAGGCCGTCAAAGACGCAACCGGGCAAAAAATGCCCGGTCAGCGCGAAGCTTTCGTGGAAGGTGAGTCCGGCGTGTGCTGGATGTCCTCGGACGAATTGCTAGTGCTGGTGCCCTATGCCGAAGTCGACGCCAAGCTGGCGGCCATGACCAAGACACTAAGCGGCACCCATTCGTTGGCTGTAAACGTGTCGGACGCGCGGGCTGTGTTCCGTGTCTCGGGCACCAGTGCCCGCGAGGTTCTGGGAAAAATTGCCCCGGTCGAGCTGTCGGCCGAGGCCTTCCAACCCGGTCAAATCCGCCGCTCGCGCCTTGCACAGATCGCAGGGGCGTTCTGGATGGACGACACTGAGACTTTCCGCGTTGTCTGTTTCCGTTCGGCTGCGGATTACGCGTTCAACTTGCTTAAAGTGGCCGCACAACCGGGCAGCGAGGTCGGGATCTACTGAATCTGAACCTTTATCGTTTTGAAGTAGGGCCACCATGTCTTGTACTGGTGGCCTTTCTTTTTGAGCGCCCAATTAGTCGGTAAAGCCTACTTTGCAGCACAATTTATTGTCGTGCCGTGCTACGTTTTTCCCCCATTGCGGGTGCCTGACCTATGCAGTAGCAATAGACGAAATATTAATAGTGACGTCGGTAATGAGAATTTCAAAATTACTTGTGTATGGCTTCATTGCCGGTCTGAGCCTGCCAAACTTTGCCGCTTCCGAGACATATGCAGAATCGTTTGAATGTGTCTTCGGTAAAGGCCTGGTAAACCGTCCAACACCAACGCGAGTCGTTTTTTCAGTTGATGAAAGTCAACATTCGGTTGTGCTTCACGAAGTTGAAATGCAGGGAATCAATACTCCGAAAACCTGGGCTTCGATCAACAGAACCAGCTATCGTCTACTTTCATTCAGTTGGTTTGGCGAGCCGTATACGTTTTCCGAAAACGGTCGTCGTACCAGGGTTGGCGACCCCAGAACCAAAGTTCTGGATATTGGGCGTCAAGAATTTTCAATCTTTTTGAATCGCCAGACTATGCGCGCAATTGCGAGTTCAAGATCCAATGTGCAGACGTCCCATGATGGCAATGCGAACGGGACCTGCGTTGAGATTGAGTTTTCAAGTTGAATAGCGAAAGGGTTGGCAAGTGAGGCCAAATTCAAGCGCAATTGCTCTCATTGGTGCTTTAACCATCATCCCGGTCGCTTCACTCTCTCAAACTTTCAAAGAGACGTTCGAGTGCGATTTCGGTCCGGGTATTGTCGGCAGCCCTACGCCTCAGCATCTTGTCTTTTCAGTCGATGAATATGGCCGGTCTGCCTATCTTCACGAGGTGCAGCTGCCAAATGTCGAAACACTGCCAGGGCACGCCCGCATCAAGCGCGACGGCGTCCGAAACCTGTCAATCGCGTGGTCCGGAAAAGACTATGTCTATTCTGATACAGGGCGCACTCTTTCTTCCAGTGCATCACGCTCGGACGTTGTTGATCTGAAGGATCAAGAGTTCGCGGTTTTCTTGGATCGCAAAAATATGAAAGCGACAGCCCGGTCGGAATCCTACCTTGCTGTATTTTCACGTACCGGTTTCGCAGAGGGGAATTGCAGAGCAGTTCCTACACCAAATTAACCAAATGAAGGAAAAACATAGATGAAAGTTGCACTCGTCGCGCTGGCATTTTCTATCGCCGGAACAATGGCTCAGGCGGAAATTGTAAACTATGACTGTGAATTGCATAGCATGGAAGCGCAGGGCTGGATTCCCCCTCGGGTATTGCTGAGCGTGGATGCCGACAACAAGCGCGCGCGCGCCTACGATGGGGCGATTGCCTCGTACAACGAATACAAAGGCTGGTCGGATGAAAAACCGATGGACACAAAATTCAAGGTCAACCGAAAAGACCAGTATCAGATGCAATGGAAAGTGACGCTGTCGACCAGCACGACCCAAAAGCTTCGGGTGTCCTACATGGCGCGTCTGGACCCGAAGATAAACAAGTTTGACATGACAGCCCGGTTTCCAATGGTGGACGTTGTAAACCGCCCCAGTGGTGTCGGACGGTGTAAACCGGTTCCCAGTCCGAACCTGTATTGAACGAAGGAACGTCAGATCGGCATTTAGCCGTTCAGAAGGAATGTTTGGAAACCGGTCAGGGCAGGGGCTGAGGTAAAGGACTGCAATCCGACCTCGGCCCCGGTCGCATCCTTGCAGGACTTATAGAATGACAAGAGTTGCGCCAGTGCTGCCATCCTGTCGGCGCGCTGCTCCTCTGGCAACAAAGGCGCGTGGGTCGACAGGTACAGGGCCGGACGGTGTTCCTCCAGAAATGATATCAGGCTGGGCAGCACGGTGAATTCGGCGCCCTCAATATCCATCTTGACCAGTGACACTTGGGACAGGTCATTCACCGCCTGGAATTGATCCCAAGCGATGGTCAGCGCGTCAGTACCATGAGCGCCATCATGCAGCAGCGAGCTGGTGGAATCGCCGGGCTCACCCCGGACTGATGCCATGCGGGCGACGCCGAACTGATCCGACAAGGCCACCCCAAAGGCCGAGACATTGCGGATGTCATTCAGATCCAGGTTCCACGCCAGATAGCGGAACGCCGTGGGATCAGGCTCGAAACACCAGACCTGCCGTGCACGGCGTGCGCCATACAGAACCGTTGGCCCGATCCACGCACCGATATCCAGATAGTCGCGGTCGGGTGAAAGGTGCTCATCCAGAACCGCGAATGTCTCTGGCTCCCACTTTCCTGCAGTTGCCTTGCGCCAGAATTTCGAGTGATAGGGATCCAGGTGAAACGCTTCACCATTCAGGGACCCAGCATAGTACCCGCGGGCGCGGTAAAACATCTTGCGCGCCTGTGTAAGCATCGCGGACCTTTCGGTTTTGTGATCTCTGCCCTTGACCTATGGCCGTTGCCAAAGCATTTAACCTTTGGAACCGCAACAATCATTTCAACAGGGGGCCGAGATGGCTTTTGAACTTCCTGATCTTCCTTATGCACATGACGCACTGGCAGCCAAGGGCATGTCCGCGGAAACATTGGAATATCACCACGACCTGCACCACAAGGCCTATGTCGACAACGGCAACAAGCTGATCGCTGGCACCGAATGGGACGGCAAGTCGCTGGAAGAGATCATCGTGGGCACCTATGACGCAAATGCTGTCGCCCAGAATGGTATCTTCAACAACATCAGCCAGTTGTGGAACCACAACCAGTTTTGGGAGATGATGGGCCCCGGCGACAATGCCATGCCCGGCGAGCTGGAGAAGGCTTTGGTTGAGAGCTTTGGCTCGGTCGACGAATTCAAATCGCAATTCAGCGCGGCAGGTGCCGGTCAGTTCGGCTCGGGCTGGGCATGGCTGGTCAAGAACGCTGACGGCTCGCTGGCTGTCACCAAGACCGAGAACGGCGTGAACCCGCTGTGCTTTGGCCAGACCGCGCTGCTGGGTTGCGACGTTTGGGAGCACTCCTACTACATCGACTTCCGCAATAAGCGTCCGGCCTACCTGACCAACTTCCTGGACAATCTGGTAAACTGGGAAAACGTCGCCTCGCGGATGTAATCGGCTCACCGGTTATACGTTTTGAAAGGCCTGCTTGCGTAAGTGAGTAGGCCTTTTTCGTTACGTGACGAGTGCTTAAGGTTATAGGGGTTGCCGCAGCAGTTCTTTCGATGACTGTTTGAGCCCAAAGAAGACGTCTGGATCAAGCGCGGCGAATGACTGCATCAATGGTGGTTCAAACGATCTTCCACACTAGGCAAATACGAAATCGTCAGCACTTATTCCGACTACTCCCAGCAGTGTAATTTCGTCTAAGTCTAAAGCGGTGCCATCAAGGTCGATGATCGTGTTACCGTCTATCTCTTGAATATTCAGCGACAAGAAGTCTGTCTCGGCAATACCATGGCCGGAAATGTCCAGTTTATCTTTACCCACTTCAAAGTCATGGACGGTATCTAGCCCACTATTCGGGTTAAAAACGAAACTATCGGCTCCTCCCACGGCCTCGTCAAAGAGAGAACCATCTCCCCAGAGGTCGTCGTTTCCAGCCCCTCCGATAATGATATCGTTCCCTCCGACAGTGTCTCCGTATAGGTTCGGAGCGTCGCCAACGATCAGGTCATCGTCTGCTCCGCCGTTCAGAACATCGTCAGAGCTTTGGCCAGAAACAACTGCCCAATCCGTATCTCCGAACAAAAAGTCGCCACCATCACCGCCCGAGATCGTGTCATTCCCATACAGTCCGACGACCACGTCGTTCCCGCCACCCATCTCGGCGACATCGTCCAAGTCAGTGAGAATAACATCCTCGCTGACATCGCTGCCAATAACATGAACCGGAGCCTGTTTTCCCTTGGCGGAAAAAAAATCGAAGTGAGGAACATTCTCCTCTTCAGTGAAAAGGTGATCTATAAAGCTATCGAAGTTCTTTTTTGACGCAAGCACGCCTAAGTCAACTACAGAGCTTTCGCTATCGTTTTTCGGTGGTTTTCGCGGCATTGTATTTCCCTCAAATTTGGAAAGGAATTGCTTCTGCCTAATCTGCCTTTGGCTAACGGTATAGCATCGGTGTGATTACATCTACCGACATTGATTTCGGTCGGTCGGAGATTGAGGGTTTCGCGTACCTGTCAAAGTTCAGAATTAGCCTTTGGAAATTTGAGAGTGTGGGCTTAAGGCTTTCCTCGAATGGCAGAGATACCCGCAATGTGGACAATGATTTCCACACAACATGCTGCGCGACCCGTTCATCGGCTCTCGTATTAACATTTGAAGTTGCTTCACGTCTGCTCGCCTACCCGCCGGTAATTTCCCGCCGATAAATTCGAATTAATCTGAATGCGTATTGTACGGGCCGCTGTAGTCCCTAGCTATATAGGGCGGAGAGAGAGAACCGCCAATCTACTGAAAACACTCAAGCAGCGTGCCGAAAAACCGTTGGTACGCAACGGGATACCTATGCCTGTTGAACAAGGGATGGTCACATAAAACCATAGCAGGAGATCACGATGGTCGCACTTTCACAGGGAACTTGGATTGTCATCGCAGATGGCGAAAAGGCTTTGTTCATGGAGAATATCACCGATGCCGAAGACCCCAATCTGGTGGTTGTCTCCGTTGAAGAAACCGATGGGGCCAGCAGCAAGCCCTCAGATCGCGCCGGGCGACGGGCGGATGCGGGTCCGAACCAGAAATCTGCCGTTGAAGAACCCAAGTGGAAAGCGCATGCGAAATCCCTGTTCGTGCAGGATGTGGCCAATCTGTTGAACCGCAAGGGGCTGAAAGGCGCGTATCAACGCCTTGTTTTGGTCGCCAGTCCGCATGTTCTGGGCCTGTTGCGCCGTCGCCTTCATGGAGAGGTGCTGAGCAAAGTGGTCGCCGAGGTCGACAAGACGTTGACAAATCATCCGCTCCACAAGGTCGAGCAGGTGCTGATCAATCGTTTGAAACCAGCGACTTAAGCGGAGTTTTGAAAGCAGGTGACGTGGTCGCCTGCTTACCCTTTGCTGGGGTCCAGCAAACGCCGAAGGTTGGTCATCGCTTCATTCGGCCCATCGACCCATGTGATGAAATCACCCAGCGACGCATCAGCAAAGCCCTGACCTATGACCTGCTGCACCAGGTCGTGTAACGCGTCCCAGTAGCCATCCACATTTATCACCAGAATGGGTTTGTCATGCAGGCCCAACTGCCGCCAAGTCAGCGCCTCGAACAGCTCGTCCAGCGAGCCGGGGCCGCCGGGCAGCACAACGACCGCATCGGCGTTCATGATCATGACCTTTTTGCGCTCGTGCATCGTTTCGGTCACGACAAAGCGGGTCAGGTCGGTCTTGCCGACCTCGCGTTGCAGCAGGTGCACGGGGATGACGCCAAACGTGTCACCACCAGCATCCTGCGTGGCGCGGGCAACCTCGCCCATCAGACCTACATCTCCGGCGCCGTAGACCAGTCGCCAGCCCTCTTGCGCCAGCAACTGTCCGAACCGGTTTGCAGCCTGCGCATAAGCCGCATTAACACCATTGCGTGACCCGCAATACACACAGACAGATTTCTGGGTCATTATATAGGCTCTCCGGGGTTGTATCTGGGGTTTTGACCCCTGATAGCGAGATTGATAGATTGGCTCAACCGTCAGGCAGAATGCGTGGAAGTCAAAGCATTTGCGCTGCGGAGTGGAAGGAAAAGAATGGACGATCAGTCTGGACGCGAAAGCTCCGGTACTTTCACCTGGGGGGTGATCGCCGGAATAGTGGTTTTGATCGGGGCGGGCGGGGCCTATCTGTCCGGCGCGTTCGATCCTGTGGCCGAAGACCCTGCGCCACAAGCAGAAGCCAACCCCGAACAGCCCGCGCCGACCGAAAGCGCGCAAACGCCGGCCGCGGTGGAGGAACAGGCTGCGTCCGAAGAACCCGTTGCTTCAACGCAGCCCGAGACGACCGCACCGTCAGAACCGGAAGTGGTTGAGGATGCTGCTCCGGCTGAGGCTGAGCCAGCAACGGAAGACGTGGCCGAGGCCGCGCCTGAGACAATCCCGCCCAGCCTTGATCAAATCTTTGTCGAGCCCGACGGTAACGCGGTGCTGTCAGGCAATGCCGAGCCGGGCTCGGTGGTGCGAGTGCTGTTGGATGGTGAAACGGTGCACAGTTTCATCGTGGATCGCAGCGGACAGTTTGCTGAGTTCGTCCTGATCCCGTTTTCCAGTGCGGCACGTGGTTTAACGCTTGAAACCGATGGGCAGGATCAGCCCGTGCGCTCGGACGACTATCTGATCGCTGCCTTGCCCAAACCTGTGGCCGAGGCTGAACCGGTCCAGGATGAACCCCCGGCGACGGTGCAGGAAGACGATGCGCCACCGGCGGATGAAGGCACACAGATTGCCGAGAACACTGCGTCCGAGGAAGAACAGGCTGCTGAAGCTCCGGAAGAACCAGCGGCGGATGAGCAAACCGCCGCAGTGGAACCAGAGCCCAAAAAAGAGGAACCGGAACAGCAGGTTGCAATCCTGCGTTCAGGTCAAGATGGGGTCGAGCTGGTGCAGCCTGCAACACCTCAGGAAGACGCGGATCAGGTGGCACTGGATACGATTGGGTATTCCGACACTGGAGATGTGGAGCTGACCGGGCGTGTGCCGGATGGCTCGGTCGTTCGGCTTTACCTCAACAATAAGTTGGTGGATGACCTGCCGCCTGCCGATGACGGCAAATGGCGCAGTGAGCTGGAGGATGTCGATCCCGGCGTCTATACTCTGCGCGTGGATGAGGTGGGCTCTGACGGCACCGTTGTCAGCCGGCTGGAGACGCCGTTCAAACGCGAACCGCTGGAGGTTCTGCGCGCGGCCGAGGCGTCCAACGCGGCCGCAGCCGCGGCTGCGGCCCCGGCTATCCGGTCCGTTACCGTGCAAGAGGGTGATACGCTCTGGGCGATATCGAGGGAACGTTATGGTGACGGTCTGTTGTTTGTGCGCGTGTTTGAGGCCAACCGCAGCGCCATCCGAGACCCCGATCTGATCTATCCGGGGCAGGTCTTCACCATTCCTGAATAATCCTGTACCTCTGGCCCTCTTGGGTCAGGGGCCAATCTCTGACCGCAGTTCTGGTACGTGATGAGACGAGCAGCCCCTATGCAATCCGCAGATATGCCTGAAACCGACGAGCGACGGTCGGGTTGGCGCACGATCCGCAAGGTCGCGCCCTACCTTTGGCCGGATGATGAGCCTTGGGTGAAACGGCGTGTTGTGATCGCCATGGCAATGCTGGTGCTGGCCAAGGTGATCGCGGTGTGCACACCCATCCTTTATCGCGATGCGGTGGACAGCCTGGCCGGAGACGGCGTGCCGCCGCTGGCGTTGGGGGCCGTCGGACTGACCATTGCCTATGGCATCGCACGCATGATGAATGTTGGCTTTCAGCAGCTGCGCGACGCGGCCTTTGCACCCGTGGGTCAACGCGCCCTGCGAGCCTTGGCGCTAGAGACCTTCCAGCACATACACCAACTCTCGATGCGCTATCACGTGACCCGCCGCACCGGCGGCCTTAGCCGCATCATCGAGCGCGGTGTGAAAGGTGTCGAGTTTCTTTTGCGGTTCCTGCTGTTCTCCATCGGGCCGTTGATACTCGAACTGTTGCTGGTCGCGATCATTCTGATGTGGCTGTTCGACGTGTGGTATCTGGTGGTGGTAGCCGTCACCATCGCGCTTTACATCTGGTTCACCTTTGCCGTGACCGAATGGCGGGTGAAACTGCGCCGGGAGATGAACGATCAGGACACCGAGGCCAATCAACGTGCCATAGACAGCCTGCTGAACTTCGAAACCGTCAAATATTTCAACGCCGAAACGCGCGAAGCTGAACGCTATGATGTGTCTATGAAGGCCTATGCGGGGGCAGCGCTCAAGACGGCGTATTCGCTGGCTTTTTTGAATTTCGGACAGTCGTTCTTGATCACTTGCGGGCTGATCGGGGTCATGGTTTTGGCCGCAATCGGCGTGCAGAATGGAGCGCTGACGGTGGGTGATTTCGTCATGGTCAACGCCTACATGATCCAAATCACCGTGCCGCTGAACTTTCTGGGCACGGTCTATCGTGAGATCCGGCAGGCTCTGGTCGATATGGGGCAGATGTTCGATCTGCTGGAACAACCCGCCGAGGTGACGGATAAGCCCGATGCGCCCGCGCTAAAGGTGACGGGCGGCGAAGTGACATTGCAGGATGTGCGCTTTGGCTATGACGCGGACCGGGAAATCCTGAAGGGAGTGTCGCTGACCGTACCGGCGGGGCAGACGGTGGCCATCGTTGGGGCGACAGGTTCGGGCAAATCCACCATTGGGCGGCTGTTGTTCCGCTTCTATGACGTGACAGGTGGGGCGCTGAAGATTGACGGGCAGGATGTGCGGGATGTCTCGCAAACCAGCCTGCATTCAGCGATCGGAGTGGTGCCGCAGGACACCGTCCTGTTCAACGACACGATCCGCTACAACATCGCCTATGGCCGCGATAGCGCCACGCAAGAGGATGTTGAGGCCGCCGCAAGGGCTGCGCAGATTCACGACTTCATCGTGACCCTGCCCGAAGGCTATGACACGAAGGTCGGCGAACGCGGCCTGAAGCTGTCGGGCGGAGAAAAGCAGCGCGTCGGGATCGCACGTACTTTGCTCAAGAACCCGCCGATCCTGTTGCTGGACGAGGCGACCTCGGCGCTGGATACAGACACCGAGCAGGACATCAAAGATGCGCTAGCCCGCGCGGGCGAAGGGCGCACGGTTCTGACCATCGCCCACCGTCTGAGTACCATCGCCGAAGCGGACCGGATCGTGGTGCTGGAACAAGGTGAGATTCTGGAGCAGGGCACCCATGACGAGCTGCTGGAACGTCAGGGCCGCTACGCCCAGTTGTGGAGCCGTCAGCAATCGGATGCCCAAGCTGCATAACGTGCTATACTCGGCGCATCGGCAGGAGGTGTGATGATGCGCGTTGCTTTGAAACTTGCGGTTGCGGCCATGGTGTTCGGCGTGGGATCGGCTTTGGCGGCGGATGATCCGATTGTTGGGGTTTGGAAAACCGAACCAGACCGCAAAAAGCTGGTCTCGCATATCAAGATCACTGCCTGTGGCGACAAATTCTGCGGACAGATTTTGTCTGCCTTTGATGCCTCGGGGAAAGAGGTGCAGACGCCCAATATTGGTAAAAAGCTGTTCTGGGACGTGTCCAGCCAAGGCGGAGGTAGCTATGGCGGCGGTGAGTTCTGGGTGCCGTTGATCAATGTGGACGCGGTACCGCAGATGACCTTGCAGGGCGATACGCTCAAGGTCAAAGGGTGCGAGCATCATATCTGCGCGCACCAGTCCTGGACCCGGTTATAAGGGCTTTCCGGCGGTTGACCCAGTTCTATTCGGCAGCTTTCAGCGGTGGACCAGGCGGATGACCCGGTTTCTGATCGCGGTCATCTGCCGTTGAATCATCCCAAACCATTTCGGACGCTTGCGCCTTACGGGCAGCACGCCGGATCGCGACCTCTTGCGCAAGCGGGCTGTTCTCACCCGCCGTGACGCGCATCAGCAACCGGCTTAGCCACAGGGCGTAGGTCGTGACCCAGACGCGCAGCGCCAGCATCGAGGGCGTTACGATCAGCGTCAGCACCGTTGCAATGCCCAGCCCGAACACGACGGCGGTGGCCAACTGTTTCCACCACAGCGCAGTCGGGCTGTCGATCGAGTAGCCACCGTTGATGAAATCCAGCGACAGGCCGAACATCATCGGCGTCAGACCGGCCATGGTGGTCAGCGTGGTCAGCAAGACCGGGCGGATACGGGATTCGGCGGTGCGTATGATCGCCTCGATCCGGGGCATATAGCTGCTGTATTCCTGATAGGTGTCGATCAGAACGATATTGTTGTTCACCACAATCCCGGCCAGAGCCACGATGCCCGTCCCGGTCATGATGATCGAGAAGGGCTGCTGCATCACCATCATGCCGATCAGCACCCCGGTGGTCGACAGGACCACCGCCAGCAGCACCAGCACCGAGTTATAGAGCGAGTTGAACTGCGCCAGCAGTATCACAAACATTAACCCCAGCGCCCCTAGGAAGGCATTCGCCAGGAAGGCACCGGATTCGGCCTGTTCTTCCTGATCGCCGGTCCATTCCCACGCAATCGCGGGACCAAACGGATCGCTATCCAGCCACTCGGTCAGCAGCGCGATGCGCTCGTTCGGTGTCACGGGCCGGTAGGTCGCGGTTTCAGCCTGGGACAGCAACTCTTGCATATCCGCAGCGCCGGTTAGTTGCACGACCTCATAGGTCTTTCCATTGCCCCCTTCGAGCGTACCGAGCGACGAGGACGCAGCGTCCAAAACCTCGCGAACCAAGGCAAGACGCTTGTCTTCGATGCTCTGTCCTTCGCTGTCGGTCGACATGGCGACCATATCGACCAAACCCGGTTCCACATCCGCCTTCACGTCATAGTAACGCTGTTGGTCGACGCGATTGATCTCGGCCAGTTTGGCGACAGGTTGGCGGGTCACAAAGTTAGACAGGGGCACCAGACCGTCCGCTGTGCGCACTTTCAAGGTATCCAACGTTGACAGCACGCGGTCATCTTCGGGCAGTCGGACGCGTATTTCGATCTCTTCATCGACCGTGTCGGGGCGCATTTCACCCAGCAGTAGGCCGCGGGTCACAAGCTGAACCATGGCACCGACGGTCGCCACATCCGCGCCAAACCGGCCCGCTTTGGCAACGTCCACGTCGATCTGCCAGTCGATACCGGGCAGGGGCAGGGTGTCTTCGATCTTGATCAGCCCCGGCGTTTCGTCAAACACTCCGCGTGCGGTTTGCGTGGCAGCAGTCAGCTCAGGCCAACTGTCGCCCTTCAGGCGCAGGTGTACCGGCTTGGCCGAGGCCGGGCCCTGTTCCAGCGGCAGAATCTCGACCACGATGCCGGGAATAGTAGCCAGTTCGGCATTCAACTCGTCCAGAACGACATCGCCGTCAAACTCTGGCGCGATGGTCTGACGGTCCAGCAGACCAAACAGGATTGGCTCGGAAATGGTTGGGCGATCCTCCCATGGGATGATCTCGAACTGAACGCGGCCCACGGTGTCAGCGGGGGCCTGCGCGCCGCCATTGTTCTGCGTCAGGCCACCTTCTCCAGCGAAAGAGAACACATTGACCACAGCGGGGTGCGATCCGATGATCCGTTCGGCATCTAGAACCATCTGGTCCATTTCAGCCAGGGATATGTTGCCACGGGCGCGCACATAGGCAGTGGCTTGTTCGGGTTCGTTTTCGACAAAGAACTCGACCCCGCGATTGTTGTTGCCATAGGCGATCATGACCATGACAACAGCGGCACTTACGACAAGAATCGACACCACCGGCATGATCGGATTGCCGACTAGAAACTTGATCACATGGCCAAAGCGAGTGTGTTCGCGGGCGGTGTGCACATGCGGGTCCGGCGCGCGTTCAATCCGAGCGGCGCTGAGCGTGACAGAGCCGGCAAACGCCCCCAGCGTGAACAGGATGGCCCCGAATACCAAACCGCCCGAGCTGCCAGCAGGCATCAGATAGGCCGGGTTCAGGACCTGCATGGCCCCCATAAAGATTAGCAGCAGTGCAGGCGGTACAAGCGCGACACGTGCGCGCCATGACAAACGGGCACGCAGCCAATCTGCGGCATGGTCAAACACACGGCTCAGACGGCCAGACACGCCGCCCATCACGGGTAGGTAGATCAGCGCAACGATCAGTGAGGCAGACAGAACAAAGATCAGCGTGACCGGCAGCATGCCCATGAACTCACCCGGTACGCCGGGCCAGAACAGCATGGGCAGGAAGGCACAGAGTGTGGTCGCAGTAGACGACACGATAGGCCAGAACATGCGTTGCGCCGCCTCGACATAGGCATGCATGGGCCCGACGCCATCTTTGATGCGCTTGTCAGCATATTCCACCACAACGATCGCGCCATCGACTAGCATCCCCACCGCAAGGATCAAGCCAAACATCACGATGTTGGAAATACTGACGCCCATAACGGCAAGGAAGGCAAAACACAGCAGGAATGAGGTCGGGATCGCAAACCCCACCAACAGCGCCGCCCGCGTGCCCAGCGAGGCCAGAACGACGATCATCACCAGCGCAATCGCCGTCAGGACCGAGCCTTCAAGCTGGCTGACCATCGAGCCAACGATGCGGCTCTGATCGTTCGAGGTGCCCAGTTCGATCGTGGCGCGCATCTGGTCGGGCCATTTCGCCTGAGCTGTGGCAATGGTCTTTTTGACGTCCTCGACCGTGTCGATCAGGTTGAAGCCCTTGCGCTTGACCACTTGCAAGGCGACGGTGGATTCGCTGTTAAACCTTGCGGTGCCTTCGCGGTCTTCGAAAGTGTAGTTGATCTGCGCCAGCTCGCCCATGGTCACGACCCGGTCGCCATTGACCTTGACCGGCAGGTCGTAGACATCCTGCGCCGTTTTGAACGACGAGGGGATCTTGACCGAGAATGTACCCTGTGCGGTTTCGACCTCACCTGCGGCGATCAGTTGGTTGTTGTTCTGAACGACGTTGATCAGTTCTGCTGCGGTGACGTTGTAGGCCTCAAGACGCAGGGGGTCGATGATGACCTCCAGCAGTTCGTCCCGATTGCCCGCGATACCGGCCTCAAGAACCGAATCCATCGCTTCCAGATCGTCCTGCAAGTCCTTGGCGACGCGCGCCATTGTGCGCTCGGGTACCGCGCCGGTTAGGTTGACGATGACGATGGGGAATTCGGAAAAGTTGATCTCTGTCAGCGAATATTGCTCGGCCCCTTCCGGAAATTCGGCCTGAGCGCTGTTCATCGCATCGCGCACATCCGCCATGATGGCGGTCTTGTCCCAGCCAAAATCAAATTCCAGCGCGACCCCGGCATAGCTTTCGGCGGCGGTCGAGGTCATCTCTTTCAGACCATCAAGATCGGCCAGCTCGGTTTCCATCGGCTTGACCAACAGATTCTCAGAATCTTCCGCCGAGATGCCGGGGAACTGAACCGAGACGAACAGGGCCGGGATCTCGATATCCGGCTCGCCTTCTTTGGGCAGACCAATATAGGCATAGCCGCCAATCACCAGCGAGATGGCGATAAAGGCCAGGACCATCCGGGCCCGGCCAGCGGCCCAGCTGACGATTCCGGTCATTCGGTCAGGTTCCTGTAGGTGGGGGCGACTTTCACACCCGCAGTCACAAATTCCTGCCCGATCACGATGATATCCACCGTTTCAGGCAGGCCATCGACCCAGACGCCTTCGGACGTGTCACGCAACAGTTGGATCGGCTGGAAGGCGACAATGTTGCCCGCCGCAATGGTGCGCACGCCGACTTGCCCCTCACGGCTGAGGGTCAGGGCCGATTGCGGTAGCAGGTGCGCCTTGGTGCCTTCGGACGCGATACGGATATCTGCCGTCTGGCCATCGCGGATTGTCAGATCAGGGTTGGGGACGGTGATTTCCACCTCGAATGTCCGGGTGGTTTCGTCCGCGGACCGGCTGAGAAAGCTGACCCGGCCAGCCACCTGAAGGCCTGTAACCAGTTGCGCCGTCGCCTCAGACCCGACAATCACGCGGTTGACCTCTGTCTCGGGTACAAAGCCCACCAGCTTAATCGGGTCAAGCTGAATCACTGTGGCGCATAGCGAGCCGGGCAGCATCAGACTGCCAAGTTCGGCAGTGTCGCTTTCCAGTAGGCCTTTGAACGGGGCCTCGATCGTTTGACGGTCGATCTCGCGCCGGGCCGCTTCGACCTCGGCAATGGCGGCTTCGATACCGGCGCGCGTGGCTTCCAGACCTGCCTCGGCAGTTTTGATACCCGCCTCGGCGGTGCGCATGGCGGCCTGACTGGCAACCCGCCGCGTTTCCGACCCAAAGCCAGTTTCCGACAGTCTTTGCGCGGCGGTTAGGTTGATCTCGGCCTCGGCCACCAATGCGTGGGCCTCTTCCAAACGAGCTTCGGCTTCGGGGATACGGCTTTCGGCCTCAAGCTTGGCGGCCATTGCCTCGGCCAGACTGGCCGGGCGGGTGCCGGGATCCAGTTCACACAGCAGATCCCCGGCCTCGACAAAGGTGCCCTTGCGCTTGGGTTCCGAGATCACGGTCGAGGTGGTTTCGGCCAGAACTTCGACCTGACGATTGGCTTTTGTTTGGCCCCGCAGCAACACAGCGCTGTCAATCTCGCGTGCGACTGAACGCAGGGCAACCACGTTGACGGCGGACTTGTCCGAAGCATCTGATGTTGGTTCAGGCGACTCGGTTGCGCTTGTTTCGTCGGCTTCGGCCCGCCCTGCGAATGCAAACAACGCATCGCGCTCGAACACCAGCAGGAACAGTGCGACTGTTACCAGAACCGCATTTACCAGCGAAATCAAGCGCATAAAGGGTTTCTCCCAGAAATTTTCGCCAAGATGGTGTTGACGCACGTACTTAAATGTGGGGCTGATTATGCAGCTTTTCCACGCTAAACTGAATAGTTTGGTTCACTTTTTTCCGCAAGCCTGTGCCGCCTAGTGGGAAATGTGCGAATTCGGACCCTTGGCTTGGCAAATGTGGCGGGTTATGACATGGCGCCATACACCACGGATTACAGCCCCGGAGGGCAGGGATGAGCGACACCGACAGTTTCATTGATGAGGTGACCGAAGAGGTCCGCCGGGACCGTCTTTACCTGCTGCTGCGGCGCTGGGGCTGGGTCGGTGTGCTGGCCGTGGTTCTGATCGTCGGCGGCGCGGCCTTCAACGAGGTGCGTAAGGCGCGGGCAACCGGACAGGCCCAGGATCTGGGCGACTCGATTCTAGCGGCTCTGGCGTTGAACGACTCGGCGGAACGTGCTGCTTCCCTGTCGGAGGTTGAGGCGGCGGCGCCGGGTGGAGATGCAGTCCTGAATATGTTGCTGTCGGCGTCCCAGGTTGAAGCCGGGTCCGAGGCGGATGCGGTTGCAAGTCTGAACACCATTGCGGTGCAGGGGGACCTGCCTGAGATCTACCGGGCGATTGCGGCTTTTAAAGCCTTGTTGCTGCAAGCGGATAGCCTGCCCATCGCAGACAGACGCCAGCAATTCGAAGCCTTGGCTGCGCCGGGTGCGCCGTTGCGCTTGCTTGCGGAGGAGCAGTTGGCGCTGCTGGATGTGTCTGAAGGCAATGTCGACGCGGCGATTGCGCGGTTGCAAGCGCTGCGCCAAGATGCCGAGATCGGTGTTGACCTGCAACAGCGTGCTGCGCAACTGATTGTAGCCCTTGGGGGTGAACCCGAACCGCTGATAGCCCGGCAGGGCTAATCCGGGGCGGAACACATATTGGACAGGCGAGTGCGCAATATCATGGTAACAAGTCTATTTTCCCGCGTCGGAGCGTCGGTCGCAGTTCTTTCCCTGACAGTACTGGCTGCCTGTCAGGAAGCCGAGGTGATCCTGGTCGGCCCCCGTGAGGATATCCGCCCCGCTGCGGATTCCGAGGCGGTTGAGACACGTGGAGCCAAACCGATCAGCCTGCCGGCCCAGCAAGCTAATGTAAGCTGGCCGCAAAGTCCTGGCACAGCGGCGTTCCGCACCACGCATGCGCAATTGCGCGCGACTCCGCAACGGGTATGGTCGAATTCCATCGGTAAGGGGGATTCGCGTAAACAGCGCATCACAGCCGAGCCTGTCGTAGCAGGCGGTTTGATCTACACTCTGGACTCTGGCGCCAACGTCACCGCGACATCCGCACAAGGCGCAACTGTCTGGAGCGTTAATCTGATCCCTGCGCAGGATGGCGACGCGGACGCCACAGGCGGTGGCTTGGCCTATGCTGATGGTGTTTTGTATGTGTCATCCGGGTTTGGTCGCCTTACCGCGCTGGATGCCAGAACCGGCGTAACCCGCTGGCAGAAACGGTTGAACGCCACCGGCAGCGGCGCGCCTTTGGTGAATGGCGGCTTGCTGTATCTGGTCGCCGGGGATGAGACCGGCTGGGCCGTGGATGTCAAAGAAGGGCGGATCGCTTGGCAGATTCAAGCCACGCCGAGCGTCGGAAACGTCCTGGGTGCGCCCGCTCCGGTAATCGCGCAGGAATTTGCCGTGTTCGCCTTTGGCTCTGGCGATGTGTCGGCCACGTTCCGTCGTGGCGGCATCCGCCGCTGGAACGCCTCGGTGGCCGGTGGGCGCCGTGGACGCGCGGCGGCGCAGATCGTTGATGTCACCGGTGGCCCGATGGTGGTGGGTGACACGATTTATATTGGGAACCACTCGGGCCGCACCGTGGCCTTTGACGCGGATTCCGGTGAGCGAAAGTGGACCGCCGATGAAGGCGCAATTGATACGGTTTGGCCTGCGGGCAACAGCATTTTCCAGGTCAGCGACCGCAGCCAGCTGATCCGTCTGGACGCAGCGACTGGTCAGGTAGTCTGGGCGCAGGACTTGCCAGGCTTCGTAAAGGACAAACCCAACCGTCGTGGTCCCATAGTGGCTCATTACGGCCCGATTCTGGCCGGAGGGCGCATCGTAATCGCCTCGAATGATGGCTACCTGCGCTTCTTTAATCCCGTCGATGGCGCGCTGGTCAACCGGGTCGAGGTCCCCGGCGGGGCCACCACTGCACCCGTCGTGGCGGGGCAGACCTTGTATGTCGTATCGACCAAAGGTGATCTACACGCTTTCCGTTGACGAAAAGATGCGCTAAAGGGCGCGTCTGAGTCTTGAAAGTTGAATGTCATGTCACTGACCCTCGCCATCGTGGGGCGCCCGAATGTGGGCAAATCCACCCTTTTCAACCGCCTTGTGGGCAAACGTCTGGCCTTGGTCGACGACCAGCCCGGCGTGACGCGCGACCTGCGCGAGGGCGAAGGGCGTCTGGCCGATCTGCGTTTTACCGTGATTGATACCGCCGGGCTTGAGGACGCCACCGATGACAGCCTGCAGGGCCGGATGCGTCGCCTGACCGAACGTGCAGTGGACATGGCCGATGTCTGTCTGTTCATGATAGACGCACGCGTGGGCGTGACGCCGACCGATGAGCTTTTTGCGGATATCCTGCGCAAACGCTCGAAACATGTGATCCTTGCGGCGAACAAGGCTGAAGGGTCAGCCGCGGATGCCGGTGTGCTTGAGGCGTATAACCTTGGCCTTGGCGAACCCGTCCGACTGTCGGGCGAGCATGGCGAGGGGATGACGGACCTGTATACCCAATTGATGCCTCTGGCTGATGCAGCCGAGGAGCAGGCCGTCGATGACGCCCCCCAGACCGATATCGAACTGGATGAGGATGGTGAGGGTGAAACCCCTCTGATCACCGCAGCTAAGCCGTTGCAGGTGGCTGTTGTAGGTCGCCCGAATGCGGGAAAATCTACGTTGATCAATAAGATCATGGGCGAAGATCGTCTGCTAACCGGCCCCGAGGCCGGGATCACCCGCGACGCGATCAGCCTTCGGGTAGACTGGGCCGACCCGGATGGCGACAGCACGCCGATGCGGATTTTCGACACGGCAGGCATGCGTAAAAAGGCCAAGGTGCAGGAAAAGCTTGAAAAGCTCTCGGTTTCCGACGGGTTGCGCGCGGTGAAGTTCGCCGAGGTCGTGGTAGTTCTGCTGGACGCAGCAATTCCATTTGAGCAGCAAGACCTGCGTATTGCCGATCTGGCCGAGCGCGAAGGTCGCGCGGTCGTCATCGCAGTGAACAAATGGGATATTGAAGAGGACAAGCAGGAGAAACTGCGCGACCTCAAGGAGTCGTTTGAACGGCTGCTGCCGCAACTGCGCGGCGCGCCTCTGATCACGGTGTCCGCCAAGACGGGCCGGGGTCTGGAACGTCTGCGTGCGGCCATCCTGCGTGCGCATAATGTGTGGAATCGCCGTGTGCCCACGGCTGCGCTGAACCGCTGGCTGACTGCGATGCTGGAACAGCACCCACCGCCGGCACCGCAGGGCCGCCGGATCAAGCTGCGCTATATGACGCAAGCCAAAACCCGCCCGCCGGGGTTTGTGGTGATGTGCTCGCATCCCGACAAGATGCCCGAAAGCTATAACCGCTATCTGATCAATGGCTTGCGCGAGGTTTTTGACATGCCCGGTACGCCCATCCGCCTGACATTGCGCGGCCAAGGCGACAAGAACCCCTACAAAGGACGGCGTAAGAAAAACGCCGGTGCTTTGGCCAAACATCTCAAAGGGCGCGCGTAACCGCGCCAAATCGCAGCATTTTCGGCTGAGGGGCGTGACAGGCCCCAAACTGCACGCTAGCATTCACTGGCGTGCATTTGTTTTCGCGCGTGCGGGTTGCATGTGAGAATTCCACGCTTAATTTCAAATTGATATTAAACCGGGCCATCGTGAGGGGCGGGCTGGATGGATCTAAGAGAATACACGCGACAATATGCGGTGCAGGACAACCGGCTGGCGGCTCTCAGTTATTTTGGGACTTTCGCGGTGTATTTTGCATCGCTTGCGCTGGCCATCGCTTATGTGGATCGCTGGTATATTATGGTCCCCGCCGGGATTGTTTTCGCATTTGCCGCCGTGCGCCTGTATGTCTTGCAGCACGATTGCGGCCACCATTCCCTTTTCGAAACACGTCTACAAAATGAATGGGCCGGGCATGGGCTGTCACCTTTCACCTTTGCCCCGTTCGAAGTGATGAAGCAGAACCACAATCTGCACCATTCCGGAATCGGAAACCTGGAACATCGCGAAACCGGTGAAATTCACACGATGACAGTGCGCGAGTGGACTAAGGCGGACTGGAAAACCCGTTTGTTCTATCGCCTTTACCGCAATCCGTTCATCCTTGTCCCAGTGGGCGCATTGTTCACCTATTTCATCCGTTATCGCTGGCCCAAGAACACGATGCGGTTCGGTGTGACCGGTGTCGTTCTGCACAACCTGTCTATCATCGTGTTTCTGGGGCTGCTGTACCTGATAGCGGGCAGTACCGGCATTCTGGTGTGGCTTGTCTTCTCTTTGCTGGGTGGGATGCTGGGCGTATTCCTTGTATATCTCCAGCATAATTTTGAGGATACCTATTGGGATCGGCGTCCTGACCTGGACCCTAAACTGGCGGCTTTGCAGGGGTCGTCCGCATTGGATTTCGGTTGGTGGTTCGACAACGCGGTGGCCTGCATTACGTTGCATGACATCCACCATTTCAACGCGCGTATCCCGTCTTACCGACTGCGGGAATGTCACTACAACCTACCGCCCGAATACACGCCGCGCCGGATCAAGTTCCCCGAAGCGGTGGCGGCATTGAACCTCAAACTGTGGGACGAAGACGCCAAACGCCTGGTGCCGTTCCCAAAGAAACGACAAACAGCCAACTTGGCCCATAGCAGTTAGGTCTGGGATCATACGGCTTGCGGATCTGTATATTCAGTGTATATACATCTGCTTGGAGATACAGAAAGGACAAGGAATGACCTCAGTGACCGACGTTAAAGGTGTGGGCGAAGCGCTAGGACAAGCGCTTACGGCAAACGGTTTTAGAACCGCAGAAGCCATCGCCAAGGCAAGCCCTGCCGATCTGGTCAAGGTCCCCCGAATTGGTGTCGCGCGTGCGCCGCTGCTGATCGCTGCAGCGAAAGAGGCGATTTCGACCAAACCAGCCGTCAAGCCGGCTGCCACCAAGCCAGCCGCACGCCGAACATCGACGCGCAAACCGGCGGCGCGTAAACCGGTCGCGCGCAAGACGGTGGCCGCTGCCGAAAAAACGGCTGAGGCGGCGGCCCGCAAAGCGGCCGAGGAAAAAGCAGCCGCAGATGCCGCCGCAGCCAAAGCACGGAAAAAAGCCAAGGCCAAAGCCAAAGCGGAAAAGGCCGCCAAAAAACGCGCCGAGATGGAGGCCGTGTTCTCGAAAGCCAAGGACAAGGTGAAGGCAAAGGCGAAGAAGGACAAAAAGTCCAAAAAGGACGACAAGTCCAAGGACAAGAAGAAAAAAGACGACAAGAACAAAGACAAGAAGAAAGAAAAGAAAAAGGCGAAGAAGTAACCCTTCCTCGCCTTTGAGATTTGCGAACCGGCGGCTGTGGCGCGCCGGTTTTCTTATGCCAAGCTGCCGTCCAGTTGCAGTGTCAGCTTGCCACCAAGATAGGGAGCCAGCACCTTGGGCAGGGTGACGGTGCCGTCGGCGTTCTGGCCGTTTTCCAGCACTGCAATCAGGCAACGCCCCACCGCCAGACCCGAGCCGTTCAGCGTGTGGACATATTCCGGCTTACCCCCGCCTTCGGGACGAAAGCGTGCGTTCATGCGACGAGCCTGAAAGTCTCCACAGGTCGAGACCGAGCTGATCTCGCGGTACGTATCCTGACCGGGCAGCCAGGCTTCGATGTCATAGGTGCGGCGCGCGCCAAAGCCCATGTCGCCGGTACACAGGATCACGGTGCGATAGGGCACGCCCAGCTTTTCCAGAATCCCTTCGGCGCAGCGCAACATGCGCTTCTGCTCGTCGTCGGAATTGTCCGGATGCGCGACCGAGACCATCTCGACCTTCTCGAACTGGTGCTGACGCAGCATCCCGCGCGTATCTTTGCCGGCAGAACCGGCCTCGGACCGGAAGCACAGCGAATGCGCGGTATAGCGGCGGGGCAGGTAGTTTTCCTCGATCAGCGTGTCGTTGACGATATTGGTTAGCGAGACCTCGGACGTCGGGATCAGCCACCAGCCTTCGCGCGTCTGATAGCTGTCTTCGCCGAATTTCGGCAGCTGACCAGTGCCCTGCATCATTTCCGACAGAACCAGAACGGGGCCGTTGACCTCGGTCAGGTCGTTCTCGTTGATATGCGTGTCCAGCATGAACTGCGCCAGCGCGCGGTGGATGCGTGCGACGCCGCCGGACAGCAGCACAAAACGCGAGCCTGACAATTTCGCGGCGGTCTCGAAATCCATGCCGTTTTGCACGGCGTCGATCTCAAAATGCTCTTTCGGGGCAAAGTCCAGTTCGCGTGGGGTGCCCCAGCGATTGACCTCGACATTGTCATTTTCATCCGCGCCTTCGGGCACGTCCTCGGCAGGCAGGTTGGCGATGCGGATCAGCTGGTCTGTCAGCAGAGCGTCCAGATCCTTGGCTTCGGTCTGCATTTGGGCGATCTCGGCCTTTTTCTCGGCGACTAGCCCGCGCAGACGTTCGAACTCGGCCTCATCGCCGCGCGCTTTGGCGGCGCCGACCTCTTTGCTGGCCTTGTTCTGTTCGGCCTGAGCGGTCTCAGCTGCCAGAATTTTCGCACGGCGGCTTTCGTCCAGCCGAAGCAGGTCCGACGACACCGGCGCGTCCCCACGGCGCGCAAGGGCGGCGTCGAAGGCGGCGGGGTTTTCGCGAATGGCGCGGATGTCGTGCATGTCTCAGATCCTTGAATGCGTGAATCACTGAGACCGCTTATGCACCATCTGAAAGGCAGGGTGTAGCACCGGTTACGACTTATCCGCGCCCTCGTGGGATTCATGCGCCAGATGGCCATCCCATTCTCCGACCGGGATCTTGGGTTCGGGTGGATCAGCCATGTAAGATGGGGTCATGATCTGTACGCCGTTTTCATTAAAAACGGCCACGATATTGCGGTGCAGGTCGGATCGGATCTTGGGAATGATGCTGCCCCGCGTGCTATAGCCGTTGATCTGGTAATTGATCGCGTAATCGGCCAAAGCCGTCCACAAAACAAAGGGTTCGGGCTTGGCTTTGATCCCTTTGGTTCGGCGGGCGGCCTCGATCAGCATGGCCTCGACCTTTTCGGGCGGTTCCTCATAGCCGATGCCGACAGTGGTGTGCAGTAACAGCCCGCTGCCATCGGTTTTCTTGGAAAAATTCACCACGTCCGAGTTCATCAACTGCGCGTTGGGGATCGAGATCAGTTCGTTCTTGATGGATTTCAGATGCGTCTCCATCAGCTTGATCTGCACCACGTCGCCAATGTGATCGCCAATCTGGATGCGGTCCCCAATCGAGGTCGAGCGGCGATAGATCACAAACAGCCCCGCCAGCATGTTTGAAACGACCGAGTTTGCGCCCAGCGACAGCATTGCGCCCACCAGAATGGTCAGGCCTTGAAAGGCAGCCGAATCTGATCCCGGAATGTAAGGAACGGCAAAGACCAGCGCGATCAGGATGACGACGACACGCGCGATGTTGAAGGTTGGGCTCACCCAATGTTTCTCAAAATCCCCCAGATCGAAGGACCCGGCCTCAACGGCGTCAAAGAACACCCGCATGCCCCGAATGATATAAACCGTGACCCAGCTGATTAGACCCAGCATGATCAAGTTGGGGATGTAACTAAGGATGCCCTTGAAGATCAGTAGAACAGGCTCAGTCAGGTAAGTCAGCAGAAGCTGCGCGAAGTACCGTGTTTCGGCAAAGGCGAGTAGGACGAAGGACAGATAATAGTAGAAACCCAGAAAGAAGATCACCAGCAGGACGAAATTCAGGGTATATCGAACCAGTGCGGCAATCGCTTCAGCCTGAACGCTTTTTGCGGTGGCGTTTTCCACGTCCTTCAGATGCCGTTGTACGAATTTCAGCGTTTTGCGTCTGATCCTGCGATGCAGCCAAAGGATGATGGCTACAAAGACACCAAAGCCTATTGTCCATGCGGTGGCTTCGATCGCTCCGGAAACTCGCGCTTGATCAGTTCGATTGGACCTGTAGGCCAAGATAGCTTGCTCGATGGCCTCGCCGTGGAGAAAACCGAGAACTTCCAGTTCAATCTGCTCGAGTTCCGCGTCGGCGACCGTCACAACCGATACCGAAAGTCCGTCGACCAGTATGCGTGTACCGAGTTCAGTATCCTCATAAGTGATTGTGACTTCAAGGTTATCTGAAGCTTCGGCCGCTTCTATTATTTTTTCCTGTACTGCTTCGGCGCGTTCCGATGCTGGTAGTGCGCTGGAACCACGTAAGAAAAACAGAGTATCGCCGTCGACGATAACGGGTGCTTTGAAGGTCTCGGATTGTTCTTCGTTTTCGACAGGTGCTTCGACAGTTTCCTGACCAGAAGCAGGCGCCGCACAAAGGCCAACCCACAGGGTCGTGACCAGTATCTGAAATAGCAATCCCAGTTTCAGATGAATGTGCGCCATTGGACCTCCCGCGGTTCAACTATATCGACGCAAGCGCTTGTTTCTAGGACTTAACTGCAACGCTTGGCCAAATCTTTGCGCATTATCTGAGTTTCGGTGCAAAAACCTGTACCGCCATTCCTTGCAAACAGTCAGTTCAAAGAATAGGTTCTCGCAAAATTTGCGGGCCCTCCGCAAACACCAAACCAAAAGGAATATCCCATGGAAGGTGGCGCAATCGCCCAGTTTCTCCCGCTGATCCTGATCTTTGCGATCATGTATTTCCTGCTGATCCGTCCTCAGCAGAAAAAGATGAAGGAACATCAGGCCATGGTCGAAGCTGTGCGCCGGGGTGATCAGGTGGTCACGCAGGGTGGCCTGATCGGCAAAGTGTCGAAGGTCAAGGAAGGCGAGAACGAGATCGAGGTTGAACTGGCCGAGGGTGTCAAGGTTCGCGTCGTCAAATCGACCATCGCGCAGGTTCTGAACAAGACTGAACCGGCGAAGTAACGTCGCGCGTCAAATCCTTGAAAAGGCAGGGTAATGCTGCACATTGATACCTGGAAGCGGGTTCTGATCTGGCTGGTCTGCGTGACCGGCCTGCTGATGGCCCTGCCGAATGCGTTTTACACGCGCGTTGAACAATCCAACGATGCCAAGGCCGCGATCGAGCTTGGCATCGACACGCCCGAGATGCAGGCCGAAGCGGCGCAGTGGCCAAACTGGTTGCCGTCGTCCTTGGTCAATCTGGGCCTTGACTTGCGGGGCGGTGCGCACTTGCTGGCCGAGGTTAAGGTCGGCGATGTCTACGAATCCCGTATGGATGCCATGTGGCCTGAAATCCGCGACGCGCTGCGGGATGAGCGGGCGACCGTAGGCACCATCCGCCGTCAGAACTCAGCCCCAGATGAGATTCGGGTGCGTATCAGTCAGCCCGAAGGCATGGCGCGCGCACTGGAAGTCGTGCGTGGCCTAGCCCGGCAGGTGCAGACGCTGTCCGGGGTAGGGGCCACTGATATCGAAGCCCGCGCCGAAGGCGACACCATCGTCGTGCAACTGTCGGATGCCGAGAAGCTGGCCTCGGATGATCGCACCGTTCGACAGTCGCTTGAGATCATCCGCCGTCGTATCGACGAGGTCGGCACGCGTGAACCCACCATTCAACGCCAGGGCGCGGATCGTATTCTGATCCAGGTGCCTGGCATCGGCAGCGCGGGTGAGCTGAAAGAGATCATCGGAACCACTGCGCAACTGACCTTCAATCCGGTTGCTGGCCGCACGACCGATGCGGATACCGCGCCGGGCATCGGGCAAGAGGTCGTCCCTTCGCTTGATGAAGACGGTGTGTATTACATTCTGGAATCCGCCCCCGTAGTGACGGGTGAGGAACTGGTCGACGCCCAACCCGCGTTCGACCAGAACGGCCGCCCTGCGGTCAATTTCCGCTTTAACACGTCCGGTGCCCGTAAATTCGGCGACTACACGCTGGAGAACATCGGTGCGCCTTTTGCGATTGTGCTTGATGACGAAGTGATCTCGGCCCCGGTGATCCAAAGCCATATTCCGGGTGGTTCGGGCATCATCACCGGCAATTTCACGGTTGAGGAAAGCACCAATCTGGCCGTCCTGCTGCGCGCAGGTGCGCTGCCGGCGGGGCTGGAGTTCCTTGAAGAACGCACGATCGGCCCCGAGCTGGGACAAGACAGTATCGACGCAGGCAAGGTGGCCACCATCGTGGCCTTTGTTGCCGTCCTGGTCTTCATGGCGCTCAGCTATGGTTTGTTCGGTATCTTCGCCAATATCGCGTTGATCCTGAACGTCGGGCTGCTGTTCGGTCTGTTATCACTGATCGGGGCGACGTTGACCTTGCCGGGGATCGCGGGGATCGTGCTGACAGTCGGTATGGCGGTGGATGCCAACGTGCTGATCTTTGAACGTATCCGCGAGGAACTGAAATCCGCCCGAGGTCCGGCCCGTGCAATTGAGCTGGGTTATGAAAAGGCACTGTCGGCAATTCTGGACGCAAACGTCACCACATTCATCACGGCGACAATCCTGTTTGCCATGGGCAGCGGACCGGTGCGGGGCTTTGCCATCACTCTGGGTCTGGGCATCCTCACCTCGGTCTTCACCGCGATTTTCGTGACGCGCCTGATGATCGTGATTTGGTTCGAACGGCGCCGCCCGAAAACGATCGAGGTTTGATCATGAGACTGAAACTTGTCCCTCAAGAAACCTCGTTCGATTTCTTCAGCCGCTGGAAGGTTTGGCTGGGTATTTCCGGCTTGATGATGGTCTTGGCCTTTACGTCCTTCATGTTGCAGGGCCTGAATTTCGGCATCGACTTCCGGGGCGGCACCACGATCCGCACCCAATCGGCGCAAGAGATCGACGTGGGTGCCTATCGCGACGCCATCGCTCCGCTTGAACTGGGCGATGTCACAATCACCGAGATTTTCGACCCGACCTTTGGCGAGGACGAAAACGTCGCCATGATCCGCGTTCAGGCGCAGGCGGAAGCCGAAGCGGTCTCGGCCGCAACAGTAACGGCTGTGGAAGAGGCATTGAAGGCGGCAGCCCCCGATATCCAATTTGTGTCCGTTGAATCCGTCGGTCCCAAGGTTTCGGGTGAGCTGATCCAGACCGCCGTGATCGCCGTTGTCCTCGCGATTGGGGCCGTGCTGGTCTATATCTGGCTACGGTTCGAATGGCAGTTTGCCCTGGGGGCGGTGGCCGCGCTTGTGCATGACGTGATCCTGACCATCGGCATCTTCTCGGAACTGCAAATCCGGTTCGATCTGGCGATCATCGCTGCGCTGCTGACCATCGTGGGCTATTCGCTGAACGACACGGTGGTTGTCTTTGACCGGGTGCGTGAGAACCTGCGCAAATACAAAAAGAAAGACCTAAAAGAGGTCCTCAACATCTCGATCAACGAGACCCTCAGCCGGACGGTCATGACCTCGGTGACAACCCTGCTGGCGCTGATCTCGCTTTATGTGTTGGGCGGAGACGTCATCCGTGGCTTCGTCTTCGCGATGATCTGGGGCGTGATCGTCGGGACGTATTCTTCGGTCTTCGTAGCCTCGACCATCCTGCTGTGGCTGGGGGTCAAACGCGACTGGTCCAAACCGTCGAACACGGCGGGCAACCAGTTTGCAAACATCGACGCCTGATCTTTTTGGCCAGTCCCCCACAGGGCTGGCCACTATTCTATGCGCCGCCTTCCTCAGCGGCATCGTGCGTGGGTTTTCCGGCTTTGGCACGGCGCTGATCTTCCTGCCTATCGCAACGCCTTTTCTGGGCCCGTTCGGCGCGCTGATTGGGCTGACCATCATGGATATCTTCGGTCCGCTCCCCAACCTGCGCCGTGCGTGGCGCGAGGTTGACCGGGGCGACCTGATCCGGCTGGTGGCCGGGTGCGCCCTGATCCTGCCACTTGGGCTTTGGATTTTGACGCAGGTCGACGTGAATGTCTTTCGGTACGCGGTTAGCCTCCTGTCGATCGCGATGCTGGCGGTCCTGATCCTAGGTCTGCGCTATCACGGCTATGTCAGCCGCACGATGGTGGTCGGCATCGGCTGCGCTGCAGGATTTCTTGGAGGCGTGGCAGGCCTGCCTGGTCCAGCGGTCATACTGTTCTACATGTCCCGCCCACTGCAAGTGACGGTCATCCGCGCCACCATTCTACTATTCCTATTTGCCTTCGACTTTCTGCTACTGGGCTACCTCACAGGTATGGGGCGGGTGACCGGAATGGCCGCGCTTCTGGGGTTGCTGCTTGCTGTGCCAAACCTGATCGGCAATTGGCTGGGCGGCAAACTGTTCCGCCCCGAACACGAAAGGCTCTACCGAGCTGCCGCGTATCTGGTGATTGCCGTTGCGGCCTTGTCGGGCCTACCACTTTGGGGCTAGAACGCACCCATGCGCCTGAACGAGATCACCTATACCAACGCCACCCCTGTCGATGGCTACGGCCCCGGTTTCTTCCGCGTGGGCGACGCGCTCTTTCACGGCGCGGTTCTCACCGGCCCAACCGGCACCTCGGAATGGCGGGGCTATGAGGATGCCCAACCGCTCCTCGATCTTGCCGCCAACATTGACGTCCTGTTCATCGGCACCGGGGCAGAGCTGGCACATATTCCCGCCAAACTGCGTAACACGCTTGAAGATGCGGGTATCGGGGTCGAGATCATGAATTCCCCCGCCGCCTGCCGAACCTACAACGTACTGCTCTCCGAAGGTCGCCGCATCGCCCTTGCCGCGCTCCCGGTCTGACGGATCTCCCTTCATCTGGCCAAAAATATCCCGGGGAGCGTGAGGGGCTGGCCCCTCACTCCCACCCCAACCACATCGCGTTCCGTCTAAAGCTCTGCGTCAATTCCGACCTTTTGTCCGCCCCCACAATCCGCTAAGCGAGCGCTATGACACTGACCGTGACCGATCTGGCCATCACCCGTGGTGGCATTCCCGTGCTCGAAGGGCTCAGCTTTTCATTGCCCGCAGGCAAAGCGCTGATCCTGCGCGGTCCCAATGGGATCGGCAAAACAACCCTTCTGCGCACGCTGGCCGGGTTGCAACCGCCGCTGCATGGCCGCATCGAAGGGGCCGAGGATCAGATCGCCTATGCCTCACATTCCGACGGGCTGAAACCCACGCTAACGGTTGTCGAAAATCTTAGTTTCTGGGCCTCGGTCTTTGGCACGCAAGGCATACAACCGGCGCTGGACGCCTTCGCTCTGAATGATCTGGCCGACCGCAACGCAGGCAACCTGTCGGCGGGACAGAAACGGCGGCTGGGGCTGGCGCGGATGCTGGTTACAGGGCGACCGATCTGGATGCTGGACGAACCCACCGTCTCGCTGGACCAGAACGCAGTGAAAATGTTCGCCGACGCCGTGCGCGCGCACCTGGGGCAGGGGGGATCAGCCCTGATCGCCACTCATATAGACTTGGGCCTTGACGGAGAGGTTCTGGATGTCGGCCCCAACAAGGCCAAACCCAAACCCATCGACGATTTCGACGGAGGCTTCCTGTGATCGCCTTGCTGCTGCGTGACCTGAAACTGGCCTTCCGCGCCGGAGGGGGCTTCGGCCTTGGGCTGGCTTTCTTCCTGATCGTGACCGTGCTGGTGCCATTCTCGGTCGGGCCGCAATCCTCTCTGCTTTCGACTATCGCGCCTGGTGTGCTTTGGCTGGGCGCACTGCTGGCCTGCCTGCTGTCGCTCGACCGCCTGTTAGCGCTGGATTGGGAGGACGGCTCGCTCGACCTGCTGGCCACGGCACCGCTGCCGCTGGAAGCCGTGGTTACGATCAAGGCGCTTGCGCACTGGCTGACCACAGGCCTACCACTGGTTCTGGCCGCGCCGTTTCTGGGCGTGCTGCTGAATCTGCCGGTGCCGGGCTTTTCGTGGCTGGTGATCTCGCTGCTGATCGGCACCCCCGCCATGAGCGTCATCGGCACCTTCGGCGCAGCCCTGACCGTCGGCCTGAAACGCGGCGGTTTGCTGTTGTCGCTGTTGGTCCTGCCGCTTTACGTGCCCACGCTGATCTTCGGCGCTGAAGTGGCCCGCCGTGGCGCCACGGGGATGGAGACCCAGACCCCGCTGCTCATGCTGGCGGGGATCACCGCCGCCACAATCGCACTGCTGCCCTTTGCCAGCGCCGCCGTTTTACGCATCAACCTTCGGTGACGTGCTCAAACTTTGACCAAGGTCAATTGAGAACGAACCCGACTCGGACTAGATAAGGCCCATGTCTATCGCAGCCAAAGCCAATGCCCTCTGGGAATACGCCAACCCGCGCAAGTTCCTTGCGACCAGCGAACGGGTGATGCCGTTCTTCTGGATCACCTCTATCGCGTGCATCGTGGTGGGGCTGATCTGGGGGTTTTTCTTCACGCCGGATGACTATAAACAAGGCTCGACCGTCAAGATCATCTACCTGCATGTTCCGGCGGCGCTGATGGCGATCAATTGTTGGCTGATGATGCTGGCGACCTCGCTGGTCTGGCTGGTGCGCCGCCACCATGTCAGCGCTCTGGCCGCCCGTGCTGCTGCGCCAATCGGCATCGTGATGACTTTGATCGCACTGGCGACAGGCGCGATTTGGGGTCAGCCCATGTGGGGTACTTGGTGGGCCTGGGATCCGCGCCTGACCTCCTTCCTAATCCTATTCCTGTTTTATCTGGGCTATGTCGCCCTGTGGGAAGCGATCGAAGACCCCGACACCGCCGCCGACCTGACCTCGGTCCTGTGTCTGGTGGGCTCGGTTTTTGCGATCCTCAGCCGCTATGCGGTGAATTTCTGGAATCAGGGTCTGCACCAAGGCGCATCGGTGATGCGTGCAGCTGCCATTACCGGGGCGGATACCGAGGAAAAAGTCAGCAACATCTATTTCTACCCGCTGCTTCTGTGCATCATCGGGTTTGTTCTACTGTTCATCGCGCTGGTGCTCTACCGCACGGGTACGGAAATTCGCGCGCGCCGGATCAAGGCGTTGCTGGCACGGGAAAGGGTAAATGGATGATCCCCGATCTTGGAAAATACGCCGACACGGTCTTGTGGTCCTATGTGGTTTCAATCGGACTTCTGACAGCGCTGATCCTGTTCAGCGTGATGCGCGGCCGCAAGGTTCGGACCGAGATGGAAAAACTCGAAGAACGGATGACCCGCAATGGCTAAAATCTCGCCTCTGATGATCGCGCCACCGCTGATCTTTGGCGCCTTTGCCGTTCTGGCCGGCATCGGCATGTTCCGCGACGATCCAAACGCGTTGCCATCCGCCCGCGAAGGCCAGCCCGCGCCACCGGTCGTCCTGACCGAATTTCAAGGCAAACCCAATTTCGACGACGCCACGCTGCGCGACGGGAATGTCAAACTGGTCAATTACTGGGCCAGCTGGTGCGCCCCATGTCGTGTGGAACACCCTAACCTTCAGGCCCTGTCCGACGAAGGCATCCCGCTTTACGGCATCAACTACAAAGACCAACTGGACAATGCCGAAGACTTCCTGACCGAACTCGGCGATCCGTACACTGGCATCGGTCGCGACGAACAGGGCCGAATGGGCCTCGATTGGGGCGTCTACGGCGTACCCGAGACCTATGTCATCAACGGCGAAGGCACCATAATCCTGCGCTTTGCCGGACCCATCACCCAACGCGTGATCGAAGGCACCATCCGCCCAGCCTTGGAAAAAGCTGCAGGCAAATAAAGCCCGCCCGTTCTTCTGTTCAAAAATACCTCGGAGCGCCAGGCAGAGCCTCGCAAATAACAAAAGGACGCCCTTAGGCGTCCTTTCTTATTCTATATGCACAAATTCCGGTCATCCGGCCTTTGCAAGGTTCCGTAGTACGTAGTGCAGTACGCCACCGTTTTCGATATACTCGATTTCGGGCGCGGTATCGATGCGGCACTTCAGGGTGATGGTCTTCTCGGACCCATCGCCGTAGACGATCGTGCAGGGCACCTCTTGCAACGGCTGGATCGTGTCCAGACCGTGGATCGAGACCGTTTCGTCCCCTTTCAGACCCAGCGACTTGCGTGTGTCACCGCCGGTGAACTCAAACGGAATGACGCCCATGCCAACCAGGTTCGAGCGGTGAATACGCTCAAAGCTTTCGGCGATCACGGCCTTGACGCCCAGCAGAGCCGTACCCTTGGCCGCCCAGTCACGAGAAGAACCCGCACCGTACTGTTCGCCACCAAAGACAACCAGCGGGGTGCCCTTTTCCTGATAGGCCATCGACGCCTCATAAACCGAGGTCTGCTCGCCATCGGGGCCTTTGGTGTAACCACCCTCGACACCGTCTAGCATCTCGTTTTTGACACGGATGTTGGCAAAAGTGCCGCGCATCATGATCTCGTGGTTGCCACGACGGGACCCGTACGAGTTGAACTCGCGCGGTTGCACCTGACGGTCGGTCAGGTATTTGCCGGCAGGCGTGGTTGTTGCAAACGATCCGGCCGGTGAGATGTGGTCGGTGGTGATCATGTCACCCAGGATTAACAGAACCTTGGCACCTTCGATGTTCGAAATCGTACCCGGCTCGGCCCCCATGCCCTGGAAATAGGGCGGGTTCTGGATGTAAGTCGATGTCGCGGGCCAATCATAGGTTTCCTGCTGCGGAACATCTACGCCCTGCCACTTTTCATCGCCCTTGAAGACGTCGGCATATTTCGATTGGAACGCCTCACGCGTAACGGTCTGTTCAACCAGTTCAGCGACTTCCTGGGCCGATGGCCAGATGTCCTTCATGAAGACGTCGTTACCGTCCTGATCCTGACCAATCGGCTCGGACGTCAGGTCGATATCCATGGTGCCTGCCAGCGCGTAGACCACCACCAACGGCGGCGAGGCCAGATAGTTGGCGCGAACGTCAGGCGAGATGCGTCCTTCGAAGTTCCGGTTGCCCGACAGCACCGACGTGGCGACCAGATCGCCTTCAGCGATCGCTTCGGACAGTTCCGCCTGAATGGGGCCCGAGTTACCGATACAGGTAGTGCAGCCATACCCCACGAGGTTAAAGCCCACTTTGTCCAGATCTTCTTGCAGGCCAGCGGCCTCAAGATAGGCTGACACAACCTGCGACCCAGGAGCCAGCGAGGTTTTGACCCAAGGTTTGCGGTTCAAACCCAGCGCTGCGGCTTTGCGCGCCACAAGGCCCGCGCCAATCATCACATAGGGGTTCGAAGTGTTGGTGCAGGAGGTGATCGAGGCGATCACGACCTTGCCCGATTCCATGGTGTAGTCCTCGCCGTTGACGACGACTTCCTTGCCCATGGGACGCTTGAAAGTCTCTTCCATTTCCTTGGTGAAAGCGGCCTTGGCGTTGGTCAGTGCAACATAGTCCTGCGGGCGTTTTGGACCCGAGATCGCAGGAACGATGGTGCCCATGTCCAGCGACAGGGTGTCGGTATAGATCGGTGCGTAGTCCGCATCGCGCCAGAAGCCGTTCTCTTTCGCGTAGGCTTCGACCAGAGCAATTCGGTCCTCGTCACGGCCGGTGTTGCGCAGGTATCGCAGGGTCTCGCCGTCGATCGGGAAGAAGCCACAGGTCGCGCCGTATTCGGGAGCCATGTTGGCGATGGTCGCGCGGTCGGCCAGCGGCAGGCGGTCCAGACCTTCGCCGTAAAACTCGACGAATTTGCCGACAACACCTTTTTCACGCAGCATCTCGACGACCTTCAGAACCAGGTCGGTGCCGGTGGTGCCTTCGACCAGATCGCCGGTCAGCTCAAAGCCCACAACCTCGGGGATCAGCATCGAGATTGGCTGACCCAGCATCGCGGCTTCGGCCTCGATCCCGCCAACACCCCAGCCCAGAACGGCCATGCCGTTGACCATGGTGGTGTGGCTGTCGGTGCCGACCAGCGTGTCAGGGTAGGCGACTTCGTTGCCGTCCTGATCGGTGTCAGTCCAGACGGTCTGGGCCAGATATTCCAGGTTCACTTGGTGACAGATGCCGGTTCCGGGGGGCACAACGCGGAAGTTGTTAAAGGCGTTCTGGCCCCATTTCAGGAACTGGTAGCGTTCCATGTTGCGTTCATACTCGCGGTCCACATTCATCTGGAACGCGCGCGGGTTGCCAAACTCGTCAATCATGACCGAGTGGTCGATGACCAGATCAACTGGGTTCAGTGGGTTGATCTTCTGTGCGTCGCCGCCCAGTCCTTTGATGCCGTCACGCATTGCGGCCAGATCGACAACCGCCGGAACACCGGTGAAGTCCTGCATCAAAACGCGGGCAGGGCGATAAGCGATCTCGCGCGGGTTCTTACCGCCGTTGGCGCCCCATTCGGCAAAGGCCTTGATGTCGTCGACCGAGACCGAGAAACCGTTATCCTCGAACCGCAGCATGTTCTCCAGCACCACTTTCAGCGCGGCGGGAAGGTTTGAGAAATCACCCAGACCGGCCTCTTGTGCGGCGGGGATGGAATAATAGGAAATGGACTTGCCATTCACGCTCAGGCTGCGGCGTGTCTTGGCGGTATCCTGTCCGACTTTGATGGGCATCTAGTGGCCTCCCTCTCAAATGACGTGGAATATGGGATTCGCTGAGGGGTATCTGCATCACCCAAGCCGCCGGTTCAAGGTCCAACAGCCCACCTGCGGCAATTTTTGTATACCATTGCACACATTTTTTTGAAATCTGGCTGTCGCGGCTCTCAAGAAACCTTGATTGGAGGTTGAGCGGCGATAGATGTACACCTGTCTCGCATCCCACAAATCCCGAGAGCCCCATGATCAGAACCGTTACTGCGACCGCGCTTGTTTCCCTGTTTCTTGCCTCGTCTTCGATGGCGGAAAGTGACCCGGTGGTTGTGGAGTTGTTCACGTCTCAGGGGTGTTCTTCCTGTCCCCCTGCGGACAAGCTGATGCATGAGCTTGCCAAGCGCGACGACGTTATCGGCTTGGCGCTGCACGTGGACTATTGGGACTATATCGGGTGGGAAGATGAATATGCCAATCCCGATCACACCACCCGGCAGCGCGCCTATGCGCGTGGGGGCGGGCGGTCGATGATCTATACGCCGCAGATGGTGATCAACGGGCAGCAGGATGTTGTGGGTGCCAAGACTGATGAACTGAATCGCATCATCGACGCCCATCTGAAAGCTGCGCCAGAGGCATCGGTCACAGCAACACGGGCGGCGAATGATGTCACGGTGGATGTCACGCCGATCGAACTGCCCGAAGGGGCGACCTATGAGATTCGGGTGGTGGAGTATTCACCGATGCGCCATGCCTCGATCCGCCGAGGGGAACTGGCGGGGCATGAGCTGGACTATGCCAATGTGGTGGAATCCTGGCACTGGGCGGGATCCTGGGATGGCAACCAGGCGCAGCAATATTCGGTTGCGCTGACTTCGGACCTTCCTGCGGTTGTGCTGATTCAAGAGGCGGGTCATGGTCCGATCGTGGCCGCGGCGCGGGTCAAATAGGTCAACCGCCCGTTAAACCATGTCTTCCGGCTGAACACCCAACCCATTCCAGGCTTTCCAGCGGCGGTGAATCCAGAACCACTGGCCCATATTCTTGCGCACCATCGCCTCAAGATCGTCATTGGTGAACTGGGTCATGGTTTTGGGGTCGGTATGAGGGACGGGGTCGTGCAGGACGATCTCAAAGTCGATACCGTTGGGCTGGCGCACGGCATAGCACGGGATCAGCACCGCCTTGTACTTCATCGCAAGCTCGGCATTCAGAACCGAGGTCACGGCGGGTTTGCCGAAATAGGTCAGCTCTTCGCCGCCATGGGCGTGCAGGTCCGATACGATGGCGATGATCCCACCCTTTTTCAGGGCGCGCACCATCTCAACCATGCCGCGGCGGCCCTGTTCAAACATCGGCGCGCCGGTTTTGTAAAAGGCGTCGACATACATGTCGTTGAAATAGGGGTTTGCCATCCGGCGATAGAGACAACCGATCGGTTCGCCGCTGCGTTCCTGTAGCGCGATGCGCGCCGCAAGGTAGTGGCCGAAATGGGCGGTGATCATCATCACCGGCTTGCCTTCGGCAACGGCGGCGTCAAACGCGGCGATACCAGGACCCGAAACCTTTGCATGGCGCTGTCGATCCGTAAACCCTTCGGGCGAGAAATGTTCCATAATCGCACGGCCAGCATTGTCGGGGACGGCCCGGCAGATGCGATTGACTTCATCCTCGGGCAGGTCGGGGCAGGTCAGCTTCAGGTTGTTGCGCACGCGTTTCGAAAACCCCACCACTGGTGCAAGCGTGCGGACCAATGCGCCCATTGTCGCAATGCGGCGCTCGTAGGGCAGCAGGCGCATCGCGCCAATCAACCCTCTGAGGAACAGGCCGGTCACGTAATATTTGCCAAGCTCAATCCGGCTGAGTTCTGACTTTTCTACGGGCATCTGTGGCTCTCGGCGGCTATTGCGGGCGTTGCCGGGCCAGACATACAACCCCGACCGAGTGACCACAAGCGTTCTGAATGGGTTACAAGGGCACGGAGGCGTCTCGTTATTCCTCGGCCTCTTCTTCGACAAGGGTTATCGCGCCGCCATCCACCAGATCGCGGATTGCGCCAACGATCTGGGTCATGGCCTCTTCCGCCTCAGCTTGTTTGACCTTGCCGCGTTCGGTCATTTCCTCGCGCAGATTGTCGGCCATGCGCGAGGACATGTTGGTCAGAAGAAATTCAACCGTTGTCTTGTCGTCCTCGGTCTCGGCACCGGCGAGCGCTGTGACCAGAACCGGTTGATCCACGCCCCGAAGGATAGCGGGTACGTCGCGCGGCAGGATGCGCGTTGGGACATGGGCGAATGTAAAGATGGACCGGCGTACGACACTGGCGAAGTCCGAATCCTCCTCATCCAGAGCGCTAAGCAACCCGTCGCGGGTCGAGGCGGCGGATTGGTTGAGGATGGCCCCCACGCGCGCACCGGGGCCATCTGTGAATGCCATGGTCGGGCGTTGATCCAGTTGCGCGGCCAGCGACCATCCGATCCGGTCTACTGCCTCGGGTGTGACATTGGCGGTTTTCGACACCGCATAGGTGATCCGTCGCGCCACAGGGCCGGGCAGGTGGCCCAATAGCTGCGCGGCCTTCGCGGTTTCCAGCTTCGAAAGCATCACTGCCGCGACCTCGATACTTTCGGCCTGCGCCATGTCGGCCAGATCCTCGGTTGGGACTTCGCGCACTCGCTGCCAGGGATCGCCGACTTGACGCACCCCTGCGACTTTGCGCAGCCGCGCGGCGGTGGCCGGAGCGATTTTGCCGTTCACAGCATCCAGCGCACCCGCAAGTCCGTGCGGAAAGGAAAGCCCGACACTGTCCAGCGCTTCGGCAAATTCAGCGGCCACAGCGTCCAGCGTCACCCGGTCCACCAGACCCATCTGCCCCAGTTGGTGGGTCAGCTTTTCCTGCAAGTCATCGGGAAGATCCTCAAGCGGGATATCCGCGCCGTCATTTAACAAAAGCCGTACGACCACTGCCGCCTTTTGTCGATTGCTCAGCGCGCGTGGAACCACGCGCGGCGCTTCTTGTTCTTTGTCGGCAATGGGGGCCGAAGCCCCCGGCGCCATTTGTACCAATGTGTGTGAGTCCTGCATCTGCCTGCGGTGCCATCATTCTGATCCACGGGCAGAATAGGGAGACTCGGGTAAAAAAAACCTGAAGCTTAGTAGTTGAAGGTCAGCCCCGTGCGGATTGCCTCGCGCAGCGACGCCTCGGCCCAGGTGCCTTCACCACCGCGCGCCTTGATCTCGCGCCATTGCTCGATGGCCAGATCGGTGCGACCTTCGGCGACATAGCCTTGTGCCATGTACGAGCGCGCCAGAATATTGTCGGGATTGACCCTGATAGCGTCCTGATAGAACAGATTGGCCTGTTCCAGATCGCCCAGCTTTCGGAAGGTAAAGCCCCAATAGGTCAGAACACGGTCATCATCCTGATCCATGATCCGAAGGATGTCCTGCGCGTTTTCCAACTGCCCGTCATAGGCAAGCTCACGCACCGCGCCATAAAGTTCGTCCTGAGTGAAATTTGTTTTGTTCGGTTTCACACAGCGCCCGGCGTCCTTGTCATAGACCCGACCGAACAGACACTTCTTGGTCGTGTTCGTCGGTTTAGGCGGGCTGCTGTCCCCACCGCCAGCGGCGTGGGCAACAGGGGCGAAAGCAAATGCCTGCAGGGCAATTGCTGAGGCTAGCACTAGGCGCATTTTCCTACTCCGTTCTCTGGGCTGCTCTGATCAAGCATAGCGCGATCCGATAAAAGACGAACAATCGGCGGCTCGCTTTTATTCACGAGTAGGAAATATTTTCTTAGCTGTTCACGGTTTTGGTACAGCTCTGGGTCTCATAGTCCCATTGGGTGCCCGGCGCGCAGGATTGCGTTTGCTTGGAATGTCCGCTGCAGGCGAACGCGATCGAGGCAGAGCAGGTCAGAGCCAATGCGCATAGAAGAGTACGGGTCATGGTGGGTCTCCTGTTCGGAACAACGACCACATCATATCCGAATTTGAGCAACCTGACAAAAGGACAAGGCCCGAATCCGCCGAAACGGTCCGGGCTTTGTTTAGTGCGTTAGGCTTTATTCCTCGCCAAACACGCGCGCGAAAATCGTGTCTACGTGCTTGGTGTGATAGCCAAGGTCGAATTTCTCTTCGATCTCCGCGGGGCTGAGGGCGGCGGTGACATCGGCATCGGCCAGAAGTTCTTCTTTGAAATCAGTGCGGTGTTCCCAAACCTTCAACGCGTTGCGCTGAACCATGGCATAGGCGTCTTCGCGGCTGACACCTGCTTGGGTTAGGGCCAGTAGAACCCGTTGGCTCATGACCAGACCGGGGAATTTGTTCATGTTCTCCAGCATGTTTTCAGGGAAGATCAGCATCTTGTCGATCACACCTGTTAGACGGGCCAGCGCAAAGTCCAACGTGATCGTGGCGTCCGGCCCGATCATGCGTTCCACCGAGGAATGCGAGATATCGCGTTCGTGCCAAAGTGCCACATTCTCCATCGCAGGGATCACCGCCGCACGCACCATACGCGCCAGACCAGTCAGGTTCTCGGTCAGCACCGGGTTTTTCTTGTGCGGCATAGCTGACGAGCCCTTTTGACCCATCGAGAAGAACTCGGCCCCTTCCAGAACCTCGGTCCGCTGCATATGGCGGATTTCGATAGCGATATTTTCGATGCTGCTGGCGATCACGCCCAATGTGGCAAAGAAGGCCGCGTGACGGTCGCGCGGAATGACCTGCGTGCTGATCGGCTCGGGCACCAGACCAAGTTTGTCGCAGACATGCTCTTCAACCGCAGGATCGACATTGGCAAAGGTGCCGACTGCGCCGCTGATCGCACCGGTTGCAATCTCGGCCCGCGCGTCGCGCATGCGAGACAGATTGCGGTCCATCTCTGCGTAGAAACGCGCAAAGGTCAGACCCATGGTGGTGGGCTCGGCATGGATGCCGTGGCTGCGGCCGATGCGGACAGTGTCCTTGTGTTCGATCGCGCGGCGTTTCAGGGCGGCCAGCAGACCTTCGAGATCGGCGATCAGCAGGTCGGCAGCGCGGGTCAATTGTACGTTCAGGCAGGTGTCCAGCACGTCGGAACTGGTCATGCCCTGATGGACAAATCGCGCCTCTTCGCTGCCGACATGTTCAGCCAGATGGGTCAGGAAGGCGATGACGTCGTGTTTGGTGACGGCTTCGATTTCATCAATCCGCGCCACGTCGAACTCAACGTCCTTGGCCTTCCACACGGCCTCGGCGTTTTCGCGTGGTATTACGCCCAGATCGGCCATAGCGTCACAGGCATGGGCTTCGATCTCGTACCAGATGCGGAACTTGCTTTCGGGCGACCAGATGGCAACCATCTCGGGGCGGGAATAACGTGGAATCATTGGCAGCAGCACCTTATTGTGATTTGGCAGGAGGCGTTGCGGCGCGGTTTAAACCCGACCCGCCACGGGAACAAGATGCGAGTGCGCAGATGAGACGGTTTGCCCTGATTTTAGCCCTTTGGCCCGATATTTCGGCCGCGACAGAGTTTTGGCCACTGACCGGGAATGAAATCGTGTCGGCCTTGACCGGGCAGAAACTCAGCTATGGCGAAGGCGTCTGGCAAACCTTCGATGCAAGCGGGGCTACGCAGTATTTCTCGGGGCGACCCAGCAGTGGACGGTGGGCGGTTCGCGGAGACCAGTATTGCTCGACCTGGCCACCATCCGGGCTTTGGGCCTGCTATGACGTTTTGCAAAGCGGGGTAATCATTCGGTTCATCGACGACAGGGGCGGGATAACGGACGGGTATCTGCCGGAATGATCGCTCCGAACAGCCTGTCCGATTTCGAAGGCTGCTGGGGCCTGACGCGCACCATCCGCGACGCAAGAGCGGGGCAGGTGGTGCAGGCGGATGGGATGGCGTATCTGCGTCTTGCTGATGACGGTCTGATCTATGACGAAGAAGTGGTTTTGCGCATACCCGGCCAGGCTAAGATGACAGGCACCCGGCGCTACCTGTGGCGTGCGGACGGCGACGGTGTAGCCGTCTTTTTCGACGACGGGCGGTATTTCCACCGTTTGAATCTGGGGGTTCCGCAGACGTCGGATCACCATGATTGCGCGCCAGACAGCTATGACGCAGTCTATGATTTCTCGAACTGGCCGCGATGGAGCGTACGCTGGATAGTCTCCGGGCCCCGAAAATCCTACGAAATGGACACGGAATACGTGCTACGGTAGCGTAATCACCTTGAAGTGAGCGGCCGGATTGGGCATTGCTGTCGCAGAATTCCGATCCGAATTGGGGAGAAATGAAGATGAATGCAAATGTACTGGCCAATGCGTTTGGCCCGCGCGAAGGCACGGCGCTGCGTGTTAAGCAAGTGATCCTGGTTGCGCTTGGCATCGTTGCTTTGGCCGTTGCCGCGAAAATCAAAGTGCCGATGTGGCCGGTTCCGATCACCATGGGCACCTTTGCCGTTCTGACCATTGGCACCGCCTATGGCGCGCGTCTGGGTCTGGTGACCATGCTGGGTTACCTGCTGATCGGCGCGCTGGGCTTTGATGTGTTCGCCGGTTCGTCGGCCGAGAAATTCGGGCTGACTTACATGATGGGTGGCACAGGCGGCTATCTGGTGGGTTATGTGCTGGCGACCCTGGCTCTGGGTGCTCTGGCCGCGCGCGGCTGGGACCGCTCGGTTGGCAAGCTGGCGCTGGCGCTGGTTCTGGCCAATGTGTTGATCTACGTCCCCGGCCTGCTTTGGCTGGGTCAGCTGTATGGTTGGGATCAGCCGATCCTGGCCTGGGGCCTGACGCCGTTCCTGGTGGGTGATGCGATCAAACTGGCGCTGGCGGCGCTGCTGATCCCTGGCCTGTGGAAACTGGTGGGCGACGCCCGCGCCTGATTTCCCGCTTTTGAGAACGACGAAACCCGCGCCCGGAGCAATCCCGGCGCGGGTTTTTTTTGTTATGGAATGAGACTGGACAAATCCGGTCATCGCGGGCCACTCTGAGCCAACAGAAACAACAGGTTATTATGATATGTTTTTGCGATTAAGCTCTGCCATTGCGGCGATATGGCTTGGCGCCGCGCCAGTTTTTGCCGATACCCCGGTGACGTATACGGATAATGGACGCGCCTTGTTCAGCTTTTCGGTGCCCGATTTCTGGGCCGTGCGGACAGGTGGCACACGCGAGATTGAGGATACGCAACTGGGAGATCCCCGCGCAGTGGCTCGTGTCATGGGGATACGGCCTGTGACCGATGACAACGTCTGGATCGGTTTTGTCGCACCTGCCGGCGTCGCCTCGATCGACGGAGGATTGCGGTATCTTCAGGATGTCGACAAGTTTCTGGTCAAATCTCCAGTGGTTTCAGACAATGTTTCGACTCGTATCGGAGGGCTGCCCGCGCAAGTGATCCGGGGCACCGGTACCCGTGATGGGCGGGGCGTTAACTTCACTGCGACTGTGATCGACCTGCCCAATGACCGCGTCGCCGTGGCCGTGGCCGTTCTGCGCGATGGGGCCGATCCGGCCTATGTGGATGATCTGAACGCAGTGTTCGCCTCGTTCCGGGCTGCTCGGTGAGGAGGGGGAAGATGGCCAGAAAACTGATCAAACGCACCTGTCTTGCCCTGAGTCTGGGCGCAGCCAGTTTTACCCTTTCGGCCTGTGATGGGGTCACTGTTGGCGTGGGATACGGATATGATCCGTTTTACGACTCGCTTCTTTGGAACGACTATTACCACGACGTAGATGTGGACATCGACGTAGATCGCCCGGTTCGCCCGAAGCCGCCGGTTGGGAAACCGCCTGCACGGCCCAAGCCACCGATCGCCAAACCGCCCGCGCGGCCCCGGCCACCTGTGGCTCGGCCCCCGACAGCACGGCCGCCGATCCATCGACCGGCACCGCGACGGTAAGGTGCGTCAGGTCAGCAATTCGGTCGTAATTTCCGCCGAACCCTCAAGTGTCCTGTGAACAGGGCATTTGTCGGCAATTTCCAGCAACCTGGCGCGCTGTTCGTCGTCCAGAGGACCTTCGAGCCGGATCTTGCGCCGGAACAGATCAACCTTTCCGTCGCCGACTAGCCCCGCATCCTGCCCGTGGACCTTGTTGTGGCAGACATCGACAACAATGCCCGTCAACGGCCAGCGTTTGCGACGCGCATACATGCGAATTGTCATCGAAGTGCAGGCCCCCAATCCGGAAGACACGAAACCGTAAGGCGACATGCCTCGGTCGGTGCCGCCATACGAGGCAGGCTCGTCCGCGACCGCATGGTGACGGGGGCCGGATTGAATGTCCTGCAAGAAACCGCTGGGGTCGGCCTCGGTCACGCGCACAATGCCTTCGGGGGCGCCGGGCGGTGGGGCTGGTGGGGACAGGGTTATGTAGCGTGTCACCCAGGCCGCAATCACATCGGCCGCATATTCAGCGTCACAGGCCCGCGTGATCAGGTGGTCGGCATCATCCAGAGTAACAAAGCTTTTGGGGTGCTTGGCGGCCATAAAGATGGCGCTGGCGTTGTCGACGCTCACGGTCTCATCCAAAGGGGCGTGCAGGATCAGCAGCGCGGCTTTCAGCTCTTTGATGGCGGGGGTCAGTTCGGTTTCCGATATGTCATCGACAAAGGCCTTGCCAATGCGGAAAGGACGCCCGCCCAGCGTCACTTCAGCCGAGCCTTCCTGCTCGATCTCGGGAAGAGCGGCCTGGAAATGGTGCGAGACATGGCCCGGATCAGCAGGTGCGCCCAGCGTGACCACCGCTTTGACGCTGGGAATGCCAGCGCGGGCGCGCAGCACAGCAGCTCCGCCAAGCGAGTGCCCAATCAGCAACGACGGCGCCATGTCGCGCCCGGCAAGATAGTGAGAGGCGGCAATCAGGTCTTCGACATTAGAAGTGAAAGTGGTGTTGGCGAATTCGCCTTCAGAGTGACCCAGACCGGTGAAGTCAAAACGCAGAACTGCAATACCCATTCCAGCCAAGCGAGCCGCGATGCGACGGGCGGCGGGAATGTCCTTGGAGCAGGTAAAACAATGGGCAAACAACGCTGTGGCCAGAACCGGCCCGTCAGGCAGGTCGAGGCGCGCAGCAAGTTGGTTGCCGTCGTGACCGGCAAAGGTAATGCGTTCGGTGGGCATGGCAGTTCCTTACGTCGCAAGTTAGCGCCAATACTGTGGGCTTCTACCGGGTCGCTCAACCCATATGTAACGCGCGTCACGGGAAGGTGAGAACAGATCGTTCATCCAGTACATGAAGCGGAGCGTAGGTTTCAATTGCCATCAAGTTATGTGATGAGGTATCAAAATAATATTCGTTTTAAAAATATGTTTGGAGCCTCCACATTGACTTTGTTCACGTCACACAATCTCGGAGGCCATGATGGCACACATTTCTTGCGCACCACGCAGCACCGCGCTGCGCCCCAATCTTCTGATCATTCTTGCTCTGACGGCGCTGCTTAGCTTTGCGGCGGGTCACAACTGGCCCGAGGCCGCGCCGGTCGCGGCGCAAACCGCTGAAGACTGGCACGGCAATGTCAAACGCTCAACCTGGCCGGACTAGGCCAGACCCATAAGCTGGGGGTCGAACGGATAGGTTGTCAGGTTCTCATACCCGTCTTCGGTGATCAGAACCTGATCCTCCAACTTGATGGAAAAGTCACCGCCCACTTCGCCCACTGCGGCCTCGACACACAGGACCATGCCGGGCTCCAAGGCATAGTCGTAAGCGCCGGCAACCGCCTTGTCCGGGTAGGCCACCAACGGCCATTCATCGCATAGGCCGACACCGTGCATCAGGCAACCGTATTTCTGTGCCTGAAACTTGTCGTCCAGTTTGTGTGAGTTGGCTGTCAGTTCGGGGATCATGACACCGGGTTTCAGCATCTCCATATTGGTCATGATATGCTCATGCGCGTGCTGCATGGCATAGATCATGTCCGGGCGGGGTTTCTGATCGCCGATCCACCATGTGCGTGAGATATCGATACATATGCCGTAAGAACCGATCAGGTCCGTATCAAACGCGATAATCTCATTTTGTTGCGTGATCCGCGGTCCACATTCCTGAAACCACGGGTTCGTGCGTTGCCCTGAGGCGAGCAGGCGGGTTTCAATCCATTCACCGCCGCGTCGGATGTTTTCAGCGTGCAGAACGGCCCAAATGTCATCCTCGGATGTCTTGCCGTCGCCAACATTTGCGCGGGCAAACTGCTCCATCGCGCCAACAGCGGTCTCGCAGGCATGATGGGCGCAGCGCATGGCCAGAATCTCGTCCGGGCCCTTGATCGCGCGGGTCTTTTCAGTGAGTTCTTCGCCCTCCATGATCTCGAACCCCTGCGCCTCGAGCGCGCGCAGCCCATGCAGCATGATCTTGTCTACGGCCAAGCGCTTGTTGCCGCCGCTATGCTCTTCGATCAGCAACCGCACCTCATTCGAGAACACATCAGCTGCCACATCCACCTTGTCTCCACGGTCGAAATAGAACAGGTCGGCGCCTGAACGCTGTTCGCGCACCAGCGGGTTGAAGGTCGAAAGGAAGGGCGAGTTTTTATAGTCCCAGATTACCATGTACCCATCGGCGCACAGCAGTACGGCGCGAAATGGGTTGTGGGTGTTCCAAAGCTGCATGTTGGTGCTGTCGGTGGCATAGCGGATGTTCAGCGGGTCGAACATCAGCACCCCGCCATAGCCGCGATCCACGACCGCTTGCGTCAGGCGTTTCCAGCGATACTCGCGCATGTTGGCAAGGTTGGGCAGGGTCAACCCGGCGGCCTCCCACTCGGAAAAGGCTAGTTGGGTGGGACCGATCTCGATCCGGTCCAATTCGTTCGGGGTGCCATCACCAAGTGTCGCGCCTTTGGTGGGGTCGATTTTGCGGCCGTCGCGGTAATGTGTGTTCATGGATGCCCTCTCTGCCTGTTTTTTCAGCGTGGAGAATCATTGCCGCGCAGTCTCGATAAATTGCGACGGTCGGATCGTCGCTTTTTGACCGACAGCTCTGCGTTGCAGTGATAGATCAGCCTTATGACGATTTTTCAGACCGCAATTCCCTACAACCCGCTAGATCAACGCCCACTGCCGGGTATCCAGCCCGACAGTATGGAGACATGGCTGCACTGGGATGATGCCTTTGCGGCGCAGATGCAGCACCGAGAAGCTTTGTTGCGCGACCGCCGGGCGGATGTTCTGGCGCTGGACCCGAGCGCTGAACCGGCGGCGCAGGAGCTGCTAGATCTTGTGCTGTACCACGCCTATCCGGGGTGCTCCGACCATGTCACCCGACCCGATGGACAACAGGTGGTCATCGACCGCGCCCAGCCGATGGAGACCCTGTGCAAACTGGTGCAGGAGGATATCTGTATCTTGCAAAAGCATGGCGAAGAACATGTTCTGACCGGGGCCGTCTTGTGTTTTCCGGCCAGTTGGCGCCTGTCCGAGAAGTTCATGCGCCCGCTGATCGACATCCATGTGCCGGTCGACAGCTATGACGATGACATCGCCCGCCGTGTCCAGCGCTTGTTCGACGGGATACGGCCGGGTCGGCCGCTCTGGAGGTTCAACGCGCTGTGGTACGATGATGCCGAGTTGCATCAACCCCGAAGCGCGCATGAGCCACGTCACATCAAAGACCCCGGATCCGCGCCTTATCTGCGCAGCGAAAAGCAAACACTGTTGCGGCTGCCGCAGACGCAGGCGGTGGTATTTACAATCCATACCTACGTGCTGAAAGCGGACAGCTTGCCAAATATAGAAAACCCCGCCTGATGGCGGGGCCTCCTAGGAGGGTCTTAGGTTCGTGAATTACATGCCCAAAACGTTGGCAACACCTGCGAAAGCCCCGCTTGTGCTGAGAGCGGAGATCGCTACCGAATAGGCAAGCACCTGAGTGTTCAGGCGAAAATCTTCGCCCCGGATCAGGTTCACAGCGGCCATAGAGGCCGCGATCGGAACAGACACACTGGCCACGGCACCGGTCAATCCCCAACTGGTCAGTCGCAGGATATCACTGGGCTGTTCGTCGTGGTCGAGGGGGTGCGTGTCGTCCCGATCCAAAGGCTGCTCGATAGGTTCTGTCCGAAAAGCGATGCTGAGCAACTGCTCATCCGACAACTGGATCGGCCGGGCTGCCGGGGGCGGCGCCTTTTTTTGTGGCTCGTCCAGTGGGTCTTCCTCAATAGTGTCCAGTTCCGCGAACGGGCCTGAGACTGCCTCGAAAATCTGTTTTCTATTTCGCTTCTTTTTTTTAACGGGGGGCAGAGTGTCAAACGCACTCATGAATTGTTCGATGGTCAGCACGGTGTTGGGGGTCAGCCATTCAACCCGCTGCGTGGCGCAGATGTCGACCATGCGATACAGGACAACCACCAGCATCAGCTCGGAAATCTCGCGGTCGTCCAGAAGCGGTGAGACCGGCGTGATCGTAATGGTCAGCCGGTTTTTCGGCAACGTCACCACGGGCCGTTGCAGCGTCTTCAAACCAGCCGAGCGGTTCATGCGCTCAAACCGGTCTTCAGCCACGGGCACCTGTGTGTCCAGCGTCAGACGCACCAGATATTGATTGCAGACGATGCTGGCTTCGGTCGCGTCACGAATGCTTTTGCGTTCGACCAGATGCCCGTAATCTTCAAGCGTTGCAGAAACAATGGCGCTGAACCGCTCGATCGCGCCATCGGTCTCGCCGTCAAACTGCAAACCACCATGATAGCTGTTCTTCGGAGTCACTGCGCATTCCTTTGTCGCATCCTGTTTGGACTCCAGTCTAGTGAGAGAAATGGGGCAGATTTGGGCGAAAATGGAAAAAAATCACAAATTGCAAAGATTGATTACGGTCTGGAAACCTAGGCAATTTAAGGGCCATTAAATGTCTGTGGCAGGAATGTGGCTGAAATAAGGGGGCGCGTGCTGAGATTGTGGCCAGCCTTAGCCGTCGATTCGCGCGGCCATGATGGCGATGGATTGCTGGTACACGGTGGCAGCATTCCATTGCTGAATGACGGCAAAGTTTGGCTGCCCTTGCTGGTAGCCGCGCCCCGGTTTCCAACCCTTTTTGCGAAGAAAATTCGCGGTCGAGGCCAACGCGTCGGTCATGTTGTAGAAATCCACTTTGCCGTCCCCTGTTGCATCGACCCCATAGTTCAGCGCGTTGCCGGGCAGGAACTGCGTGTGCCCCAATTCGCCATGTTTCGCCCCCCGTGTCGCGGTCGTAATGCTGCCTTGATCCACCAGTTTCAGTGCGCCGATCGCATGGGGAATGAAGAATTCCGACCGGCGGCAATCATAGGCAAGGGTGGTGATTGCCGAAACAACCTGACTGTCGCCCATAAAGCCGCCAAAGCCGGTTTCCATGCCGTGAATGGCGATCAGAACACCTGCTGGAACGCCATATTGCCGCTCGAGCGCCGCGTAGAATTGCGGGTTTCGCGCCTTGCGCTTGCGTCCCTGCGCGACAATCGTGTCGGCGCCGCGAACCTGCATGAATTTGTCCAGCGAATATTTGAAACTCTTCTGGTTGCGATCGGCTGCAATAGTGCGTGTTGCATAGGTCGTCTGGGCGAGTGCCTGGAGGCCTTTCTTCTTTACACCCGCGCGTTTGGCTTGTTTCGCGAAGTCCTTTTTCCACGCCTCAAAATCGGCGCTTGTGTCACCGCAGGGGGCAGCAATCGCAAGAGTTGGAAGGATCAAGGCGAAAAGCAGGGCAAGGCGAAACATGGTGAAAAACCTGATGGACTGAAAAGAACAATTCCCATCTTACGTACCGAGAGCTGTCCCGCAAAGGGGGTCAGTACAGATCCAGTTCTCCGCTTTGCTTGAGGGTTTCGAACCATTCATCCGGAGTTTTGTTGATCCGCGCGTGCTTGACCATCATGGCGTTCATGTTCGGCAGGTTTGACGAATCTGGCCAATCCTGAGGGTTCCACAGGTTTGCGCGGATCACGCATTTGGGGCAATGGGCAAAGACGGTTTGAACTTTGATCAGCAGCGCCAGCTTGGGCGCGCGACCTTGCACAGCCATGGCGTCCAGCAGCTTTGGATCGGCGCAGATTTGGGCCGTTCCGCGCATGCGCAATGTCTCCATCTTGCCAGGCACGATGAAAATCAAACTGACGTGTGGGTCTTTCAGAATGTTGTGGAACGTGTCCACGCGTTTGTTGCCAGGGCGGTCGGGGATGGCGATCAGGGTGTCCGAGAGCACGTGAACAAAACCGCTTGGGTCTCCGCGCGGTGACACATCCAAATGTCCGTCGGGATTGGCAGAGGCAATGATGCAAAACGGCGAGGCTGCAACAAAGTCGCGGCACATCTGATCCAGAGCGGGCAATTCCTTGGCGATGATCTGGGGCAGAGGCGCGCCAGTTATCTGTTCCAATTCTTCGGCGGTGGTCACGAAATGCGTAAACTCGGTGTCCATGGGATCTCCTCCTTGGCAGGCAGTCTGGAAGATCACCCGAAACGAAACAAGGGCGCCCGGTTGGGCGCCCTTGAAAGAATTTTCGTCGAAAATTCTTGGATCAGCAGCTGTAGTACATGCCGTACTCGACCGGGTGCGGTGTGTGCTCGTAGGTTTCGACTTCTTCCATCTTCAGTGCGATGTAGCCGTCGATCTGGTCTTTGGTGAACACGTCGCCCTGCAGCAGGAAGTCGTGATCGGAGGCCAGAGCTTCCAGCGCTTCGCGCAGCGAACCACATACGGTCGGGATGTCGGCCAGTTCTTCGGCCGGCAGATCGTACAGGTTCTTGTCCATGGCTTCGCCCGGATCGATTTTGTTCTTGATGCCGTCCAGACCAGCCATCAGCAGAGCAGCAAACGCCAGGTAGGGGTTCGCGGCTGGGTCGGGGAAGCGAGCCTCGACGCGCTTAGCTTTCGGGCTTTCGGTCCACGGAATACGGACACAACCCGAACGGTTGCGGGCCGAATAGGCGCGCAGAACAGGTGCTTCAAAGCCCGGGATCAGGCGCTTGTAGCTGTTGGTCGACGGGTTGGTGAAGGCGTTCAGGGTCTTGGCGTGCTTCAGGATGCCGCCAATGAAGTAGATCGCTTCATCCGACAGGTCAGCGTATTTGTCGCCAGCGAACAGAGGCTTGCCGTCTTTCCAGATCGACATGTTCACGTGCATACCGGTGCCGTTGTCGCCTGCGATCGGCTTCGGCATGAAGGTGGCCGATTTGCCGTAGGCATGTGCAACGTTGTGGATGACGTATTTGTACTTCTGCAGCTCGTCAGCTTGCTTGGTCAGGCTGTCGAAGATCAAGCCCAGCTCGTGCTGACAGGAAGCAACCTCGTGGTGGTGCTTGTCCACTTTCATGCCCAGGCGCTTCATGGTCGACAGCATCTCTGAGCGCAGGTCTTGCGCTTCGTCAACGGGGTTCACGGGGAAGTAGCCGCCCTTGACGCCGGGACGGTGGCCCATGTTGCCCATCTCGTACTCGGTGTCGGTGTTCCACGACGCGTCGGTTGCATCAACTTCGTAAGATACCTTGTTGATGCTGTTCGAGAAACGGACGTCGTCGAACAGGAAGAATTCGGCTTCTGGGCCCATGTAGGCAACGTCACCAATACCCGAAGCTTTCAGGTAGGCTTCGGCTTTCTGGGCGGTGCCGCGCGGGTCACGCTCATAGGCTTCGCCGGTGTCGGGCTCAACGATCGAGCAGTGCAGGCAGATGGTCTTTTCCGCGTAGAACGGATCAACATAGGCGCTTTCGGTGTCGGGCATCAGTTTCATGTCCGATGCTTCGATCGATTTCCAGCCAGCGATCGACGAGCCGTCGAACATGAAGCCTTCTTCCAGGAAGTCTTCGTCAACCTGGTCCGACATGATGGTGACGTGCTGAAGCTTGCCGCGCGGGTCGGTGAAGCGGATGTCGACGTATTCTGCGTCTTCATCACGGATCAGCTGAAGAACTGCGTCCTTGCTCATACTCTATTTTCCTCTGATTGGAGTGTTCGATTACAGCGCTTCCGAGCCGGTTTCACCGGTCCGGATGCGAATGGCTTGCTCAACGGGCGACACAAAAATCTTGCCGTCGCCGATCTTGTCGGTCTTAGCGGCCGAAACGATGGCGTCGATTGCAGCATCGACCTGATCGTCGTCCAAAACGACCTCGACTTTTACTTTGGGCAGAAAGTCGACGACATATTCCGCGCCACGATAGAGTTCGGTGTGGCCTTTCTGACGGCCAAAGCCTTTGACCTCGATCACACTGAGACCCTGGACGCCTACGTCCTGCAGCGCCTCTTTTACTTCGTCCAGCTTGAACGGTTTGATGATCGCTTCGATCTTCTTCATACCGGGCTCCCTTTAACTCTTGTAAGGATGGCAGTGACCACGTCTAAGATCGGGCGACAATCGGATTGCGAATTTGGCCCCGTTTGGCTGTTGGGAAAATGGGCTAGAGGTTAAATTTTAGTCAGTTTGCGTAAAAAATGATCGAAATTGAATCGACTGGGAAAAGTGAGATGACGGAACTGCTGACGGCTGCACAGATGCAGGCCATCGAACGGGCCGCGATTGAGTCTGGTGAGGTAACCGGGCTGGAACTGATGGAGCGGGCCGGGCAGGGCGTTGTCGACGCTATTTATGAGGAGTGGCCCGAGTTCAAGGATCGAGGGGCCAGCCCCTCAAGCTCCCCGAGATCTTTGGGGCCAGATGAAGGGGATACGTTGCGCGCTGTGGTGCTGTGCGGGCCGGGGAACAATGGCGGTGATGGGTTTGTTGTTGCGCGTCTGCTGCATGCGTTGGGGTGGAACCTTGGGGTGTTTCTGTACGGGGATGCCGAGAAGCTGCCGCCGGATGCGCGAGTGAATTATGAGCGTTGGATGGAGTTGGGGGCTGTCAAAGCTCGAAAGATTGATCCACCACCCTTGGTGGATGAGTATCTGCCTTTCCCGGATCATTTGGACCTGATTGTCGATAGCTTGTTTGGAACCGGTTTGACTCGTCCTTTTGGGGGGGCGTTTAGCCTTTTGGCTCAAGAGGCGGTGAAAACTTTGCTAACAGAGAAAGGTGTTCGGGTTGTGTCCGTAGACACACCGAGTGGATTGTGCGCAGACAGCGGTCGGGCGATAGGCTCCGCAATTTCGGCTGATTTGACCGTTTCATTTCATACTAGAAAGATTGGTCATCTAATCGCGGATGGTCCCCGATATTGTGGAAAGACTGTTGTGGCTGGCATTGGGTTGCCGTCACTGGAAAAGCCTGATTCAGCGGCCCTGAGTGCTTTGGTTAAGCTCCACGATCAGGAAAAACTGGTTCGGGTCCTGTGTACGGAAGCAGATCAAAGCAACTTGCCACAGTATCTCTTCAAAAAGCTTTACGAGCATAAATACTCCCACGGTCACGCCCTGATCCTCTCAGGCGGCGCTGCGCAAACTGGAGCTGCGCGGTTGGCGGCGCGGGGGGCTTTGCGGATTGGGGCTGGGTTGGTGACGCTTGGGGTGCCGGGCTCGGCTCAGATGGAGGTGGCGGCGCAGCTGACGGCCCTCATGGTGCAACGGGTTGATGGGGCCGAGGGGTTTGCGGATGTGCTGGGCGACGAGCGGTTGAATGCGCTGTGTCTTGGGCCTGGAATGGGGGTGGAGCGGGCGCGCGAACTGGTGCCGGTTGCGTTGCAGGCCAAGCGGGCGACCGTGCTGGATGCGGATGCTCTGACGGCGTTTGAGGGTGACCCGGCGGCTTTGTTCTCGAAGTTGCACGACAAGTGTGTTCTGACCCCGCATGGGGGCGAGTTTGCGCGGCTCTTCCCGGATATCACCGAAAAGCTGGCGGCGACGCCGACAAAGGGACCGGCTTATTCGAAGGTGGATGCCACGCGAGAGGCGGCCAAGCGTGCCGGGTGTGTGGTGCTTTTCAAGGGGCCGGATACGGTGATTGCGGCGCCGGATGGTAGATGCTCGATCAATGCGGCTTTTTATGACCGTTCTGCCCCTTGGTTGGCAACGGCGGGGTCTGGAGATGTGCTGGCCGGGTTCATCACCGGTTTGCTGGCCCGAGGGTTCGCGCCCATGCAGGCTGCGGAAACTGGGGCGTGGTTGCATGTGGAATGTGCGCGCAGCTTTGGGCCGGGCTTGATTGCCGAGGATTTGCCTGAGCAACTGCCATATGTATTGAAAAACATAGATATATGATTGTATATTCGAAGTGTCGTCAAACGCTGGTTGCTGCACTGGTAATGGCCGTCTGAAGGGTGAAGCTGACCAATCGACAATTGTGTCTGTGCCTTGGGACGAACCAACCTGGAAGCAAAGTCAGGTTTTGCGAGAAGTAAGAATTTAAAAAGAAGTCAGATTTCAAGGACGCGGTGTGAGGTACGTTACGGAAGGCAATAGGCATCAACTTGTGCGTTCAGCGCCCGTCCTAGGCAGGTAGAAGACAAAAAATTGAGCAGCGCCAAAACAGTTTTTCTCATGGTGACTGAAATGACCCAGAATTTTAGAATTCATTCCCTGGCCGCAGTGTTGGCCGTAACGACTGCCGTTCCGGCAATGGCGCAATTGCGATACGACAATAACAGCGGCGGCTATGTCGAGCTCTACGGTCAGATTCACCCGGTCATTGTCTCGGTAGATGACGGGGAAGAAACGGAAACCCGTTTGCTCGACAATGATCTGTCGAACAGCCGTGTGGGGCTTCGCCTGATGCAGCCCTATGGCAGCAACGAGTTCACGTTCCGGTTTGAAACCGGTTTGGGGTTGCCCAGCACCGGTTCGGCCAATCAGGACGGTACCAATAATGATGGCTGGTCGCGCGAAGATATTCGCCACGTCGATTTCGCCCTGAAAGGCAGCTATGGCAAATTCTCGGCAGGGCAGGGCAGCATGGCGTCCGATGGCGCGGCCGAGGTTGATCTGTCCTATGTTGGCACTGTGCTGTATTCGTTCACCAATGACGAGAACGGTGCCTTTTTCTATCGCCAGCCCGACGGGATACTGAGCGACATCACGGTTGGAGATTCCGCCAGCAACTTTGACGGGGCGCGGCGCGGGCGTATCCGTTATGACACGCCTAGTTACAATGGGTTCTCGGGCGCTATCGCCTATGGTCAAAATATTTTGTCCAGCAGTGACGACGACGATTATTATGATATTGCAGTATCTTACGGAAACACCTTCACAAATGGGATCGAGTTTGCGGCCACAATCGCCTATGCGGTGCGCGACTTTGATGATGGGTCAGGTGAACGTCGGGATACGATCGGATCGGCCTCGGTGCTGCTGCCGAGCGGGTTCAGTTTCACGGCGGCTCTGGGGACGCGGGACAATACCTCTGACGGGGCTAGCGATCCGGATTATTGGTACACAAAGATCGCCTATGAGACCGATTGGGTGTCTTGGGGGCAAACCGGTATCGGGATCGACTATTTCGACGGATCCGATTTCCAGAATGAAGGATCAAGCACCAAATCCTGGGGCATCGCGGTTGTGCAGCGGATCGACAGCATCAACACGGATGCCTATCTGAAATACCGCCGCCACGATTTTGACGATATGGTCGATTTCGACGAGAACGAAGCCTGGGCTCTGGGCGCGCGCTGGCGGTTCTGAGACGACAGTTGCAGCCAACAACAAACGCTCCGGCCCAGTCCGGGGCGTTTTTTCTTCAAATCCGCGGCAAAACAAGGCTGATCGGGCAGTTGCCCCTTGCACGTTGGGGGCAGGGCAAATAGAAGGCCTCAAATTTGCCCGGCGCGCCGTTTTGCGCGCCCCGAATCCTATGGGGACTACCATAATGCAGGTTACCGAGACGCTGAACGAAGGTCTGAAACGCGGTTACAATATTGTCGTTTCCGCAGCTGAGCTGGACGACAAAGTGAATGAAAAACTGGTCGAGGCACAGCCGGAAATCGAAATGAAAGGTTTCCGCAAAGGCAAAGTGCCGATGGCGCTGCTGAAAAAGCAGTTCGGCCAGCGCCTGCTGGGTGAAGCGATGCAGGAAAGCATCGACGGTGCGATGAATAAGCACTTTGAGGATAGCGGCGACCGTCCTGCGCTGCAGCCCGAGGTCAAGATGACCAACGAGGAGTGGAAAGAAGGCGACGACGTCCATGTCGAGATGTCCTATGAGGCGCTGCCTGCCATTCCTGAAGTTGACCTGAAATCGGTCGAACTGGAAAAGCTGGTCGTCAAAGCCGACGACGCGGCGATCGAAGAAGCGCTGAATAACCTGGCTGAAACCGCGCAGGATTTCAAAGCGCGCCGTAAAGGCTCGAAAGCCAAGGACGGTGATCAGGTCGTGATCGACTTCGTCGGCAAAGTAGACGGCGAAGAATTCGAAGGCGGTTCGGCCGAGGACTATCCGCTGGTTCTGGGCTCGAACAGCTTCATTCCTGGCTTTGAAGAACAGCTGGTTGGCGTAAAAGCCGAAGAGGAAAAAGACGTCAACGTCACTTTCCCGACCGAATACGGTGCCGAGCATCTGGCCGGTAAGGAAGCTGTTTTCACCTGCACCGTCAAAGAAGTGAAAGAGCCCGTCGCCGCCGAGATCAACGACGAGTTGGCCACCAAATTCGGTGCCGAAGATCTGGATGCGCTGAAGGGTCAGATTTCGGAGCGTCTGGAAGCCGAATACAACGGCGCATCGCGGGCCGTGATGAAGCGCGCTCTGCTGGACGTGCTGGATGAGAAAGTGTCGTTCGACCTGCCACCGTCGCTGGTAGAAGCCGAAGCCAAGCAAATCGCGCACCAGCTGTGGCACGAGGAAAACCCCGATGTCGAAGGCCACGATCACGACCCGATCGAGCCCACCGACGAGCACAACAAACTGGCCGAGCGCCGCGTGCGTCTGGGTCTGCTGTTGGCGGAGCTGGGCCAGAAGGCCGAGGTTGAAGTCACCGATGCAGAGATGACTCAGGCGATCATGAATCAGGCGCGTCAGTACCCTGGTCAAGAACGTCAGTTCTTTGAGTTCGTGCAGCAGAATGCCCAGATGCAGCAGCAACTGCGCGCGCCGATCTTCGAGGACAAAGTCATCGACTATATCGTCGAGCTGGCTCAGGTTGCTGACAAGGAAGTTAGCAAAGACGACTTGCAAAAAGCTGTTGAGGCGCTGGACGAGGAATAATCCTTTGTCGCCCGCGTAGCCGGGCAAAAGAATACGGAGCCGCCTGATAAAGGCGGCTCCGACTAAGTGGCTCTAACTTCTGAGGTGAGGGGGTCAGGCCCCATGAGCTAGAGCACGGGGGGAACGCATCAGGGCTATCTTCTGCTCGGGTGTGAACTTGTCCGAGAGTTCTTCTATCAAGCGCAATACGGCATTGACCTCTTCCTGGGTGGTTGCGGCGCTCATTTGTTCTACGAAGTATTTTTCCATTTGACTCAGTGGCTTGTGATCGAAGTTTGCGGGTTTGGGTTGTGGTTTGACGTTGGACTTGGCGAAAAGCTGGAGCGCTTGTTCGTCGGTCAGAAACACGTCATGGGCGATGCCAGCATAGTCGCGAATTCCTGAAATACGCTCGTCCGAGCAATCCATGAGGGCGGCCATCGCCACCACTTTCCCCATGGGTTTCGCGGTGCCCAGATAGTCATAAGGCGCGTTCCCGGATCGTTGCAGGACGCGGTTCATCACCGGGTCGATAACAGCGATCGAGTCCAGCACTCCGGCTGTCTTGGCGTATTCGAACGAACCGATCATGACTTCGCTGGTGACATAGGAGACCGAATTCTCACCCCTCCCGCGCCCCAACTTTTTAGTGTCGACACAAAACCGGGTTGCCTCCCAAATCTGGGCGCTGCGCACAGGCGGCTCGCCATCCAGGATCGCGTTAAACACATCGGCCAGCATATGAGGCCCTGTGGTCTGCAGCAGACGCATACAGCCAACGACGTTCCCCTCGTCGTTCAGACTGACCACGTGTGCAGGATTGAGCGTATCGAACCTGTCGATCTCTCGCCCGTCCTGGATGTTTACGTCCCATCCCAAGCGGTCGCCGAAGACCCGTGCGCGCAGTTGATACATCTCATCCAAGATGTCTTTGAATTTGTGTTGGTTCATCCCATCAATCACGATGATCATGTTCCATCCCCCTACAGATTGGTTACCGTGAACAGAGGATTAACAAAGTTGTGATCTGAGACTATTAGGGGATTCCCGTAGAATTTTAGTTTTTTTGTTAACCGGGAGCTATCAGGCCGAGACTAACGGCCCGTCCGATCGCCTGCGGCGTGGTCAATGCGCCTAGTTTTTCCCGCCCTGACCGCATATGCACTTCGACGGTCCGGTGCGAGATGGACAGGATATCACCGATATCCTGCTGAGATTTACCTTCGGCCGCCCATTGAAGGATCTCTTTCTCGCGCGTTGACAGGGCAGGTAGGTATAGTGCTTTGCCCAACAAACCCGACTGCATGACCGTGTCATGGGCGTGCACGGCGGCAAGTTGCAGGTCCCCCATCACGTGCCGCTTGAGCTTGTCCCATTCGTCGTCCGAGCAGTCACGCGTTACGTTCAGCAGCCCGCATTCGCCGTAAGGGCCGCGCACCGGAACCGAAAGGCCTCGGGTCGTGATGCCAAAGTCATGGGCGTCCCGAAACACGGTGTGGAACTTGTCATCATGGTTAAAGCGACCCCAGTCTACGGGGGCGATACTGAGCACGGATTGATACAAAGTCGGGTCAAATTTATGAAAACCCTGCGTACCATAGTGAATCTTCCATTCGTCAGGATAGTTCGCGTAGCCTTGAACATCTCCCTTAACGGGGTTGAATGTCGCATAGGATGCGTAATCAAAGCCAAGCTCGGAACAAACCGCGTCAATTATGTCAGCGGCTGACTTTTCCTCGTGGTCGATAGCGGCCAAGTCGATCAGCTTCAACTTTTCAACCTTTACGGAGGTTAACCTCGGTTCAGAGGTTAACGGCGTTAATGTTCAGTAAATCTTACGAGGCGTAAGGCAGCGCGCAAGCAGTTTGTTCACATGTGTAGTGTTATTATCCGCCATTCGCGACGTCATAACGCATTAATACAAGGTTTTCGGCAGCCTCGGAGGGCTATTCGGGAACCAACCCTGTTTCAACCAACAATCCGCGTGCTTTTGCCTCGGGCCAGTAGCCTTTGGCATAGAGAAAGATCGCGCGTTGCTGATCGCCGTCGGACAGCAGCCATGCGCCGCGCAGGTACTTGCCGGCAAATTCCAAATTGGTGTCGGCGTCGAGGAGCCCCTGCGGATCGCCCTGGTAGCCCATGGACCGTGCAGTGGCCGGAAGGATTTGCAGCAGCCCGTAATAGGGTCGGTTCACGGCCCAGGGGCGATGCGTACTTTCGCGAATAGCCAGTTTGTGCACCAGCTCGCGCGGCAATTCGTAGTGATCGGCCCATTTATTGATCGATGCCCGCAGCTCGGGCGTTTCGTTCGGGTAAAGGGGGGGATCAAAGGCCGCACGCGTCGGTGTGTCGGGGGTGCCGCAAGCCACCAGCGGTGCGGCAAGAAGAAGGGCTAAGACACTGCGGCGCGGGATCTGAGTCATCAAGGGCTCCGGAATTTTGGACGAAATACTAGGAAACTTGTCTCTGGCCGCAAGGGTAGCTGGAAATTCAGGCTGAATTATGCCGCCCAGTTCGTGCATGAAAAAAGGCCGCCCAAAATGGCGCGGCCTTTTCGAAGTTCACAGGTTGAAGGTTACGCTTTCGCGTCGTCTTCATCCGCAGCCGGTGCTTCTTCGGCAATCAGGTCTTCGTCGTCGGACGCGGCGGAACCGATATCGTCGAACAGCTCGGCGATTTCGAATTCAGCGGCGGCTTCTTCTTCAGCGGCCAGTTCCTGGATCGATTTACCCGAAGCTTGCAGTTCGGCTTCTTCTTCCGAACGGGCGACGTTCATCTTGATTTCAACTTCGACCTCGGGGTGCAGTTTGACTGCCAGCGAATGCAGACCCAGCTCCTTAATCGGTGCGATCAGGGCGATCTGTTTCTTGTCGACGGTGAAGCCAGCTTCGGTCGCGGCCTCTGCAGCGTCACGCGGAGTGACCGAGCCGTACAGAGCACCGGCATCCGACGCCGAGCGAATCACGATGAACTGCTGACCGTCCAGCTTTTCAGCCAGTGCTTCAGCTTCTTTCTTGGTTTCCAAGTTGTGCGCTTCAAGCTGCGCCTTGCGGGCTTCAAACGAGGCGATGTTCGACTCGGACGCGCTCAGAGCTTTGCCTTGGGGCAGCAGGAAGTTGCGGGCGTAGCCGGGCTTGACGTCAACGACGTCGCCCATCTGACCCAGTTTCGCAACGCGTTCCAGCAGGATAACTTGCATATCAGTCTCTCCTTACTTCACGGCGTAGGGCAGCAGGGCGAGGAAGCGGGCGCGCTTGATAGCACGGGCCAGTTCACGCTGCTTTTTCGCCGAAACGGCGGTGATGCGCGAGGGAACGATCTTGCCACGCTCAGAGATGTAGCGCTGCAGCAGACGAGTGTCTTTATAGTCGATCTTGGGCGCGTTCTCGCCCGAGAACGGGCAGACCTTGCGGCGGCGGAAAAATGGTTTTGCGGCCATGGTTTATGTCCTTTCGTCAGGCGTTGATCAGCGGCGCTCGCGGCGGCCTTCGCGCTCGTCGCGCTTCTGCATCTGGACCGAGGGGCCCTCGGCATGTTCGTCAACCTTGATGGTCAGAACGCGCATGACGTCTTCGTGCAGGCGCATCAGGCGCTCCATTTCCTGAACCGCGCCAGCAGGCGAGTCGGTTTTCAGGAAGGCATAGTGGCCTTTGCGGTTTTTGTTGATCTTGTAGGCCATCGTCTTGACACCCCAGTACTCGCTTTCGACGACGTTGCCGCCGTTGTCAGCCAGAACAGTGCCGAAATGTTCGACAAGGCTTTCTGCCTGCGCGTTGGACAGATCCTGACGCGCGATCATTACATGCTCATACAGTGGCATGTGCACTCCTGTTTATATCAAGGCGCATTTCATAGGCGGGGCCGTTTGGTCCTTCGCGACCCTGCCACGAGAGGCTGCGCGATTCATGTGATTAGCGAAGGATGGCCCCGTATACACGTTTATGGCGGCGGGGCAAGACCTGACACACGTGCCTTGGTGAAGTCCTGCTATTTCCTTTGCACCGCCCAATTCCTGACGCTTTTCAAGTCGATCTTGAATTTCATACCGGGGACAGACCGGACACACCGGACCCACGACGGCAACCTGAGAAACAGGGTGAGAGAAATGACCGCGATGAATACGAATACACTTGAACAGTCGGCGACCGGCGCGCGTTTTGAGAAATCCGTTCCAGTTCTGATCACATTCGCTCCGAACTGGAAAGTGCGCATGATTTTGGCGCGCATGGTTGGTGCCTTTCTGATCGTGATGTCCTTTTCCATGTGGCTGGCACCGGGTTCGGCCATGGCCGCCGAAGTTTGGCCGATCAAGATGGCAGCGTCGCTTGCTTTCCTGATCGTTGGTGTCAGTCTGCTGACCATTCAGATGCTGGACTCGCGTCCCGATGCCTATTTTGACCCGATCCGTCGCGAAGTCCGCGTTCTGCAAAAGAACGAAAACGGCCGCCCGCAAACGGTTCTGCGCCGCAGCTATGACACGCTAGGCGGTGCCAAATTCAGCGATGATCAGGTCGAACTGTTTGATGTCGATGGTAGCCTGCTGATGAAGCTGCCCCTGCAGTCGGCGGATGTCAGCCGAGCGCTCAAGGGTCAATTGAGTGGAAGTGTAACAATCTTCGCCTGAATATTATTCTGTTCATATAGGAACAGAAGTTGTGAGCGAATAAAGCTTGTGTGCCGCCCCTTGGCGGCACATTTTCGTTACCGAGCAACCCAACAGGTTTGCATCCACAACATTGCGGAGTTTGTCATGAAACCCATCCTTCTTGCTGCTGCACTGGCCGTGTCGGCGACTTCGGCGTTTGCAAGTGCCGAGAAATACGTTCTGGACCCAAGCCACAGCCAGGTCATTTTCAACTATAACCACCTTGGTTTTTCGACCACCTATGGCATGTTCTCGGGCTTTGAAGGCGAGATCCTGTTCGACAAAGAAAACCCGGCTGCGTCCAGCGTGACGGTTTCGATGCCCGTTATCGAGATGTTCACGGGCTGGAAACCGCGCGAAGATCACTTCATGACCGAAGACTTTTTCGGTGCCGCTGAAGGCGATCTTGTCACCTTCACGTCCACCAGCATCGAAGTGACAGGCGAGAACACCGCCAATATCACCGGCGATTTGACCATGAATGGTGTAACCAAATCGGTCGTACTGGACGCCAAGCTGAACCAGGCGGGTGAGCATCCGATGGCAGGCAAGCCGTGGGCTGGCTTCGACGCGACGACCACTCTGATCCGCAGCGATTTCGATCTGGGCCAGTTCGCACCCTTCGTGGGTGACGAGGTTAATGTTCAGATCTCGGTCGAGGCGCAGAAAGCCGAGTAAATAAGGCTACTATTCTAGAATCGAAACCGCCGGAGCTTTTTGCCCCGGCGGTTTTCGTTTGTTCGCCGCTATTCACCGCGCGTAGCAGTCAGCTCGACGCTTACAGTGACTGCGAAGCCCAGTGAAGCTTCGGTGGGTTGCGATGTGCCCACATCGAAATCCATGCGGTTCAACTCTAATTCACCAGAAACCGTCGCGGTGTCGCCTTGCAAATCCAGAGTGAACGGCAGCACAACGTCCAAGGACTTGTCGCGGATGGTCAAGGGGCCGCGTGCCTCATACCCGGTTTCGGTTTTGAATAGATCTGCCTTAAACAGCGCAGTGGGATATTGTGCGCTGTCGAAAAAATCCGCGCCCATAGCTTGATCACTGACCGTGCCTAGGCTGAGCGACGGGATTGAGATCGTCACCTCGACCGAACCGGCCAAGCCGGGCTCGGCGGGCTCATCAAAGGCTATGGCGGCCGTCCAGTCCTGGAAGCTACCGGTGACTGGGCTACCCAGCTGGTTGATGGTAAGGCCCAGAGTTCCTTCCTGAACCTGCCAGTCCGATTGGACTTCGGCCAGTGCCGTGGCTTCGCCCTGAGCGTAAGAGTGATGGCTGAACGCGCCGATGCCCCAGCCGCCGACCAAAACCGCACCCCAGACGACGAGCGCGGCAAGCGCGGGCGTCTTGGAATGGTGTTGAGCCGGGGGCTCGGGGGCTTGGGCTGAGCCAGGCAGCATACGCCGCAATGTGCTGTCTTTGTCGATGACGTGGTGTTTCAGCGCCCCGGCAATATGCAGCACCAGCGCGCCACCTAGGGTCCAGACGAACAGCCAGTGAAGGCTGGCGGTGAATTCGGCCAGATGCTGGGATTTGGGGACCAGCGGCAGGTTTTGGCCAAAGGGCCAAAGGATCGGCGCGAACCCTTCGGCTGCGGCGTGGTGTATCCAGCCGGTCAGCGGTGCCAGCACCAACGAGCCGTATAGCAGCCAATGCACGGTTTCGGCAGCAAAGGCCTCGGGCTTATTGTCGGCGTTCAAAAGGCCGGGTTTGGTTTGGGTCAGGGCCCAGAGAATGCGAGCGAGGGCCACGAAAAACACCGCCACGCCCAATGTTTTGTGCAGTGAGAACAGGCGCGCCGCGCGGGTGATGTCATCTTCGGTCGTCGGGATGTTCGGGTCATAGATGGCCTGCGCCAGATCATTGGCGAAATAGCCCAGCGGAAAGGCGGTGAAGATCAGCAGGGCGGTCAGCCAGTGGAAGGTCTTGGTGACGCTGCCATAGCTGGAAAACGTGTTGGTCGAGGGCATCGGGTGCTCCGGCGAAAGGGTGGTTGGGTTCAACCTATCGCCGTGAGGGCAGGACTCAAGGGCGCAGGGCGCACAGATACGGTGCCTTTGTGCAGAGATCAGGCAATACTTGTGCCGCGCGGTCACACAGTTTACACCCCGCCGCAACCTAACGTCATCCAAGAGGTTGCAATGACACGCGCATTTGTTTTCCCGGGGCAGGGCGCCCAGACCATCGGAATGGGCAAAGCTCTGGCCGAGGCTTACCCCGCTGCTCAGGCGGTGTTCGACGAAGTGGACGAAGCCCTGGGCGAAAAGCTGAGCGGCCTGATTTGGGACGGCGATATTGCTGAATTGACCCTGACCCAAAACGCACAACCTGCGTTGATGGCAACGTCAATGGCGGCAATGAGGGCGCTAGAGGCCGAGGGCGTCTCGATCACCGATGCAGCCTTTGTGGCCGGGCATTCGCTGGGGGAATATTCCGCGCTGGCCGCTGCTGGTGCGCTGTCGGTTGCAGATACTTCGCGTCTTCTGCGCACCCGTGGCCAGGCTATGCAAAGTGCCGTGCCGGTGGGCGAGGGTGCGATGGCGGCGATCCTTGGGCTGGACCTTGATGCCGTGCGCGCCGTGGCGGATGAGGCCGCGAAGGGTGAGGTTTGTCAGGCCGCAAACGACAATGACCCGACGCAGGTTGTGGTCTCGGGCGCGAAGGCTGCTGTGGAACGTGCGGCCGAGATTGCCAAGGAAAAGGGCGCCAAGCGGGCCGTCATGCTGCCTGTCAGCGCGCCTTTCCATTGTGCGCTGATGCAGCCTGCTGCCGACGTGATGGCCGAAGCTTTGGCAGGGGTTGAAATCAAAGCGCCTGCCGTGCCGCTGATTGCCAATGTGCGCGCCGAAGCGGTCGGTGACCCCGATCTGATCCGACAGTTGCTGGTCGCGCAGGTCACCGGCTCGGTCCGCTGGCGCGAAAGCGTGCAGTACATGGCCGCGCAGGGCGTGACCGAGACGTGGGAGATCGGGGCAGGGAAAGCTCTGTCCGGGATGATCCGCAAAATCGACCGTTCGATCGCGGGTAAAGCTGTCGGCACGCCAGATGACGTGCAGAATGTGACACAAGCCGAATCGTAAGACACCGCGCGTCGCGTGGCGCGTAGCTAAAGGATAAGAGAATGTTTGATTTGACAGGTAAGAACGCACTGATCACCGGTGCCTCGGGCGGGATCGGTGGTGAGATCGCGCGCTCTCTGCACGCTGCCGGCGCTACGGTGGCGCTGTCCGGCACACGGGTTGAACCGCTTGAGGCGCTGGCCGCTGAGTTGGGCGACCGCGCCCACGTGCTGCCCTGTAACCTGAGCGACCCTGAGGCTGTGGCCGCTCTGCCCAAGCAGGCGGCGGATGCGATGGGGTCGGTCGATATTCTGGTCAACAATGCGGGTATCACCCGCGACAACCTGTTCATGCGCATGTCGGATGACGAATGGCAGAGCGTAATCGACGTCAACATGACCTCGACCGCGAAACTTTGCAAAGGCGTGCTGCGCGGCATGATGAAGGCGCGTTGGGGCCGGATCATCAACATCTCTTCCGTGGTGGGCGCGACGGGCAACCCCGGTCAGGCGAACTATGCTGCGTCTAAGGCCGGTATGGTCGGGATGACCAAGTCGCTGGCCTATGAGGTTGCAAGTCGCGGAATCACGGCCAATGCGGTGGCTCCGGGCTTTATCACTACGGCGATGACCGACAAGCTGACCGACGATCAGAAGGCGGGCATTCTGGGTCAGGTCCCGGCCGGACGTATGGGGGATGCATCGGAAATTGCTGCGGCAGTTCTGTACCTTGCCAGCCCCGAGGCCGGATATGTGACCGGAACCACCTTGCATGTAAACGGCGGTATGGCCATGTTGTGACCACCTGTCGGGACAGGCGCGAAAGCGTTTGCCTTGGGCGTTGTCTGTGCTATAGGCGGCGCATCAATTCGGGGGTCGGCCATAGGGTCGGCCTTCTAGTTTCCCGGCAATCGGGAACCCAAACCGCCCAGACGGGCACATCAAGGCCAGCCTGAGCGGGCAAGGGCAGAACCGGGCACTATGCCCTGAAATGGAATGAGGAATAGACATGAGCGACGTCGCAGATCGCGTTAAGAAGATCGTTGTTGAGCACCTGGGTGTTGAAGAAGACAAAGTAGCGGAAAACGCTTCCTTCATCGACGATCTGGGCGCAGACAGCCTGGACACCGTTGAGCTGGTTATGGCCTTCGAAGAAGAGTTCGGCATCGAGATCCCTGATGACGCAGCCGAGACCATCCAGACCTTTGGCGACGCCGTCAAATTCATCTCTGAAGCGTCCTAAGACCTTCGAAATCTTATGAAAGCGGCGCTTCCGGGCAACGGAGGCGCCGTTTTTTGTTGCCTGACGCGTATTCAGGCTTGTCAGATGTCCATTTCGCACGCACGCTTTCAGCTGAGGCAAAAATTTCAGAGCGGGCAGGGCATGATACGATCCACCCCGATGATAAACACGGCACGCTTGACGCTTTGCGCCATGCGGCCTGAGGATTTCAACCGGTTCGCCGAGATCTGGCGTAACCCGTGTGTCGTGCGGCATATTGGCGGCAAACCGCGATCGCGTGGCGAAGCGTGGGATTCGTTTTTGCGCAATGCTGGGCATTGGCAGATGGCCGGGTTTGGTCAGTGGGCGGTGATTCAGCAATCGAATCGGCAGATGATTGGGCAGGCCGGCTTTTTCTATGGCAACCGTGCGTTGGGCGAGGATTTCGACAGTTTTCCCGAGGCAGGTTGGGTTCTGGCCCCCGAGGCGCAGGGACAGGGCATGGGCCTTGAGGCCGCTCAGGCCGCGCATGAATGGTTTGACCGCATCATGCCGGGGCCATTGGTTGCAATGATAAATTCCGAAAATGAGACTTCGCAAAGATTGGCGGAAAAACTGGGATATGAGCCTCTGCGCGACTGCGATTATCAAGGAGCTGCGGTCAAATTGATGCGTCGAACAGGTCCACCCACACGTCACTGATCTCCGTGCTGCGATGCCGCAAAATGCCCGTGGTTTGCCGAAACTGGTTGCCGCACGGGTAATTTCTTCGGCTATGATATTGGGGTATAGCACAAGGATTGAGCGGAGGATCAGGCTCATGAGGATTTACCCCACGATGGAATTGCAGAACGGCCGGTGTGTCACACTGGACAAGGGCCGCCTGGACGAAGCTATGATCTGGCACGTGAACCCTGCCGAAACAGCCCGTAGCTGGGCTGCCGCAGGGGCGGAATGGATGCACCTGACGGACTTCGACGCCATCGAAGGGCGTGATACTAATGCGGAACTGGTCGAAGAGATCATCCGCTCGGCCGAGATCCCGGTGCAGTTGGCGGGCGGCATGCGCACCCGTGAGCAGGTCGAACATTGGATCGACAAGGGCGCGGGTCGGATCGTCATCGGTACATTGGCCGCCTGGGATCCTAATCTGGTTAAAGAGCTGGCAAAGCTGTATCCGGACCAGATCGTTCTGGCGGTCGATATCTGGCAAGGTCACGTGATGACCGAAGGTTGGCGCAGTCAAAGCGCATTTACCGCCGAAGCTTATATCGAAGCCTTCGCCGATACTCCGTTTGCCGCAATTCTGGTGACAGATATCGACAGCGACATGGAAGATGTCGAGGCGCAGTTGGGTTTGATCTCGGGGGTTGCCGAGAAATCGCGCACGCCTGTCATCGCCAGCGGTGTTGTACGCACGGCCGACGATATCTCGCGCCTGGCCTATATCCCCAATATTTCGGGAGCGATTGTCGGGCGGGCGTTGTTCCGCAAGACGCTGGAGCTGTCGGATGCACTGGCTGTGGCCTCGACCGCACATGAGCCGGTGGCCGAATTCCAGTAAAATCGGTTCCATCATGAATTTGCCGCCCTCTCAAACGACCTGAGGGGGCGGTTTTTGTTTTTCGGTGTCTGTGCAACGCACATGATGATAACTGGTTCTGGGCTGAATGCGCCCTTGCTCTTGCCCCCGGCCCCTACGCCGGGGTATGAGCGTTTCTTAAACACGAAGCAGGCAAGAGGCATTTCATGCGCAGAGTCGTTGTAACCGGTCTGGGATTGGTCACTCCGTTGGCCAGCGGGGTCGAGGAAACCTGGTCGCGGCTGTTGGACGGAGAATCCGGTGCGGGCCCGATCACTCAGTTTGATGCCGAAGGCAGTGGGGTCACGACGACCTATGCCTGCGAGGTTCCACGCGGTGATGGCACGAACGGAACGTTCAACCCCGACGATTGGATGTCGCCGAAAGAACAGCGCAAGATTGAGGACTTTATCCTGTACTCGATTGCGGCTGCCGATATGGCCTGCGAAGACGCTGGCTGGATGCCCGAAGATGAAGAAGCGCGCTTGAGCACAGGTGTTCTGATAGGCTCGGGTATTGGTGGGCTTGGGTCTATCGCGGATACCGCGAATCTGATCCGTGACAAGGGCCCGCGCCGTGTTTCGCCCTTCTTTATTCCTGGCGCTCTGATCAATCTGGCCTCGGGTCAGGTGTCGATCCGTCGTGGGTTCAAAGGGCCGAACCATTCGGTCGTGACGGCTTGTTCGACCGGTGCTCATGCAATTGGCGATGCAAGCCGTATCATTCGTGCAGGTGATGCGGATGTCATGGTTGCGGGCGGCGGCGAAGGCTGCATCTGTGAGATCGGAATTGCCGGGTTCAACGCGTGCAAGGCATTGTCGACCAAATATGCCGATGATCCCAAGAAAGCCAGCCGCCCTTATGACATCGACCGCGACGGCTTCGTCATGGGCGAAGGTGCGGGCATTGTCGTGCTGGAAGAATATGAACACGCCAAGGCGCGGGGGGCGAAGATTTACGCCGAGGTGCTGGGCTATGGCATGTCCGGTGACGCCTATCACATCACCGCACCGTCCGAGGATGGTGACGGGGCCGAGCGCTCGATGAAAGCCGCGCTACGCAGCGCCGGGCTGGAGCCGAAAGATCTGGACTATATCAACGCGCATGGCACCTCGACCATGGCGGATACGATCGAACTGGGCGCGGTCGAACGCCTGCTGGGCGATCACGCGGCGAATGCGACCATGACCTCGACCAAATCGGCGACTGGCCACCTGCTGGGCGCGGCGGGCGCGATCGAGGCGATCTTCTCGATCCTGGCAATCCGCGATCAGGTTGCACCGCCTACGATCAACCTAGATAACCCGGCTGTCGAGACGCCGATTGACTTGGCCCCCAACGCCAAGCGCGAGCGTGAGATCAACGTGGCGCTGTCGAACTCGTTCGGGTTCGGTGGCACCAATGCCAGCGTGATCTTCGGAAAGGTCAGTTAAATGTGGCGGGCCCTTGCATCGAACATGCTGACCGTTTTGGTGGTTGGCTTGTTCCTGATGGGTGGTCTGATCTTGTGGGGGCAATCCCGTTACAAAAACGCGGGCCCGCTTGAAACTGCGATCTGTCTTCAGGTCCAGCGCGGTTCGAACATGGGTGCGGTCAGCCAACAGCTGCAGGAGCAAGGCGCCATCACCAGCGCCGTGCTGTTTCGGATGGCGGCAGACTACACCGACAAGGCGCCGCAGCTTAAGGCTGGCAGCTTTCTGGTGCGCGAAGGCGCGTCGATGGAACAGATCATAGATGAGATCACCAGCAGCGGTGCCAGCACCTGCGGGTCGGAGATCGAATATCGCATCGGCGTCACCCGAATTCAGACCCGCGTGCGCGAGCTGAACCCGGCGACGCTGGATTTTGATGAGATTGCGACTTTTGATGTGACCTCGGACGAGGTGCCTGCCGCCTATGTCGAGAAACGCGAAGATGCGGATACGCGCTATCGTGTTTCGGTGGCCGAGGGTGTGACCTCGTGGCAGGTGGTCGAAGGGCTAAAGCAGATCGACGCGTTGACGGGCGAGGTGGCTGAGATACCCGCCGAGGGGATGTTGGCGCCTGACAGCTACGACATCGCGCGCGGAGCCGACCGGACGGCCGTGCTGAGGGGGATGCAGGACAAGCAGCAACTTCGGATCAACGCGATCTGGGAAAGCCGTCAGGATGATCTGCCGATCTCGAACCCCGAAGAGATGTTGATCCTGGCTTCGATCATCGAAAAGGAAACCGGCGTCCCGCATGAGCGTGGGCAAGTGGCCAGCGTCTTCGTGAACCGGTTGGAGCGGGGTATGAAACTGCAAACGGACCCGACGGTTATCTATGGCGTGACCGAGGGCAAGGGCACGCTGGGGCGTGGCTTGCGCCGCAGTGAACTGCGCCGCGCAACACCTTGGAATACCTATGTGATTGACGGTCTGCCACCGACCCCGATTGCCAATCCGGGGCTGGCCAGTCTTGAGGCCGCCGTGGCACCGGAGGAGACAAACTTTGTGTTCTTCGTCGCGGATGGAACTGGTGGGCACGCTTTTGCCGAAACGCTGGACGAGCACAATCGAAACGTCGCCAAGTGGCGCGAGATTGAGGCCGAGAGAAACAGTTCGGGCAACTAAGAAAAAAAGGGCCGCGTCGAAATCGCGGCCCTTTCTTTTTTACGCAGCGGGGCGTCTGCGCGGACGCCGCCGTTTAGACGCTGAAGGCTTGGAGGATGTGTTGCCCCCCTGTGGCCTACGCGCCCGAAAACCGCCCTGTTTGCGCGGCTTTTTGGGCTCGGCGAATTCGGGCATGGTGCCGCTGGCGACCGGAATGTCGATCTTCATCAGCTTCTGGATCTGCTTCAACTGGTCCAACTCGTCCGGGGCACAGAAGGCGATGCCTTCGCCCTCGCGCCCTGCGCGGGCTGTACGACCAATGCGGTGGACATAGTTATCGGGCACCTCGGGCAGGTCATAGTTGATCACATAGGCTACGCCGGGGATATCGATGCCCCGCGCGGCAACGTCTGTCGCGACGAGGATGTTGATCTCGCCAGCGCGGAACGCATTGATGGCGCGATCCCGCTGACCTTGGCTTTTGTTTCCGTGGATCGAGGCTGCATTGAAGCCATCCCGAACGAGGTCCTTCATCAACCGCTCGGCCCCGTGTTTGGTGCGGGAGAAGACCAGCGTCAGAGCGTCCAAGTCGGCCGAGAGGATTTCACGCAACTTGCGGGGCTTGTCCGCGCGGGACAGGAAGTGCACGGACTGAGTGATCTTGTCCGCCGCCTTGCCAGGAGGCGACACCTGTATGCGCTGCGGGTTGGTGAGGTAGGACTGGCTCAGCTCTTCCATCTGTTTCGGCATGGTGGCCGAGAACAGCATCGTCTGGCGCGGCGTGCCCAAGGCGGGTGCAATTTTACGCAGGGCATGGATAAAGCCCATGTCCAGCATCTGGTCGGCCTCGTCCAGCACCAGATGGCGCACTGAACCAAGATCGACGGCTCCACGCTCCATCAGGTCGATCAGTCGTCCCGGGGTGGCGACCAGAATATCGGTGCCGCGCGATAGGAACGAAATCTGCTTACCGATGGATTGGCCACCGACAACGGTGGCGACGCGTAGTTTTGTCTTTTGCGTGAGGGTACGCAGGCTGTCCGCGATTTGGTTCACCAGTTCGCGCGTCGGGGCAAGGATCAGCGCCTTGACTGTCTTGGGTGCAGGTTTGGCCGGTTGCGCCAGAAGGTGATCAATCAGCGGCAGACCAAAGGCCAGCGTTTTACCAGTGCCGGTCTGGGCCAGCCCAAGAATGTCATGACCATTCAGCGCCATTGGGATGGCCTGGTTTTGGATCGGTGTGGGTTGAGTAAAGTTTGCCCGTTTCAGGGCGTCATTCAAAGCCGGGGCAAGGCCCAGCATGTCGAAGTCGAACACGTAATAATCCTTTGATATCCGCAACTTTGCGCGCGGATGCGTGTGACCGCGCAAAAGCGCGGCAGGCAGGGTTTAGCGAGACCTCGGGACGCACAGGCGTATCCTGCGCCATCCGGCCATCGCATCAAGAACCCTGCGTGAAGGGGAACCAGGAGAGATATGGTGCGCCGTGGGGGCAAAGGCCCGGATGCTCACGCGGCGGCGCTGATGGACGGCACATGAGCGTTGGCGCGGGCATTGTCAAGTATTTGTCTGATGGACTGGCGGTCGGAGTTCTAAATTCTGCTGGCGTTCTCAATCAGTTTGAGCCATCGATTTCCGAGTGGCGGTTCAGCGCGTCGTAACATTGCGAGGCGAAGTTTGGGGTTGGGAATGACGGGAAGTGCACAGCAGGGCCATAGCCTCAAGCTCGCCAGTGGTGCCCTGGTTCTTGGCGGTATGATGTGGGGACTGTACTGGATCCCTGTCCGCTACTTCGTGGATCAGGGGCTGGAAGGGGCTTGGCCGGGGATCGTGATGTATTCGGCAGCGCTGCTTTTCCTTTTGCCGCTTTTGTGGCGCGACCGGCATGGTTTGGCACGGCGCTGGCAGGATTTGATGTTCAGCGGCATGTTCACGGGTGCGGCCTTTGGTCTGTTCACGATCAGTCTGGTCTATACGGATGTCGTTCGAGCCATCCTGCTGTTTTACCTGACGCCGGTTTGGGGCACGATCTTAGGCCGGGTTTTTCTAGGCGAGCATCTGACCAGAACTCGCGTTTTGGGGTTGATATGTGGCTTAGGCGGCATGGCGATCGTCCTTGGCAGCGGTCAGGGGATCCCTTGGCCCAGCAATGTCGGAGATTGGGCGGCGCTGGTATCCGGCATGGCTTGGGCGGTGGGCACGCTGGGTTTGTATCGCTCCTCGGGCATTTCGGTTCCGGGGCAGGTTTTTGCGTTTATTGCCGGGGCTCTGATGCTGTCGCTGATCAGCCTGGTGTTCAGCGCGGGCGGAGTGCAAGAGCAAAGCGCGATTGTCGGTGTGCTGCCCATTGCGATACTGTCGGTGCTGTACACTCTGCCAATGATCTTTCTGACGATCTGGCCCGCGACCTTACTGACACCGGCTCGGGTGGGGTTGTTATTGATGAGCGAGGTTGTGGTCGGCCTGATTTCGGCTGCTGTATTTTCGGGCGAGCCCTTTGGACTGCGCGAGGCCACGGGGGCAGTGCTGATTGTGAGTGCCGCTGTGCTGGAGATCGCTCGGGGTTGAGCGAGTTTACCGCTGGATAGACAGATCAAACGCCAACAGTCTTAACAGGCAGTGCGGTTCCTGTTGCATGGGTGTTGCGCAACATATTGACTTTGCGTGCTTTTTGTCGTATTGATTGTGTCATGCTAGAAGAAATGAGCAACGGCCGCGGGGCAACCCGGCGGTCGTTTTTTCGTTTCTCTCGTGCGGAGAAAACTCACGCATGAGGTCACAGGCACACATGACTTTAATTACCCCGGAAGAGCGGATGTCCCAGACGGCGGAACTGTTGCAGTCGCTGGAAACATCTATTCGCGGTTTGCGCCAAGCAGCAGAAGAACTGCGCAGGCAAATCGGAACCGGGGAGGATGCAGATCTTGCCGGAACGGCAAAACAACTGGGTCAGTTAGAGGGGCTGATCCGAAGTTGTCAGAAAGTGGAGACAAGCTTTGTCGAACAACATCACAGACAAGCCGGAATTGCCCAAGGGGGATACGCGCTCGACCTTGAGCGCGCTCGATTTGAAATCGGGTGCAGGCTGGCTCGCCTCCGCCGATGCTGCGGTGAGGGACAGGTTTCTGAGTGAGATCGGGGAGGGGGGGCTGTGTGCCCTCCCTTTCCTGTTTGAATTTTGGGCGCTGCCGCATCAACTACCGCCCGAGGGTGACTGGCGGTCCTGGGTGATCATGGGCGGGCGCGGGGCTGGCAAGACGCGGGCGGGGTCAGAATGGGTGCGGTCGATGGTCGAAGGGTCCAAGCCGCTGGACAAGGGCGAGGCCAGCCGGGTGGCGCTGGTTGGGGAGACCTTTGATCAGGTGCGCGATGTGATGATCTTTGGCGATAGCGGCATATTGCAATGCTCGCCCCCGGATCGTCGGCCGGTGTGGAAAGCGTCGGAGCGCAAGCTGATCTGGCCAAACGGGGCCGAGGCGCAGGCGTTTTCGGCGCATGATCCCGAGGGGTTGCGCGGACCGCAGTTCGATGCGGCCTGGGTGGATGAGCTGGCCAAGTGGAAGAAGGCGGGCGAGACCTGGGATATGTTGCAGTTTGCGCTGCGGTTGGGGGATCGGCCTCGGGTCTGCGTGACCACCACACCGCGTAATGTGAAGGTTTTGAAGGATTTATTGGCGTCGCCCTCCACCGTGCAGACCCATGCACCGACCGAGGCGAACCGGGCCAATCTGGCGGATTCGTTTCTGGACGAGGTGCGCGCGCGCTATGCGGGGACGCGGCTGGGGCGGCAGGAGTTGGACGGGGTGCTGCTGTCGGATGCTGAGGGCGCGCTGTGGACCGGCTCGATGCTGGAGGCGGCGCGGTGCGCGCGGGTGCCTGCGTTGGATCGCATCGTCGTGGCGCTGGACCCGGCGGTGACGGCGGGGGCGGACGCGGATGCTTGCGGGATTGTGGTCGTGGGGGCTCAGCTACAGGGCGCGCCCGAGGACTGGCGGGCCTATGTGCTGGCCGACCGGACGGTGCAGGGCGTTGGCCCGGCGGGCTGGGCGCACGCGGCGATTGACGCGATGGATGAATTCGGGGCCGAGCGGCTGGTGGCCGAGGTCAATCAGGGCGGGCAACTGGTGGAAGAGGTCGTGCGGCAGGTGGACCCTCTGGTCCCTTTCCGTGCGGTGCGGGCGTCGCGCGGTAAGGTTGCGCGGGCCGAGCCTGTGGCGGCTCTGTATGAACAAGGACGGGTAAGCCATGTGGCCGGGCTGGACGCGCTGGAGGAGCAGATGTGCCAGATGACGGCGCGCGGGTTCGAGGGGCAGGGCTCGCCTGACCGAGTGGATGCGATGGTCTGGGCGCTGCATGAACTGGTTGTGGGGCCTGCGGGGGTGTTTAGAAGGCCGAGGGTGCGGAGTTTGTGAGCGTTTCTAAGGGTGTCGGAACGCGATCTTTTTATCTGCTGCGGAATAGGAGAGCCATACGGCCGCCGGAGCGTTCTCTTCGGTCAGTACGACGTTCTTTTTCAGCACCTTACCAAGCCCTATGATGAATTCGGAGATTTCGTTCAGGCCTTGCTGTGAGACAATGTGTTTGGGGTCATCATCTAGTTCCAATTCAGACTCGGTAAAGAAATGGCAATGGATTGTAGTACATCCGGTCTCAATTTTCATAAGTACCAATTGTTCTCTGTTTGAGTCGAATATGGATGATATATGTTTGGGCAGTTTCCGTTGTTCACCATCGCAATAGAAAGATGAGTCGAGCTTCGCAGCGAAATCAGTAAATTTCTGCCAATCTGCTTCGGTTGTACCGAGCACATATATGTCCCGCAGTGTACCGTCTGCGGCAAAAGCAACGCTGCATTCCGCCCAATCCAGATGACATTTCATAGTTTCAAGTCTGATTCATAGTAAGAGATTTGCTTTGTACTCAAACCAGCGTCCTAACCAAATTGCAGTTTGTATTAGGAAGATGAATATCCCAATGAATGGTTGTGATCTTGGGGGCTCTTTATCAACTTGCCGCTAAAATTCTTGTTTTTTGTTAGGTCTAATATGCCCGTTGCCCAACCCCCGTACGCTCCATTCCCAAGCCCTAAACTTCTTTCCGTCATAACTCCTTTCAACAAGCCGGGCAGAGCGGCGGCAGAAAGGAGCACAGATGGTATTCGATTTCTTGCGTCGTGGATCGGCGGGCGAAGCGCCCGATGCGAAGGCCAGCGCGGCGGGCCCCGTGGTGGCGTGGCAGACGGGCGGGCGCGTGGCGTGGAGCCCTCGGGACGCGGTGTCGCTGACGCGGACGGGGTTTTCGGGCAACCCGGTGGGGTTTCGCTCGGTCAAGCTGATTGCCGAGGCGGCGGCGGCGTTGCCTTTGGTGTTGCAGGATCAGGCGCAGCGGTTTGATACTCATCCCATCCTGTCGTTGATGCGTCGTCCAAATGCGGCGCAGGGGCGGGCGGAGTTGATGGAGGCTTTGTTCGGGCAGTTGCTGTTGTCGGGCAATGCCTATGTCGAGGCGGTTCAGGCCGAAGAAGGCTTGCCGGTTGAGCTACACGTCCTGCGATCCGACCGGATGAGCGTGGTGCCGGGCGCAGATGGCTGGCCCAAGGCTTATGATTATACAGCGGGTGGCAAGACGCACCGGTTTCCGGCGGATGCGATCTGTCACATCAAGTCCTTCCACCCTCAGGACGACCACTATGGGTTCTCGCCCATGCAGGCGGCGGCGATGGCGATTGACGTGCATAACAGTGCGTCGCGGTGGTCGAAATCGTTGCTGGATAACGCGGCGCGGCCTTCGGGGGCGCTGGTTTGGAAGGGTGATGGCCATGGGGTGATGGCCGAGGATCAGTTCCGTCGTCTCTCGGATGAGATCGAACAGAACTATCGCGGGGCGCGCAATGCAGGTCGTCCGATGGTTCTGGAAGGGGGGCTGGATTGGAAGCCGATGGGCTTTTCGCCGTCCGATATGGAGTTTCAAAAGACCAAGGAAGCCGCCGCCCGCGAGATCGCGCTGGCCTTCGGTGTCCCGCCGATGTTGCTGGGGATACAAGGGGACGCGACCTATTCGAACTATCAAGAGGCCAATCGGGCGTTTTACCGCCTGACCGTGCTGCCTCTGGTGACGCGGGTGGCGGCGGCGGTGTCGGAGTGGCTGGTGGGGTACACCGGCGAGGATCTGGTGCTGAAGCCCGATCTGGATCAGGTGCCTGCGCTGTCGGCGGAACGCGATGCGCAATGGGCGCGGGTCAATGGCGCCGACTTCCTGTCCGACGCTGAAAAGCGCGCCTTGCTGGGGCTGCCGGAGCGCGCGGATGGCTGAGGGGTATCCCCCGTTCGATTGCGCGCCGGGCCTGCGTCTGGCCGCGCATGAGAGGGTGGCCGAGATCCAGCACGACCACTTGTGCCGCAGGCTGGATCAGATCGAAGAAATGATGGAACGGCTGGAGAAACGGTTGTGGCTGACGGTCTATGGCGTCGCGGCAGTGATCCTGGCGCAGGTGTTTCAGTCATTCCTTGCGGCGACGCCGTGAAATCAGAGGCTTACGAGGAGGTGTTCATGGATTTGGAACACAAATTCGCGCGGTTCGGAGACGGGCTTTCGGTAACGGACGATGCTGTGATCGAGGGCTATGCCAGCCTGTTTGGTCAGGTAGATCAGGGCAGCGACGTGGTGCAACGCGGGGCGTATCGAGCCTCGCTTGACGGTCTGGCGAAAGCGGGGCAGCGGGTCAAGATGCTGTGGCAGCACGATCCGGCGCAACCCATCGGCGTCTGGGAAGAGGTGCGCGAGGATGACCGGGGCCTTTGGGTCAAAGGGCGTCTGCTGGAGGCAACGCAAAAGGGCCGTGAGGCAGCCGAACTGATCCGCGCGGGTGCGATGGATGGTCTGTCGATTGGCTATCGCACCAAGCGGGCCGTGAAGAATGACAAGGGCCAGCGGGTCCTGACCGAACTGGAGCTGTGGGAAGTGTCCTTGGTGACGTTCCCGATGCTGCCCAGTGCGCGGGTGGCAGCGAAGGGCGTTGAGCCTGACGTTGAAAACACCTGGCGCAGTATTGCCGAGGTGTTCAACACCGCCCGGCAGGAGCTGGCGCGGACCTAGCGCGCCTCAACCCCCACCCAAGAAATGGAAGTGCTGATGAGCAAGACCGAAACCCCGGCCTTGACCGGAGAGGGTGCGCCCCTGGTTCAGGAGGTGAAGCAGGCGATGACTGGCTTCGTGAATGAATTCAAGGGCCTCAAGGCTGAAGTGAAAACCCAACTGCAACAGACAGAAGAGCGACTGACCATGCTGGATCGTAAATCAACCATCGCGGCGCGTCCGCACCTTGCGGCCTCGATCGAGGACGGCGCACCGCACCAGAAGGCCTTTGACGCCTATGTGCGTTCGGGCGAGGATGACGGCCTGCGCGGGCTTGATATGGAATCGAAATCCCTGTCCAGCGCCGTGAACAGCGATGGTGGCTATCTGGTTGATCCGCAGACCGCTGAAATAATCAAGTCGGTGCTGAAATCCACCGCCTCGATCCGCTCGATCGCGTCTGTGGTGAATGTCGAGGCGAACTCGTTCGATGTGCTGATCGACCATACCGATGTGGGCGCGGGCTGGGCCGATGAGAACACCGCTGCGAGTGAGACCGCGACCCCGTCGATTGACCGTATCTCGATCTCGCTGCACGAGCTGAGCGCGCTGCCCAAAGCCTCGCAGCGTTTGCTGGATGACAGCGCCTTTGACGTCGAAGGCTGGCTGGCAGGCCGCATTGCAGACAAGTTCGCCCGCGCCGAAGCCTCGGCCTTTATCAACGGTGATGGGGCAGACAAGCCCAAAGGTATCCTGAGCCACACCAAGGTCGACAATGACGTTTGGGACTGGGGCAACATTGGCTACGTGCCCACCGGCATCGACGGCGGTGTTGATGCGGATGCGATTGTCGATGTGGTCTATGCGCTGGGCGCGCAGTACCGCGTGAACGGCACATTCGTGATGAACTCGAAAACCGCGGGTCTGATCCGCAAGCTGAAGGACAGCGATGGCCGCTTCCTGTGGTCGGACGGTCTGGCGGCGGGTGAGCCTGCGCGCCTGATGGGTTATCCGGTGCTGATCGCCGAGGACATGCCGGATGCGGGCACCGACAGTTTCTCGATCGCGTTTGGTGATTTTCAGGCGGGTTACACCATTGCCGAGCGTCCCGACCTGCGCGTGTTGCGCGACCCGTTCAGCGCCAAACCGCATGTCCTGTTCTACGCGACCAAGCGCGTCGGCGGCGACGTGAGCGACTTTGCCGCGATCAAGCTGGTGAAATTCGGCACCGCCTAAAGCGGGCTGAATCCTCGGGGGGCCATTGGCCCCCCGGGGCGGCGGGCGCGTGCCGGGGTGAGATCCCTTGCGTTGTCTAGCTGCTCCCCTCCGTCCGAGCAACGTGGGGCGGCGCGTGCCCGTCAATTCCTGAAGTTACGGCCCCGGAGGGGTCCGAGATTGCGGAGTGAATGGATGATGTTGATCGAAGAAACCGCCATCGCGGATGCGGCGCTGCCGGTGGACCAGTTCAAGGCTCATCTGCGGCTGGGAACGGGTTTCGCCGAAGACAGTGTGCAGGACGATGTTCTGAAAGGATTTTTGCGGGCAGCGATTGCAGCGATTGAGGCGCGCACCGGCAAGGTGCTGATCGCGCGCGCGTTTTCGTGGGATTTGAACGGCTGGCGTGATGCGGCGGGTGAGGTGTTGCCGGTGGCCCCGGTCACGGCGATCAGCGCGGTGACTGTGACCGACGCAACCGGCACTGACACGGTGGTGGACAGTGGCCGGTATCGTCTGGCCCAAGACAGCCAACGCCCGCGTCTGCGTCCTGCCGGAGCAAGCCTGCCGACCATTCCCACGGGTGGGTCGGTCAAGATTGCATTTACCGCCGGGATGGCTGCGGATTGGGGGGCTCTGCCCGCTGATCTGGGGCAGGCGGTGCTGCTGCTGGCGGCGCATTACTATGAATACCGCGATGAGACGGCGCTGGGCGCGGGCTGTATGCCCTTTGGCGTCACCAGCCTGATCCAACGCTACCGGATTGTGCGCTTTGGTGCCGGGGTGGCGCAATGAAGACGCCCCGATTGAACAGAAAGCTGGTGCTTGAAGCTGCGGTGCGCAGCGCGGATGGGGCCGGTGGCTATACCGAGTCCTGGGCGGCGGTTGGAACGGTTTGGGCCGAGATCACCGCGCGCAGCGGGTCCGAGCGGTCTGTTGCGGGCGTTCCGATCTCGCGCGTTGGCTATCGCATCGTGGTGCGCGGCGCGCCCGAGGGGTCGTCCATGCGCCCAAGCCCGGATCAGCGGTTCTCTGAGGGCCCGCGCCGGTTCGTGATCCGCGCGGTGGCCGAGCGCGACCCGCGTGGCCAGTACCTGACCTGTTTTGCAGACGAAGAGGTGGCGGCATGAGTTACGGCGTTTCAGCCGCGTTGCAGGCGGCGGTGTTTCAACAGCTGACGGGCGACGCACAGGTCAGCACGCTGTCGGGCGGCGCGATCTATGACGCGGTTCCGGCAGGGGCGGTGCCCCAAACCTATGTGACGCTGGGCCCGGAAGAGGTGCGCGATGCCTCAGACCGGTCGGGCACGGGGGCCGTGCATCGGTTCACTGTATCGGTGGTGTCCGAGGCCGCAGGCTTTGGAACGGCCAAGACGTTGGCGGGCGCGGTGTGTGATGCGCTGGAAGGTGCGGCTCTGAGCTTGGACCGGGGCCGCCTTGTGGGTCTGTGGTTCGAACGTGCCAGCGCCCGGCGCACGGGAACGGGCGGCGCGATCCGTCAAATCGACCTGAGATTCCGCGCCCGCGTGGAAGACGACTAAGCAATCAACGGAGAGAGCATATGGCTGCCCAGAACGGAAAAGACCTGTTGGTCAAAGTGGATATGAACGGCTCGGGCCTGTTCGAGACCATCGCGGGCCTGCGCGCCACGCGGGTCAGTTTCAACGCGGAAAGTGTGGATATCACCAGCCTTGAAAGCCAGGGCGGATGGCGCGAGCTGCTGTCGGGGGCGGGGGTCAAATCGGCCTCGATCTCGGGCTCGGGCGTGTTCAAGGACGCAGGCACAGATGAGCGCGCGCGTCAGTTGTTCTTTGATGGTGAGACGCCGAGTTTTCAGGTGATCATCCCTGATTTCGGCATTGTCGAAGGCGCGTTTCAGGTGACGGGCATCGAATATTCGGGCTCGCATAATGGTGAGGCCACCTATGAGATGAGCCTGGCCAGCGCGGGTGCCCTGACCTTTACGGCGCTGTAAGCCGATGGCCAATCCGTGGACGGGTGAGGTGGCATTGACCATCGATGGGCAGCGACGGGTGCTCAAGCTGACGCTGGGTGCTTTGGCGGAACTGGAACAGGCACTGGGCACCGGGACTCTGGTGGAACTGGTACAGCGGTTCGAAGGCGGGGCCTATTCCAGCGGTGATGTACTGGCGCTGATCGTGGCGGGGCTGCGGGGCGGTGGGGCGGATGTATCGCGTGCCGACATGCTGCGGGCTGAGATCGAAGGCGGCCCCATGGCAGGGGCCCGCGCTGCGGCCGAGCTTTTGGCCCGCGCCTTCATGGTGCCGGATCGTTGAGCGGGTTCGACTGGCCCGCCCTAATGCGGGCCGGGATGACCGGCTTGCGTCTGACGCCGGATCAGTTCTGGCGTCTGACCCCGGCTGAGCTGCGACTGATGCTAGGACAGGGCGCAGGCGTGCCCGCGATGAACAGGGCGGGGCTGGACGCGTTGCTGGCAGCCTACCCGGACAAGGAACAAGGAGAGCGTGATGACGACGGATCGTGACGGGTTGGACGACCTTCAGGAGCGGGGTGAGGCGTTGGGCGACGCGCTAGGCGATGCCGCTTCCATGGCGGCAGCATTTGACAGCCAGATGAAGCGGATCAGCGCAGCCTTCGAGGAAACTGGCAAGGACGTCGCCGCGCTGGAGCGCGGCATGTCTGGCGGGTTGCGGAGGGCCTTTGATGGCGTGCTGCTGGATGGGATGAACCTGTCGGACGCGCTGGGTGTCCTGAAGAACTCTATGATTCAGGCAGCTTACGCGGCGGCGATCAAACCGGTAACGGATCATTTCGGTGGCCTGCTGGCAAACGGGGTCGGCAGTTTTGTCCAAGGCATCCTGCCCTTTGCAGACGGCGGCAGTTTTAGCCAGGGCCGGGTAATGCCCTTTGCCAATGGCGGGGTGATCACCGGCCCGACGACTTTCCCTATGCGCGGCGCGACCGGCCTGATGGGTGAGGCTGGCCCTGAGGCGATTATGCCTCTGGCGCGCGGACCAGATGGCAAGCTGGGCGTTCGCACATCGGGCGGAGGTGGAGCGGTGAATGTGGTGATGAACATCACCACACCTGACGTGCAGGGCTTTCGACGCAGTCAAAGCCAGATCGCCGCACAGATGAGCCGCGCCTTGGGTCGCGGCAATCGCAATAGGTAAATCACGGAGCAGGTCATGAATTTCCACGAAGTGAGATTTCCCGCCAGCCTGAGTTTCGGCTCGGTCGGCGGACCGGAGCGGCGAACGGACATAGTGACGTTGGCCAATGGTTTCGAAGAACGCAACACCCCTTGGGCTCATTCGCGCAGGCGGTATGATGCTGGGTTCGGGATGCGGTCGCTGGATGATATCGAGACTTTGATCTCGTTTTTCGAGGCCCGGCAGGGCCAAATGTTCGGGTTCCGCTGGAAGGACTGGTCCGACTACAAATCCGGTGCGGCAACCGCTGACGTGGACAAAGGCGATCAGGTCATCGCGCGCGGAGACGGCGTGAAGACCGACTTTCAGCTTGTTAAAACCTACAGTTCGGGCGGATTCCAGTATGTGCGCCCCATCACCAAGCCGGTTCTGGGTACGGTGCGGTTGGGCCTGGAACAGGATGAAATGCGCGAAGGGGTGGATTTCGAGGTTGATCTGCTGCGCGGGCAAGTGATGTTCGCCGACCCGCCGCCCGAGAATGTCGAGATCACCGCGGGGTTCGAGTTTGACGTGCCCGTGCGTTTTGACACCGACAAGATCCAAACCAGCGTTGCCAGCTTTCAGGCCGGAGACGTTCCCAATGTTCCGGTTGTCGAGGTGCGTATCTGATGAGCGTGGATCGGGAAAGCTTGCAAGCGCATCTGCAAACCGGGCTGACGACTACGTGCCGGTGCTGGGCCATCACGCGACCGGACGGGCAGGTCTATGGGTTTACGGATCATGATCTGGAATTGCAGTTCGAGGGGCTGACCTTCAAGGCCAGCACCGGCTTGACCGCCGCTGCGGTTGAACAAGCTACGGGCCTGTCCATCGATAATTCCGAGGCGATGGGCGCGTTGTCCGATGCAGCGGTTCGGGAACAGGATATTGAGGCGGGTCGTTTCGATGGGGCTGAGGTTAAAGCCTGGTTGGTGAACTGGGCGCAGCCAGAACAGCGTATCCTGCAATTTCGCGGCTCGATTGGCGAGATACGTCGTGCGGGTGGGGCGTTTCATGCTGAACTACGGGGCCTGACGGATCTGTTGAACCGGCCTCTGGGGCGGATCTATCAAAAACCCTGTACGGCGGTTCTGGGCGACCGAAGTTGTCGGTTCGACGTTGGAGCACCGGGGTTCCAGGCCGAAGCCCAGATTGTTCGTTTGACTGCTGGTAGTGAGCTTGAGGTAACGGGTGCTGAAGCCGCTTCAGCCGCGTGGTTCGAACGGGGCCGCGTTGACGTTTTGTCGGGGCAGGCCGAGGGCCTATGGGCGTCGGTCAAGCAGGATGAGCCGATCTCTGGTGGTCGTCGCATCACGCTGTGGTCCGGGATCAGCGGCGGTCTGGCGGTTGGGGACAAGGTGCGCCTGACCGCAGGTTGCGACAAGCGTATGGAAACTTGTCGGTTAAAATTCAGCAATCTCATAAACTTCCAAGGATTTCCTGATCTTCCGAGCGAGGATTGGGTAATGGCCGTACCCAAGAAAAGCAATCCGAACGCAGGGGGAAGCAGACGATGACCGAAGAAAGGCAGGATATCGTGACCGAGGCGCGAAGCTGGCTGGGCACGCCCTATGTTCATCAGGCCTCGACCAAGGGGGCGGGCGCGGATTGTCTGGGCTTGTTGCGTGGTGTCTGGCGCGCAGTCATGGGGGCCGAGCCGGAGGCGGTGCCTTCGTACTCTATGGATTGGTCTGAACCGCAGGGTGAGGAACGGATGTGGGATGCTGCCCGCCGCCACCTGATCGCAAAGCCAGTTAAGGAGGCGGCAGTCGGAGATGTTTTGCTGTTTCGGATGCGCGACGGACGCGTGGCAAAGCATGTCGGACTTGTCAGCCAGATCAAACCATTGCCGCAGTTTATTCATGCGTATTCCGGCCGTGGCGTCGTCGAAAATACACTGAGCGATCCGTGGTGCCGCCGCGTGGTCGCCTGTTTCTGTTTTCCGCGGAAGGATATGTAAATGGCGACGATTGTACTTTCAGCGGCCGGTGCCGCGATTGGCGGCGCGATTGGGGGCACGGTCGCGGGGTTGTCTACGGCGGTCATAGGGCGCGCCATCGGGGCGTCACTGGGTCGTGTAATCGACCAGCGACTGATGAGCCAATCGGTCATGGGCAGCGGCAGCGAGGTGGTCGAAACCGGACGGCTGGACCGGTTCCGACTGACAGAGACGGGCGAAGGCGCCTCGGTCGCTACCCTATTCGGGCGGATGCGGGTTGGTGGGCAGGTCATCTGGGCCTCGGACTTTTTGGAAACGCTCAGTACCAGCACAACTACGCAGTCGGGCGGCGGCGGAAAAGGAAGCCCGAAAGCACCCGAGGTCACGACCACCACTCATAGCTACAGTTATTCGATCTCGTTGGCGATTGCAGTCGGGGCGGGACAGATCGCCGATGTGTCTCGGGTCTGGGCCGACGGAGAGGAGCTGGAACGCGCGGGCCTGAACATGCGGGTCTACCCAGGCGATGACGCGCAATTGCCTGATCCCTTGATCGAAGCGATTGAGGGGGCGGGTAGTGTTCCGGCCTACCGGGGGACAGCCTATGTAGTGATCGAAGATTTGCAGCTGGCGGCCTTTGGCAACAGGGTGCCGCAATTCTCGTTCGAGGTGGTGCGTCCGGATCAACCCGATCTGCCAGAGACACCGAATGCGCTGTCCAGTATTGTGCGGGGCGTGGCCCTGATGCCGGGCACCGGCGAATACGCGCTGGCGAGCACTCAGGTGAATTACACCAAGGGGCGGGGGCAAAGCTGGGCGGCCAATGTGAACTCGGCGTCTGGTGTGCCTGATCTTATAACCTCGACCCGCGCGCTGGAAACGGAACTGCCGTCCTGCGACGCGGCCTCGCTGATCGTGTCGTGGTTCGGGAATGACCTGCGTTGCGGCGAGTGTCAGTTGCAGCCCAAGGTTTTGCACAAGGAATATGAGGGCGAAAATATGCCCTGGACGGTTGCGGGCGTGTCCCGTGCCGAGGCGCAGCTTGTACAGCATGAAAATGACCGACCGGTCTATGGGGCGACCCCGGCCGATGCGTCGGTCGTGCAGGCCATCCAGCACCTGAAGCAATCGGGCAAACGGGTGATGTTCTACCCGTTCATTCTGATGGACCAACTCAGCGGCAATAACCTGCCAGACCCCTGGTCGGGCGGAACCGGTCAGCCCCATCTTCCGTGGCGCGGACGGATCACGCTTAGCACCGCACCGGGACGCGCGGGCTCGCCGGATGGCACCGCTCAGGCCGATGCGCAGGTCAATGCATTCTTCGGTCAGGCGCGGGCGTCGGATTTTGCCATCGCCGATGGTGCAGTGACCTATACCGGCCCGCAGGACTGGGGGATGTTCCGCTTTATTCTGCACTATGCCGCGCTATGTAAGGCCGCAGGTGGGGTCGAGTCCTTCTGCATCGCGTCCGAGATGCGTGGTCTGACGCAGATCCGAGGGGCTTCGGGTTTTTCGGCCGTTACTCAGATGCGCACCCTCGCGGCCGAAGTGCGCACAATTCTGGGGCCTGACACCAAGATCGGATATGCAGCGGATTGGAGCGAATACTTCGGTTATCAGCCTGCGGATGGCAGCGGGGATCGGTACTTTCACCTCGACCCACTGTGGGCGGATGACAATATCGACTTCGTCGGCATCGACAACTACATGCCACTGTCGGATTGGCGGGACGGCGAGGATCATGCCGACCTGAAGGCCGGCGCGAATGCGATCTACGATCTGGACTACCTGCGCAGCAATATCGAAGGCGGCGAGGGGTATGACTGGTTCTATGCCTCACCCGAAGAGGCCGAGGCGCAAATCCGCGCGCCCATTGAAGACGCGCAACACAACGAGCCGTGGATCTGGCGCTACAAGGACCTGCGCAATTGGTGGTCCAACCCGCATCACGAACGCATCGGCGGTGTGCGACAGGCGAACCAAACAGCATGGGTTCCGGGGTCGAAACCAATCTGGTTCACAGAGCTTGGCTGTGCGGCCATCGACAAGGGCACGAACCAGCCGAACAAATTTCTGGACCCAAAGTCCTCGGAATCCAGCTTGCCAGCCTATTCCAATGGGTTGCGGGATGATTTCATGCAGTTTCAATATCTGCGCGCGGTGCTGGGGTACTGGTCCGACCCGACCCTGAACCCCGTATCAGATGTCTATGACGCACCGATGATTGACATGTCCAACGCCTATGTCTGGGCCTGGGACGCACGGCCCTATCCCACCTTTCCCAATCTGCGCAGCCAGTGGAGCGACGGTGAAAACTATGCCCGTGGCCATTGGCTGAACGGACGCTCTGGCGCGCGTAGTCTGGCGTCCGTGGTGACGGAAATCTGCCACGGAGCCGGAGTGACCGATATCGACACCACGCAGCTTTATGGTGTTGTCCGCGGCTATGTGATCGAGCAGGTCTCGGACGCGCGGGCGGCTTTGCAGCCTTTGATGCTGCGCTATGGGTTCGATTCCATTGAACGCGACGGCGTTTTGATTTTTCGGATGCGGGCGGCGCAGACGCCACAGGTGATAGACCCCGAGCAACTGGCCATAAGCCCGGATGTCGAAAACACTATCGAACACCGGCGCGAAGCCGAAGCCGAGATGACGGGGCGCGTGCGGTTGCGTTTCGTGCAATCGGATGCCGATCACGACATCGTCTCGGAGGAGGCCGTTCTACCAGACGATCAGACACATTCCGTCTCGGTCAACGAGATGCCCCTGTCGATGACCCGCACCGAGGGGCGCCAAACGGTCGAGCGCTGGCTCAGCGAGGCGCGGGTGTCGCGTGAAACTGTCCGCTTTGCCCTGCCACCATCGATGCTGAATATCGGCGCGGGCGATGTGATCAGCCTGTCAGGGGACGAACAGGGCGCGCGGTATCGCATCGACCGCCTGGAACAGGCCGAATTGCAATTGGCCGACGCGGTCCGGGTTGAGCCGGGCGTCTACAGCGCCTCGGACTTGCCCGAGGATCCCGTTCCCGAACGGCCCTTTGTCGCGCCGGTTCCGGTTCTGCCCGTATTTCTGGACCTGCCGCTGATCACGGGGGCCGAGGCGCCTCATGCGCCCTACATCGCAGTGTCGGCCGATCCGTGGCCCGGTGGGGCGGCGGTCTATTCCTCTGGCAGTGATGAGGATTACCGCTTGCAGGATGTGATCTCGCGGCAGGCGGTGATCGGCTTCACGCAAACACCTCTGCGGCGTGCAAGTGCCGGTGTATGGGATAATGGCGCGCCTTTGCGTGTCGAGTTGATCGCAGGGCTTTTGGAGTCCCGACCGCGAGACGCCCTGCTGAATGGGGCCAATCTGGCAGCAATCGGCGACGGATCGCCCGACAACTGGGAGGTGTTTCAGTTCGTCCAAGCAACGTTGGAAAGCCCCGGCACTTACGCTTTGTCTGGCCGCCTGCGTGGTCAGTTGGGCAGCGACGCCGCAATACCGGATGTTTGGCCAGAAGGTTCGACCTTTGTCTTGCTGGATCAACGGATCGCGCAGACCAACCTTCTGAGGTCCGAACGTCGTGTCGCCAAGCATTATCGCATGGGCCCGGCAGCGCGAGGGTACGATGATCCGTCCTATGTGCATCAGGTTCTGGTTTTCAACGGCAATGGCTTGCGGCCCTATGCTCCGGTTCATCTGCGCGCGCATCGCGCTGCGTCCGAGGACCAGATCAGCTGGATTCGCCGCACCCGTCTGGATGGCGACGACTGGGAGGGGTTGGACGTACCACTGGCGGAAGAAGCTGAAACCTATCTGGTACAGGTTCGCTCCAGCGGGTCCTTGATCCGAGAAGAGATCACTGCAGAACCGCGTTGGGTCTATAGCGCCGCGATGAAGCTAAGCGATGGTGTCTCAGCGGGGTACGACGTACAGGTCGCGCAGGTTTCCGCCAGCTTTGGCCCCGGCCTGTTTGCGCGACTGTCGGTCGGGCAGGGCTGACCATGCGCCCGGTGCTTCACGGCGATGTCAGTGCCGCCGCGCGGGTGCTGTTACGGGTTGACCCGCTGGACCGGGACCGCCTGTGCCAACGTATGATCCAAGAAGCAGAACTGGCCGATGCCTATGTCGGCCAGACCGGGTGTATGCATCCGCTGTTTGGAAATGGTTCCCTGATGGCGGCGGCGCGTAACAGGAAGCTGGCGGATGAGCCCAGCTTTGACGATCTGCGCTATTGTCAGTGCTTTGAACTGGTGCTGCGTCACCTGATCGACACTCGGATCAACCAGACGCGCAACTGACGCATTTGCTGGCCGCCAGGTCCAAATTCAGGCGGCCAGCGGGGATATCCTCTCCACAATCCTCGCAAAACCCGTATTCCCAGTCCTCCATACGCTGCAATGCGGATTGCAACCTACGCATTTCCAGATTCCTGTTTGCTTGCTGCGCCTTGGCCATGGCCTGATTTTGAAAAGCGTCCATTCGGCTCAGGCGACCAACGGCTTGCTGGTCCAGCTCGACAACCGCTTGCGCGTCCTGTCCAGCGGCTGAATCCTCCGCCAGTTCTTCCAACCGCGCTCGAATTTTGGCTTCGAATTCTGCCAGTTGCGATGCATTCATTTTCGTTGCCTTGCAGATCACGGGTTTGCGTTTGGCGTTTTTGCCACTAAATGGCATTCTAGGCGCAGCAAAGGATGAAAAGCCATGTTGGAAAAGCGCAGTCTTGTGACCCCCGTCGACCCCGTCTGGGACCGCATCACGACCGAGGCCGAAGCGGCCGTTGAAAATGAGCCCCTGATGGGCGGGCTGGTGCATGCCTGTATCCTGCATCACCGCAGTCTTGAGCGCGCGTTGTCGTATCGTGTAGCGGCCAAGCTGTGCTCGAACGAGATGTCGATGATGGTGCTGCGCGAGATTGTGGACGAAGCCTATGCCGACGATCCGTCATTGATCGAGGCGGCTCGCGCTGACCTTATGGCGGTCTACGAACGCGATCCAGCCTGCCACCGCCTGCTGCAGCCGATCCTGTACTTCAAAGGTTATCAGGCGATGCAGGCCTACCGTGTGGCGCATTGGCTGTGGCAGAAGAAACGCTACGATCTGGCCTATTTCTTCCAGATGCGCTCGTCCGAGATTTTCGGGATCGACATTCACCCCGCCGCGAAAATCGGCAAAGGGATCATGATCGACCATGCCCATTCCATAGTGATTGGCGAAACTGCTGTGGTGGGGGACAATGTCTCGATGCTGCATTCAGTGACGCTGGGCGGGACCGGTAAGGAAGAAGAGCAGCGTCATCCCAAGATTGGCAACGGTGTTCTGATCGGGGCCGGGGCCAAGGTTCTGGGCAATATCGAAGTGGGTCATTGCAGCCGGATCGCTGCGGGCTCGGTTGTGTTACAGGAAGTGCCCGCGTGCAAAACAGTGGCGGGCATTCCGGCCAAGATCGTGGGCGAAGCAGGGTGCGATCAGCCCTCGATCTCGATGGATCACATGCTGGGAAAGGATCAGTAAGTGAGTATTAGTTCGAGCGGTTGTTCTTTTCGTTCAACCGCTTGAGCCGCCGTTCTTCTCGCCGTTTCTTACGCTCTTCAATTCGTTTGGAACGTTCTGCTTCCCATTTGGCAACCGCGCTTTTTGAATTGTATTTCGAGTTTTCGCCGGGATAGCTATTGGGCTTGGCATAGGCGTCGGCGGGTGCAATCGCAGCCAGCATCAGCAAAACCAATCCTGTTCGAGTAATTCGCGTGAAGGTCATGGGGCACCTGTGCATTCGTTTCTGATCTGCACTCAATTTGGTGTGCTGCGCAGAACCTAGCAACAGTCGGGCAGATCACGCTTGCTCACATCCCGTCAGGGCACCAAAAAGCCGCGCCGGAAAATCGGGCGCGGCTGTTTTGTGTTATTAGATGTTAGGCCAGCATAACCATCGGGTTTTCAAGGTTTTCCACGATAGCTTGCAGCAGTTCTGCCCCAAGCGCACCATCGATAACCCGATGATCGACGGACATGGTGACGGACATCACGGTTGCTGCGGTCAGCTCTCCATCATCGCCTACAACCGGTTTCTTGACACCGGTGCCCACAGCCAGAATTCCAGCGTGCGGCGGGTTCACGATAGCGTCGAAATTGTCGATGCCAAACATGCCCAGATTCGAGATCGCAAAAGTACCGCCCTGATATTCATGCGGTGCCAGTTTGCGTTCACGCGCGCGCCCGGCCAAGTCCTTCATCTCGGTCGACAGCGCAGACAGCGACTTGGTGTCGGCATCCTGCAGCACTGGGGTGAACAACCCGCCCTCGATCGCGACGGCCACGGCCACGTCCGAGGGTTTCAGTTGCAGCACCCGATCACCGGCCCAAACCGCGTTACAGGCTGGAACTTGTTGCAGCGCGTTGGCGACAGCTTTGATGATGAAGTCGTTGACGCTGAGCTTCACGCCACGGCCTTCCAGCTGCTTGTTCAACTGGCTGCGGAACTTGAGCAGCGCGTCCAGTTTGATATCGCGGCGCAGGTAGAAATGCGGGATGGTCTGCTTGGCCTCGGACAGGCGCGCGGCGATGGTCTTGCGCATGCCGTCGAGCTTGATTTCCTCGTAGTCGCGACCCTCGTACATCTTGGCAACTGCGTCTGCCGAGGGGCCAGCCGGTGCCGCCGCCGCCGGAGCCGCTGCTGCAGGTGCGGGCGCTGCCGCTGGGGCCGTCGCCGTTGCGCCTTCCACATCCGCTTTGACGATACGTCCATGCGGACCCGAGCCGGTGATCTGCGCCAGATCAAGGCCCTTTTGCGCGGCGATCCGGCGGGCCAGAGGCGAGGCAAAGATACGACCGCCATCGGCCTTGACCGGAGCAGCCGAGGCAGGGGCGGGCGCCTCGGACGCCGCAGGGGCGGCCTCGTTACCCGCAGCGACTGCCGGGGCAGCCGCGGGGGTTGCTGCGGGTGTTGCGCTGATATCATCGGCGCTTTCACCATCTTCCAGCAGGATCGCGATGGCCGTGTTGACCTTCACGCCCTCGGAGCCTTCCGGGATCAGGATTTTGCCAATGGTGCCTTCGTCAACGGCCTCGAATTCCATCGTCGCCTTGTCGGTTTCAATCTCGGCCAGCAGGTCGCCAGACGACACGGTATCGCCCTCTTTGACCAGCCATTTGGCAAGCGTGCCTTCTTCCATGGTCGGCGACAGGGCGGGCATCAGAATTTCTGTGGGCATTAGTGCTTACTCCCCTGGAGCGATCCCGAAAATTCCGGGTATTGATTCAAACGATCTGCAAACCCTGCTTCGATTTGAGCCAGAAGTAGGTCTGAGGAACCTGCGTCCGGGCGGTCTTGCAGCATTCCGTTAACAGCGTGTTGTGCGATATCGGCCAAGATGGAGCCCCAAAGTCGGGGCTCCTCATCGGGGTCAAATAGCCCGATATTCAATGTTAGTTGATGCTCTTCATCAGCTATCCAGAAACGAACCATCTCGTGGGCCGTTTCATTGGTTTCTACATCTTCTGGAGGGGCGAGCGGCCGCATGACTATTCCTTACCGGTAGGTCACTTGTTTGACGGCGGCGATGACCTCATCAGTGGTGATAAGGGCCAGCTTTTCGAGGTTCGCGGCGTAAGGCATCGGAACGTCCTTGCCGGTGCAGTTGATGACCGGTGCGTCGAGATAGTCGAACGCCTCCTGCATCACGACCGAACTGATATAGCTGCCGACCGAGCCTTGCGGCCAGCCTTCCTCGACGGTCACAAGACGGTTGGTTTTCATCACCGAGTTGATGATCGCGCCAGTGTCCATCGGGCGGATGGTGCGCAGGTCGATGACCTCGGCGCTGATACCTTCTTCGGCCAGCTTATCGGCGGCTTCTAGCGCGTATTGCATCCCGATGCCGAAGCTGACGATGGTCACATCCGTGCCTTCGCGCCAGATACGCGCTTTGCCCAGCGGGATGGTCAGATCGTCCACTTGGGGCACGTCGAAAGACCGGCCATAGAGGATTTCGTTTTCCAGGAAAATCACCGGGTTGGGGTCGCGAATGGCCGATTTCAGCAGACCTTTGGCGTCGGCTGCCGAATAGGGCATGACGACTTTCAGGCCGGGGATTTGCATATACCACGCCGCGTAATCCTGGCTGTGCTGCGCGGCAACGCGGGCGGCGGCACCGTTGGGGCCACGGAACACGATGGGACAGCCCATTTGACCGCCGGACATATAGAGCGTCTTGGCGGCGGAGTTGATGATCTGGTCAATCGCCTGCATGGCGAAGTTGAAGGTCATGAACTCAACGATGGGTTTCAGGCCGCCAAAGGCAGAACCAACTGCGATACCGGCAAAACCATGTTCGGTGATCGGCGTGTCGATCACGCGTTTGGGGCCGAATTCATCCAGCAGACCTTGGCTGATCTTGTATGCGCCCTGATACTCGGCAACCTCTTCGCCCATCAGGTAGACGTCGTCGTCACCGCGCATTTCCTCGGCCATCGCATCGCGTAGGGCCTCGCGGACGGTTTCGGATTTCATCTCGGCATCGGCTGGCCAATCCGGCGACAGATCGACGACCGGAGCCGCCGGTGCGGCGGCGGGAGCGGGGGCCTCAACCGCCGCAGGGGCGGCCTCGGTCACCGCTGCGGCTGCGGGCGCAGCCGCGGGCAGGGCGGAGGCGTCTTCGCCTTCGTCCACAAGCACGGCTATGGGGGTATTCACCTTGACCCCTTCCGTGCCTTCCGCGATCAGGATCTTGCCAACGATACCTTCATCGACAGCTTCGAACTCCATCGTCGCCTTGTCGGTTTCGATCTCGGCCATGATATCGCCGGATGATACAGTGTCGCCTTCTTTGACCAGCCATTTGGCCAGCGTGCCCTCTTCCATAGTGGGCGAAAGGGCGGGCATGAGAATTTCTGTTGCCATGTCTTAATCGTCCTCTCAGGCGTAGATATCTGTCCAGAGCTCTTCCACGGAAGGCTCGGGGCTTTCTTTCGAGAATTCGGCGGCCTGGTTGACGATCTCTTTGATCTCTTTGTCGATCGCCTTCAGGTCATCTTCGCTCGCGTGTTTGCCGGTCAGTAGCAGCTCACGCACATGTTCGATCGGGTCGCTTTGTTCGCGGACCTTCTGAACCTCTTCGCGAGTGCGGTATTTGGCCGGGTCGGACATCGAGTGGCCGCGGTAGCGGTAGGTTTTGACCTCAAGGATATATGGGCCTTTACCCGCGCGGCAGTGGGCGACGGCTTTTTCACCGGCAGCTTTGACCGCAAGCACATCCATGCCGTTCACGATCTCGCCGGGGATGCCGAAAGCCTCGCCACGATGGTAGATATCTTTGGTCGAGGTCGAGCGTGCCTGTGATGTTCCCATTGCGTATTGGTTGTTCTCGATCACGAAAACCACGGGAAGGTCCCACAGGGCCGCCATGTTAAACGTCTCGTAAACCTGACCCTGGTTCGCAGCACCATCGCCAAAATAGGTAAAGGTGACGCCGCCGTTTTCTTTATACTTATCTGCAAACGCCAGACCTGCACCCAATGGAACCTGCGCGCCAACGATGCCGTGGCCGCCATAGAAATGCTTCTCTTTCGAGAACATGTGCATCGAGCCACCCTTGCCCTTGGACAGGCCGCCAATACGTCCGGTCAGTTCGGCCATCACGCCGCCCGGATCCATGCCGCAGGCCAGCATGTGGCCATGGTCGCGGTAAGAGGTAATTCGCTTGTCACCCTCTTTCGCTGCGGCCTCGAGACCCACAACAACGGCTTCCTGACCAATATAAAGGTGGCAGAAGCCGCCAATCAGGCCCATTCCATAAAGCTGGCCCGCCTTCTCCTCGAATCGGCGGATCAGCAGCATTTCCCGGTAATATGTGGTGAGTTCTTCAGCAGAAACATTTGGCTTCTTTGTGGTTTTTCGCGCAGCCATATTGGCGATCTCCCCCTCTCGGCAAGATAGTTTAGCGTTAAACTATTTCATAAAGCATTTCCGATGCTCTGGCGAGGGAAAATATGCGGCGACACTGACCCTGCAAGCACGGGTATCAAAGGGTGCGACGTCAGAGATTTTTCGTCGAAAAATCTTGGTCGGGCTTAGCGGATAACAATTTCGTCCGAGCGGATCATGCCCAGTACCGAGCGTGCCTGTTGATCCAGCAGATCCAGATCCAGATAAGTGTCCGAGAGGCGACGGGTCAGGTTCTCCATCTGGGCGATCTTGGCTTCCAGCTTTTCCAGATCGCGCGACAGGGCGTCCCGTTCCGCTGCAATCTCGACCCGTCGGAACAGGCCATAGTCCCCCTGCACGGCAGCGAAGGTGAAGTAAACACCCAGCATAAAAGCTACCATGAAGAAAACGACTGCGCCCAAACCGGGCCGATTGGAACGGGACACTCTGTTTACCGCCGTATGAAACGCCTCAATAACGGGCCCTTTTCGGACCTCTGAAAGCACTATGTCACAGGTGATTCGGGTTGTGAATCCCCTGATTCGCAAAAAAGTGTCAGGGGCCGTGAATTTTATTACTCTAGCGCGGCGACGCCCGGCAGGGTCTTGCCTTCCATCCACTCCAAAAACGCGCCGCCTGCGGTCGAGATATACGAGAAATCTTTGGCCGCGCCGGATGCGTTCAGCGCCGCAACCGTGTCGCCGCCGCCGGCGACGGACACCAACTGGCCCGAGCGGGTCAAAGCGGCGGCTTTCAAGGCTGCGGCGTTGGTGGCAGCGTCAAAGGGCTCGATCTCAAATGCGCCCAGCGGGCCGTTCCAAATCAGCGTTTTGCTTTCTGCGAAGATCTGGGAAATTGCGGCAACACTGTCAGGGCCGGCGTCTAGGATCATGCCGTCATTGGTGCATTGATCCACGGGCAGAACCTGATGTGGGGCACCTGCCTCGAACTTGTCGGCCACAACGATATCCGTTGGCAGAACGATCTTGCAGCCCGAGGTTTCCGCTTTGGCCATGATTTCGGCTGCGGTGTCCTTCATGGCGGTTTCCGCCAGCGACTTGCCGACATTCAGGCCTTTGGCAACGAGGAAAGTGTTGGCCATTCCGCCGCCGATGATCAGGAAGTCCACTTTTTCGATCAGATTTCCCAGCAGTTCCAGCTTGGTGGACACTTTGGCCCCGCCCACAACCGCCGTCACCGGGCGTTTTGGCGCGCCCAGAGCGCCCTCAAGGGCCTCGAGCTCGGCTTGCATCAGGCGACCGGCGCAGGCGGGCAGAAGGCGGGCAATGGCCTCGGTCGAACTGTGCGCGCGGTGCGCGGCCGAGAAAGCGTCGTTGCAATAGACTTTGCCGAGTTTGGCCATTCCAGCGGCCAGATCAGCGTCATTCTTGGTTTCAGCAGCGTGGAAACGGGTGTTTTCCAGCAACAGAACCTGGCCGGGCTGCAGCTGCTCTGCAGCCAGCTCGGCCTCGGTGCCGACGCAATCTGCGGCAAACAGCACATCTGCGCCAAAGGCAGTGGTCAGGGTGGGGATCAGCTGCTTCAGCGACAGGTTCTCACGTCGCTCGCCACCCGGGCGGCCGAAATGCGCTAGCAGGATCGGTTTGCCGCCTGCCGCAAGGATATCGCGCACGGTGGGCACGATGCGCTGTATGCGGGTGGCGTCGGTCACAACACCGTCAACGACCGGCACGTTGATATCGACGCGCACCAGCACGCGTTTGCCGTTCAGGTCCATATCGTCCAGTGTTTTCCAGCCCATCACTCTGTCCTTGTCGTTACAACCGATTTAGGCGGTTCTTTTCCTGCATTTTGCCCTCAGGTCAATGCGTCACTTGGCATTCACGCCCATGCCGCATAGGTATTTGCGCAAGATAAACGACAGGAGGGCCACATGGCCGAGATCAAGGATCCCGAAAACACCATCATCATCGAGCTGAAAGACGGCAATGTCGTCATCGAACTGCTGCCTGACGTGGCCCCTCAGCACTCGGCCCGGATGAAAGAGCTGGCCCGTGGTGGCGAGTATGACAACGTGGCCTTCCACCGTGTGATCGACGGCTTCATGGCGCAGACCGGCGATGTGCAGCACGGCGACATGGAAGACGGGTTCAACATCCGTATGGCGGGTACAGGCGGCTCGTCGCTGCCGAACGTTCCGGCAGAGTTCTCGAAACTGCCGCACGACCGGGGCACGCTGGGCGCGGCACGCTCGCAGAATCCGGATTCGGCCAATTCGCAGTTCTTCATCAACTTCAAGGACAATCACTTCCTGAACGGCCAATACACCGTCTACGGTCGAGTCATCGAAGGGATGGAACATGTCGATGCCATCACTCGTGGTGAGCCGCCGATGAGCCCTGACCGCATGATCAGCGTCAAGGTGGCCGCCGATGTATAAGCTGGCCGCTGCTTTTGCCTTGCTGGCTAGCCCTGCGCTTGCCACAGGCCTTGAGATTGAGATCGAGGGCGAGGGTGCCAATGGCACCGTGACCGTTGATCTGTTTGACGATCTGGCCCCTAAACATGTGGAACAGATCAGCACTCTGGCTGCCGAAGGTAAGTATGACGGGGTGGTCTTTCACCGCGTGATCGAAGGCTTCATGGCGCAGACCGGGGACGTAGAGCATGGACGTCTGGGCAGTGATCTGCGTCGGGCGGGCACCGGCGGGTCGGATCGCCCGGATCTGCCTGCTGAGTTCTCGGACTTCAATTACGACCGGGGTGTTGTAGGCATGGCGCGGGCGCAGGATCCCAACAGCGCAAACTCGCAGTTCTTTATCATGTTTGCGCCCGGTCCGTTCCTGAACGGTCAGTATACGGTTGTGGGTCAAGTGACCGGCGGTATGGACGTGGTGGACTCGATCAAGCGCGGCGACGGTCCCAACGGCGCGGTGATCGGCCAGCCGGATGTGATGAAAAAAGTCACTGTAACGGAATAATAAAAAAGCCCCGATGCGCTGCATCGGGGCTTTTTGCTTCAGTCGTCACCCATTGCTTTCCAGATCAGCGCCCCGATTGCGGCCCCAATCAGCGGTGCGACCCAGAACAGCCAAAGCTGCGCCATCGCAGGACCGTCTGCAAAGAGGGCAACGCCGGTCGAGCGCGCTGGGTTTACCGATGTATTCGTCACGGGGATCGAGATCAGGTGGATCAGCGTCAGGCCCAGGCCAATGGCGATCGGCGCAAAGCCTTCGGGTGCAAAATTCGATGTCGCTCCAAGGATGATGATCAGAAAGAACGCGGTCATCACGATCTCGATCACCAGCGCGGATAGCATCGAATAGCCTTCCGGTGAGGCCTCTCCATACCCGTTCGAGGCAAACCCGCCTGCGCCTTCAAACCCTGGTGCGCCGCTTACGATCAGATACAACACAGCTGCTGCTGCGACCGCGCCTATCACCTGCGCGATCCAGTAGGGAATCAGATCCTTGGCATCGAACCGTCCGCCGATCATCAGACCAAGGCTGACCGCCGGATTGAAATGCCCGCCCGAGATGTGACCGACCGCATAAGCCATGGTCAGTACCGTCAGACCAAAGGCGAATGAAACGCCTAGCCAGCCGATACCCACATCGGCCACTCCGGCTGCCAATACCGCACTGCCGCACCCGCCCAGCACCAGCCAGAACGTGCCGAAAAACTCGGCCAGAAGTTTTGATGACATGAAAAGCCCTCCGAAAATCAATGGGCTTAGCGTAATTCAAAAATTCATTTTTGTTAAATGTTTAGGTCATTCCCAGTCTGCCGGGTTCAGTTGGAACAGCTTTGAAAGCTGGTCGTAGACCTCGGGCGCGTCGGCTTTCAGGGCTTTGGGCCGCTCGAAAAAGACCTCGACAGAGACGGCAAAGAATTCCTCGTGTCCGGTGGCGCCATAGGGGTCGATGACCGTGGGGCGGCCATGTTCCACGGCGTGAACATGGGTGTCATAGGCGGTCAGAAAAACCCGTTCCCATTCTGCGAAACTCTGCCCGTCGCTCAGGATCGGGACGCCGTTGGTGCCGCCGGACAGATCATCGACCTGATGCGCGAATTCGTGCAACACGACGTTTTGCCCGTCGCGATCGTCCAACGCGCCTTGCTGGCTGTGGCGCCACGACAGGATGACCGGGCCGCGATCCCAGCTTTCGCCGGTGCGCACGATCTCTTTCTCGCTGATCACATAGCCGTCTTGCCTGCGCTGACGCGACTTGAAGGCGTTGGGATAGATCAGAATGGTGGTCAGGTTGTCGTACCAGATGTCACGGTTGACCAGCAGCAAAGAGGCCTGCGCAGCAATGGCTAGCTTCATCTCCTCGGTGACGTCCAGTCCGTCGCAGCCGTGGAATTGTACCTGATCCAGGAATAGGTTGATTTTGCCATCCAGCTTGTCCCGCAGACCGACGGGCAGGCGGCGCAACAGCGGAACCTGTGCGTCGATGATCCGACGCTGATGCTTGGTCAGAGGAGCTGCCAAAAGCGCATTGCGTGCTTGGATTTTGGACCAATGACGATAGGCGAAGAAGCCAGCGATCAGCAAAAGAACCGAGAAAAAAATCAACATTTGCAAAGACTACAAGCGAAAATGGCGGCGTGAAACCAAAAACGCCGCAGGTCTCCCCGCGGCGTTGATAGAATTGATTTCGTGTCAGCTTTACTGCTTGACTTCAGCAGCCGGGTTCGCGCCGCCTTTGCCGCCGCGACCGGGGTTCAGCGGGTCGTCCTGACGCTGCACCGAACCTTCGAAATGCGCGCCGCTTTCGATAGCGATGGTCTTGTGAATGATGTCGCCTTCGACCCGTGCGGTCGACGTCAGACGGACTTTCAGACCACGCACCCGGCCTACGATACGGCCATTGATCACCACGTCATCGGCGGTCACTTCGCCCTTGATGGTGGCGGTTTCGCCAATAGTCAGCAGATGGGCGCGGATGTCGCCTTCGACCGTGCCTTCGACCTGGATATCGCCCGAGGTTTTCAGGTTGCCGGTGATGTGTAGGTCCGCAGACAGAACCGACGCCGGAGGCTTGGGCTTGGGTGCAGTGCTGGCCTTGGTTTCAGACGGGGCAGGTGCCGCCGGTGTGGCCGGAGCCGCAGGCTTTGCCGCCTCGGACGCATTGGATGCGGGCTCGTTGATTTTGCTCTTAGAAAACATTTCTCGCAGCCTTAATGTAAGTCATTGGGTTAACAGGTTTTCCGTTCACGCGCACCTCATAGTGAAGATGCGTGCCGGTCGACCGTCCGGTGCTACCCATATCAGCAATATGATCCCCGCGCGAGACCCTTTGACCAACCTTTACACGTATCTTGGTGTTATGAGCGTAAAGTGTCTCAATTCCGAAGGCGTGCTTGATTTTCACCAGCCGTCCGAACCCGGACTGCCAGCCAGCATGGGTGACCACACCATCGGCGGTCGCAAAGATATCCGTCCCGTGCGCACCAGCGAAGTCTGCACCGTTGTGCATGCGCCGGCCACCGGTTTTGGGGTCCCGGCGGGTGCCGAAGCCACTGGTGTAACGCACAACGGCGTTCACGGGGCTGGCAAACGGCGCCTTCTCGGCAGCGATACGGTACAGGTTTAGCTGGTCCATCTGCTGTAGCAGAGTGTTGGCGCGGATTTCGTCGGGGGTCAGTTCCTCACCGCGCGTGCTGAAGGATATGGGGGTCAGGGGGCCACCCATGCCGCTGTAACCACGCCGCACTTCTTCGATGATGCGGTCTGTGGGCATTCCTGCCTGACGGAACATCTTGTCGAGCGGTTCGACCGAGATGACCATTGCCTCTTCCAGTTGACGGAAAATCTCGTCACTGCGTTCCTGCATGAGCCGGATTTCCAGCTCAAGATCGTCACGTTCTTCCAGCGCATCCTTGGCATCAGCTGCGATCTGGTCCCGTTCCAGCGCCGTACGGGCCAGCGCTTGGGTCATGAAATCCATCTGGGCGGGGTCGCTTGCGCTGGCCATATAGGCCTCGTCCGCGCCGCCATCCTGCTTGAGCTGAGCTAGTTCCAGACGCGCGTCTTCGCGCTGTTTCATCGTCGCGCGCAGGGTGGTCTGAATGACCTCAATGCCCGTTTCCAGTTCGCGACGGCGGTTTTCCGAAGCTAGCAATTCGGATTGCATGGCCGAAATTTGCTGAAGCGCCGCGTTGAACCGGTCCTGCGCCAACAACGCCTCGGCGGCGCGCATGTCACGTTCCGCTGACAGGACGTTTAGACGTTCTTGGTAGGTCGCCTGATCCCGTTTCGCCTGATCGCGGAAATTGCCCGATCCGATACTGTCCATCAACAGGATCGCGGTTGCCACGGCGGTCCAGCCGACGATCAGCGCGACCCCAGCAACAGCTGCCACCTGCGTCTCGGAGCTGAGACGGATGAACCGTGTATCATTGTCGGATTTCAGAAATACCCGGCGTTCTGGTAGGTGCCGCTCGAGCAGTGAATGTAGTTTAATTGCCAGACGTGTTCGCACGCGTCTTCCCTCTGTCCATCCCCAATTCGGGACCGGTTGTGAGTTGTCTCCGTCCCTTGGGCCAACTGCATAGAGGGGACGTGCGATTTGGGCAAGTTTGTTAACCAGTTCACACAACGAACCGGTTTTTTCCCGCCCATTTTAGGCGGGAAGTTGCCGATAACATCAACTTGTGCAGGTTTAACGCGCTTGACCGGGCGCAGTTAGGTCCTCTGTCAGGGGCCAGTAGAAATCGGGGGGCAATCCGGCCTCGGCGCGTTTTTCTTCGTTGAAGGGTGGTTTCAGCACACCGTGGAAGTAGCGCCGCACCAAGGAGTGGAACACATCCTTGGGGTCGGCATTCTCGCGCCCGCAAAGGAAATGGAACCATTTCGAGCCATAGGCCACATGTCCTACCTCTTCGGCATAGATCACCTCGAGTGCGGCAATGGCGTGCTCATCCTTAGCTTTGCGGAAGATGCCGATCATGCCCGGTGTGACATCCAGCCCGCGCGCCTCGAGCACCATGGGGACGACGGCCAGACGGCCCATCAGGTCCTCGGCGGTGTCTTCTGCGGCGCGCCACATCCCGGCATGGGCAGGCAGGGCACCATAGTGGCTGCCCATGCGTTCCAAACAATCACAGACCATCTCGAAATGGCGCGATTCTTCTTCGGCGCATTTGACCCAATCGTCATAGAATCCGATGGGCATGGGGACATGCCCGAAACGTGCGATGATGTCCCAATGAAGGTCCACTGCGTTCAGTTCGATATGGGCAACCGCATGCAACAATGCGATCCGGCCCGCCTCGGTGCCGGGTTTGCGCTTGGGCACCTCGCGCGGGGACAGAAGCTCGGGCTTATCTGGGCGCGCGGGGGACAAAGGCGGAGACGCCGTGCCGATTTCAATCGCGGGCGCATCCCCGCCGCGGGCGGCGAACCATTTGGCGGCATAGCGTTTGGACAGCGCGGTTTTTGCGTGTCCATCCGCGGTCGTCAGAACTTCGGTCGCCATCTGGGTCAGGGTTTTAGACACCGTTTTTCTCCGCTTGATCGGACTGCGTCATAGACCGGATGGCGACCGCAAGAAAAGGGGTCAGAGGTCGCGGACGGCCTCAAGCACCTCATCCACATGGCCGGGTACTTTGACCTTGCGCCAGACCTTGGCGACCTTGCCCTCGGCGTCGATCAAAAAAGTGGATCGTTCGATCCCCATCGACTTGCGCCCATACATGTTCTTTTCAACCCACACGCCATAATCCTCACATGCGGTCGAGCTTTCGTCGGACAAAAGTGGCGTGGTCAGGCTGTGTTTGGCGACGAATTTGTCGTGCTTGGCCACGCTGTCGCGCGAAATGCCGAAAACGTGAGCGCCCGCATCCGCAAAGGCCTGAAGTTGTTCCGAGAAACCGATGGATTCCTTGGTGCAGCCCGGCGTATCATCGCGGGGGTAAAAGAACAAAACGACGGCACCGCCGCGCAGGTCTGACAACGTGACCTCGCCACCGCCGTCGCGAGGCAAAGTGAAATCAGGGGCGATGTCTGTAACGTCGGGCATTGGAAACTCCGCTAAAGGTTTTTAAGTGCTGCCCGTGATCATAGGGCGGTGCGAGCGGGTTGAAAGGCGTGGATAGCAATTTGGTGCAGCACGACGACAAAAGTGCAGACCAGAGCAAGACACCCCGGCGTCGCAGGTCGCGCCGTCGGCTGGTTGCCTATGTGACCCTTGGCTTTACGTTGATGCTTGGCGCGCTGGCTGTCGCCGGTTGGTTCTTTCTGATCGGTCACCAGTTACACGCGCCCCAATGGATGCGCACGCAGGCTGAAAAACGGCTGGATCAGACGCTGGGCGGGCTGAAAGTTCGGTTCGGTGATGCGACGTTTTTCGTGAATGAACAATGGCTTCCGCGGCTAAGGTTACGTGACGTGACGATCAGTGACGCGGCGGGTCAGCAGATCGCGCAGGTCGGCGACTTGCGGACGCGCCTGTCTATGCGCGGCCTGTTGCGTGGCCAGATCCGCCCGCGTCGCATCATCCTGCAAGATGCCCAGATAGCCCTGACGCGCAACAAGGACGGGGCGTTGTCGCTGACGGTCGGGTCCGGCAGCTCTCCGGTGCAGCAGGCCCCGACGCTAGCTGAACTGATCGAGGAATCGGATGATGTGTTTCTGTCGCCAATCCTGTCGGGTCTGCGGTCGGTCGAGTTGCAATCGCTGACGCTGGACTACCAGGATTTGCGACTGGGTAGGGCCTGGGTTTTCGATGGCGGCCACATTACCGTCACACGCGACGGTGACGAAATGCGCCTTGCCACCGGCTTTTCGGTTCTGACCGGGCGGGACTATGCCAGCTCGATCGAGGCCAATTATACCAGTCTTCTGGGTAGTCCTCAGGCAAGTTTCGGATTTTCGATCACCGATTTACCTTCCGAGGATATTGCCGGGCAAAGCCTTGCGTTAGCCTGGCTGCAAGTGCTCAAAGCGCCGATTTCAGGGTCCTTGCGGGGCAGCATCGACGATCAAGCCGCGCTGGGCCCGCTGTTTGCCACCCTGAACCTTGGCGCAGGGGCCGTTCAGCCTACGCCCGAGACAAAACCCATTCGCTTCGAGTCTGCCCGGACGTATTTCACCTATGACCCAAGCCAGCAGGTGCTAGATTTTAACGAGGCGTCCGTGGTCTCGGACCTTGGAGCCATTCAGGCCGAGGGCAAGGCGTTTCTGCAAGGCATCGAAGACGGTGCGTTGGAAAGCCTGACCGCTCAGTTGCAGCTCAACAGCATCGACATCTATCCCGGCGGCCTGTTCCCGGAATCGTTGGAATCCGCGCGGGCCGAGCTGGACTTCCAGATGAAACTTTTGCCGTTCGAATTGCGTTTGGGACAACTGACCCTGACGGATGCCGATCACACATTGCGGGCCTCGGGGCGCTTACTTGGGCGACCCGACGGGTGGGTCGCGTCTCTGGATGCGCATCTGGATACGATGACCTCGGACCGGCTTTTGAACTACTGGCCCGAGATTTTGGCCCCCAAACCCCGCCTATGGGTGTCTGAAAACCTGTATGAGGGTGATTTCGCGGACATCGAATTCTCGCTTCGGGTCCGTCCCGAAACCAAACCTGATCTCTATCTGGGTTTCGGGTTCGACAACGCGAAGATCAAATTTGCCAAGACCCTGCCGCCCGTTCAGGACGCACAAGGCCGGGTAAGCCTTCTGGAAAACCGCTTCACCGCCTCGGCGGAAAGTGGGGTGGTGATGGCCCCCGAAGGAGGCGCGGTCGATGCGTCGGGGACGTCCTTCATCATCCCCGATACGTCGATCAAGAAGGAATCGCCAGCGATTGCCCGGATCAAAGCCAAAGGCAAGGCGACGGCAGCGCTGTCGCTTCTGGACCTGCCGCCGCTGGAATTGCTGAGCAAGGCCAATTTGCCCGTTGATTTAGCAGCGGGTGATGTCAGCCTGTCGGGCACGCTGTCCCTGCCGTTGATAAAAGGGCTGAAATTCGAAGATACCGAGTTTCATTTCACCGGTGACATCGACAATGTAAAAAGCGACCGGCTGGTTCCTGGTTTCACGATCAGTGCCGATCGACTGACATTGTCGGGCGATCAAACTGCTGTCGAAATTGGCGGCTACGGTCTGTTTGGCGACGTGCCCATGCACGCAACATGGCGCCAACCCATCGGTGGCACCGAGCCGCAACGCAGTCAGCTGTCGGGCGAGATTGAACTGTCCCCGCGACTGATGACCGAGTTGAAGGCGGGCCTGCCTCAGGGGATGCTGACCGGGCAGGGTACAGCCGATATCAATCTGGGAATTGGGGCGGGTGAACCGATCGCGCTGACGGCGACTTCGGATCTGGTCGGTGTCGCGCTGTCGATCCCTGAGTTGGGTTGGCGCAAGGGGCGGCAAGCCCAGGGAAGAATGACGCTCGACGCGACGTTGGGCGATCAACTGAGGGTCAATTCGCTGAAACTGGATGCGGCAGGGCTGCGCAGCACCGCGTCGATCTCATTCCGCGAGGATGGTGAATTCGACAAGGTCGAGTTCAGCTCGTTCGATTTGGGCAATTGGCTTGCCGTCCCGGCCGAGTTGGTCAGCCGTGGCGCCTCGGTGCCTGATATTCGGGTGCAAGGCGGGGTGGTCAATCTGGGTGGCGCCACCTTTGGCGGCGGTAGCAGCGGCAGCGGGGGGACCGGGAACGGGCCGAATCTGGATGTGGTTCTGGATCGGTTGCAAGTGACGGAAAGTATAGCACTGACTGGTTTCAAGGGCGATTTCCGTACCACGGGCGGTGTCACGGGCGGCTTCACTGCGCGGATCAACGGCAGTGCCCCGGTACGCGGGACGATCACTCCACGCGGTGCACGCAGCGCGGTCGAGTTGATCTCGGATGATGCAGGCGAGGCGCTTCGCGCTGCCGGGGTAATCACACAGGCGCGGGGCGGCACACTGACCATGACGCTGGAGCCGGTCGGCAACGGCAGTGACTATGACGCCAACTTGAAAATCTCGAACACGCGGATCACCGATGCGCCCGCCATGGCGGCCCTGCTGAACGCAATCAGCCTGGTTGGGTTGATTGACGAAATGGCCGGGCAGGGGATCTTTTTTGCGACAATTGAAAGCCGAATGCGCATCACACCGACCGAGATCAAGGTCCTCAGCGGCAGCGCGGTTGGTCCTTCAATGGGGCTGTCCTTCGATGGAACAGTCGACCTTGCGAATGGGCTGCTGAACCTGCGCGGCGCGATTTCACCAATATACCTGGTCAACGCGGTGGGCAGCCTGTTGACCAAAAAGGGTGAAGGGGTCATCGGGTTCAACTATTCCCTGACCGGTCCGCTCACCGCGCCCAAGGTTGCGGTCAACCCTTTGTCGGGCCTTGCGCCTTTGTTCTTGCGTAATTTGCTTAGACCACCACCGCCAAAAGTGACGGACGGGCCGAATTCTCAGCCGGTCAAATCGGACAACACGAAAGCAGCCTCTGGGACCCGCGGCGAGGACCGCTAAATTGGGTTGTTGCTGAATCCAGCGGGGCCTTGTAATGCGCCCGCATGAAACTCAGCGATTTTGATTTCCATCTACCCGAAGACCTGATTGCCACGCGGCCCGCGACCCCTCGGTCGTCGGCGCGTTTGCTGGTTGCGCACGGCAATGCCATTTCGGATGCGCATGTGTTCGATCTTCCCGGCTGGTTGCGGGCCGGGGATCGCCTTGTCCTGAACGACACCCGCGTTATTCCCGCCCGTCTGAATGGTCGCCGCCACCGCGACAGCGCGCAAGGGCCGGTCTCGGCCGCGATCGAGGCCACCTTGTTAGAGCCGCAGGCGGATGGCACGTGGACCGCGCTGATCAAACCGTTGAAAAAGGTCAAACCGGGCGAGGATATCCGGTTCTCGGACGACCTCAGCGCGACGCTGGACCGGGTCGAAGAGGGGCAGGCCTATCTGCGGTTCAACCTGACGGGTGAGGATTTTGATGCCGCGCTTGAACAGGCCGGGGCGATGCCTTTGCCGCCCTATATCGCCGCCAAGCGCCCGGCGGATGAGCAGGACAAGACTGATTACCAGACCATCTGGGCGCGTAATTCTGGCGCGGTCGCAGCCCCGACCGCATCACTGCACTTCGACACCGCGCTGATGCAGGCCCTTGAAGCGCGTGGCGTGGAGTTCAGCCATGTCACGTTGCATGTCGGCGCGGGCACCTTCCTGCCGGTCAAGGTCGAGGATGTGACAACCCACAAGATGCACGCCGAATGGGGTCGTGTCAGCGAAGTGGCCGCGCAGCAGATACGCGCCACCAAGGCTGCCGGAGGCCGCGTGATCCCGGTGGGTACCACCGCCTTGCGCCTGATCGAGAGCGCCGCGCGCAGCGGAGAAATCGCGCCGTGGGAAGGCGAGACCGACATTTTCATCTATCCCGGTTTCCATTTCCACGTCACCGATGCGCTAATGACAAACTTCCACCTGCCGAAATCCACTTTGCTGATGCTGGTCTCGGCACTGATGGGGCAGGACAGGATTCACGATGTTTATGCTCATGCAATTGAACAGAAATATCGGTTCTTCTCATACGGCGATGCATCGCTTTTGATCCCGGAATAAGTCGCGTGTCGGGATCAAAACATGGTAATGTCGTAGACAAGCACGACCCAAGCCGCTTTTCATCTGAAACTGATCGAAACTGTCAAACCGCTTCAACTCGGAGGCCCCAATGATTCAGGTCCTTTCCAGCGCGTGGGCGCTTCTTCTTGGTATGGGCCTGCTTATGGTTGGCAACGGCCTGCAGGGTACAATTCTGGGCGTGCGGGGTGAGATCGAAGGGTTTTCAACCCTCGAGATGTCCTTTGTCATGTCCGCCTATTTCCTGGGTTTTCTGGGCGGCTCACGTCTTGCCCCCGAGATGATCCGCCGCGTGGGCCATGTAAGGGTCTTTGCGGCGCTGGCCTCTTTCATTTCAGCGGTGATGATCATGTATCCGCTGTTGACCAATGAAATCGCATGGATTTTGGGTCGTATGGTGATCGGGTTCTGCTTTTCCGGCGTTTACGTCACCGCTGAAAGCTGGCTCAACAATGCGGCCAATAACGAGAACCGAGGACAAGCGCTGTCACTTTACATGATTGTGCAGATGACGGGGATTATCGCTGCACAGGGGCTGGTTCTGATTGGTGATCCGTCAGGCTATGAAACCTTTGTCATCGCCTCGATCCTGGTGTCCGTATCATTTGCTCCGATCTTGCTGTCGATCTCTCCAACGCCCGCTTTTGACAGCACCAAACCAATGACCCTGCGCGAGTTGATGGGCAATTCACCTCTGGGCTGTATCGGCATGTTCCTTCTGGGGGGTGTGTTCTCGGCCCAGTTCGGCATGGCGGCCGTTTACGGCGCACGGGCCGGGCTGACACTGGTCGAGATATCGACCTTCGTCGCCGCGTTCTACGTGGGCGCCGTGCTGCTGCAATATCCGCTGGGTTGGTTTTCAGATCGGATGGACCGGCGCTTCCTGATCATGCTCGTGGCTCTGACCGGGGCGGGGGGCGCAGTTACGGCCATGCTGTTTGGGACGGTCTTTCCGATCCTGCTCGCCTCGGCCTTTGTGATTGGTGGCATGTCGAACCCGCTCTATTCGCTACTGATTGCCCATGCGAATGACTTTCTGGACAATGAAGATATGGCAGCGGCTTCGGGCGGTTTGGTGTTTATCAACGGTATGGGGGCAATCGCGGGTCCGCTGATCACCGGTTGGCTGATGGGCGACGCAATCTTTGGGCCTCCGGGCTTCTTCCTGATCATTGCCGCCCTGCTGGTAGCCCTGGCCGGATACGCCATGTACCGCATGACACAGCGCGCCGCTATTCCGGTAGATGAGACGGGCACTATGTCGCCGCTGTATCCAACCGCCTCTCCGGTGGCGTTCGAGGTCGCGCAGGAAGTGGCCATCGAAGCCGCCGAGGCCGATCAGGATACGCAAGATGTTGCCTAAAACACGGAATTATTGCGCAAATGTTGCAATATGTTACTGTCATAAATCTGTAAAACGCCCTTAAATGACGTTACGTCCCTGGGGAGGCGAACAGACGGAGTATTGGGCAATGGCAGGGCCTGAAGACGTACTGAGTTTTTGGTTGGATGAAGTTGGTCCCAAAGGGTGGTATGAGCAGGATGAGGCGCTTGATGCCGAAATCCGTGAAAAATTCCTGACCACATGGGAACTGGCGTGCGAGGGCAAATTCTCGCTATGGCTGACCTATCCCAGCGGATCATTGGCTTACATCATCCTGATGGATCAATTCCCACGCAATATGTTCCGAGGCAGTGCTAAAGCCTTTGCATCGGACCGCGCCGCTCTGACGGCTGCGAAATGCGCGGTGGACAAGGGTTGGGACCTCAAGATTGACGAGCCCGCACGGCAATTCTTTTATCTACCGATGATGCATTCGGAAAACTTGTGCGATCAGGAACGCTGCGTGCGGTTGATGTGTCAGAACATCAATTCGGACTCCAGCAATCTGCTACACGCGCGGGCCCATCGTGAAGTGATCCGCCAGTTCGGTCGCTTCCCCTATCGGAACGAGGCTTTGTCGCGCCCCATGACCGCGCCCGAAGCCGCCTATGTGGACATGGGTGGCTACGGTGCAACGGTCCGTGAATTGCAGGCCGCGAACTAAGACGAAGGCACACAGCCACGAATGGCAATCACGCGGTCGGCGATTGCGTCGGCCGTCGTGTTTATGGCGGTATTAATTAAGTGGTCCGGCGATTCAGTGAGATCGGCGATACGCGCCTGTGACGTTTGCAGCTTGGTTTCAAGCTGGTCAAGCTTGGCCAAGGCCAACGATATTTGTGCGGCGACGGCGCTGTCTGCGACAACCGCCGCCGATTGTAATGACGACAATTCACTGCGCAGGGCGGTCAATTCGCCACGCACTCCCTTCACCTCTTCTTTCAGCGGAGCAACGATTTGAACCTTTTCCGTGAGGGTCGTCGTGACATCGTCAACCGTCGAGGCGAGCTTCCACCCCAGAAACAGGCACAGGGCCACCAGGATCAGGGTCGCGTTCAATAGGGCAAGCAACAGGTCAGTCAGCGTTCTGGCCATGGTCGAAACTTCCAATACAATACAATCAATGAGTGCCGGGCGGGCCCGACATCTATGTTCTAGCCATTGTGTCTTGCGCGGTATAGGCTGAAAACAGCGTGTATCTTGTGCGCTGACCCTGCGTCGCTTTTGCCGCGGGACGATATTGTTGATGCATTTTGGAAGTTAGTTTAATGGTAAACTAATCTCTGAAACGACCTGCGCCGAGAGGGAACAATGGCAGCACACTCTTTTGATCTGATCGTAATCGGCGCCGGGCCCGGCGGGTATGTAGCAGCAATTCGCGCAGCGCAGCTCGGTCTGAAAACGGCCGTTGTCGAGCGTGAGCACCTGGGCGGTATCTGCCTGAACTGGGGCTGTATTCCAACAAAGGCGCTGCTGCGATCTTCAGAAGTGTTTCACCTTATGGAACGCGCCAAGGATTTTGGTCTGAAGGCCGACAAGATCGGGTATGATCTGGATGCGGTGGTTAAAAGGTCGCGCGGGGTTGCGGCGCAATTGTCAGGCGGCATTGGTCATCTGCTGAAAAAGAACAAAGTGACCGTTGTGATGGGCGAGGCAACGATCCCGGCCAAGGGCAAGGTCTCGGTCAAAACCAAAAAAGGGACCGAGGACCTGACGGCCAAGAACATCGTGCTAGCGACGGGCGCGCGAGCGCGCGAGTTGCCCGGTCTTGAGGCGGACGGCGATCTGGTCTGGACCTACAAACATGCACTTCAACCTCCCCGGATGCCTAAAAAGCTGTTGGTGATCGGGTCAGGCGCAATTGGGATCGAATTTGCCAGCTTCTACAATACACTGGGCGCGGACACGACCGTGGTCGAGGTGATGGATCGGGTTCTGCCGGTCGAGGACGCTGAGATCAGCGCCTTTGCCAAAAAAGCCTTCACCAAGCAGGGCATGACCATCATGGAAAAAGCGATGGTCAAGCAGCTTGATCGCGGCAAAGGCAAAGTCACCGCGCATATCAAGGTGAAGGGCAAGGTCGAAAAGCACGATTTCGATACGGTAATCTCAGCGGTTGGCATTGTCGGTAATGTCGAGAATCTAGGGCTCGAGGCCTTAGGGGTGAAAATCGACCGTACCCACGTGGTCACAGATGAGTTCTGCCGGACCGGTGTCGAAGGACTGTATGCCATCGGCGACATCGCCGGCGCACCCTGGCTGGCGCATAAAGCAAGTCATGAAGGCGTGATGGTCGCCGAGCTGATCGCAGGTAAACACGCACACCCGGTCAAACCCGAAAGCATTGCGGGCTGCACCTATTGCCAGCCGCAGGTCGCCTCGGTCGGGTATACAGAAGCCAAGGCCAAAGAACTGGGTTATGACATCAAAGTCGGCCGCTTCCCCTTCATCGGCAACGGCAAGGCTATTGCCTTGGGTGAGCCTGAGGGGATGATCAAAACGATCTTTGATGCTAAAACTGGCGAATTGCTGGGTGCGCACATGGTTGGCGCGGAAGTGACGGAAATGATTCAGGGCTATGTAGTCGGTCGTCAATTGGAGACCACGGAAGAAGATCTGATGAACACAGTTTTCCCGCATCCAACCTTGTCTGAGATGATGCATGAAAGTGTATTGGATGCCTATGGGCGCGTGATCCACATGTAAGTGAAGGGGGGCTCTGCCCCCGCCGCGGCAAGCCGCGACTCCCCCGGGATATTTTTAGCCAGATGAAGCGGGAATCCTTCATTCATCTGGCCTTAAATATCCCGGAGCGCGAGGCAGAGCCTCGCTTAGCCCCTAGTTGCTCAGTGCGTGCAGGATACGGGCCCAGGACCGGATGCCTTTGTGGAAGCTCTTTACGTCGTATTTCTCGTTCGGCGAATGAATCGCATCGTCGTCATTGGCAAAACCGACCAGCATGGAATCCAGCCCCAATTCGGTGCTGAAATATCCGACGACCGGGATTGATCCTCCCATGCCAGTAAAGACAGCCTCGCGCCCCCATTCGTCCGATAGCGCGCCGCGTGCGGCCTCAAATTCGGGGCGATCCAGGTTCATCACCGATGCCGGGGCGCCTTCAAGGTCGTTATCCCATTCAACCGTTGCATCTGCCGAAAGGCGATCCTCCACATGTTTGCGGATTTTGTTGCGCAGATCGTCAGGGTCCATATCGCCAACAAGGCGGCAGGTGATCTTGCAATGGGCGCGCGAGGGGATCACCGTTTTGGACCCCGCACCGTTGTACCCGCCCCAAAGCCCGTTGACCTCGAGTGTCGGGCGCGCCCATTGTTGTTCAAGGGTGGAATAGCCCTTTTCGCCATGCGGTTGCGAATAGCCGACGGAGTTCAGATAGTCAGCTTCGTCGAAACCGCAGTCTTGCCATTGGCGCAACTGGTCAGCGGGAACCTCGTGGACGCCATCATAAAAGCCGTCGACTGCAACCCGACCGGTTTCGTCATCATAGAAAGAGGCAACAATCTTCGACAATTCTCGCAACGGGTTCAGACCCGGTCCCCCGTAGTGGCCCGAGTGCAGGTCGATCCGGGGGCCGACGATGGTGAATTCGTCCTTGAGCATCCCGCGCAGCTGAGACGCGATTGAGGGCACCCCACGCGACACCATCGAGGTATCGCAAACCAGGGCCAGATCGGCTTTCAACTCGGCCGCGTTTTCGCGCAGGAAGGGCACAAGTGAGGGCGAACCGGATTCCTCTTCGCCTTCGAAGAAAAAAGTAATGCGGCAAGGCAGGGTGCCGTGAACGGCTTTCCAGGCGCGGCAGGCCTCGACAAAAGTCATCAACTGCCCCTTATCGTCCGAGGATCCCCGCCCCCGGATGACGGGGCCGTTGTCGGTGTCTTCGATGGCCGGGTCGAACGGGTCGCGGTTCCACAGGTTCAGCGGGTCCACTGGCTGCACGTCATAGTGCCCGTAAAACAGTACATGCGGCGCGTCGTTATCTTCTCCGATATGCCCAACGACCATCGGGTGGCCCGTGGTTTCGCGCTTTTCTGCCTGAATGCCGATGGTTTTCAGGTCGGCCACCAGCCAGTCCGCAGCTTGGCTGACTTGAGCGTCAAAAGCCGGGTCAGTCGAAATCGAAGGGATGCGCAGCAATTCCATCAACCGGTCGATTGAGGTTTGCAGATCGGCGTCGATGCGGGTGAGAACTGCGTCAAGCGTCATGAGGGGGACTCCGGCCAAAAGGATTTCTGGCGGCACCCTAACAGGGCGATCCTTGCCGTCCAGTCCGTTTGCTGTCAAAAAAGGCGCAATAACTGACGCATGCGACCGCCCCCCTGCGTCGTTTCCTCGCGTTTCTTGGACGTAAGTTTACTTGTCGGGTAGGATGTGAGGCGATATTTGATGCAAATCAAATAAGCATTCCCAGACTCACTTATATGGTGCGATCACTTGGGACCATATCGGCGTCGGATGAAAACGGGGTCGGGGAAGATGTTCGGTCAATGCGGATTGGCCGGGCTTTTAAGGAGAAACCGGTGGACTATACTGCTCAGCTCGATACCGCGATTGCCAGGCTGCACGACGAAGGACGCTACCGGACCTTCATCGACATCGAACGTCGCAACGGCCATTTCCCGCATGCGGTACACACGCGCCCAGACGGGTCCACACAGAACATCACCGTCTGGTGCGGCAATGACTACTTGGGCATGGGCCAGAACCCGGTTGTCCTGAACGCGATGCACGAAGCTGTGGATTCGGCAGGGGCCGGTTCGGGTGGCACGCGCAACATCTCGGGCACGACGGTTTACCACAAGCAGCTTGAGGCTGAACTGGCTGATCTGCATGGCAAAGAGGCGGCGTTGCTCTTCACCTCGGCCTATATTGCCAATGACGCAACGCTGAGCACGCTGCCCAAACTGTTTCCTGGTCTAATTATCTATTCGGATGCGCTGAACCACGCTTCGATGATCGAGGGCGTGCGCCGCAACGGTGGCGCCAAGCGGATCTTCCGTCATAACGACGTCGCTCATCTGCGCGAACTGCTGGAGGCGGATGATCCGGCCGCTCCCAAGCTGATCGCGTTTGAATCCGTCTATTCGATGGATGGCGATTTCGGCCCGATCGAAGAAATTTGCGAACTGGCAGATGAATTTGGTGCTCTGACCTACATTGATGAGGTTCATGCGGTTGGCATGTACGGCCCCCGCGGTGGCGGTGTGACCGAGCGGGATCGTCTGGCGCATCGGATCGACATCATCAACGGAACGCTGGCCAAAGCCTTTGGTGTGATGGGTGGCTATATCGCAGCAAGCGAGAAAATGTGTGACGCTGTGCGCTCTTATGCGCCGGGCTTCATCTTTACCACGTCGCTGCCGCCTGCCGTTGCTGCGGGTGCGGCGGCCTCGGTTGCCTATCTGAAGACTGCCCCGGAACTGCGTGAGCTGCACCAAACACAGGCGAAAGTCCTGAAGCTGCGACTGAAAGGGTTGGGCCTGCCGCTGATCGACCATGGCAGCCATATTGTGCCGGTGATCGTTGGCAATCCGGTTCATACGAAAAAGCTCAGCGATATGCTGCTGGACGACTATGGAATCTACGTTCAGCCGATCAATTTCCCGACCGTTCCGCGCGGAACCGAGCGTTTGCGGTTCACTCCATCGCCGGTTCACGGGCCGGATGAAATGAACGCTCTGGTGCAGGCGATGGACGAACTTTGGTCACATTGTGCGCTAAATCGCGCCGAACTCGCCGGTTAACCTCACGCCAAAGTGTGCAACGCGTTCATAGCGTGTTAGGCTTAAGCTAACAAAAGTAGCAGACGAATCGGTAGGCATGATTCGGCTCTGGCGTGAAACACGCGTAGGCAGAATGGGGCAGCAGGAATGATTGGGCGCAGATCTCAGCGCGGATCGGATGAGGACAGTGACGTCCGGCCGAAAGGCTATGACGATTATGAGGTCCGACTTGGCGACATGATGCGCGGCGAACGCGCGACGATGGGCAAGTCTCTTCTGGATGTTCAACGCGAACTGCGGATCAAAGCCACCTACATCGCAGCGATTGAAGAAGCGAACCCCGACGCTTTTGACACACCCGGCTTTATCGCCGGGTATGTGCGGTCTTATGCACGCTATCTGGGGATGAACCCGGATGAAACATTTGCCGCCTTCTGCAAGGAAAGTGGGTTCGAAGTGGCCCATGGCATGTCTGCGCAAGCGTCGGTAGTGCGCAAGCCTATAGGCGGGCTGCCGGCCCGTGGCCCGATGGGCCATGATCCGTTCATGTCGCCCAATACACCCTATATTCCGGGAAAAGAACCGCTGGTCAGCCAGATCGATCCGCGTGCCATCGGCTCATCGCTGGTGTTGCTGGCTGTGATCTGCGGGATCGGCTATGGCGGCTGGTCGGTGCTGAACCGAATACAGCAGGTTCAGGTCAGCCCGGTTGAACAGGCGCCGGTCGTTTTGTCCGATCTTGATCCTCTGGATGTTGCCCGCGCTGCGATATCAACTGAAACCACGGCCGAGATCGAACCACCCAGCGTCGAGGCGCTGGATCGTCTGTATCGCCCACAGGCGCTGGATGTACCGGTTCTGGTTGCGCGTGACGCTCCGATCTCGACCCTTGATCCGCGCACGGTCGGGACTTTCCTGCCGCCGGAGCCGCCTCAGATCGAAGTGGCCGAGGTGCACACTGTCGAACGCCCGGTGCTGCCGCAAGTGGTCGAGCAACTGGACACCACGCTCAAGATCGTCGCGGTCAATCCGTCCTGGATGCGCGTGACAGCCGCAGATGGCAGCGTTATCTTCGAAGGCACGCTGGGCACGGTCGAGCAAGGCAACACGTTCGAGGTTCCGCTGACCGAAGAACCACCGCAACTGCGCGCAGGCGCGTCGGGGTCGGTCTATTTCTCGATGAACGGTGAACATTTCGGCCCGGTCGGTGCGCCGGGTACCGTGGCTAAAGGCGTAGTCTTGTCCAAGGATGCCGTTGCGGAAAACTACACGGTCGCCGATCTTGAGGCCGAGCAGAACAGCGCGCTCAAACGCTTGGTTGCCGAGCTTCAGGCACAGGAACCCGTTGCCGCGTCTGAATGATCTAGCCATTGCGATAGTGGGTTAAGCGAACTATCTAAAGGCGCAACTCTGGCTGTCTTGGACCCGACCCTCATGTCCCTCAATCACGTGCGCCCGTGGCGAAACATCTATCGCCGCAAATCCCGTCAGATCATGGTTGGCGACGTTGCCATCGGGGGCGATGCGCCAATTGCAGTTCAGACCATGACCAACACGCTGACCACGGATGTGGCCGCGACGGTAGCGCAGGTGCAGGCCGCAGCTGAGGCGGGGGCGGATATTGTGCGGGTCTCGGTCCCGGATGAGGCGTCGTCAAAGGCACTGAAAGAGATCGTGCGCGAAAGCCCTGTACCGATCGTGGCCGATATCCATTTCCACTATAAACGCGGCATCGAGGCTGCTGAGGCAGGCGCTGCCTGTCTGCGGATCAATCCGGGCAATATCGGCGACGAAAAGCGGGTGCAGGAGGTGATCAAGGCCGCCCGCGACCACAATTGCTCGATCCGGATCGGGGTCAATGCGGGGTCGCTGGAAAAGCACCTGCTTGAGAAATATGGTGAGCCATGCCCCGAGGCAATGGTCGAAAGCGGGCTCGAGCATATCCGCATTCTGAAAGACAACGACTTTCACAACTTCAAGATCAGCGTGAAGGCCAGTGACGTGTTCCTGTCGGCTGCGGCCTATCAGGGGATTGCCGAGGCCACAGATGCTCCCATCCATTTGGGTATCACCGAGGCCGGAGGACTGGTCAGCGGCACCATCAAATCCGCCATTGGGCTGGGCAATCTGCTGTGGATGGGGATCGGCGATACGATCCGCGTCAGCCTATCCGCGGACCCGGTGGAAGAAGTCAAGGTGGGCTATGAGATCCTGAAATCACTGGGCCTGCGCCATCGCGGTGTGAATATCATCTCATGCCCGTCCTGCGCGCGGCAGGGCTTTGACGTGATTAAGACGGTCGAAGCGCTGGAGCAGCGACTGGAGCATATCAAGACGCCGATGAGCCTGTCGATCATCGGCTGCGTCGTGAATGGCCCCGGTGAGGCGCTGATGACTGACGTTGGCTTTACCGGCGGCGGTGCGGGCTCGGGTATGGTCTATCTGGCGGGCAAGGCCAGCCACAAGATGTCCAACGATCAGATGATCGACCACATCGTTGAACAGGTCGAAAAGAAAGCGGCTGAACTGGACGCAGCGGCCGAGGCTGCGGAATAACCCAACAAGCGCGCGGTTCCGGGGAGGGATGTGTTCTCGACAGGGTGAACCGGTCTGTGTTGACAGGTCCCGCCGTTCTGGGGCCAAGTCGGGCCTATGAAGGCTACACTCGTCCTTGTTCTGCTAATGTGGACCGCTCCCATCGGCGCGGCGCGCGCGTGTGAATTGGCATTGGCTTTTGCGTTGGATGTGTCGGGCAGCGTCGATGAGGCCGAACATCAGTTGCAACGCGATGGCGTCGCCGCTGCCTTGCTGGACCCTGACGTTGTAACGGCGATTTCGGCCCAACCCGGTGGCGTGGCCCTGATGGTGTATGAGTGGTCAGACTCGCGCCAGCAGACGCAGATTTCGGCCTGGCGTCTGGTCAAAGGGGTGGCAGGGTTGAAATCGATCGCTGCCGAGGTTCTGGCGGCCCCTCGAAGTGCAACGGGTGGAACCGGCATAGGCCCGGCGGTCGCGTTCGGAGCGTTGATGTTCGACTATGGGCCCGATTGCCGTCGGCGCGTCATAGATGTGTCAGGGGACGGCAAACACAATAACGGCTTTCGCCCCCATGTCGCGCGCGAGATGCAGGTGATGCAAGGGGTCACCGTGAATGCGCTGGTGATCGAGGGGGCAGAGCCCGAGGTGCTGGCCTACTACGTCGAGCACGTCATTTCAGGGCAGGGCGCTTTTGTGGAAATTGCGGCGGGGTATGAGGACTATGCCGCAGCCCTTCGGCGAAAATTGCTGCGTGAAATTCCCATGGCTGTAGCCGATCGGTAAGGGGTAGGGCGGTGCACGAACGCGCACCGCCTGTGTTCATATTTAACCCTGCTCAGCCCGCACGGCGTCTGCGATTTGCAGCATCTGGTCGGCAGTCAGATAGCCGCGCAGCATTTCGGTGCCAAGAACGAAGGACGGTGTGCCTTGGATTTGCATCCGCCGCGCCAATTCGCGGGTCTGGTTGATCTCATCGGTCACACGATCGCTGTCCATCGCTGCCAAAATGGCATCGCTATCCAGCCCCAGACCATCCGACAAACGGCGCAGAGAAACCTCGTTTGGCTCACCACCAAAGTCCAGCAGAGCGTCGTGCACCAGCTTATAAGCGTCATCGCCCGCCACATGCTTGGTGGCCACGGCAAAGCGCGAAGAGATCACCGAGGCTTCGCCCAGGATCGGGAATTCCTTGATCACCAGACGGATATTGCCGTCTTCGGACAACAGCTCGGCCACTTCGGGGACGGCCCGGCGGCAATAGCCGCAGCGGTAGTCCATGAATTCGACTAGCGTGATGTCGCCATCGGGATTGCCACCCACCCAGCTGTAGCCATCATTGAACAACTCGTCGGCATTGACTGCGACCAGTTCTTGATCCGCGGCGGCCTCGGCCTGAGCGTTGCGTTGTTCAAGGATGTTGATCGCTTCGATGATGACCTCGGGGTTTTCCAGAAGATAGGCACGTACCTGCGCGCCGAACTGCTCTCTCTCGGCATCGCTCATGGTGTTGAGGTCCAACGCCTGCGCCGGGGCGGCAAGCAGGGAAAGCCCCAGAAGGGCCGGTGCAGCATGTCTGAGGATCATTTCCGTTTCCTTTTCGATTTCTTTGCGTTTTCCGAGGCAATCAGCACATCCTGTGCCCGTTGCCAACCTGTTGAACCCTCGGGTAGTTGCCCGAGAGCGCGTCTTGCGTGAATACCTGCATCGGTAAGCTTGCCTTGCAAGGCATATCTTTCCGCCGTAACGACTGAGGCCATGCCAGTGTTGCCGACCCGCGCATATGCCACGCTCAGATCTCGCAGAGAGCCAGTGTTGCGATGGTCGCGGGCGCGTGCCTTTTCAAGCACTTGCAGGGCGTCTTTCGTCCGATCCTGTGCTAAAAGCGCGCGACCGTAGCCTGCAAGGATCAAGGCGTTGTTTGGTGCCATCTCCATCGCGTGACCATAGGCCGCAACGGCCTCGGGCAACTGACGGTTTTCCAGCAGGATCTGGCCTTTCAGTTCATAGTAATAAGGATCGTCGGGGCGAATGGCCAAGGCGCCGTCAATGGCGCCCCTCGCCTGCGCAAGATTGCGGTTCTGGTGATGGGCCGCCGCCTCGCGCATCAGGCGAATGTCTTGCGCAGTTTCCTCTTTCGCGCGTCGCAATGTCCACGAGGGCGCGCGCAGGAAGGCGGATAACTTTCCTTTCACGCGGGCAAACCAATATTCTGCCTGCGCGTTGGGGACCGCAGACGCGCCAAATTCCCCTAAAAACGTCTGGGCCGCGCGCAGACGATCGCGGTTGGTGGGGTGCGAGCGCATATAGGGGTCCTGATTGGCCTCGCTCAGCAGCTCCTGACCCACGAATTTCTGGTGCAGGGCAACCATCCCGCTGGGTGAAATACCTGCCCATCGCAGATAGCTTGCTGCGCTGCGGTCGGCCGAGGATTCCTCGGCCCGTGTGTGCCCCAGAAAACTGCGCAAAGCCGAGCTCGAGGTGCCCGCAGCGATACCTGCCGCTGCTTCACCACCTCCGGCGACGGCAACGGCCAGCGCAAGCGCTGTTCCCAACCCGGCATTGCGTTTGGCGGCTTTCAGGTTTTCGAACCGGCGGGCGAGATGGCCGTTGGCAATATGGGCGGCCTCATGCGCGATCACCGCTTGCAGCATCTCAGGGGTGTCCACGGACAGGATCAGGCCGTAGTTCAGATAGATCGCGTTGTTGTCGATGACGAAGGCATTGAATGTGCTGTCATAAACGACCAGAATTTGCACCCGATTGGTGTTCAGTCCGGCGGCCCGCAGCACAGGAAAGGCCAGTTCACGTAGGCCGTTTTCGATGTCGGGGTCGCGGATCAAGCTTTGCGCATTGGTTTGAGCTGCGCTGACGAACCAAGTCATCACACATAGAAACAGGGCCGGGATTGACGCCAGCCTGGATACACGCTCAAAAGCCATACAAGCAACATGGGAGATGGGCATGAGAAACTCAACCCGGTCCGGCGTCGATCCGTTTATTGTGATGGACGTGATGGAGGCCGCACGAAAGGCCGAAGAGGCGGGTCGCCACATCATCCATATGGAGGTCGGCCAGCCCGGAACCGGAGCCCCCAAGGGCGCGACCGAAGCACTGGCGAAGGCCATGCAGGACAGCCCTTTGGGTTATACTGTGGCGCTTGGAATGCCCGCGCTGCGACAGCGGATCGCGCAGCTTTATGGTGAATGGTACAATGTCGATCTAGATCCCAATCGAGTTGTCGTGACGCCGGGCTCTTCGGGCGCGTTTCTGCTGGCGTTCACGGCCCTGTTCGACAGCGGCGACCGCGTCGGAATCGGCGCTCCGGGCTACCCGTCTTATCGTCAGATCCTAAAGGCTCTGGGCTTGGTTCCGGTTGATTTGCCAACCGCGCCTGAAAACCGATTGCAGCCTGTCCCTGCGGATATCGCCGGGCTCGATCTGCAAGGGCTGATGGTGGCCTCTCCTGCAAACCCGACCGGCACCATGCTGAACCACGCGGCCATGGGCGCGCTGATCGAGGCGGCGCAGGGGCAGGGCGCATCCTTCATCAGCGACGAGATTTACCATGGGCTGGAATATGAGGCCAAAGCCGTCACCGCGCTGGAGCTGACGGATGAATGCTATGTGATCAACTCGTTTTCCAAGTATTTCTCGATGACCGGCTGGCGTGTCGGCTGGATGGTCGTGCCCGAGGATCAGGTGCGTGTGGTTGAGCGGATCGCCCAGAACATGTTCATTTGCACGCCGCATGCCAGTCAGGTGGCGGCTCTGGCTGCGATGGAATGCGAGGATGAGTTGCAAGCCAATCTGGACGTCTACCGCCAGAACCGCGCTTTGATGCTGGAAGGTCTGCCCAAGGCCGGGTTCGCCAATATCGCACCACCGGACGGGGCGTTTTACGTCTATGCCGATGTATCCGACCTAACCGACGACAGCCGCGCCTTTGCGGCCGAGATTTTGGACAAGGCCGGCGTGGCCGTCACGCCCGGTCTGGATTTCGATCCCGAACGCGGCCACGGCACCTTGCGCTTTTCCTATGCCCGCTCCACCTCTGATATCCGTGAGGGGCTGGACCGATTGCGCATCTTTATGACCGAGCGGGGCAATTTGGGGTAGAGCGTTCACAAACCGGCGCGGCTGCGCTAGTCTGCTGGTCAAACGATCTCGGGATAACTTGAGGCCATGAGCAGGATTTTCTACGCCATAGTGCTGATCTGGGCGCTGACGGGGGCTGCGGTTGCGCATGAACTTAGCGCGCTGGCCCGTGTGTTGCCCGATGAAAGCCGCATCGTGGATGAGGGGCGCTCGGGCGTGCGGGTGCAACTTGGGCTCAGCCAAGGGGTTCCCTACCGTGTGTTCACGCTGCGCGACCCCTACCGGATGGTTCTGGACTTTCAGGAGGTCGATTGGACCGGGCTGAAAGATGCGGATTTCTTGCAGACGGATCGGATCAGTGGCGTGCAATTCGGGGCCTATGTCCCCGGATGGTCGCGCATGGTGTTGGACCTTGGCGCCCCCTTGGCGGTCGAAAGCGCTGATTTGCGGATCGACGAGGCAACGGGGACGGCGGCCCTGACGCTTGACTTGAAGGGAACCGACTTTGATACGTTTGTCGCCAGCGCCGGAGCACCCCGCCAACCGGAGTGGGACTTGCCTGAACCCTCGGTGTCCGCGTCAGATCAAGAGGCGGATGGCCCGCGCCCGCTGCGGGTGATGCTGGACCCCGGCCATGGCGGCATTGATCCGGGTGCCGAGGTAGACGGGCTGGACGAAAAGACCCTGATGCTGACCTTCGCCCGCGAATTACGCGAAGTTCTTTTGCGCACGGGGGGCTACGAGATCGTTCTGACCCGAACCGATGATCATTTCGTGTCGCTGGAGCGCCGTATCGCGCTGGCGCACCGGGCGGGCGTGGATGTGTTCATCTCACTGCATGCGGATATCCTGTCGGAAGGGCGCGCTCATGGAGCGGCGGTCTATACCCTGTCGGAAGAGGCTTCGGACGTGGCCAGCCACAAACTGGCCGAGCGGCATGACCGGGGTGATCTGATCTCGGGCATCGACCTTAGCGGGGCCGACGATCAGGTCGCCGATATTCTTCTGGACCTGGCGCGTCAGGAAACCAAACCGCGCACCGATGCGCTGGCCGCAGCGCTGGCCAATGGCATGACGCAGCAGGGCGGGCCGATGAACAACCACCCGATCCGCACCGCTTCGTTTTCCGTTCTCAAAGCAGCTGACATCCCTTCGGTTTTGATCGAGCTTGGCTTTCTGTCCAGTCCCAGAGACTGGAAAAACATCAATAATCCAGAGTGGCGCTTGGGTATGGCACATGGCATCCGCGACGGGCTTGAAGTCTGGCGTCAGCAGGATGTGATCCGCCGATCCCTGATTGGCCAGTGACCCTACGGCGCAAAACGGCTAATATGGGGCATCGTGTTTTGACCCAACGCGCGGGCGTCCCTATATAGGCGGCACCGCGAGCAAAAGGCAGTGACGTGATCCGTTTCATATTTTCGATCTTTGGGGCGATCTTCAGCCTCGTGACCCTTGGGTTTTTCATGGCCGCGCTGGTGATAGGCGCGATCTTCTGGATGTATGGGCGCGACCTGCCCAGCCATGAATCACTTGCGCAGTATAAACCACCCACGATTAGCCGGATCTATTCGGGTGAGGGTCAGTTGATCGACGAATTCGCGCAGGAACGCCGCCTGTTCACGCCTTCAGAAGAAATCCCTGATCTGGTGAAACAGGCCTTTATCTCGGCCGAGGACAAGAACTTTTACACGCACCAAGGCTATGACCCGCGCGGGATCATCGCAGCTGGCGTTGAGGCGGTGAAATCCAAGGGTGAAAACGTGCGTGGTGCGTCGACCATCACCCAACAGGTGATGAAGAACTTCCTGCTGTCCGGCGACCGTCGCGCCGAGCGCAAGATCAAGGAGATTATCCTCGCCACCCGGCTTGAGGATACGCTGGACAAGGAACAGATCCTGGAACTCTATATGAACGAGATCTTTCTGGGGCAGAACTCGTATGGTGTGACGGCGGCTGCGCAGACCTATTTCAACAAGACGCTGCAGGAACTGGCCCCGCATGAGGCGGCGACCTTGGCGGCGATGCCCAAGGCGCCTTCAGACTACCACCCGGTGCGCGAGAAAGAGCGCCTGCTGGCGCGACGCAACTATGTGCTGCGCGAGATGAATCAGAACGGATACCTCGACTTGGCCACCTATGAGGCCGAGGTGGCGCAACCGCTGCGATCGGTCCAAAACGGCGATTTCGAAAGCTTCCGTACCGCATTGCCGCCGCGTGACTATTTCACCGACGAAATCCGTCGTCAGCTGAGCGAGGATTTCGGTGAAGGTGAGTTCTTTACCGGTGGCTTCACCGTCCGCGCCTCGGTGGATGAGGAAATGCAAGTCGAGGCCGCCAAGGCCCTGCGCACGGCGCTGCAGAAATACGACCGATCACGTGGGAAATGGCGCGGTACGGGTGAGGTGATTGCCGAAGATGCCCTGGCAGACGAAGCGCAATGGCGCGAGGCGCTGGCGATCATGGAAATCCCCCGCGACGTGCAACTGCCGACGCAATGGTTTCCGGCCGTTGTGCTGAACGTAGCCGATCAGTCCCTGACCGTGGGTATCGAGGACGGCCCGGCTGACGGCATCGTTCCACGTTCGGACATCCAGTGGATGCAGGGCAACTTCTTTGACAACTTCAAACGCGGCGACGTCATTCTGGTAATGGCCGGGGAAGAGGGCCAGTGGTCTGCCCGTCAGGTGCCCGAAGTGCAGGGTGGCTTTGTTGCGATGGACGTAAACTCGGGCCGTGTTCTGGCAATGCAGGGCGGGTTCTCGTATCAGGATTCGGTGTTCAACCGCGCCACGCAGGCACAGCGCCAGCCGGGATCGAGCTTTAAACCCTTCGTCTATGCCGCGGCGCTGGACAGTGGCTATAGCCCTGCCACCATCGTTGTGGATGCCCCAATTGAGGTGAACACGCCGCAAGGTCTGTGGCGGCCCAAGAACTCGTCGAACAAATTCTACGGTCCGACGCCCTTGCGGACCGGGATTGAACAGTCGCGGAACCTGATGACCATTCGTCTGGCACAAGAAGTCACGATGCCGGTGGTCGCGGGCTATGCCGAACGGTTCGGAGTCTATGACCGCATGGGGGCATTCCTTGCGAACTCATTGGGGTCCGAAGAGACGACGCTCTATAAGATGGTCGCAGCCTATGCGATGTTTGCCAATGGCGGCGAGCGGGTCGAACCCACTCTGGTTGACCGCATTCAGGACCGGTTCGGCAAGACGATCTACCGGCACGACGACCGGGAATGTCTGGACTGCAACTCGGCCTGGTTGGAGCCTGACGAGTCGCCGACCATCGTCACCGACCGTTGGCAGGTCATGGATGCGATCACCGCCTATCAGCTGACCTCGATGATGAAGGGCGTGGTGGATCGTGGTACGGCGTCGTCTTTTGTGAACCTGCCTGTGCCGACCGCCGGCAAGACCGGCACCACCAACGATTCGAAGGATGCGTGGTTTATCGGCTTTACCTCGAACATCGTGGCGGGCTGCTATATCGGTTACGACCGCCCGCGTCCCATGGGGCGGGGAGCCTATGGCGGCACCATGTGCGGCCCAGTCTTCCAAAGCTTTATGGAAACCGCGACCGAGAAATATGGCGGCGGTCCTTTCGAGGTTCCAGAGGGTGGTCATTTCATCAAGATTGACCGGTTCAGCGGCGCGCGCCTGCCACCGGAGGCGACCGGTGACTATGTGGTGGCAGAGTATTTCCGCGATGGTGTCGATGGGTTTATCGACCGTGTCTATGACGGTGGATTTGCGATGGGATCGGATCTGCCTTTGTTTGAAGAGGCCAGCTCGGGTCGTCAGGTGACAACCTCGACCGGGAACACCGTCACCGTCGGACCCAACGCCAGCCAGGGCGATGTGGCAACTGGCGGTCTTTACTGACACCTGATTGGTTTGCGGCCTCCGCTGTCTTGTGGTGGCCCCAACCTCTTGCTATCACGCAAGCCTGATTGAGCAAGTTGGGACCTGACCATGCGCGCCGAAACCCAGAATATCGTGGCGGAAATCGAAAAGTCGCTGGAGCTGCTGGCGCAGCGCATGGACTATGAGACCGCACCTCATCGTCTTGAGGAATTCAACGCGCGTGTTGAAGATCCGAACTTGTGGGATAATCCCGAGAATGCACAGAAGCTGATGCGCGAGCGGCAGATGCTGGTCGATGCGATTGAGACCTATGAAACCATCAAGACCGATCTGAGTGACAATATCGAGTTGATCGAACTGGGCGAGATGGAAGAGGACGAAGAGGTTGTTACCGACGCCGAGGGCGCGATCAAGGCGCTGCAGGCCAAGGCCGCCAAGAAAGAACTAGAAGCCCTGCTGGACGGCGAAGCCGACAGCAACGATACCTTCCTTGAGATCAACTCGGGCGCGGGTGGGACGGAAAGCTGTGATTGGGCCTCAATGCTGGCGCGAATGTATGTGCGTTGGGCTGAGAAGAAGGGTTACACCGTCGAGCTGCAATCCGAGACCGCGGGCGAAGAGGCAGGGATCAAATCGGCAGCCTATAAGATTTCGGGTCACAACGCGTATGGCTGGTTGAAGTCGGAAAGCGGCGTACACCGGCTGGTTCGGATTTCGCCTTATGACTCGGCGGCCAAGCGACACACGTCCTTTAGCTCGGTCTGGGTCTATCCGGTGGTCGACGACAATATCGAGATCGAGGTAAACCCTGCGGATATTCGGATTGATACCTATCGGTCATCCGGCGCGGGTGGTCAGCACGTGAACACCACGGACTCGGCGGTGCGGATCACGCACATCCCGACCGGAATCGTTGTGACCAGTTCCGAGAAATCGCAGCACCAGAACCGGGACATCGCCATGAAGGCGCTGAAATCGCGCCTCTACCAGCAAGAGCTGGACCGCCGGAACGCGGATATCAACGCCGCGCATGAGGCCAAGGGTGATGCGGGTTGGGGCAACCAGATCCGGTCTTACGTGTTGCAACCGTATCAAATGGTGAAGGATTTGCGGACCAACCATGAGACCTCGGACACAAAGGGCGTGTTGGATGGGGATCTGGACGGGTTCATGGCGGCGACTTTGGCGCTGGATGTGGCTGGCAAGTCCCGGTCCGAAGCGCAAGGTGAATAAGTCTGGCAGGGGGCTCTGCCCCCGCCGCGCGTGCGCGCGACTCCCCCGGGATATTTTGGGCCAGATGAAGGGGATCCTTGCGCGGCGGTGGACCGGAAAAGATACATTTAAACAGTGGGTTTAAATGGTGCGGCGGGGTCGTTAGGCTGATCGTATTGACGCGATATGACTGCCGATGGGACCGGGATGGAACTGAGCCAAATCACCGCAACTGAACTTTTGGGCGCAATGGCATCGGGGCAGGTCTCGGCTGCGGATGTCATGCGGTTGACGCTGGAGCGGATCGGGGCTGTCAATGGCCGATTGAACGCCATCGTGGCGCTGCGGGATGAGGCCGAATTGATGGCCGAGGCGCGGGCGATGGATGAAGGTCCGCGACGGGGCCCGCTGCATGGGTTGCCGATGGCGGTCAAGGATCTGGTCAATGTGGCCGGGATGGCCTCGACCCAAGGCTCGCCGCTGTTTGCAGGGCATGTACCGGAGGCTGACGATCTGATCGCGGCACGGTTGCGGGCGGCGGGGGCCATTCTGATCGGCAAGACCAATACGCCGGAATTCGGTTTGGGGTCGCACACGTTCAACCCGGTCTATGGGGCGACGCGCAACCCATATGATGCTGAGCGTAGCTGCGGAGGTTCCTCTGGCGGAGCCGCAGTGGCCTTGGCTTCGGGGATGCTGGCGCTGGCGGATGGGTCAGACATGATGGGCAGCTTGCGCAACCCAGCGGCCTGGAACAATGTTTATGGGTTTCGACCAAGCTGGGGACGCGTTCCGTCCCAACCCGAAGGGGACGGGTATTTGCATCAGTTGTCGACTCTGGGGCCTATGGCGCGCAGTCCAGAGGATTTGGGCGTGTTGCTGGACGTGATCTCAGGGCCGGACGCGGGACAGCCGTTATCTGCGGCTTGCACGCCGGTTTCACGGGTCAGACCCGCCGATATGCGCGGCCTGCGGATTGGTTGGTTGGCGGATTGGGGCGGTGCCTTTCCGTTTGAAGACGGAATTTTGGATCAATGCGCGCAGGCCTTTGCGGTGTTTTCGGATCTGGGCGCGCAAGTGGAACCACTTGCGCCGCCATTCGAAGCGGAATTGATGTGGGATAGTTGGGTGACGCTACGCGCCTGGAGCGTGGCCGCCGGGTTGAGGCCTTTGACTGAACACCGCTCAAAGCTGAAAGACACCGCGCAGTGGGAGCTGGATCGGGGCTTGGCCTTGACGGCGATGCAGGTGCATCGCGCCAGCGTCATTCGCTCGGACTGGTATCGCAAGGCCGCAGAGGTGTTCGTTGATTATGACATGTTGGTGCTGCCATCTGCGCAAGTCTGGCCGTTTGAGCTGGACACGCCGTTCCCGACGGAAATCGCAGGGGTGAAGATGGACACCTATCATCGCTGGATGCAGGTCATGGTGCCTGTCAGTCTGATTGGTCTGCCTGCCTTGTCCGTGCCCGTCGGGTTAGGGGCCGAGGGGTTGCCGATGGGGATGCAGATTTTTGGACCCAAAGGGGCCGATGGGCAGGTTCTGTCCATCGGGGCGGCGTATCATGAGGCCACGCGTTGGCCGCAGAAAAGACCGGCCTGATAGAAGGAAGGATGAGGGGAGGAGAATGTGATGGAGAAACCCTTTGGCGTTCCGAAAATGGGACCGGTCAGCCGTGAGATGCTGCGCGAATCCCTGCGCCGTGCCTGGGCTGATTTTCGCCGCGCGCCGGTTTTTGGGCTGCTGTTTGCAGGGTTCTATGTGCTGGCCGGCTGGGCGATTGCCTGGGTGACAATACAGACTCAAACCTCATACTGGCTGGTGCTGGCCGCGATCGGATTTCCGTTGTTGGGCCCCTTCGCGGCGGTGGGGCTGTATGAGGTCTCTCACCGGTTGGAACTGGGGGAGCCTTTGGATTATGGCGCGATCTTTGGTGTCGTGGCGCAGCAGGGGCGGCGTCAGTTGCCGTCGATCTGCGCAATCATCGTGGTCATGTTCCTGTTCTGGTTCTTTCTGGGTCACATGATCTTTGCTTTGTTCATGGGGTTGTCGACCATGACCAACGTATCCACTTCAGTCGAGGTGTATCTGACGGCCAATGGGCTGACCATGTTGGCGGTGGGCACGGCGGTGGGCGCAGTTTTCGCGACCGTGCTTTACATGATCACCGTCTTGTCCATCCCGATGCTGCTGGACCGCGAACTGGATTTCGTTACGGCGATGATTGCAAGCTATAGCTATGTCAGTGCAAACCTGCCGGTCATGTTGGGTTGGGGGGTGCTGATCGCCGTTCTGACCTTTGTCGCCATGATCCCCTGGTTTCTTGGCTTGCTGATAGTATTGCCGCTATTGGGGCATGCAAGCTGGCATCTTTACCGTCAGATTACAGAGGCCGAAGGACTTACCTAAAGCGGCTTTTCAACCTGCGCGCGGTGCGGGCGGCGGGCAATGCCTCGGTCGGTTTGGTGCCCAGATGGCGCAGCTGGAGTTTGCGCATGGTGGTCGCATTTGCATTCGTCTTGGACAGGCAGATTGCCACGCCGCGCCAATACTCTTCTTGCGAGTCCGAATTGCGAGTCATCAGGTAGATGCGGCTGTTCTGGGCGGCGCGGCAGGACATCAGGATATAGATTTGATGACCGGCACAAGCGGCGATCCCCTGAACTTCGCGCGCTTTGGCTGAACTGTCTTTGCCATCCGAGGGGGGCTCGAAGCTGCGAATCAGGGTGCATTGGGGCAGGCGGCGGGCGTGCAGCAGCCGGCGCCGGGACGGGAAGGGGTTTTCAAGATCCGTCTCTGACACAGAATAGAATCCGGCGGGCAGCAGCGTCTCGGTCAACGTCGTGGGCCCCGAGCCCAGAAACTCGGTCAGGGCCGAAGCGGCGGGGTGTAGAGGGGCCTTGTCCAATGCCTCAAGAGGGTGCAACAGAATACGGGCGTCGACATCGAAGAACCGGCAAATGCGGTCCAGAACATCGGGGCGGGGAAAGCTCTGTCCGCCCAAATACCGGTTGAATTGAGTCCGGTTGATGCCAAGCTGACGGCAGAGTTCGGAAACAGAGGGGTATTGCTGCGCGAGCTGCCTGAGGTTTGCGCCGAACATCCTGCGCAAGTCAGCAGGGTTGCGGGTGTCGTTGGTCATTTCTGTCCCGGTATTCAAGTGTTTTTGTGAAACCGTACCATGTCTGACCAAACGGTCGCGCATGTTCTGAAATCGTACTTAGGACCCCAACAGGCGCATAGAAACGCCACGTTACGTGTCGAAGCTAACGCGCTAAACCACAAAGGCAATAGGCTTTATTTTTATTTGTATAATCTTTTATTCGATTATTTTCTGTTATGTAAAAAATAAACAGACATAACTGCATATTGTCTGCAGTTTTGTGAATGTTTAGCCCCGTCCGATGCCTACATGCAATGGGCGGGGCAATTCATTCAGTCACCACGCAGCAAGGCCGCGACACCGGTACGGGCGATTTCAACCAGGCCCAGCGGGCGCATCAGGTCGGCAAAGGCGTCGATCTTGTCCGGGGCCCCAGTGATTTCGAAAATGAACGAATTCAGGGTGCTGTCTACTACATTGGCGCGGAAGATGTCGGCCAGACGCAGAGCTTCGACCCGTTTGTCGCCTTCGCCCACGACCTTGATGATGGCCAGCTCACGCTCGACCGATGAGCCCTCGACCGTCAGATCGTGCACATCCCGGACCGATACGATGCGACCAAGCTGGGCCTTGATCTGCTCGATCACCTGCGGCGTGCCGGTGGTGACGATGGTAATGCGGCTCAGGTGGCCGGTGTGATCGACCTCGGCCACGGTGAGGCTTTCGATGTTATATCCACGGCCAGAGAACAGTCCGATCACGCGAGCCAGAACACCCGGTTCGTTTTCGACCAAAACCGCAATCGTGTGCCGTTCCTGCACGTCCGAGAATGTGGGCCTTAGGTTATAGGCCGAATGGCGGGTGGAGCCTTGTTTGATATGTAGGGCAGACATTTAAGTCCCTTTCATCATCCTGCGAAGGTCGGGTACTGAAGCGCCCGACAAAATTCGACGAATTTTGTTAAACCAAAACCGAACCTTTGGAGTCGATCACGCCCTGCGTTTCGGCCTCGCCCAGCAGCATTTCGTTATGGGCCTTGCCCGACGGGATCATGGGGAAGCAGTTTTCGTGCTTTTCAACCAGACAGTCAAAGATGACAGGGCCGTCATAGTTGATCATCTCCATGATCGCGTCATCCAGGTCGGCAGGGTCGGAACACAGGATGCCCTTGGCCCCGAAGGCCTCGGCGAGTTTGACGAAGTCGGGCAGGGCCTCGGACCACGAATGCGAGTACCGCTCGCCATGCAGCAATTCCTGCCACTGGCGCACCATGCCCAGACGTTCGTTGTTCAGGATGAACTGTTTGACCGGAAGGCGGTACTGAACGGCGGTGCCCATTTCCTGCATGTTCATCAGCCAAGAGGCTTCACCTGCGACGTTGATCACAAGCGCGTCGGGATGCGCCATCTGCACACCGATCGAGGCCGGAGTGCCATAGCCCATGGTGCCCAGACCACCGGATGTCATCCAGCGGTTGGGGTCTTCGAACCCAAGATATTGTGCTGCCCACATCTGGTGCTGGCCGACCTCGGTGGTGATATAGCGGTCGTGGTTTTTGGTTAGCTCTTCAAGACGTTGCAGCGCGTATTGCGGTTTGATCGTCTTTTCGCTGTTGGTATAGGCCAGGCAGTTGACCTTGCGCCAATCCGCGATCTGCGACTGCCATTGTTTAACCGCCGCTGCGTCGGTTTTACGCCCACGTGCTTTCCAGACCTTGAGGATATCTTCCAGCACATGTGCCACGTCCCCGACAATCGGGATATCGACGCGGATCACCTTGTTGATGGACGACGGATCAATGTCGATATGCGCCTTTTTCGAGTTCGGCGAGAACGCATCAATGCGCCCGGTGATCCGGTCATCGAAACGTGCGCCGATGTTGATCATCAGGTCGCAGTCATGCATCGCCAGATTGGCCTCATAGAGACCATGCATTCCCAGCATGCCCAACCAGTTCTCGCCCGACGCCGGATAGGCCCCCAGTCCCATCAGGGTCGAGGTAATCGGAAAGCCGGTTGCATCCACCAGCTCGCGCAGCAACTGGCTGGCCGCGGGGCCCGAGTTGATCACGCCACCACCCGTGTAGAAGACAGGTTTTTTCGCCGTCTCAATCGCGGCAACCAGTTCGGTGATCTCTTCGAGATCGCCTTTCAAAACTGGCTGGTAATGTGAGGTCGAAGGTTTCGGGCCGGTATAGTCACCCGAGGCGAACTGCACGTCCTTAGGAATGTCGATCAGCACAGGACCAGGGCGGCCAGAGGTGGCGACGTGGAAAGCCTCGTGCATGGTCTCAGAAAGCGAATCCGTATCCTTCACCAGCCAGTTGTGCTTGGTGCAGGGGCGGGTGATGCCAACGGTGTCAGCCTCTTGAAACGCGTCCGAGCCGATCATGAAGGTCGGGACCTGACCGGTTAGAACCACGATCGGGATCGAATCCAGCAACGCATCGGTCAGGCCGGTTACTGCATTGGTGGCACCGGGGCCTGAGGTTACAAGCGCAACGCCGGGCTTGCCGGTCGAGCGCGCGTACCCTTCGGCGGCGTGCACAGCCCCTTGTTCGTGACGCACCAGAATGTGGCGAATGTCGTTTTGCAGAAAAATCTCATCATAGATCGGTAGCACGGCGCCGCCGGGGTATCCGAATACCGTGTCCACGCCCTGATCCTTGAGGGCCTGAACCACCATCTTTGCGCCGGTCATCTCACGTGTCATCTGCTTTGCTCCGTTCGCGACATGTGTCTTGCGTGTTGCCAAAAAAAAGCCCCCGAGATTTTCGGAGGCGCATGGGTTGAATTATGGTTTACCGTCACCGGCCCATGCGCGTGTTTCCTACGATTACGACTAGCGCTTTCATCGCCAGAGGCTCCTTTTTTGCGTGCAGGGACATTATGAGCGGCGCGACGGGGCGTCAACAGGCAATCGCACCAATTTTCTATCTCAGGCAGTGAATTTTGCGACATTTTATTGCGCAGATTGCCGCATGATGGGAATTTTCGGGAAAACCTGGAGGGAAATCCACGCGACTCTGTGATTTGACCGTGTCGGAAAGTGTCAAAGTGATGTCCGAAACGAGCATGATAGCGGCAACATGCTGGGGCAACGTGGACCCGAGCATATAGGCGATGGAGGCGGGATATCATGCACGATCTTATTGACCTTGGACGGTATCCGATAGATTGCCCGGGCTCTCGAGCATATGAGCGGTTGATCAGCGATCTGAGGCGTGAGTTGGATCAGGATGGCTGCGCGGTGTTGCCAGGGTTTGTGCATTCCGACGGAGTCGCGCAATTGCGACAAGAGGCCGATACGGTGGCCGAGCACGCCCATCGTTCATTCAGCCGAACCAATGCCTATTTTACCCGTGATGAACCCTCGCTGGATCGAAATCACCCTGTTCGGCAGTTTTTTGACCGCTCAAACGCCTTTGTGCCAGCGGACAATTTCGCAAAAACGGGGCCGTTGCGACGAATTTACGAATGCGCAGACTTCCTGCCGTTTATTCGCGCAGCGTTGGATGAGCCCGATGACTGCTTCTTTCGCTATGACGATCCTTTGGCGGATGTGATCATCAATGTGGTGGAGGAGGGGCAGGGCTTTCCCTGGCACTTCGACACCAACAATTTCACCGTGACTTTGGCCATCCAAAACGGCGAGGGGGGTGGCGCGTTCGAATATGTACCGAACCTGCGCAGCCCAACGGACGAGAATTTTCCAGCCGTCTCAGCCGTGCTTGGCGGGGAAAGGGCGCGGGTCCGGCAATTGGAGTTGCAACCCGGCGATCTTCAGATATTCAAGGGCCGTTACGCGTTGCATCGGGTCGCAGCGGTGACCGGGACGCAACGTCGCTACGTGGGTATTTTTTCATTCGTTGAGGCCGAGGGGATGTGCGGCAGCGTCGAACGAACCCGGCAGCTTTATGGGCGGGTGCTGCAACATCATCTAGATCGGGAAGGGCTGCGGCAGGACCGTTTGCTCGACTGAAGCGGGCGGGGCTCCCGCCCGTAGTCGATGCGCCTGCGGCGTATCTTCGCCGGTTGGGCCGGGCAGCGCGTGCCGCGCTGCGGTCAGAACCCTGGGCTGGTGCCCTGCAAGACGCCGTGTTCCAGCGCATAGCGGGTCAGACCGGCGGTCGAGGATATCCCCAGCTTGCGTTTGATGTTCTTGCGATGTGTCTCGACCGTACGGACCGAGATGTCCAGTGTCTGAGCGACCTCTTTGTTGGACTTGCCCTGTGCGAGTTCCAGCAGGATCGTTTGTTCGCGCCCGGTCAGGGCCTCACGCGTGTTGTCGCCCTTGGGCTCAAGAGAGCCGCTGGCACCGGTGCATAGATATTGCTCGCCACGCATGACAGCGTCGATGGCCTGCTTGATTTCATCCGTGGGGACATCTTTGAGGACATAGCCTTTGGCCCCGTGGCTGAGCGCCGTCGAGATATATTCCGGGCTATCATGCATCGACAGGATCAGGATGCGCGTTTCTGGCAGGCGTTCGAGAATAATCTCAGTCGCGCTGAGGCCTCCGAGGCCGGGCATATTGAGGTCCATCAGAATGACATCCGGCTGCAACCCAGCCACCTGATCGACCGCATCCTGCCCGCTACCCAGAGTGCCGACCACCTCGATCTCGTCATAGCTTTCCAATATCGACTGGATCCCCTCGGCAACCATTGGATGGTCATCGACGATCAGAACCCGGATCGTGGTGTCGCTCATGTTCCGGCCTTTCGGTTTGGGGTTGCGTCTTCCTGCGGCGGCAGCAAGTGGCTGAGAGGCAGGCTGACCTCGATCACCGTTCCGCTGCGTGGGCCGCGTGATGACAGAATGCGCAGCGATCCGTCAAGTTGTTCGATCCGTTCCTGCATGTTGCGCAGCCCGATCCCGGCACTGCCATCGCTGGGTGCGCTGCGCAAACCGCGGCCATTGTCGGTGATCCGCATGGTCGCGCCCTTTTTGTGGCCGCGCAGGTCGATGGTGACGCTGGTTGCGCCGGAATGGCGCTCGATATTGGTCAGCGCCTCCTGCGCGATACGGTAGAGTGCGATCTTGCTGTCCTGATCCAGACGGTTGCGAAACACGACGGTCGAGAACTCGGTCTCGATCCCCGTACGCTCGCGGAAATCATCGGTTAGTGCCTTAAGGGCAGGGCCCAAACCCAGATCGTCCAGCACGCCGGGGCGCAGGTCACGGCTGATGCGGCGGACCTCGGTAATCGCGGTGCCCAGATGGTCGATCCCTTTGTCCAGCGGATCGCGCGCGCCTGCGTCATCGCCGCGCGTCAGCCGGCGGCGGGCATTGTCCAGCGCATAGCGCACACCGACCAGGATCTGGCTGATCCCGTCATGGAGCTCACGGGCCACCCGTCCGCGCTCTTCCTCTTGCGCGTCAAACACGCGTTGGGTCAGTTCTTTCAGCTTGGCATCTGCCAGCCTGCGTTCGCGGAAATTCAGTAACATGCCCGAGGCAAACACGATCAGAACGGCGGCCAGAACGATACCCCCGATATAGGCAAAGGTGCGCTGCACGCGGGCTTCGACCTCGGCGCGGGCATTGGCGACGGTGGCGACGATATCGTCGATGAAGACCCCTGTGCCCACGGCCCATCGCCAATCCTGAAGACCAACCACATAGGCGATCATCTGCGCCTCTTCCCCGGTCGACGGTTTTTGCCACATGAAACTGTGCCAACCAGCCCCCTGCCGGGCGAGGCGGATGAACTCGTCCACAATCGGGGTGCCGTCGCTATCGGTCAGACCTTCCCAGTTGCGGTTGATGAACTGGGTCTGACGCGGGCTGACCAGATTGTTGCCGTCGTAATCATAGACAAAGAAGAACCCATCCTTGCCGTAGATCATGGCCGACAGAATCTGCGTGACCAGATTCTGAGCCACATTGTCGTCGGTCGAGGCGCGGCCGTAGATATAGGCGAACCCGTTGCGGGCCTGCGTGACGTAGTTGCGCAGCTCTTCTTTCTTGGCTTCGATCAGGCGACGTTCCAGCGCCTGAATTTCACGCTCGGCGGTAGCGCGGGCCTCGTAGGTGACGAAGAATGCAATCGCTGCCACGGCCACCAACAGAGGAATGGCCGCCACAAGCGACAGTTTCTGGCCATAGGTCAGCGAGATCAGATTGCGGATTCCCCTCATGGTCGAATCGTTACGCAAGCAGGCGTCAAAATGCAAAATCTTTGGGTCTGCGATCGTGACGTCGCCCGTTTCGCCGGAAAATGGGCCCCAGATTTACCGGTTTTGTCCCGCACCCACCTCAAAAACCGGCAATCCTACGTAGTAGTAGGTATTCACATTCAAATTCCCGTCATTAGGCTGGCCGCACTGAAAACGACTGCCCCCGCAAAGTTCGGGGGATTGGACTATGTAGGGGAGGAACACTCATATGGATCGTCGTTCATTTCTAAAAACATCTGCACTGGGCGGCTCGGCCGCTGCCGCCACCACGCTGGCAGCTCCGGCTTATGCACAGGGCAAACGCACCCTGACCATGGTGACCTCGTGGGGTCGCGGTCTGGCGGGCGTGTTCGACAGCGCTCAACGTTGTGCCGACAGCATCAACACTATGTCCGACGGCAGCCTGAATGTCGAAATCAAGGCCGCTGGCGAACTGGTTGGTGCCTTCGAAGTGTTTGACGCGGTGTCGTCCGGTCAGGCCGACATGTATCACGCTGCCGACTATTACTTTGTAGGTCAGCATCCGGGCTATGCGTTCTTCACTGCCGTGCCCTTCGGCATGACCGCGCAGGAACTTGTGAACTGGTACTACCATGATGGCGGCATGGAGCTGCATGACGAGCTGGGTTCGATCTTCGGCCTGAAATCCTTCCTGGCGGGTAACACCGGTGCGCAGGCAGGTGGCTGGTACTCGAAAGAGATCAACGGCCCCGAGGATTTCCAAGGTCTGAAGTTCCGTATGCCGGGTCTGGGTGGTCAGGCGCTGGGCAAGCTGGGCGCATCGGTTCAGAACATTCCGGGCTCGGAAGTGTATCAGGCGCTGTCCTCGGGTGCGATTGACGGCACCGAGTGGATTGGCCCCTGGGCGGATGAAAAAGCCGGTTTCCAGGAAATCACCAAGACCTACTACACCGCGGGCTTCCACGAGCCGGGCGCAGGTCTGTCGCTGGCAACGAACCGCGACGTGTTCGACGAACTGACACCGGCACAGCAGAAGATCATCGAGATCGCAGCTGGCGAAGCGCACCAGTGGAACCTGGCGCAATTCCTGGCCAATAACGGTGCGGCGCTGCAGCGTCTGCAATCGGGCGGCGTGAAGGTTCTGGAATTCCCCGACAGCGTCTGGGATGCCTTCGGTCAGGCCAGCCAGGAAGTTCTGGACGAAAACATGGGCGACGAGCTGTTCAAGAAAATCCACGACAGCGCAATGTCGTCGATGGCAGCATCTTCGGCGTGGCAGAACCTGTCCTCGGGTGCCTACACCACGCAGCGCGACCGCGTTCGCGGCTAAGCAACCTACTCACGACCAAATGGTTTCCCCGCCCTGTGCGGGGAAACCTTTCCCGTTGCACGCGCCGGGCTTGGACATGCCCGCGATAACACCTCGTGCAACTGACGCGACCTGGGGACAACATGCAGGACGATAACGGTATCTCGTTCTTCGGCGCCCTGTGGAATGGGCTGCTATGGCTCATTCAGAACATTGCCGAAGCTTTCTATAATTTCGGATACGCCATCACGCATCCGCAGCTCTGGCTGGACTGGTCGGACAAGGCGTCGATCATGCGCTTTGTCTATTACGGCGGTTCGGTCGAGTTCTACTTTGTGGTCTTTACCTTCTTTTTGGTTCTGACCGCAGTTGGCCTGTATTACCGCAATTTCATGTGGGGAATGGTGCGGGTCCTTGAGGGCTTTGCGAACACAACCGGCCGCTTTTTTGCCTGGGCCGGCTTGCTGATGGTGATCCAGCAGATCGTCATCGTGTTCATGCAGCGGGTCTTTACCCGGCCCGATATGTCCTTTGGCCTGGGTATCCCGTTTACGCAAGATATCAGTTGGTTCGCGGAAGAACTTAAACTTTATAACGCCATGGTTGTCTGCCTGTGCTGCACCTACACTTTCGTTCAGGGCGGGCATGTACGCGTTGACCTGATCTACGCAGGCATCAGCCATCGGGCCAAGCGTGTGGTCGATATGTGCGGTGCGGTTCTATTCATGATGCCCATGGCCGTGCTGACCTGGATGTATGGCTGGTACTTCATGTGGCGACACCTGATCGTGCCGAAACCCTCGGCCAGTGATACGTTGGACCGTCTGGTCGCCAAATCCCGCGCGCTGCGCTGGAACGTGGAAACCATCGGCTTCAGCCCCAACGGGTTCAACGCCTACTTCCTGTTCAAGATCCTGCTGGTAGCATTTGCGGCCATGGTGTTCCTGCACGCCATCGCATTCCTCTACCGCTCGTTCCTGGAATACTCGGAAGGGTCCGAGAGCACCGGAAAATACCTCGACAAGGACAGCCTTGGTGAGGGTGAAGAAGCCTTCGAAGGCACGCATTAAGGACGGAGACCAAGACTATGCTATTCGGACTTGATGGCGTCGAGATAGGCCTCATTATCGTATTCTTCTGCCTTTTCGGAGGCATCCTATCCGGTTTTCCGGTGGCATTTGCTATCGGCGGGGCAGGGATCATTTCCTTCGGGATCATCGCTGCGTTGGACAGTGCGGGGCTGCTGATCCACCAGGCAATTGATACCGGCTCCCAAGCGTACCGGGACCTCGTCAATTCGGGGGTCAAACCAGAAACGGTATCGGTGTTCCGCTTCCCAGACTTACCAAGGATCGCCGAACCGGTCTTTGTGCAGGGCTGGGAAACCGCGCTGGACCGCAATGTGTCATTCATCGTGAACCGTATGAACGAACGCGTGCTGGCCGGTCAGTCGATTGAAACCCTGCTGGCCGTTCTGATGTTCGTCCTGATGGGTATCACGCTGGAACGCTCGAAGATCGCAAACGATCTGCTGACCACGATGGCGCGTGTCTTTGGCCCGCTGCCCGGTGGTCTGGCTGTGTCGATTGTGGTTGTGGGGGCGTTTCTTGCGGCCTCGACCGGGATCGTGGGTGCGACCGTGGTGACGATGGGCCTGCTGGCGCTGCCAACCATGCTGCGCAACAACTACTCGCCGGAACTGGCGACCGGTGTGATCGCGGCCTCGGGAACGCTGGGACAGATCATTCCGCCCTCGATCGTGATCGTTCTGCTGGGGACACTGGCAGGAGACCTGTATTCGACCGCGCAGGAAACCCGCGCGCAGGATGCGGGTTGTACAGACGCGCTGACCTATCTGGGTGAGCCCGCTGTGGTCTCGGTTGGGACATTGTTTCAGGCTGCCTTGCTGCCGGGGATCATGCTGGCGCTGCTGTATGCGCTTTATGCCTTTGGCTATGCGCTGCTGAATCCGGAAAAGGCCCCGGCCGTTGAAATGTCAGGCGGTAGTGGTGAGCCGATCACCCGTGCCGAAGGTCTGACCTGGTTGCTGGGTGCACCGGTTGCGCTGATCGTGGGAATGATGGTTCTGAGCAGTGCTGGTGTTGTCGGAAGCCAGAATATCAGCGTCTCGGCTTTCTCGGATATCGGTGAGGGCGCATCGCTGCGCACAAACGTGTCCGAGGAATGCAAAGCCTCGATGATCGACCTGCATGGGCAGCTGGCCTGGGATCAGGCCGTAGCCGAGCAAGAGGCCATCGACGCCGCAGGCGGGGCCGCCGAGTCGACCCGCCTGAGCGAAGAGGAACTGGCCGCTGCGCAACAAGCCAAGATCGCTTCGGCTGCGCCGATCGGAACCGGTGTGGCCGTCATGGTCGTGCTGCTGGGTCTGACGCTGGTCATGGGTCGCGGCATCGCGCCGTCCAAGCCGACGCAGCCGCTGATTGTAGGGGCCATCGGCCTGTTGCTGATGCTGTTGGTCGATGTGTTGTTCATCGCTCCGACCACGTCCTCGGGTGCGACCTTTGTGCTGCTGGCGGTGCCGTTTGCGCTGGCCATCTATGGCTGCAAAGAGGCCGCCGCGCGCTGTGCGACCAATGATCTGATCCGTGTGGTCTTCCCGCCGCTGGTTCTGATCATCGCGGTTCTGGGCTCGATCCTGGGTGGTGTGACTAACCCGACGCCCGCTGCGGCGCTGGGGGCAGGCGGGGCGATCATGCTGGCCGCTTACCGCAAGCTGCAGGATCAGGGCCGCTCGGCCAAGGTGATCATCTGGGCGACTTTGGCCGTGATCGTGGCCTTGCTGATGGGTGTGAACTTCGATCTGCGCATTAACCAGAGCGATGTCAGCGTCGAGACCTGGATTGCCTTCATCGTGGCCTATGGCGCCTACTTGTTTGCCCTGTTCGGCTTGCTGTTTGGTTGCTGGGTCTTGTTCACCAGCGGGGTTCTGACGCCCGTGGTGCGCGAGACGGCCAAGGTGACCTCGATGGTCTTTACCATCCTGATCGGCTCGCAGTTGCTGAACCTTGTGGTGATCTCGTTCGGGGGGGAACACTATATCCAGCAGTTCCTGCGTAGTTTTGACAACGAGTTTACGGTCTTCCTGATCGTGATGCTGGTGCTGTTCATTCTGGGCTTCGTGCTGGACTTCCTCGAGATCATCTACATCGTGATCCCCATTGTGGGTCCGGTGATCTATGGCGGGTCGTTCGATCCGAAATGGGTGACGATCATGGTGGCGGTGAACCTGCAAACTTCGTTCCTGACGCCACCTTTCGGGTTCGCGCTGTTCTACTTGCGCGGTGTTGCTCCGAAAGAAGTTACGACGGGCCATATCTATCGCGGGATCGTGCCCTTCGTGCTGATCCAGGTGGTGGGTATCGGGATCTTGTGGTTCTTCCCATCCATCGTGACCATCGTGCCGGATCTGATCCCGAACTGATCGGACCGACAGACGCATGACAGACCGGAGGCCCTGTGGCCTCCGGTCTTTTTTGTTCAAGCTTCGGCTTTGGGATGCGTCAGTTCCGCAAAAACAGCTTCGGCCTCGTGGTCAATATCCAGCGTGGCGGGGGTCAGGGTCCCAGCGTCGAGGTCATTGAATACCGCCCTGTCCAGCTTGCCGACACGCTGCGCGACGATGGTGGTGACAACCGCGTCGCCGGTGATGTTCACCACCGTCCGCATCATGTCGATGATCCGGTCAACGGCAAGGATGATGGCGATCCCGTCCAGTGGCATACCCAGCTGGTTCAGAACCATTGCCAGCATCACAATCCCCACGCCAGGTACGCCCGCCGTTCCGATTGATGCCAGAACGGAGATCGAGATGATGGTCATATAGCCACCCAGCCCCAGATCAATCCCATAGGCATTGGCCAGGAACACGGTTGCCACCCCATGCATGATCGCGGTGCCGTCCATGTTGATCGTCGCGCCCAACGGGATGCCGAATGAGGCAACCGAGCGGTCCACACCAATGCGCTGCGTCACGCATTGCATCGAGGCCGGGATCGTCGCGTTTGAGCTTGAGGTCGAGAAGGCAAATACCTGCGCCGAGCGCATCTTGCGCAGAAACGCGCGCGGGCTGAGACCAGTGCACACATAAAGCAGCACCATCAGCGTCACGCAGAGGTGAAAGACCAGCGTGAGGCTGATGGTCGTCAGGTACCCGATGACCGGGGCGAACAGGCTGAACCCTTCGACCGCGAAGGTCTTGGCGATCAGGCAAAAGACACCGATCGGGGCAAAGGCCATCACGATCTCGACGATTTTCATAGCCAGTTCGTTCATGAAGGTGCAACCCTCGACAAAAGTTTTGGCGCGGCTGCCGATCATCAGCACGGCGATACCGACAACGATCACGTAGAAGATGATTTGCAGCATTTCGCCATTGGCCAGCGCCTGAACCGGGTTCTTGGGGATGATGTTTGCCAGTATCTGCCACGCAGTATCCTGCGTTGCGACGGACACATCCGCGCTGGCCATATGCAGGCTGTCAAATCCCATGCCGGGATTGATGATGTTGGCGAACACCAGCGCCGTCATCACCGCCAGCGCCGTAGTCGCCAGATAGGTGACAAAGGTCAGCCCGCCTACGCGCCCCAACACCTTGAGATCACCAATCCCAACCACGCCGCACAGCAAGGAAAACACCACTAGCGGCACGACCAGCATTTGCAGCCCGTTCAGGAACATCTGACCAACCATGGTGAACAGGCCGTTGACCATATGCTCCTGAAGGAACGGGATTTGCCAATAGTTCAGGGCCAGTCCAAGGGCTGAGCCAAGTACAAGGGCCATCAGGATTTGCGTTGTCAGGTTGGCCGCAAGCAGCCGTCGAATAGCATGAGTCATTGTCCGTCTCCCTTTACCAAAGCCAAACCCGCAGGTCGGGAACCTGTTGCATCACGGGCTATGTCATTGAAGCCCAGCCGTGCGGATCTAAACGGGGTCGAACGGCTGAGGGTCAGGATTACTTGGTGACGTAGGGTAAGGATTCAATCGCTGGGCGTAGGGAAGTCGCCATTTAGATGATTAATAATTCTTCATCTTTTCTGTCTGATCTGCCCTGAGGCAGTCGAAATACCGGACAACGCCCTAGCTGAACTCAATCAAATCCCAGCGATTTCCAAACGGGTCACGCCAGACCGCGACGGTTCCATAAGGTTCATGACGCGGGGTTTCCTCGAACGTCACGCCGGCCGCTTTCATGGCGGTGTAGTCGCGTTGAAAATCATCGGTTTGCAGGAAAAAACCAACCCGGCCGCCGGTCTGGTTGCCAATCGCCGCCGCTTGTTCCGGCCCGTCGGCCTGCGCCAGTAAAAGCGAGCCCTGCTCGGATCCCGCAGGGGCGACACGTACCCATCGCTTGCCTCCGCCCAGGTCGATATCCTGCAAAAGCGAAAAGGACAGGGTTTGGGTATAGAAAGCAATCGCCTCATCATAGCCGGGCACGACCAGTGTGACCGCGTGCACGCTTTGCCGCATGGGGGATCAGCCTTTGGTGGGGTGACGATCGGGCAGTTGGATATTGGCGACCTGCTCGGCAATCGGAGCGGTGGACAGCGGATGATGTCCTGCAGCTGCAAGATCGGAGGGATCACTGACGCGTGTCCATTCGCCCCGAATATAGACCTCCAACCCCGAGAAACGGGCCTTGTAGCCCATCTTGGGGCTGCCCGGCACCCAATAGCCCAGATAGACATAGGGCAATCCAGCTTCGCGTGCGATGTCGATATGGTCGAGGATCATATATGTCCCGAGGGAATTCTGCGGCTGATGTGGGTCGTAGAAGGAATAGACCATGCTCAGCCCGTCATCGAGTACATCGGTCAGGCTGACAGCGATCAGCTCATGCGAGTTTGGGTCAGCGTATTCTACGACGCGCGACCGGATCGGCGTTTCCTCGATCATCGCGGCGAATTCGAACACGTCCATATCGGCCATGCCACCATCGGAATGGCGGGTGTCCAGATAACGGCGGAACAGCTCATACTGCTCATCTGTGGCCCAGGGCGAGTTCGCCTTGCGCTGCAAATAGGCGTTGCGCTTGGCTGCGCGTTTCTGGTTTTTGCGGGGTTTGAAGGCCGACACGTCGATCCGTGCCGACAAACAGGCCGCGCAATCGGCGCAAGAGGGACGGTAGAGCACGTTCTGAGACCGCCGAAACCCTTGTTGTGAAAGGGAGTTGTTCAACTGGTCTGCGCCTTCGCCTTGCAGGGCGGTGAACAGTTTCCGCTCCATCTTGCCCTCAAGATAAGGGCAAGGCTGTGGGGCCGTCACATAGAATTGTGGCGCAATGGGCAGCGTGTGTCGCATGAACGTTCCGTGTTTCCTGGATCGGATGATAACAACCGATCCCGGAACCGCCAAGTGATTCACGCGACCCTGTTTGTCTTATGCGCGCTGGTTAATCATCACCGTTCCAAGGAACGAATCCGTCAAGCTCTGACAGCGTGCGCTGGTCAGCATCATGATGACCGAAACGATCTGCACGACAAAGAATGCCATGCTAACGAAATACCCCGCTGTGTGGGCCACCGCTTTGCCCAGATCCATCCTTGCGCCGAATGCGTCGCGCAGCTCGATCCCCATAAAGCGCATGCCCAGCGTGGCCGACCCGTTGGTGATCGTGACCACGCGGTAAACAAAGCTGATGACGCCGTAGATCAGCGGCAGGAAAAACAGCCCCGCGCCAAGGGTCAGGAAGACCGGCACGATACACAGCAGCGAAATCAGCGCGATATCGAACAGCCAGGCAACAAAGCGTTTAGTCGCCACCGATTGATAGAATTCCGGCTGGCGATCGGGATCGGGTAGATGGGTCATATAGGGATATCCGCGTCGTTGAATAGGATCACCCTGTCCCGAAATCCGGGGCAGGGCAAGGTCGGATCAGGCCGTCGCGCCGGTTTCGGCGTCGTCGCGGTTTTCGCGGGCGCGTTCATCCATGAACTGGTCGAACTCGGCCTTGTCCTTGGCTTCGCGCAAACGGCGCAGGAAGGCTTCAAATTCTTTCTGTTCACGTTCCAGTCGCGCCAGAGTGTCGGACTTGTAGGCGTCGAACGCGCTGTTGCCCGAAGGTTTCATGGCGCTCATGTGGCTGTTCCAGGATTTGCGACGGCTGCAGGATTTGCTGAACATGCGTTTGCTCCAGATCATATAGGCCAAAAGGGCAAGGCCCACGGGCCAGAAGAAGATGAAACCAAGCACCATTGCGGCGATCCAGGCGCCTTTGCCTTTGTCGTCCAGCCAGGCCTCGATACGGTGCAACCATCCCGGATTCGAAGGGACGGCGGGGTCGGATAGTGCGGTCATGTGGTGTCTCCGGGTTTATGTAAATCGCTTTCACATTGAATAGATGGGAGCTGCATAACAGGTTGCAAGGGGGAAATGTAAAAATGTTTTACATCTAGTCGGAGCTGATGTCGCACAAGGCTAGTTTCCACTTGTGCAAGCCTTTGAAATCAGGCCATCTCTGATCATTGTAATGCAGGAGGCCGCATGACCGACGCTCTGATAATTCACCGAATGCCGCGCCCGTTCGATCCGGCTTTGGGCGATGAGGCGCGCGCAGCGGTCCCCGATGCTACGCCGCAGCAGGGCGAATTGATTGCTGGCGTTGCAGGCTCAAGCCCGTACCTCAAAGGGTTGATTGATCGGGAAAAAGACTGGCTGGCGCAGGCGTTGCACAATCCCGATCAAGCCTTGGCCGAGGTAATGTCCGCCGCGCGCGCACTGCCACCGGATCAACTGAAGCCCGGTTTACGGCAAGGCAAGCGGCGGATGGCGCTGCTGACCGCGCTGGCCGATGTAGCAGGGGCATGGCCGCTAGAAAAAGTCACCGCTGCGCTGACGGATTTCGGCGCGCTGGCGGCTGATGTGGCCGCCAAGGCCGAGATCGCGGCGCTGATCCGGCGCGGTAAACTGCCCGGTATGGTCGAGGACGACGTTGAGACCGCCGCCGGGATGATCATTCTGGCCATGGGCAAGATGGGCGCGCATGAGCTGAACTACAGCTCGGATATCGACCTGATCGTGCTGTTCGATGAGACCCGGTTTGACCCGGATGATTTCTATGAGGCCCGGCATGGCATGGTGCGTGCCACGCGGAACTTCTGCGCCACGCTCAGCGACAAAACCGCCGATGGCTATGTGTTCCGCACTGATCTGCGCCTGCGCCCGGATCCGGGGGTGACGCCCGTATGTATGGCCGCCGAGGCCGCCGAGCGGTATTACGAAAGTCTGGGCCGCACTTGGGAGCGTGCCGCCTATATCAAAGCGCGCCCCTGTGCAGGGGACATCGCAGCAGGGCAGCGATTTCTGGATACGTTGCGCCCCTTTGTCTGGCGGCGGCATCTGGATTTTGCCGCGATTCAGGACGCCCACGACATGCGCTTGCGCATCCGCGAGAACAAGGGCACCGGGGGCGCTCTGACCATTCCGGGCCATGATATGAAACTGGGGCAAGGTGGCATCCGCGAGATCGAATTCTTTACCCAGACCCGCCAGTTGATCGCAGGAGGGCGTGACCCAGACCTGCGCGTCCGCGGCACGGTGCCGGGGCTGGCCGCGCTGGCCGAAAAAAGCTGGGTGCCGCCAGAGGTCGCCGACAAGCTGACCGACCATTACCGCGCTCATCGCGACGTCGAACACCGCATCCAGATGATCCACGACGCGCAGACCCACAAAGTGCCGCAATCTGCGGAAGGTATCGAGCGCGTCGCCTGCCTGATGGGAATCGACAGCGCCGAGTTGACCGATGACCTGACCCGCCGCCTGACCGAGGTGGATGAGTTGACCGAGGGCTTCTTCGCCCCCGGAGCCGCAGCCCCCGCGCCAACCCCCGAAGTCGCGTTTGACGAAGGCGTCATGGCGCGCTGGCCGACCTATCCGGCGCTGCGATCGCAACGGGGCGCGCGGATATTCGAACGGCTGAAACCCGAATTGCTGGCGCGTTTGGCCAAGACCGCGAAACCGGATGAAGCGCTGCTGGCGCTCGACGGGTTCCTGTCGGGCCTGCCTGCGGGGGTGCAACTGTTTTCCCTGTTCGAGGCCAACCCACATCTGATCGATCTACTGGTCGATATCGTAGGGACATCTCACGCGCTGGCGGGGCACCTTTCGCGCAATGCCTCGGTTTTTGACGCGGTGATCGGCGGCAGCTTCTTTGACGACTGGCCGGGGCAGGCGGCCTTGCAGGCCGATCTGGAGCAGGCGCTGGCGCAAGAGGCGGATTACGAGACACAGCTGGATTTCGCCCGCCGCTGGTGCAAGGAATGGCATTTCCGCATTGGTGTTCACCACCTGCGCGGGCTGATCGACGGGGCGCAGGCCGGGCAGCACTATGCCGATCTGGCTAGCGCCGTGATTGCCGCGCTTTTGCCGCATGTGGCCGGGCAATTCGCCCGCAAACACGGGCCGGCGCCGGGACGCGGGGCGGCGGTGCTGGGCATGGGCTCGATCGGGGCGGGGCGGATCAATTCGCAATCCGATCTGGATATGATCGTGATCTATGACCCGCTGGATCAGGACATGTCCGACGGTCCGCGCCCGCTGGCGACACGAACCTATTACGCGCGCTTCACGCAGGCGCTGATCACGGCCTTGTCTGCGCCCATGTCGCAGGGGCGGCTCTATGAGGTCGACATGCGTCTGCGCCCTTCGGGAAATCAGGGGCCGGTGGCAACCAGTTGGGCCAGTTTCACTAACTACCAGCAGAATGAAGCATGGGTCTGGGAACACTTGGCCCTGACCCGCGCCCGCGTTGTGGTTGGAAATGCTGATCTGGCGCAGGATATCGAAACCTTCCGCGCCGAATTTCTGACCCGTCCCCGAGATACCGCGAAGGTGCTACGCGAGGTGGCCGAGATGCGCACGAGACTTGCCGCCGCCAAATCTCCGGCCGGTATCTGGGATGCCAAGAACGGCTCGGGTCGGATGATGGATATCGAACTGATGGCCGAGACAGGCGCGTTGCTGTCCGGTCTACCTCAACGTGATGTACACACGGGGATGGACGGCGCGGTCGCTGCTGGCTTGCTGAATGTCGCGCAGGCGCAAACGCTGAAGGACTGCTATGATCTATGCTGGTCGGTACAATGCGCGGCCCGGCTGCTGTCGGGCAAGGTGATCGAGGCCGACAAGATCGGCGAGGGCGGCACCGCTTTCCTGTGCCGGGCTACCGGGTTTGAAAAGGTCGACCAGCTTCAGGCCGCGTTGCAGGACAGTTACGACACCGCCGCCGGGATCATCGGCCGCGTGATTTCGGAGGATACCCATGGCGCGCAGTGACGACCCCAATGACCACAAGGGCCTGATCCGCGAGGCATATAATATTGAGGGCATCACCTTGCCCGAATGCCGCAGTATCTTCTTGGATTGGGCGCTTAGCCTGCCTGCGGATCGCGACCAGACGCAGGCGCTGACCGATCTGCACTCGATCTACGCGGCGCAGGCGGATCACCCGATGACGCAGGTGCTGACCGAGGGACTACAGGCAGCACAAAAACCCAAACGCCGCGGCGGCTGGCGTTCCCGCGACCGCTAGGGCTTTTCCCCGCGCGCCGGAGCCACTAAGAGGAGCGGCATGACCCAATCCGCCGACCGCCCCCGTATCCGCCTGAAACCCAAAGCCAATGCGCGCGGCCTGCGCCACGGGTTCCCCTGGGTCTATGCCAATGATATCGTCACCGATCGCCGCACCCGCAAAATCCCGGCGGGGGCTTTGGCCGTGTTAGAGGATGAAAAACGCGCGCCCATCGCGTTGGTTGCAGTAAACCCCGAGTCCAAGATCATGTGCCGCGTGTTGGACCGCGATCTGGATGCCGATTTAAACGCCACGTGGTTCGAAACCCGCCTGCGCCGCGCGCTAGACATGCGCGAGCGTCTGTTCGACGCGCCTTATTACCGTCTGATCCATGCCGAGGCGGATGGTTTTCCCGGCGTCATCATTGACCGCTTTGGCGATGCCTGCGTGATCCAACCCAACGCAGCCTGGGCCGAAGCGCATCTGGACACCCTGACCGACGCGCTGGTCGCCGTAACGGGCGTGACCACGGTATTGAAAAACGCCTCGGGCCGGACACGCGGGCTTGAGGGGCTGGACGATGCCAACCTCACCCTGCACGGCACGGCCCCCGACGCGCCGCTGTCGGTGCCGATGAACGGCGCGACCTATATGGCCGACCTGACCGGCGGCCAGAAAACCGGGCTGTTCTATGATCAGCGCCCCAACCACGCCTTCGCGGCGCGTCTGGTTCAACCCGGCGCGCAGGTGCTGGATGTGTTCAGCCACGTGGGCGGATTCGGTCTGGCGATGCTGGCTGGCGGAGCCGGGCAGGCACTGTCCGTGGATGGCTCAGCCGCCGCGCTGGAATTGGCGACCCAAGGCGCGCAGGCGTCTGGCTGTGCCGACCGGTTCCAAACCCGCCAAGGCGATGCCTTCGACGTGCTGACCCAATTGGGCGAAGAGGGCGCGCAATTCGACGTAGTGATCTGCGACCCGCCTGCCTTTGCGCCCTCGAAACAGGCACTGGACGCGGGCCTACGCGCCTATGAACGCATTGCGCGACTGGCCGCGCCGCTGGTCAAACCGGGCGGCTATCTGGGCCTGTGTTCGTGCTCGCATGCCGCTGATCTGGGTCGTTTCCGCGACGCCTCATCCCGCGGGATCGGCCGGGCCGGGCGGCAGGCGCAACTGATCCACACCGGCTTTGCCGGCTCCGACCACCCGCAACTGCCGCAACTGGCGGAAAGCGGCTACCTCAAAGCCGTGTTCTACCGGCTGTGAGGGCGGTTCTGGATACATGCGTCATCTACCCCACGGTGATGCGAGAGATGCTACTGGGCGCGGCAAAGCTGGGCCATTTCGAACCCATCTGGTCGGCGCGCATCCTCGAAGAATGGGCCCGTGCCGCCCGCAAAATGGGCCCCACGGGCGAGGCACAGGCCCGCGCCGAAATCGCCCTGACACAATCGCACTGGCCCAAGGCGGAACGCGCGGCGCAACCGGGCGTGGAACAGCGCCTCTGGCTACCCGATGCCGCCGATATCCACGTTCTGGCCACCGCCATAACCTCGTCGTCAGATGCGATCATCACCATGAATGCCAAGGACTTCCCCCGAAACATCCTGTCGGATGAGGGCCTGATCCGCCAAGACCCAGACACGCTGCTGCATGGCTTCTGGAAAGCCGACCCGCAAGGCCTCTCGGATACCGCCCACCGAGTCCTCGCACAGGCCAACCGCCTCTCAGGTGACCAATGGACCCTGCGCGCGCTGATGAAAAAAGCTCGCCTCCCGCGTTTGGGCAAAGCCCTCACGACCTAATCCCGATCCGCCCTTCATCTGGCTAAAAATATCCCGGGGAGTGTGAGGGGCTGGCCCCTCACAGCCGAAACCTATCCACCCGCACCCCAACGCTGCTCCAACGCCTCCAGCGCCGCAATCCGCTCATCTGTCTTGGGATGGCTCATCAGCCACGCCGGAGTAACCCCCGCCCGCTGTTCAGTCAGTTCCTCAAGCTTATGAAACAGGGATTTCTGGGGCCCAATCCCGATCCCCGCCTTGGTCAGCAACGCGGCGGCGTATTCGTCCGCCTCATACTCATCGCCCCGCGACAAGCGTGAGGCCAGAAGATGAGTCAACATATTGGCAATCCATGCGCCGATAAACGGAATGAACCGGGCAAACAGCATCATCAACGCCGCCCGCAGCGCGTTCTGACCGGAAAAATCAATCATCCGCCGCCGCGCATGACCCAAGGCCACATGGCCCAGCTCATGCGCGATCACGCTGGCCATCTCCTCGGCCGAGACGTCTCCATTGCGGAACTTGCGATAGAACCCGCGTGTGACGAAAATCCGTCCATCCGGTGCGGCCAGCCCATTCACAGGGTCGATCTCATAGATATAAACCGGCACACGTTCGATCTCGAGCGCGGCGGCCAATCGGTCAGTCATGCGTTTTAGAGCGGGATCCGCCAACTCTGTAGATTTCGCATCCAACTCGCGATGGGTGCGCCAGACGGAAATCCGGTACATGACAACGGCATAGGCAATCGCCAGCAAGATCGGAGTTAATCGCAGCATACCTCAGATATGGGGGGCGATCGGGGCGAGGGCAACAAAAAATCGGGGCTGAAACGATCACGATGCCCTAGCTCGCGTGACATCAATCTAGGGTGAGGTCGCCTGAAACGACTGAGCCTTTGCTTGTCGCGCGAGGGGTTGCGCCATACCCTTGTTATCATGTGGTCTTTTGCAGAAATCCGCCCATCTTACAGCCGCGCCGAGCGTATCAGCGACGGGTTTGTGCATATTCTGGGCGTCAGCGCCGCCAACATCGCGGTTCCTACGCTCATTTTCTTGACGGTTCAGTACCGCACCGAGCCCGCCGCGATACTGGGCGTTTCAGTTTATGGGGTCACGCTTATTCTGATGCTGTCGCTTTCGGCAGCTTACAACATGGTGCAATCGGACAGGTGGGGGCATGTATTGCAGCGGTTGGACCATTCCGGAATCTATGTGAAAATTGCTGGAACCTATACGCCATTCATATTGATTTCGGGCGTACAGTCGCCGGGTTTGTTGATTGGTTTGTGGTCTTCGGCAACGCTTGGGTCGGCCCTGAAGATGATTGACCCGCATCGCTTTCGATGGTTTGGGTTGGGGCTCTACGTTTTAATGGGGTGGGCCGTCGTCTGGGCGGGGCAATCTCTGCTAGCGGACCTGTCCCATCCCGTTATCTGGCTGATGGTCGCAGGCGGCATTGTCTACACGACCGGGATTGCCTTTTACCTGTTGGACTGGCTGCCTTTTCACAACACGATCTGGCATGTTTTTGTTCTGACAGGCAGCGTTCTGTTTTTTGCCGCCGTTTCCGCGCATACGGCATGGGCCCCGGCGTTACCGAGCGAACCTTTATCGCGTTAGCTCGCGCATGCCCTGTTCCAGCCCAGCCAAGGTCATCGGCACCATGCGGTCCTCGAAAATCTCGCGGATCATGCTAACTGAATGAGTGTATTCCCAGTATTTCTCGGGCACTGGGTTGATCCACAGGTTTGAATTCCACTGGTCTCGTGCGCGTTGCAGCCAGACCTGACCTGCCTCTTGGTTCCAGTGCTCATTCGCCCCGCCGGGGTAGGCGATTTCATAGGGGCTCATGGAGGCATCGCCTACGAAAATACATTTGTAATCGGGGCCGTAGGTGTGTAGCACCTCATGGGTGGGGGTCTGCTGATCCCAGCGGCGGGCGTTGTCGCGCCAGACGCCTTCGTACAAGCAGTTGTGGAAGTAGTAATATTCCAGATGCTTGAACTCGGTCCGCGCGGCCGAGAACAGCTCTTCGACCACCTTGATATGCGGGTCCATTGAGCCGCCCACGTCCAGAAACAGCAGAACCTTGACCGCGTTGTGACGCTCGGGCCGGGTTTTGACGTCGAGATAGCCGTGCTCGGCGGTGGCGCGGATGGTGCCGTCGAGGTCCAGCTCATCGGCGGCACCCTCGCGTGCCCAACGGCGCAGGCGTTTCAGGGCGACTTTGATGTTGCGGGTACCCAGTTCGACCGTGTCGTCCAGATTCTTGAATTCGCGCTTGTCCCAGACCTTGACCGCGCGCTGGTGGCGGCTTTCCTTCTGGCCGATACGCACGCCCTCGGGGTTATAGCCATACGCCCCGAACGGAGAGGTCCCGGCAGTGCCGATCCATTTGTTGCCGCCCTGATGGCGGCTTTCCTGATCCTTGAGACGCTCTTGCAGCGTCTCCATCAGTTTTTCGAACCCGCCCATGGCCTCGATCTCGGCCTTTTCGTCCTCGGACAGGTGCTTTTCGGCCATCTTGGCCAGCCACTCGGCGGGGATGTCTACGGCCTCGATAACCTGATCAAAGCTGATCTCTTCCAAGCCCTTGAAACTGGCAGCAAAGGCCTGATCGAACTTGTCGATATTGCGCTCGTCCTTCACCATCGAAACGCGGGCGAGGTAGTAGAATGCCTCGACATCATAGGTGGCCAGGCCCTTTTTCATGCCTTCCAGAAAGGTCAGATATTCGCGCAGCGAGACGGGAATACGGGCTTTGCGGAGGTTTTCGAAGAAGGGCAGGAACATGGGTCTATGCGATCAGCCGGACGAGAATGAGGGACAGGACCAGACCCACCAACGAAAAAGCGATGCCATAGCCCGCAGCGTATTGCGCCATATCCGCGCCGCTGCCATTGCGTTTGCGTGCCGTCAGTGCCCCGAGGATTGCCCCCAGTATCGCCATTCCCAGAACTACGACCATGCGTTAACCGCCTCTGTTGTTTGACGGTGCTTCTGCTACCTCTTGCATCAGCGACCGGACCACCGTTTCCGAGCCAAAGCCGTAGCGCGCCCACCCCAGACTGTCCAGCCTGACGGAACGTGCCTGCGTGGACCGTCCGGCCTGATTCAGCGCTTCGGATTTCAGCAACAGCAAAGTCGCCAATTGCGAGGCGTTCTCGGCGCGGGTCATCACATCAATGGCTTTGTCCAATTCGGGCAGGAAATCGGGACCGCTGCCTTGCGCCAGCGCATAGGCGCCAAGCTGCGTGGTAATGTAGGCCTGATGCACCTCAGTACTCGGTGACGTGCGCAGAAATTGCAGCGCGATATCATATTCGCGCAAAGCGGCTTGCGGGTTGTCAAATTGCCCCATGCGCCCCATCAGGTAGTGCGGATAGGCGCGGCGGTGGTCGGTCCAGCCCTGTTCGTGTCCGATCTGCGCGGCGCGCTGGGCAGAGCGTAGCCGGGCCTGCACGTTGCGGTTGGGGTTCAGCGATTTTTGCACCGCCCTGATCCATTCACGCGGGGTTTCTGAGGGGGGACCTACGGGCTGGACTTCGCCGTTTGGGTTCAGACGGCGTAGAATGCCGGGGATAACGGCTTCGACTTGTTCACGGCTCATGCCGCTGCGCAAGTCAGGCGAGTAGGCAGCGCGCAGCATCAGCATATCGAACCCGGTCAGAACGGTATGTATATTGTCATCGTTAAAGACTGAATCCGGCAGGTGATACAGGTCGTTCAGCGGCCCCAGAGCCTGGGCAATCTCTTCGTGCAGGCAATCGCGCTTTTCCTGCGGGCTGGCATCGTAGGGGATGAAAATCCCCAGTCGCTGCCGGTCTTGCAGCCGGACCCAACTGCTTTTCTTCTTGCGCCGATCCCGGCTGTATTCCTCGAAACTGGAGGCGTTCGGGACGACGAAACAGGCGGCTTGCGGCAGGATATCCTGAATTTGGTCCTGAGTGACGGCCTCGATGGTGATATTGGCCTGACCATCCGGGATTTGCCGGATGTCGATCCGTGCTTCGCGGCGCAGACGGTTAAGCAACCGGGTCAAATCCTGCTGCATCGACGGAGTAACCTGGCCGGTCAGGCGCACCGTTACGGGCCCCTCGAAGCGAGTAAAGACCGGTAGGGGCGTGCCGCTTTCCAGCGCAAAGTGAAGTGATACGAAATCGCGCGCCATATCGGCATTTGCCCGACCGGGCGGGGTAGGGCGCGGGGTTACAAAGGCCTTTGGGGGCGGCAGCCCTTCAACTGTGGGCTTCACCCGGCTGGGTGGTTCTGGGACGGAAACAGCCGTACATCCAGCCAATGCCAAACCGAACACAAGAGCAGCCCAGCGGATCATGCGCGTTGATACCGAATGAAAGGTGTCTGTTTGCCGATCCGATCATACAATTTGCGAGCGGTATGGTTGAATTCTTGCGTCAGCCAATAGACCGATGGCGCGCCTTGTCGGTCAGCCTCGTCATACACGGCTTGAATTAGCGCGCGTCCAACGCCGGTTCCGCGCGCCTCGGGGCGGGCGAACAGATCCTGAAGGTAGCAGACACTTTCCTCTTTCCACGCATGGCGGTGAAACAGGTAGTGCGTCAGGCCGACCAAACCATCGGAGCTTTCGGCAACAAAGCACGAGAAATCATGCGGATCATCCCCTAAAAGCCGCGCGAATGTGCTGTCATAGGTGCTGTCGGGTACGGATGTTTCGTAGAACGCCAGATAATCGCGCCACATCTCAGCCCATTCGGCCCGGTCATCGGGCCGCAAGGCACGGATCGTAAGGGTGTCAGACACTCAGATTGCCCCATCTGCTCGGATGCCCGACAGTCGGGCGATCATGTGCCAATGCTGACAGCCCGTTTGCCGTAAGGCAAGGCTGATCACTGGATGTTCAGCGTTTGCTACGCGCCATAAAGGCCAGACGTTCGAACAGATGAACATCCTGCTCATTTTTCAGCAGCGCGCCATGTAACTTGGGCAGCGCATTCGCCCCGTCGCGTTTCAGATCCTCGGCGGTCAGATCCTCGGCCAGCAGCAGCTTGAGCCAGTCCAGCACTTCCGAGGTCGAGGGCTTTTTCTTCAGCCCCTGCGTCTCACGGATTTCATAGAACTGTGTCAGCGCGGTGGTCAGCAGGGCATCCTTGATCCCAGGGTGATGGACCTCGACGATGCGGCGCATCGTGGTCTCATCTGGGAAGCGGATATAGTGAAAGAAACACCGGCGCAGGAAGGCGTCGGGCAGTTCCTTTTCGTTATTCGAGGTGATGATCACAATAGGCCGGTTCTTGGCTTTGATTGTCTCACCAGTCTCGTAGACATGGAACTCCATCTTATCGAGTTCCTGCAGCAGGTCGTTGGGAAATTCGATATCGGCCTTGTCGATCTCATCAATCAGCAGCACGACCTTTTCGTCGGCGTCGAATGCCTGCCACAGCTTGCCCTTGCGGATATAGTTCGACACGTCATGCACGCGCTCATCGCCCAACTGGCTGTCGCGCAGACGGCTGACGGCGTCATATTCATACAGGCCCTGTTGGGCGCGGGTGGTGGACTTTACGTTCCACTCGATCATCTTCAGACCCAGCGCATCAGCTACCTGCTTGGCCAGTTCGGTCTTACCGGTGCCCGGCTCGCCCTTGACCAGCAAAGGCCGTTCCAAAGTGACCGCAGCGTTGACGGCGATGGTCAGATCATCGGTGGCAACATATTCGGCTGTGCCTTGAAAGCGTGCGGTCATTGGGGCCTCATGATAGGTCGCGCAGGTTGTGCCTTTGGGGTTACAGAGGGGCGAAGATTTTTACAACCCACGTCGCTGCGTCGCCCGATGCGGAATTGACCAGCAACTCCAAGGGCTTTGCTTGATTCGTGCGCTAACACACCCTGAGGCAATATAAAGTTTGCCCAGAAATCGCCCGCACTTTTTCACAGAAAAACAAGGTTTTGTTATTAGTTGTCTCATATTTAGACGCTTTAGGATTACACAACACAGGCGCGTCGTTTGCATAGTGACAATCCCCGCGCCGTCAGATAAACGCTCCGCAGAAGGGAATGCCTCATGTCTGGTGAAGAGAGAGCACTCGGCGTTGCAGGCCACACCGAGGGAGCAAAAATGAAGCAGGAAGTATTTCTGCCCGAAGATTATCGTCCAGCCGAAGACGAACCATTTATGAACGACAAGCAGCTTGAGTATTTTCGTCGTAAGCTGCTGGACTGGAAGACTGAACTTTTGGCAGGCAGCCGCGACACGATCGAAGGTCTGCAAGACAACACTCGTAACATTCCGGACGTTGCAGACCGCGCGAGCGAGGAAACCGATCGCGCGCTGGAACTGCGCACCCGCGACCGTCAGCGCAAGCTGGTGGCCAAGATCGACTCGGCTCTGCGCCGGATTGATGAGGGCGAGTACGGCTATTGCGAAATGACGGGTGATCCGATCTCGCTGCGGCGTCTGGATGCGCGCCCGATCGCGACCATGACGCTTGAGGCGCAAGAGCGTCACGAACGCCGCGAGAAGGTCCACCGCGACGATTGATCGCTGCGAAATTCGGAAATCTTTGACGCCGGGGCCTGTCGCCTCGGCGTTTTTGCGTTAAGCCTTGCTCATGAATATCGACGGTTTGAGTTTTGCCGTAATCGGCGGCGGTATTGGTGGTTTGGCGGCTGCTCTGGCCCTGCGCCTGAAGGGCGCGCAGGTGACGGTGCTGGAACAAGCACCAGCCCTGACCGAAGTGGGCGCGGGCCTTCAGATCAGCGCTAATGGCATGGCTGTTCTGCGTGCGCTGGGTGTTGAGCACACAGAGCCGCGTGTAGGACAACGCTCAAACGGAACGGTTCTTCGCGACTACCGCCGAGGCCGCGTCATCAGCCGTATTCCGCCCCCGACGGCCGGCCCGACCTACTACTACCATCGCGCCGATCTATTGGACCTGTTGGCGAAGGCCGCGCGAAACGCGGGGGTCGATATTCGGTTGGGTGCTCAAGTGTCGCAGGTGATCAAACATCCTGGCGAAGCCGAAGTGGTTTTACAAAGCGGTGAGCGATTGCGCACCGAATGCGCCATCGCTGCAGACGGAGGACGCAGCATTCTGCGTCCGATCCTGAATGGAGAGGAACAGCCGCAATTCACCTGCCAAATCGCCTGGCGTGCAACGATACCATGGGCTCAACGCGACCGAGCGCCATGTGCGTCACTGACAATGGGCCCGGGTCGCCATGTGGTCTTGTACCCTCTACGTGACCAGCAAATGATGAATGTGGTAGCAATCGAGGAACGCTCGGACTGGACAGATGAAAGTTGGCGCAGGGAAGGTGATCCTGACGATCTTAGGGCGCGCTTTCAGGATTTCGGCGGCCCAGTGCGGGAGGTGCTGACCGAGGTTGCGCAAACCCACCTTTGGGCCCTTTACCTGCGGTCGGTGGCGCAAAGTTGGCAGAACGGTCGGCTCGCTTTGCTGGGGGACGCTGCCCACCCCACACTACCTTTCATGGCGCAGGGGGCATGCCTTGCGTTGGAGGACGCCTGGATCTTGGCGCGTGCATTTTCTGAGCAATCAGGAGTGACCCAGGCGCTTTCGGTCTACGAGACTACCCGCCGCCCCAGAGCCCGCAACGTCGTGGCCACCGCTGGTGCCAATGCCCGCAATTTCCACTTGCGCGGACCGATGCGTCTGGGCGCGCAACTGGCCTTGTCCGTTTTCGGTGGGAAATTGGCACGCAAATACGACTGGATCTACAACTACGACCCGACCGAATAAGGAATTAAAGATCGAGTTCCACCCAAACCGGAACGTGATCTGAAGGCTTTTCATGCCCGCGTATCTCGGAATCAATCCGGCAATCGCGCATCAGATCTGCCGCCTGCGGGGTCAACAGGAAATGGTCGATGCGGATGCCGTCATTCCTGTTCCATGCCCCGGCCTGATAATCCCAAAAGGAATAGTGCCCTGGCCCCTGTGTGCGCGCCCGGAACGCCTCGGTAAAGCCGAGGTTCAGGATTTTACGAAATGCCGCCCGGCTTTCAGGCCTAAACAGAGCATCCTCCCGCCATGCTTCGGGACGTGCGGCGTCTTCGGCCTGAGGAATGATGTTGTAATCCCCGGCCATCAGTGCCGGCTCTTCACCAGCAATCAGCTCCTGCGCGCGCTGATAAAGGCGCTCCATCCAGGCAAGCTTATAGTCATATTTCGGTCCCGGAGCCGGATTGCCGTTAGGCAGATACAAACCGCAAATCCGCAACGAGTGCTTTCCGACGACCGTCGCCTCAATCCACCGCGCTTGTTCGTCGTCATCGTCGCCCGGTAGCCCTCGTGATACATCCTCAAGCGGGAATTTTGAAAGGATTGCCACTCCGTTAAAGCTTTTCTGCCCGTGGATTTCGACATTGTAGCCACGGTCTTCGAAAAGTTCCCTGGGAAAGTTCTCATCCACCGACTTGATCTCTTGCAGCAACACGATGTCGGGCTGCGCGTCATCCAGCCAACGGGGCAGAGCCTCAATCCGTGCTTTGATACCGTTGATGTTGAATGTGGCGATTTTCATGCGCAATCCTCCAGAGCCATTGGCAACCTATCGCGCAGAATGAACGCAGCGGCAAGATGGCGGAGGGCTGGGGAGCGAGGCTCTGCCTCGCGCTCCGGGATATTTTTAGCCAGATGAAGAAACGGATCGTTAACCAATCCGTGCGATCTCTAATCTGCGGTACAGGCGGGGACGCCGATGACCGCGCCAGGTGAAGCTCTCCGGCATTGAGGTCGGAGAGCGGATCCCTTCTTCATCTGGCTATAAATATCCTGGGGGTGTGGGGGCAACGCCCCCACCTTTGCTTACATGGAAAATGATGTGCCGCAGCCGCACGATGAGGTCGCGTTCGGGTTTTCGATCACAAACCGTGCACCGATCAGTTCCTGTGTAAAGTCTATGACCGCGTTTTCCAAAAACGGCAATGAGACCGAGTCCACGATGACTTTCTGTCCTTTACCCTCAAGGATCAGATCATCCTCTTTCGGTTCGTCCAGGGCGATCTCGTATTGGAACCCGGAACAGCCGCCGCCTTCTACCGCGACGCGCAGGGCTTGTCCCTGATCCGCAGCGCCGATTTCAGCCAGACGGTCGAAGGCGCGTTCGGTGACTGTTGGGGGCAGATTCATGCCACGCTCCAAAGGTTTATTTCTGTACCACACTACCATATAGAAAACCCAAGGACAGGCGACAAGGACAAGACCTTTGGAAAGAGCGGGTTTTGCCTCGGACCCCAGTCGCGCGCGAGGGCGGTTGGTGCCAGAGGAAGAGAGCAGTTTTCGGTCATGCTTTCAGCGCGATCGTGACAGGATCATTCATGCCAGCGCGTTTCGGCGGCTCAAGCACAAGACGCAGGTTTTTGTGGAGCATGAAGGGGATAGCTATCGCACCCGCCTGACGCATTCCATTGAGGTGGCGCAGGTGGCGCGGACTATTTCCGGTGCTTTGGGCCTCAACCCGGAACTAACCGAGGCCGTCGCTTTGGCTCATGATTTGGGTCATACACCATTTGGTCATACGGGTGAGGATGCGTTGCATGCCATCATGCAGCCCTATGGTGGCTTCGATCACAATGCACAAGCCATTCGTATCGTGACCAAGCTGGAGCGGCACTATGCCGAGTTCGATGGCTGCAACCTGACATGGGAGACGTTGGAAGGGATTGCCAAGCACAACGGCCCAGTTGAGGGCGTGTTGCCTTGGGCGTTGGCAGAGTGCAACGGCGTTTTTGATCTGGAACTGCACACCCATGCCAGCGCCGAGGCGCAAGTGGCCGCATTGTCAGATGATATCGCCTATAACAACCATGATTTGTTGGACGGTCTGAGGGCGGATTTGTTCAGTGATGACGAAATTCAAACCCTGCCGATTGTGGGTGCGTGCTATGCCGAGGTCGATCGCGCCTATCCAAATCTTGATCCGTATCGGCGCAGGCATGAGGCTTTGAGGCGCGTCTTTGGGGTCATGGTCTCGGATGTGATCGACACATCCGCCGGGTTAATTGCCGAATCTGGTGCGCAATCGGTGGAAGATATCCGCCATTTGGGTCGCCCGGTGATCCAGTTCTCGGGGCAATTGTGGGCGCAGTTGCAGGACATCCGCGCCTTTCTGTTCACCCGAATGTATCGCGCGCCCTCGGTGATGGAGGTGCGGGCCGAGGTTAGCAAGATCGTCGAGGAGTTGTTCCCGATCTATCTCGGGGACCCGCGCCAAATGCCGGCCCGTTGGCACCCCGATATTGAGGCCGCCAGTGATGAGACCGCTCTGGCCCGGATCGTGTCAGACTATATCGCCGGAATGACGGACCGATTTGCGATACAGGATCACGTGCGTTTGACAGGACGACCCGCGCCGGCGGGTCACTCGACGCCGATATAGGCCAGTGCCCAGACCTGTTGGCTGGCTTGCGCGTCGGCTGCGTCTGCATCGTCGGTTGGCGGGAACACGATCATGGTGGGGCCATAGCCTCCGACCCCCATCGGCGCACCGTCGGCATGGGTGGCCAGTATGGGTTTGTACGTCGAAATGCTGTCCCACGGAATTTCCGCCTGATACCCGTCCATTGCCATGGGGCGTGCGGTTTTTCCTTCGGCCCCCGCAAGGATCATGACGTCCGACAGCAGCGGGCCACTGAACGTGTAGTCGCGCTGATGATCGGGCGGGCCGTAGGGGATGGTGATCCGAACCTGGGGCAGGCTGTCCAGAAGGGCGGCGTCAAACCCTGCTGCCCCGTCATGAGTCACTTCGAGAAACCTAAGCAGCCCGCCATCATTCTCGCCCCGCGCGGGCAGGTTGGTTTCGCTGACAGCGCCACCCAATGTCACCAGCACATGTCCTTGCGGTGCGGGCATCTCGGCCAGAACGGGCAGGGCGGTGGACAGAAGCAGGCTGAGGGGTAGGGCGAGGCGCATCAATGGTCTCCGAATTTCGCAGTTCGGGCAGACTGTAGCGGGGATTGCGCCCAAACCAAGGTCAAACTTTAGGCATCCATTGACCTTACCGCGCTGCGTGATAAACCGCCGGGCAAGCAAAAGGACATTCGAAATGAACCTGTTTTCCGAGATACGCGCCCTTGTACTGGACGCGCTGGCGCAGATGCAGTCCGAAGGCGCGCTGCCCGAAGGGCTGAGCTTTGACAACGTGGCCGTTGAACCCCCGCGCGACGCGGCACATGGCGATATGGCGACCAACGCGGCGATGGTGCTGGCGAAACCTGCTGAGATGAAGCCGCGCGACATTGCCGATGTGCTGGCTGGTAAGCTGGCCGCTGATGAACGGATCACCAGCGCCGAGGTGGCAGGGCCGGGGTTTTTGAACCTGCGGCTGGCGCCGTCGGTCTGGCAGGGTGTGCTGACCGCCGTGCTGGAACAGGGCACCGATTATGGTCGCTCGACCATGGGACACGGGCAGAAGGTGAACGTCGAATATGTCTCGGCCAATCCCACCGGTCCGCTGCATGTAGGCCATACGCGGGGCGCGGTCTTCGGTGACGCCTTGGCAAGCCTGCTGGCTTATTCTGGCCATGAAGTTACGCGTGAGTATTACATCAATGATGGCGGCGCGCAGGTGGATGTACTAGCGCGTTCGGCCTATGAGCGGTATCGCGAGGCCAATGGCCTCAGCCCCGAGATTGCCGAGGGCCTCTATCCCGGTGACTATCTGATCCCGATCGGTGAGGCGCTGAAAGAGAAATACGGCGACAGCCTGATCGACAAGCCTGAAAGCGAATGGCTGGAAGACCTGCGCAACTTTGCCACCGATGCGATGATGGACCTGATCCGCGCCGATCTGAAGGCGCTGGGCGTCGAGATGGACGTGTTCTTTTCTGAGAAGTCCCTCTACGGCACAGGCCGGATCGAGGCTGCTCTGCAGTCGTTGACCGAAAAGGGCCTGATCTATGAAGGTGTGCTGGAGCCGCCCAAGGGTAAAAAGCCCGAAGATTGGGAGCCGCGCGAGCAGACCCTGTTCAAATCGACCGAACATGGCGATGACGTGGACCGTCCGGTCAAGAAATCAGACGGCGCGTGGACCTATTTCGCGCCCGATATCGCCTATCACTATGACAAGGTGAGCCGTGGCTTTGACGCTCTGATCGACGTGTTTGGTGCCGACCACGGCGGCTATGTCAAACGGATGAAGGCGGCTGTGTCGGCGCTGTCCGATGGCAAGGTGCCGCTGGATATCAAGCTGACCCAGTTGGTGAAGCTTTGGAAGAATGGCGAGCCGTTCAAGATGTCTAAACGGGCAGGGAACTTTGTCACTCTGCGCGATGTGGTGGATCAGGTGGGGCCGGATGTTACGCGTTTCGTCATGCTGACCCGCAAGAACGACGCGCCGCTGGATTTTGATTTCGACAAGGTGCTGGAGCAAAGCCGCGAGAACCCTGTGTTCTACGTGCAATACGCCCATGCCCGCGTCATGAGCGTTCTGCGCCGCGCGGCTGAGGCCGGGATCGCCGCAGATGATGCGACCCTCAAAGGGGCCGATCTGAGTAAGAACGATCACGCATCCGAGTTGACGGTTGCTAAAAAGCTGGCCGAATGGCCGCGTCTGGTGGAAATCGCTGCCCGCACGAACGAGCCGCACCGCGTTGCGTTCTACCTTTATGAACTGGCCGGAGACTTCCACGCGCTGTGGAACAAGGGCAACGACGAAACCCAACTGCGGTTCATTCAGGATGGCGATGTTGCCACAAGCCAGTCAAAAATCGCTTTGGCCCGTGCCGTTTCTGTTGTGATTTCAGCGGGCTTGGGTATTCTTGGCGTTACCCCGGCGCAGGAGATGCGGTAACAAACACCGCCCGAACCGCCGGTACGAGGTAGGCAAGAAATGACCCGCGCGCCTTATTTTCTGGCGCGAAACGGGCGGTGAGGCGGACATGGCAAATAACGTTTACTCGGGACAGATGCGTCCCGAGCAGATGCATTACACGAATCAACCCTCGGTTCAGGGCGGGTACGATTATTCCGACGACATGCACGGGTATGAAGAGACGCCGCAGGCAGCGGGCTTGGGTCGGATCGTGAATTTTCTGGGGGCGGCCGCGTCCTTGGCTTTGGTCGCCGGTATCGCCGTTTGGGGCTATAAGTTGGTCATGCGCGATGTCAGCGGTGTTCCGGTTGTCCGCGCGATCGAAGGGCCGATGCGTATTCAGCCGGAAAATCCAGGTGGGACACCTGCAGATCATCAGGGCTTGGCGGTGAACGCAGTGGCAGCCGTCGGCACCGCTGCGCCGCCTGCAGATCGATTGATTTTGGCGCCGCGCCCCGTTTCGCTAACGGATGAAGACACGCCGGTTGAACCGCTGAAGCCCACACCGGCCGTGCACTTGGTGGAAGAAGAAATCTCTGATCAAGAGGCGGCGCAACTGCGCCAAGGTGCCGTGGATGCGGTGGTTGCTGAACTGGCGGACAAGCCAATTGAACAGCCACAGGACGGTGTGCAACTGGCGTCGCTTGCGCTTGACGACGAACCGGCGATTGACCCTGCGGACTACGCAGCGCAACTGCCGGACCCCGCAATTGCAGCGCTGCCCGGTGTGCGCCGGTCGCTGCGGCCTATCACGCGTCCTGCACGCCGGATCAGCGCCCCGATCACACCTAACAGCAGCACCGAAGATGCCATCAACGCGGCAGTCAAAGCCGCTGTTGGCTTGGATGTCGACGCTGATACCCTTTCAAAGGGCACCCGTATGGCCCAGCTTGGGGCCTATGAAAGCACCCAGGTTGCACAATCGGAATGGGATCGCCTGAACGGTCGGTTTGGTGAGTATATGGATGGAAAACAACGGGTTATTCAAAAAACCTCAAGCGGTGGACGCACATTCTATCGGCTGCGGGTTTTGGGTTTTGATGATCTGAGCGACTCGCGTCAGTTCTGTGCTGCGCTTCAGGCGCAGGGGGCTGACTGTATCCCGGTCGCAGCCCGGTGACATTCGGCGCTGCGATCTCGGACGCGGAAGGGCTGCGGCTTACATCCGACGAGAAAAGACTGTTCCGCGAGATGAACCCGTTCGGGTTCATCCTCTTCGCCCGAAATATCGACACCTCCGATCAAGTTCGCGCCCTGTGTGACGACTTTCGCGAGGCGGTGGGACGCAACTGTCCGATTACCATTGATCAGGAAGGTGGGCGCGTTCAGCGCCTGCGCGCGCCCTTGGCACGCGAATGGGCCCCGCCGCTGGATCACGCGGCTCGTGCCGGGGAACAGGCCGAACGTGCGATGTATCTCCGCTATCGGCTGATCGCGCTGGAATTGTTCGAGCTTGGGATCGACAGCAACTGTGCCCCGATGGTTGATCTGGCGCGTGACGACACCCATGCGTTCCTCAAGAACCGCTGCTATGGCTCCGATCCTAAACAGGTTGCGAAACTTGGCCGCGCGGTTGCCAAAGGGCATCTGGAGGGCGGCGTTCTTCCGGTCATCAAACACATGCCCGGGCATGGGCTGTCAACGATGGACAGCCACCATGACCTGCCGCATGTGGACCTGACGCAAGAGGCGCTGGAAGGAGCCGACTTTGCCCCATTTCGCGCGTTGAACGACCTGCCGATGGGGATGACCGCGCATCTTGTCTATGACCGGATCGACCCGCAAGCGGCGACGATTTCACCGACGATGATCGGCCTGATCCGTGACAAGATCGGGTTCGATGGGCTGATTATGACCGACGATATCTCGATGAAAGCCCTGTCCGGCGCGCCCGAAGAAATCGCCGGGCAAGCGCTGGCTGCGGGCTGCGACGTGGTTCTGCATTGCAACGGTACCTTTGAAGCCCGCGCCAAGGTGCTGGACACCGTCGGAGAGATGACCCCACTAGCGCAAAAACGCGCCGAAAAAGCGCTGTCGATGCGGCAAAAGCCTGTGGAACTTGACATCGAAGCCGCCGAGGCGGAACTATCTGCCCTAATGGGCGGGCAGGTATATGAACGATAACCTTTTTAGCGAAGATCCGGTCTCGGTCGCGGATCGGCTTGCCGCCGAGGCGCTGATTGTTGACGTCGACGGGTTCGAAGGCCCGTTGGACGTGCTGCTGACCCTGTCGCGGACGCAGAAAGTTGACCTGCGTAGAATCTCGGTTCTGGCGCTGGCACAGCAATATCTGACCTTCGTTGAAAAAGCCCGTGCGCTGCGGATCGAACTGGCGGCGGATTATCTGGTCATGGCCGCCTGGCTCGCCTTTCTGAAATCCCGCCTGCTGCTGCCGCCCGATCCCGATGACGAAGGACCGTCTGGTGAGGAATTGGCCGCGCATCTGGCGTTCCAACTTGAACGCCTTCAGGCCATGCGCGACGCGGCTGCACGTCTGATGGCGCGGGATCAGTTGGGGCGTGATTTCTTCAAACGCGGGCAGGGTGAGGATGTCACTCGCATCCGCACCGTGACCTATTCAGCCACGTTGTTGGATCTGATGCAGGGCTATGCGCGCATCCGCACCCGCGATGAATTCCGGCCCTTTGTCATGGACCGCGATGCTGTCTTTACCATGGAACAGGCGTTGGAACGGATGCGCCCCTTGATCGGGTTTGCGGGCGCTTGGACAGATATGGAGACCTATCTGCCCGACGGTTGGGATGCCGATCCGGTGCGGCGGCGCTCGGCCACGGCGGCGACGTTTGCGGCCTCGTTGGAGCTGGTGAAAGAAGGACATATGGAGATCAAGCAAAGCGAAACCTTTGCACCGATCCATCTGCGCAAGAGGACCGAAACACGTGACTGAAACCTCTGAGGAAACCGGCACCCTGTTCGAAGCGCCCCCCTTGGCCGAACAGGAACGTATGGTCGAAGCCGTGCTGTTCGCGAGTGCTGAACCCGTTTCGATCAGCGATCTTGAAGCCCGGATGCCCCACGGCAGCGACGCGGCACAAGCGGTTGATCTGCTGCGCAAGCGCTATGAAGGGCGCGGCGTGCGCGTTGTGCGCGTGGGAGAGGCCTGGGCTATCCGCACAGCCCCTGATCTGGGCTTTTTGATGCAAAAGGAAACGGTTGAGACACGAAAACTCAGCCGTGCCGCCATCGAAACTTTGGCCATCGTGGCCTATCACCAGCCCTGCACGCGGGCCGAGATCGAGGAAATCCGTGGCGTCTCCGTCTCGCGCGGGACCATCGACCAGTTGCTGGAAATGGAGTGGATTCGATTGGGTCGCCGTCGTATGACACCGGGCCGGCCGGTGACATTTGTGGTGACGCCGCAGTTTCTGGATCACTTCGGGCTGGAAAACGCCCGCGACCTTCCAGGGCTTCAGGAATTGCGCGCCGCAGGGTTGCTGGAAAACAGGCCACCTCCGGGTACGATTCCCTTGGGAGAGAGCAGCGACGAAGAAGAAGATGAAGATCAGGTGGAACTGTTCGAGGAAGAGTGATCAAACGGCCCTTTTGTTGCCAGACAGATCACCTATTTTGAGGTTCAGGAAACGGAGTTGAGCAATGAATGCCAATCGAATGATCGATATGATCGTGCGTCAGGTGATGCGCCGTCTGGTCAATAAAGGCGTGGACAAGGGCTTTGATATGGCCAGCCGTATGGGCGGCAAATCGGATCAGGGCGTTGATACAGGCCAACGGAAAAAAACCAGCGGTCCACGCCCGTCTCAAAACATGAGGCAAGCTCAGAAAATGACCCGCCAAATGCGCCGTTTTATGAAGTTCTAGCCAACCGGCTTGAAGTGTTTGGACAGCTTCAATCCCTGTCCCTGATAGTTCGAGGCAATGCCCGCGCCGTAGAGTTGCGTGGGCATCTCGGCCATTTTCTCATAGACCAAACGCCCGACGACCTGTCCGTGTTCGAGCACAAACGGGGCCTCATGGCAGCGCACTTCCAGCACCCCGCGTGACCCTGCGCCCCCGGCGGCCGCGTGACCGAAACCGGGATCGAAGAAGCCGGCGTAGTGCACCCGGAATTCACCGACCATGGCCAGATAGGGGGCCATTTCAGCGGCATACATGGGCGGGATATGTACTGCCTCGCGGCTGACCAGAATATAGAACGCGCCGGGGTCAAGAATGATGCGACCATCCGTTGTGCGTACCTCTTCCCAGTATTCCTGCGGGTCGTATTCGCCGATCCGGTCCAGATCAATCACACCCGTATGTGGCTTGGCGCGATAGCCCACCAGATCGGTATCGGGCAGTTGCAGATCGACCGAAAAGCCCAACCCATCCTGAATCACTGCCGGTCCATCCACCAATGGCGACTCGGCGTGCAGCGCGTTTAGTTCCGCATCGCTTAGCACCGCTTGGCCCTGACGGAACCGGATTTGGTTCAGACGCATTCCGGGCCGCACCAGGACCGAGAATGATCGCGGGCAAATCTCGGCGTATAACGGCCCGGTATAACCGGCGGGTACCCGGTCGAACTCGGTGCCGCCATCGGTGATGGTGCGGGTCAGCAAGTCCAGCCGCCCAGTCGAGCTTTTGGCATTGGCCACGGCGGTCACGCTGTCGGGCAGGGCGAGTGATTCCATCAGTGGCACCAGATAGACGCAACCCTTTTCCAGAACCGCACCGTCGCTAATGTCGATGCGGTGCATCTCGAACTCGGCCAGACGGTCGGCGACCGAGCGCCCTTCGCCTGCCAGAAATGAGGCGCGCACGCGGTAAGCCACTGTTCCCAAACGCAAGTCAAGGCTGGCCGGTTGTACCTGCGGGTCGATTATGGCGGGATCGGCGGTGATCTCACCGCGTGCAATCATGCCTTCGATCTGCTGGTTTGGGCATACACCTGTCATTCCGATCCCCCCTGATGCCAGAGCGGGATCTGGCCTGTCTGCCATAAACGTCGGTGTGATTTGGTCGGGCTAGCAGGACTCGAACCTGCGACCTTCCGTCCCCCAGACGGACGCGCTACCAGGCTGCGCCATAGCCCGACGTTGGAGTGTTCATAACGGTTTTCCCGGCAGGGGCAAGAGGAAAACATTGCCTTTTTCTTATCCCGCCGACCGATTCTCAATTCGGTTCAGAAGGGCGCGCAGGTCACGGGCAACAGGAGCGATCTGACGCAAAAGCTGGTCGTCAAATTCGGTCCGATTCCACGCTCGGGTGGCGATGCCGCCCAGCAACGGCGCCTCATCCAGCTTGTCCAAAACAGGCTGCGGCGGCGCGGGTGCTGCGGGCACCGGTGTCTCGGGCAAATCAAGCGAGATCTGTTCTTGGGGTGCGGGCGCGGGCTTTGCTGCAAAGGGAACGACCACGTTGTCTTCGGTTGCGGTGGGCTGGGCCTCATCCTCCAAACCCTGAGACAATGAGGCGACGTAGGCCACGCCTTGTTCGCGTAAAATGCGTTGCACGCCTTTGATGGTGATCCCATCCTCGTGCAGCAGCTTTTTGATACCACCCAGCAAGCGCATGTCATTGGGGCGGTAATAGCGCCGCCCACCGGCGCGTTTGACCGGTTTGACCTGCGTGAAGCGGCTTTCCCAGAATCGCAGGACATGGGCCTGAACGCCCAGCCAGTCCGCTACTTCACTGATCGTGCGAAAGGCGTCTGGGGACTTGCTCATGGCGCTGCCGTCCTGATCTTATTTGCGGTTCCCTGCGGCGACGCGATCCTTCATCAGATGCGACGGGCGGAAAGTCAGCACGCGGCGTGGCTGAATAGGAACCTCTTCCCCGGTTTTGGGGTTGCGGCCGATACGGGCAGTTTTGTCCCGAACGCTGAATGTTCCGAAAGACGAAATCTTGACTTGCTCACCCCGCACCAGCGCGTCGGACATATGGTCCAGAACGCTTTCGACCAGCTGTGCGCTTTCATTGCGTGAAAGGCCAACCTCGCGAAAAACGGCCTCGCTCAGATCCATTCGGGTCAGTGTTTTGTCGCCCATGCCAATCCCCCTGTTGATGGTAGAGCATAGGGTCAGGGCAAATTCACTGTCAATATCAATGAATTGCAGGTCTGTGTGTAAGCCGTTTTGCGCCTGTTACCACCGAAGGAGGACTGATCCCCAGGCCAATCCACCACCGATTGCCTCAGTAACAAGTAAATCACCCGGTTTGAACTGGCCGCGTTGCTTGGCCACGGACATGGCCAAGGGAATCGATGCCGCAGAGGTGTTGCCGTGATCCTGTAGGGTGACTACGACGTGATCCATGGGAACACCCAGTTTCTTGGCGGTGCCCTGAATGATGCGGATATTGGCTTGATGGGGGACAATCCAATCCACATCCTCGTGACCCAAACCCACTTTTTCCAAGCAAGTCTCGGCAGTTGAGGTCAAACGTTCAACCGCCTGGCGGAACAGCTGATTGCCCTTCATCCGCAGATAGCCCGTTGTTTGCGTCGACACGCCGCCGTCTACATACAACAAGTCTTTATAGCGACCGTCGGAATTCAGATCAGTGGCGAGAATACCGCGATCTTCGGCCGTGCCGTCACCTTCTTGTCGTTCAAGAATCAGCGCGCCCGCACCATCGCCAAAAAGCACGCAGGTGGACCGGTCCGTCCAATCCATGATTCGCGAGAAGGTCTCGGCCCCGATTACCAGCACCCGCTTGGCCTGATCCGAAAGGATCAGTGCGTTGGCATTAGTCAGAGCGTAAACGAATCCCGCACAGACGGCCTGAACGTCAAAGGCAAACCCTTTGGTCATACCCAACCGCGATTGCACCATGGTGGCCGCTGAAGGGAAGGTCAGGTCCGCCGTCGATGTGGCCAGAACGATGGCGTCGATGTCGTCGGCCGTCAGTCCAGCATCGGCAAGCGCTGCTTCGGCCGCCTTTGTGGCCATGTCGGATGTGGTCTCGCCCTCGGCTGCGAAATGGCGGCGTTCGATGCCGGACCGCGTCTTGATCCACTCATCGGAGGTATCAAGCGACTTTTCGAACTCGGAATTCGGCACAATTCGCTCTGGCAAATAATGTCCGACACCTACAACAACTGAACGGCCTGCCATGTTGGGGTACTGCCTTTTTTGTTATTCGCCCGCCTTGGACGGAGCTTGGGCGGCATCTTGTGCAAGCTCGACTGTCGATGCAACCCGTGCCGCCAATTTTTCAGAGAACCCGGACTGTGCCAGGGTAAAGGCCAGTTTCACGGCGGCCGAAACTCCGGTGGCATCTGCGCCGCCATGAGATTTCACCACAGTCCCATTGAGGCCCAGGAAAACCCCGCCATTTACACGGCGTGGGTCGATACGTTTCTTCAACCGGTTCAGTGAGGTGATGGCCAGAACCGACGCCAGCCGAGACAGGGGCGAGTATTTGAACGCCTCACGCAGAAGGTCCCCGATCAGGCTGGCCGTGCCTTCGCCGGTCTTGATCGCGACATTGCCGGTAAACCCATCGGTTACAATGACATCTGCCTTGTCACCGGGGATATCACTGCCTTCGACAAAGCCCACGAAATCAAAGCTCGCCTGATCCGCAAAGTCCGTGATCATGGCATGCGCTTCTTTCAATTCAGCGCGGCCCTTGTGTTCTTCCGTGCCTACGTTCAGCAGGCCGATCCGGGGGCGTTCCAGCGCCATGCCGTTGCGCGCGTACGAGGCGCCCATCAGCGCGTATTGCAGCAGATCCTTCGCGTCGGCGCGTACATCGGCGCCCACATCCAGCATCACGTTGAACCCCTGCGGGTTGCGCGAAGGCCACAGAATCGCGATCGCCGGGCGGTTCACGCCAGGCAATTTGCGCAGCCGCATCATCGACAGCGCCATCAACGCCCCGGTATTGCCGCAGGACACCGCACCATGGGCTTCGCCCTGGCGCACCGATTCCAGTGTCGACCACATTGAGGTCTGCTTGCCGTGGCGTACAACCTGGCTGGGCTTGTCCTCCATCGTGACCACGTCGGTGCAATCACGAAAAACGACGCGCCCATTCAGGACACGTCGTTTCGCAACAAGTTTGCGCAACTCAGCCTCAGGCCCGTGCAGGATGAACGCGATGTCGGGGTTCTTGTCCGCCGATTTGGCGATCCCCGCCACAACTGCGGCGGGACCCGAATCTCCGCCCATAGCGTCAACCGAGATGGTGATCCGTCCGGTTTGCGTGGGCTGTTCCGTCATGCCTTGGCCTGCGCTTTGAAAGGCTTAGGCCGCGTCTTCGTCCAGGTCGATTTCGTCGGCCTGAGCGACGACTTCGCGGTCATCATAGTGGCCGCAGGACGCACAGACATGGTGCGGGCGCTTCAGCTCGCCGCAGTTTGCGCATTCGTTCGGGTTTGCAGCAACCAGAGCGTCGTGTGCGCGGCGGTTGTTGCGACGCGACTTGGAAACTTTGTTCTGTTGGACGGCCATGGTCTCAACCTTTGTCTACTGAGGGTCCGCAGATTCGCTGCCGACCGGGTTTCATTCTTCGTTTTTTACGTGGTTTGACGCGCGTTTAGGGGACGAGCCCCGCAATGTCCAACCCAAATTCCGATGAGCGCGCGAAAATACTGCGATTCTCGACATGTTCAAGCGATTTTTCTGAGGGCGTGCTATGACAGGAAATCAGACCCGTGTCACTCGTCTTTTTTCAGTGCATCGCGCAGGCTGGCAAGTCCGGCAAAGGGTTTGGTATCTTCATCTGTCATCGCCTGTTTGCCCGGCTCTGTATAGTCGGCCTGTTCCAGTTCCGCACCATCTTTGCGCGGGTATTGGGGCAGGGACAGCGACAGCGCCTCGATCATTACAATGGCTGGGTCGATCTCGGACCCCAAAGGCTCCGACTCGTCGCCTTCTGGGATTTCGAACTCTTCCTCATCGGGGGCGGTCCAATCGGCCAGAAATACCCGCGTGACGGGCACGTCGATCCGGGTCGTCACCGGCTCTAGCGTGACGACGCAGGGCTGGATCACTGTTGCGCCCAGCTTACCTGCGAGTGCCCAGTCGCGTTTTCCTTGCGCGCGGACGTCTCCGACAAAGCTGAGCTTTCGCAGACCCAGCAGGCCCAGGTCATCGCGGATCGCCTCAAGCGCTTTGGTGTCGGGGCGCAGATCGAACGAGGTTGGCGCGTTTTGCGGCAGGTCGGCCACCCGCAGAGATGTCTGGTTGCTCATTCGTTACCCTTTCCTGTGTTGAACCGGGGCTGCGGTTTGATGTAAGCGGATAGGGTCCGCAAGGGACCAAGGCAAGAGGGTGTGCATGTTAAAGGTTGTGAACAGGTTGAAACCGGCGTCCAGAACGCTCGTGCTTGCAGCCTGTGTGGCAGGTATCAGCGCGTGCTCACCTGTGTTCGAGAATCACGGGTACATCCCGCCCCCCGAAGATCTGGCCGAGATTCAGGTAGGCGTGGACACACGCGAAAGCGTCCTCGACTCGGTCGGTGCGCCGTCCTCGTCCGGCGTAGTGCGGGATTCTGGGTTCTACTATGTGCGGTCTCGGGTGCGTCACTATGGTCCGAAGCGACCCGAAGTGGTCGAGCGTGAGCTTGTCGCCATCAGCTTTGATCAGGGTGGTGTGGTGCGGAACATCGAACGGTTCGGCCTTGAAGACGGGATCGTGGTCCCTCTGGAGCGGCGGGTAACCGAATCGAGCATTCAGAACCGCGGATTCCTGCGCCAGCTGTTTGGCAATATCGGCAACTTCAACCCGGCCAATATTCCGGGCGCGACCAACTAATCAGCCTTGGCCTCTTGTCCGCGTCACAGGATGGTCACACATAATGTGGTAGGCAACGAGACGGGATGAAACGGGTCGGTGATCGCCGAATAGAGGACGACCATGGCTTTACTGCTTGGCAAAGGCCGGTATCGCGCCCGGTTGGCATTAACTGGGGCGGACATCGTGGCGGCACAGAAGTTGCGCACTCTGGCCTTTGGAACGGATCAGACGGATCGGGATGATTTTGATCGCCTCTGTGCGCATGTTCTTGTCGAAGATATGCGTTCCAGTGGCGAACTCGTCTGCTGTTTCCGCATGTTGACGATGGAGCGTGGGGACGAAATCGGCCTCAGCTATTCAGCGCAATTTTACGATCTGTCCGCTTTGGAGGATTTTCAGGGGCGCATGGTCGAGATGGGGCGGTTCTGCATTCAGCCCGACTGGACCGATCCTGACATACTGCGCGTCGCATGGGGCGCGATGACGGCTTATGTGGATCAGAACAACGTTGAGATGCTGTTTGGCTGTTCGTCCTTTGCCGGGACAGAAACGGCCGAGTATCTGGATGCTTTTGCAATGCTAAAACACCGTCATCTGGCGCCCAAGCGCTGGTTGCCACGGGTCAAGGCACCGGATGTCTTTCGTTTTGCCGCACGGTTGCGGCGTCGGCCCGACGTCAAAAAAGCGATGTTGCGGATGCCGCCCTTGCTGCGCACCTATCTGTTGATGGGCGGCTGGGTCAGTGATCATGCAGTGGTCGATCGGCATATGAACACGCTGCACGTGTTTACCGGGCTAGAGATCGGGGCGATTCCGCCAGCCCGGAAACGTCTGTTGCGGGTGGTGGCTGGGTAGATTCCGTATTTTTGACGAGAACAAGGGCTGGGCGTTGACGCGCCGACCCTGCCGGTTTAGCTGGCGGGTATGGCGAGAATTCCTTTGTTGCAGATGTCCGGCATTTCCCTGACTTTCGGGGGCGATCCGGTGTTTTCCGAGCTTGATTTGGTGGTGCAACCCGGCGACCGCGTGGCGTTGGTGGGGCGCAACGGGTCCGGCAAATCGACCCTTATGAAAGTGATGGCCGGCCTGGTCGAACCGGATCAGGGCGACATCGTTGTGCCTCCGGGCAAGTCGGTCGGTTATATGGAACAAGACCCCGGCATGGAGGGGTTTGCGACGCTGGGCGACTATGCCTCCAGCGAGCTAGAGCCAGGTGAACTTTACAAGGTCGAACGCGCAGGCGAGGGGTTAAAGTTTGATCCCGCGCGCCCGGTTGAAACCGCCTCGGGCGGGGAACGTCGTCGCGCGGCCTTGGCGAAACTGATGGCCGAAGCGCCCGACCTGATGCTGCTGGACGAACCGACCAACCATCTGGATATCGAAGCGATTGCCTGGCTGGAACGTGAGCTGGGCTCGACCCGCGCGGCTTATGTCCTGATCTCGCACGACCGCGCTTTTCTACGCGCTTTGACCCGTGCGACCCTTTGGATCGACCGGGGTGCGGTGCGGCGGCAGGAACAGGGGTTTGATGCGTTCGAGGCATGGCGCGACAAGATCTGGGAAGAAGAGGATCAGCAGCGCCACAAGCTGAACCGCCTGATCAAATCCGAGGCGAAATGGGCCGTTGAAGGCATCAGCGCCCGCCGCAAACGCAATCAGGGCCGAGTGCGCGCCTTGCAGGCGTTGCGGGCTGAGAAGGCAGCGCAGATCAAACGTCAGGGCTCGGCGGCGATGACGTTGGAGGCAGGGCCTAAATCGGGGCGCAAGGTGATCGAAGCCAAAGGGTTGGTCAAGGCTTTTGATTCAATACCCATCGTGCGGAATTTTGATCTGCTGGTGCAGCGCGGTGATCGTGTGGCCTTTGTTGGCCCCAACGGTGTGGGCAAGACGACGCTACTGAAAATGCTGCTGGGTCAGGAAACCCCGGATGAGGGCGCAGTCACGCTGGGCACCAATCTTGAGGTTGCGGTCTTCGACCAGACCCGTGCCCAGTTAGACCCCGAGATGACCCTGTGGGACAGCCTGACCGGCGATCCCGAAATGCGGGTTTCGGGCAAGGCCGATCAAGTCATGGTGGGCGGACAGCCCAAACATGTGGTCGGCTACCTCAAGGAATTCCTGTTCGACGAACGGCAGGCGCGGGCAGCGGTTAAGTCTCTGTCAGGGGGCGAAAAAGCGCGGCTGTTGTTGGCCAAGTTGATGGCCAAGACTTCCAACTTGCTGGTGCTGGACGAACCGACCAACGATCTGGACGTGGAAACGCTGGACCTGCTGCAAGAGCTGTTGGACGATTATGACGGCACCGTTCTGCTGGTTAGCCACGACCGCGATTTTCTGGACCGTGTCGCTACTACGACCATCGCGATGGAAGGCAATGGCCGCGCCACTGTCTATGCGGGTGGTTGGTCGGATTACATCGCACAACGCGGCGATCTCCTGCCTAAGAAGGAAGAGAAATCAAAACCTTCCAAGCCGAAGGTCAAGCAAGAGGCGCAGCCGAAGGCGGGTCTGTCCTTCTCGGAAAAACATCGCCTTGAAAAACTGCCTGCCGAGATGGAACGGCTTGAGGCCGAGATCGGCAAGCTGGAAGAGCTGATGTCCGATCCCGAGTTGTTCACCCGCGAGCCGGTTAAGTTCCAGAAAGCGGCCGAGGCTTTGGTCGAGCGGCAGGAAAAACTCGCCGCTGCCGAAGAGGAATGGCTGATGCTAGAGGAAAAAGCTGAGGGCGCTTAGGCTGGCAGCACGCGGGCTGGGTTTCCAACCACGGTCTGCCCGGCGACGACATCCTTTGTGACTACGCTGCCCGCGCCGATGGTGGCATTGTCGCCGATGGTGATACCGGGCAACAGGATTGCTCCGCCACCGACCCAGACATGTTTGCCGATTGTGACAGGCAAACCAACCTCCAGCCCCTGCGCGCGATCTGCCGGATCTTTGGCATGTTGGGCGCAAAAAATCTGCACATGGGGCCCGAACATCGTATCGTCGCCGATCCGGACCGGGGCCGTATCCAGAACGACGCAACCGGCGTTGAAATAAACTCTGTCACCCAGATAAATGTTCATCCCATAGGCACAGTGAAACGGTGCTTCTAGCAAACAGTCCGCGCCCACATGACCCAAGAGGGCGCGTAGTTCCGGCCCCATGTCGGTGCGCCGGTCCGGTGAACTGGTGTTGTGCGCATGAACGGCGCGTCTGGTTTGATCGCGCAAGGCGTTCAGTTCCGGGTCCAGACAACAATACCACTGCCCGGCCTCCATTTTCTCGCGCTCGTTCATGGCGCAGGTTTACCGCATTCTGAGCGCACCGTCGATGCGGATGACCTCTCCGTTCAGATAGCCCATTTCCACGATGAACCCGGCCAGCCTCCCATATTCGTGCGGGTCGCCAAGGCGGGCAGGGTTAGGCACATCGGCGGCCAGCTGCTTTTGCACGTCTTCCGGTAGTCCGGCCAGCATGGGCGTCATGAATATACCCGGTGCAATCGCCATCACGCGGATACCGGTCGAGGCCAGGTCGCGCGCCATGGGCAGGGTCATTCCCACGATCCCTCCTTTTGAGGCCGCATAGGCCGTCTGCCCCTTTTGCCCGTCGAACGCCGCGATAGAGGCCGTGTTGATGATCACGCCGCGTGCACCGTCCGGTTCTGGGTCATTCTTGGCCATCTCAGCCGCCGCAAGGCGCGAGACGTTGAACGAGCCGACCAGATTGATGTCGATTGTGCGCTGAAACGCGTCCAGAGGGTGCGGGCCGTCGCGTCCAACGGTCTTGATGCCCAAGGCGATGCCTGCGCAATTCACAGCTACCGTGACACGCCCCATCTTACTTGTCGCAAATGCAACGGCTTCGGTCACCGATGCCTCGTTGGTCACATCGGTCTGGACAAAGTGACCACCGATTTCGTTGGCGACATTTGGGCCCCGGTCGGCATCGCGGTCCAGAATCGTGACCTGCGCACCCTGATCAGCGAAGTGGCGCGCGGTTGCCTCGCCCAGACCCGACGCTCCGCCGGTGATGAGTGCGGCTGTGTTGGACAGGTGCATTGCGGGCTCCTTTGCAAAATATGAACACCTGTTCAATAACGTGTCGCCACCCTGTCTGTCCAGTGACTGGTTGCAGGGAAGGGGCAGTGCCACGAGCAAATATAAAGGCGTCTTCATGTTTGGCTCATGTGGGGATCACGTCCAATCGCCACTTCGTGACCGAAGAAACTTTGCAATTCGCGTGTTTGGTGAATGGAGGTGCTGTGATGCGTAATGTTTTGAAAGGTGCGGCCGGAGGGCTTTTAGTTGTCCCCTTGGCGAGTGTGATGTTTGTGGGTGAAGCCTCGGCGGCGCCTGAAGTGTGCAATTGGAAAACCGCGCGCGATGTGACCAAAAGCGGGGACTACGCGGCCTTGTGCGACTGTGCGCAAGTGACGCCCAGCTTTTTGGAGCGGTTGCAAAAACAGAGTGATTTTCTGACCACTTTGCAGGTAACGGGCGAACAATGTCCGGGGCTTGCAGGTTTGCTAACAGATGTCCCGACTGCCTCGATCGGATCCAACGCTCCGCTTGGGGAAGATCGTGACAACGAGCAGTCGGCCGATGCAGGGCCGGGTGTCGGCGGTCCGGGCGGTGGCGGAAACTCTGGCGATGGGCCGGGTGACGGTGGCGGCGGCGATGGGCCCGGTGATGGTGGCCCCGGTGACGGGCCTGGTGACGGCGGAGATGGGCCGGGTGATGGCGGTGGCGGCGACGAACCAGGTGATGGTGGCGGTGGCCCCGGCAATGGTGGTGGACCCGGCAATGGCGGCGGTGGTAACGGCGGAAACAATGGCGGTGGCAACGGTGGCGGAAACGGCAACGGTGGGAACAATGGCGGCCCCGGAAACGGGAACGGCAATGGTGGCAACCCCGGTAACGGCGGTGGCAACAATGGCGGCTCCGGTCCCGGCACCGGTAATGACGGCGGCAATAACGGTCAGGGCGGCGGCTCGGGCAACGGTGGCGGCGGAAACGGTAACGGCGGCAACAATGGCAACCGTGGGAACCGCTGAGACAGGCCAAACCTGAAACGACGACGGCCACCCATTTGGGTGGCCGTTTTTCTTAGCGTAGAACTGAGCTTAGCCCAGTTGCACCAGCGCGTGGCGCTTTTTACCCGCGCTCAGTTTGATCGGAGACGACAGCGCACCGGCGTCGATCATCAACCCTGCATCAGTCAGCGGCGCGTCATCCAGTTTGGCTCCGTTTTCGGCGATCAGGCGCTTGGCCTCTTTGCCGGTTTTGGCCAGGCCTGATTTCACGATCAACTGCACGATCGAAGTAGGTAGATCATCTGCGCGCAGCGTCAGCGTTGGAAGATCATCGCCCACGCCGCCTTTTTCAAACACTTCGCGGGCGGTCGCCGCGGCGGTTGCGGCGGCATCGGCCCCGTGCAGCAGAGTAGTGACTTCGTTGGCGAGGCGGATTTTGGCCTCGTTGATCTCAGATCCTTGCAACGCGGCCAGACGGTCGCATTCATCCACCGGAAGTTCGGTGAAGATCTTCAGGAACCGGCCAACATCCGCATCGGTGGTGTTGCGCCAGAACTGCCAGAACTCATAGGCTGACAGCATGTCGCCGTTCAGCCAAACCGCACCGCCCTGCGACTTGCCCATCTTGCGGCCGTCGCTGGTGGTCAGCAGCGGTGTGGTCAGGCCGTATATCTCGTGATCCAATACGCGGCGGGTCAGGTCGATACCGTTGACGATGTTGCCCCATTGGTCTGAACCTCCCATCTGCAGAACGCAGCTATAGCGGCGGTTCAGCTCAAGGAAGTCATAGGCCTGCAGGATCATGTAGTTGAATTCGAGAAAGCTCAGCGATTGTTCGCGGTCCAGCCGCGATTTTACGGACTCGAACGACAGCATCCGGTTGACCGAGAAGTGCCGCCCGATATCGCGCAGGAAATCGAGGTAGTTCAGGCTGTCCAGCCATTCCGCATTGTTCAGCATCAGCGCGCCGGTCTCGCTGTCATCATACGACAGGTACTTGGCGAAGACCTTCTGCATCCCTGCGATGTTGGCGTCGATCTGTTCGGGCCCCAGCAGGGGGCGTTCATCCGACCGAAACGAGGGGTCGCCCACCTTGGTCGTACCGCCGCCCATCAGAGTGATCGGCTTATGGCCGGTCTTTTGCAGCCAGCGCAGCACCATGATGTTCATCAGGTGCCCCACATGCAGCGACTGCGCGGTGGCGTCATAACCGATATAGGCTGTTTGCACCCCGCTGATCAGCGCCTCGTCAAGGCCCTGATAATCGGTGCAGTCGGCGAGAAAGCCGCGCTCGATCATCGTGGCGATGAAATCCGATTTGGGGTGGTAGGTCATATCCGTGCCCTTTGGGTTTATGTTGCGGGGCAGTGTATAGGCTTTGGGGGTGGCAAGGAAAAGGCACCTTTTGCACGAAAAGCGCGGGCCACGCCCGATGTGGCTTGCACTGTCTTCGCGTTACCGTGCAGGTTGAGGCCAACGCGCCGGATCAACGGGCGTGAGGAACGCGAGGGCAAACATGGGTCGGGCGATCAGCAAAACGGGCGCGGTTAAGGCATTGGGCGCCATGTCGGGCACGTCTTTGGATGGTGTTGATACGGCTGTGGTCGAAACCGATGGTGTGCGCATTCTGGGCTTTGGTCCCAGCGGATACCGGGCCTATTCTGATGCCGAGCGTGCGGTTCTGCGGGCCGCGCTGGGCCAGTGGCACGGGCCCGAGGTCGATGCCGCCGCCGAGTTAGTCACGGTTGCCCATGCCGAGGCGCTGTCCGAGTTCGATGAAATTGACTTGATCGGTTTTCACGGTCAGACCTTGGCGCATGAGCCGCGCGGGCGGGGGACGTTGCAGGTGGGCGATGGAGACGGTCTGACACAGGCGCTGGGTGTTCCGGTCGTGTGGGATTTCCGCAGCGACGATGTAGCGATGGGGGGCGAGGGTGCTCCGCTGGCGCCGTTCTTCCATTTTGCCTGCGCCAAGTGGATCGGCGCGACCGAACCCTTGTGCTTCCTGAACTTGGGCGGGGTGGGGAACCTGACCTATGTGGACCCCAGCTTTGACGGCCCTGAGGCCCCTGGCGCGCTGCTGGCGTTCGACACGGGCCCGGCAAACGCGCCCGTGGATGACCTTATGCAGGCGCGGCTGGGCCTGCCGATGGACCGGGACGGCGCGCTGGCTCGCCAAGGGTCGGTCGAGGCGGGTGCGCTGGAGTTGTTCCTGTCCGAGCCGTTCTTTCGCAAAATGCCCCCCAAATCGCTGGACCGGAACGACTTTGCCGAGATGATCCGTCTGGTGCAGGAACTCTCGGACGCCGACGCCGTAGCGACCCTGACCGGCATGTGTGCCGCAGGCGTGATGCAGGGGATGGAGCATTGCCCCAAACCCCCCGCGCGCGTGCTGGTTACGGGCGGAGGCCGCCGCAACCCGGTTCTGATGGACATGCTGCGCGCGGGCCTCGATTGCGCGGTCGAACCGGTCGAGACCGTGGGTCTGGACGGAGACATGCTGGAGGCCCAAGCCTTCGCCTATCTCGCCGTCCGTGTGGCGCGGGGCTTGCCGACCTCATGCCCCGGAACCACAGGCGTCAGCGCGCTTGTGGGAGGAGGCGTAGTGAGTAGTGTCGAGCGTATTGAGGACTCGATTAAGCGTTTTTAGATCACTCTATGTGTCACACCAATAACTATCATTTAGTGTGCTTTATGCAAACAAAGCCTAGATTTATTGGTCTATTGTTGTGAAATGAGTGCACTAAATTCGCGTCAAGTCACATTTTAGTCATTTTCTTTTGTTTGGATTAGATCCTCGAAAATAAACTGGGTGGCGGTATTCGACTAGGCTCGAGGGAGAAGGGTATGCCATCTGAAAACAGTGGAAATTTCCTTGACTACGTGAAGTCATCAGGCGCGGGAGCTTCGCGTCTGCATGAATCCGAAAATAACAAACAATCCATCGGAACTTTGAGCGGTGATCTGCTGATGATCGATGAGTCAGCGGCCGCCAGGGGCAGCAAAGGGCCGCCAGCAGGCATAGGCGGCGGGGGTGAAACCGAAACAGAGGTTGTCACGGACACGTACATCACCGGTCAAGGCGACGGAATCGACGACAGCCTTCAATACAATATTGAAGTCCGGTTTGTTGGTGACTGGCCTGAAGATCTGAAGTCAGTGTTCATTGCGTCCGCAAACTATTTGGCTTCGCTTGTTGATGGCGATATCGAAGACGCTGTCGATGGAGAAGGGAACCTCTACGACGACCTCGTCATCATGGCGGATTTGGATGCCATAGACGGAGAAGGCGGCGTGCTGGGGCAGGCGGGTCCGACCGCAATACGCTCTGATACTGGTTTGCCAGCTTTGGGAGAAATGACGTTCGATGAAGCGGACGCTCTGGCGTATCATGATGCTGGGCAATTCGATGATATTGTTCTGCATGAAATGATGCATGTCATGGGTCTTGGTACGCTTTGGGATTACTACGGTCTGGTATCGACTGTGGTGGATGACAATGGCACCAGACGGCCGACTGATGACATAGTGACCAGCGTTTATACCGGTGATGCAGCGAACTCAGCATATGTCGGCTACTTCACTGAAGACGATTTCTTGTTTGTAGAGACTGACGGTGGGTCGGGCACAGCCGGAGGACACTGGGACGAAGAAGAGTATCAGGATGAGCTGATGACCGGGTATATCGGGTATGTGGCAGATGATGGCTCGTATGATGCCACCAACTATTTGTCAGATTGGTCAGTCGCGTCCCTAGAGGATCTTGGTTATGTCCTTGCGGAAGGTGCGGCTGGCATCGAAAACGAAATCGCACTGGCATAATATTCTGGTCATAAGCTGCTTGATGACGTCTGGTTGCTAGCCATCCAGAGCAACCGCCGGTGTTGTTAGTTCCTTACTTTGCGGATGTACGCGCTTGTAAAGTCAGAATACCCGTCTGATGTCGATCTCAAATGCGCTCGGGTCCATCTGTGCAGCGCGGGTAGCTGATGGAAGGGGACATTCGGAAAGGCGTGGTGCTCGGCGTGGTAGGGCATGTTCCAGGCCAGAAAGCGGATCAGGCGGTTGGTGAAAGTGGTTCGGGAATTCTCGAGCATATTCGCGACCGGCGGACAGAGTCCGTGTTCGGCCAGAAGGTACAGCCTTAGAAAGGGCTGGCCGACCAGAACGGGGAGCAGCCACAGCCACCACAGCACGGGTGATATAAACAGGCTGACAAGCGCTAGGGCGTAGAGGCCCAGTAGCACCCGCGCCTCCAGCCGCATGGCTTTGTGCTGACGCGCCGGTAGATAGGGCGCGTTGATCCGGCCACGGGCATTTTGCACCAGAACCTGCGCCATGCCGCGCCAATAGGGCCAGCCGCTGAGGTAAATCAGCAGGCTGGACCAATTGTCGGGCTTGGGTTTGCCGCCCAGTTCGGGATCATTCTCGGGGTGGTTGGTCCATTTGTGATGGGCCAGGTGAAAATAGCGGAACCAGACAAAGGGCAGGGCAATCGGTATCGCCACCAGATGGCCAATGGCCTCGTTCAGCCAAGGGGATTTAAACGGCGTCTTGTGCGTGCATTCATGGCTGAGGGTGAACAGGAAGACCAACAGGATACCCTGAGGCAGGATCAGCAAAGGCCAGAAAGGCACCTGCGCGATGATGCCAATACTGGTGGCGGTCAATGCCAGCACATACAGCGCCAGATGCCGCAGCCCGGCCGTGTTGGACCGCTCTTGCAGTTTGTCTTTCGCCTCGGGCGGGATCGACGCGATGAGGGCGCGGTGATCCATGGCTTAGCCCTTGGGGATGTCGAAACCGGGCGCGGCCAGCTCAAACCCGTCGAACTCGAATCCCGGGGAAACCGTGCAGCTGACCAGCGTATAGGCGCCGGTGCTGCGCGCGGCCTGCCAATGACTCTTGGGGACGATCAGTTGCGGCGCGCCTTGTGTCAGGTCGGGGGACAAGAGGTGCTCGGTCGCCGGGCCGTCATCCGAGGCGCTGAGCGACAGGATTAGCGGATCGCCCGCGTGGTACAGCCAGATCTCGGTCGCATCGACGCGGTGCCAATGGCTGCGTTCCCCTTCGGCCAGTAGGAAGTAGATACAGGTGCCGGCGGCGCGGCCTGCGTTGTCGGCGCGCCATGTCTCGCGGAACCAGCCGCCCTCGGGGTGCTGTTGCAGGTTCAGGTGGTCGATGATCTCTTGTGCGGTCATGGGGCCCTCGGGGGTGTTTGGGGCGATTATGCACGGGATTGCGTGATCCGCTATGGTATTCGCGTGGATGAGGAATATCTTTTGCGCATGACCCTGACGATCCCATTTGACAACAGCTACGCTCGCCTTCCCAACAGCTTCTACGCCCGGCAGGCCCCAGTGCCTGTGCGCGCGCCGCAATTGATCGCCTTTAACACCGATCTGGCGAAGGTCCTGCGGATCACCCCGGGTGAGGTGCAGGATATGGCCGAGGCTTTTGCTGGCAATACGCTACCCGAGGGGGCCGAACCCATCGCGCAGCTTTATTCAGGGCATCAATTCGGCAACTACAATCCCCAATTGGGGGACGGGCGTGCCGTTTTGCTGGGTGAGACCGTCGGAACAGACGGTCTGCGCCGGGATATTCAGTTGAAAGGGTCTGGCCCCACGCCCTTTAGCCGTCAGGGGGACGGGCGCGCTTGGTCGGGGCCTGTTTTGCGCGAATACGTGGTGTCCGAGGCGATGCACGCTCTGGGCATCCCCACGACGCGGGCTTTGGCTGCTGTCGAGACGGGCGAGGTTGTTTTCCGCGAAGAACCCATGCCGGGCGCGGTTCTGACCCGCGTCGCACGTAGCCATCTGCGCGTGGGTACGTTTCAGGTCTTTGCCGCGCGGGGGCAGTTGGACAGCCTGCGCCGCCTGACTGAATATGCCATCGAACGCCACTTTCCGCAGGCTGCGGGTCCTATGGGTCTGTTGCGCGCCGTGGCGCAGGCGCAATCTGAACTGATTGCCGGGTGGATGAGCGTGGGTTTCATCCATGGTGTAATGAATACCGACAATTGCTCGATCGCCGGCGAGACCATCGACTACGGCCCCTGCGCCTTCATGGACAGCTATCATCCGAACACGGTCTACAGCTCGATCGACCGGATGGGACGCTATGCCTATTCGAACCAACCGGGCATCGCGGTGTGGAATTTGGCGCAACTGGCGACGGCCCTGATCCAGCAGATGGACGACAAAGAGGCCGCTGTGGAAGAAGCGACCGAGATCGTTCACGCCATGCCCGATTTGCTGGAACAGCACTGGCTGACGCGGTTTCGGGCCAAGATCGGGCTTGTGACCGAGGAGGACGGAGATCGGCAACTGGTTTCGGACCTTTTGGCGCGAATGGCGCAGAACCAGGCTGACTTTACAAATACCTTCCGCGCGCTGGGCGGTGATACTGCGCGCGATCAGTTCACAGACCCGCAGGCCTTTGATCAATGGACCGATGCTTGGAAGGCGCGGCTGCAGCGGGAAAACGATCCACGTGCCACCATGATGTCGGCGAACCCGGTCTTCATCCCGCGCAATCACCGTGTCGAGCAGATGATACAAGCCGCTTTACGGGGCGATTATGCCCCGTTCCACCGTTTGAATGACGTGCTGTCGCGCCCTTATGAGGATCAGCCTGAAGCGATCGACCTGACGCGCCCGCCTTCGGAAGGTGAAGTGGTTCACGCCACGTTTTGCGGCACCTGACGACGGCCTAGGATCTCGAATTCTAAACAGGCCTCGGAATGTTCGAGGGGCAATGTGGGAGAGATCAGGCCGCTATCAGCCAGCATGACAGTTTCACGCTTAAGCTGGATTTCCCGCCCGCCTTCGGATTTGACATAGGTGCCTGATGTGCTGCGATCCGACAGGATCAGCCTGCCGTCTTTCATGGTGATCACCATATGCAGACGGGACACCCAAGGCTGGCTGAGCACCACGTCGCATCCCGGCGATCGACCAACCGTCAGCTCGCCATTGTCGGGGCAGCTCCAGCTTTGGCCCTCGTGTCGCAGGACCAGCGTCAGATGCTCGGGTGCGGCAAGATTGTCTTCGGTGCGGCCATAGGATTGGGGCAGGCGGGTTTGGGTGAAGGAATTTGCCGTAGGGCTGATCAGCGAATGCGCCGCGAATTGTTCGGTCAAACCCTTGAGGTTGAGCTGACCCAGCGGGGTCAGCATCTGGCGCGCGCCGTTGTGCAGCAACGCGGCGGCTTCGTCACTGACGCAGGCCTCGCCGGGATTGGCCACAGAGGCAAGACGGGCGGTTACGTTCACGGCCTCGCCATAGACACCCTTTTCCGCGATGACGATCGGCCCGCAGTGAACGCCGACATGGACCGACAGCGAGGTTTCGGGCGATCCTTCGATCAGGGTCAGGACGGCGTTGATTGCCGCATCCGCATCCTTAAAATAGCTGAGAACATCGTCCCCCTTTTGACCGACCTGAACCCCGCCATGCTCAAACAGGACGCGCCGCAGGCGATCCAGTTCCAACTGGATCAGCCTTTGTGCCTCGGCATCGCCCACGGCCTTGTACAAAGGCGTGCTGCCGGAAATATCAGCAATGACCAGGGTCGCGAAGGTGGTGCTCACGTGGGGTCCTCGGTTTGGGCAGGCGGTGTATGGACTGTTATGCCAAAGGGTATACAAGGCGAAAACCCTCTTGCACATCCGATCCTTGCGACACGCGCGGAAATTTAATGTTGCGCTGGGCGCAGGGCGTGGCACTGTTGGGATAAGATTTTTGATCCGAGCGCTATGACATCCACGCCAACGCTTCGCATTGCCAGCTACAACATCCAAAAATGCGTCGGGCTTGATTTCCGCCGCCAGCCGCAGCGCATCATGCAGGTCATCGACAATATGAAGGCCGATATCGTGGTGTTGCAGGAGGCCGACAAACGCCTGCCACCGCGCCCCGCAGCCCTGCCGCATTTCATGCTGGACGAGGCCGGATGGCAGATTGTCGATCTGGGCGGAGCGGGCAGTCTGGGCTGGCATGGAAATGCGGTGATCTGGAAGGGTGACACGATCCAAGTGCGACAGACCGGACATCACGACCTTCCGGGGCTGGAGCCTCGGGGGGCGGTGCGGGTTGAATTCGACACCCCCATCGGGCCGCTGCGCGTAATGGGCATGCATCTGGGTCTGCTGCCCGCATCGCGCCGTCAGCAGATCACCCATATCCGCCGCTGTGACGTTGACCTGACGCAGATGCCCACGGTCTGGGCCGGGGACTTCAACGAATGGTCGCGTCAGCCGGTGCTGGACCATCTGGCGCCTGACATGCGGTTTCTGCCTCCGGTTCCCAGCTTTCCCGCAGCGCAACCTTTGGGCGCGCTGGATCGCATCGCGCTGGGCGCAGGGCTTGAGGCTGTGGTGCATGGCGTTCACGATGCGCGACCTGCGCATATCGCCTCGGACCATTTGCCGATCTGGGCCGACCTGCGGCGCGTTGCCTAAGATACAATTCCCCTGTGGCGCAGAGTGCGCAGACGTATTAAGACAGAGAACCGAATACACCCCGAGGGTCACTCATGTCCGACACGATCATCGCCCGTTGCGAGGCCAAGGGCCTGCGCATGACCGGTCAGCGCCGCACCATCGCCCAGGTGCTGCAACAAAGCGACGATCACCCGGATGTAGAAGAACTGTATGCCCGCGCCTCAAAGGTCGATGCGGGGATCTCTATCGCGACGGTCTATCGCACTGTGAAGCTGTTCGAAGAAGCCGGGATTCTCGAGCGTCTGGAATTCGGTGATGGCCGCGCGCGCTATGAGGATGCTGAACGGGACCATCACGACCATCTGATCGACATGCAATCGGGGCAGGTCATTGAATTCGTCGACCCCGAGATCGAGGCTTTGCAGGAAAAGATCGCTGCCAAGCTGGGCTATAAGCTGAAAGGCCACCGGCTGGAACTCTATGGTGTTCCGCTGGAACAGGACTGATTTATCACGAACCGCGAACGGTGACCGCACGCGAATTCATGGATTCCATGCGGATAGGACTTGCCTGACCAAGCCGCGTTCGATTTCTGTGATCGAGCGAACAGCATTTTTGACGGATTGGAACATGAACAACGTAAACGGCATCTTGCTGGTCGTCGGCGCGATGGCGGCCTTTGCGCTTGAGGATATGTTCATCAAACACATGTCCGCGTCGGTGCCGACCGGTCAGATCATGATTTTGCTGGGCGCGGTATGCGGCCTGATCTTTGCGGTGATGACCGTCGTCACACGCAAGCGGATCTTTGAGCGGGCTGCATGGCGCCCCTTGCCACTAATCCGCGCAGGCAGCGAAGGGGTCGGTGCGATTGCCTTCGTGACTGCGCTGGCCTTAGTTGATCTGTCCACAGTCGCCGCCGTTTTCCAGGCATTGCCGCTTGCCGTAACTGTCGGCGCGGCGCTGTTTCTGGGCGAACAAGTCGGTTGGCGCAGGTGGAGCGCGGTCTGCGTCGGGTTTCTGGGCGTTTTGATGATCATCCGCCCCGGTCTGGCCGGGTTCCAGCCTGAGACCCTGTTGGTTGTGATCAGCGTTGTCTGTATTGCCGCACGGGATTTGATTACACGGCGACTGGACGCTGATATCGCCTCGTCCGTAGTGGCGATGCAGGCCTATATCGCGGCGATCTTGGGCGGGTTGGTGCTGATGGTGGTACAGGCGCAACCGCTGGTGCCGATCACAGGCCCGCAGATGGGGCCGTTGACTGGGGCCGTTCTGTTTAGTGTTTTGGGCTACTACGGCATCGTCACGGCGATGCGAGTGGGGGACGCCTCGGCGCTGACTCCGTTCCGCTATACACGGCTGGTGTTTTCGATCACGGCAGGCATGATCATGTTCGGCGAACGCCCGGACCTGATGACCATTGCGGGGGCCTCGTTGATCCTGGGATCGGGGCTTTACACTTTCCTGCGGGAACGTCGTTTGGCGCGGGTCATGGTGGCTGCGGCTTGACGGATTGTCGCAGGTTTGCGCAAACACCTGCGGCGAATTGTGTTAGCGATAACATGCATGGTTTACTTTTTGCCCGGTGGTGCTATGAGGCGGTCAACGCATTGCAGCCACAGGGACGCGCCTCATGAGCACGATTATCGACATCCACGCACGCGAAATTCTGGACAGCCGGGGCAACCCGACGGTCGAGGTGGACGTGATCTTGGAAGACGGCACCATGGGCCGCGCGGCTGTGCCCTCGGGCGCGTCCACAGGGGCCTATGAGGCGGTGGAAAAGCGCGACGGTGACAAGGCGCGCTATATGGGCAAGGGCGTGCTGGAAGCAGTCGCTGCCGTGAACGGTGAGATTGCCGAGGAACTGGTGGGTTTCGACGCGACTGAACAGGTCGCCATCGACCAGGCGATGATCGAATTGGACGGGACCGAGAATAAAGGTCGTCTGGGCGCAAACGCTATTCTGGGTGTCTCGCTAGCGGCGGCCAAGGCGGCGGCCGATTTCACCACCCAGCCTTTGTACCGCTATGTCGGCGGCACCTCGGCCCGCGTTCTGCCAGTGCCGATGATGAACATCATCAATGGCGGCGAACATGCCGACAACCCTATCGACATTCAGGAATTCATGATCATGCCGACCTCGGCCGCGAATATCCGCGAGGCGGTGCGCATGGGGTCCGAGGTGTTCCACACCCTGAAGAAAGAACTGTCCGCCGCAGGTCTGGCCACCGGCGTCGGTGATGAGGGCGGCTTTGCCCCCAACATTGCCAGCACGCGCGAGGCGCTGGATTTCATCCTGAAATCCATCGAAAAGGCTGGCTACAAACCGGGCGAAGAAATCCACCTGGCGTTGGATTGCGCCGCGACCGAATACTACAAAGACGGCAAATACGTGCTGGCGGGCGAGGGCACAACACTGACGTCCGAGGAAAACGCGGCCTATCTGGCGGCGCTGGTCAATGATTATCCGATCATCTCGATCGAAGACGGCATGTCCGAAGATGACTGGGACGGCTGGAAAGCTCTGACCGACGCCATCGGCAACGAGGTGCAATTGGTGGGTGACGACCTGTTCGTGACCAACCCTGAACGTCTGGCCGAAGGCATCGATCGCGGCTGTGCGAACTCGATGCTGGTCAAAGTGAACCAGATCGGTTCGCTGACCGAGACGCTGCGCGCTGTCGATATGGCCCACCGCGCGCGGTACACCAACGTGATGTCGCACCGTTCGGGCGAGACCGAGGACGCCACCATTGCAGATCTGGCGGTTGCGACCAATTGCGGTCAGATCAAAACCGGCAGCCTCGCGCGGTCGGACCGGCTAGCCAAATACAACCAGCTGATCCGCATCGAGGAATCGCTAGGTGAGGTCGCAGAATATGCGGGGGCTTCGATCCTCAAACGCTGATCGTACCAAAAAACGCAAATAGGCCCGGTCTTCGCTGGAAGGCCGGGCTTTTTCGTCTCTCGCCCTGAACTCGTGGGGAATCGGTTATGCGGATTGTCCGATCCGCACCCTTTATGCGCGTTGAAAACCTCGTGCTGTCGCCTGAAAAGTGCGCGCAGGTTACGTTAGGTAAAGAATCTTCAATTTTTCGAAAAATTTTTGTCCAACGTTTGCAGGTAGTTGCCAGCATTGTGGCAACATAAAGGCAATTTTGTGTGAACTTTTCCCTATTTGGGCGAGGCCGCCAAACCCTAACCTGAGGTCACTACTCGAAAGGAGAATACCATGACTGGTTCCAAATTCCTTCTTGCGGCAACAGTGATTAGTACTGTTTTTCTGGCGGCCTGCTCGGCACCAGGTGTTTACCCGGTTTCAGGGCAGTCAGTTTCGGCAACCGACCCCGTCAAAGACATGGATTCGCCCATCTATATGTATAGAGGCGAGTTGCGCTAACGTGCTGTCGCTGGGGGGCTGACAAAAGACTGCTATCAGAGCTTCTTGCTCATCAATACATAGCGATCGCGCGGTTTGAAGCCGGTGCGCAGATATAGCTTCTGCGCGGTTTCATTGGTGCGGTCGACCTCAAGGTGCAGGGCGGTCAGCCCGGCATTGGCAAGGGCTTTGGGCAGGTCCAGCAGCACCTCGGTGGCGATGCCGCGACCTCGCACGGTGGGGCGGATGTAAATCTCGTCGATAAAGGCGTCCATTCCGCCGAACTCGACAGACCACCCAAAGGTCAAAACCGCGTATCCAAGCGGTGCACGCGCCGGACCGATCAAATATACGCAGCCATGGGGAATACCGTCCAGCAGCGGTGCCAGCGCGTTGCGCCGGTGATCAGCGTCCTGATCGATGCCCGCTTCGGCGTGAAAGGCGGCGACAAGGGTCATCAGACGGCCCAGATCCTCAGGCCGGGCGAGTTTAAGTGCAGCACTCATAGTCGAGCCAGCCGTTCGGTTAGCAGATCGAAGAACCCTTGTGCATCGACGCTGCCCATGAACATGGCGTTTGCCGGGCGATCTGTGACGCGCCACCAATCGGCAACGGTCATGCCCAGTGTCAGCTCGGACTGGGTCTCGATCTCGACATTGATGTGACGGCCCGAGAACAGCTCAGGCCGGATCAGATAGGCGGTCACGCAGGGATCGTGCAGGGGTGCGCCCTCCGATCCGTATTTTTCCTTGTCGAACCGTTCGAAGAAATCAGTCATCTCGGCCACTGCGTGTCCGACCTTGCTGTCCAGCGCGCGGAAGGCGTCGTTGCGGTGTGGCGTGACCAGCGCGTCATGGGTCACGTCCAGTGGCATGACAACGATGTGCGCGCCGGATTTGAACACGATATCAGCGGCTTCAGGGTCGACATAGATATTGAATTCCGCCGCCGGAGTGATGTTGCCGACCTCAAAGTACGCCCCACCCATCAGCACGATTTCCTGTACCCGGTCAACGATATCGGGGGCCTTGGTGAAAGCCGTCGCAATATTGGTGAGCGGCCCCAGAGGGCATAGAGTCACCGTACCCGGCTCATGCGCGCGCAGGGTGTCGATGATGAAATCGACCGCGTGCCCTTGGGCCAACGGCATTTGCGGATCGGGCAGAACGGGACCGTCCAGTCCGGTTTTGCCGTGCACATGTTCTGCTGTGACCAAAGGGCGGTTCAGCGGCCGATCACAGCCTGCATAAACCGGCACGTCCGTGTGGCCGGCCAGTTCGCAGACGATGCGCGCGTTCTTGGCGGTTAGCTCCAGCGGCACGTTCCCGGCGACGGCTGTTACGCCCAGCAAGTCGATTTCATCCGGGCTGGCCAGCGCCAACAGGATGGCAACGGCGTCGTCCTGACCGGGGTCGGTGTCGATAATGATTTTGCGCGGCATGGGTGTCTCCGGGGGTGGTGAAGGGCGGACACTCGCAAGTGTCAAAGCACTTGTCCAGCGGTTTCAGACCCCCGTGGCGACATCCACCGGCGGGAGTTTGCCATTGGCGCGATGCTCCTCGGTTTTCACCTCGTCCCACAGGGCATCCATCTCGGCCAGATCGCTTTGGCTGGGTGTTTTACCGCGTTCGGCCAGGCGGGATTCGACCTGTTCAAAGCGGCGGGTGAACTTGGCGTTGGTGCGGCGCAGAGCGGCCTCAGGCTCGATTCCCAGATGACGGCCCAGATTGACGATCACGAACAGCAGATCGCCGAATTCATCTTCGAGCGCGTCGGCATCCATGCTGTCGCGGGCCTCTTCCAGTTCAGCGGCCTCTTCGGTGATCTTGGCTAGAACATGGCTGGCGTCGGGCCAGTCGAACCCCACGCGCGCGGCGCGTTTTTGCAGCTTGTGCGCGCGCAGCAGGGCAGGCAGGTTCGCGGCCACACCGTCTAGCGCGCCTTTCTGTTCCTTACCTGCACGTTCCGCTGCCTTGATCGTTTCCCAATCCAGCGTCTGCTGTTCGGCAGACTTGTCGCGGGATTCGTCACCGAACACATGTGGGTGACGCGCAACCATCTTGTCGGACATGGTGCGGACCACGTCCTGAAAGGTGAAATGCCCAGCTTCTTCAGCCATTTGCGCGTGAAAAACCGATTGGAACAGCAGGTCGCCCAACTCTCCCTTCAGCTCGTCATAAGCCTCGCGTTCGATAGCATCAGCGACCTCATAGGCTTCTTCGATCGTGTATGGGGCGATGGTCGCAAAATCCTGCTCGATATCCCACGGACAGCCAGTCTGCGGGTCGCGCAGGCGGCGCATGATCTCCAGCAGACGTTCGATGCCTGCGTCTTTATCGTGGATCAGAGGATTTTCGGCCATTGCGAACCCTTTCGTTCCGGTGTCAGATGCATCCATTCCGCAGACCGCAACAGGAGTCCACCCCAGATGCCCGTCGTCAACCGAATTGCCGATTATACCGCCGATATGACCGCGTGGCGGCAGCACCTGCATACGATCCCTGAACTGAAATTCGAATGCCATGAAACGGCAGCTTTCGTGGCCGAGCGTCTGCGTGAATTCGGTGTGGACGAGATTCACGAGGGGATCGCCACCACCGGCATCGTCGCCATTATCAACGGGCAGGGCGAAGGGCCTACCATCGGTCTGCGCGCTGATATGGATGCGCTGCCGATCCCTGAGGAAACCGGGGTGGACTATGCCTCGACCAAGCCGGGGAATATGCACGCCTGCGGTCACGACGGACATACGACAATGCTGCTGGGCGCGGCGCGCTATCTGGCCGAGACGCGGAATTTTTCGGGCCGCGTGGCCCTGATCTTTCAACCCGCCGAAGAGGATGGCGGCGGCGCGGGCGTCATGGTCGAGGAAGGCATCATGGAGCGGTTCGACATCTCTCAGGTCTACGCCCTGCACAATGCGCCGGGCGTGCCCGAGGGGATGTTTCAGACCAATACCGGTCCGATCATGGCTGCGGTGGACACGTTTGAAGTTCATATTCAAGGTGTCGGCGGCCACGGGGCGATGCCGCATGAAACCCGCGATCCTGTGATGGCAGCCTGCGGGATTGCGCAGGCGATTCAGACCATTGTCAGTCGCAACAACTATGCGCTGGACGATCTGGTGGTCTCGGTCACTCAGATCCATACCGGTTCGGTGAACAACGTGATCCCTGATACTGCCTATATCAACGGTACCGTGCGCACCTTTGATCCGAATGTACAGAAGATGGTGATGGATCGAATGGCGCAGATCGTGCAGGGTCAGGCGCAGTCTTACGGGGTCGAAGCTCGGCTGGATTATGAGGTCAATTACCCCGCCACGATCAACGACGCCGCCAAGGCTGAATTCGCCGCCGATGTGGCGCGCGATATCTCGGGGGATGAGCGCGTGCTGACCGAGGTTCCGCCGATGATGGGGGCCGAGGATTTCTCATTCATGCTACAATCGCGCCCCGGTGCCTATCTGTTTGTGGGGCAGGGTGATGGCGCCGGGCTGCACCATCCGAAATACAACTTCAACGATGAGATCGCGCCCATCGGGGCATCCTTCTTTGCGCGGATCGTCGAAAAGGCACAGCCACTGGGCTGATAAGGGAAAGACATGGGACTGGAAGACGCAAAAACTCAGGTGGATGAGGCATTCACCAACCCCGACCTCAAGGGGCTGTCGTTCGAGAATACCTTTGGTGGAGCGACGTCGTTTCTGCGGCGGCTATACACCAAGGACCTGAAAGGGGTGGACATCGCCGTGACCGGCGTGCCGTTCGATCAGGCGGTGACGAACCGCCCCGGCACCAGGCTGGGCCCGCGCGCAATCCGCGAGGCCAGCGCGCTGCAATCGCCCGACGCGCCCTATGGCTGGCCCTTTGATGCACTCAGCGAGTTGGCCATCGTAGACTATGGCGACATGGCCTATGACTATGCCAATATCCCAGCCTTTCCCGACACGCTGACGGATCATATCCGCACCATTCTTGCCGCCGATGTGGCCTCGGTCACTTTGGGCGGGGATCACTATATCAGTTTCCCGATCCTGAAAGCCTATGCCGAGAAATACGGGCCCATGTCGCTGCTGCAATTCGATGCGCATACGGACACATGGGCCGATGACGATATGACCCGCGTGGATCACGGGACGATGTTTTACAAGGCGGTAAAGTCGGGGATCGTGGACCCCAAGCGATCCGTTCAGGTGGGTATCCGCACCACCAACGAGGACACGCTGGGCGTCAACATCATCGACGCGCGTGAGGTCTACGAATCCGGCCCCGCTGCCGTGGCGCAAAAGATCAAAGAGATCATGGGCGATAGCCCCGTTTACTTGAGCTTCGACATCGACGGTTTGGACCCGGCATTTGCCCCCGGCACCGGTACACCCGTCTGGGGTGGTCTGAGTTCTATTCAGGCGCAGATCATCTTGCGTGACATTGCCGGGATCAACATCAAGGGCGGCGATGTAGTCGAGGTCTCTCCGCCTTTTGATACCTCGGGCGCGACGGCGATCGCCGGTGCCCATGTGGCGACGCAGATTATTTGTCTTTTGGGATGGAACAAACTGCAGCCTTAACCATTGGTTAGCCGTCTTTCCGGTATCACCTTAGCCAAAAGGTCGGACGGGAGAGATACGGGCATGACACAGTTTAACCAACCCCTCAGCGGCAATGATCTGGCGCGGTTTTCGGGGCCGAACACGTTCATGCGCCTGCCGCAGGCGGAGTCTCTGGCGGGGCTGGATGTGGCCGTGCTGGGCATTCCGATGGATATCGGCACCTCGTGGCGGTCGGGCACGCGGTTCGGGCCAAAACAGATCCGCGCCGAAAGTGCGATGATACGGCCCTATAACATGGCCAGTTTTGCCGCGCCCTTTGACAGCCTTCAGATCGCCGATATTGGCGATCTTGCGATCAACACGTTTTCACTGGCAGAAAGCCTGAAGATCATCAAGGAAAGCTATGACGCCATTCTGGCGCAGGGGGTGACGCCAGTTGCGATGGGCGGCGATCATTCGATCACCCTGCCAATCCTGCGGGCGATCGCGGCCAAGCACGGGCCTGTGGCGCTGGTGCATGTGGATGCGCACGCCGACGTGAATGACGAGATGTTTGGCGAGCGTGAAACCCATGGCACCGTCTTCCGCCGCGCCTATGAAGAGGGCCTGATCGTCCCCGACAAGACCTTTCAGATCGGCATTCGCGGCTCGGGCTATGCGGCGTCAGATTTCACCCAGGCCAAGGGCTGGGGTTTCAAGCAATTCCCCGCGTGGGAGTTGTGGCAGCAGAACCTGACGGTAATTGGCGCGCAAATTCGCAATGAGATCGGAGAGCATCCGACTTATATCACCTATGATATCGACAGCCTTGATCCGGCCTTTGCGCCCGGCACCGGTACGCCTGAGATCGCCGGATTGACCACGCCGCAAGCTCTGCAATTGCTTCAAGCTTTGAGTGGGGTGAACGTGGTGGGCTGCGATCTGGTCGAGGTGTCTCCGCCCTATGACCCTGCGGGGACGACGGCGCTGACGGCGGCAAACCTGCTTTTCGAACTGCTATGCATACTGCCTAGCGTGACGTCACGGTAAGGGGGCGCTTGGTGCCTTGCCGGGCGCTGAGAACCAAATAGGTTCTGCGGAAACACGAGGTTCAGGATGAAGAAGATGGTCGTTTGGGTGCTAGTCGGGGCTGTTGTGGCTCTGTGGGTTTATATCCGTCTCGCACCCTCTGACCCTGCCCAATGGCATATACCGCTGACTGCAACGGCGGATACGAATATGCAAGGCGGCGTCATTCGCATCGTTGAAACCGGGCCGGAAGGTCTTGCCCGACTGGACGACATCGCGCAGGCCACGCCGCGCACTACTGTGCTGGCCGGGTCGGTGAATGAGGGGATGATCACCTACATTACCCGCAGCAAAGTGATCGGCTTTCCCGACTACACCACGGTCCAGCAAGACGGCGATACCCTGCGCATCCATGCACGCCTGCGCTTTGGGCGATCAGATTTTGGGGTAAACCGAGACCGAGTTGATGAGTGGCTTGCTGCGCTCCAACCCTGAGGACAAACACCCCTCGGACACCTCGCGCCACATTGGCACGTTCAACGACATCTGACACTGTGCCATGAACATGCGGCCATCGACCTGCAAGCAGATCATCTCACCCAAATCCACGCGTGCACCTGATTTGTCTGTGCAATAGCAGTCGCGCACCTTACCGTCCGGCCCGACGTAATCCGCCATGGCAGGCACCGCAAACAGCGATAAAACGAAAACCAACCCCTTCATGCCGGGTATGTTAGCACAAGCTCGGCCCTTGACCAAAGCGGCATATTAGGGGACACCGCCCAGATGATCCCCGAAGAACGCCTTGAGCAGATAACCCAGCGATTCCAATACCTCGAAGCGGCCATGTCCGATGGTGCCTCGGGTGGAGATATTGCGGCCTTGGCCAAGGAGTATTGGGATCTCAAGCCCGTGGTTGATCAGATCATGGCCTGGCGCCATTTGCGGGCCGATTTGGCCGAGGCCGAGGCGATGCTGGCCGACCCCGACATGAAGGAACTGGCCGAAGAGGAAATTCCTGATCTTCAGGCCCGTATCCCGCAGGCAGAACATGCGCTGCAATTGGCGCTGTTGCCCCGAGACGAGGCCGACGCACGCCCAGCGATGCTGGAAATCCGACCGGGCACGGGTGGGGACGAGGCCGCATTGTTCGCAGGCGATCTGTTGCGCATGTATCAGCGCTATGCCGAGGCGCGCGGCTGGCGGTTTGAGATCATCGAAGAACAGGCCTCCGATCTGGGTGGCATCAAAGAGGTGGTGGCCCATATCAAGGGCGAGAACGTCTTTGCCCGGATGAAGTACGAATCCGGCGTGCACCGGGTGCAGCGCGTGCCCGAAACCGAAAGCGGGGGGCGGATTCATACCTCGGCAGCCACCGTGGCCGTTTTGCCCGAGGCTGAGGATGTGGACATTCAAGTCGACGCCAATGACATCCGTATCGACACCATGCGCAGCTCGGGCGCGGGGGGACAGCATGTGAACACTACCGACTCGGCGGTGCGCATTACCCACCTTCCGACCGGGCTGGTTGTGACCAGTTCCGAGAAATCCCAACACCGCAACCGCGAGATTGCTATGCAGGTGCTGAAAACGCGCCTCTATGACTTGGAGCGCCAGCGGATCGACAGTGAACGCTCAGCCGATCGGGCCAGTCAGGTGGGGTCCGGGGACCGCTCTGAGCGGATCAGGACCTATAACTTCCCGCAGGGCCGCATGACGGATCACCGTATCAACCTGACGCTTTATAAGTTGGATCATGTGATGCAGGGCGACTTGGACGAAATCATCGACGCGCTCACCGCTGACGATCAGGCGCGTTTGCTGGCCGAGATGGCACAATGAACGGGCCGCAGACAGCGGCTATGGCGATGGTTGCCGCGACGGCGCGGCTGCGTGCGGCGGGGGTCGATGATCCGGCGCGCGATGCACGTGTTCTGCTTGCCCATGCCGCCCGGATCGAGGCCAGTCGTGTCACCCTGATCGCGCCAGAGGAATTGGCTCCGGAAATCGCCGAACGTTATGACCAGCTGATCGCGCTGCGGGCCATTCGGGTGCCGGTGTCGCATCTGCTGGGCGAGCGTGAATTCTATGGCCGTAGGTTCCGGGTCAGTCGCGATGTTCTGGACCCACGCCCCGAGACAGAGACCTTGATCGAAGCCGCCCTGAGCGAGCCGTTCGATCACGTTCTGGACCTGGGCACAGGTTCGGGCTGTATTCTGATCACTCTGCTGGCTGAACGCACCAGCGCGTCCGGTGTTGGCGTTGATCTGAGTGAATCGGCCTGCCTGCAAACCAGTGCGAATGCCGTGCAGCATCAGGTACAAGACCGGGTGGAGGTTCTTCAATCCGATTGGTTTGGAAACATTGAGGGTGAATTCGATCTTATTGTCTCGAATCCCCCGTATATTTCGCTGTCCGAAATGGAGGCGCTGTCCCCGGAAGTGCGCGAGCATGAACCGCGCATGGCTCTGACCGACGAAGGGGATGGGCTTGGGGCGTATAGACGCATCGCCGCCGGTGTGCCTGATTTTCTATTACCGGGCGGGCGGTTGCTGGTGGAAATTGGCCCGACGCAGGGCGCTGCCGTGGCGGCGCTTTTTGATGCGGCAGGTTTGTCTGAGACGCGCGTTATTCCTGATCTGGATGGGCGCGATCGCGTCGTTTTCGCCAGAATGCCGCAATGACGACACGTTCTGAGGCCGATTTCTGCCGATTGATGTAAAAAATCAGCGAAAAATGGGACAAACCCCTTGTCTGAACCTGCCGGACATGTTTACTCAGGAATAGTCAGCGAGGTTGACGCCGTTACAGCGCGCCCCTGACGCCAAGCCCAAAAAGTCGACACCGCGTCACAGCTAAAACCTTTGAGCAGTGTACGTCGCGAGGTGATCGACATCGTAAGACAAGGCTGACGAAAGTAGATGAGATCTTCAAAATCCCGCTCGCGGGCCAAGAATAACCGCAATCGTCCTTCTGGCGGCAACGTTGTAAACCGGGTCTTTGACAGCTCGGGGCCGGAAGGCAAAGTGCGAGGCACGCCCCAGCAGATCATTGACAAGTACAACCAGCTTGCCCGCGATGCGCAGCTGTCCAATGACCGTGTGGCCGCCGAGAATTTCCAGCAACATGCCGAGCATTACCTGCGCCTGCTGAGCGAAGCCCAACGCGAGATGGAAGCCCGCCGCGAAGAGCAAGAGCGTCAGAACCGCGAACGCCAGGCCGAACGTGACCGCGAGCGCGCCGAGCGTCAGGAACGTGAAGCAGCCCGTCAAGCCGACCCGGCAGAGGCTCCGCAGCCTGATGTGATGGGGTTCGCGCCCGAAGATGCGGCACCTGAATCCGGTCTGGTGGAGACACCCGAAAGCAAAGGCGGCGACGCCGCACCTGAGAAGAAAGAAAAACCGGCACGCAAGCCACGTGCGCGCAAGCCCAAGGCCGCGCCCGCAGCGGAAGAACCCGCTGCCGACAAGGGAGACGCCCCGGAGGCGGCTGAGTAATCGGTTTGAATAGCAAAGTTAGGCCTCGGGTTTCGACCCGAGGTTTTTTTGTTTCTTAGGGCTGCTTCACTGCACGAGCCAGAGCGCAGAAGGCTTCCAACGGGACCTGTTCGGCCCTTTCGGTGGGTTCTATGCCAGCAGCGCGCAACCTGTCTTCGATATCGGGGGCGACGCCTTTCAACGAGGCGCGCAGCATTTTGCGCCGCTGGTTGAAGGCTGCCGCGACAACGCGGGACAGGGTGGCTGCATCTGCCGGAAAACGAGGCTCGGGCAGGGCGGTCAGGTGGACCACCGCGCTGGAAACTTTTGGGGGTGGCGTAAAGGCACCCGGCGGCAGGGACATGGCGATCCTTGCCTCGGCCCGCCATTGCGCAAGGATGGCAAGGCGGCCATATGCTTTGCTGCCGGGTTGGGCGACGATCCGCTCGGCCACTTCGCGTTGGAACATAAGGGTGAGGCTTTGCCAGAACGGGGGCCATTCCGGCGGGGTCAGCCAGCGCACCAGCAATTCGGTGCCCACATTGTAGGGCAGGTTCGCGGCAATACGAATGGGGGGCGTCAGGTGGGCGAGCGGATTGATTTCAAGCGCGTCGCCGTTGATAACCTCTAGCCTTCCAGGATAGGCGGTTGCGATCTCGTTGAGAGCCGCGATGCAGCGGGTGTCTTTTTCGACGGCGACGACTTTACGGGCGCCTTCGGACAGAAGCCCACGGGTCAGGCCGCCGGGACCGGGGCCGATTTCCAGCACGTCACATGTAGTCAGATCACCGGCCTGACGGGCGATCTTGGCAGTTAGGTTCAGATCCAGCAGAAAATTCTGGCCCAGAGATTTGCGGGCCGAAAGCTGGTGTGCAGCGATGACTTCGCGCAGTGGGGGAAGGGTGTCGATGGCGCTCATGATCCGATTACCGTGGCGCGGGTTGAGGCGGTGCGCCAGTTTTTGTGCCTCCGGCGGGGATATTTTCAGCCAGGTGAAGGGTCAAGTGCTTTGCGCCATGCGTTGGGCAAGCTTCAGGGCCTCGATCAGGCTGGAGGGGTTGGCGATGCCTTGCCCTGCAATATCCATGGCGGTGCCGTGATCGGGTGAGGTGCGGATGAAAGGCAGGCCCAGCGTCACGTTCACGCCCCGGTCGAAATCCAGCGTTTTGATCGGGATCAGCGCCTGGTCGTGATACATGGCGATGGCCGCGTCATAGCGGGCGCGGGCAGCGGCGTGAAACATCGTGTCGGCGGGGTGCGGGCCGGTCACGGTGTAGCCATCGGTGGGCAGCGCGTCGATCAGGGGGCCGATCCAGTCCAGTTCCTCATGCCCCATTTTGCCGCCTTCGCCTGCGTGAGGGTTGAGGCCCGCGATGGCGATGCGAGGGTTCGGGATGCCGAATTGGGTGCGTAGGCCATGCGCGGTGATCTCGATCGTGTCTTGCAGGAGGTCAGGGGTCAGTTCCGCCGGGACGCGGGACAGCGGAATGTGGATCGTTGCGGGCACCACACGAAGCTGGTCGCTGGCCAGCATCATCACCACCCGTTTGCAACCAGAAAGCGCCGCCAGAAACTCGGTATGGCCGGGATAGGCGAAACCGGCGCCGTCGATCAGTGCCTTTTTGTGGATCGGTGCCGTACACAGCGCGGAGGCCGCACCGGATTGGACCAGGGATACGCCAAACTCGATTGCATCAATGACCCCTGGCGCGTTGGCGGAGGCAGGGCGGCCGGGAAGAGCGGATTCGGGAAAGTCGAGCTGTAGGACGGGCAGGGCCGTGGCGCTAAGTTTCATTGCCTCGGCCGGATCCGAAATTTTTGCGGTCGGGGTCCCGCCCGGCAAATGCGCTGCGTCTCCGATGAAGAAGAACGGGCAGGTGTCGCGCAGCTCGGCCCAAGCTTTTGCTGCGATTTCCGGGCCGATACCGGCCGGGTCACCGCAGCTTAGCGCGATAGGGGCTATCATTGCTCGACGATCGTGGCGTCGGCGCGCAGCTGCTCCAGAAGGCTTTCGGAAAAGGCTTGCAGGCGCTGCTGCGTCAGGGCGTTGGCGACGTCTGCCCGCGATGTTTCTTCTCCACGGTCCAGTGTGCGCGTGCACAGCATCAGGAAGCGCAGTGTCTGACCATTGTTGCTGGTCAGGGTGGTGGATACCTCGTTGAGGTCCAGCTTGGCCAGTTCCAGCGCTATATCGCGCGGAATCTCGGCTGGTGCGGCCTCAATCCGTTCCAGAACTTCTGGGGGCTGATCCTGTGCGATACCGTAGAGATCGTCGCAGGTATCGACCTCTTCACGCAATTCGGCTGCGCGCGCGAGGGTTGCCGGGCTGCGTCCGCCTGGCAGATTGTAGATTGCGTAATCGACCTTGGAGTACTGTGGCGCGGCTGTTGCGCTTTCCCGGATGCCCCGCATCTGAAACAGTGCGACGGCGTTGGACAGGGATATGGGTTGGGTGATGTCACCGGTCTTCAACCCAAGAATAACCGGCTGCAAAGCGGGCGGAAGCTCGGTCAGGTTCAACCAGTCCAATTGACCGCCATTGGTGCGGGTGCCGGCGGCCGAATATTGCGTTGCCGCCGCTGAAAAGGCATCGAACCCTTCAACCAGAGCGATTTCGTCGGCCAACAATTGCACTTGCGGCAGAGTCTGCGGTGTCACGGGGATGATGATTTCGGAGAGCAAAACCTGAAGGCCGCCGCTGCCCGATTGGCCCAGGGCACGGTTAATCTCATCCTCGGTCGGGCGCGCTTGCGAGATAAACCGGGCGCTGATGAAATCACGCCACGAGAGTTGGTCGGCGATAAAATCACGTACGGTTTCACGTGATACCCCGGCATCAGCAAGGAGTTGCAGGAATTCATCGCTGGAAAGCTGGCCGCGTGCTGCGAACTCGTCAATGCCCAGTTGAACGGCCTCGGGGTTGGCCGAGATTCCGGCCTGACGCATGACCTGTCGGCGTAGACGGTCATCAATAAGGGCCTGGCGGACTTCTTCGTCTGATGCGCCCGGCGCGCCCAGAACGGTCAGGAATTGCTGCCGTTGATCCAGTTCGTACCAGGTGACGATATCCTGATTGACCTTGATTGCAGGCGAGAACAGGCTTTGGGCCTGCGTTTGCGGAGCGACGAAAGCAAGGACAAGCGCGGTCAAAACCGGAGCAACCGGTTTAAGCCAACCGGAACGAAGGAAACTTGAGAAACCTGGAATCAACTGCATCTTCTCTTGAACTGTTGGCCACTGCCTTCAACGGAATATCCCGTCAAAGCTACGGTAAAGCCGAATTCTGTCGAAGGCTCAATACTTGATGACGAAGTAAAGCGCCTGCTGACACTCATGTTAACTTGTACGCATTCGTTGCGGTAGGTGACGCCAAGCCCGTATCGGATCGGCTCGGATTCACTAATATCATATCGGGCGAGGGCCTGGGTCAGCCAGTTTTGGTCGATTGTATAGCGCCCGTCCAAACGTATTTCCGATATCTCGTCGTCGATATTTTCATCCGGGTCGGGTTCTTGCCAGACGTAACTTCCTACGATCCCAACGGTGTCCCTTTGCCAGGCCGCGCGCATCTCGGCCTTGGCGAAGCTGAAATCGCCGTTCAACAGACCGCGCCCCGCGAGGGACCAACCATTGGCGGTTTGCAGCTGCCCGGCCAGCAACAGATCGGACGAGGTTCCCTGCAAGCCCGAGGTCAGGTTGAACTCGGGGTCTGCATCTGCGCGATAGACCTGCCCGACTGTAACCAACGCACGGCGACCATTGCCCGCATATCGGGACCAGTTGAGCCCGAATACGCCCGTGACCCCATCCTCGCGCCTGTCGGGTGCGGGAAAGCGCGACAGGGACAAAAGGTTCCCTTGGTCGAATTCCTGAAAGGTGCTTTCATCCAGCGGCACATCATTGGTCGAAACCTGGGTCCAACCGACCTGCGCAATCGGCTCCAGCACCTGTGTTGCCCCGCTTTGTTCGCGGCGTGCCATCGGATAGCGCAGGGTCAGCGCGGCGCGCGGCGTGGTGCGCGTCACCTGATCGGGAAAATTGCTGTCATGGCGAATGTTGAATGTGTCCACAGACGCACCCAGTTGCGCGTCGGCACGCAGCCCGGATGCAAAAGTCCAGCTGCGAAGCCATTCCGCATCGAATGTCGCCCGTGCGACGTCGCGGCCCAGCACGTCTTCGTCGCTGGTGCGCTCATGCGCGTGGGTCTCGACGCCTAGCCGTACTTCGCCTCCGACCGATTTGGGAAACAGGCGTTTCTCGTAGAACAGATCGAAGATGCGCGATGGGATTTCATCCTGATCTTCACTGTCGCGCAGGGTTTTGAAGTGGATAAAGCTGGTGCGGAATGCGGTATCGCGCTCGTACCGTTCCAATGCAATTTCACTGCGCAGGCGGTCGAATTCGGGCAGGCCATAATCGGCCAGATACGCGTCGTCCGACGTGGTTTGCAGGTTGAAACTGAGCAGATATCCGTCGTTAAGCCCAAAATATCCGTTTGCAAATAAGAACCCGCGATCCTCACCGGGTTCCAGATCGTCACGTGTATACGCGCCATCTATTTCGATCCGCCCCCGCTTGAACGCCTGCCGATAACGATAGCCCAGCGTTTTGGTTTCGGGCGAGATATAAGGCGTTAGCGTCAGATCCCGGTGATCACCCAGCTTGAAGAAATAGGGAACCTGAACCCCGGTCCCAAGCTGCGACGTCGTGCGGATCGACGGCACCAGAAATCCCGTGGCGCGGTCCAGCGTCGGATCGGGAAGGCGCAGATAAGGAAAGTAGAAGACAGGCAGGTCCAGAATCCTGAACTGTGCGCCTTCGAAATATAGTTGCCGCTCCAACTGGTCATGCGTGACTTTCCGCGCCCGGATCTGCCAAAGAGGCGGCCTGCCGTCCGAACAGATATGACAGGATGTGGCCGAGACCTTGTCGAACTGCGTATACCGTCCGCCCGCGCGTTTGGCCTGAACGGATGCAATCTGCACCTGCTGTTCGAACACCATCCGCGCACCTATCAGCAGGCCGTTTTGGATGCCGCTGTCCAACGTGGCCGAATCCGCCAGAATCGTGGTTGTCCCGGCCTGATCAATGCGCACGGGGCCTTCCAGATTCAGCTCGCCGGTGTCGCGGTTATACGTGATCCGGTTGGCGGTGACTTTGGCGTCGCCCTGAAACGCCTCGACATTGCCCTCAGCCACCAGAACGCGGTCGGGGGTGATAAAGATCTTGTCGGCCACCAGCAACGCCGGTTCATCCTGTTGCTCCTGATCCTGCACTGGGGCGGCTGTGGGCTGTGCTTGCGCTGTCGCAGCTACGGGCAGTGTGAGCGCGACGGCACCAGACAACAATAAACGCGCGAAAAGACGCATCAGCCGTCCTCCGCGTGTAAAAGGAGGCCGAGCGACAAAAGAATGGCTGCAAATGGCGGAGCCCAGGCCGCGACGAAGATAGGCAATTGTCCGTTTTCTCCCAGAATTTGGGCAAAGTTTCTTACGAAGTAGATGGCGAATCCCAGCAGAACCGCCGACAGTACCGCGATCCCGGTGCCTCCGAACCTTACATGGCGCATGGTGAAGGCGGCCCCGATCAGGACCATTGCCACCAGAAAGAAGGGCCGGGCAAGCTGAACTTGCAGCCAGACCTCATATTGTTTGGTCGAAAACCCCGCTTCACCCAAATCGCGGATCAGTTCTGGCAGGTCATAGACCGACACGGATCCCTGATCGCCCAATGTATCCAGAATACGCTGACGGGTGAGCGAGGTCGGAATCTCCAGCCTTTCATGCTCTGTCGCGTTGGTTTCCGGATTGACGCCTTGGATCAACGGCCAGACCTTTGCGTTGCTGAGGATCCAATTCCCGTCCTTAAGTTCAGCCGCGTCTGCCTGGATCTGCTGGTTCGGTGTCCCGTCAGGTGAAAAGGTGATGATTGTCACCTCGTTCAGGACCAAAGTGTTCCCATTTGCGGTGCCACGCGCGTGGATTACCGATTGTCCATTGCGCGAGCCCTGTCGCAACCACAGGCCTTCGCTGCTGATCGAAAAGGCCGAACTTCCGTTGTTGCGGTAGCTGTCGGACAGGCGTTGATATTCCTCGGACGTGGCAGCGGCGATGGGGTTCAGCAGGGCGACCGCTCCTGCGCCGATGACCAGCGCCAGCGTGGCGGGTGCCAACAGCGCGCGAATTCCGGATCTCCCGGTAGCGCGGGTTACCACCAGTTCTGAGCTGCGGGCCAGACCGACAAATAGCGCGATGGTGGACAGGATCACCAAGAGGGGAAGCATCTCGCTGATGGCAGCGGGGGTATTCAGCAGGGTCAAATGCAGCAGGCGACCGAAAGACAGGTTTTCGTCGTCGAAGCGGCGCACCTGTTCGATCAGGTCGATCAGAATCAGCAGGGTTAAGAAAATCGCGCCGATGACTAAAAAACTCTGCATGAAGCGGCGGGCGAAGTAGCGGTCGAGGATCATAGCACCCATCCTGCCGGACCAATATTTGTGGGAGGCAACGGGTCGGACTCACCGCGGGCCGCGCTTATTTGCGACGGCATATGCCTGCCCCGTCTTACCACTGCACTCTCCCACCAACCTGCCGGAATTTTTTCGCGACTGTACTGCAAATGCCTGTCGGGGAAAACTGCTATCTGGTCAAGCCGGGCAGCGCGGGCTAGGTCTTGGGAAATAGATTTTCAGGAGTTCACCATGAGCAGTCTTATCCCGATCCAGTTTCAGTCTTTCGACATCGACGTAATGGCACACGCCGAGGGGCGCGTGGCGATAATCATCACGGACGATGGTAAGATGGGCCCAGCGGCACGGCGTGCCAATCGCCTGACCCGTGGCGCCGTCGCACGACTGGTGGAAAGCGAACGCTTCGGCAAGGTGAAAAGCGGTGACGTGATCACCCTGGCTTGGCCCGGAGGAATGGTGGCCGAGGCACTGGACATCCTGATTCTGCCCCGCCGCCCTGATCCGGCTGAGGCCCGCAAGGGCGGTGTTGCGCTTGCCAAACTGGCGGGCGGCAAAGCGCTATTGGTCATGGCGGCGAACCAGATTAGGACCGAGGAACTGGCCCTTGGTATCGCCCTGCGCAGCTATGATTTCGATGCGCACAAGACAAAAGATACCGACGCGGCCGCTCCGGTCACGATCGCGCATCAAAAACCCGATGAGGTCGAGGCGGCATTTGCCCCCCTTTATGCCATTGCCGACGGCGTGCGAATGACGCGCGATCTGACCAATGAGCCTGCAAACGTTCTGACCACCACCGAATTCGCCGACCGTCTGGCCGAGATGAAAGAGCTGGGCCTTGAAGTCGAGGTACTGGAAGAGGACAAGCTGGAAGAGTTGGGCATGCGCACGTTGCTCAGCGTCGGGCAGGGTTCGGTCAGCCCGTCGAAGGTTGTGGTGATGCAGTGGAACGGTGGCGACAAAGGCGATGCCCCGCTGGCGCTGGTGGGCAAAGGCGTTGTGTTCGATACCGGCGGGATTTCGTTGAAGCCTGCGGGTGGCATGGAAGACATGACCATGGATATGGGCGGCGCAGGAGTTGTTGCTGGCACCATGCGCGCGCTGGCCAAGCGCAAGGCTAAGGCCAATGTAGTCGGCCTTGTCGGGCTGGTCGAGAACATGCCTTCGGGTAATGCCACGCGTCCCGGCGATGTGGTCAAGTCCATGAAAGGCGACACGGTCGAGATCATCAACACCGATGCCGAGGGCCGATTGGTCCTGTGCGACGTGATGTGGTACGCGCAGGAACGCTTCAGCCCGGTGGGCATGGTCGATCTGGCGACCCTGACCGGCGCGATCATCATCGGTCTGGGGCATGAGAATGCGGGGGTCTTCTCGAACAATGACACGTTCTGCGAAGCCTTCCTGAAATCCGCCAAGGCCGAGGATGAGGGCGCGTGGCGGATGCCGTTGGGTGATGCCTATGACAAGCTGTTGAAGTCGCGTATCGCGGATATGAAGAACGTGGGCGGACGGCCTGCGGGCTCAATCACGGCGGCGCAGTTCCTGCAGCGGTTCGTGAAAGAGGAAACGCCGTGGATTCACCTGGATATCGCTGGTGTGGCCTCGGTCGCGTCCGAGACGTCTTATGCGCCCAAAGGGGCAACAGGATGGGGCGTGCGGGCGCTCAGCCGGTTTGTGCAGGACAATTTCGAGTAATCGGATGGGGGCTGTCTATTTCTACCACCTGACCCAACGCCCGCTGGAGCACACTTTGCCGGTGTTGCTGGACAAGGCGCGTCAGGCCGGGTGGCGGATTGCCGTGCGGGGCACTGATCCCGCACGGATGGACTGGCTGGATGAAAAACTGTGGCTGGGGCCCGAGGATGGGTTCCTGCCGCATGGTCTTGCGGGAGGTCCGCATGACGCGGATCAGCCCATCTTGCTGACCACCGGCCCGCAGGCTGGCAATGATCCGGCTTGTGTGATGGCTGTTGACGGTGCCGCTGTTGCCCCGGACGAAGTGAACGCGTTGGAGCGGGTATGCATCCTGTTCGACGGCAATGATGAACAGGCGGTGCAGCACGCGCGGGGGCAGTGGAAAGCACTGACTGACGCAGGTTGTTCGGCGCAATACTGGTCCGAGGCCTCGGGTCGATGGGAGAAGAAGGCCGAGGCTTAGGCCCTGCCGTACAGATTTCAGGAGAGTGATAAATGGAAATGAAGCCTTTGGGCCGCACCGGCATCATGGTGACCGATCTATGTCTTGGGACCATGACATTCGGAACCCAGACATCCGAGGCGGACGCCCACATTCAGATGGATATGGCGTTGGAGGCCGGGATCAATTTCGTCGACGCAGCCGAGATGTATCCGGTTAACCCGATCTCGGCCGAAACGGTGGGGCGCACCGAAGAGATCTTGGGGAACTGGAACGCGGCAAACCCGTCGCGCCGCAGTGACTATGTGCTGGCGACCAAACATTCAGGAGCAGGGTTTACGCATGCGCGGAACGGGGCTCCAATCTCTGCCCAAACCATTCCAGAGGCGGTCGAGGGATCCCTGCGGCGGTTGAAGACGGACTGCATCGACCTTTACCAATTTCACTGGCCAAACCGGGGCAGCTACATGTTCCGCCAGAATTGGACCTTTGCGCCGGCAGGTGACAACACCGACGAAGTGCTGGCCAACATGCAGGAGTGTCTGGAGGCGCTGCAGGTGCAGGTGAACAAGGGCAATATCCGCGCCTTTGGCCTGTCCAACGAAAGCGCTTGGGGCACCGCGCAATGGTTGCGCTTGGCTGAGGCAGGGGCGGGGCCACGGGTGGCTTCGGTTCAGAATGAGTATTCACTGCTTTGTCGGCATTTCGATACCGATATGGCCGAGTTGAGCGTGCATGAGGATGTGGGATTGATGGCGTTCTCACCTTTGGCTGCGGGGTTCCTGACTGGTAAGTATCAGGGCGGTGCGGTGCCCGACGGATCGCGCATGTCGATCAATGCCGAGATGGGTGGGCGCAAGTCAGATCGTGTGTTTGACGCGGTTGCGGCCTATCTTGATATTGCAGATCGGCATGGGCTGGACCCGGTCCAGATGTCGCTAGCATGGTGCCAGACACGGAAGTTCATGTTGTCGGCAATATTCGGGGCCACGACGGTCAAGCAACTGGAACGTATCCTTGCGGGTAAGGATCTTGAGTTGTCCTCGGAAGTTTTGAGCGAGATCACCGCGGCCCATCGCGCCTTTCCGATGCCGTACTAGGTTTCGCGGTGGGTCGGGGGCTCTGCCCCCGCCGCCCTTTACGGGCGTCTCCCCCGGGATATTTTTGGCCAGATCAAAGCGGATCCGGTCAGTGATGGGTGGGGTGCGCGCGTTCTTGTCTTAGGTCACGGGCCGACAGGCCGTGGGCCGTGCGGAAGGCGCGGGCGAAGCTTGATTGCGAGGCAAAGCCTGTGGCTAGTGCTACGTCCATCAGCGGCATGTCAGTATCTGTGACCAGACGGCGGGCCTCGGCCAGGCGCAGTTGCAGGTAGTGGTCTTGCGGCGTGGTGTTTAGGCGCAGGCGGAATTGCTGTTGCAGGGTGCGGGGGCTGGTACCCAGTGTCTCGGCTATGTTGGTCAGCGGCAGGGGGTCATCCAGCGCGGATTGCATCAGGCTGTTGGCTTTGGCCGTCAGCGCTGTGTGGCGGTGTGGGGCGCCGGTGCGGCTTTGCGGTTTGCTGGGGTCGGGCGCGCCGTCATAGAGGAATAGGCCCGAGACGCGTGCGGCGAAGCCTGCGCCGTGGCGGGCGGCGATGATATGCAGCATCATTTCGACCGCTGGGATTGCGCCGCCTGAGGTGAGGCGGTTTTGCGAGACAGCGAACCGGTCGGGGCGGACGTCGACTTCGGGGAAACGGGCTGCGAAATTATCCAGATCTTCCCAATGGGTTGTTGCGGCGTGGCCGTCCAGCAGGCCTGCTTCGGCCAGTAGCCAGGGGCCTCCGTCGATGCCTGCCATTGTGGCGCCGGTGTTTGCGATCCGGCGTAGTCCAGCCAACAGACTGGGGGTTGCGTGGCGCGCCAGTTGGAAGCCTGCGACCACGATCATCAGGTCGCAGCTTTGCAGGCGCGCCAGCGGGATACCCGGTACGGTCAGTGCGCTGGTCAGCATCGCGGGCTCAGGCGTGGCAGTGACATAATCCCAGTCAAAGGCGGGGCGATCGGCCAGACGGTTGGCTGCGCGCATGGGGTCTACAGCGGATGCAAAACTAAGCGTGTTGCAGTCGTCCAGCACCAGCACAGCCGTTTTCAGGGCGCGATGTTCGGGTTGGAGGATGTTTTTTGCGGATTTCATCAAGTTCGATTCGCATTCTGGCAAGTGTTTCCACAAGGCTGCGTCAGAGTCGCAGGCAACGCAAATCGATTGCCGGGGAGAAGTCTGGGGAAAACTCAGGGCAAAACCGGGTATAAGCTGGGGAGAACGCCATGCCTTTGGAAATGAACCGCGAAGTATTTGTCACCTGTGCCGTGACCGGCTCGGGCGGAACGCAGGATCGCAGCCCGCATGTACCGCGCTCGCCGCAGCAGATTGCCGACAGCGCGATTGCCGCGGCCAAAGCAGGGGCGGCGGTGGTGCATTGCCATGTGCGCGACCCCGAGACCGGCGCACCCAGCCGACGGCTGGACCTGTATCGCGAGGTGACGGACCGGATTCGCGATGCGGATGTGGATGTAGTGCTGAACCTGACGGCCGGGATGGGTGGGGATATCGTGTTCGGCGGCGTCGAGAGCCCGTTTCCGGTGGCTGAGGGCACCGACATGATCGGCGCCTCCGAGCGCGTCACGCATATCGCGGAATGTCTGCCTGAGATTTGCACGCTGGACTGCGGTACCATGAACTTTGCCGAGGCGGATTACGTCATGACCAACACCCCAGGCGCGCTGCGGGCGATGGGGCAGATGATGACGGATATGGGTGTGAAGCCCGAGATTGAAGCCTTTGATACTGGCCATCTTTGGTTCGCCAAGCAACTGGTGAAAGAGGGGGTGCTGGAACCGAACGCTTTGGTTCAGCTGTGCATGGGCGTGCCGTGGGGCGCGCCGGATGATCTGAATACGTTCATGGCCATGGTGAACAATGTGCCCGACGACTGGACGTTCAGCGCGTTTTCCTTGGGGCGGAACCAGATGGCTTATGTGGCGGCCTCGGTGCTGGCTGGCGGCAACGTGCGGGTTGGGTTGGAGGACAATCTGTGGCTGGACAAGGGCGTTCTGGCCGAGAACTGGCAGTTGGTCGAGCGTGCGGGGACCATTATCGAGAATATGGGCGCGAAGGTCATTGGGCCTGCTGAGGTGCGCGAGAAGCTGGGTTTGACCAAGCGTGCGCCGGCGGCGAAATAAGCGCGGATTGGGGGCCTGCCCCCAAACCCCCGGGATATTTTTAGCCAGATGAAGAGGCGGATCGACGTGAAAACAGCGGCAATCATTGGTGGTGGTGTGATCGGCGGCGGTTGGGCCGCGCGGTTTTTGCTGAACGGGTGGGATGTTCGGGTTTTTGACCCTGATCCTGAAGCTGAGCGCAAGATTGGGGAGGTTCTGGACAATGCGCGGTGTTCGTTGCCGGGGCTGAGTGATGTTCCGTTGCCACCCGAGGGTTCTCTGAGTTTCCATGAAGATATGGTTGAGGCCGTGCAGGGCGCGGAGTGGATTCAGGAAAGTGTGCCCGAGCGGTTGGATCTTAAGTTGAAGGTTTACAAGGGGTTGCAGGAGGCGTGTGATCCGGGCGCGATCATTGGGTCCTCGACCAGCGGGTTCAAACCTTCGGAACTGCAAGAGGGTGCGTTGCGGCCCGAACAGATCGTGGTGACGCATCCGTTCAATCCGGTTTATCTACTGCCACTGATCGAACTGGTGCCGACCGACAAGAACCTGCCCGAAATGGTTGCCCGCGCGCAGGAACTGTTGAAATCCGTGGGGTTCTTCCCGCTGCACATCAAGAAAGAGATCGACGCCCATATCGCCGACCGTTTCCTTGAGGCGGTCTGGCGCGAGGCGCTGTGGCTGGTCAAGGATGGCATCGCCACCACCGAAGAGGTGGACGAGGCGATCCGTATGGGGTTCGGCATCCGCTGGGCGCAGATGGGCCTGTTCGAGACCTACCGCGTGGCCGGAGGCGAGGCCGGGATGCGGCACTTTATGGCTCAGTTTGGGCCAGCGCTGAAATGGCCCTGGACCAAGCTGATGGATGTGCCCGAGTTCACCGATGAGTTGGTTGATCTGATAGCTGATCAGTCGGATGCGCAATCGGGGATGCATTCCATCCGTGAACTGGAGCGCATCCGCGACAATAACCTCGTGGGCATGATGCGCGCGCTCAAGGCGCAAAACTATGGCGCGGGGGCGGTACTGAACCAGCATGATGCGATGCTGAAACCCGGTGCGTTGCCTACGATCGATCAGGCTGATCTCAGCCAACCGATCCTGACCCTGTCGCGCGCCGTGCCGCTGGATTGGACCGACTATAACGGCCACATGAACGAGGCGCGCTATCTGGAAGCCTTCGCCGCCGCCACCGATCGGTTCATGGAGGTTATTGGCTGCGACGCGGACTATATCGCCTCGGGCGGCAGCTACTTCACCGCTGAAAACCACATCCGCTATGTGGATGAGGTCCATGCAGGCGCAAAGATACAGGTGCGCACGCAGATGCTGTTGGGGCAGGGCAAAAAACTGCACGTTTTCCACAGTATGTATGAGGGCGACAAACTGCTGGCCACGGGTGAAAGCTTTCTGCTGCATGTCAGTCTGGACACCCGCCGTCCAAGTGCTCCGTCGCCACAGATCGAGGCGGCCCTGGCCCGCATTGCCGAGGCGCAGGCCGGGTTGCCTTATCCCGAAGGCGCGGGGGCGGCGATCCGTAAACCTGCATGAGCGGGCGGGTTCTGATCACGGCCGGGGCCTCGGGCGTCGGCCGGGCCATGGCCGAGGCGTTCGACGCCGTTGGGGCGCAGGTCTGGGTCGCCGATCTGGATGCGGAGGCGTTAAGCGCGTGCCCAAAGCATTGGAAACGGTCGCAGGTGGATGTGGCGGATGAGCCCTCGGTTGCTGCCCTGTTCGCCGAGATTGCGGCGCACTGGGGCGGGCTGGATACGCTCTGCGCCAATGCCGGGATCGCCGGGCCGACGGCGTTGGTCGAGGATGTGGCGCTTGACGAATGGCGTGCCTGTCTGGCGGTCAACCTTGAGGGGGCGTTTCTTTGTGCGAAATACGCCGCGCCGATCCTCAAGCGTCAGGGCAGTGGGGCGATCATCATCACCTCGTCTACGGCCGGGCAATACGGATATCCCAATCGCGCGCCCTATGCGGCGGCGAAATGGGGGGTCATCGGGCTGGCCAAAACGCTGGCGATGGAGCTTGGCCCACATGGCGTACGCTGCAACACGATCTGCCCCGGCGCGGTCGAAGGCCCTCGGATGGAGGGCGTTCTAGCCCGCGAAGCCAATGCCAAAGGCATGACCCGCGATCAGGTGTATAACGGCTATGCCGCAGGTACCTCGATGGGACGGTTTGTCGAGGGGCGCGACATTGCCGATATGGCCGTGTTTCTGGCGTCAGACGCGGCGCGGCTGGTTTCTGGGCAAGTGATCGCGGTGGACGGGCATACCGTCAACCCCGACCCCAAGATTTAGCCCTGATTGGGACCACGAATCTGGCGGATGGTCTGGCGGACCGCCTGCCAATCCTGTGCCTGTTGCATATTTCCGGCGGCCTCGCATTCACGCATCTTCTGCGCAGCTTCCGCCTCGGCTCTGTCTCCGTGGGCGGAATATAAGGCCCGTGCGTATTGGGCGGTTTGCATTGCGTCCATTCCTGTGCTCCTCCGTTCATAATCGGAATGCGAAAGGGTTCGCGCCCAGTGACGTTAGCACATAATTGAGTTCAACGCATACTGTCGCGTAGCGCGCGCAGATGGCCGGGAAAATCCCGCGCGGTGACGTCGGCCTCGCGGACCAGAGTGTCAAAATGGCGGGTGAACGTTTCGATCCGGTCACGGTCGCGGAACGCCATATAGTGGCTGCCCGCATAGAACACGCAGAGCAAGGGGCCAAAGATCGTGACTGGTGCCGAATAAAGCCTTTTTGCATCAAACAGATAGACGCGCAGGCGCGGGTAGAGTTGGTCGCACAGAGCAAGTAGATGGTCGATCTGATCCTGACGTGTTTGCAGATCCAGCCCTCGGTAATATCCCGTTGCGCTTGCGAAGCTTTCGATTTCAAACAAAGGCATGGCAATTTCGTAGTCCGACTGCGCTCGGCGCATCCAGGTCAACCGGTCCTCAGATGCGCCGATGGCCTGATCTGCCGTCCGCCCCAGATGCGGAGCATACTCCCATTCCAGCACGGCGCGGGTCTTTAACATGTCCGGCAAAGTCGCTGGAACATAACGGATTTTGTATCCGGCGGCCTCTTGATGCCATTCGAATATCCGCTCATCCACCAACGCGCGGGCGGCCTCAGTCACAGTTAGCGCACCCGCCAAAAGTTCAGCCGCGCTTTCGGGTCGGTCCGAGAGCGACAGGAGCCAATCCGCCGAAACTCCCAGCGCTGACGCGCAGCCACCAACCACATGCGCATTCGGCAAACGAGCTCCGTCGCCGGTCAGAAGTTGCGACACGGTCGAGCGATCTACGCCGATGTTTCGCGCCAGAGCACTTTGGCTCACGTGCCGCTCCTCCATCGCGCGGGCAAGGCGGAGGCGGAACTGTGCGGCACGGTCTCGTTTGTCGATATTTTCGGACATGTGTTTGGTTTTATCACAGATGATGAATTTTGTTAATCACATTCAGAATGTTCACCATCTGCGTGATCCGTAATTCTTAAGCCATAACAAAAATATGGGTGACGGAATGGAGACACGACGCAGATCAGTCGTGAAGGCCGTATTGTGGAATGCGGTGGGCCTTGTGGTGATGACCGTTGTGGGGTTGGTCGCAACCGGCTCAGCCGCGATCGGGGGCGGTTTGGCTTTGGTCAACACGGCCATCGGCCTGACGCTCTACGTGATTTACGAACGTATATGGGCAGGTATCTCATGGGGCCGCAATGTCTGAGCGTGCAGGGCCTGAATGGGGCACCCTTGCCCTGATCCTTGGGTGCTATGGGGCGTGGTTAGCGATGCTGTTTTATTTGCCGGTTTGGGCCGCTGTGCCATTGGTGGGCGTCGTGGCGGCACTGCATTCTTCGCTGACGCATGAAGCGATCCACGGCCACCCCTTTCGGCAAAAGGCGTCGAATGAGGCGTTGATGGCGTTGCCGTTGACGCTGTTCATTCCGTACCGCCGGTTCCGCGACCAGCATCTGGCACATCATCGGGATGCGACGCTGACCGACCCCTATGACGACCCCGAATCTAACTATCTGGATCCACAGGTCTGGGCAGGTCTGCGCGGTTGGCAGAAACGCTTGCTGGCAGTGAACAATACGTTACTAGGGCGCATCGTGTTGGGCCCGGCCATTGGTCAATTCGTGTTCGTTCGGAATGAGTTACGGTGCGTTTTGCAACCAAAAATACTGCTTGCCTGGGCATTGCATCTATGCGGTGTTCTGGTGGTGCTGTGGATTGTGTCGCTGTCGCCCATGCCAATCTGGGCCTATGTTCTGGCTGCATATCTGGGGCTAGGCTTGGTGAAGATCCGAACCTTTCTTGAACACCGCGCCCATGATCGGGCTTCGGCTCGTACGGTGATCATCGAAGATCGGGGGCCCTTGGCCTTTCTCTTTCTTCACAACAACCTGCACGTGGTTCATCACATGAATCCAGCGGCGCCGTGGTACCGGTTGCCCGCCTTGTATCGCGCAGGGCAAGACACGTACTTGGCGCGGAACGAGGCTTATGTCTATCGCTCTTACGCGCAGGTGTTTCGAGCCCATTTCCTAAAGGCCAAGGATCCGGTGCCGCATCCGCTCTGGCCAAAGGGGTAAATTGCGGCCACAAGGGGCGGTATGAGCCTCTGGATACCCGTCACCATCGCCGCCGCCTCGTTTCAGACCGTGCGGTTTATGCTTCAAAAATCACTGAGCAGCGTGAAATTGTCCGCCGCAGGTGCGACCTTTGCCAGATTTGCCTATTCGATGCCGTTGGCCGTTCTGGCGCTTTGGGCTGCACTGCAACTCAGCGAGTTGTCTTTGCCTTCGATGCCACCCCTGTTCTGGCTGTTCGCGACCATTGGCGGCACAACGCAGATCTTGGCAACCATCTGTGTGGTCTCCTTGTTCAAGCAGCGCAACTTCGCGGTCGGAATCACGTTCAAGAAAACCGAGGTGATCCAGACCGCTATCGTCGGTTTCCTCGTTCTGGGCGACCAGGTTTCAGCCGGAGCGCTAGTCGCCATTCTGATGGGCCTGACCGCAGTTCTGCTGCTGTCGAAAAACCCCGGAGGGGACGGTGCGTGGTGGAAACACCTGACCAATCGCGCGTCACGGCTGGGGCTGGGGTCGGGGATTCTGTTCGCCTTTTCCTCAGTCAGCTACCGGGGCGCATCACTGCAGCTTGGCGAGATCGACGCATGGTTCCGCGCGCTGGTGACGCTGGCCGTTGTTGTGACATTCCAATTCGTCAGCATGGGGCTGTGGCTGCTGTGGCGAGACCGCGCCGAACTGCGCGCGGTGTGGGAGACGCGGCGCACCGGTGTCTTCGTAGGCCTCACCAGCCTGAGCGGGTCGTTTTGCTGGTTTTTCGCCTTCACATTGCAGAATGCGGCTTATGTGAAGGCGCTGGGGCAGGTCGAACTGATCCTCAGCCTGTTTGCTTCGATCCTGTTCTTCCGCGAAACCATCACCCGGCGCGAGATCGCCGGGATGGCGTTGCTGGGGGCCTCTATCCTGGCGCTTGTGTTGACGATTTAGGAGGCGTCCGCCTCGGCCAGCGCCGTTACGCCTGCGCGACGTTCGTCAAAGCTCAGCGCGATGAAGCTGGGCAGGTGATCACCCATGCCAACAACCGCCGGACCTGAATCGTTTCGGCGACCACGGCCACGCGGTTCCTTGTCCTTTCGACGGTCCGAGTCCTTCTTGCGCTCGGGCTTTTTGTCGACCTTTGCCTCGTCGACAGGCTTAATCTTTTTCTCGCGCTTGGGCTTTTCGTCCTTAGGCTCTTCCTTGACCGGATTGTCGAGCCGGGGAATGTCCTTCTGGATCAGCTTCTCAATTGCGTCCAGAGCCTTTTCATCACGGCCCGAGCAGATCGTGATCGCCTTTCCCTCGCGCCCCGCTCGACCGGTGCGACCGATGCGGTGAACGTAATCCTCGGCATGGCCGGGGACGTCAAAGTTGAACACATGGCTGACCGAGGGGATATCCAACCCCCGTGCGGCCACGTCCGAGGCCACCAGCAGGCGTAGTGAGCCGTCGCGGAATCCGTCCAGGGTTTTCATGCGCTGCGACTGATCCAGATCGCCGTGAATGGCGGCGGCGTTATAGCCGTATTTTTTCAGCGATTTCGCGCAGATATCTACATCCGTCTTGCGGTTACAGAAAATGATCGCGTTGGTGCAGCCTTCACCCTCGGCGTCGATCAGCGCGCGCAGAACCTTGCGCTTGGCGCTGGCCTCGCGGTCGCGACGGCCACCTTTGAACATAACCACGCCCTGTTCGATCGTCTCGGACGCGGTGGCCTGACGGGCAACCTCGATCCGGGCAGGGGCAGACAGGAATGTGTCGGTAATCCGCTCAATCTCGGACGCCATGGTGGCTGAGAAGAACAGCGTCTGGCGGGTGAACGGCGTCAGAGAGAAGATGCGCTCGATATCGGGGATGAACCCCATATCCAGCATCCGGTCGGCCTCATCCACCACCATGATCTGAACACCGGTCAGCAGCAGCTTTCCACGTTCGAAATGGTCCAGCAGGCGGCCCGGAGTGGCGATCAGCACGTCGACGCCCCGATCGATCAGAGCTTCTTGTTCCTTGAAGCTGACGCCGCCGATCAACAGCGCTTTGGTCAGTTTCAGGTGCTTGGTGTAGGTGTCGAAGTTCTCAGCCACCTGCGCGGCCAGTTCCCGCGTCGGGCACAGCACCAGCGAGCGCGGCATCCGCGCGCGTGCGCGGCCACGGGCCAGCAGGGTGATCATCGGCAGTGTGAAGCTGGCGGTTTTGCCGGTGCCGGTCTGGGCGATGCCCAGCACATCCTTGCCTTCAAGCGCAGGTGGAATCGCTCCGGCTTGAATCGGGGTGGGGGTTTCGTATCCGGCTTCCTCAATGGCTTTGAGGACCTTTGGGTTCAGGTTCAGTTCGTTAAACTTTGTCATGTATGTCCGGTTTTTGCGGACACTCGACCTGGCCCGCGCGTATGAAGGTGTGCCGGGCCCGGATGGCCATGCGCATCCCGCGCATTTCGGCTGAGGCGGGACATAACAAAAACGTTGGGCAGGGTCAAATGAAGAGGGTTTCAGACCCCTGTGCTCCGATACTGTGCAGATTTAATGCAACAATTCAGATGCTTCCGGGGAAATGTTTCGCAAGCTTCCGGTCCAGATCCAGTGGCCGATGCCGGATCAACCCGTGTTGTTCAAGCCGTGCCCGCACCTCGGGGTGCGCGCCGCTGATCTCATCGAAAAACGCGCTCAAGCCGTCGACACCGTCCTCGCTTTCGATCCAGCTGAGCAGTTCGTTCATGTTCATCCCGCCCTCATCCCGCGGGACATTTGGCGTCATTCCGGGTTTGTATGACCCACGCTCAAGTCGGAACCGGTAATGCGCCAGCCAGTGATCCCAATCCGGGGCGTGCCGGTGGCAGAGCGCAGCCTCGGCAAGTTCCGCTTTGCAGATCAGGCGTTCCCCATGCTGGAACAACCCGTGAATGCGGAAGTTGATGCCTGGCAAACCGGTGCGAGCAAACACCTTGCCTTGCAGGTGACTGAGAAACCCACCCTTCACGAAAGCCCCATAGTTGGGATAGAGCGCCTGCACCGTTGCGGCACGATCAGGCCCGGACGGGATATAGGCTTTGTACAGGTCCTTGGCGTCGGCCACTGCCTCTTCCGGGCGTACGCGGATATAAGGGGTACCCTGCGCGACCTCGTCCAGCAGATCGGCTACCGGGCGGTCGGGACACAGAAACTCGTCCAGATCAATATGCAGCAACCAGTCTTCGCTGGCCTTTCGGTAAGTGAATGAGGCGTTGGCTGTCTGGCGCACCTGATGCTTGTCGGGGCGCTCCCGCTTACGATTGGCCCAGAACCCGTCGTCGCAATTGCGGACCTCAACCTTTGGGTGCCGGTTCAGGGCGTTGAAGGCCTTGGGGCAGGGCTCGTCCAGATAGACATGCATCCGATCCACCCCAAGGTCGAGGTGATAGGCCACGAAACGCAGGATGTCCGGGGCCATCCCCCGTACCGTCGAGACGATGCCCCAGGTCGATTTATCACCCATGCGCGGCCCTTTGGCCGGTCACGTCATCATTTCCTTGGTCGCAGTCAGGGTCAGGTCAGGATAGTCCCGGACCACCCGGTCGATATCCCATTGCAGACGTGTCAGGTAGACGGTGTCGCCGTCATGATCATGCGCGATGTGCTGCTTGTTGGCGTTGACGAACTTGTCCACCGCCACCTTGTCACCACTGACCCAGCGGGCGGATGTGAACTGAGACGCCTCGAACCGCACAGGCAGGCCGTATTCCATCTCGATCCGGCTGGCGAGCACTTCGAATTGCAGCGCGCCGACGACACCCACGATAAAGCCCGACCCAATCGAGGGTTTGAACACCTTGGCTGCGCCTTCCTCGGCAAATTGCATGAGTGCCTTTTCCAGGTGCTTGGCCTTCATCGGGTCGCCCGCACGCACGCCTTGCAGCAATTCCGGCGCGAAGGACGGGATGCCGGTCACGCGCAGCGCCTCACCTTCGGTCAGCGTGTCGCCGATGCGCAACTGGCCATGGTTGGGGATGCCGATGATGTCACCGGCCCATGCTTCATCCGCTAGTTCGCGATCCGAGGCCAGAAACAGCACCGGGTTCGAGATTGCCATGGGCTTCTTGGACCGCACATGGGTCAGTTTCATGCCGCGTTTGAAATGGCCCGAGGCCATCCGTACAAAGGCCACCCGGTCGCGGTGCTTGGGGTCCATATTGGCCTGAACCTTGAAGACAAAGCCTGCGACCTTCTTTTCATCCGGCGCGATCTGACGTGGTTCGGCCGATTGCACTTGCGGCTGCGGGCCGTAAGCGCCGATGCCCTCCATCAGTTCTTTGACACCGAACGAGTTGATCGCCGAACCGAACCAGATGGGGGTCATATGCCCCTCAAGAACCGCCTGCGGGTCCAGCGCGGGCAGCAATTCGCGCGCCATCTCGACCTCTTCCAGCAGTTTCTCAAGCAAGTGCTCGGGAACATGTTCGGCTAGTTTCGGGTCATCCAGACCGTCGATCTGAATGCTCTCGGCTACCTTGTTGCGGTCGGCGCGGTCCATCAGTTCCAGCCGGTCGCGCAGCATGTCATAGCAGCCGATGAAATCGCGACCCACGCCAATCGGCCACGCGGCGGGCGTGACGTCGATGGCCAGCATTTCCTGAATCTCGTCAATGATCTCGAACGTATCGCGGCTTTCGCGGTCCATCTTGTTACAGAAGGTCAGGATCGGCAGATCGCGCAGGCGGCAAACCTCGAACAGTTTCTGCGTCTGGCTTTCCACACCTTTCGCGCCGTCGATTACCATGACGGCGGCGTCCACGGCAGTCAGAGTGCGATAGGTATCTTCCGAGAAATCGCTGTGGCCGGGCGTGTCCACCAGATTGAACCGGAAGTTCCCATAATCAAACGACATGGCCGAGGCGGAAACCGAGATACCGCGATCCTTCTCCATCTGCATGAAATCCGAGCGCGTGCGCCGCGCCTCACCCTTGGCGCGCACCTGACCGGCCATCTGGATCGCGCCGCCATAAAGCAGGAACTTTTCCGTCAGCGTCGTTTTGCCCGCATCAGGGTGCGAGATGATCGCGAAGGTCCGGCGACGGGCGATCTCGGGCGGCAGGGTGGGTTGGTTCGAGGTATCAAGCATAATCGCGCGTATAGGCGGGGAATCTTGCCGAGGCAAGACAAAGGGGGTGGTTCGAGCCATACACCTATGGCAATAAGAACATATAGTGAACAAATAGTGGAGAGAGACAATGAATTTGAAAGAGATTGCCGACGAGCTGGTCGCAGGTTGCCGCGAGGACCGCGCCAAGGAAAATCTTGAGAAACTCTATGCTGAGGATGCCGTCTCGGTCGAAGCGCAGGATTTCATGGATATGGGCCGCGAAACCCACGGTCGCGACGCGATCCGGGGCAAACATGAATGGTGGGAAGGCGCGCATGAGGTTTCCGGTGCCTCGGTCAGCGACCCGATGCCCCATGGTGAAGACCGTTTTGCTGTGATCTTCGAGGTCCAAGGTAAGGTAAAAGAGACCGGTGAAGCCTTTGATATGAAAGAAGTTGGTGTCTATCACGTCGCAAATGGCAAGATCGTTCGGGAAGAGTTCTTTTACTGATATTGCTTGAAATCTGGTCTTCTCCGTCTGGCCGGTGCTAGACATGGCAACAATAACAGATGGGGAGGATCAGATGGATCTAGGTATTAAAGGAAAACGCGCGCTGGTCTGTGCCAGCAGCAAGGGTTTGGGTCTGGGCTGTGCCGAAGCTTTGGCCGAGGCCGGTGTCAATCTGGTGATGAACGCCCGCGGAGCCGAGGCGCTTGAGGCCGAAGCCGCGCGCTTGCGGGACACCTATCGCGTTGATGTTCAGACGGTGGCCTGTGATGTGACCTCGACCGAGGGGCAGGCGCAGGTGACCGAAGCCGCACAGGGTGTTGATATCCTTGTGACAAATGCGGGCGGTCCGCCTCCGGGTATGTGGTCGGATTGGGAGCGTGAAGACTTCATCAAAGCGCTGGATGCCAACATGCTGACACCGATTGCTTTCATGAAGGCGTTGTTGCCGGGGATGATGGAAAAGGGCTGGGGGCGTGTGGTCAATATCACTTCGCAATCGGTGCGCGCGCCGATTGCCGTGCTCGGCCTGTCGAACGCGGCGCGGACTGGGTTGACCGGCTACGTCGCGGGAACCGCGCGGCAGGTAGCCCCGCAAGGGGTGACAATCAACAATCTGCTGCCGGGTATCCACGCCACTGACCGCGCGGAGTCCCTAGATAGTGCGGTTTCGCTGCAAAAGAACATCTCGATGGAAGACGCCCGTGCAGAGCGCGCCGCCACGATCCCTGCGCGCCGCTATGGCACACGGCAGGAATTTGGGGCTGCCTGCGCCTTTCTGTGTTCGCAACATGCGGGCTTTATCGTGGGCCAGAACATCCTACTGGACGGTGGCGGAACCAATTTGACGATGTAGGCGATGGCGCAGAATTTTTCACTGAAAGACCAGCTGTTTAATGCAGAAAAGACCCGCTATCTGGCGGGGCTTTTTTCGGCGGCCGACCCCGCTTTCGAGGCAGAGGTGTTCGAGGTTCAGGTCATGTCCCGCCTGCTGGATCTGGAATTGAAAGAGCGCATGGCGTGGATAGCCGACTGCCTTCAACAGGCCATCCCCGGCGCGCTGCCGGACATTGCGCCTAGGCTGTTAAGTGCGCTGCCACCGCCGCTGGACCCGTCAAAGACAGATGATGATTTCGGTGATTTCATCTTTGCACCCTTGGGCGATTGGGTAGTGGCCGTTGGCCTCGCCCATCCCGATCTGGCATTGGACGTGCTTGAGGAACTGACGCAGAGATTCTCGATGGAATGGGCCATTCGCCCGTTCCTGAACGCCCATCAGGACAAGGTGCTGGACAGGATGCAGGCGTGGTGCGCGCATGACAGCTATCATGTGCGGCGCTTGGTCAGCGAAGGCACTCGCCCGCGTTTGCCATGGGGGCAGGCGGTGGGCCTGGAACTGACCGACCCGTTGCCTTTGCTGGATCGCCTGCACAGAGATCCGACGCGATACGTGACGCGGTCGGTGGCGAACCATCTGAACGATATCACCAAGAAAGACCCCGATCTGGTGCTGGACCGTTTACTGCAATGGCGCGAGGGCGGTCAGGATGCGGATGAGTTGCGTTGGATGACTAGCCACACCCTACGCGGACTGGTGAAATCCGGCCATCCCGGTGCGATGAAGATGCTTGGGTTTGATCCTGATGCGGCGATCTCGGCCGACATTCAGGTCAACGATGAGGCCAGAATCGGAGGAGCGTTGACCTTCGATGTATCCCTTGGCGGGACCGGGGATCAGCCTGTATTGATTGATTATATCATTCACTTTCAACGCTCTGGCGGAAAAACCTCGGCCAAGGTGCATAAGTTGAAACAGACCGCGCTGCGCGATGGCGCTCTGACGCTTAGCAAGACCCACAAGCTGAAGGGCAATGCCACCACGTTCAAACTGGTGCCGGGTCCGCACCGGCTTGAGGTTCAGGTGAACGGACATGTGCGTGCGGGCGTGGACTTCCAACTGCTAGAGTAACGCTTTTGTAAAATCGCACATGTGCGGATTGCGCGAGGGCGCTTGCTGCATTAGCTGATCCCTAACCAAACACAGGGGATAGGTTCGATGAAGCATGAATCGGTGCAGAATTATTACGGCGATGTCCTTCAAAGCAGCGCGGATTTGCAGACCAATGCCTGCTGTACACCCGATGACATGCCGGATCATGTAAAGAAAATTCTCTCAAAAATTCATGATGATGTGCTGACGCGCTATTATGGCTGCGGTCTGATCGCACCGCTGGATCTGGAAGGGATGAGCATCCTTGATCTGGGCTGCGGTGCCGGGCGCGACGTCTATGCTCTGTCCGCGATGGTCGGCGAAAATGGCCGTGTGGTCGGTGTGGATATGACGCCAGAGCAGCTTGATGTAGCCCGCGCCCATCAGGATTATCACGCGCAAGCCTTCGGTCATGGCGCGTCGAATGTGGAATTCCACCACGGCTATATCGAAAAGCTGGACGAGTTGGACCTTGAGCCCGGATCCTTCGACATCATCGTCTCGAACTGCGTGATCAACCTGGTCACCGATAAAGAGGCCGTTCTGCGCGGCGCGCAGCGTCTGCTGAAAGAGGGCGGCGAGATGTATTTCTCGGACGTCTATGCCGACCGCCGCATCCCCGCCGCCATGGCCGAGGATGAGGTTCTGTATGGGGAGTGCCTGTCGGGCGCGCTTTATTGGAATGACTTCTTGTCGATCTCGCGCAAGGCCGGGTTTGCCGACCCGCGCCGGGTGACGCATCGCCCGCTGACCATCGAAAACCCGGTGCTGGAAGAGCGCGTTGCGCCCTTGAGCTTCTTGTCGGCCACGTATCGTCTGTTCAAACTGACCGAACTGGAACCGGCCTGCGAGGATTACGGCCAAGCGGTGATCTACAAGGGCACGATCCCCCACGCGCCGCATCTGTTCGAACTGGATGACCACCATGCGATCGAAGCAGGCAAGGTCTTTCCGGTCTGCGGCAACACCTGGATGATGCTGAAAGACACGCGATTTGCGCGCCATTTCGAGTTTATCGGCGATTTCTCGACCCATTATGGCATCTTCGAAGGTTGTGGAGGGGAAAGCCCATTTGAAGCCACTGGTGTCAGCACCGGTGAGGCCGCCTCGGGCGGGTGCTGCTGACCGCTTGCGCCTGACGGGCGGGGTTGCTATCCCCGCCTAAGCCCGATGAAATTGATCGGGAAAGGCAACGGGGTCCTTCGGTGACAGTGAATTCAACTCCTCCACGTCTGGAAATCCGCAATCTGGTCGCCCGGTATGAAGGGCGCGTTGTGGTGGATGACGTCTCGCTTAGTGTTCAGGCGGGGCAGGTGACGTGTTTGCTAGGCCCGTCGGGCTGCGGCAAGTCGACCACGCTGCGTATGATCGCCGGGGTCGAGATGCAGGAGTCCGGCCAGATTTATGTGGATGGCAAGCTGATCTGCGACACGGTGTTTCGTGTCCCGCCCGAGCGGCGCGAGATTGGGCTAATGTTTCAGGACTTTGCCCTGTTTCCCCATCTAAGCGTGGCCGACAACGTGGCTTTTGGTCTGAAGGGCCACAAGGACGAAAAACGCGCGCGGGTCGAAGAATTGCTGACCAAGGTCGATCTGATGCGTTTCATCGACAGCTATCCGCATCATCTGTCAGGCGGCGAACAACAGCGGGTCGCACTGGCGCGGGCTTTGGCGCCGCGTCCCCGGATCATGTTGATGGACGAGCCGTTCTCGGGGCTGGACAATCGTCTGCGCGACGGTATCCGGGATGAAACGCTGGCAATTCTCAAAGAAGAAGACGCCGCTGTGGTTTTGGTGACGCATGAGCCGGAAGAGGCGATGCGCATGGCCGATGAGATTGCCCTGATGCGGCGTGGTAAGATCGTGCAGCAAGGCGCGCCCTATAATGTCTATACCCGGCCAGCGGATAAAGCGGCGGTTGCATTCTTCAGTGATGTCAATGTGTTGAAGGCGCAAGTTAACGGAGCTCTGGCGGAAACGCCATTCGGCCAGTTTCTTGCGCCGGGTGTACCTGACGGCACGGACGTTGAGATCGTCTTCCGCCCGCAGCACGTCAAACTGGATTTCGACCGAAACGGCAAAGGACCGCTGCCCACACCGACTGATGGGGTGGCCGCCCGTGGCGTGGTCCAGCGGGCGCGCTTTCTGGGCAATGAAAGCCTGGTTGAGTTCCGCATGGACTATGACGGTTCGATCTTGAAGGCCACGGTGCCGAATGTCTTTGTGCCGCAGCCGGGGCGCGTTATGTGGCTGACCATTCGCCGCGACCGGTGCTTTGTTTTCCCCGAATAATGCCTGACGTGGCATTTTAGACCCAACTGGTGCGCGAATGCCGCAGATTGCGCGTGCGCTTCGCTTGCCGAGGCGCGGGGCCGGGTCTATCAAGGGAGAAACGCAGGGATGGATGGGGCATATGCGTATTCTTCTGACCAATGATGATGGCATCAATGCACCGGGCCTGATCACGCTTGAGGCAATCGCCGCCCAGCTTGCTGGGCCCGACGGAGAAGTCTGGGTCGTTGCGCCAGCATTCGAGCAATCCGGCGTGGGCCATTGCATCAGCTATACCCATCCGATGATGGTCGCCAAGCTGGGTGAACGTCGCTATGCCGCCGAGGGCTCGCCCGCCGATTGCGTGCTGGCCGGTCTGCATGATGTGATGAAGGATGCACTGCCCGATCTGGTGTTGTCCGGGGTGAACCGGGGCAATAACTCGGCCGAAAATACGCTCTATTCCGGAACGATCGGTGGCGCGATGGAAGCCGCTTTGCAGGGTGTCCCTGCGATAGCCTTGTCGCAATACTTTGGCCCGCGCAATCTGGGGCTGGACGACCCGTTCGAGGCCGCCGCCCGGTTTGGGGCGGATCTTGTGCGCAAGATCTTGGACGCGACCCCGGCCGAGCAGGGCGATTACCGCCTGTTTTATAACGTGAATTTCCCGCCCGTTCCCGCAGATGAGGTGCTGGGCACCCGCGTGGCGCCGCAGGGCTTTCGCCGTGACACGCATTTCTCGGTCGAACCACACAGCTCGCCCTCAGGGCGGCGGTTCTTGTGGATCAAGGGCGGCTATCAGCACAATCCGACCGCGCCCGGGACGGATGCGGCGGTCAATCTGGCGGGCTATATCTCGGTCACGCCGATGCGTGCGGACCTGACAGCGCATGACACGCTTGAGACCTTGAAGTCGATCGAATGACGGGCTTGAGTGCAGAAACCAAGATGCAGTTCCTGTTTGCGCTTCGGTCACGTGGCGTGACAGACAAGCGTGTGTTGGCGGCGATGGAACAGATCGACCGGGGCCAGTTCGTCAGGGGCCTGTTTGCCGAGCGCGCCTATGAGGACACGCCGTTGCCGATTGCTTGCGGGCAGACGATCAGCCAGCCGTCGGTCGTGGGGCTGATGACGCAGGCGCTGGATGTGGGGCCACGCGATACTGTGCTCGAGATCGGGACCGGGTCGGGCTATCAGGCGGCTATCCTGTCCAAGTTGGCCCGCCGGGTCTACACAGTTGAGCGTCACAAGCGACTGGTGCGGGAAACCGGCGCGTTGTTCCGCGAGCTGGGTCTGACCAATGTGACCGCGATGTTGACGGACGGCTCATTTGGTTTGCCTGAACAGGCGCCGTTTGATCGTATCATTGTGACCGCTGCGGCTGAGGACCCTCCGGGCCCGCTCTTGGCGCAGCTCAAAATCGGCGGTATCATGGTATTGCCGGTGGGGCAGTCGGATGCGGTTCAAACTCTGATCCGTGTGCGACGGACCGAAACCGGCCTGGACTATGACGAATTGTTGCCTGTTCGTTTCGTGCCCTTGCTGGAAGGGCTGGGAAAAGACGAGGCGTAGAAGTTTATTCTGAGGAACCCACCCGAACCCCGGTCAACAGGGGCAGGTGATGAGGACGGTAAAATGAGAGCAGTTTCCAAATCAGCGACGCTCCGCTGCGCAAGCGGCATGGTGGCAATGGTGGTTCTGGCCGGGTGTGAAGGCCCGCTGGACTATGATCTGCGCGGTCAGGTAGGCGGGTTTTCGACCGCTGACGCGGCGCAATCGGCCACCACAAGGCGCCCTGCGCCCGATGCACGCGGGGTCATTACTTATCCCACCTACCAAGTCGCCATCGCTCGGCGCGGCGACAAGGTCAGCGACGTGGCGGCGCGGGTCGGATTGCCCGAAGGGGAACTGGCCGTATTCAACGGTTTGAAGCCGACCGATACGTTGCGGGATGGCGAGGTGATCGCGTTGCCGCGTGCGGTCAGTGCGTCGTCGGGCAATGTCGATATTGCCACGATTGCCGGGACTGCAATTGATGAGGCGCCAACTGATGGGTCTGTGCGTACCTCGACACTTGCGCCTGCGCAGCCGCTGGCAGCGCCTGCACCAGTGGCCTCGGGGCCGGAGCCCATCCGGCATCAGGTCAAGCGGGGGGAAACCGCGTTTACGATTTCGCGCCTTTATGACGTGCCGGTGGATGCACTGGCCGATTGGAACGGATTGGATTCCGATTTCACCGTTCGCGAAGGCCAGTATTTGCTGATCCCGGTTAAAACCCTGACGCCGCCACGCCAGACAGAGGAACCGGCGACAAATGTGACTCAGCCGGGTGAAGGCTCACCCACGCCGACGCCTCCAAGTGCCACCCAGCCTTTGCCTGACGAAGAGGTCGTAGCAGCGCCGTCCGCGCCGGATGTGACGGCGGAAGCGCCGACGTCTCAGAGCAACTCGGCGCTGGGTTTGCCGGTGACGGGTTCGATCATTCGGACCTATGAAAAAGGCAAGAACGAGGGGATCGACATCGCGGCAGCTCCGGGCACCGCGGTAAAAGCGGCCGATAGCGGCACTGTCGCGGCGATCACTGCGGATGCAGATCAGGTTCCGATCATTGTGATCAAGCACAACAATGATCTGCTGACTGTTTATGCCAATGTGGACGGTATCACCGTGAAAAAGGGTGATCGGGTGCGTCGTGGTGAGAAGATTGCCGCCCTGCGGGACGGTGACAACGCCTATGTCCATTTCGAGGTTCGCAAAGGGTTCGAAGCGGTCGATCCCGAGCCGTTTTTGAAATAGGAATTGGCCCGTTCCGGGCCATGCCTCCGGCGGGGATATTTTTGACCAGATGAAGGGCGGATCACGCTTTGGGGTCGAAGTCGCTCAGGCGTTTGCCGGGTTCATCTGTGAAGAGTTCGGGCAGGGGTTGGACAGCTTCGATCAGGTCGATGCGGAAGACGCGGAAGCCCTGGCGTAGCTCGCACCAGGCGGTGAGGGTCCAAACGCGCCCCCAATATTCCATGTGTAGAGGGCGGATTGTGCGGTCGGTCAGTGTGCCGTCGATCCGGCGGTAGCTGAGGTGCAGTTTCTGGCGCGATTTTATGGCGGCGCGGATCGGGGCCATATGGGCCAGTCCACGCGCGGCATCGGCAAAGGGGTAGACGGCGAATTTCCAGGTATCTGCTTCGGCGACGACTTGCGTCGGCAGCACGGCGTCGATCTTGTCGGCCAGCGTCTCGGCGGCGGCTTTTAGCTCGGGGTCGGCGGCTTGGGCCACGATGGCCATGCCGAGGTTCAGCGCCTCAAGCTCGGCTGGGGTCAGGTTTACCGGGGGCAGGGTGATCTGTTCGCGCACCATGTAGCCGACGCCGCGCTCGCCCTCGACCGGGACGCCGGAGGCGACCAGCGTGTCCATGTCGCGATAGATCGTGCGGACCGACACCTCGAGCCGGTCCGCGATGTCCTGCGCGCGGTGCAGTTTGCCATCGCGCAGGATCTGGATGATATCGAACAGACGATCCGTGCGGCGCATGTCACGCTGTCCGAACCGTGTTTAAGCAATCATGTTCCATAGCACTTTCTCGTGACGCATCTGGATGCTGTCGGGTTTGATCGCCGTCATCAAGGCAGCGGCGAAGTCTTGTTGTGGGAACTGCGCGGCGGCATTCTGTGCGGCTTTCATGTCGGTCCAGACCACATAGTCGGTCCAGCGGCCATCCTCGCCTTGGCTCAGCTGTCGATGCGCAAAGCCGGGGGCCGCGCGCACGAAGGCTTCGGTGGATTGGCTGAGCTTCACGAACGCCTCGGGCGTGGTGCTGTCTGCGAGCGAAAAGGTGACGATTTCGGCAACATGGGTCATTTCAATCTCCGTTGACCAGGTTTCGATGATCTCTTCCTAGTCGCGTGCAACTGACATAAACCTGTCAGTTGAGAAAATCCAGCGCCCAAAAAACGCGTGAACGGAACGAATTCGAACGCGGATTTGATCTGGCGCACTGTTGTCCACCGCTCGTCAGGCGTAGACACATGGCCAAACAACATTCCCGACGCGTGGCGTCGATGTAGAAGGAGACAAGACATGCTTAACAATATCGGCCTTCCCGGCCTGCTGCTGATCGCCGTTGTGGTTCTGGTTCTGTTTGGCCGCGGCAAAATCAGCTCGCTGATGGGCGAAGTGGGCAAAGGCATCACCTCGTTCAAGAAGGGCGTCAAAGAAGGCGCGGATGAGCTGGAACAGGACGCGTCCGAGATGGCCAAGGACGTCACCCCCGAGACCGACAAAGACAAGGCCTAAGCGCAGATGTTTGATCTGGGCTGGACCGAGCTTCTGGTCATCGGCGTTGTTGCCCTGATCGTTGTAGGGCCAAAGGACCTGCCGGTGCTGTTCCGCAATGTGGGGCGGTTTGTCGGCAAGGCCCGCGGCATGGCGCGCGAGTTTTCCAGCGCCATGAACGAGGCTGCTGACCAGGCGGGTGTCAATGAGATCAAGAAGGGCCTGAACGCGGCCACCAACCCTGTGGGCAGCGCCATGGATGGCGTGAAAGAGGCCGCGCAGGATCTGGCCAAGAGCATCGACCCGACGAAGTTCGACCCCGACAGCGAGACCGGCAAACTGGCGGCTGAACGGGCAGAGCAAGCCAAGAAGATCCAGGCTTCGACTGCGCGCGCCGCCGCCGAGCGCAAGGCGAAAGAGGCGGCTGACGCTCTGGCCAAGGCCGAAGAGGCCGAGGCCGCGCTGAAATCCGAAAGCAAGACATGACCAAGACCGACGAGATCGAGGACAGCTCGGCCCCATTGATCGAGCATCTGGCAGAACTGCGCACGCGGCTTATTCACTGCGTTGTGGCGTTTCTGATCGGGATGATCATCTGTTTCACTGTGGCGACGCCGCTTTTCAACTTTCTGACGCGCCCCTTGTGTGACGTTCTAGCTGAACGCGGGCAGGATTGCGGGCTGATCTTCATCTCGCCGCAGGAAGGGTTCTTTGTGGCCATCAAAGTCTCACTGCTGGGCGGGTTCATTCTGGCCTTTCCCTATATCGGGATGCAGATGTGGCGGTTCGTGGCGCCTGGGTTGTACAAATCCGAAAAGAACGCGTTTTTACCGTTCATGCTGGCCTCGCCCTTCATGTTCCTGTTGGGGGCCAGCTTTGCCTTCTACGTGGTCACACCGCTGGCCTATGACTTCTTCCTTGGCTTCCAGCAATTCGGTGCCGAAGGCGAGGCCGTGACCGATGGCGCAGTTGCTGCCCCGCTGAGCGTGGTCTTTCAGGGCTCGGCGCAGGAATATCTAAACCTGACGATCAAATTCATCGTAGCCTTTGGTCTGTGCTTCCAACTGCCGGTTCTGCTGACGCTGATGGGCAAGGCGGGGCTTGTGACGGCCGAAGGTCTGGGATCGGTTCGCAAATACGCCGTGGTCGCCATTCTGGTGCTTGCCGCGCTGGTGACACCGCCCGACGTGATTACTCAGGTGATCTTGTTCGTGGTGGTCTATGGACTGTACGAAATCTCGATCTTCCTCGTAGCGCGTGTCGAGAAAAAGCGCGAAGAACAGCTGCGCGCTGACGGCTACTATGACGACGAAGAAGAAGCGGACGCCGATATCGTGAACGAAGAAAGCAAGTAAGCCGGCTTAATCCTGATCAGGCGCGCTCACTGGTGGCGCGCCTTTTTCATGCATGGGCCTTGCCGCTTGCATCTGATCATGGTTTGAACCCCAAAACAGTCGGAGGCCCTGATGGATGACCAAGCCCTGAACCGCATTGCTGATGCCTTGGAGCGCATGGCTCCAGCCCCCTTGGCAGCCCCGGATTTCGGCGCGGCACCGGCTTTCGTCTGGCATGTGGACCCGGACCGGCTGGAACCGGTGACAAAGGTCAACCGGGTCGATCTGGACCTGCTGATAGGCATTAACCGCTCGCGCGACACACTGTTGGACAACACGCGGCGCTTTGCGGCTGGGTATAAGGCAAACAATGCGTTGCTCTGGGGTGCGCGGGGTATGGGCAAGTCCAGCCTTGTCAAAGCGGTCCATGGGAGCTTGCAAGATGAATACCCCGATCTGAAACTGGTCGAACTTCAGCGCGAGGACATGGGCTCGGTCGCGCGTCTGCTAAACCATCTGCGGGCCGCGCCGCATCGGTTCATCCTGTTCTGCGATGATCTTTCGTTCAGCCATGATGACCAACACTACAAATCGCTCAAGGCGGTGCTGGACGGTGGTATCGAAGGCCGCCCGGAGAATGTTGTCTTCTACGCCACCTCGAACCGCCGTCACCTGATGCCGCGCGACATGATTGAAAACGAACGGTCCAGCGCCATCAACCCGTCCGAGGCGGTCGAGGAAAAAGTCTCACTCTCCGACCGCTTCGGCCTTTGGCTGGGCTTCCACCCCTGCGATCAGGACGAATACCTCGCCATGATCAACCGCTACTGCGCCGCCTATGGCGTCAACGTCGCCCCCGACACCCTACGCGCCGAAGCCATCGAATGGCAGGCCACACGCGGCGCACGTTCTGGCCGCGTAGCGTGGCAATTCTTCGTCGATCTGGCCGGGCGCACCGGTACCCATATCGGCTGATCCGCCCGCTTCATCTGGCTAAAAATATCCCTGCCAGAGGCATGGCCCGCAAGGGCCATTCCCCTATAGCGACGCCAAAATCCGGGCCGCCTCATCCGCAGGGCTCGTCAAAGCATCACGGTCCTCGCCGGGATGGAACCGGGCGCGGACGGCGGTGGGCATGGGGGCGGGCTCGACAATAGACACGCGCGGGCCAGTACGCTCGGTCTCAAGCTGCCAACTCCGCGCCAATGCCATCTGTGCGCCCTTGGTCGCACCGTAGATGCCATAGAATTTCTCTCCCGCCTTGGGGTCGTCGAAAAACACAGCTTGACCGCACTCGCCCAACAAAGGCGCGACATAGGGGATCAGAACTGAGGTCGCCGTCGCGTTGGTGTTCAAAGCCTTCGCCCATTCCTTGGGATCGATGAAGTGCGTAGGCGTCAGGGCCGAGGTGTGGATGGCGGTATGCAGCCATAGGTCCACCTTGCCCCAGCGATCGTGAATGCCCCGGCACAAGGTTGCCATGGCGTTCGGGTCGGCGATGTCCATGGGCGCCAGCGTGGCCGCGCCGCCCTTGGCCTGAATGCGGTCGTCCAACTCTTCCAGCCCACCGGTGGTGCGGGCAACAGCAACGATGTGGTATTCGGGGGCCAGCGCCTCGGCCAGGGCAGCACCCAGGCCCCGAGACGCCCCGGTGATGAGGGCAATTTTAGTCTGATCGGTCATGGGTGGGGTTTGAACCCCTGCGCGCAAGCCGTCAAGACAGGATTAGCGACCGGGGATGGCGATCCGCTGGGTCTGGCCGCTTTGTCGCAGCATGATCCCTTCGGCATCAATGGCTACGACGGTGCTCGAGGCAACGCGGCTACCCGGTTTGACCTCTTTGACCCGACCCGAGGACAGGCGCATCAGCGCACGTAGCTCGGTTTTGGGCCCGAACACGCCCAACAGGGCGACCGAACTTTTCTTTAGCGCGTCCTTCTGCGTAGCCGCGCTTTCGACGGTGGAATTTGGCATGGTTTGCGGCAGGGGCGAAGGGCCCCACCCCCTTATGTCTGAGTGAGTGGTGGCAGCGGCCTAGCAAATGAGCAGATGAAACGAAAGGCGGCGGTGCTCGCTGGTTTTCTCACAATTTCGCGTGGGTCTGCGAACCCATTGCGATTGCGTTTCCTTCGCCAGAGAGTTGTGTGTCAGAAAATTTTGCCCCCGGCGCTGCATCTGACAAAAACGCCCGGACCGACACTAAGATCCGAGCTTTTCCGCGCTTCTGATTCGCTGGATTTATGAACCCGACGCCAATTTCGTGGCGTTCCAAGACCCGCCCGGCACCTGCATGTCCTCGCGCTTTTTGCTGACGCGGGTGCTGTTTTCCAGGCTGTCCAGATAATCGTCGCTGACGCTGCCGGTGATGTAATTACCGTCAAAGCACGAGCAATCAAAGGCCTCGATCTCGGGGTTGCCTTCCTTGGCGGCCCAGATCAGGTCGTCCAACTTTTGATAGAACAGGGCATCTGCGCCCAGTTCCTGCCGGATCTCTTCGATCTCTTTGCCGTTGGCGACCAGTTCATGCTTGGTGGGCATGTCGATGCCATAGACATTGGGATATTTCACAGGCGGCGAGGCGCTGGCGATATAGACTTTTTTCGCGCCAGCCTCGCGGCACATTTGCACGATCTTCTTGATCGTGTTGCCGCGAACGATGGAATCGTCGATCAGTAGCACGTTGTGACCTTTGAACTCCAACGGGACCGCATTCAGCTTGCGGCGCACCGATTTCTGGCGTTCTTCCTGACCGGGCATGATGAAGGTTCGGCCGACATATCGGTTCTTCACCAACCCTTCACGGTAGGGAATACCGGTGATCTTTGCGGCCTCAAGCGCCACAGGGCGGGCGCTGTCGGGGACGGGAATGATCCGGTCGATCTCAAGCCCTGAGTCCTGGATCTGCTTGGCCAGAGTCTGCCCCATGCGCATCTGGGTTTTGTAGACGGAGACCCCATCCAACAGCGAATCCGGACGGGCGAGGTAGACATATTCAAAAATACAAGGCGTCAGCTTGCCTTCGACGGCCTGAAACTCATGCTTGTTGCCGTCGAGATCGATCAGGATTGCCTCGCCGGGGCGCAGGTCGCGCAGTTTGTCAAAACCGTTGATGCCAAAGGCCACATCCTCGGACGCAAAGGCAAAATCGTCACCATCCACATCCGATTCTCGGACCGCGACGGACAAGGGGCGAATCCCGTGCGGGTCGCGGAACGCCAGCATGCCGACACCGGCAATCAGACAAATCACCGAATAGGCGCCCTGAATACGCTCCATGGTCATCTTCACACCGGCAAAGATGTTGCGGATCGGATCGGCATTGCCGTTGACCTTGATCGCATCAGCCACCTTGTCTGCCAGCACATTCAGCAGAATCTCGGAGTCCGAGGTGGTACGCAGGTGGCGGCTGTATTTGCCGGTCACTTTCTCACGCTGTTCGGCCGTGTTGGTGATGTTGCCGTTATGGACCAGATAGATGCCATATGGGGCGTTCACGAAAAACGGCTGCGCCTCGGCTGCGCTCAGCGATCCGGCGGTTGGATAACGCACATGGCCGATGCCCACCTTGCCCAGCAGGGTTTCCGCATCCTTGGCGTTGAAGACGTCCTTGACCAGACCATTGGCTTTCTTCTCGCGGAAGAATTCGCCGTTATAGGTGACGATCCCCGAGGCATCCTGACCCCGGTGCTGCAACATCAGCAGCCCGTCATAGATTTCCGCAAACACATCATGCGTTCGGCTTGCGATCCCCAAAATCCCACACATGTACGGGCTCCAACTTTCTATGACGTAGCGATTGACGGCAGGTTGAGAAACATCGGGGCGCTTGCCCTGTTCAAAGCCGCTGGCTTGCCTGTGGATACAGTCGCACCCTTGCCGCAACGGGCTGGTGCGAAAGAAAACGGGTACAGCAAGATCGGTGGCTCCGATTCCATCTCAGTTCGGCCCTCACATACTGCGTAACGATGCCTGTGTCATCAAAGGATCACAATTCACATCTGATGCAGGCGAAATTTGCTGCAACGACGCCTGTTCAAGTGACAGGCAGGGCAGGGTGTGCTGTCATGACCGGATAGAGACTATCATTTTTTTCGCCGGGATGAATTGAGCCATGTGGCAACACAAACAGGGTCAAAAGAAAGAAACACCCGCAAAACGCCGGTGTCACCGATGCCGTGGCATGGGGCGCGCGCCCTGTCAGATCTGCAATGGCGCAGGCGAAGTGGTCAAAAGCCGCGATGTGTTTGGAAAACCTATAACCAGCCACTGTGATGGCTGCTTCGGCTTGAAGAACATCCGCTGCACCGTCTGCGCAGGCGAGGGCTTTACCTGACCGGTAAAAGAAAAGCCCGGCGAAGGCCGGGCTTTCGGGGTTATTCAGTTGCTGCCGGTTCGGTCAGCTCTTCGGTCGCGGCGGGCTCGGTCGAGCAGCTGGCGACAAGCTCTTCATATTGCTGTGTGATCCAGCCAAGCGCCTCTTCCGGGTTTTGTTCTTCGATCTGGTCGCTGAATTGTTCGAACACTTTGGCCGAGCGGCTTTCATCGACGATCGTATAGGACTGACCGGTCATGACGGTGTCGTAGACAAAGAAGGCAATGGCGACCAGCAGGATGCCACGCGCAATCCCGAAGAAGAAGCCAAGTGCCTGATCCAAACCACCAAGGGCTGAGCGTTGCACCAGCGATGAAAATAGCGGGGTAAAGATGCTGACCACGATCAGAGCCACCGCAAAGACCGCTGCAAAACCAGTGATTACGGACAATTCGCAACTGTCGCGCAGGAAATCTCCGACCACCGGAACTTCTTTGACCAGCGGAACCGCTTGGGGGGCGAAAATAAAGGCCAAAACAGCGGCCGCGACCCAACCTGCAATTGCCAAAATCTCGCGCAATAAACCGCGGGAATAGGCCAGAAGACCCGACACCACGATGATCAGGGCAACCACCCCGTCAATAATTGTAAAACCTTCCATGGCCCTCGCCTGTAGTTTTTTTCAGCCTCTCAAGGCTTTACCTTAACCTGCTCCGAAGGTTTCGCCAACAAACCCTACTAAATCAGAGGGTCGGGTGAGTGTCAGACCTGCCACAGTGCCGGTTTTGCCACCTGCCGGAGCTATAGCTGATGTGAAACCAAGTTTCTGGGCTTCTTTCAACCTGTTTTCGGTTTGGGCAGCGGGTCTCAGAGCCCCGGAAAGAGAGATTTCTCCGAATACGACAGTATCTGCAGGCAGGGCGGTATCCTCGCGCGCACTGAGCAGGGCTGCTGCCACCGCAAGGTCGGCTGCGGGCTCGCTGACCTTCAGGCCTCCGGCGACGTTCAGGTAGACGTCCAAACCGGTGAACGGCACGCCACAGCGCGCTTCGAGCACCGCCAGGATCATGGCCAGTCGCCCGCTATCCCATCCTACAACGGTGCGGCGCGGTTGTGAGTGGGGAGAGGGGGCGACAAGTGCTTGTAACTCAACAAGAACCGGGCGGGTGCCTTCGATCCCAGCAAACACGGCCGAGCCGGGACTGGGCGTGCCGCGTTCGGACAGGAACAGGGCCGAGGGGTTGGTGACTTGTGCCAATCCCTTACCCGTCATCTCGAATACGCCAATCTCGTCGGCGGGGCCAAAACGGTTCTTAACTGCGCGTAGAATACGGAATTGATGTCCGCGTTCGCCTTCAAAATACAGCACCGTGTCGACCATGTGCTCCACGACGCGGGGGCCCGCGATTTGGCCCTCTTTGGTGACATGGCCGACCATGATGATCGAAATGCCGTATCGTTTCGCAAACGTGGTCAATTCATGCGCAGCGGCCCGAACTTGTGACACCGAGCCGGGGGCGCTGTCCACATTGTCGGCCCACATGGTCTGAATCGAGTCGATAATGGCAAGGCCGGGTTTTTCGGCCTCAAGCGTGGTAAGGATGTTGCGCAGGTTTGTTTCTGCCGCCAGTTGCACCGGCGCGTCCTCCAGCCCCAGACGGCGGGCGCGCATCCGTACCTGGGCGCTGGCTTCCTCGCCCGAGACATAGATGGTTTTGACGCCAGCACGAGCAAACCGTGCGGCGGCTTGCAGCAAGAGGGTGGATTTTCCGATGCCTGGATCTCCGCCCACCAGCAGGGCCGAGGCGGGGACAAGGCCACCGCCCAGTACGCGATCCAGTTCCTCGACCCCACACAATGTGCGAGGCGGAGGGGTTTCCTCGGTCGACAAGTCCGTGAGTGCGATGGTCTGGCCCCGCTTGCCGCCGAGGGATTTCTTGGCCGGGCCAGCCGAAAGGGGGGCTTCTTGTACAATCGTGTTCCACTCGCCGCAGCCGTCACAGCGGCCGGACCAGCGGGAATGCGTGGCGCCACAGGCCGAGCATGAAAAAGTCGTCTTTGCCATGCGGCCCTTGGTGCCCGAGGTGGGGCGGTTCTTCAAGCCCTTGCGGGCTTTCATTACCGCCGGTGGCGCGCCACGTCCTCAAGCCCTGCGGGCCATCGTCCGCGGCGGGCGCCCAAGGGCGCCTACTCTGCGGCGCGCGAAGGCGACATGGCGATGACGCTGGATGTCGCCGTTTTGCGATCCTCGACCGGGGCCTGAAGCTGGGTCGAAAGTTCGGGCAGCAGGTCGAACAACTCGTCCCGCAGGCGTGCCAGTTGCGATTTGGCGATGGATTCTTCGATTTCGACATCGCGGGTCCATTGCCGCAGTTCTTGCTGGATGGTTTGAGCGTCACCGATGCGCTGCTGGAATTGTTCGATCTCTTCCTGACGCTGTTGCAGGAAGGTGCGCGCTCGGGCCACGCGTTCATCACTGTAGGTGACGGCCAATTCATGGCTGATCTGACTCATCTGAGCGGCGAGTTCCAGAATTTCGGGCTCCAGCGCTTGCAGGTCGGGATGTTGGCGCAAAAAGGCGATACGTTCTTTGACGGCATCGAACTCGGACGACATCATGAATGTGTCACCCCGATCCGCGGCATGAGCCAGTTGGTAAGCGTAAGTTATGTCCTGCATGTTCATCGCAAACTTGCGATGCGCATTTTCAAGCGCCATCATCCGGCTATTTGCGGGCAGGTAGAAGGCCAGCATGAGAATCAGTGCGGTCAATCCGATCTGTATGAACATGCCCGCATCTGCGGTCGGCGCGGTGCCGAAACCAGCTTGCATGGACAGCCAGGGTAGGACCCCGAGCGCGGATAATGCGGTGGTTGCCACGGCCGCAAGCGCAGCCATGCAGATGAGGAAAAAAGTCAGTCTTAAAAAGGCATTCTGAAATTGCAATGTTATGTTGTGGAGGGCGGCCATGGTTGTCCATCTCCTTCTAGAACCGGAACACACCGGAGCCGAAGCGGAGTAGACTTAACGCATACAGAGTGATCCGCTACGGACCCGAAAACTACAATTTGCTGCTCGAAATATTAAGATGATACTTGGGTAAGTGTTTTCAATCAATTGGCTTTAAGCTTTTCGTGAGGTGGATGTCATCTCTGTAATATGTCCCAACGCCAGCGAGGCCAGAATACAGCCTGTAAACAGGTAAAGACCCCAGGCGGTTTCGATGGTGGCGTAAGAGATGCCCTTGGCCAGTGTGATGTAGAGCGCGATCAGGAAAACATCGGCCATGGCCAGCTTGCCAAGGACGTTGAGCGCGGGCTGGACGCGCGGGTCTAACAGGTTCCATTGGATCAGGGCTGTGCCGATGGTTTTGATGTAGGGCGCGAAGAGGGCGAAGACGGTGACGACCAGCGCGAGGAAGATGTCGGATTTCCAGAGCGACTGCAGCCCGGTGATGACACTGATTTCGCTAAGGCCGAAGATGGGTAGCAGGCCTGCGCGCATCAGAGGGGCAAACCATGCGATGGGGTAGAGGATTAGGAGCGAGAGGGTGGCGAGGCGGAGGGGCATGACTGGGTGTCTTGGCGAGATTAAAAATTCGCTGCGATGTTCTGCTATGCTTAACCGAAATCAGCGCTCACCACAGAGTTATTTTTTGAAGGGAGGAACGATGTCGGGTTTTGTGGCCTACAAGTCAATTGTCGACCCATCGGACTGTGATTTTCTTGGGCACATGAATGTGTCCAAGTATTTTGCAGCCTGTTCGGATTCCGTTTTTGCGCTGCAGGCTGAGTTGGGGCTTACGGCCGACGACATGCGGTCGGGACGAAAGCTGTCCTTTGCGGTGGTCCATGCAGACAGCAATTTTCTTGCGGAATTGAGTGCTGGCGAAGCCATCCAGATGGAAAGCGAGATTCTAGAGGTTGGAACGAAATCTATGACTTTCAGCCACAAACTAGTTCGCGTTGCTGATGGAGAACCTGCATTTACGACCGTTTTCAAATGCGTTTTGCTCAATTTGCAGACTAGGCGCGCCGAAGTCATTCCGCAGGAAATTGTCGAGCGTTCGGCATATTGGATGGCAAAGAACGAAGATTAACGCACCGCCTCAATCGGCCCCTCGGCACTGCCGCTGATGAACTGCTCCACATAAGGATCACCGGATGCGTCCATCTGGCTGACAGGGCCGGTCCACTGAATCACCCCCCCGTGCAGCATGGCGACGTTGTCGGCAATCGCGCGGACGGAACTCATGTCGTGGGTGATGGTCATGGCGGTGGCGCCCATCTCGGTCACGATTTCGCGGATCAGGTCGTTGATGACGCCCGACATGATTGGGTCCAAGCCCGTGGTAGGTTCGTCAAAGAAAATGATCTCGGGCTCGGCGGCGATGGCACGGGCGAGGCCCACGCGTTTTTGCATCCCACCCGACAGCTCAGACGGAAAGCGGTCGGCCACGTCGGATTTCAGACCCACGCGGCGCAGTTTCTCGATGGCGATCTCGCGGGCGTATTCTGGCGGGCGTTTCAGCGGGCCGCGCAGCAGGCGGAAGGCGACGTTTTGCCAGACAGGCAGCGAGTCAAACAGCGCCGCGCCTTGAAACAGCATCCCGAAGCGGGCCAGAAACGCGTCGCGGTCGCCCTTGGTGGCGTCTTTGCCGTCCACGTAGATCATGCCACTGTCGGGTTTGATCAGACCCAGAATACACTTCAGCGCCACGGACTTACCGGTGCCCGAGCCGCCGATGATCACCATTGAGGTGCCCTGGGGGATCTCAAGGTTCATGCCCTGCAGCACGCGGTTGTCGCCAAAGGCCTTGTGTACATTCTCAAGCCGTATCATACCGAAAAGAACACCCCTGTCAGAATGAAGTTGGCGGCCAGGATCATAATGGCTGCAGCCTCGACCGAAGACTTGGTGGCACGCCCGACGCCCTGTGCGCCCCGGCCCGAGTTCATGCCGTAGTAGCAGCCCATCACGGCGGTGATCAGGCCGAAGGCGGCCCCTTTGGTTAGGGACGAGATCACGTCGATCAGCTCAAGAAAATTGACCGTGTTTTGCAGGTAGACGGCGGCGTTGAAGCCAAGGCTTTGCGTTGCGACCACATAGCCGCCGGCGATGCCGATCACGTCGCCCACGGCCACCAGAGCGGGCACGGTGATGATTGCAGCCAATACGCGTGGAGCGGTTAGGTATTTCATTGGATGGGTGGACAGCGTGACCAGCGCGTCGATCTGCTCGGTCACTTTCATTGTCGCGATTTCCGCCGCGATAGACGAGGTGACGCGCGCGGCAATCATCAACCCGCCCAACACCGGGCCCAGTTCGCGCACCATGCCGATGGCGACGATTTGCGGCACCACGGCCTCGGCGTTGAAACGGGCGCCACCGGCGTAGATCTGCAGCGCCAGGGCGCCGCCGGTGAAGATGGCAGTCAGACCGACGACCGGCAGCGACAGCCAGCCGATATTCATCAGCGCCACGACAAATTCGCGCGGGTAATAAGGCGGGCGGAAAATGTGCGAGATCGCATCGACCGTGAAAAGCGACACTTTGCCGAAGTTCGCAAACAGGGACAGGACGACGCGACCCAGCCCGCCCAGCATATACAAAGGGTTCATTCCACGTAGCCTCGGGAATAGCGCGCGCCCAGCGATGTGAGGATTTCATAGCCGATGGTGCCTGCGGCCTCGGCCAGATCATCCACGGTCTGGTGGCCGTTCAGGATGCGCAGGCGTTCAGGGTCTTCGGGCAGGTCGGTGACATCCACGGTGATCAGGTCCATCGAAATGCGCCCAACAACCGGGCAGGGCTGACCGCCTGCAAAGGCGTCGATGCCGCCCCCAATCGCGCGATGCAGCCCGTCGGCATATCCAGCCGCGACGGTGGCGATGCGGGACGGACGACGCGCGGTCCAGCTGTTGCCGTAGCCGACCGTCTCACCTTCGGCCAGTTCACGGACCTGAATGACGGGCAGGTCCGCTGTCACCACGGGTTTCGCCGCAGCAAAGGGCATGCCGCCGTAAAGGCCGACGCCAGCGCGGCAGAGGTCAAAGTGATATTCGGGTCCCAACAATATCCCACCGGTTGCTGCCAAGGAGCGTCGTGCAGTGACACCCTCGGTCATATCGCGGAAATTGCGCAGTTGATAGGTGTTCATTGGGTGGTCGGGCTCATCGGCGCAGGCCAGATGCGACATGATCAGCGCAGGGTTTTGTGCCTCGATCCGTTCGCGCAGTTCAGCCCAATCTGAGCGTTCCAGACCCAGACGGTTCATGCCCGTGTCGAGCTGTATGCCGAAGGCGTGGCCGGGCAGACTTTGTTCGTGGCGCTGGACCTGTTCGGGTGAGTTCAGCATCGGCGTCAGGTCATGGGCCTGCAACAGATCTGCATCGCCCTCCATATGGCCTGAGAACACGCCGATCATCGGACTGGCGCCTACGGCGGCACGGACCTCGGCACCTTCTTCCGCAGCGGCAACAAAAAAGGTGCGCACGCCTTCTTCGGCCAGCGCATCGGAAACGGGGCCAGCCCCAAGCCCATAGGCATCGGCCTTGACCACCGCAGCGGTCTCGGCATTCGTCTTGGCATCCAAGGCGCGCCAGTTATTGGCCAGCGCAAGAAGGTTGATAGTCAAACGTGCGGTACTCATGGCACTGTTCATGACATTGGATCGCGGCAGGTCAAGGGGGTACGCACCGTTTATTGCCCGGTTTGACAGGAAGGTGGACAGGGATTGGCCGCGGATCAGGGAAAAGCGCGCAGGAAATCGCAAAAAATCTCAATCCCATTGAAATTGCCGAACGGCAGTCGCAGGGTTAGGCGAGGAATCATGCTAAACGGTGTTATGCAGCGGGCAAGGGTGAAATTATGAAGCTATCTTCGGGGCTTACCGGGCAAGAGGCCGCAATTCCTGAATTCTACCGCGATGTGTTCGCAGCGTCCGAGGGCGAAGCGGAAGGCGATGCGCTTTTTGCGCTGACGCAAGCCCTAATGGACACCACGCCCCCCGAAGACCTGTTCTGCGTCACTGCTGGCGAGGTTGGTGATCTGAAGGGTTGTATCTTTTTTTCTCGGCTTTTTTACGAAGATGATCCGCGCGACGTGGTTCTGATGTCTCCGGTCGCGGTTCGTACTGACTATCAGGGGCAGGGGATTGGGAGAAAACTGATTGCTTATGGTCTGGACCAGATGCGTCAGGCGGGTTTGGATGTTGTCGTTACCTATGGCGATCCCGCTTACTATAGCAAAGCGGGATTTCAGCCAATGACGATAGAGTTCGCCAGCCCACCCCACGCGCTGAGCATGCCACATGGATGGCAGGGGCAATCGCTGACCAAATCGGACTTGACGCCGCTGGCAGGCTCGTCACGCTGCGTGTCTGCCTTCGATGTGCCAGAGATGTGGTAGGTCAGTAGCCCTCGATCTGGCCGTCCTGCTGCCAAGGTTTGACCAGATTGCCAAAGCGGGTGAACTGCGCCTCGAACGAGAGTTCAACCGTGCCGATGGGGCCGTGGCGCTGCTTGCCGACGATGACCTCGGCCTTGCCATGCAGGCGGTCCATGGCCTGTTTCCACTCTTCCATCTTTTCCAGCTCATGATCGCCGGGCTTTTCGCGCTCTTTGTAGTATTCCTCGCGGAACACGAACATCACCACGTCGGCATCCTGTTCGATCGAGCCCGATTCCCGCAGGTCTGACAGTTGCGGACGCTTGTCGTCGCGGTTTTCCACCTGGCGCGACAGCTGGGAGAGGGCGATGACCGGGATGTTCAGTTCTTTGGCGATGGCCTTCATGCCCATCGAAATCTCGGCAATCTCGTTGACGCGATTGTCGGCCATGCCGCGACACAGCTGCAAATAGTCGATGACCAGCAGGTCCAAACCGTGCGTCCGCTTCAACCGCCGCGCGCGGGCGGCAAGTTGCGAGATCGGCAAAGCCGGGGTGTCGTCGATGAACAGTGGGCAGGCTTCCAACTCTTTCGCCGCGTCTACAAAGCGGCGGAACTCGGCTTCGGTCATGTCGCCCTGACGGATCTTGTGCGAGGAGATTTCCGAGGCTTCGGCCAGAACCCGGCCTGCCAACTGCTCGGCGCTCATCTCCAGCGAGAAGAAACCGACCACTCCGCCGTCAATCGCACCCTCAGACCCATCTGGCTTGGTGCCGCGTTTGTAGGCTTTGGCCACGTTGAACGCGACGTTGGTCGCCAATGAGGTTTTCCCCATCGACGGACGACCGGCCAGAATAATCAGGTCGGACGGGTGCAGGCCCCCAAGCTGTTTGTCCAAGTCGGCCAGACCGGTGGAAATCCCTGCCATGCCACCACCGCGCTGATACGCTTCGTTGGTGACGTTGACGGCTTCTGTGACCGCCTTGAGGAAGGATTGAAATCCCTGTTCGGTCTGGCCCTGCTCGGATAACTGATAAAGCTGTTGCTCGGCCTCGACGATCTGTTCCTTGGGCTCGCTGCTGACATCCACCCGCGCCGCCTTGTCCGAGATATCGCGGCCCAGCCGGATCAACTCGCGCCGGATGGCGAGGTCATAGATCATCTGGGCATAGTCATGCACCGCAAAGGCACTGATCGACGCACCCGCCAGTTTGACCAGATAGGCGGGGCCACCCAGTTCCTTGAGGCCCTCATCCTCGGCCATGAAGGATTTCAGCGTCACGGGCGAGGCCAAAGCATTCTTGGCGATGCGATTGGCCGCCACCTCGTAGATGCGGGCATGGACCGGGTCATAGAAATGCTCGGCCCCAATGATCGAGGCGACGCGATCATAAAGATCGTTATTGGTCAGAATCGCGCCCAAAAGCTGCTGCTCGGCCTCGATGGAATGCGGCATGGTTTCGGCGTTCTGAATCTGCGCCGCCGCCTGCTCGATACTGCTTATCTCGTTCATTTTGTCCCCGCTGCCCGTGCGACAGTTCTAATCAATCCGGCACCCGTTGGGCCATCTGTAAATCTCTGAAGATAAGTCGCGAATAACTCGACTTCAGCTTGGGATAAGTTTGGACAACTTTGCCAAAGAACACCGCGCGGCGCAACATTTAGTGCAGCTTCATCGCGGCAGCACTAGATGCGAGCGCTGAGGGGGCGATTCTTTGCCAAGTTACCCCCAGCTTATGCACAGGCACTTTAGGAGGGTTTGTTCGCTTCCTGCCATCCACGCGGGTCGTTCAGGAAGGCTTCGACACCGTCAAGTGTCTCTGCATCAAAGGCTTTCTGCGCTTTTGCTTCGGCCAAAACATCCCACCAAGTGCACAGGTGATGCAGTTTCACACCGTGATCGCCCAGGGTTTTCTCGGTCTCGGGGAAGATGCCGTAGTAAAAGATCACCGCCGTGTGGCCGCAGGTCGCCCCGGTGTCGCGGATCGCATCCACGAAGGACAGCTTTGATCCGCCGTCGGTGGTCAGATCTTCGACCAGCAGAACGCGCTCACCCTCGGACATTGCACCCTCGATCCGGGCATTGCGGCCATAGCCCTTGGGCTTTTTGCGCACATAGGTCATCGGCAGGGCCATCCGCTCGGCGACCATGGCGGCAAAGGGGATACCTGCGGTTTCACCACCTGCGATGTTGTCGAACGCCTCGAACCCAGCTTCGCGCATCACGGTGACGGTCAGGAAGTCCATCAGGGTCGAGCGGATGCGGGGGTATGAGATCAGCTTGCGGCAGTCGATATAGGTCGGGCTGGGCAGGCCAGAGGCCAGTGTGAACGGCTCGCGCGCGTTGAAGTGGACGGCTTTGATCTCCAGCAGCATGCGCGCGGTCAGGCGGGCGATTTCGGTGCTGTCGGGGTACGAGCTGGGGATCATGATGCAAACCTCTGGGCTGATAACACGTTGCGGGCTGATAGCCCGCCGCAGGGCACAGAGTCGAGGGGGCGGACAAAAGAAAAGCGGACCCGCAAGGGGCCCGCTATGCACATTCAGATTGACGCGCGATCAGCTTGTCATGTCGTAAGCGCGCTCACCATGCACCGACAGATCGAGGCCATTGGTCTCGGTCTCTGCATCCACCCGCAGCGGAGTGATCAGCGCGACCAGTTTGATCAGTACAAAGGTCACAACGACTGTGAACACACCTACAATGACCAGGCCACCCAACTGTGCAGTCCAGGCGCCCAGGCCAAAGACGGCGATCATAAGCGTGCCAAAGATGCCGCCGACGCCATGCACGGCGAATACATCCAGCGTATCGTCGATTTTCAGAACGTTGCGGATGACATTGACGGCTTCCTGACACAACACACCGGCCACGGCACCGATGATCAGCGCCTGAACCGGATCCACATAGCCCGAGGCGGGTGTGATCGAGGCCAAGCCGGCGATCGTACCTGTCACTAGACCGACCATCGAGGCCTTGCCGTACTTAATCCGCTCATACAGCGCCCAAGTCAGGGAGGCAGTCGCGGCCGAGATATGCGTCACGGTCATCGCCATCGCAGCACCGCCGTCAGCGGCCAGTTGCGAACCGCCATTGAAGCCGAACCAGCCAACCCACAGCATCGCGGCACCGATCATGACAAAGCCCGGATTGTGTGGGGGCGTCGTGCGGTTGCGGCGCGGGCCCAGAACCACGGCGATAATCAGCGCGGCCAGACCGGCGGTTTCATGCACCACGATTCCGCCTGCAAAGTCACGCACGCCGACCTCGCCCAAAATGCCGCCATCTGTCAGAATGCCACCACCCCAGATCCAATGCACCACCGGCGCATAGCACAGCAACATCCACAGGCCCGAGAAGGTCAGCACAAAGCCAAAGCCCACGCGCTCGACATAAGCGCCGACGATCAGGGCAGGGGTGATGATGGCAAAGGTCATCTGGAATGCGAAGAAGAGAACCTCGGGCAGCGTGCCCGATAGGCTGTCTGCATCGACACCGTTCAGAAACGCCTTGCCCAGACCGCCCCACAAGCCTGATCCGCCATCGCCGAACGCGATGGAATAGCCTGCGACCAGCCACAGGATGCTCATCAAACAAGCGATCGAGAAACAGTGCATGAACACGCTCAGCACGTTGCGGGCGCGCACGAGGCCGCCATAGAACAGGGCGAGGCCCGGCAATGTCATGAACAGGACCAAGGCGGTTGCCACAATGATCCAGGCTGTATCGGCTCCATTCATCGGCCGGTCTCCTCTTCAACTTGCGTGGCGCGGCTTGAAGCGGATCAGGGACGAGGAAAAAAGAGGCAACATCACAAAATGCAGCCTGTTTTCGGGGCTTTTTGTGAAAAGGTGATTAAATAGGCGGCGATCAGAGCAACATGCCCTATTTTTGAGCAATACTAGAAAGCGCCTGAGAAAGCAGGCCCAGCGCGTGATCTCGAGCCGCGCGCCGGACGTTTTCCCGACCCAACGGACCAAATTCAACTGTCTCAGACCGTGTGTGCAAACCATCGGCGGCAAGGCCGAAGCAGACACGGCCCTCGGGTTTGAACTCGGACCCGCCGGGGCCTGCAATGCCTGTGATCGACACGGCAAGTTGTGCCTGTGAATGATGCAGCGCGCCTTCGGCCATTTCGCGTGCGACCTCTTCCGAGACCGCGCCGTAAGCATCCAGCGTCGCGGCCTGCACGCCCAGCATCTGTTGTTTGGCGGCGTTGGTGTAGGTGACAAAGCCGCGGTCCACTACGGCCGAGCTGCCGGGGATATCAGTCAGAGCAGACGCTACCATGCCACCAGTGCAGCTTTCAGCAGTGGCAATCATCACACCTTGCGCCTTGGCGCGGTCCAGTAACGCGGCGACGATCAAAGTCCCAACACCCCGTGCGCGATCCCGGCCAGGATCAGCACGCCGATGGCGGCAAACACCCCGGCGATCACATCGTCCAGCATCACGCCCATCGCATCTCCCTTGCGATCCGCCCAACCCACCGGGCCGGGTTTGGTGATGTCGAACAGCCGGAACAGCACGAACCCTGCAACCCAGCCGGGCCAGAGGGCGGTTATATCAATACCATGCGCCCACGAGGGGTAGGAAATCGCCCAGAGCGCGATGAACTGGCCTGCGACCTCATCTATGACGATCTCGGACGGGTCGTGGTCGTCTTGCCCTGCAGTCATCACGCGGGTGGCCCAGAGGCCGCCGAAGAACACCGCAAGCGTGGCGATCACCAGCAGGGGAAAGCCGCCCAGTGTATGCAAGACCCACGCCAAGGGCAGGGCGGCGAGCGATCCCCATGTACCGGGCGCAGGGCGTAGATAACCCACGCCACAGACGGTTCCGATCAATTGTGCCGCGTTCATGATTTCACCAGACAGGCTGTAGCCAGTGAAGCAATACCTTCGCTGCGGCCAGTGAAGCCCAGCCGCTCTGATGTGGTCGCCTTGACTGAGATCTGATCGGTCCGCAGCCCCATAATCCGAGCCATCTCGATCCGCATCGCCTGGGCATGGGGGCCGATCTTGGGGTATTCGCAGACCAGTGTGCAATCGATATTCGAGATCGCGTATCCCATCGTCGCGGCCAGTTCGACCGCATGGCGCAGGAAAATCTCGCTGGCGGCCCCTTTCCATTGTGGGTCCGAGGGCGGGAATTGTTGGCCGATATCGCCCTGCGCCAGCGCGCCATAGATCGCATCGGTTACGGCATGCATTCCCACATCAGCGTCCGAATGCCCCTGCAGCCCGCGATCATGCGGCACCTTCACGCCGCAGAGGATTACATGATCCCCGTCGCCAAAGCGATGCACGTCATACCCGTTGCCCAGCCTTACATCCATTTTCGTTCCCAATATGCGTTCCGCCCGGGCAAAATCCTCGGGCCGTGTGATTTTGATATTGTCCGCATCGCCAGGCACGATGGCCACGTCCAAACCTGCGGCCCGAGCAACCTCGACATCATCTGCGGCACTGCCGGAATACGCAGCATGGGCCGCGACGATAGCGTCATAGTGAAAGCCCTGCGGCGTCTGCGCGGCGAACAGGCCGCTGCGGTCTTGTGTGCCGGTGGCGGTTGCGCCATCTCCGGTCCAGAGCGCGTCTGTCATCGCCAATCCGGGGGCTGCTGCAGGGCGAGTTTCCAACGCTTGCAACACGTTGCGAATAATCTGCGTGCTGACACAAGGGCGGGCGACGTCATGGATCAGAACGCGGGTCACATCCAGACCGCTCAGGACGGCCAGCCCATTGCGCACCGATCCCGCGCGATCCGCCCCGCCTGCGGTCAGAATCAGGCCCGACTCGGCGAGCTCTGCCCACGCGTCTTGGTCATCAGGTGATAGAACTAGCGCAATATGATCGACTTGCTCACGAAACCGCTCGATCGTCCAGTCCGCGACGCGGCGTCCGGCTAGAGGCCGCCATTGTTTCGGGATACCCCCTCCGGCGCGCAGGCCGCGTCCTGCGGCAACGATAATGGCGGCGGTGGTCATAAGGAGTGTCTCCGGCAAATTCAGGGCAATGTTTAGGGTGCGGTGAATGCAGAGGCAATCACCCGCGTTAACCCGCCTAAAAATTAAGCATGTGATGATTTTGCGGGCTTTTCAGTTGCCGATTTGTTGTTCATATACGCTCAATTCGATATCTAAGTCGCATCTGCCCAAGGATTAAGCACGTTGACACTGCAACTCGCTGAAAAAGACCTGACCCCTCCGGTTCTGCTGGCCCCGATGGCCGGAATCACCGACCGCCCATTCCGTGATCTGGTGATGCGCTTTGGCGCGGGCATGGTGGTTAGTGAGATGGTCGCCAGTCAGGAAATGGTGCAGGCCAAACCCGGCGTGCGCGAACGGGCCGAGCTGTCGGCCGACGTGGAAAACACCGCCGTTCAACTGGCCGGGCGCGAGGCGCATTGGATGGCCGAGGCCGCCCGGCAGGTCGCTGATCGGGGCGCGCGGGTGATCGACATCAACATGGGGTGTCCCGCCAAAAAGGTAACGAATGGCTATTCCGGCTCGGCGCTGCTGAAAACGCCGGATCATGCGCTGACATTGATCGAGGCGGTGATCGCTGCAGTCGATGTTCCGGTCACGCTGAAAACGCGGTTGGGGTGGAACGACAAGTTACTGAACGCGCCGGACGTCGCGCGGCGCGCGCAGGAGGTAGGCGTGCAAATGGTGACGATCCACGGGCGCACGCGTTGTCAGTTCTACAAAGGGCAGGCGGACTGGCAGGCGATCCGCGCAGTGAAAGAGGCGGTCGATATCCCCGTCATCGCAAACGGGGATATCGTGGATACGGAAACAGCGGGAACCGCGTTGGACCAGTCAGGCGCGGATGGTGTCATGATCGGTCGGGGCGCACAGGGTCAGCCCTGGGTCCTGGCGCAGGTATGCCACGATCTTTATGGCGCGCCCGCACCGGTGGTGCCGCAGGGCGATGACCTGATCGAGATGGTGCGAACGCATTATCAGGCGATGCTGGGCTTTTACGGTACCGATCTGGGTCTGCGCGTCGCGCGCAAGCATCTGGGTTGGTACATGGATCAGGCCGGAACGCCCGCAGCCTTGCGCCGCGCTGTTCTGACTTCTCGCGATACGGATGAGGTGATCCGCCTGCTGGGTGACGCGCTTGGGACGCAAGTGGAGGCGGTTGCATGAATTCGGACCAGAGTATTTGGACTTCGCTTCCGGTACCAGCCTTCATCATTGATGGCGACGATCGGATATCCGACGTCAATTCAGCCGGAGAGGGCTTCCTGAACGCCTCGCGTAAATCGGTGATCGGGCACCCGGTGTGGGATCAGATCGCGGTTGATGCCCCTCTCGAGGAAGCGTTCGATCGGGCGCGGGCACAGGGAACACCCCTGTTCGTGAATGATGTAGATGCGGGATCGGGTAATCGTGCGCCGCTGCAATGCGCGCTACAGATTGCCCCTTTGGTTGGGCATCCGGGGTCGATGATCATGATTATCTCACCGCGCGAGTTGGCGGGACGGATGACGCGGGGCAATACGGTTAAATCGGCGGCGCAGTCGGCGATTGGTATGGCCGAGATGTTGGCGCATGAGATCAAGAACCCGCTGGCCGGCATCACCGGCGCTGCGCAATTGCTGAGCATGAATATCTCTCAGCAAGACCTTGAGTTAACAGATCTTATCGTTGCCGAGAGCCGTCGAATTGTAAAGCTGCTGGAACAGGTCGAGCAATTCGGAAACCTGTCGGAGCCCGACTTCAAACCTGTCAATATCCACGACGTTCTGGACCGCGCGCGACGCTCTGCGTTGCTGGGGTTCGGCGCGCATATGAAGATTATCGAGGACTACGATCCCTCGTTGCCTTTGGCCTATGGCGACCCCGATCAATTTCTACAAGTCATTCTGAACCTGTTGAAGAATGCTTCGGAAGCAGCTGATTCCAAAGGCGGAACCATTCGTCTGCGGACGTATTTCGAACATTCCTTCCGCCTGCGGCGCAGCGATGGCTCGGGCCATTCGTTGCCCCTGCAGGTTGAGATCATCGACGATGGTCCGGGCCTGCCCGAGAAAATCCGTAGCGATATTTTCGACCCTTTCGTGTCGGGCAAGGAAAACGGCACCGGCCTCGGGCTGGCGCTGGTGAGCAAGATCATCTCGGACCATGACGGCTGGATTTCCGCCGACTCGGTGCCGGGCCGCACGGTGTTTCGTATCTCGCTGAGGCGGGCACCGAAGGATGCAACGTAGGACAAAGCCGACAAGAGCTTAAGGAGAGCACCCAATGGATGGAACAGTACTGGTCGCAGATGACGACCGCACGATCCGCACCGTTTTGACACAGGCCCTGACGCGGGCGGGGTGCAAGGTGCACGCGACCTCTTCGTTGACCACGCTGATGCGCTGGGTTGGCGAAGGGAAAGGCGATGTGGTGATCTCAGATGTCGTTATGCCGGATGGCAATGGCCTGGAGATGCTGCCCAAGATCGCGCAGGACCGACCCGGCCTGCCTGTCATCGTGATCTCGGCCCAGAACACGATCATGACGGCGATTCAGGCGGCCGAGGCCGATGCCTATGATTATCTGCCCAAGCCGTTTGACCTGCCTGATCTGATGAAACGGACCGCGCGGGCGCTGGAGCAGAAACAGCGCGTGCAAACCGACGCCAGCGAACCGGCGCAGGACCGCCCAGAAGAACTCCCTCTGGTCGGACGGACGCCGGTGATGCAGGCGCTGTACCGGTTGGTCGCACGGGTGATGAACACTGATCTTTCGGTGATGATATCTGGTGAAAGTGGAACAGGTAAATCATTGATTGCACGGGCTATTCATGATTTCTCAGACCGCCGCACATTGCCCTTTGTCACGGCAACAGCCGCTGATTTGCGCGATCTGGAAGGTCCTGCACGGGTGATGGCGCGGGTTCGAGGTGGGACGTTGCTGATCGACGAGATTGCCGATATCGAGGATGAACTGCAGGCTCGCATCGTCCGCATGATGGACACGCCCGGCGACCACGTCCCACGCTTTATGGCCACCAGCCAGTCGGACCTGACTGACGCGATGGAGAGCGGACGCGTGCGTCAGGACCTGTATTACCGTCTGTGCGGCGCTACAATCCACGTGCCTGCGCTGCGCGAACGTGTGGATGACATCACCCTTTTGGCCGACCACTTTCTGGCGCGGGAAGAGCGCGAACACGGCACCAAACGCTGGCTCAGCCCGGATGCGGTAGAGCTGGTGCGGCGCTATTCGTGGCCGGGAAATGTGCGACAGTTGGAAAACGCGATCCGTCGCCTCAGCCTGACCAGCCGCGCCGACGAAATCTCGAAATCCGAGGTCGAGGCGGTTCTGGGCAGCCAGCCCGAAGCCGAACCTGTTCTGGGCGATGGTGAGCGCGAGAAACTGTCGACTTCGGTCGCGCGTCACTTGCGGCGGTATTTCGACTTGCACGGCAATATTCTGCCGCCGCCGGGCCTGTATCAACGCATCCTGCGCGAGGTAGAGGCCCCTCTGATCGAGTTGGCCCTGGATGCAACCGGCGGAAATCAGGCAAAATGTGCTGATCTTCTGGGGATTAACCGGAATACGCTGCGGAAAAAGATCACAGACCTCGATATTCAGGTGACACGCCGCCGCAAACTGATGTAATATCGCCACACAAAGCGTGGCATTCGGGTTCAACCCCGACAAGGACCACGAAATATGGCGGTTTGCCGTGAAAACGGCGCATCAGGATGAGGGCAGACGGTGGCATCCCGAGCACAGAGCGGGCTGATCCTATCGATTAATCGGTGGCGGAAATCCCGAAAGCTGCGCAATATTAGCACCTTGGGTCTGGTTCTTCTGGGCCCGGTTCTGGCGTTGGTGACCTATCTGGTCATCGGTCCCTTTGACTTGGGCACAACCGCGCCGTCGCTGCGCCTGATTCTGCTGGCAGATCTGGTCTATGTGCTGGTGGTTGCTGCGCTGGTTCTCAGCCAATTGGGCAGTTTGATCGCCGCGCGCCGGGCGAAATCGGCCGGATCGCGTCTGCACCTGCGTTTGATTGGTGCCTTTACCCTGCTCGCACTGGTGCCGACAGTGACGGTGGCGATTTTCGCTGGCCTGACGGTAAATATCGGTCTCGAGGGCTGGTTCTCGGACCGGGTGAGGCAGGTTGTTGGCTCATCCCTGACCGCCGCCGAAGCCTATGAGCAGGAGCACCGCGAAGGTTTGCGGCAGGACGCGACGGTTCTGGCGCTGTACCTCAACAATGCGCGCGCGGTGGATTTTTATATCTCGGACGCGGAATTGCGCGCGGTTCTTGCGCAAGGACAATCGCAAATTCAGCGCGGGCTGCGTGAGGCTTATGTCATTGACGGAGCAGGGGAAATAAAGTCGCGCGGCGACCGGTCATACCTGTTCAACTATGAGGCACCGACGCCCGAGCAGATCGTAGAGGCCTCTGACACAGGCCTTCTGATCATCGACGATTGGCAAAACAGCGAATTCCGGGCGCTTGTGCCGCTACGCGCCTATCTGGACCGGTATCTCTATGTCAGCCGCGAGGTGGATGGTCAGTTGTTGACGCTGCTGGATGACACCAAGGAAACGGTGCAGTTCTATCAACAGCTTGAAAGCGAACGGGGCAGGGTACTGTTTGAATTTGGTCTGCTCTATCTGGGATTTGCGGTCATTTTGATCTTGGCGGCGATGTCGCTGGGTATGTGGTTTGCCGAGCGCCTGTCGCGTCCCGTCGGACGGCTTACTACAGCGGCGCAACGTGTGGGGGCCGGTGATCTGAGCGTTCAAGTCATCGAAGAAGCCAGCGACGATGAGATTGCCATATTGGGACGTTATTTCAACCAGATGACGCGGCAACTTAATGCACAGCGCGACACTCTGCTAGAAAATACCCGCCAGATCGAACGTCGTCGTCGGTTGTTCGATTCGGTGCTCAGTTCGGTCACGTCGGGCGTTGTTGGTGTCGATCCCGATGGGTGCGTTACACTGGTGAACCGTTCGGCGGAACGATTGTTGGACTGGTCGCGCGGGGACGAAACGCTGGCGATTGGCATAGCGGTGCCCGAGTTTCTGCCCTTGTTCGAAAGCCTTAAGGAAAGCGGGCAGGAAGCCGTTCAGGGTGAGGTCAAGGTGACGCGCAAGGGCCGTCTTGAAAACCTGCTGGTGCGGATGGCAACCCGACGGGGTGAGGATGGCGGGCTGGAAGGCTATGTTGTCGCCTTTGATGACGTGACCGATCTGGTTAGCGCGCAGCGGATGGCCGCGTGGGGCGATGTGGCGCGACGCATTGCGCATGAGATCAAGAACCCGCTGACCCCGATCCAACTGAGCGCCGAACGGATCAAACGCAAATTCTCGCGCAAGCTGGATGAAGAGGATTGCGATAGCCTTGTATCCATGACCGATGTGATCGTGCGGCAGACCAATGATCTGCGGCGGATCGTGGACGAATTCTCAAAATTCGCACGGATGCCCGAGCCCGACCGGCGTGAGGAAAACGTTGTCGATCTGGTACGCGAGGCGGTTTTGTTGCAGCAATCAGGGCAGCCCGATGTCGAGATCACGGCGCAATTGCCGGATGATCCGATCCCAGCTGATCTGGATGCGACGATGTTGAACCAGGCACTGACGAACCTGATCAAGAATGCCGGGGAAGCCATAGAAACCCTTAAACAAAAAGGCCCCCCCGAGAACCTGAAGCCACAAATCAAAGTGGACGTAGAAAGCGATGACGCGGGTACCGTCATCACAATTGCAGACAACGGCATTGGCCTGCCCGAAGATCGGGCGCGCCTGTTCGAGCCGTATGTGACAACGCGGGATGCTGGGACAGGTTTGGGCCTGCCCATCGTCAAAAAGATTATCGAAGAACATGGCGGCGCGCTGACTTTGGAAGACGCGCCGGTCTTCGACGGACAGGACCATTTTGGCGCGATGGCCGTGATCCGTTTACCAGCGGGTAATTTTTCCCCGTCTGACGCGCCCCAAAAGCAGGCAATTCAAACAAACAAACTGAAAGCAGGCCAAAGATGAGCGACATTCTGATCGTAGATGACGAACGCGATATTCGCGAACTGGTGTCCGACATTCTGGAGGACGAGGGCTATACGACCCGCTTGGCGGGCAACTCGGATGAGTGCATGGCCCAGATCAACTCGGAACCGCCGGGGCTGTTGATTCTGGATATCTGGCTGAAGGACAGCCGGATGGACGGGATCGATATTTTGAAAGCCGTCAAACGTGACAACCCGGATGTGCCGGTGGTGATTATTTCCGGCCACGGCAACATCGAAATTGCGGTCGCGGCGATCAAGCAGGGGGCTTATGACTTTATCGAAAAACCCTTCAATATTGACCAGTTGATGGTGGTCATCCGCCGCGCAATGGAAACATCGCGTCTACGCCGCGAGAATGCCTTGCTCAAGCGCAAAGAGGTGACAAATTCCGACATGATCGGCAAATCCGCCTCGTTCCGAGCGATGCAGGGGCAGTTGGACAAGGTCACAAAATCGAACGGCCGCGTTATGCTGAGCGGCCCGGCAGGGTCGGGCAAAGAGATCGCGGCGCGCTATATCCACGCGCATTCAAACCGTGCCAACGCGCCCTTCGTGACCGTAAACTGCGCCGGGATCGAACCCGAGCGCGTGGAAGAAGTTCTGTTTGGCCGCGAATCCTCGGACCGGGGGGTGGAATCAGGTCTGTTGGAAGAGGCGCATGGCGGTGTGGTCTATTTCGACGAGGTCGCGGATATGCCGTTGGGCACGCAATCCAAAATCCTGCGCGTGCTGGTCGACCAGCAATTCCAACGTGTCGGCGGGTCGGACAAGGTTCGGGTGGATTTGCGCGTGATCTCATCCACCAACAAGGATCTGGATGCCGAGATTGCCGCTGATCGCTTCCGCGAGGAACTGTATCACCGGCTGAATGTGGTGCCGATCGACGTGCCCTCGCTTGAGGATCGGCGCGAAGATATTCCGGTTTTGGCCCAGCATTTCATCGAGATGTGCAACGAAACGCAGGGCCTGCCGGTTCGCGAGATTTCCGAAGAAGCGGTGGCCTTGCTGCAGACCATGACATGGCCGGGTAATGTGCGTCAGTTGAAAAACCTGATCGAACGGGTGCTGATCCTGGGCGACGGCACGGGGCCGATCGAGGCTAAGGAGCTGCCGACCGAGGATGAAAAGGCCGACGATTCCGGCCGCGTTGTCCTGTCTGGCGCGCTGGCGACCTTGCCGTTGCGCGAAGCCCGCGAGGCGTTCGAGCGGGAATACCTGCTGACCCAGATCAACCGCTTTGGCGGCAATATCAGCCGCACCGCCAGCTTTGTTGGGATGGAGCGCAGCGCGCTGCACCGCAAGCTGAAATCACTGGGCGTGGTGACGTCGAACAAATCGGGCGCAAGGGTGGCGCAACTGGACGAACCGGAGCCGGCGGAATAATCCGCCGGTCCTTCACCCCGTCTGGCCGGGTGTGATGATCTGAAACGATCCGTCGTCGAATTTAACAAAGCAGGACTCGGTTCCGATCGGCGGAAATTGGGTCGTGCGTGCGGGTGGTACACTGGCTTTTATCCGTTGCTTGCACGGTGGCAGGCTGATCGGGCGATACCCTTTGGCCGCCATGCACTGTGCTTCAACACGGTCGCGTAGGCCTTTATTGACGTCCACGGTGTAGATCTGCCCAGGCTGCCACCATCCCGCTGTGCGATAACAATTGCCGCGCCCGTCGCAGCGGGTACGGCCCGGCCAATAGGTGGGGGGGCCTTGACGCACCTGGGTCGCCACCGGAGCGTCATCCAGTGCCTGAACCTGACATTGTGTAGTCTCGGTCTGCACACGCGAAACGCTTGCGCCTTCTTGGTAATACATCGAAAGCGGACCGCATGAGGTCAACGCAAAGACAGGTATCAGGAAACGGGCAACTGTTTTCATAGGCTTATCTTGCCCTCGGCAGGCGGAAATGACAATTCGATTGACCGTTTTGGGGCCATCTGTCATTCAATCCTTTCAGGCAGAAGGGCCAGGTATATGAAGGTCATCATTTGCGGGGCCGGTCAGGTTGGCTGGCAGATTGCGCGGCATCTGTCGGGCGAACTGAATGACGTTACAGTGGTTGACAACAACCCGGACCTGGTGCGTCGCGCCACGGAAACACTGGACGTTCAGGGTATTGCCGGCTTTGCCAGCTATCCTGATGTACTTCAGCGCGCGGGCGCCCGTGATGCGGATATGATCATCGCCGCCACCCATTCCGATGAGGTGAACATGGTCACCTGTCAGATGGCGCATTCTGTCTTTTCGATCCAGCGCAAGATTGCCCGATTGCGGTCTAAATCCTATTTACAGGCCATCCATTCCGACCTGTATCGCCGCGATCACTTGCCCATCGACGTGGTCATCAGCCCTGAACGCGAGGTGGCCGCCGCCGCCATGCGCCGCCTTTCGGCCCCCTCGGCCTTTGATACCGAGATGTTCATGGACGGGCAGGCGCAGCTTTTGGGCATCCGCATTGACGAGGATTGTCCGATCGTAAACACACCCCTACGTCAGTTGACCGATCTGTTCTCGACCCTCAGCTCGATCGTGGTTGGGGTGCGGCGCGAGGGGACTCTGTTTGCCCCGGAGTCCGAGGACCAGCTGTTCGTTGGTGACGAATGCTATGTCTTTGCCAACGTAAAAGACGTCGACCGCACGATGGAGGTTTTCGGCAAGGCGCAAAAGAAACAGGACCGCGTGGTCATCGTGGGCGGCGGTAATGTCGGGCTCGAGGTTGCGAGGACGCTTGAGGAACGCGAAAGCCGGGTGCGCGCCAAGATCATCGAACGTGACCGCAGCTGTGCCGAACTGGCCGCTGAAGCGTTGGAGCGCACGATTGTTCTGAACGGCGATGGCTTGGACTCCGCGCTGTTGCGCGAGGCCGGGATCGAGCGTGCCGACGCTATGCTGGCCGTCACTGACGACGACCGCGCCAACTTGCTGGCCGCCGTGCGGGCCAAGGCCGAGGGCTGTGCGCTGGCGATTGCACTGATCAATGATCCCAGCATGGTGGCCTTGATGGGACCTTTGGGCATTGACGCCTATATCAACCCGCGCGCCACCACTGTCAGCTCGATCCTGCGCCATATCCGCCATGGGCGCGTGCGGCAGGTTTATTCCATCGGCGATGCCGAGGCCGAGGTGATTGAGGCCGAGGTTCTGTCGACCTCTCCCATGGCGGGGCAAAGGCTGCGTGACATCGACTTTCCCGAGGGCGTTCTGGTCGGGGCTGTTCGCAAAGGGGATGAGTTGCTGCGCCCCACGGGCAGCCTGCGGATCGAAGAGAAAGACGTGCTGGCGATCTTTGCCATGGCCAAGGACGTGCCCGAGGTCGAGCGCTTGATGCAGGTTTCGATTGATTTCTTCTGATGGAGCGCGCGCGGACACAGCGGATCGGATTGGTGCGGCGCTTGCCGCTGTTTCTGCTGATCTGGGCTATTGCCGCGCTGTCCATGTGGATACCCGCGATTTATGCGCTGGTTCTGGATGATCACGACACCTCGCGCTCGTTCTTCTATTCCGGGTTTCTTGGGCTATTTATTGTGGCCATCATTGCTTTGGCCTCATCGAACCGTGTGCCGCGCAGGGGGACCTTGGGGCAGTTGGCGGTGCTTTTGGCCTGTTTCACCGTTTTGCCCCTCTATTTGGCAATCCCGCTGCATGACGCTTTGGGGAATACCACTTTTCTGAACGCCTATTTCGATATGGTCAGCGCGCTGACCACGACCGGCGCCGACCTGTTTCCCGACCCCGATCGTCTGAACGCGCCTCTGCATTTCTGGCGCGCGCAAGTGGGGTGGATGGGCGGCCTGCTGATGTGGATTTCAGCTGCCGCGATCCTGGCCCCTCTGTCGCTAGGCGGGTTCGAGGTTACGGCGCGCGGGCAGCCCGGTCGCCCGGTCTCGGGCGTGGCGCAAAGCGAAAAGGTCGATCCGCGTGGCCGTCTGATCCGGGTCGCGCGGACGCTGACACCGATCTATGCCGGTCTGACGCTTGTGATCTGCCTGCTGCTGTTGATTGCGGGCGAGCAGGGTCTGACGGCGATCTGCCACGCCATGTCTACGATGGCGACCTCGGGGATTTCTCCGGTCGGCGGAATGGAGGGTGCACAGGCCGGGTTCACGGGTGAGGCGATCCTGTTCTTGTTTCTTTTCTTCGCCTTGTCGCGCCTAACCTTTTCGACCGACACCGCAACAACCGGCTATTCGCGCCTGGACAAAGACCCAGAATTTCGCATCGGACTGATGATCGTTGGCGCCGTCGCTGCGCTTTTGTTCGTCCGGGTTTGGCTGGGGGTCAATGAGATCGGCAACCGGTTAGAACCGATGCAGGCGGTCAATGTGATTTGGGGTATGCTCTTTACAGGCTTGTCCTTTTTGACCACGGCAGGGTTTGAAAGCGCGAACTGGAACGATGCGCAGCAACTGTCTGGCCTTGGCACGCCGGGTCTGATCCTGATGGGCATTGCTCTGATCGGCGGCGGGGTCGCGACAACCGCCGGTGGGGTCAAACTGCTGCGCGTGTTTGCGCTCTATCTGAACGGCGCGCGCGAGATTGACCGGCTGATCTATCCATCCTCGGTCAGTGGGGTGGGCGGCGGTAACCGACGTATTCAAAGCGATGGTGCATTCATTGCGTGGATCTTCTTGATGATGTTCGCGTTGACCGCCGCGCTGTTCAATATGTTGCTGGCCGCGATGGGGGCGGGGTTCGAACAGGCGATGGTGCTGACGGTCGCGGCGCTCAGCACCACGGGTCCGCTGATCGAACTGGCAACCGATGTACCTCTGCGCCTGATTGACCTTTCGTCAAACGCGAAGCTGACCATGTGCGCGGCGATGGTGATTGGCAGATTGGAGACTCTGGCCATTATTGCCTTGATTACGCCCACGCTCTGGCGGGACTGAGAATCAACACTCGTGTTAATGATTGATTTTTCATCTGGAAACTCGGTTAACGACACTCCATACTCCGCCAGAGGGAGCGCGTTGGTCCGCAGCGCGTAGCAAGAACAATGGCGAGTTTATAAAAATATGGCTTCGGACAGACAGAATCTGCAGGACGCGTTCCTGAACAATGTACGTAAGGCAAAGGTCCCGGTCACAATTTTCCTGATCAACGGTGTGAAATTGCAAGGTGTGATCACGTGGTTTGATAACTTTTGCGTGTTGTTGCGCCGCGACGGACAGTCGCAGCTGGTTTATAAGCACGCGATCTCGACCATCATGCCATCACAGCCGATCAACCTGTATGAGGGCGAAGACGCCTCTTGATGGAACATGACAGGACGCGCACCCGTGCCTGGGTGCTGCATCCGGAAATCAAGTCAGATGAACAGCGTCGTGTCCCCGAACCGGCGCTGGCAGAGGCGGTTGCACTGGCCGCTGCGTTGCCCGACCTAGACGTGGTCGGCTCTGAAATCGTGCGCCTGCCGCGGGCGCAGGCCGGGTTGTTGTTCGGCAGTGGTAAGATCGAAGAACTGGCCGAGCGGCTACATGACAATGAAATTGAGTTGGTGCTGATCGACGGCCCGGTGACACCCGTTCAGCAACGAAACCTCGAAAAAGCGTGGAAGGTCAAAATCCTCGACCGGACCGGGCTGATCCTTGAGATTTTCAGCGACCGCGCCCGAACACGTGAAGGTGTTCTACAGGTCGAGATGGCCGCGCTCAGCTATCAACGGACACGATTGGTACGCGCCTGGACCCACCTGGAACGCCAGCGCGGCGGATTGGGTTTTGTGGGCGGCCCCGGCGAGACGCAGATCGAAGCCGACCGGCGCGCCATTGACGAACAACTTGTTCGCTTGCGGCGGCAGTTGCAGAAGGTGGTCAAGACCCGCACCCTGCACCGTGCGGCCCGTGCCAAGGTGCCGTATCCGATTGTGGCGTTGGTGGGTTATACCAACGCGGGCAAGTCCACTCTGTTCAACCGTCTGACCGGGGCCGAGGTGATGGCCAAGGACATGCTGTTCGCCACGCTTGACCCGACCATGCGCCGGGTAGAGCTGCCCGATGGCCCCGAGGTGATCCTGTCAGACACGGTGGGCTTTATCTCGAACCTGCCGACCGAGCTGGTGGCGGCTTTCCGCGCCACGCTCGAGGAAGTGTTGGGCGCGGATATCGTCGTGCATGTGCGCGACATCAGCCATGAAGAGACCGACGAACAGGCTCGCGATGTCGAAACGATCCTGACCTCGCTGGGTGTGGATGACGCGCGCCCTCGGCTTGAGGTCTGGAACAAGATCGACCTGTTGACCGACGACAATCGCGAAGCCGCCATAGCCCGCGCCGAGCGTGATCCTGCGGTTTTTGCCATCTCGGCGGTGACGGGCGACGGGGTTGATGTGCTGCTGACCGAGATCGCCACCAAGCTGCAAGGCGTCCGTCACGAGATCACCCTGACGCTCAGCTTTGCCGAAGGCGACAAACGCGCGTGGCTGTTCCGTCAGGATGTCGTGCGGACCGAGGAGCAGACTGAGGATGGCTTTAAGATCACCGTTTTGTGGACGGATAAACAGGCGGCGCAGTTCGCCGCCTTGTAGGCACTATGCCCCGTCGATCTGCCGCTGGTAATCGTCAGCATCGAACCAGCCTAGCGAGGATTTGACCTTGTTATCCGCGGTCAGTTCCCATTCTTCCCAGCCTCGGGCGACGACGTGGTTGCCGGTCTGTGCATGGTGCCCCTCAAGGGTCCAAACAAAGATGGCGTGGCTCCCCGCCCAACGCAGCATGTCGCAGCGCACTTCAAGATCCGGGAAGTCGGCATAGAACCCGCGTGCCATCTCGGCCACCGCAGCGCGACCGACAATGGGCTCGCCCCGATTGATGATGATTTGCCCGTCGGGTGCATAGAAACTTGCAACGGCGTCCGGGTCGCCTGAACTCCACGCGATTGCATAGTCGCGCGCAAGATTGTTCATCGTATCTCTAATACTGGCCATCAATTTCCCCCGGTCTCAAATCGTTTCACCTTGAGATCGTAAGCCAGAACAAGGGTCTGCGTCCACGAAACCTTGGTTTCAGGGCAATGTCTTGCCTAAAACCCGGTGTCAGCGCGGGGTCAGGTGGGTCACGCCGACCGCCGCCGCACGCGCCAGATCAAGGTCCAGCGACATCGGGATGTATTCCCCGCGCCGCCAGAGTTGCGCCTGATCGTCATAGTAGCGCGACAGGAAATGGCCCGACTGACCGGTGGCCGTGATGAAGACCGAGCTGTCAGGGTCGGCGAAATCATAGACACCCCGATATCCCGCGCCATGTACGTTCTGGAATGGGTCCGGCCCTTCGCCCGAGGTGCGCCCCCGCAGCAAAGTATTGTCGCCGCCGCTGGTGGATTGACGGATATTGACGAAGAACCGCAGAACCGGAACCGAGCCCAGAACCGGGTGATCATGGGTGGCCTGATGTGCATCGCCCCAACGCAAGGATTCCAGCGCGCCACCGTATTTCTCGGAAATCCAGATCAGCGCATCGTCCAGCGCAAGCCGCGCCATGTCGGTGCAGGTCTCGACCGGTGCGCTTTGACGGACATCACACCAAACCGCCGCGCCGTCGATATCGCGGTAGACGCGCTCGATGAACAGCGGCTCGACATGTTTGTATTCCGCGGCCAGCGGGCCCAACTCGTCCGAGATCAGGCGGATTTGTAGCGCCCGCAGCCAGGCGGCATAGATCAGTGGCTCCGGCAGGTGCTCGTTCATCTCGCCGTTCCATTCGGCCAGCAGACCAAGCGCGATCTGGCGCTGGCGTTCGGGCGTGCCTTCGGGGGCAGAGGCGCCGGTGAACCACAGGTCGGCACCGATCAGCGGCAGAAGCGAGCGGGCTGTGAAACTGACCGTGTCTAGCTGCGCCTCGATAAAGCTGTCGCGGGTGTGCACTTCGCGTGATTGCATCAAACGTTGCCAGCGGTGAATGCGCTGTGTGTCGCCCCATTCGTATGAGACATGTTCAGGAAAGGGACGGTCGATGATCTTGTTGTTGGTATTGCCCAAAATACCGCCCGCCGGGGCCACAAATTCGGGGTTATCGGCATAGGGCAGGCGACCTTGCCAGCGGTTCTCGTTCAGCCAGCCGGGCGTCGGGATACGGCCCCGGCTTTGGTTGCGCAGGGCGCGGCGTGGCATGGCCCCAATCAGTTTCATCCCGATAGTGGTCCGATCGACCAGCGACAGGTTCTGTGACGGAGCGACATAGCCCTCGGATGCTTCGATCCCTTGACGCACGCTGTCGGCATTCATCAGGGCCAATGCGGCGGACATGGAGGTGTCCTGCGCACTCAGCGCGGTCCACGACAATGAAGTCACGTGACCGGGTGGAGTGATCGTTTCCAGATCATAGTGGCTGCCGGGCAGCACAGGCCCGTTCTCGGTCCAGCGCAGGGTCAGGGTGATCGGGGCTTCGTCCTTGATCTCGATGATCGAGGGGCGCGCGCGGAAGGCTTTGAACCCGTCCGGTGTTTCGTATTCCTCGGGGTTGTCTGGGTTGAGCCGTTCGATATGCACATCCTGATCGTCCAGATAGGACGAGGTCAGTCCCCATCCCAGCCGATCACTGCGCCCGGCCATGACCGCAGGCACACCAGGGATTGTCGCGCCGATCACGCCGCCCTTGGCCAGCTCCAACCGCGCTAGATACCAGACGCCAGGTGCGGTGAAGCCCAGATGCGGGTCATTGGCCAACAGTGTGCCGCCGATGGCCGAGCGTGAGGGGGCAGCGGTCCACGCGTTGGACGCGCCTGCAAGGCCGTGCTTGGGGAAGGGCGACAGCGGACTATCGGACATCGGCGTGCCATGGGCATAGCGCGGAAGTCCGGGAAAGAGCGTGGCATATTCCGGTAGAGCCGCGATCCCGGCACCGGGTACATCGGGCAGGATATCGGCCAACCGAGCCGAGTCGTTCAGCATAAGCGAAGTGCGCGCGCGCAGCACCTCATCCTCAAGGTGGCCGGACAGTTGCAGCGCCATCAGCTTGATGACGGCAAGGCTGTCTCCGGGCTGCCAGGGCGAGACGGGGGCGTTGAACAGAAACATCTCGGGCGCGCCGCGGCCAAGGGCCATTTCGTTGATCTCGTCCAAACGCGCATTCACGCCCGCCGCATAGGCCCGCAGGGCGGCTTTGGTATAGTCGTCCTGTACCTGAAACGAGCGATGCGCCAGACCGTAGAGGTCCAACCGGCGCAGCAGCTTGTCGATATTGACCGTGCGTGCGCCGAAGACCTCGGACAGGCGACCCTGGGCGGTGCGGCGCATGACGGTCATCTGCCACAAACGATCCTGCGCGTGGGCGTAGCCCAGCCCAAAGAACACATCCGGGTCGGATTGACCCAGAACATGGGGTACATTTGCGGTGTCTCGTACGATTTCGACAGGGTCGGTCACGCCCCGCACGGCGACGGTCTGATTATACTCGGGCAGGGATTGGCTGGCCAAGAAATAAACCAGAAGCACAGCCCCCAGCGTTAACATGACAAGGGCCGAGGTGATACGCACCAACCAGCGAAAAACTATACCCATCTGCGGTCCATGATCCGTTCCGTCAAACCTTGCTCGCAGAGTAAAGGAAGGCTGTACCAACCGAAAGAGGAACGCCACGAAATATGCAGGGTTAACTCTGCTTTAGAAACGCGAAACCCCGCCACAACCGTTGGGCCATGACGGGCACTTAGCGAGGGGGTGGTATTTCAGCTTTACGGAATGATCCGCGTATATTTTGTGCCCTCGACGGTCGCCCCGATTTGCAGACCCGCTTGACCAAACACAGCCGCCAGAACAGGCGAGCGCAGTGTCGTCGTGTCGGTCGAAAGGCTGTCACCCTGATCGCTGACCACGTAGCCGATGTCGGCTCCGGCGGTCCAACCGCTGGCGCGGCGGAAGTCGTTCAGCGCATCTTGTGTCATGAAGAACAGAACATGCGCATACTGCTGGGCGCCGATCTGTAAGCCGGCGGTGCCTTTGACGGCTGAGTAGTAGTCTACTGTTGCCCCGTTGATGCGCAGCGCGCCACGCCCAAAACCGCCGCCGAAGACAAAACCTGCTTCGGTGATCAGTGGCATGACTAGCATACCATTAGCCTTGTTGGCGATCTCAACAGTGTTGGGATAGCTCGCATACATTTCGGTCAACGTCGCATCGACGCGAGCGTCGATCGTTGCCGCATTGGAATTGCCGACGCCATTACCACAGGCGGCGGTCACGGTCAGACCGGCCATGCCAAGCGCAAAGCCACGACGGTTCAGTCGGGGAAGGTTGGAACTGCTCATATGTTTTCTCTGTATAACTGCCTGATTTGCCGGGTGATCCCGATCTTATGTGGAAGACTACGCCGATTGCGGCGTCCTGTCACGGGAAAGCTGCCGCCGCACTCATCACAATCGGCGAAAAACCGCGTCACACTGGAATTTTATCCTTGCAAGAGGCGTGCGACCGTGGGCGCGAAATAGGTCAGGATGCCGTCACAGCCCGCGCGCTTGAAGGCCAGCAGGCTTTCCAGCATCACCTTTTCTCCATCGATCCAACCGTTTTGCGCCGCCGCTTGAACCATCGCGAATTCGCCTGACACCTGATAGGCATAAGTGGGCGCGCCAAAGGCGTCCTTCACACGGCGACAGATATCCAGATAGGGCATCCCGGGTTTGATCATCACCATGTCTGCGCCCTCGGTCAGATCGCGCTCGATCAATCGCAAAGCCTCGTTCGAGTTGGCGGGATCCATTTGATAAGTTTTTTTGTCTCCGGTCAGCGCACCCGATGCGCCCACGGCATCGCGGAACGGCCCGTAAAAAGCGCTGGCATATTTCGCGGCATAACTGAGGATCATCACGTTGTGATGCCCGGCGTTTTCCAAAGCACGGCGCATTTCCCCGATGCGTCCGTCCATCATGTCCGATGGTCCGATGATATCAGCCCCGGCCTCGGCCTGCGCCAGCGTCATTTTGACCAGTGCCTCGACGGTCTGATCGTTCACAATCTCGCCATCCACGACGTATCCGTCGTGACCGTTGATGTTGTAAGGGTCCAGCGCGACGTCCGTCATAACCGCGATATCAGGGGCGGCGGACTTGATGGCACGGATCGCCCGGTTCGACAGATTGTCGGGGTTCCACGCCTCGGCGCAATCTTCGGTTTTCAAGCTTGGGTCGGTATAGGGAAAGATGCAAATCGCCGGAATCCCCAATGCTTGAGCCTCAACAGCGGCTTGTGCGATCATATCGACCGAGCGGCGGACGACACCGGGCATCGAAGGCACGGGTTCTTCCACGCCTTCCCCATCGCGCACAAACACCGGCCAGATCAGATCATCGGTCAACAGGCTGTTCTCGCGCACCAGTCCGCGGATGGCTTCGGACTGGCGGGCCCGGCGAAAGCGCGTCAGGGGATAAGGGGCGATGGTCGGTTTCATGTCGCGCTCTCCTTGAATATTCGTGCATTGGGTGGCATGAATTCGGCGTAGTCTCAAGGGTAACGATCGACGCGGGTCCCTCAGGACAGTGAATTAAAGGGCTGACGCGTGGACTTATTTTCTTCGATTTTCGAAATCATCGATATGCGCAGCTTTTCGAACCTGTGGTATTGGATCGGGCTGGCCGTTTTGTGGTCGACCGCCAGCCATTGGTCGATGGGTGTGCCGTTTGATCTGGTTCAGCGCGCCCGCCGGATCGGGGGGCAGAGCGAGCAGGATCTGCTGGACATCGTCCGGATCAACCGCAATCGGCTGCTTTATATTGTCGAGGTGTCGGGACTTGCGCTGCTGGGGCTAAGTTGTTTTTTCTTCACCGGGCTGGCCATGCTGGGCTTTGTCTATGGCGTGGAATTTGCGCAGGCGGTGTTTTTACTGATATTTCCACTGGTGTTGGTAACGCTCATCAATATCTCGGCCGCGCGCAAGTTGAGCCGGGTTGAACCTGAATTGGCCTTTGTGGCGAAAACCCTCATGCGGTGCAGGATCTATACGCAGATCGTGGGGATGATTTCGATCTTGATTACCTCGCTTTGGGGTATGTATCAGAACTTTTCCATCGGCGTTCTGGGATAGAGAATTCGGAAAGGTTAGGCGATGAAGGCTCCGAACCATGTCACGGTTGGCGGCGCCCCCGAAGGGTTTGACGCACAGCTTGTCCTGAACGAGATCGCCCGGTCCGGCGGGCCGGTGTGTCATGTGGCGCGCGACGACAAACGGCTAGAGGCGATGCGCGCAGCCCTTGCCTTTTTTGCGCCGGATATGCCGGTCTTTGTGTTTCCCGGCTGGGATTGTCTGCCCTATGACCGGGTCTCGCCCAACGCAGATATCGCAGCCGCGCGCGTGGCGACGTTGGCGGCGTTGGTGCATCAGATGCCCGATCGGTTTGTGCTGCTGACCTCGTTGAACGCGGCCACCCAACGGGTGCCCGCGCGCGAGGTTCTGCGCGAGGCGGCCTTTACCGCACGTGTGGACCACCGCGTGGATGAGGCCGCGCTGCGCAACTTCCTTGTCCGCATGGGTTTCACCCAAAGCCCCACGGTAATGGAACCCGGCGACTATGCCATTCGCGGCGGCATCATCGACATCTTCCCTCCGGGCGAAACCGGCCCCGTGCGGCTGGACCTGTTCGGAGACGTTCTGGACGGCGCACGCCGGTTTGATCCCGTCTCGCAGCGCACTACCGAAAAGCTGGACGTAGTAGAATTGGCCCCGGTGTCCGAGGTCATTCTGGACGATGCTGCCATCACGCGCTTCCGCCAGAACTATCGTATCGAGTTCGGCGCGGCGGGCACCGACGACCCTCTGTACGAGGCGGTCAGCGCAGGGCGCAAACATCAGGGCATCGAACACTGGCTGCCTTTCTTTCACGAAAAGCTGGAAACGCTGTTCGACTATCTTCCCGACGCAACGATCACCGTAGATGATCAGGTCACACCCGCACGTCTGGCGCGGTGGGATACGATTGCTGATCAGTATGAGACCCGGCGTTTGGCGCTGGAAAACCGGTCCCGAATGGATACGGTTTATAAGCCGACCCCGCCCGGATTGCTCTACCTGGATGATGCCGCATGGGAGCAAGCGATTGGTGATCGTCGGGTGCTGCAATTCAGCCCGCTACCACAGGCTAGCGGGCCGGGTGTAATCGACGCGGGCGGGCGGATCGGGCGTAACTTTGCGCCTGAGCGGCAGCAGGAAAGCATCAGCCTGTTTGGCGCTCTGGCCGCGCACATCACCGACAAGATGGCCCAAGGCCCGGTGCTGATCGCCTCCTATTCCGAAGGCGCACGCGAACGCCTGACCGGGTTGATCGAAGACGAAGGTTTGGCCGAGGCGATCCCCGTTACCGACGGCACCCGCGTCGGCAAACGGGGCCTGCATCTGGCCGTCTGGGCGCTGGAGCATGGGTTTGAAACCCCCGACTTGACCGTTATCGCTGAACAGGACGTGCTGGGCGACCGCCTGATCCGCCAGCCAAAGAAGCGCCGCAAGGCCGAAAATTTCCTGACTGAGACTCAATCCCTGACCCCCGGTGATCTCGTGGTGCATGTGGATCACGGCATCGGCCGCTATCAGGGGATGGAGGTCGTCACCGCCGCTGGTGCTGCCCATGAGTGCTTGCTGCTGGAATACGCCGAACAGTCCAAGCTGTACCTGCCGGTCGAAAACATCGAGCTGCTGTCGAAATACGGCCATGACGAAGGTCTGCTGGATCGTTTGGGCGGCGGCGCATGGCAGGCCAAGAAAGCCAAGCTGAAAGAGCGCATCCGCGAGATGGCGGACAAGCTGATCCGCATCGCCGCCGAACGCGCGCTGCGAAAGGCTCCTGTGATGGATCCGCCGCCTCACGCATGGGAAGAGTTCAGCGCTCGTTTTCCCTATCAAGAGACGGACGACCAATTGCGCGCGATTTCCGAGGTGATGGAAGACATGCATTCCGGCGCGCCGATGGATCGCCTGATCTGTGGCGATGTGGGTTTCGGCAAGACCGAGGTCGCAATGCGCGCCGCCTTTGTCGCCGCCATGTCAGGCGTTCAGGTCGCGGTGATCGCGCCGACAACGCTGCTGGCCCGTCAGCACGCCGCCTCGTTCAAGGAGCGCTTTCGGGGTTTCCCGCTTGAAGTGCGGCAACTCTCTCGTTTCGTTTCAGCGAAAGAAGCGCAGCAAACCCGCGACGGGCTGGCACGCGGCACCATGGATATCGTGATCGGTACTCACGCATTGCTGGCCAAAGGTATTCGGTTCAACAATCTGGGCCTGCTGATCATTGACGAAGAGCAACATTTCGGCGTCGGCCACAAAGAGCGCTTGAAACAGCTGCGCAGCGACATCCACGTCCTGACCCTGACCGCCACGCCGATCCCGCGGACATTGCAACTTTCCCTCACAGGCGTGCGCGACCTGTCGATCATTGGCACGCCGCCCATCGACCGCCTGGCCATCCGCACCTATGTCAGTGAGTTCGACGCGGTCACAATCCGCGAGGCCTTGCTGAGAGAACACTATCGCGGTGGGCAGAGTTTCTACGTGGTCCCGCGTATCTCGGACTTGCCTGAGATCGAAGAGTTCCTAAAGGAACAACTGCCGGAACTGACCTATGTGGTCGCCCACGGTCAGATGGCGGCAGGTGAGCTTGATGATCGGATGAACGCCTTTTACGATGGCAAATACGATGTTTTGCTGGCTACGACGATTGTGGAAAGCGGGCTTGATATTCCTACCGCGAACACGATGGTCGTACACCGCGCCGATATGTTCGGCCTGGCGCAGCTCTACCAAATCCGAGGCCGGGTGGGACGCTCAAAAACCCGCGCTTACGCCTACCTGACCACCAAGCCTCGTGCCCGCCTGACAGCGACGGCCGAGAAACGCCTGCGGGTTCTGGGCTCGCTGGACACGCTGGGCGCCGGGTTCACGCTGGCCTCACAGGATCTGGACATTCGTGGCGCTGGCAACCTGCTGGGCGAGGAACAGTCCGGCCAGATGCGCGATGTGGGCTACGAACTGTATCAGTCGATGCTGGAAGAGTCGATTGGCAAAATCAAATCCGGTGAGATGGAGGGGCTGTCAGACAGCGATGACCAATGGGCGCCGCAGATCAATCTGGGCGTTCCCGTCCTGATCCCCGAAGACTACGTACCCGATCTGGACGTACGACTTGGCCTCTATCGCCGTTTGTCCTCGTTGTCGACCAAGGTTGAACTGGAGGGGTTTGCAGCCGAACTGATCGACAGGTTCGGCAAATTGCCAAAAGAGGTAAACACCCTGATGCTGGTCGTCCGCATCAAAGCTATGTGCAAACGCGCGGGTATCGCCAAGCTGGACGGGGGGCCAAAGGGCGCGACCATTCAGTTCCACAACGACAAGTTTGCGTCTCCGCAGGGGCTGGTCGAGTTCATCCAAAGCCAACGTGGCATGGCTAAGGTCAAAGACAACAAGATTGTGGTGCGGCGGGACTGGAAGAATGACGGTGACAAGATCAAGGGGGCGTTTGCGATTGCCCGTGATCTGGCCGAGAAAGTCATCGCCCAGAAAAAGAAGTCCAAAACCAGTTGAAACCGGTGGAAGGGAGCGCTGCCCCCGCTGCGCGTGTTGCGCGTCCCCCCGGATATTTAAGGCCAGATGAACAGGGGATCCCAGCTTCATCTGGCTAAAAATATCCCCGCCGGAGGCATCGCGCTTTAGCGCGATTTAGCTTTGCATCGCGGCTTGGGCGCAGAAACACGAGGCTGCGACCGCCCGATCGGCCCGAGCTAGAGCGAGGTCCAGCCGTTGTTTGATCTGTTGGATTTCGAGCGTTTCATTCCGCGCCTTGAGGCAATCATGCAGGCCTTTGAGGCTCCAGACATTGTCCGGGTGGATCGAGGCGCGGCTGAGCGTTCCGCCCAGACCCAGATCTTCCCGGTATACGGCTTCGGCCTCGGTCACGTGACCTTGTTCGAACAAAAGCGCCCCAAGCGCGTGGCGGGTGGGCTGCATCCAGCCCCATGGCTCGTCGTAAGGCAGCGTATCATCCAGTTCGACCGAACGCCGCAGATGCGCGTATGCCGCTTCATAGTTTTCTTTGCGGTATTCGATCTCACCCCGCAGCATTTCACTGGCGATTTCCAGCAGGTCGATGACTCGGTTGTTGTGTAGGCGGCGGGCCTCGGGCACGCGGGCTTTGGCGGCGTGGAACAGGGATTCTTCCGCTTCGGCTTCGGCAACCTCTCCGGTCGCAGCATGGGCGAGTGCGCGGGCATAGTGGGTTGTGGCCGTGAGCGTTCGGTAGAGGTCGGGGTCATCCGGCAGGTCTAGCGTTTTGGCCTCGGCCCAGCGACCAAAGCGGATCAGGATGTGAGGTTTCATGGACAGATAGGCTTCGAAGAAATCGGCCATCGGAGGGCTTTCGATCCGCAGCATCTCTTCCGGCGTAGTGTCCCACATTGCCTGATTTGCGGCCAGAGCCGGTGCCATCTGACCCAGAAAGAGCGCGCCATATATGGTGAAGTGGTAATTGTGCAGCCGGTAGCCGGTATAGATCGTGAAGGCGCCTTCGCGCTCGAAATACTTCAGGTCCGCGACCGAAGCCTGCTGGTTCCACTGAACGACATTGTGGTAGTGGCCGCACAGAACGTCGATATGGGTGGGCATGTGTACCAGGTGCCCGGCCTCGGGAACCAGTCTGCGCAGCACGTCGCCAGCCTTGAGCGCTTTTTCCGGGGTTGGCGACATTTCCATCAGGTGCACGTAAAGGTGCAGCAGGCCGGGATGAGACATGGCTGCGGGATCGTCGGCCATGGCGTCTTCCAGCGTGGTTTGCGCCTCAAACGTTGCTGCACCTTCGGCGGGTAAGCCTGTCTTCAGGTCCCACATTTTCCAAGGGGTGAGGTTCAATAGCGCTTCGACATAAATGGTGCGCAGGTCCAGATTACCGGGCTGGGCGGCAAAGGCGTCACGCATGGCTTCGGCAAAGTCATGGTCCCAGCTGTGCATGTCGGGAATTGGTTCGCGCTGTGGATAGCGGGCGGGTAGGGCGCTGATCAGCGCTTGTTCGACCGGGTTGCAGATTGAGGCCAGAGCCAGTGCCTGCTGCGCTGCGTCATAGGCTTGCTCGAGCGACTTTTTCTTCCCGCGGTCATCTCGCAAATCCCAGGGAAGGTTATAGTTGGGACCCGCCGCATAAGCGATACCCCAAAAGGCCATGGCACAGTCCGGGTCAGCCTCGGCAGCGCGTTGGAAACAGGCGACGGCCTCGTCATGGTTATAACCGTAGGTCCAGTTCAGCCCCCGATCGAACCAAAGCTGCGCGTCGGGTGAAGTCGTAGTGATCGGGCAGGAATATGGGCCCAGATCGTAATAGTCGCTCATTTCAGTCTCCCCTCGGGTCGAGCGGAGGTTAGCGCGTTTCAATCTGGCTGCACAGATCAGACGAGTAGTCTGTTTTCGATCCGGCCCATATGCAGCATCAGGCCGAAACCCAATGTGCTCATGGTCAGTATACCCGCGCCCAGAGGCAGGATCGAACCGTCAAAGAGCAGACCGATTGGGCCAGCGATCAGCGCGGCCAGAACGGTTGAAACCGAACCGATCACCGAAGCCGCCATGCCCGCGATATGGCCCATCGGTTCCATCGCGATGGCGTTGAGGTTGCCCATGGTCATTCCGGCCATGAAGAACACCGCTGTCTGCCAACTGACGAATAGCGCAAAGGACAGGTTGGCCGACAGGTCGAACGAATTCAGCAGCAGCACGGATGAGGTGAACAGAATCTGACCGCCCAGCCCCCAAGTCACCAACCGCCGCATGCCCAGACGCACAACAAGGGTCGCATTCAGCAAACTGGCCGAGCCCGACATCAGTGCCACAAAGCCGAACCAGAAGGGAAAGCTGTGGGCGCTGTTGTGGATCTCGTCATAGACCTGCTGGACCATGGTCAACATGGTAAACAGCATGCCAAGGCACAGGGTCTGCACCATGATTGACAGGCGCACCGTGGGGTGGCTGAACATCTCGCGGGCGGCATCCAGCATTAGCGGCAAGCGCAAGGGACGGCGGTTTTCGGGCGTCAGCGACTCGGGCAGACGCAGGCCCATCCATACGATGGTGATCAGCGAAAACAGCATGAAGGAGACAAAGACCGCGCGCCAACCGGCCAGGGCGATCACGCCGGCGCCCATCATGGGCGCAATGGCCGGGACCAACGTGAAAATCATCATGGCGATGGATACGATCCGCGCCATCTCGCGCCCGGAATAGAGATCGCGGATAATGGCCATGGCGACCACACGCGGCGCGGCGCTGCCGACACCTTGCAGAACGCGGGCCAGCAGCAGCATTTCCAGCGAAGAACTTGCCCATGCGGCGGCAGCGGCAAGAATATAAAGGGCGGAGCCTACATAGATCACAGGCTTGCGCCCGAAAGCGTCCGACAACGGGCCGGTGAAGAAGGTGCCGATCCCCATACCCAGCACGAAGGATGTCAGGATCAGTTGCGCCTTGTTAGTGTCATCGGGGCTAAGCTGTGCGCCGATATCGGGTAGCGCAGGCAATATTGAATCGATGGAAAACGCAATTGTTGCAAACATCATTGCAACAAGTGCGACGAACTCTCCGCGAGACATGCGACTGGCCATGGTGCCCTCCTGACCCGTTCGCGCTATCACGCGCGGTCAGGGGGCGCCAGTCATGCCAATGCACACAGACCTGTGCTAATTTGCAGGGGAGGCCTCAAGTTGAGACATGATGTCCGCGATCACGCGCTCCCACATCTCGGGCGGCTGCGCACCGGGAACGGCGTGCTGGTTGGCCACGATGAAGGTCGGGACCGAGTTCACGCCCATTTGGCGCGAGTGGCTGTCGCGGTTGCTGATATCCGAACGGTCTGCGTCTGACTTCAACAGTTTCAACACTACGGCGGCGTCCATGCCGATGCTGTCTGCAATATCGCCAAGAACCTCATGGTCTCCGATATCGCGCGCCTGGACGAAATAGGCGTCGAACAGGGCGTCCACGGCCTCGGTTTGCTTGCCCTCGATCCCGGCCCAATGGATCAGGCGGTGCGCGTCCAGCGTATTTGGGGTGCGCTTCATGCCTTCGAAGTCGATCTTCAGCCCGGCATTCTCGGCATGTTCGACCACCGGCGCATAGGCCCGCACGGCGCCTTCTTTGCCGCCGAATTTACGCTCCAGATATTCACGACGATCCATGCCGTTATCAGGCATGTCGGGGTTCAGCTGAAACGGGTGCCATTCGATGACGAAGGGGTGGTCGGGGATCGCGGCCAGCGCTTTGTCCAGATGGGTCTTGCCGATATAGCACCACGGGCAAATCGGGTCGGACATGATATCAAGCTTGACGGTCTGGGTCATTGTTGGCTCGCCTTGAAGTAGGCCGGAAGCGCCCGGCGCAGGAGTTTGCCGTTCCCACCGGTCGGCAGTTCGGGCAGATAGATAAAGGCGCGCGGTTGCTTGTAGCGCGCCAGATTTGCTTCCACATAGGTGCGCAGGTCCGCCTCGTCCAGTTCTTCCGGCCCGGTATAGAAAGCGGCGATCAGAAAAGTGTCCTGTTTGACCTCAACCGCTGCCGCTCCGACCTGCGCGATGCCTGGGTATTGCGACAGCACCGCTTCGACCTCAATCGGTGAGACCCGATAGCCGCCCGCGTTCATCATGTCATCGTCGCGCCCCAGATAAGTGATCTGGCCGTCAACGGCCATCGCCCCCTGATCTCCGGTTAAAAACCAGTCGCCCTGCATTCGCGCCTGCGCCTCGTCCGGGGCGTTCAGATAGGTCAGCATCAGGCCGGGGTCCGAACGGTGGATGGCGATGGTGCCTGCCTGACCCCGCGGTGCAGGGCCGTCGGGCCCCAGAATCGCAACGCGACGACCGGGTTGCGGTTGTCCCAATGACTCTCCCCGTGCCGGATGGTTAGGGCTGGAGGAGATGAAGGTCGAACATTCGGACATACCGTAAGCTTCGAACAGCTCGGTTCCCGTGGCGCGCATCCAGGCATGGTGCAGCGTAGGCGACAGCTTTTCCCCGGCGCACAATCCATGGCGTAGATCGGGCAGGTGCAGGTTATCAGGGGACGATACGATCTTGCGGAACACCCCCGGAGCGGCGGCAAAGATCGTGGCTTGGTGGTCGCGCAGCAAGCCGGGCAGGGCGGTCAGATCGGTGCCCGGTTCTGGGATCAGCGCCGTGGCACCGATTGTCCAGGGATCCATCAACCCGGTGCCCAGCGTATAGGTCCAGTTGAAGGCACCCGCGTGGCACAACCGGTCATCTTCGCGCAACCCGTACCAGCCATCGACCATCATCTGCCGCGCCCAGATCGCTCGATGGGCATGGGCAACGGCGCGGGGTTTGCCCGAAGTGCCGGAGGTGTAGACGACATAAGCCAAACGCTCGGGGTCGCCCATCTGGACTGTGGCGGGTGCGAGGTCCCGCATCATGGTCAGGTCGGACAAGGAAACTTGAACTGGATGAGGAGCACAAGCCACCGATGGGTCACGCAGCACAGCCGCTGGTTTCAGATCCTGAATGATTTTCGTCGTTTCTGGCTCGGTCAGTTGAGACGAGGTTGGAACGGGGACAATCCCCACCGCAATTGCGCCCAGATACGCAATCGGAAAATCAACCGTGTTTCCCAACCGCATCAACGCGATATCACCCGGGAACAGACCCGCCTGCAGCAAGCCGGCGCCTGTGCCCAGTATGGCGCGTTTCAACGCGGCATAAGTCCAATGTTGCGCGCTCTGCGCACCCAGCACTGACAAAGCGGTCTTTTCCGCAAAATCATCCGCGTGACGCAACACATGCGCAGCCAAATTGAATGGTACGGGGCAAGCTGGTGGCGGGCCTTGATCGAAGACAGACAACATGGACCTTGGCTAACGTGACGTCTGACGCGTTGCAAGCAGGACGGGCTGGCCCTATAGAAAAACGCATGAGCACCCAAGAGCAGACATCGCTGATCCGCATCGCGCGGGAATCCGGAGACCATACCGAGCTTGAGCCGTTGGATCTGGGCGCCCGTGTCCGCGAATTGCGCAAAGCGCGTAACTGGACGCTGGAACAGGCGGCCACGCAGGCAGGGCTGGCGCGTTCGACGCTTAGCAAGATCGAAAACGGTCAGATGTCGCCCACCTATGACGCGCTGAAGAAGTTGGCGGTTGGGCTTGAGATCTCGGTGCCGCAGTTGTTCACGCCACCGCAACGCGAGCAGGTGATCGGGCGGATGTCTGTCACCCGGATGGGTCAGGGTGCGGCACATGCGACCGCGACTTACGAACATGAGTTGCTGGCGGAAACACTGACCAAGAAACAGATGCTGCCCTACCGTGCGCGCGTACGGGCCCGCTCGATGGACGAGTTCGAGGGCTGGGTACGCCATGATGGTGAAGAGTTTCTGTATGTCCTGACCGGCGTCGTGCGGCTGTATACGGAATTCTATGAACCGGTCGAGATGCGTCGCGGTGATAGCGCCTATTACGACGGCAGCATGGGCCACAACGTCGTGTCTGTCAGCGATGAGGACGCAACGATCCTGTGGGTAACGTCACTTACGTAAAGTGCTGCTGAATTCACGGTTCAGACCTTCTGTGAACAGAAAATCCTCCAGCTCTTCATGGGCTTCGTTTACTGTCAGTTGGTGCCGCTCGGCCAGATAGGCTTCGAACCCTTTGCGATCCTTGCCCAGCTTTGGCTTATCCTGATCGCGCAGGTTCGGAAACCGCCGTTTGGCGCGTGCATACATCGCATCCCAGTCTTGCGTCAGGTCAGTCCAGTTCAGCATGTGCAAGCTTTCCGGTTTCCAGGTTTCAAGGCTGCCCGGCCTATATTCAGGTTACGAAGCCCCTGCGCGACCCCGTGCATGACAAAATGTCGCACCTTGCGCTTGCGTATTTTCGGAATGGAAATGCCCGTTGCAGCCGCACCGCAACGGGCTGTCGGACCTAAGGTTGGAGTGAGTGGAGGCAGGTCCGTTTCTCAGACGCGCTGCGGGGTACGAAATTGGCTAAAGTTCAAGAATAAAAGCAAAAATCTTATCACACAGAGCGAAGTATAGGCCGAAGGCTAGCGGCAAAGATGTATTCGGTAAAGCTCTTTTTGAGACTGCGCCGATTTTGGACGAAAATTCGCGGACCCGCAGATTTTGTGGTAGTGAAAACAGTGACTACTCTATGTCGTCAGAAAACCGAATGTGCCAATTTTCGCCGACAGGCTGCGACGGGCGAGATCAGACCTTGGCTCGGAGGGCGGAATGGGGCGCGAAAGCGCCCCATTTGGGCTATTCTTCGAACCACCAGACCTGCGGCATGTATTCCGGCCCGTCCCCGTAAATCGGCAGAGTGTCGGGGAATTTTAGCTCTTTCGCGTGGGCGATGCGGCCAACGTCGAAATTCCAGATCGGAATGACATAGCGCCCGGCGGTCAGAACCCGGTCCAAGGCGCGGGTGGCGGCCACGAAATCCTCGCGGCTTTCCGAGGCAAGCATGGCGTCGATCATCCCATCTACCGCAGGCGAGGCAACGCCCATCAGGTTACGCGTCCCCGGCGTGTCGGCGTTCTCGCTGCCCCAATAGAGCCGCTGTTCGTTGCCCGGAGACAGTGATAGTGCCCGGCGGAAGAAGGTCATGTCGAAGTCCAGCTCGGAAGTGCGGCCCGTATATTGGGCGCTGTCGACCATCTCGGTCGTGACCTGAATACCCAGACGCTCCAGCGCGCGACTGTAAATCTCGATCGCCGTTTCGCTTTCTGTGTCACCCTGTTGCAGAAGGACGTTGAGGGTAAAGGCATCGCCCGCTGCATTGCGCAGCACGCCGTCCTGAATGGTCCAACCAGCCTCGGCCAGCAGAGCGGTCGCTTTGCGGATATTGGACCGGTTACGCGCTGATCCGTCACTTTCGGGTAGGCTGTAACCCTCAAGCACGCCAGGCGGCAACGTGTCTGCAAAGGGTTGCAGCAATTCAGCGACTCGGCCCGACGCTTCGCCTGGTTGCATGGCAAGATCCGAGCCCGAGAAATACGAGGTAATCCGGGGCTGTGCGCCGCCCGTGATCGTGTCGTTGATGAATTCGAAGTTGAAGGCAAGGGTCAACGCCTCGCGCACACGCCAGTCATCGAACGGGGCCTTTCGGGTATTCATGACAAAGCCCGTCATGCCCGAAGGTTTGCCATGCGGGATTTCAGTTTTGATCACGTCGCCACGCTGGATCGAGGGGAAGGTGTATTGCGTGTCCCACTTGTCGGCGTTGAATTCGCGCACGGCGGTCAGGGCACCGGCTTTGAAGGCTTCGAACAGAACGGTGCCGTCGCCGTAGAATTCGATCCGCATCTCATCCAAGTTCATGGTTCCGCGTCGGAACGGGATGTCCGCGCCCCAATAGTCCGGGTTCCGGCGCAGGGTGACATAGCGGCCGGCCTCATAGTCATCGATCACATAAGGGCCGGTGCCGACGGGGAAGTCATGCAGGGTGGCGTCAGCGAAATCCTTGCCCTCCCACTGTGCCTTTTGAAGGATCGGGCGCAGACCGGCGATGAGCGCCAGCTCTCGGTCGGGGTCGTTAAAGGTGATCCGAACCGAGCGCGGGCCGGTCTGTTCGATACTGTCGATCTTGCCCCACAATCCGCGATATCGCAGGTGGCCTTCGGTGCCCAAAATCTCGTACGACCAGATAACATCTTCGACAGTCACCGGGGTTCCGTCTGAAAATTGGGCGTTTTCGCGCAGGGTGAATTCGACCCAAGAACGGTCTGGTGCTGTTTCAACCGATTCGGCCAACAACCCGTATAGCGAGAATGGCTCGTCCCAGGATCGCCCCATGAGGCTTTCATGGGTCCAAAATCGCAATTGCCAGGGTGGGGTGCCTTTTTGCACAAACGGGTTCAAACTGTTATAGCCGCCGGTATTTCCAAAAACGACTTTGCCGCCTTTTGGCGCATCCGGATTTGCGTAAGGCAATGACACAAAATCCGGTGGTAGTGCGGGCGCGCCATACATAGCTATGCCATGAGCCGATTCTGCGTTAGCGATAGCACTGCTCAAAAGCAGGGTGATTCCCGTGATCACAGGGCGAATGGGGCGGAGAATATTGGGGCGCATTTTGGAAACAATCCTGCTCTGGCCTTATTTTGTTGGGATTCACCGTACCGATGATTTTTCTTATTTTCAAACTTTTAGCTTGGACGGAGGCGTGGAATTGCTTATAAAGGGTGCACTGCTCGATAGGTTTCTTGCCTGTATGAAACCTGCCTCAATAACTTAACGCCCGCTTCGTGCGGGCGTTTTTTTTGTGCAGATTTTTGGCGCTGTTTCGTGCTTTTGTCATTCGCCGTTTTCTTTGCAGGTGCAGCATGGCACTGTGGCGGAAATTCGGATTTCGAGGGAGAGCGACCATGAGCCTTTCGGGCAAGACGGCAATTATCACAGGGTCAAATTCAGGTATTGGATTGGGTATCGCACGCGGGTTGGCGAAGGCCGGGGCGGATGTGGTGTTGAACTCGTTCACCGACCGCGACGAGGATCACGCGCTGGCTGCCGAGATCTCGGATCAGACGGGAACAAACGCGCGCTATGTCAAAGCCGATATGTCTAAAGGCGACGAATGCCGGGCGCTGATCGAGACCGTGGGCGTATGCGATATTCTGGTCAACAATGCGGGTATTCAGCATGTGGCGCCGATTGATCAGTTCCCAGTCGACAAATGGGATACGATCATTGCGATCAACATGAACTCGGCTTTTCACACTACGGCCGCCGCTTTGCCGATGATGCGCAAGGCCGGGTGGGGGCGTGTGGTCAACATCGCCTCGGCCCATGGTTTGACGGCGTCGCCCTACAAGGCGGCCTATATCGCAGCCAAGCACGGTGTAGTGGGTATGACCAAGTCTGTGGCGCTGGAGACGGCACAAGAGCCGATCACGTGCAATGCCATTTGTCCGGGCTACGTGTTGACCCCGCTGGTCGAGGCGCAGATTCCCAATACTATGAAGGAATATGACATGAGTCGCGATGACGTGATCAAGAACGTCATGCTGGAGCGGCAACCGTCGAAAGAGTTTGCCACGGTTGAGCAGTTGGGAGGCACAACGGTGTTTTTGTGCTCGGACGCTGCAGCGCAAATCACCGGCACGACGATTTCCGTGGATGGCGGTTGGACGGCGTTGTGAGACTGCGTGGGGGCTCGGCCCCCACACCCCCGAGGTATTTTTGAACAGAAGAAGGGGTGAGCGTTGTGAAGAGGATCAATCTGGCCCTGCAGGGCGGTGGTGCACATGGGGCGTTTACCTGGGGTGTGCTGGATCGGATTTTGGACGAAGAGGATATCGAGGTCGCTGCGATCACTGGGACTTCGGCCGGGGCTTTGAATGGTGCCGCGTACAAGTCAGGTATGGTTCGGGATGGGCGCGATGGTGCGCGGGCCAACCTGAACGGGCTTTGGGCGCGTATGGGGGCCGTGGGCGACATGCGGTTGGCCAATTGGATGCAGGCCGTTGAGCCTGCTCAGGTCGCGCAGGCGATGGAGTATTCCCTGCCGTTTTCTGTGGGGGATACGTGGTCGCGGTTGGTGTCGCCTTATGCATACGGGCCGTTCTACAAGAACCCGTTGGAGTCGGTGATTGATCGCTTCAACTTTGATGAGGTCTGTGCGGATCTGGGACCAGCCCTGTTTGTGTGTGCGACCTGTGTGCGCAGTGGCAAGATCCGAGTGTTTACGGGGGACGAGATTTCGACCGATGCGATTTTGGCTTCGGCCTGTTTGCCGACCTTGTTTCAGGCGGTGGAGATTTTCGATCCAAAAACGGGGCGGACTGAGGCCTATTGGGACGGTGGGTATACCGGCAATCCGGCGCTTTACCCTTTGTTTGACAAAGGTTTGCCCGATGATGTTGTGATCGTGAATATCAACCCGCTGGAGCGTGACGAGGTGCCGAAGACCCCGCAGCAAATCCAGAATCGGGTGAATGAGATCAGTTTCAACTCGTCCCTGTTTCGGGAGTTGCGGGCGATCAGTTTCGTACAGCGTCTGTTGGCCGAGGGCAAGTTGCAGGCGGGTGAGATGAGCCGCGTGTTGGTGCATATGATCGCGGATGATGAGCTGATGAATGATCTTTCCGTGGCGACCAAGACGGTGCCGAACCCGGTCATCCTACATAAGCTGAAAGAGGCTGGGCGTCGGGCTGCTAGTCGGTTTCTGACCGATCACAAGGCGGATTTGGGCCAGCAAAGCACTGTCAACCTGCCGGAGATGTTCGGCTGATTACTCGGGCGGCTGGGTCGGGTCTTTTTCGTTTGGGTAGACCAGGCCGGCTGAAATGACCAGTTTGGCGGCGTCCTCAATGGACATGTCCAGAAGGATCACGTCCTCTTCAGGGAAAAACAGCAAGAAACCGGAGGTCGGGTTCGGTGTTGTGGGCACGAAGACGCTGAGCAGTGCACCGCCGGTTTCGGCACGGTCGCTGACCTCGCCCCGCGCGGTGGTCGAGACGAAGCCGATGGCCCAGATGCCACGGCGGGGATATTGGATGAGACAGGCTTTTTCAAACGACCGTTCGGTTTGCGCGAAAACCGTTTCCGAGATCTGTTTGATCCCGGAATAAACCGACCGCACCACTGGCATCCGATTCACGACGCTTTCGCCGAAATGGATCAGCGACCGGCCCAGAATGCCTTTGGCGATCCAGCCGACGATCACCGTGAAGATCAGGAATATCACCACGCCGACGCCGCGCAGATTGATTCCTACATACTGTTCGGGGTGAAATTGCTGTGGCACAAGCGGCAGGACGGCGCTGTCGATCCAGCCAACCACAGACCAGATCAGCCAGACCGTTAGCCAGACTGGTGCAATAACAACGATGCCCGTCAGAAATGACGCGCGCAGCCGGGAAAACAGGCCCGGTCCGCGGTGAGGTTCTTCGTCAAAGGGCGTGTTCATTGCGGTCCTGAGTGATTTGCCGATTTAGTTAAGCAGTCCGGGGCCTTGGTACAATAGCTTTGCTCATTCGGACAGGGCGCGGGCGATTCCGGCGGCCAATTTTGCGTTATTTCTGACCAATGCGATGTTTGCGGTCAGCGAACGCCCCTCGGTCTGTTCATAGATGCGCTGCAGCAGGTAAGGGGTGACACCTTTGCCGGTGATCCGGTGCGCGTCGGCGTCCGCTTGGGCAGAGGCGATGATCGGGGCCAATTCCTCGGCCGGGATCTGATCTGCGTCGGGGATTGGGTTGGCTACGAGTTGCCCGCCAGGCAGCCCAAGGGCGCGGCGAGTGGCGTGGGCCTTGGCGATGGCTTCGGCGGTGTCCATACGCAATGGCGCGGCATAAGGGGATTTGGCGGACCAGAAGGCGGGGAATTCGTCCTGCCCGTGAGCTATGACGGGGACGCCCAGCGTTTCAAGAACCTCGAGCGTTTTGGCCAGATCGAGGATGGCTTTTGCACCGGCGGCCACAACAGTCACAGGGGTTTGAGCCAACTCATGCAGGTCCGCTGAAATATCGAAAGAAGTTTCGGCGCCTTGATGCACGCCGCCTATCCCGCCGGTGGCGAAGACCGGAATTCCAGCGTAGTGCGCTGCGATCATTGTGGCGGCGACAGTTGTAGCTCCGGTCCCGCCGGTCGAGATACAGGCCGCCATGTCCGCGCGCGAGATTTTGGCGACACCTTGCGCCTGACCAAGCGCTTTGAGCTGATCCGCTTCCAGCCCCACGTTCAGCACACCGTCGATAACCGCAATCGTTGCTGGAACGGCCCCTGCATCGCGGATATCCTGTTCCACCTGCGCCGCGACCTCGATGTTCTGAGGGTAGGGCATCCCGTGGGTGATGATGGTGCTTTCCAGCGCAACGATGGGCTGGCCTGCGTCTTTGGCGGCGCGGACCTCGGCCGAGTATTGGATGTCGATCACAGTGGGGTTTCTCCGGAAACGTAAGTAGCGGCGGCGTGCAAGGCACGGGTCAGGGCAGCGTCGGGGGCGGCCCCGGCGGCCTCGGACGCGATATGCGCCGCCATGAAAGTGTCGCCCGCGCCGGTTACGCGTGTCACCAGAACGGACGGGGGTGTTTGGGTCAGAATCTCATCTGCGGTGCCTACGGTGGCCGAGTTGCCGCCATCTGTGACCAGCACTCGCAAGGCGCCGCGATCCAGCAGACCTTTGGCGGCGGATTCGGAATCGGTGAATTCGCGCTGGCACAGGATGCCGGCCTCTTCGAGGTTCACATAGAGCGTCGCGCGGGCGTGTTTGAGGAAGGGCAGCAGGCGCTCGGCCTTCCCGGGTGAGGCCGGGGCCACGCGCAAATCGGCTTTTGCGAAGGCCGGGCTTTGGGCGATTTCTTCCAGCAAAGTTAGCGTCAGGTTGCCATCCAATGCGATGGGGCCTTCGAACGGTGTGTTCTCGTAGCCCAACGGTCCGTGCATCAGCGGGCGTAGGATTTTGGCCCCAGCAGCCTCAAGCGAATGCGCGTCGGCGATGGCGGCGATCAGACCATTGGCACCTTCGACAGCCATATAGCGGTCGGTCGGCAAATCCTGCGAGCGGTAGACGTGATCCGTGACCATGCCCAGCCGTGCGCAGGCATTGACCAGTTCGTCGCCTTCAGGGTCGCGGCCAATTGCGGTCAGCAGTGTAGGCGTCATACCGAACCGCACCAGTGTCATGGCGATGTTCATGGCCACGCCGCCGGGCAGGCGGGTGATCCGCCCCGGCACGTCTGACCCCTGCCGCATGGCGCTGGCAGACCGCCCGATCACGTCCCACAAGACCGATCCGATACACAGGATTTCGTTAGTCTGAGTCATGCCCGTGTCATGCCGCAGCGTCACGGCAGGTGCAAGGGATAACGCTCACATCGCGTCGGTCAGGGCTTTCAACGCGGCAACAGGATCGTCCTGGGACCAGATCTCGTCGCCAATGCCAAAGAAATCGGTGTGCGGCGACAGCTCGCGGATCAGGTCGGGGGTCAAACCGCCTTCGGCCACAACCGGAACCTCGATCATTTCCGACCACCACTGGAACAGGTCTTTTTCTGCAATGGTGCCGTCGCCTAAGGCCGATGTAACCACCGGGCCAAAGGCCACGTAGTCCGCGCCATGCTCACCTGCGGTCATGCCGTCATGGCTGGAGGCCGCGCAAAAGCTGCCGACGATGGCATCCGCGCCCAGTTCTTTGCGCGCCGCCCGGACCGAGCGCGCACCGTCATCCAGATGCACCCCGTCCAGCCCTAGCCGCTGCGCCAGCAGGACATGGTTCGAGATCACGATCGCCACATCCCGTGCGTGCGCGACTTCGCGGCAGGCATCGGCGGCGCGGGCGATGGTGTCTTCGTCGCTACCCGCCAAGGCGAGGCGGATGCAGGCGATCTCGGTGCTGTCCAGCACGCGGCCCAACTGCTCGGGGAAGGTGCTCAGGGTGATCGTGGGCGGGGTGATCAGGTAAATCTGCGGCTGCTCGGGGGTGTCCATTGGCGCGTCCTTCGCTTTCAGTCTTTGGCGCGGTTTAGCGGATTGGGCCTGGGAAGCAAACTTTTATGCCGGATATTGGCGCATTTGGCCTCCCGGACGGCTTGCCCTGCGCCAAAGCGCCGATTACAGCAAGCGGATCTTTCGGAGACAGCCATGCCCAGCGACAAATCCCAGCCTTCCTTTGTGCTCGTGCGCCCTCAGATGGGCGAAAACATCGGTGCTGCCGCGCGGGCGATGTGGAACTTCGGGTTGGACCGGATGCGGATTGTTGCGCCACGTGATGGTTGGCCGAACCCCAAGGCTGTGGCCATGTCCAGCGGGGCGGGGCGGTTGCTGGATGAGGCGCAGCTTTTTGACGATCTGGCCGGGTCGTTGGCTGACAGCACCTTTGTCTTCGCCACCACGGCACGTCAGCGCGGGTTGACCAAGCCGGTCTACAGCCCCGAACGCGCCATGCAGATTGCCGCTGAAAAAGTCGCGGCGGGCGAAAAGGTTGCCGTACTGTTTGGCCCCGAACGCGCGGGGCTTGAGAATGAGGATATCGCCAAGGCCAACGCCATCATCTCGGTGCCGGTGAACCCCGAATATGCCTCGCTCAACCTTGGGCAATGTGTGCTGCTGACCGCCTATGAGTGGATGCGCCAAAGCGCCGATGTGGTGCATGAGGCCACTGATTTGGGCAAGGGCGATTGGGCGACAGGGATCGAGGTTGAAAAACTGGTCGAACATTACGAGGACCGGCTGGAGGAGGCGGGGTTTTTCTACCCGCCCGAAAAGGCCGAAGGGATGAAGACCAACCTGCGCAACCTGTGGTCGCGTATGCGGATGACGCGGGCCGATGTGCAGATGCTGCACGGGATCATGCGGCAGATGGTCCGCTGGAAGGACAAGGGCTAAGGCTGGACCTATCTTCCGCTTCACCCTAGCGTGCGACGAAACAAGGACATGAGGACAGCATGAGCGGCAAGCGCAGCATCTTCGAAGAGGTCTCGGGCGACCAGAAACAAGAGGCGGTTCAGCCCGGTATGATCGACCGTGGCCGGGGCGGCGCGCGCAAGGCAATCCGGGCGTGGCTGATGATGCTGTTCGCGCTGGTCGTGGTGATGATCGCTGTGGGTGGCCTGACGCGCCTGACCGATAGCGGGTTGTCGATTACTGAGTGGCGACCGATCACCGGGGCTATCCCGCCGATGTCCGAGACGGATTGGCAATCCGAGTTCGACAAGTACAAGGAAATCGACCAATGGCGCATCCAGAACCAGTGGATGGAGCTGGACGATTTCAAATTCATCTACTGGTGGGAATGGGGTCATCGTCAGCTGGGCCGCGTGATCGGTCTGGTCTGGGCCATCGGGTTCTTTGGTTTCTTGGCCGCGCGGAAAATCCCTACGGGTTGGACTAGTAAGCTTTTGATCCCCGGCGTTCTGGGCGGGGTGCAGGGGGCTGTCGGTTGGTGGATGGTCGCCTCGGGCGTGACACAGGGCGAGGGGATGACTGCCGTTGCCAGCTACCGCCTGGCCACCCATCTGGGGCTGGCCTTTGTGATCCTCGGGTTCCTTGCGTGGTACATCTTTGAGCTGGGCCGCGAGGAGCGTGACCTGATGCAGGCCCGCCGCGCGAAAGAGGCGAAGCTATTCTCGCTCTCGACCGGTTTGATGCATTTCGCATTCCTGCAAATTCTGATTGGCGCACTGGTCGCCGGGATTGATGCGGGGCGGTCTTTCACCGACTGGCCTTTGATCGGCGGACAGCTTTTGCCGCCCGATGCCACGATGCTGGAGCCGATGTGGCGCAACTTCTTCGAAAGTCCTGGTCTGGTGCAGTTTATTCACCGTTGCGCGGGCTATCTGCTGCTGATCTTCGGCGTCATCGTCTGGCGGCGCGGCGGTACCAGCGCGCATCCGCAAACACGGTTTGCCTTTAGCGCGGCTTTTGCAGCGCTGGCACTGCAAGTGGTGATCGGTATCGTGACTGTGGTCTATGCCGCGCCGTGGCAGATCGCGATTGTCCATCAGTTCATGGCCGTGGTCGTCTGGACCCTGATCCTGCGCGCGCGTTTCCTGACCGCTTACCCAATCGCAACCTCGATCCGCGGAGCGTGACATGACCGCCTTTGACGACCTGATGGCCTTTCAACGGGAAACCTCGGCGCTGGGGCAGATTGCCGGGCGGCTGGGCTGGGACCAGGAAACGGTGATGCCGCGCGGAGCTGCGCCGCAACGGGCCGAGGAAATGGCTGCGATCGAAGCTGTTCTGCACGCGCGCCGATCCGACCCGCGCGTGGCCGAGTGGCTGGATCAGGCCGATCCGCAGGATGAAGCTGGCAAGGCGCAGATCCGAGAAATCCGGAGGTCCTATGAGCGCACGGTCAAAGTTCCCGCTGATTTGGCCAAGGCGATTGCGCGTGTCACATCCGCTGCGCAGGGCACATGGGCGCAGGCCCGTGCGGACGAAGACGTGGCCGCGTTCCTGCCCGTGCTGCAACAGGTCGTTGCCTTGAAACGTGAAGAGGGTGCGGCGCTGGCCCAAGGCGGTGATGTTTATGACGCCATGGTCGAAGATTATGAGCCCTACACCACGGGCACTCAAATTGCCGAGATATTCGACCAGATGCGCCCGCGCCTGGTGGCCCTGCGCGCCGCTGTTCTGGATCGCCCCGCGCCGCAAGCCCTGACCGGCACTTTTGACGAACTAACCCAGATGCGCCTGTCACAGAAACTGGCGACCACCTTCGGCTATGACCTGAACACGGGTCGCGTGGACAAGGCGGTGCATCCGTTCAGCTCGGGCAGCGGGCTGGACGTGCGGATCACCACCCGTACCAGCGAGACCGATCCGTTCAACTGTTTCTACTCGACCATTCACGAAGTCGGCCACGCCGCATATGAGCAAGGCATCGACCAAGCTTATGCGCTGACCCCGCTGGGCAGTGGGGTGTCGATGGGCGTGCATGAAAGCCAAAGCCGGATTTATGAAAACCAGCTGGGCCGCTCGCGTGCGTTCACCGGCTGGCTGTTCGATCAGATGACAGCGGCCTTTGGCGATTTCGGGATCAGTGACGCCGACGCATTCTATGCCACCGTCAACGGTGTTCATAACGGCTATATCCGAACCGAGGCGGATGAGGTGCAATATAACCTGCACATCATGCTGCGCTTTGATCTGGAGCGCGCCCTGATGGCCGAAGACCTGCAGGTCAGCGATCTGGAGGCCGCGTGGAATGACCGTTTCAAGGCCGATTTCGGCTATGCGGTCGACAAGCCTTCAAACGGGTGCTTACAGGATGTGCATTGGTCGGTGGGGCTGTTTGGCTATTTCCCGACCTACTCGCTGGGCAATGTCTACGCCGGATGCCTGTATGAGGCGCTGCGCGCGGCGCTACCCGATTTGGACGCGCAGCTTGCGCAAGGTGACTCGACGGGCGCAACCGGCTGGCTGCGCGAGAACCTGCAGCGCTATGGCGGGCTGTACGCCCCGCGCGAGGTCATAACCCGCGCAAGTGGGGTTGAACCGGGGCCAGAGCCACTTTTGGCCTATCTGGAAGATAAGTTCGGTAAGCTGTACGGCCTCTGACCCTCACGTTTCAGTGTTCGGCCGTGGGAATCTTTGTGCCAGACGATAGAGTGCCCCAGAGGCGATTTGGGAGGGGCATGTGTCGATCAAAAACAAGTTGAAAACCCAAGCTGCGGTTGTGCTGACCAGCGAGGGCCTGCACGTCGCAAGACAGCGTATTGCCGAGGTGCGGCGGAGGCTCAGCGGCAACCCTCACACCGTACAGTATTTTCACGATGTAGCTGACCCCTATTGCCACCTCAGCCTGCAGCTTTTGTTAGAGTTACAGAACAAATTTGATGTCCAGATCGAGCCGCATCTGATCTCGCGCCCGGCTTCGGATATCCAGCCGTTGCCCACCGAATACTGGCAGAATTCATGGGCCGACACTGTGCGATGGGCGCGACGTTTAGGGTTGGCAGCGCCACAGCAGCCGGCCCCGTCTGACGCGGGTTTTGCGCAAGCCGAGCGGCGTCTTGCGGCCCTGTTGGGTGATCAGGACTTCGCCTCAAAAGCATGGCAAATCAGCACTGCGCTGTGGTCCGGTCTGGATATCCCCGAAGGGGCGCACTCTGATCCGAATGTGGCGCGGCGGGCAGGGGATCAGGCTCTTGCCGCCGCCGGGCATTACCTTGGCGGCAGCTTTGCGTATGGGGGCGAATGCTATTGGGGGCCGGACCGGCTTGGATACCTGGACGGGCGTTTGGCGACGCTTGGGCTTGGGCCGTCGCACCCGCCCATTGTGCCGGACTATTCCGAGCCCTTCCCAGATGCAACAGGGCAGGAACTGGAGTTCTTTTTCTCGTTTCGAAGCCCGTATTCCTATCTGGCTTTCGACCGTGTACGCGATCTAGCCACGCGGACCAATGCGCGTTTGATTTTGCGTCCGGTGCTTCCGATGTTGATGCGTGGACTGCCCGTTCCCAAAGCGAAATCATCATATATCTTGGGGGATTGCGCACGCGAGGCGCGACGTCTGGCCATCCCCTTTGGTCGTATTAGCGACCCTTTGGGCGCGGGCATTGAACGGGGGTACGCCCTTTTGGATTATGCCGAAGCCGAAGGCCGCTTACCGGAATATTGCGCGGCTTTCATGACAGGCGCTTGGGCCCAAGGATTGGATGCCAGCACCGATACCGGGCTTGCGGAGGTCGTGCGCCAAGCGGGTTTGGAATGGCAAACGGCCAAGACATTGATTGGCACTTCTGACTGGCGGGCCCGGGTCGAGGCCAACCAGGAACGTCTTCTCCAAATCGGGCTTTGGGGGGTTCCCAGCTTTCATCTGAACGGCCAAAGCGTTTGGGGTCAGGACAGGCTTTGGGTGCTTCAGGATCTTATGCGAGCACAAGCTTAACAAGCCATCCCGCTACGTGTGTGTCAAAGTATGACCTCGCCGCTCAACATGGGTTGCGCGGCGAGGTCACCAGATGGTTTTGGACTATTCGGCCTCTTCATCGCCCTGATCGGCGATCCAAGCGACGCTGACGACTTCTTCGCCCTTGCCGGTGTTGAACACCCGCACGCCGCCTGCGCTGCGCGACCGGAAGGAAATCCCGTCAACCGGCACCCGGATCGACTGCCCCTTGGAGGTGGCCAGCATGATCTGATCGTCGATCTCAACCGGGAACGAGGCCACAAGATCGCCGCCGCGCATGGCCTTGTCCATCGCTGCGACACCCATGCCACCACGCCCGCGCACGGGGTAATCGTGGCTTGAGCTTAGCTTGCCTGCACCGCCCTTGGTGATCGTCAGGATCAGGTTTTCAGCCGCCGACATTTCGGCGTAACGTTCCTGCGGCAGCACGCTGTCGGCGTTGCCTTCATCCTCATCGCTATCGGCTTCATCGGTGACACCGGCCATCAGGCGGCGCATCTTGAGGTAGGCTGCACGCTCGTCCGAGCTGGCGTCGAAGTGGCGGATGATCGACATCGACACGACCTCATCGTCGCCGTTCAGGCGCACACCACGCACACCAACCGACGAGCGGCTGTTGAAGACCCGCACATCCGTGGATGGGAAGCGGATCGCGCGGCCGGATTTGGTGACCAGCATCACGTCGTCATCTTCGGAACAAATGCGCGCGTTGATCAGCTTGGTCTCGGCGTGCTCGTCCTCGAACTTCATGGCGATCTTGCCGTTGCGTTTGACGTTGGTGAAATCCGACAGGCGATTGCGCCGCACGGTGCCCGCGCTGGTGGCGAACATGATCTGAAGGTTCTCCCATTCCTCGTCTGGAACATCCACCGGCATGATCGCCGCAATGGAGACCCCGGTCGGGATCGGCAGGATGTTGACGATCGCCTTGCCCTTGCCGGTGCGGCCCGATTGCGGCAGGCGCCAGGTCTTCAGCTTGTAAACCATCCCGTCCGTAGTGAAGAACAAAAGCTGCGTATGGGTGTTGGCCACGAAGAGGGTGGTGACCACGTCCTCCTCCTTGGTCTGCATCCCCGACAAGCCCTTGCCGCCACGCTTTTGCGCCCGAAAATCGGCCAGCGGGGTACGCTTAATATAGCCGCCCGAGGTGACGGTCACGACCATGTCTTCGCGCTCGATCAGGTCTTCGTCTTCCATGTCGCCGGACCAGTCGACGATCTCGGTGCGACGGGGAACGGCGAACTGATCGCGCACTTCGCGCAGCTCATCGCCGATGATTGACATGATGCGTTCGCGCGAGGACAGGATATCAAGGTATTCCTTGATCTTGGCGGCCAGTTGCTCCAGCTCGTCCGTGACCTCTTTGACGCCCAGTTGGGTCAGTCGCTGCAGGCGCAGTTCTAGAATGGCGCGGGCCTGAACCTCGGTCAGGTTATAGGTGCCGTCGTCGTTCATCTTGGACAGAGGATCGTCGATCAGGCGCAGGTAGCCCTCGATCTCGGCCGCAGGCCAGCGGCGCGTCATCAGTTTCTCGCGCGCCTCAGCCGCGTCAGCCGACGAACGGATGGTGGCAACCACTTCGTCTACGTTCGAAACGGCCACAGCCAGGCCACACAGGATATGGCTGCGTTCGCGCGCTTTGCGCAGGTCATAGGCGGTACGGCGGGCGACCACGTCTTCGCGGAAGTCGATGAACGACGTCAGGAACCGGCGCAGGGTCAGCTGCTCGGGCCGACCCCCGTTCAGGGCCAGCATGTTACAACCAAAGGACGTCTGCATCGGTGAGAAGCGGTACAGCTGGTTGAGCACTACCTCGGGCGTTGCGTCGCGCTTCAGTTCAACGACAACACGCACGCCGTTGCGGTCGGATTCGTCCTGCACATGAGCGACGCCTTCGATGCGCTTTTCTCGCACCGCCTCGGCGATCTTTTCAATCATCGAGGCTTTGTTCACCTGATAGGGAATCTCATCCACGACGATGGCGTAACGGTCCTTGCGTAACTCTTCCACGCGGGTCTTGGCGCGGATGATGACGCTGCCGCGTCCTTCCAGATAAGCTTTGCGCGCGCCGGACCGACCCAGCATGACGCCGCCGGTCGGGAAATCAGGGCCGGGGACGTATTCGATCAGTTGCTCCGACGTCAGGTCGGGATCGTCGATAAGCGCCAGTGTGGCATCGACCACTTCGCCAAGGTTATGCGGCGGAATATTCGTCGCCATACCAACAGCGATACCGCCAGCACCATTGACCAGCATGTTCGGAAACCGGGCAGGCAGGACGGTCGGCTCTTTGTCCTTGCCGTCGTAGTTGTCCTGAAAATCAACAGTCTCTTTTTCGATATCGGCCAGCAGGGCAGCGGCAGGCTTGTCCATCCGTACTTCGGTATAGCGCATGGCCGCCGGGTTATCGCCGTCCATCGAGCCAAAGTTGCCCTGACCATCCAGCAGCGGCAGCGACATCGAGAAATCCTGCGCCATCCGCACCAGCGCGTCATAGATCGCGCTGTCACCGTGCGGGTGGTATTTACCCATCACATCGCCGACCGGACGGGCCGATTTACGATAGGCCTTGTCGTGGGTGTTCCCGGTTTCGTGCATGGCATACAGAATCCGCCGATGCACCGGTTTCAGCCCGTCGCGCAGATCGGGGATCGCGCGGCTGACGATGACCGACATGGCATAGTCCAGATACGAGGTGCGCATCTCGGATTCGATTGACACCGTCGGACCGTCATAGACGGGACGCTCGGGCGGGGTTTCATCCATGTTTTCTGGGGTTTCTGGCGTATCGCTCACGTAAACTGCCCGATCTTTAGCTTGGGTCTATATCTTGTGGATGCACTCTATCAGACCCGGCACATAAGGTGCAAGCAAGCTGATCCTTTCCGGCAAAAAAGCCACGGTAACAGCTGGGTAACATATTGTTATCAGCCTGTTAGGGGGTTTGCGTGCTACCCTGAAGAGACCTTGCAAGAAATTGGGGGTCTATATGACGCAAAGCGAAACCGAATTGATGCTGAAAGGGTACGGGCTGACGACGGCAGAATTCTTCTACCATATGCCCGACTATATCCACGTCCTAAACACGTTCATCTGGCAGGATTACGATCTTGCCCCGGACCATCCGAAACTGTTCGATTTCATCGAATTCTGGCAGCGTGAGATTGAAGGTCCACTGCATTCGGTGCGCTACACGCACCGCAAGATGATCGCGCCCGGTGAATGGCGCAACATGGTGGGTGAGTTTCGGGTAAACTAGCCGACTCGCCAAGCATAGACCGAGCAGCCGGTCGATCCCGATCCGGTAAAGCTGTTGCCATCCTCGGACAGGCGGCCGCGCCATGTCACGGTGATGCCGGGGAAATAATCCGTTCCGTTAAGCTCTTGCTCGTTCAGGTAGACGACCGTGTTGGCTTTTTGCCCCAACGAATCCGTCAGGCTGCCCGTGAATTTGTTGCTACCCGCACTGGTGTACCTAACTGAACCGGTCACTTTGACGACCAGCGCGCAGGTTGCTTTGAAGCTCCAACTTCCGCTTAGGGACACGGCCGAAGATGCTGTGGTGCGGGGGGCTGTAGGTGCAGGTGCTGCGACGCAGATAGTGCCGCTTTTGCCTTCCAGTTCGTCCAGCGCGTGCCGCGTGCCCAGATCGTCCGCACCCAGATTGGATTTGCTGGCGCGTCGGTAATCCGCAAAGGCGCGTTTGGTACGGGGACCTGCGACTCCATCGGCCCCGCCCGCATTGCATCCCAGCGCGTTCAAGGCCGCTTGAGTCGCCTGCATCACCTGCTTTGAGTCCTGAATGACAGCGGGTGCAGGGGTCTCGGGATTCTGCAACCCGGCACGCAATTGCAACGCGATTTCATAGGTATAGTCAGTGGACCGGTCCGCGTATGTCTCAAGAAACGTGTCCAGCGCCGAAACCGTACCGACGGACCGGGCTAATTCCAGATCGGCGCGCATCTTTTCAATCGGCGACGTGACCGTATCGACGGAAGGCGCGGCGACAGCGGCCGGGGTGAAATAGAACTCGCCCAACAGCTCATCATAGTAAGCTGGGACTTGATTGTGCTGCACGGTGCGAGACAGATCTCGGACTTCGCGCCTGAGATCGGCGACCATGCTGCGCAGCTCTAGCCCCGGTTGCGCCAGGCGAGGCAGCAAGGCGCGGGTGAAGACCGAGTTTGGTTCGGCCTCGTTATCATGCAGCCGGTCCAGCGCCATCTGGCCCGCCCCGGCCGAGAATATCACGAACATGCCTTGCGGCGCGTTGATGCGACCCAAACCGCGGGTGCCGCCGATACTGCGTCCGGCAGTGGTGTCAAACGGGTTGTCTCGGCAGGCGTCGATAATGGCGATTGATGTCCGCGCCCCGGTGCTACGCACGCGGTTCAGCAGATTCGACAGGGCGATGGATTCGGATTTGACGAAATCGGTCTCACCAGCAAAGGGGGTTTCGATATCCGTGGGTAGAAGATAGTTCTCGCCGTCAATTTCAACTCCATGCCCGGCGAAGAAAACAAAAGCTGTATCCCCTGCCTCAAGCTGCGCGGTGAATTCCGAGATTCGTTGGTTCATGCCGCGCCGGTCCAGGTTCAACCCCTCGAACGTCTCGAACCCCAATGCCCGAAGCTGCCGCGACACCGCTTCGGCATCGGCAACGGCTTTTTGCAGGACAGGGACCGACTCGTATTGATTGTTGCCGATGACCAGCGCCAACCGGCCCTGCGCCCACAGCGGAACAGCCCAAATTATGAACCAAAAGGAAATCAGCCACTTCATTTCTAGCCCCGGTTTTCCAACATCCACTGACTTCATAGCGGATGACGGGGGCTCGCCTCAGTGACTTTGTTTACTTAGCGGCGTCTCAGCCCGAGCAACTGGCGCCACCCAATACGCAGAACTTGGCGCAATGTGGGTGGTTGAGATTCACGTCCGCCTCGGCCTCGGCCAGGGTCGAGCCCATTTCGAATTCGGGCTCATAGGCCAGTAGGGTACAGGCCAGAACGGCGGGTTTTTCTGCGCCTTTGCGCTTGACCACCATCCGAGCGTTCGAACACATCACTGCGTCAGGTGACTTGTCCAGAATGCCCCAGCAGGCCGTTGTGATTTCGGGCACTTCGACGGATTCGTCCATTTCCGGGAACAGCACTGTCTGTGCCGGGTTCTGTGCGTCGATGTCAAAGCCGTGCTGGTCAAAAAATGCAGCATATCCGGCGCGGCTGTCAGTATCGCTGTCGCCCCAAACCGTCCGACCGGCAACCGCCATGCGAAACCCATTGTCGCGCAGCCATTCCATGCCGGCCACGGTCTTTTCGAAACTGCCCTTGCCGCGTTCCTCATCATGCAGGTCGGGGCGGTAGTGATCGACCGAAATGCGTAGGGTCAGCTTGTCGCCATAGGTGCGTTGCAGCTCCAGCAGCCCTTCGCGCATCCTGCGGCGCATCATCGGCGCCATCGCGTTGGTCAGGATCAGAACCTCAAACCCACGCTCAAGCGCGGCACGGGTCATTTCGATCATCTCGGGGTTCATGAAGGGTTCACCACCCGTAAACCCAATCTCGCGCACCGGCCAGTTGCGTTCTTCGATCTGGTCCAGATAATCGCGCACGTCATCGGCGCTGATATAAACCAGCGCATCATTGGAGGGACTGCTGAGGATATAGCAGTTCTGACACTCGATATTACACAGGGTGCCGGTGTTGAACCACAGGGTTTCTGGGTTCTTCAACGCCACTGACGCGCGGGTTTGTCCATCGGCTGTCACCAATTTGTCCTGAAACTTGCCGATATTGGCAGCGCTTGCGACGTTGTCTTTCATTCCGGTATCCGGTTCTTTGAAGTCATTGCACTGACTTAGACGGTTGGGGCGGGTTCGTTAAGTGCGACACGGACGTCCTGACAGAATTTTGAAGATGAGAGTTTCTGAATAGATGATTGCGCTAACATTGGACATGCGTCAGCGGTCAAGGTAAGGAAAACACATGGTTTCTCGCGTCATCCCTGTTGATCCCTTTGATCTTGTCATTTTTGGCGGAACCGGTGATCTGGCCCAGCGCAAGATCCTGCCGGCGCTGTTCCGCAGATTTTGCGCCGGGCAATGGGTGGACGGTGCCCAAATCATAGGCGCTGCGCGCACGGGATATGACAGCAACGGGTTCCGCGATGTGGTGCGCGAATCGCTCAAGACTCACGCGGCGAAGCAATGTCAGGACGTCTCGGCGCTCGAGTCGTTTTTGCAGCGGCTGGACTATGTGGCGCTGGATGGGGTCTCGGATGAAGGGTGGGGGCATCTGGCCCGCCGGCTAAAGCCCGGTCGGGTGCGGGCCTTTTACTTTTCGGTTGGGCCGCGCCTGTTTGGTCCACTGGCCGAACGGATTGAGACGCATGGGCTGATCACACCCCTGACGCGGATCGTGGTCGAAAAACCTTTTGGCCATGACCTGGACAGCGCGCAGGCTTTGAACGCTACTCTGGCCGCGCATTTCACCGAGAACCAGATTTACCGGATTGACCATTATCTGGGCAAGGAGACGGTCCAGAACCTTATGGCCGTTCGTTTCGGGAATATGCTGTTCGAACCGCTCTGGAACAGCCAATACGTCGATCACATCCAGATCACGGTGGCCGAATCCGTAGGCATTGACGGGCGAGAAGAGTATTATGACCGCGCAGGCGCCATGCGAGACATGATGCAAAACCACCTGATGCAGCTTTTGTGCCTGATCGCGATGGAGCCTCCGGCGAAGTTCGACCCAGACGCGGTGCGGGACGAAAAGCTGAAGGTCATCCGCGCTCTGGACCCGGTCGAGCCGCATCACATTGTGCGCGGCCAGTTCGAGGGTGAGGGCGCGGGCTATCGCCAGGTCGTGGGCAATGAACGCTCGACCACGGAAAGCTATGTGTCGTTGAAGGCGCATGTTAGCAATTGGCGGTGGGCGGGCACACCGTTCTATCTGCGCACGGGGAAGCGGCTGGTGGCGCGCTCCTCGGTGATCAACGTGATGTTCAAGGACGCGCCGCACTCGATATTCGGTGCTGATGCGGGGCGTCACGCGAATGTGCTGTCGATCCGGTTGCAGCCGAATGAGGGCATCACGCTGAAAGTGACAATCAAGGAGCCGGGCCCGGGCGGTATGCGTCTGGTCGATGTGCCATTAGATATGAGCTTTGCCGAGGCGCTGGGGCCGGAAAATCAGGACCCGCCCGATGCCTATGAGCGGCTGGTTATGGACGTAATCCGGGGTAACCAGACCTTGTTCATGCGTGGGGATGAAGTCGAGGCCGCATGGGCCTGGACCGATCCCATCATCGCCGGATGGCAGGCACGTGGTGATGTGCCGAAACCTTATGATAGTGGCAGCACAGGACCGGGCGACGCCGAGCTGCTGATGAAACGGGACGGTCGCCGCTGGCAAGGAATAAACCCATGAATATACAGGAATACCCCGACAGGGACATGCTGGCCATCGACGTTGCCAATGCGTTGGCCGGAGATCTTGAGGCCGCCTTGCTGCACCACGATATGGTCTCACTTGCGGTGCCCGGCGGCACCACGCCCGGGCCGGTCTTTGACGGGTTATGCGCGGCCGATCTCGATTGGGACCGTGTGCGCGTCCTGCCCACCGATGAACGCTGTGTGCCCGGTGACAGCGACCGTTCAAACGAACGACTTATCCGCGAGCGTTTGCTGACCAACCGCGCCTCGGTCGCGCAATACGTGCCGCTGTTCGTGGAAGGAAAAGACCCAGAGGCAGTGCTGCCCGAGATCGAAAGCCTGATCACGCCAGTTCTGCCCCTGTCCGTATTGGTGCTGGGCATGGGTGAGGATATGCACACGGCGTCTTTGTTTCCGGGGATGGCGGGGTTGGCGGCTGCCTTGGACAGCCACGCGCCGCCCTTGACCATCGCCCGTACCGAAACGCAGCCTGAGGCGCGTATCTCGCTGACGGCCCCAGTGCTGGACGGCGCGTTGTCCAAGCATCTGGTCATTTTCGGCTCTGCTAAGCGCGAGGCGCTGAACAAAGCCATGGCGCTACCGCCGGAAGAGGCTCCGATTGCCGCTGTGTTATCCGGCATGATGGTCCATTGGGCGGAGTGATGCAATGAAACTGGCCGACCTCAAGACCCTTTCGGGCAGCACAAAAACCATTCTGGATCTGTTCGAACAGAACCCGAACCGGGCGCAGGAGTTCTCGGCCTCGACCGGGGATATGCTGTTTGACTATTCCAAGACCCAGATTGATGGCGACATCCGCGCGGCGCTGATCAAACTCTGTGACGACGCCGGTCTGGCGGATCGGCGCGAGGCGATGTTCTCAGGCGTCAAGATCAATGAAACCGAAGGGCGCGCGGTGTTGCACACGGCGCTGCGCAACCTTGATGGCGGCCCGGTTGAGGTCGACGGGCTGGATGTCATGCCCGATGTTTTGGACACGCTGCACCGGATGCGGATCTTCGCTGAAGAGGTGCGCGGGGGAACCTATACCGGGGTAGGGGGCAGCTTTACCGACGTTGTGAATATTGGCATTGGCGGGTCCGATCTGGGGCCCGTAATGGCGACGCACGCCCTGTCGCCCTATCATGACGGCCCCCGGCTGCACTATGTGTCCAATGTGGACGGGGCGCATATCGCGGATACTCTGCGTCAGTTGGATCCGACGCGAACGTTGGTGATCGTTGCCTCGAAGACCTTCACCACGATCGAGACGATGACCAACGCCCGCACTGCACGGGCGTGGATGTCTGAAGGTGGTGGTGATCCGGCGCGTCAATTCGCAGCCGTCTCAAGCGCCTTGGACAAGACGCAAGCCTTTGGCATTCCAGCAGAGCGTGTGTTCGGGTTTGCCGATTGGGTCGGTGGGCGGTATTCGGTCTGGGGGCCAGTTGGTCTGCCAGTGATGATCGCCGTGGGATCGAATGCCTTTGATGCGTTCCTGCGCGGTGGCCAGTCCATGGACGTGCATTTCCGCGCTGCGGAGTGGGCCGAGAACTTGCCGGTGATGCTGGCCCTGGTCGGTATCTGGCATCGGCAGGTTTTGGGCCATGCCAGCCGCGCGGTTCTGCCCTATGACCAGCGATTGCTGCGCCTGCCTGCTTATTTCCAACAGCTTGAGATGGAATCGAACGGTAAATCCGTCGCAATGGACGGCGCGGCGTTGCACGTGCCCTCGGGTCCTGTGGTTTGGGGAGAACCGGGCACCAACGGCCAGCACGCGTTTTACCAGTTGATCCATCAGGGCACTGATGTGATCCCCTGCGAATTCATGGTCGCCGCAGAAGGGCACGAGCCCGAGTTGGCCCATCATCACCGTCTGCTGCTGGCAAATTGTTTGGCCCAGTCCGAGGCACTGATGCGCGGCCGGTCCCTGGACGAGGCCCGCGCCCGAATGGCGGCCAAAGGTCTGGAAGGGGCCGAACTGGATCGTCAGGCCCGGCACCGCGTCTTTCCGGGCAATCGCCCGTCCACCACGCTGATTTACCCGCAGCTTACTCCGTTTGTTCTGGGCCAGATCATTGCGCTGTATGAACATCGCGTCTTTGTTGAGGGCGTCTTGTTGGGCATCAACTCGTTTGACCAATGGGGGGTCGAACTGGGAAAAGAGCTTGCGACCTCACTGGGTCCGATCGTGGATGGCGAAGAGGGCACCGCAGGCAAGGACGGGTCGACCGCGGCGCTGGTGGCCTACGCATTGCGCCATCGGGGTGAGTAAAATCGGCTTGCCGTGGCGGCAGGCTGCATTCTTTTATTGTCAGACAATTAAATGATTGGCAGGATTTGTCCTGACCGTCCCGACGCTAACGTCGGGCCAGAACAAGGGGCCGCCGAACAGAAGCGGCCACCACCAAGGGAGGATGTCCATGCTGGGACAAATGATGACGCAGCCGTTGCTGATCTCGTCGCTGATCAAGCACGCTGATTGCTACCATGGTCAGACCGAGATTGTTTCCGTCGAAACGGACGGAACGGTGACGGAAACCAACTGGTCCGAAGTTTCGACCAATGCACGGAAACTGGCCTCTGCGCTGACGGCATTGGGGCTTGAACCCCAAGCACGGATCGGGACGCTGGCCTGGAACAATCGGCGCCATCTTGAGATCTACTATGGCACCTCAGGCGCCGGGTTCGTGTGCCACACGATCAACCCCCGTCTGTTCCCTGAGCAGCTGACCTATATCATCAACCACGCGCAGGACCGGGTGCTGTTCTTTGATGCAACGTTTATCCCTCTGGTCGCCGCGCTGCATTCGCATCTGACCGAAGTGCAGCATTTCGTGCTGATGGGCCCGCGCAACGAGGATGCGATCGCGCAGGTGCCGGGTGTTCAGTTCTATGATGAGTTTATCGAGACCGGGGATGCCGGGTTTGATTGGCCCAGCTTTGATGAAAATACCGCGTCCAGCCTGTGTTATACCTCGGGCACGACCGGGAACCCTAAGGGTGTTCTGTATTCTCATCGTTCGACAGTGCTGCATAGCTTTGGCTCGAACACGCGCGATGTTATCGGGTTTTCGGCTATGGATGTCGTGTTGCCGGTGGTGCCGATGTTCCATGTGAACGCCTGGGGTTCGCCCTATGCCTGCGCGATGTCCGGGTCGCGCATGGTTTTGCCGGGGCCAGACTTGCACGGCGAAGCTCTGGTCAAGCTGATCGACACATATGGAGTGACGCTCGCCATGGGTGTGCCGACGATTTGGCAGGGGCTGCTGGCTTACGCGCAGGAATCGGGCAGCAAACTGGAAACTCTGGAACGCACGGTCATTGGCGGGGCCGCGTGCCCACCGTCGATGATCGAGACCTTCCGCGAGGTCTACGGCGTGGACACCATCCACGCCTGGGGCATGAGCGAAATGAGCCCACTTGGTACTGCCAACCATCCGCTGTCGAAACATGCGAAACTGCCGATCGAAGCGCAGCACAAACTGCGCGAAAGCCAGGGTCGCCCTTGTTATGGTGTCGAGTTGAAGATCGTGGACGATGACGGCAATGAGTTGCCGCGCGATGGCGAAACGCAGGGCGATCTGATGGTGCGCGGGCCGTGGGTGTTGGACAGCTATTTCCAGATGCAGGATCAGGATCTGTTGCAGGATGGTTGGTTTGCCACGGGCGATGTGGCGACGCTGGATGCGGATGGTTATATGACGATCCGGGACCGGTCCAAAGACATCATCAAATCGGGCGGTGAATGGATCAGCTCGGTCGAGCTGGAAAACATCGCCGTTGCCCATCCCAAGCTGGCAACGGCTGCCGTCATCGGGGTACCGCATCCGAAATGGGACGAACGCCCCCTATTGGTGGCGGTGAAAGCCGACGGCGCAGAGCCGAGCGAGGAAGAACTGCTGGCCTTTTTCGACGGCAAGATCGCCAAATGGCAAGTGCCGGATAAGGTTGTCTTTGTTGATGCTTTGCCACTGAACGCAACGGGCAAGGTTCTGAAACGCAACCTGCGCGTGGATTTCGAAGACGCCCTGACGGGTTGAGGTCTGCGCTTGGGAAGAATGGCTCCGGCGGTAGGGATCGAACCTACGACCAATTGATTAACAGTCAACTGCTCTACCGCTGAGCTACGCCGGAACGGTTCGCGCCGTATAGCAATCACAATCTCTGTCGTCCAGAGGGGATGGTGAAGTTTTTTCGACGAAAAAACTTGGCCCGCGTGAAGGCAAATGTTTCGCGCCAAATCTGTGTGTTTTGAAGGTGGATTTGGCTCCGGCGGTAGGGATCGAACCTACGACCAATTGATTAACAGTCAACTGCTCTACCGCTGAGCTACGCCGGAACTGAGGGCCGTATAACAACACCGAAATTTGCCGTCCAGAGGGGATCGGCATCAAATGACGAAAAAGTTTACGCCTTATGGTAATCGGGTGAACTCGGCCTCGACGGACAGCACACCTTTGGGCGAAGCCATTGATCTGACTGTTAAATCGACCAGATGAGCAAATACGTTGCGCGTCGCGGCCGGAAGCAGTGCGGCGGGGGTTTCGGTGTAGATCCTCTCTGCCAGCTGGCGGGCTGTGCCGGGACGATCCTCTAATGCGGACAGAATCTGGGCCTCACGCGCTGTGCGGTGTTGGATCAGCCAGTCCAACCGGGCGGCAGGGTCGGTGATCGGCGCGCCGTGCCCGGCGTGAAACACCGACCAGTCGCCGGCGCGCAGACGGTGACAGGCTTGCATGAAATCCGTCAGGTCGCCATCCGGTGGCGAAACCAGGGAACTCGCCCACCCCATGACGTGATCTGCGGTGAAACAGGTCTGCCCCCAACCCAGCGCAATATGATTGCCAAGGTGGCCTGGTGTGTGAATGACCTCTAGCTGCCAGTCATCGCCCGTGATGACCTGCCCATCGGTTAGTTCGATATCAGGGCGGAAGGCCGTGTCGATGCCCTCTCCGCCGCCGGTCAGCCCTTTTTGGGCGAGCTCTTGCATCACAGCGCTGCGCCCGGCCTCGGGGCCGCCAAAGGCCAGAACCGGCGCGCCGGTCCGCAGGGCCAGAGGGGCGGCAAGCGGAGAGTGATCCAGATGCGTATGCGTGACGATGATATGGCTGATGCGCTGGCTGGGGGTCAGGGCGGACAGAATCGCCTCGAGATGCACATCGCTGAGGGGGCCTGGGTCGATAACGGCACAGTCCCGCGTGCCCAGCAGATAGGTGTTCGTGCCTCGATAGGTCATAGGCGACGGATTCGGGGCCAGAATGCGCCTGAGGCCGGGCTGCAATTCGAAAGCCTGACCAGCGGGTGGATTGAAATCGTCGGGGGCCTGCATTCTGTGCTCTTTCTCTTGTCCGATCAGCCCGTTAGGTTTAGCGCATGTCGAGTGCCTGGCTCAAATCCTATATGCCGCGCAGCCTGTACGCGCGGGCGGCCATCATCCTGGTGTTGCCGGTTGTAGTTTTGTTGCTGGTGGTCGGTATCGCCTTTCTGCAAAAACACCTTGAGGATGTGACGGCACAGATGACCACCTCCTCGGCGCGCGAAGTCACGCTGATTCTGGAAACGATGGAGGGGGCTGAGACGCAGTTGCAGGCGCTTGCCGCCATGCGGCAGGACCTTGTTGCCCTGGATATGAAAGCGCGGTTTCTGGGTATTGATGAACGTCCTGCGGTCGGAATGCGGCGCTGGTATGATTTTATCGCGCCGCAAGTTGCAGCGGAATTACACGCCAAGCTGCCACAACTGACGGCGGTGGCTTTGCCCAGCGGTGACGAGGCGCGCCTGTATCTTCAAACCGATCTGGGCCCGTTCGAACTGGTGCTAGATCGCCGCCGCCTGTCCCCGGCCGCACCACATCAGTTGATCGTGACGATGGTATTTTTCGCAGTCGTCATGACGACGATCTCGTTTCTATACATGCGCAACCAACTTCGGCCCATCACCCGCCTGGCGGATGCGGCCCAAGCATTTGGGCGCGGGCGGGTGGTACCGTATTCGCCAGGTGGCGCGATTGAGGTACGCGCCGCGGGAAGCGCGTTTTTGGACATGCGCGCCCGGATCGAGCGGCAAATCGAACAGCGCACCCTGATGTTGTCCGGTGTAAGCCACGATCTGCGTACACCTCTGACCCGGCTCAAGCTGGGATTGTCGATGCTGCCCGAAGATGAAGCCGCACCTCTGCAAAAGGATGTAGACGAGATGCAGTTGCTGCTGGATGCGTTCCTCGAATTCTCGCGCGGAGCAGCCGAGGGTGCTCCGGAACAGGTTGATCCGCGCCATTTGCTGCAAGTGATTGTTGATGACGCACAGCGCGCGGGTTACGACGCGCGTTTGGTTGCAACCGATGGGGAAGGGCAGGCCATGCTGCGTCCGACCGCGATCCGGCGGGCAGTCGAAAACCTGATTGGCAATGCTGTGCGCTATGGCAACAAGGCCGAATTGAGCCTCTCGTTGACCGCCAAAACTTTGCGAATCCGGGTCGAGGATGATGGCCCCGGCATCGCGCCTGAAGATCGGACCGAAGCGGTGAAGCCGTTTTCGCGGCTTGATCCGGCACGCAACCAGAACAAGGGCAGCGGCGTGGGTCTAGGGCTGGCGATCGTCGCTGATATCGCCCGCGCGCATGGTGGTGTATTGCGGCTGGGAAAGAGTGAAAGGCTTGGCGGGCTGAGCGCGGATATCATCATCGCGCGCTAGAAGTTCCAATAGCGTTTGGCGCGACGGAATCGGGTCATATGGCCCTGTCTAGAGACTAAGAGATCAAGCCATCTTATTCGAATTCAAGAACAAAGTAGCCAAAACCTGTCAAATTGTGTATATATTAACGCAAAATGAACGCGCTATGGGGAATTCCGTTAGAGACGGTGGGACTCTGAGTGTATTAAAGTTCAGTTAATATTTGAGGTTGTGGGTGTCGGGTGTCGCTTTTCAAGGCGAGGTGGTTGCTGTGAATTGGTTTTTTGTTGTTGGTATTGGCGCTGTGGCCATGGGCTGGTTTGAACCCTGCGACTCGTTTTATGAAGTCTGTGAGTTTTTACACTATCGCGCTCTGAACTATTGAAACCCAGAGGCAAGGCCTGGTGTTTGCGGTCAGGAAGTATCTATGACCGCTCGGCTTCGTATCCAGTTATGGCAGATTTTGGTAGGCCCGGCAGGACTTGAACCCGCAACCAAAGCGTTATGAGCGCTCTGCTCTAACCAATTGAGCTACAGGCCCGCCTGAGCGCTTTGAGTATCACGGTGAACGCCCGCGTCAAGCCTGACCGTTGCAACATCTTCCACAATCGACTAACCCGCGCGGGAACCATTCATGAGGGGTTGGCCATGACAGCGGGCAAGAACGGAATCACCTATGCGGACGCGGGTGTTGATATTGATGCAGGCAACGCTCTAGTTGACCGGATCAAGCCTGCGGCCAAGCGGACCAACCGTTCCGGTGTGATGAGCGGGTTGGGCGGATTTGGTGCTCTGTTCGATCTCAGGGACGCAGGCTACACCGACCCGATTCTAGTCGGCGCGACCGATGGCGTGGGCACCAAGCTTCGCATCGCCATTGATACCGGCGTGGTTGACGGTGTGGGCATTGATCTGGTGGCCATGTGCGTCAACGACCTGATTTGTCAAGGCGCTGAACCGCTGTTTTTCCTCGACTATTTCGCCACCGGCAAGCTGGACACCGACACGGCCGCTCGGATCATTGAAGGCATTGCTGAAGGTTGCGTGCAGTCTGGCTGCGCCCTGATCGGTGGTGAGACGGCAGAAATGCCCGGCATGTACCCTGATGGTGATTTCGATCTGGCAGGGTTCTCGGTCGGCGCGATGGAGCGTGGCGCGCATCTGCCCGCAGGTGTGCAGCAGGGGGATGTGCTGCTGGGGCTGGCCTCGAACGGGGTGCATTCCAACGGCTACTCTCTGGTGCGCAAACTGGTCGAGATTTCTGGGCTGGGATGGGACGCCGAGTCGCCGTTTAGCGACGGTACGCTGGGCGAGGCACTGCTGACGCCCACGCGTCTTTATGTCAAACAGGCGCTGCAAGCGATCCGGGCAGGGGGCGTTCACGCGCTGGCCCATATTACCGGCGGAGGCCTGACCGAAAACTTGCCGCGTGTCCTGCCCGAGGGGTTGGGCGCTCAGATCGACTTGAACGCTTGGGATTTGCCGCCCGTCTTCCGTTGGATGGCCGAGACCGGCGGGATTGCCGAAGCCGAGATGCTCAAAACCTTTAACTGTGGCATTGGCATGATCGTCGTCTGTGCCGAAGACCGCGCCGATGATCTGGCTGCTCTGCTGGTCGAAGCCGGCGAAACTGTCTCGCGTATTGGCACTGTCACTGACGCGCCCGGCGTGGCTTACTCTGGCAAACTGCTGTGAGTCACAAGCGCGTCGCCATCCTGATCTCGGGCGGGGGGTCCAACATGGTGTCGCTGGTTGATTCCATGGCCGGAGATCATCCCGCGCGACCCTGCCTGGTTCTGGCCAACGATCCGGAAGCGGGCGGTTTGAAAAAGGCCGCCGAGCGGGGCATTCCAACTGCGGCAATAGATCATCGCCCGTTCAAAGGTGACCGCGCTGCGTTCGAGGCGGAGCTGCTGAAACCGCTCGAGGCCGCGGGGCCCGATATTGTCTGTTTGGCGGGATTCATGCGTGTTCTGACCGGTGATTTCGTATCGCGGTTTCAGGGCCGGATGCTGAACATCCACCCTTCACTGTTGCCGAAATACAAGGGTCTGAACACCCATGCCCGCGCGATCGAGGCAGGCGATGCCGAACACGGATGCTCGGTGCATGAGGTGACGGCGGCACTGGATGACGGCCCGATCCTGGGTCAGGCCCGTGTGCAGATTGACGCTAACGATACGCCCGAAGCTTTGGCCGCGCGTGTGCTGGTTTGCGAACACAAGCTCTATCCCGCTGTGCTTCGACGTTATGCGAGCGGTGATCGGACACCAGTGTTGCTGCCATGATCTGTGCAGGGTGATTTACACGCCCGTGTTATTCGGCCTATGGTCTGCACAAGCGCTCGGATCGGTATGAAAGCGACGGGCAGTCACCAAGAAGAACAAGAGCAAGAACACGACCGCGCATGAAGACCCTGACAACGACGCAAGAGCTGGCCGATTTCTGCGAGGCCGCCGCAAGCCATGACTATGTGACAATAGACACCGAATTCCTGCGCGAGCGCACGTACTATTCGAAACTCTGTCTGGTTCAGCTTGCCGTCCCATCCTCGGGTGAAGACAGCGCGGTGCTGGTCGATCCTCTGGCCGAGGGTCTGTCGCTGGAACCACTATACGACCTGTTCAGAAACGAGGGCGTGGTCAAGGTGTTTCACGCCGCTCGTCAGGACCTTGAGATTTTCTGGGTCGAAGCAAATGTCTTTCCCACGCCTCTGTTTGACACGCAGGTTGCTGCGATGGTCTGCGGGTTTGGTGAGCAGGTCGGGTATGAAACCTTGGTGCGCAAGATCTGCAAACAGGGGGTGGACAAGACCTCGCGCTTTACCGACTGGTCGCGCCGTCCGCTGTCTGATGCGCAAAAGACCTATGCTTTGGCTGATGTGACTCATCTGCGGCAGATCTATGAGCATCTCGCGAAAGAATTGAAAAAGACCCAGCGCAGCCATTGGGTGGCTGAAGAACTGCGGACGCTCACCCATTCAGATACCTATGACATTCGCCCGGAAGACGCGTGGAAGCGGGTCAAGACCCGCACGAACTCGGCCAAGTTTCTGGCAGTCGTCCGGGAACTGGCGCATTTCCGCGAGGCCTATGCGCAGCAAAACAATGTCCCGCGCAGCCGGGTGTTCAAGGATGACGCGCTGATCGAGCTGGCCTCGACCAAGCCCAAGTCGCCTTCTGATCTGGGCGGATCGCGCCTTCTGCTGCGCGAAGCGCGCAAGGGCGCGATTGCCGAAGGTATTCTGGCGGCTGTCAAAAAGGGTGTGAACTGCCCTCCCGAACAGATGCCGCGTGTGGATAACAGCCGCGACAAACTAAAGGTTAATCCAGCCCTCGCCGATCTGCTGCGCGTGTTGCTAAAATCCAAGACCGAAAGCTCGGGCGTGGCGGCCAAGCTGATCGCAACCAGCTCAGAACTGGATCAGATAGCCTCGGGCGAGCGAGATTTGCCAGCGATGTCGGGTTGGCGTTTCGAAGTGTTCGGTGAAGATGCCCTGAAGCTGTGCGAGGGTAAGATTGCCCTGGCTGCACAAGGCCAGACCGTCAAAGTCGTGGCTTTGTAAGAGGCTTATCGACGCCGCGATTCCAGCGCGTTTTGCTGACCTATGACCCGCACTAGCCGGATATTAGCCAGATCATCCTGTGTCACGTTGGTGGCGTCCGTCACTTTGCGCGAACGATCTGTCCCCTGATTGGTCGCATAGCTTGGGTAGCTGACGCGGAACGTGTACTCCAAAACGCCGTTCTTCGCGTTTTCTTCGCTCTCAACAGGGACAAGCTGGGCTCCAAACGCGCCTTGCCGCGCGGCCGTTCCGGATACGAAGATGATCGCGCCGCCGGGTGTGGGATCAATGCGCAACTGGTCAATGCGCGCGATGGGTACGCTGTTGTCCTCGGGTTCCGGGCGTCCAAACAGCCTTACGCGCTCGCGCTGTTGGGGCACCAGCGCATTTGGGTCGTAGGCCGCTGTTTCGGTCGGTGCAGGCGTCGATGTGCTGGACCCAAACCAGTTGCTTGGATTCGCGCGCGAGTCGCGCCACCCGCTGCAAGCCGACAAGGTAAGTGTAGCGACCAGAAGAACAGACAGTGTTTTTTGCATGGATCCAAAGCTCTGAGCGGTATTTCCCGCACTGGCCTAGCGCAAATTCCTTGCTTTGAAAACCCAAACCGGGTCTGGACAGGCCGGGGTCGGCGGCATAGGTCACGAATGTGAATGCAATGAAAGGACCGTCGCACTATGGCAACGCCTGCCTTTGAAGAAATCGTCGAGGATTTCGAGTTTCTGGAGGACTGGGAAGACCGGTACCGCCATGTGATTGAGCAGGGCAAGGCAATGGAGCCGCTGGAAGATGCCCTGAAAGTGCCTGCCACAAAGGTGCATGGCTGCGCCAGCCAAGTCTGGCTGCACCCAGTGATCGAAGGTGGCGTTTTTCACTTCGATGGGGATAGCGATGCGCTGATCGTGCGGGGCCTGATTGCGGTGTTGCGGTCTTTGTACAACGGTCTGCCCGTCGCTGATGTGCCCAAGGTAGACGCAGGCGGAGAGCTGGCGCGACTGGGCTTGAACGATCACCTGTCAGCACAACGGTCCAACGGTTTGCGTGCTATGATCGAGCGCATCCGCGAGGTGGCGCAGGAAAACGCCTGACGGGCCTTAGCCGCGCTTGGCCCAATCCGCCAGTGTCGTCTCCAGATCTCCATAGCCGGTAAAGCGCCGCTCGAACGTCAGCCCCATGCGGTCGGCGCAGTCCTTGGCGCGCGCGGTCAAAGCAGGGTCGTCGGTCTGGGCTTGATAGACCAGTTTGGTGTAATTGCCGAAATACATATCCCGCAGCTCGGGGTGGCGGTCGAGGCCCAGAGGTTTCCAGACGAAGGCATCGAATTGCCGAGCCAGGAAATCGGTCAGGTAAAAGGCGGTCGTTTCATCCTCGCCCCGTGCATCAAAGATGTCATTGCCTTCGAAAAAGGAATAGCAATGCGGGCCTTTGATCATTTCGACGTCTAACTCGGCGCATGCTTTTTGCAGCAGGCCACCGGTGCCGCAATCGGCATAGACCACATAGACCGCGTCATATTGGTCGCGGTGCTTGGCCACCGCTTCTTGCACGGCCTGTGTGATCCGTTCGGGGTGGACGTGCAGGATGGCGGGCAGGCAGGTCAGGGCCATGTGATCCCAGCCGTTGCGCTTCTTGAGGTCCAGAATCTCGCGGGCCAGTGCGCCGCAAGCCAGCAAAAGGATACGCCCTTGTTCCGAGTGGCTTTGATAGCCATCCGTGGTCAGGCTGCTGTCATCGGGAACCCGTTCCTGTGTCATGTCACCCCCATGGGCCTTGGGTGTTGAATAAAAAAAGCCGCCCGGTTGCCGGACGGCCTTGAATTCGGAGTGTAGGTCCGATCAACCCGCCAGCTGGTTATGCTTGCGCGAGACGAAGTCCTTTGCCATTTCCACGGCGACGGCTGCGTCACGGCAATAGCCGTCGGCGCCGATCGCTTTGCCGAACTCTTCGTTGAGGGGCGCGCCGCCGACCAGAACGATGTATTCTTCGCGCAGGCCTTGCTCAACCATCGTGTCGATCACAACCTTCATGTAGGGCATGGTCGTGGTCAGCAGGGCCGACATGCCCAGAATATCGGGCTTTTCGGTTTCCAGCGCTTCCAGATAGTTCTCGACCGGGTTGTTGATGCCGATATCGACCACCTCGAAGCCGGCGCCTTCCATCATCATGGACACCAGGTTCTTGCCGATGTCGTGGATGTCGCCCTTCACGGTTCCGATCACCATTTTGCCGACGCGGGGTGCGCCGGTTTCGGCCAGCAGCGGCTTCAGGATGGCCATGCCGCCCTTCATCGCATTTGCGGCCAGCAGAACTTCGGGAACAAACAGGATGCCGTCGCGGAAGTCGTGGCCCACGATGGTCATACCGCCAACCAGCGCCTTGGTCAGGATGTCGTAAGGGGTCCATCCGCGTTCCAGCAGGATGTTCACACCTTCTTCAATCTCTTCTTTCAGACCGTCGTACAGGTCGTCGAACATCTGTTCGACAAGTTCGTCGTCGTTCAGTTCGGACAGGACGATGTCTTCTTCATCGGACATGGGGCGTTTCCCTAGGGCTGTGCGGGCATAGCGCCCGTTGGTGGCATTTTTTCCGTTTTGGCCAAAACGTCGCATCCAGACTGTTACGATTGCGACCTTGGCGGTTCCGAGACCGACCTATACGGCAAAATCTCAATCAACTCGACGTCATTTCCCGCAAGATCATCCTGAATTGGTTTCAGGTTTCAGTCAAATCGAGGGGCGGTGCAAAGGTTTGAAAACTCTTGCGGGATGGTAACCAGGCCTTGCGATTTCGGCGGTTCGAGCCTAATTTGAGAGTGAGAACAAAAGGGAAACAAAATATGTCGCGACCGCATGTCCGAGCCCGCGGTGTCGCAACCAACGCAGCAGGCCGGTTCGAACAATTCGAGACCGTGACCTGCACGGATGGGTGGGAGCTTGAGGAAGATCTGCTGCCCCTGCGCACCGAAGTGCGAACAGAAGTCGCGCGCAGTCTTATCACCTATAACCGGTCGCCCGATCTGCCGTTTGACCGCTCGATCAACCCGTATCGGGGGTGTGAGCACGGCTGCGTCTACTGCTTTGCCCGCCCGTCTCATGCCTATCTCGGGCTGTCTCCGGGGTTGGATTTTGAAACCCGCCTGATCGCGCGGCCTAATGCGGCTGCTGTCTTGCGTAAAGAGCTTTCATCGCCGCGTTACAAGGTGGCAACCATTGCGCTGGGGACAAATACGGACCCGTATCAACCGATTGAGCGGGATTTGAGGATCACGCGGGAATGTCTGTCCGTATTGCGGGACTTCCGGCATCCTATTGGGATCGTTACCAAAGGGGCCCTGATCGAACGCGATCTGGATATCCTGGCAGAGATGGCGCAGGACGGATTGGTGCGGGTTGGAATTTCGCTGACCACTCTGGACGCCGATCTGTCCCGCCGGATGGAGCCACGCGCGCCGTCACCGAACCGCCGTCTGGCGGCCATTCACCGGTTGACCGGGGCAGGGGTGCCAGTGCGGGTCATGACCTCACCCCTGGTTCCGGGCCTGACCGATCATGAATTGGAGGCGCTGCTGGAGGCTGGCCGGGACGCAGGTGCGGATGCGGCAAGCTGGATCATGCTGCGTCTTCCGCGGGAGGTGACCACCTTGTGGCAAGAGTGGTTGCACGACCACGAACCCGCACGCGCGGAAAAGGTCATGTCCAAACTGCGCGAGATGCATGGCGGTCGGGACTACGACCCGCGCTGGGGCCACCGGATGCGCGGTGAGGGCGAGTATGCCGGGTTGATCGCAAAGCGATTTGCTTTGGCTGTAAAACGGCTTGGCCTTGCGACATACATGCCGCCTCTGCGGAGCGACCTGTTCGCCAGGCCAGCGCAGCCGGGCGATCAGCTCGCTCTGTTTTGAACCCAAAAGGTCGTGGTTTTTCTGAGGCGAAACATAGGCCTTTAGACGCCTGTTTTTACGGGAATATTAAGTTTTGGCCATACGGTGAAACACGCCTAGATATCTCGTGGCTGCCCCTATATCTCCAGAGGCTGAGGTTACTATTGAGGAGGAAAATATGGGTACCCCCAAGGAAATCGAAGCAGCCGCGAAGAAGATGCAAGCCGCAACGGCGGTCTATCATAAATCACAACAAGAATTGGATAAGGCCAACAAGGACCTGTCGAAATACAATGACATCATCAAGGGCGGCAATGTCTCGGCGATGGGCCCGGCGACGATAGAGCTGTCCAAAGTTGCGGCCAAAATCGGCGCGCTGCACAAAAAGGTCGGTGATGCGAAAAAGAAAATGGACGACGCGATCAAAGCGCTGAGAAAGGTCATGCCGAAATAGGTGGAAACGTCCCGATTTCGCCCACTGAGCGGGTGCTGTCAAATTGAAAAACCCCGCCAGGTAGCGGGGTTTTACTTTGTCGATAGGGTATATCAGCGGTTTTCGATATCGACGTAGTCGCGGGTGGTCTCGCCCAGATACAGCTGACGCGGACGACCGATCTTGTTCTGCGGATCGGCGATCATCTCTTTCCACTGGCTGACCCAGCCCACGGTGCGCGACAGGGCAAAGATCGGCGTGAACATCGAGGTCGGGAAGCCCATCGCCTCGAGGATGATGCCCGAATAGAAGTCCACGTTCGGGAACAGCTTTTTCTCGGCAAAATACGGATCTTCCAGAGCCTGCTTTTCCAACGCCTTGGCAACCTGCAGCTTCGGGTTGTCTTCGATACCCAGCAGATCCAGCACTTCGTCGGCGGACTGTTTCATCACCTTGGCGCGCGGGTCAAAGTTCTTGTAGACGCGGTGGCCAAAGCCCATCAGACGGAACGGATCGTTTTTGTCCTTGGCGCGGGCGATGTATTCGGGGATGTTTTCGACCGAGCCAATTTCTTCCAGCATCTCCAGACATGCCTGGTTCGCACCACCATGGGCAGGGCCCCACAGGCAGGCGATGCCAGCCGCAATACAGGCAAACGGGTTGGCACCCGAGCTTGAGGCCAGACGCACGGTCGAGGTCGAGGCGTTCTGCTCGTGATCGGCGTGGAGAGTAAAGATGCGGTCCATCGCGCGGCTGAGGATCGGGTTCACCTCATATTCCTCGGCCGGGACGCTAAAGCACATGCGCAGAAAGTTCGACGCATAGTCCAGATCGTTTCGCGGATATACGAAAGGCTGACCGGTGTGATATTTGTATGCCCAGGCCGCGATGGTCGGCATCTTGGCGATCAGGCGATGCGAGGCAACCTCGCGCTGATGAGGGTCCGAGATATCGGTTGAATCGTGATAGAAGGCCGACATTGCGCCGACGACACCAACCATGATCGCCATCGGGTGCGCATCGCGACGGAATCCACGGTAGAAATACTGCATCTGCTCGTGCAGCATGGTGTGACGCGTGATGGTGGATTCGAATTTTTCCAGAACGGGCGCGGTCGGCAGCTCTCCGTACAGCAGCAGGTAGCAAACCTCGAGGAAGTGGGATTTGCCTGCCAGCTGGTCAATCGGATAGCCACGGTGCAGCAGTTCACCTTTTTCGCCATCAATATAAGTGATTGTGCTGTCACAGCTGGCGGTCGAGGTGAAGCCGGGGTCATAGGTGAACACACCCGCAGTGCCGTACAGCTTGCGGATATCGATTACATCAGGCCCGGCAGTCGGCGAATGAATCGGCAGCTCATATGTTTCGCCATGCACGGTAAGAGTGGCTGATTTGTTGCTGTCGGTCATATTTTCCCTTCCTCAATCTTGCGCAAAACGGAACGCTGTCCGATCCTGCGGGCAACGGATGCGCGCACGCGCGCAGTCCGGGTGTTAGCGGAGCAGCGTTACCCAAATGTGAAGATCGGGTTTAGTTCGCTGCATCAGATAGCCGCGCCAGAGTTTCCTCCTGGCCCAGCACAAGCATCATGTCAAAAACCGAAGGAGTTACGGCCCGACCCGCCAGGACGGCGCGCAACGGCCCCGCCAGCTTGCCGAACTTGACGCCCTTGGCTTCCGCAAAGGAATTCAAGGCTTCCTCCAGTTCGCTCCGCGACCAGCTAACATTTTGCAACTGCGGCGTCAATTCATTCAGTATACCATCGGATACTGATGCCAGCGCCTTGGCCGCTTTCTCATCTGGTTGGATGGGGCGGGAAGTCAGGGCAAAATGGGCCTTTTCAAGCAGTTCCGGGAAGGTGCGGGCCCGATCCTTGAGGCAATACATCGCACGTTCTAGATCACTCGATTGTGTATCGGTTAGCGCTGGCAATTGGGCCGCATCAAGGTAAGTTTCGATTTCCTGCCGCAGTGCAGCATCGTCCGAGATAGCGATATGTTGCCCGCACAGATTTTCTAGCTTTTTCAGATCGAACCGGGCCGGGCTTTTGCCGATCCCGTCCAGATCGAACCATTCCTTCGCCTGTGCGTCGGTGAAAAACTCGTCATCGCCGTGACTCCAGCCCAGACGCGCCAGATAGTTGCGCATGCCGGCCGCAGGATAGCCCATGGCCTGATACTCCTGAGCGCCCAACGCGCCGTGGCGTTTCGACAGTTTCTTGCCGTCGGGCCCATGGATAAGCGGGATATGGGCCCAGACCGGAACGTCCCAGCCCATGGCCTGATAGATCATCATCTGACGCGCTGCGTTGTTCAGGTGGTCGTCGCCCCGGATCACGTGGGTCACACCCATATCGTGATCGTCCACCACCACGGCCAGCATATAAACCGGTGTCCCGTCCGAGCGCAGCAGGATCATGTCATCCAACTGATCATTGCGGATGGTCACGTCCCCCTGAACCTGATCGCGGATCACGGTCGCGCCGTCCTGCGGGGCCTTGATGCGGACCACAAAAGGTGCGTCTGGATGGGTCGCGGCGTCGGCGTCGCGCCAGGGGCTGCGGTACAGGGTCGATTTGCCCTCGGCCTTCGCTTGTTCGCGGAAGGCGGCGATTTCATCTTGGGTGGCAAAGCATTTATACGCCTTGCCCTCGGCCAGCAGCTGGTTGGCCACTTCGGCATGACGCGCCGCGCCCTCGAACTGGCTGATTACATTGCCATCATGGTCCAGACCCAGCCACGCCATACCTTGCAGGATGGCTGCCGTCGCCTCGGGGGTCGAGCGCTCGCGGTCGGTGTCCTCGATCCGCAGCAGGAACTTGCCACCGCGGCCACGGGCATAAAGCCAATTAAACAGCGCGGTGCGCGCGCCGCCGATATGTAGAAAACCGGTGGGCGAGGGGGCGAAACGGGTGACGACCTGATCGGACATTGTGTGGATTAACCTTTTGGTAACCGTGTCGGGCATAGTTTGGCGCCTGTCTAACGAGGCTGAGGGACGGGGGCAACCATGCGTGTTCTGGCCCGGGTCGAAGCCGCATTGCTGAACCAGACCGGGTACCTGTTTCCATGGTCTCCTGTGTGTCTGGCGATGGGGATCGGTCTGTATTTCTCGCTCCGGTTCGAACCGGCTTGGCAAGTCTACGTCTGTCTCGGCGCGGTCGTTCTTGCGGCTTGGGGGTTAGCCCGCAAGGCACGATCCGGCTGGGCCTCGTTGGCAATCGGGGGGGCGCTGATCGCGGTCGGGTTCATACTGGCCGGTATCCGCGCCCATACGGTGGCAGAGCCGGTTTTGTCGTGGCGATACTATGGCCCGGTCGAGGGGCGGGTCGTCGCCATTGACCGCTCTGCGTCGGATGCGCTGCGGGTGACATTGGATCGGGTGCGGATAGGGGATGTGCCCAAGGATCGTCGGCCGCAGCGCGTCCGGCTCTCGCTACATGGCCCAGTGGCGCAGATCGAACCGGGGCAGCGCATCATGACCACAGGGCATCTGTCGCCACCGCAAGGTCCGGTGGAGCCCGGTGGTTTCGACTTTCGCCGCCATGCATGGTTTCAAAGCCTCGGCGCGGTGGGATATACACGCGTACCGGTCCTGACGATTGCCGCAGCAAATCCCGAAGGGGTGCAGATCACAGCGTGGCGTATGGCGATATCCGGGCATGTCCGATCCATCCTGCCTGGTGAGGTCGGAGGTTTCGCCGCAGCCGTCACCACCGGAGATCGCAGCGGTATGGGTCAGAGCACGTTGGAGTCCCTGCGTGCATCCAACCTGGCGCATCTTCTGGCCATTTCGGGCCTGCATATGGGGCTGTTGACGGGCTTTGTGTATCTTGCGCTCCGTATCGGCCTGTCAGCAGTGCCCGTCTTGGCGCTCAGATGGCCTGTGCGCAAACTGGCCGCGATCGGGGCGCTGATAGCGGCGACGGTCTATCTGATGCTGTCAGGCGGTAGCGTTGCGACCGAGCGTGCCTTTGTCATGGCCAGCGTCATGCTGGGGGCGGTACTGATCGACCGTCGGGCCATCTCGTTGCGCGCTGTGGCCGTTGCCGCGCTGATCGTATTGATTCTGAGGCCGGAATCGCTGTTGATCCCCGGTTTTCAGATGTCCTTTGCTGCCACCACCGCTTTGGTGGCCGTCTTCGGCCAATTGCGCGATGTCGGCCAGCTACCCGGACCCAAATGGTTGAAACCAGTAGCTGGGCTGTTCCTGTCCTCTGCCATTGCCGGGCTGGCGACGGCGCCGATCGGTGCTGCGCATTTCAACACGATGTCGCACTATGGGCTGGTGGCAAACATGCTGTCCGTGCCGGTTATGGGCATGGTTGTGGTGCCAGCCGCGGTGGTTGCGGCCTTGCTGGCCCCCTTCGGGCTGGACTCACTGGCGCTGGGGGTGATGGGGCTGGGGCTGGAGTGGATATTGCTGGTGTCCGAACGGGTCTCGGGGTTGGAGGGCGCCGTTGGTCATGTCGCAAGCCCGCCCGGTTACGTGCTGCCTCTCTGTGCATGTGGAGCGTTGTGGATCGCCCTTTGGCAAGGGCGTTCAAGATGGCTGGGGGTCAGCGCCGTGGCGGCTGCCTTTTTGCTGTGGGGGCAAGGCCAACGCCCCGAGGTTCTGATTGCTGATTCAGGCGGGCTGGTGGGCGTCATGACCGATCAAGGCCGCGCGCTGAGCAAGGAAAAAGGCAGCGGATTTATTGCGACGGTCTGGCTGGAAAACGATGGGGACGGGGTGGGGCAGCCCAATGCCGCGGCGCGTTGGCCTGAACCGAGTGCGATCCAGCGGTATTCATGGCGCGGGAAAGAGCTGATTCACCTGACGGGAAAACGAGCAGCCTCGGGTTTTGGGGACTGCACGTCGAACCAGATCGTGATTGCTGCCGTGGAGGTTGATCTGAAGGGGGACTGTGATCTCTATGATCCTGCGCGGCTGTTACAAACCGGCAGTCTTGCCCTGTCTGGAAGTAAGGTCATGACCAGCCGAAAGATTGTCGGAGACCGGCTGTGGTCTCCGAAAACACGCGGCGACAAACGGGCTCAGTAGCTTCGGATCAGGCCGACCAACCGGCCTTGTACCTTGACCTTGTCCTCGGACAGCACTCGGGTTTCGTAGGCGGGGTTCGCGGCCTCAAGCGCAATCGCATGCCCACGCCGGAAAAACCGCTTTAGCGTGGCTTCCTGATCTTCGACCAGCGCCACGACGATATCGCCATTATCCGCGACCGAGGTTTCTCGGATCACCACGACGTCCCCGTCATTGATTCCGGCGTCGATCATGGAATCACCCCGCACCTCAAGCGCGTAATGCTCACCCTTGCCAGAGACCATTGTGCCCGGCACTGCAACACGGTGCGAGACATGGCTGATCGCCTCAATCGGGACACCGGCGGCGATGCGACCCATGACGGGCAATTCCATTGCGTCAACGGTCACGGGGTCAAAATTGGCTGGGCGCGGGCCATCGGGCCTGTCGCCTTCGATCACACGCGGCTTGAATGCGGCCGTAGGCTCACCCCCAAGGCTTTCGGGCAGTTTCACAATCTCAATCGCACGGGCGCGGTGGGCGAGGCGACGAATAAAGCCGCGTTCCTCGAGCGCGGTGATCAATCTGTGGATGCCGGACTTGGACCGCAGGTCCAGCGCCGCCTTCATCTCGTCAAAACTGGGGGGAACACCATCCGCTTGAACGCGTTTGTGGATGAATTCCAACAAATCCAACTGCTTCTTGGTCAGCATTGCTCACACCTCGTCGGTCATGCGTTTTCTTTTGTTCTACGCATGTTCACGTTTTGTGTCAATGGTTTTGGCGCATCAGATCGGCAGGTACTGAACCTCGTCCCCAGCCGAGCGCGCAGGGTCATCGGGCGGGCGCACTAACAGGGCGTTGGCTTGTGCTAGAACGCTTAGCAGCGAACTGTCCTGATCATCGCAGGCGCGGATGCCTTCATGGTCCAAAACGGCGCGCATGTAGTGTTCACGTGGCCCGTTCTGGCTGATGTCGGCCGCCAGTTTTGCAGTGCGGAAGGGTTGAAGAACCTCTTCAATTCCCAACATCCGGCGGATCATCGGAACAAGGAAGAGATAGCCGCAAACCATTGCACTCACAGGATTTCCCGGCAGCCCAATCATCGCGCTTTGCCCTAATCGTCCGGCCATCAGAGGCTTCCCGGGACGCATCCGGATTTTGTAGAAGGCGCGGTCCATCCCCAAATTGCTTGAGACATCAGAGACCAAGTCGTAATCACCGACCGATGCGCCACCGATCGTCACGACCAGATCGGCCCCTTCAGCCAAACCAAACGCGGTTTCCAGAGACGATTGCGTGTCGCACGCTATCGGCAGGACTCGCACATGTGCTCCGGTCTTCTCTAGCAGTGCCTTCAGGCCGAATGTATTGGACGCGATGATTTGATCTGGTCCGGGGATCTCGCCCGGCAAGACCAATTCGTCTCCGGTCGAGATCAGCGCGACGACTGGTTTTCGCGTAACGGGTACTTCCGCGATGTTCATTGCGGCCATCAGCGCAACATCTTCGGGTCGCAACTGTCTGGGTGCGCTTATTTTTGTGCCGCTTTTGAAGTCGACCCCGGCGGGGCGGATGTTGGTCTTTTCCCCCGGCTCGTCGGTGATGGTTAACAGATCGTCGCGTCGGTCTGTGTCCTCTTGGATCACGACGAAATCGGCTCCGTCAGGAACGGGTGCGCCGGTAAAGATGCGCACGGCTTGTCCCGGACCCACTGTGCCTTGAAACCGCCGCCCAGCTGCTGCTTCGCCGACGACCTTGAACATGGCGTGCAGTTCGACCTCTGCGGCTTTGACCGCGTAACCATCCATCGACGAGGCCGCAAAGGGTGGTTGATCCCGTGTGGCAACGACGTCAGCGGCGAGGCACCGGCCTGCAGAGTCGGCCAAGGAAACGGTTTTGGAGGGCAGGGGCGAAACCAGCTTGAACAGCAGCGCGCGGGCGTCTTCGACTGAGATCATGACGCCTCGTATCGCCCTGATTTACCACCATCTTTCAGCAATACGCGAATGCCGCCGATCTCCATCGCTTTGTCCACAGCCTTGGTCATGTCATAGACGGTCAAGGCGGCGGTCGAGGCGGCCGTCAACGCTTCCATCTCGACGCCCGTCTGGCCCGAGGTCTTGACGGTCGCCTCAATCTGCACACCGGGCAAGTCCGGGTCCAACGTCAGTTCAACCGCGACCTTGGTGACAGGCAGCGGGTGACATAGTGGGATAAGGTCCGGCGTTTTCTTGGCGCCCATGATTCCGGCCAGTCGGGCCACGCCCAGAACATCGCCCTTCTTTGCCCGGCCTTCTGATATCAAATCAAAGGTTTCCTGCGCCATTTTAATGTGTCCGGCAGCAACGGCGACCCGGTCTGTAACCGCCTTTTCGGACACGTCGACCATATGCGCCTGACCCTGTGCATCGAAATGAGTTAGGGGCATCACATCACTCCGGGGATGAGAGGATTGGCCAGCAGGTGGCGCGTAGCCGAGGCGACGTCGTCTTGACGCATCAGGCTTTCGCCGATCAGGAAACTGCGCGCTCCATAGCGGGCCATATCTGAAAGGTCGTCGGGGGTGCTTAGACCGCTTTCGCAGACAATAGTGCGATCGCCAGGCACCAGTTTTGACAAGCGACGGGTGGTATCAAGAGTTGTCTCGAACGTCTTGAGATTGCGGTTGTTTATCCCGATCAGAGGGCTTTTAAGGCCGGTCGCACGCTCAAGCTCTTCCTCGTCATGCACCTCGATCAGAACGTCCATGCCCCAGTCGAAAGCGGTCTGTTCCAACTCTGCGGCCTGAGCGTCCTCGACTGAGGCCATGATGATAAGGATACAATCTGCCCCCAGTGCACGCGCTTCGACCACCTGATAGGGGTCATACATGAAATCCTTGCGCAGTGCAGGCAGCGAACAGGCGGCACGCGCAGCTGTTAGGAACGGTTTGTTGCCCTGAAAGCTGGGTGTGTCGGTCAATACGGACAGACAAGTGGCCCCACCCTCCGCATAGGCTTTGGCCAAGGCGGGTGGGTCAAAATCGGGACGGATCAGGCCCTTGGATGGGCTGGCTTTCTTGATCTCTGCAATCAGGCCATACCCTGTGCGGGCAGCGGTTTGAATGGCTGCAGTAAACCCGCGTGTCTCACCGGCTTCTCGCGCTTCTTCTTCGAGCGTTTCCAGCGATTTATACGTCTTATCTGATGCAACTTCCTCAAGCTTGTAGGCTTTGATTTTATCCAGTACCGTCCCGGTCATGCGGCCTCCTGAGTAATACGGGCCACAATGGCAATTTTGTCTTTCGCGTTTCCGCTATCGATGCTCTCGGCTGCCTTGGCAACCCCTTCCTTGAGGTCCGAGGCTGCATCCGCAACCACCAGCGCGGCTGCGGCATTCAGCAAAACCGCATCCCGATAGGCCGAGGGCTGGCCGTCCAGCAACGCCCGGAACGCAACCGCGTTTTCTTCGGGGGTGCCACCCAAGATGTCCTCGAAAGGGTGAACCGGCAGGCCAGCGTCCTCGGGGTGCAATTCGACCTCTTTGACGCGTCCATCCTCTAGCGCGGCAACCCAGCTTACGCCGGTGATGGTCAACTCATCCGTTCCGTCGGATCCATGTACCAACCAGGCGCGGTCGGCGCCCAGCAGACCCAAAGTCTCAGCCATCGGGCGGATCAGATCGCGGCTAAACGCGCCGGTCAGTTGCCGTTTGACGCCTGCGGGGTTGGTCAGCGGGCCAAGAATATTGAAGATCGTGCGAGTCCCAAGCTCTTGCCGTGTCGGCATGACATGGGCGATCGCCGGGTGGTGCATCGGGGCCATCATGAACCCGATCCCGGCCTCTTGCAGCGCCTTTTCAACGGTTTCCGGGCCGACCATAACGTTGATCCCCAGCTGCCCCAGCGCGTCAGCGGCCCCGGATTTCGAGCTGAGGTTGCGGTTTCCGTGCTTAGCTACTGTCACCCCGGCGCCGGCAACCACAAAAGCGGTTGCGGTCGAGATGTTCAGAGTGCCTTTGCCGTCTCCGCCAGTGCCGACGATGTCCATCGCGCCCTCGGGCGCTTGGACTGCGTTGCATTTGGCGCGCATGACAGCGGCGGCGGCGGCGTATTCCTCGACTGTTTCGCCCCGGGTGCGCATGGCCATCAGCAGCCCACCGATCTGGCTGGGCGTGGCAGCACCGTCAAACAGAATGCCAAAGGCCTGTTCAGCCTCGGCGCGGGTCAGGGGCCGGTCGGCGGCGGCCCCGATCAGCGGTTTCAGAGCGTCGCTCATGCGGGAACTTTCATCTCGGACAAGAAATTTTTGAGCAGGGCGTGGCCGTGCTCGGATGCGATGGATTCTGGGTGGAACTGAACGCCATGAATGGGCAATTCTTTATGTTGCAGACCCATGATGGTGCCGTCCTCCAATTCTGCCGTGATTTCAAGGCAGTCGGGCAGGGTGTTACGGTCCACAACCAGCGAGTGATAGCGCGTCGCCTCAAACGGCGATGGCAGCCCTGCGAACAGACCTTTGCTTGTATGGTGCATGGTGCCCATCTTGCCGTGGACGATCTCGTGACAGCGGATGACGTCGCCACCAAAAGCCTGACCGATTGTCTGATGTCCAAGGCACACACCCATCAGCGGTGTCTGGGTTTCTGCCGCAGCTTGGGTCAGGGCCAGGCAGATGCCGGCCTGATCAGGGTCACAGGGGCCAGGGCTGAGCAGGATGCCCGCGGGGTTCATGGCCATCGCTTCTTGCACATCCAAAGCGTCGTTGCGCCGGATCACCGTTTCGGCCCCAAGTTCGCCTAAATAGTGGACGAGGTTGTAGGTAAACGAGTCGTAGTTGTCGATCAGCAGCAGCATGTGAGCACTTGTCTTAGATTGGGCATTTCGGACTGGCGATGCAGCCCCGAGCCGCGATATAATGTCGGGACATACATGCTCAGGCTTGCGGGGCAGCGTCAAGAGGACATCCGACCTGACGCGCCTGCAAGGTGAGTGTCGCAGAAGACGGCACATTGACAGTCGACGCAGGAATTGGACGAGAGGCAATTATTATGGGCGGATTTGTGGGTGGAATGATCGCAGGTGCGGTCGTTGTATTGCTGCTGGGCGCGGCGTTGTCGCTGAATACCCCCCTGACGCGAAAACCGGAGGTGGTTGAAAAAGCCCCTGAACCGGCCGAAATCGAAGCCCCGCAAGTGACCGAGGCCGAGGTTGGTACGATCGCCGATGCCGATGTTTTAACGCTGCCTGCCCCTGATCCGGCCCCGGCGGATGCGCCCGACACTGTGGCGGGGCTGTCCGAAGTTGAAAACGCGCCGAACACTGTCCCCGAAGTGAATGAGACCGCCGCTCAGGTGGACAGCGCCGAGCAGGTTGAAACCACCGACGTGGCCATTGCAACTGAAGCTCCTGTTGCCCCACAGGCTCCGACCTCTCCTCAAGTTCCTGAAGCACTGGCCGAGGCTCCGCTGGCCGAAGACGTGCCTGCTGTTATTGAGGAGGCTCCGACACCTCCGGCCCCTGTCGAAGAGGTGGTTGTGGAAGAGGTTGCGCCAGCGGAAGACACTCCGGTTTCCGAGCCGTTGCCCGAGGTGGCCGCCGTTGAGCCGGAACCGGAAACGCAAGACCCCGTTGCGGTTGAGCCGAAGGATGAAGAACCGACCCGTACCCTGCCGCGTATTGCCGCTGTGCCCCAGATCGGTGCCGATCAGGCCACCGAGGGTACTCAGGGCGTCGGCCGGCGCGTTGTTCCCCTGACCGAGCGGGACGGCGGTGAACCCGTTGATGAAACCGCCGACGCGGCCCCAGTTTCTGACAAGCCGATCGAGGCTTATGCCGCCGAATTCGACCAACCCGGCTCGGTGCCACTGATGTCGATCATTCTGATCGACGACGAAGGCGCGTATGGGGCCGAAGCGTTGCAGGACTTCCCTTATCCGATCAGCTTTGCCATCAGCCCGTCCGACCCCGAAGCTGCGGAAAAGATGGCCCGTTACCGCGCGGCAGGATTTGAGGTTCTGGCGATGGCGGACCTGCCCAAAGAAGCCAGCGCGCAGGATGCCGAGGTCTCGCTGTCTGTATGGCTGGATATGCTACCTGAAACGGTTGGCATCCTTGAAGGGGTCGATACGGGGATTCAGGGCAACCGCAAGCTGGCTGATCAAGTTGCGGCTATCGCAGGCGGCACTGGTCGCGGGTTGATCACTCAAGACAATGGGTTGAACACGGTGCAGAAACTGGCCGCGCGGAATGGCATTCCGTCCAGCGTAATCTTCCGTGATATCGACGGTGCGCGGCAGGAACCGAAAGTGATGCGTCGCTTTCTGGATCAGGCGGCCTTCCGCGCCGGGCAAGAAGGTTCGGTCGTGATGTTGGGTCGTTTGCGCCCCGACACGATCTCGGCATTGTTGGTTTGGGGATTGGAGGATCGTGGCGGCCGCGTGACGATGGCACCGATCTCGGCCGTGATGAAGCGACAGGTTCAATAGGCGCGGTAACTGCGCCTATTTTCAGCTATTGCCCGAACCGGTGAAGCGCGCCGCATCCTCAGCAGCGCGGCGGATGGCGTTGGATTTATGGACTGTTTCCATGAACTCGGCCTCAGGGTCGCTGTCATAGACCACACCGCCCCCGGCTTGGATGTAAAGCTTTTGATCCTTCACGATGGCTGTGCGCAGGGCGATACACATATCCATGTCGCCTCCCGCGCTGAAATAGCCGACACCGCCGCCATAGATACCGCGCTTTTCGGGTTCCAGCTCATCAATGATCTCCATCGCCCGCACTTTCGGTGCGCCTGAGACGGTCCCGGCGGGCATGCCGGCGAAGAAAGCGTCCAGCGCGTCTTTGTCGTCGGCCAGCTCTCCGACCACGTTCGAGACGATGTGCATCACGTGGCTGTAGCGTTCGATGATGAACTCTTCGGTCGGGCGGACAGTGCCAATCTTGGACACGCGCCCCGTATCGTTGCGGCCCAGATCCAGCAGCATCAGATGCTCGGCCAGTTCTTTCTTGTCGGCCAGCAGGTCGACCTCATTCGCCTTGTCCTCTTCGGGCGTCGCACCCCGAGGGCGGGTGCCTGCAATGGGACGGATCGTGACCTCATTGCCGAAGACACGCACCAGAATTTCTGGGCTGGCGCCGACGACCTGAAATCCGCCGAAGTTGAAATAAAACATGAAGGGCGACGGGTTGGTCCGACGCAACGAACGGTAGAGCGCAAAGGGCGGCTGGGGGAAATCCTGCGTCCAGCGCTGCGCCGGGACGACCTGAAAGATATCGCCCGCGCGGATGTATTCCTTGGCTTTTTCAACCGCTTCCATGTAGCCGGACTTGGTGAAGTTCGACTGCGGAGTCGCGACTTCCGATGCATCGCCAAGATCGCGCGATTCAGCAGGCATGGCGCGTTCCAGATCCCGCACGGCGTCCATGACACGCTCGGCGGCCTGTGCATAGGCCGCTTTGGCCGATTGCCCTTCGCTGACCCAGGCGGGCGAAACAACCGTAACCTCACCCTTGACGCCGTCCAGCACAGCTACGACGGACGGGCGCAGCATCACCGCATCAGGCAGCCCAAGCGGATCAGGGTTCACATTGGGCAGGTATTCCACCAGCCGCACCATGTCATAGCCCAGATATCCAAACAGCCCGGCAGCGGCCTGCGGCAGATCATCGGGCAGGTCGATCCGGCTTTCGGCCAGCAATGCCCGCAGGTTGTCCATGGGATTGCCGGTTTGCGGATCGAAAGCTTCGGGGTCGAAGCGGGCGGAACGGTTCAGTTCAGACGCTTCCCCCCGGCAACGCCAGATCAGATCGGGCTTCATTCCGATGATCGAGTACCGGCCGCGCACCTCGCCTCCTGTCACTGATTCCAGCATGAACGCGTCTTTCTGCGCGCCCGTCAGCTTGAGCATCAGCGACACCGGCGTATCCAGATCAGCGGCCAATCGGGTGTAAACGACCTGGTTCTCGCCTGCCTCATAGGCGCGGGCGAAGCTGTCGTATTCAGGTGTCAGGGCCATAGGGGTCTCTTAGTAGCTCGCTTGGACAGCGTTCAGGGCCTGTTGATCCACGACGGGACGGGCGCGAACCTGTGCGTCACGGACATAGGCGTCGAAAATATTCTGAGCCAGAGCTTGGTTCAACTGCGCCGCAAGGGCTTCGCGTGCCTGACGCAACTCGTCTGTCTCATCAGGCGGCAAAAGCTCTTCGAGCCGCACAACAAAGGCAGTACCAGTGCCAGGGATCACGCGCAGCTCATCCAGTTCCATGTCAAACACGTCCGACATGAAGGTTGCGGGAACGTCATCCAGAAAAGCGGTCCGGGTCAGGGCGTTTTCCACGCGGAAGGGCAGGCCGGTTTCAGTGAAATCGCCATTGCTCTCAAGCTGTGCAAGAACGGTTTTGGCCTGCTCTTCCAGCGCCTTGTCCGTCTCTGCCTGCACCCATGCGGCAATCACGCGCTCCCGGGCGCTGTCCAGGGGTTCCGGGCGGCGGGGCAGAACTTCGTCCAGTCGCAGGGCAAAGATTGAGCCGTCCTCAAGGAACGCAACTTCGGGGAAATCGCCTTCGTTCACGTCCTGTGCGGCAACGCGGAACCCGTCATAAGCGGCCACGCCATCTTCGCTTTGCCGAGTCCAGTCGATCTGGCCCAGTTCCATCTCAGTCTCGCCCACCAGCTCTTCCAAGGTGGCACCACCCGCCAGCAGGTCGTTGATGTCTTCGGCTTGCGCCTCGATCTGGCGGCGGGCACGGTCAGCGGCCAGTTCTTCACGCAAAATTGGAGCGGCGTCTTCGAACGCAATGATGTTTTCCGCCAGCGTGCCGTTGATGCGGAACAGTGCCGGGCCCAGAGGCGACGGAAGGGGGCCAACAACATCGTCCAGTTCGGCGGCAAATACGCCGTCGGCCGCGTCGCCAAGATCGTCCCGGGTCACGTCACCCAGATCGACATCGCTGAGTTCAAGATCGCGGTCGCGCACCAGTGTTTCGAACGTTGTGCCGCCGACAGCGATTTGCGCCATGGCGGTCTCGGCAGCGGCCTCGTCCGAAAATGGCAGACGTTCGACCAAACGTCGCGCGGGCTGTTGGAATTCCTCCGAGCGCTGATCATAGAGGCGGCGCACCGCGTCCTCATCCACCTCAACGCTGTCCAGCAGCATGTCGGGTGACAGTATTGCATAGGTCAGCCGCTTGGTGCGGGGCAGGGTGAAAAGGTCGGCATTGTCGTCGTAAAAAGTTTGAACCTGCGCATCGGTGGGCTGTCCGATTGGCTCAGACAGGGCGTCCGGGCTGACGGTCGCAACAGTAAAGCTGCGTCGCGCGCCGACGAAATTGGTCATCACATCTGTCAGGGTCTGGGGCATCTCGACGCCGCCCATGATCGCGCCCTGCACGATGGTGCGTGCAGATTCCTTGCGCAGATCGGATTCGAATTCGCTGTCGGTCAGGCCAACCTGATCAAGCTGAAACTCATACGAGTCGCGGTCGAAACTTCCATCCACCCCCTGAAAGGCCGGGATGGCCAGAATTTCCTTCTGCAGGTTCTCATCCCCGATCGAAAGGCCCAGCAGACCGACCTCATTATCCAGCGCGGCAAGCGCGGTCAGGCGCGAGAGGGCAAGCTGGTCCAGCCCGAACTCATGCGCCTGCGAGATTTGCATCGGTTGCCCGGTCTGACTTTCGACGGCGCGGATTTCGCGTTGAAGCTCACGCACATAATCGTTGATCGAGATATCTTCGTTGCCTACCTGCGCGACACTGCGCGCGGTTCCGGTCAGGCTTGTGGCCCCGAACCCGGCAAGGCCCAGCATCAAAAGACCCATCAGGATCCAGACAAAGGTCTTTGAAAGGTTTTTCATGCCTGCGGCCATGGTGCCCTCATTTGTGGTTTTGTGGCAGATTGCTGCCCTGTCGGTTGCGGCCTTGAATACGACGCGGACCGGCGGGGGGCAAGCTCAGAAGGTAGCGTCGGTCAGCCGATCGAACAATTGGCGCAAGCCTTTGCGGTCTAGATTGGCAAAGGCGATGCGGACCTGCCGCTTGCCGGCTGGATCGTCCTGCGGCATGAACATGGTGCCGGGCAAAAGCAGGATGCCGGTTTCGGCCACCATGCGTTTGGCCAACTCGTCCGAGGGCAAGTCGAACGGGTGTTCGAAATAGGCGAAATAAGCGCCTAGCCCCAGAAGTTTCCACCCCTTTTCCGCAAGATCGGGCAACATGTCCTGAATGGCGGCGCGTCTGTCGAGAATCTCATCCCGTTCTCCGGCGACCCATTGCGACAGGTTCTGCATTCCCCAAAGGGCCGCGAATTGACCCATCTGACCGGGGCAGATGGCGACGGTGTCGAGGAATTTTTCGATCTCGGCCAGAAGGTTTGGGCTGGTCGCGATTGCGCCGACCCTGTGGCCGGTCAGACGGTAGGATTTCGAAAAGGAATAGAGATGCACCAGCGTCTCGTCCCAACCGGGTTGTTGGAACAAGTCGTGGGGCGGGCCGCTGCGGCTGTCGAAATCACGGTAGGTTTCATCGACCAGCAGGCGAATTCCGGCCTCTTGCGCCAGATCGTAAAAGGCGCGGACCAGTTCCGCCGGGTATTCGACGCCACCCGGATTGTTCGGCGTCACCAGAGCAATCGCACGTGTTTTATCAGTAATCAGCGCGCGCGCAGCCTCGGGGTCGGGGAGCAAATCGTCCCCGGTTTGCAACGCGATGCTGCGTACCCCTGCCATGTCTAGCCACATTTTATGGTTGAAGTACCATGGGGTTGGCAGAATGACCTCATCCCCCTCATCGGTGACGGCCGAGATAGTGGCGGCGAAAGCCTGATTGCAACCCGAAGTGATGGCGACCTGAACTTGCGAAAGGTCCGCGCCGTAATGGGTGCCGATTTGTTGGGCAAGTTCGGCCCGGAGTTCAGGGTTTCCCAGCACGGGGCCGTAGAGATGCGCGCTGTCTTCACTGACGGCAAACTCGGCCATGGCCTGACGCAAGGCAAGCGGCGGCGGATCGACCGGAGCTGCTTGGCTGACATTGATCAGAGGGCGGTCTTGGGTGAAGTCCACGCCTTCAAGCCAGCGGCGCGCCTCCATCACCGGAGGGGGGAAGGTGGCGCGGGTACGGGTTTGGGACATGGCGGATCATTTTTTGCGAGGCTCTGCCTCGCGCTCCGAGGTATTTTTGAACAGAAGAAAGATCAGTCGGTGCCCCGGTAGGGTTCGACATATTGCAGGGCCATATCCCATGGGAAGAATATCCATGTGTCCTGGCTGACTTCGGTGATGAAAGTATCAACCATCGGGCGGCCTTTGGGTTTGGCATAGACAGTGGCGAAATGCGCCTTGGGGTACATGTCGCGGACCAGTTCCAGGGTTTTGCCACTGTCGACTAGGTCATCGATGATCAGTACGCCGGTGCCGTCGCCCATCAGGCCGGCGTCCGGGGCCTTCAGAACTTCGGCTTCGCCTTGTTCCTGATGGTGGTAAGAGCGGACGCTGATCGTGTCGACGGTGCGGATGTCCAACTCACGGCTGACAATCATCGCCGGGGCCATGCCGCCGCGCGTGATGGCGACAACGGCACGCCAGGCGCCATCTTCGGGGCCTTGCCCGTCCAGCCGCCAAGCCAGCGCGCGCGAGTCGCGGTGAATCTGATCCCAACTGATGTGAAAGCCTTTTTCGTGGGGCAGGCGGTCCTTGGCGCTCATGGATATTAACCTTTTTCAACGTCTGGTGCGTCAACGGCCTTCATGCCGACGATGTGATAACCTGAATCCACGTGCAGATTCTCACCGGTTACGCCTCCGCTGAGGTCAGACAGCAGATAGAGGGCTGAGTTGCCGACGTCATCAATGGTCACGTTGCGGCGCAGGGGCGAGTTATATTCGTTCCATTTCATGATATAGCGGAAATCACCGATCCCGCTGGCTGCCAGCGTCTTGATCGGGCCGGCCGAGATCGCGTTCACGCGAATGCCGTCTTTGCCAAGATCTTCGGCCAGGTATTTGACCGAGGCCTCAAGCGCCGCCTTGGCCACACCCATGACGTTGTAGTGGGGCATGACTTGTTCTGCGCCGTAGTAGGTCAGCGTGACCGCGCTGCCGCCATTGGTCATCATCTTCTCGGCCCGCTGCATTACTGCGGTGAAGGAATAGACCGAGACATCCATGGTCAGTTTGAAATTGGCGCGCGAAGTATCAACGTAGCGGCCGCGCAACTCGTTTTTGTCGGAAAAGCCGATGGCGTGGACGACAAAATCCAAATGTCCCCATTTCTGCGAAAGCGAGTTGAATAGTTCGTCAATCGACTCTTCGTCGCTGACGTCGCAGGGCAGGACGATTTCACTGCCCAATTGAGCGGCCAGCGGGTCCACCCGCTTTTTCAGCGCATCGCCTTGATACGAGAACGCAAGTTCGGCCCCTGCGTCAGACAATGCGCGGGCAATCCCCCATGCGATTGATTTGTCATTCGCCAGTCCCATGATGAGGCCGCGCTTGCCGGCCATCAACTGATTTGACATGTTCGGTTCTCCGCCTGTCCTTCGCATTATGTTGGGATGGTTTATGCCATTGGATGGCCTGCATCAAGGCCGTGTGCTCTTGCCCGTGGCGGGTTCTCGCCCTAGGGTGAACATTAAGAGTTTCCAGGGGATGGAAATGAGCGAACGAGACGGCATTTTCGCCGGTACCGATCCGTTTGAAATAGCGGCGCGGTGGCTGGACGACGCCAGGGACAGTGAACCGAACGATCCGAACGCGATTGCCCTGGCAACCGTGGATTCGACAGGTATGCCAAACGTGCGGATGGTCTTGCTGAAAGAGATCGAGGCTCAGGCCTTTGTGTTCTACACAAATTACGAAAGTACCAAGGCGGCCGAGTTGGACAGTGCCGGGAAAGCTGCTTTTGTGATGCATTGGAAATCTTTGCGGCGTCAAATCCGAGTTCGTGGTACAATAACTCGGGAAAACGGACCACAAGCGGATGAATATTATGCGTCCCGATCCCTAAAAAGCCGGTTGGGTGCATGGGCGTCGAAACAGTCACAGCCGCTCAGCAGCCGGACGGCTCTGATGGCTGAGGTTGCAAAGGTGACCGCAAAGCTGGGGCCGAATCCACCGCGTCCACCGTTTTGGGGTGGATACCGGTTGGAGCCGACAGAGATCGAATTCTGGGCTGACGGAGCCTTCCGTTTGCATGATCGGTTCCAGTGGCGGCGTGAAAACGCAGAGACTGAGTGGCAGATACAGAGGCTGAATCCATGACATTCACGTGCCGCGAAATGCAACACTCGGAGTTTAAAGGGTTTTTTCAGCTTGAAATCGTGGGGCAATCCCATACACATCAAAACCTTAACGAATTATTAAAACGCGCGATAGGAACACTGTGCCAGACGACCTGAACAACATGTACCGCGTACGTGGACACGTGAAATGGTTCGACCCTGCCAAGGGGTATGGCTTTGTTGTGTCCGATGAGGGTGGCCCGGATATTCTGTTGCATGTAAATGTCTTGCGGAATTTTGGCCAAAGCTCGGTCGCGGATGGTGCCGGCATTGAGATCATGACGCACCGCACCGATCGCGGTGTTCAAGCGGTCGAGGTGATCAGCGTAGATCCTCCGGCGCGCGCCGACTCAATGATGCTTGCCGATTTCGCCGAGCTGGACCCTGTGGCCATAGCCGAAGCCCCATTGGAAGCTGCGCGCGTAAAATGGTTCGACAAGGGCAAGGGATTTGGATTCGCCAATGTGTTCGGTCGGGACGAAGACGTGTTTCTTCATATTGAGGTTTTGCGCCGGTCTGGTTTGGCCGATTTGCAGCCGGGCGAGGCTTTGGCGATGCGGGTGATCGATGGCAAACGTGGACGTATGGCCGCGCAGGTTCTGGCCTGGGAATCCGCGCTTGATAGCTAGAGCATGATGATCAGGGTTCTTTCGGTTGCTGCGACGATACTATCGGTATGGACGGGAACGGCCTTTGCGGCCTGTAGCGCGGATCGCGTGAACCTGAAAAATGAAAAGTCTCAGATCAGCTTCGATATCGAACTTGCCGTGACACCGCAGGAACGTGCGCGCGGTCTGATGTTTCGGGAATCCATGCCGCAACGGGCAGGGATGCTGTTTATCTTCGATCCGCCGCAGCGGGTCGCGTTCTGGATGAAGAACACACTGATTCCCCTGGATATGATTTTTGTGAATCGCGCAGGTGAGGTCGTGAATGTGCATAGTGATGCCATCCCCGGTGATTTATCGCTGATTGAGGGCGGTGATTCGGTCTATGCCGTGCTGGAGATCAACGCAGGGCTGGCGCGGCGTTACCTGATTGAACCGGGCACGCAGATGCAGCACGAAGTTTTTTCGCAAGGTCCTGCAATTTGGCCCTGTTAGGGCTTTTCAAATCAGAACGGCCCCGTTAGGAAGGCGCACGGTCCGGGGCGTGGCGCAGTCTGGTAGCGCACCTGTTTTGGGTACAGGGGGTCGTAGGTTCGAATCCTGCCGCCCCGACCACTTCCTTTCAAGCTGGAGCACCGCCCATCGCGCGATAAAGCGCGGTAAGGGCCTTGTCCAATTGTTCGCTTTCGACGGGCACCTGAATGTCGGGCGCATTCTGGCGCGGTACGTTGAAATAGAGTTCAGCGTCGACGCGGTATCCTCCGGAGTTTTTGGTCGAGGTTAGGCGCATCACGCTTTTGGGCAGATCCTGCGGGTAACCGTCATAGTTGAGAATCAGAAAGGCCGTCGTTTCGGGGGGCAGCAACTCGGTGCATTCGAACAGGCGATTCCCGACACGCCTGAAATCTTCTCCAGGGCCATCACAGCCGACTTCGAACGTATCGAACAGCCGCGTGGGATAGGTTTCAAACTGCGCGCTGCGGGATGGAGGGGGCACATCTTGTGGTGTGCAGGCCACGATCAGTCCCATCAGGGGAAGGATTCCAATCTTCGACATCTCTGCTCGTACCTTTACTTCGTGCTGCGTTGGTCGGCGAAGCTGTTTTCGCGCCGAACAAACGCAGGGATGATTCTATTCGAGTTTAGATATCTTAACTTCGGTTTATCAAATGCCGATAACTGTGCCGGAAATCACGGTTAATTGTTCTGCAGAATTTTGCGCCGGTCCATTTGAACCCGTGGATGAACCTGTGGAGGAATCGGCCCACCCCGTTCAGCGCCATTTGAGAGATCTTGGGTCAATATAAAAGATTCCAAAAATGACGGAAAAATGACGTTGACGATCTATGGCCGAATACGCCAGATTGTATAGGCCGAATATGATGCCACTAAATCTGGTAGGAAATCCGGAGCGCGGCATGGGGCGAGGGTCGGAAAGCACAACATAGAGACGTGCAACCGTTGAAACGGAATTTCGTTGCCATTGGCAGCGACCGGTTCCTTGCGCCCAATTTTCTGGCACGGCCAAAGGTTCGCTTTCTCGAACTTGAGGCGACAAGGACAAGTGATTGAATCTAGGGCGGCGGACATGAAGATTGACAGAAAATTCACCAAATCAGGACAAGACGCTTATGCGGAGCTGGACTTTGTTTCGGCAACGTCAGAAATCCGTAACCCTGATGGTACGATTGTTTTCCGTCTGGATGATATCGAAGTGCCCTCCAGCTGGAGCCAGGTGGCAAGTGATGTCATCGCCCAGAAGTATTTCCGCAAGGCTGGTGTTCCGTCCAAGCTGAAGAAGGTCAAAGAAAAGGATGTACCTGAATTCCTGTGGCGTTCGGTCCCTGCGGATGGCGCGGAATTCGAAGGTGAGACTTCGTCCAAACAGGTGTTCGACCGACTGGCGGGTGCATGGGCCTATTGGGGGTGGAAGGGCGGCTATTTCTCGACCGAGGAAGACGCGCGCGCCTATTTTGACGAGATGCGCTACATGCTGGCAACTCAGCGCGCCGCGCCGAACTCGCCGCAGTGGTTCAACACTGGCTTGCATTGGGCCTACGGAATCGATGGCCCGGCGCAGGGGCATCACTATGTCGACTATAAAACCGGCAAGCTGACCAAGTCGAAATCTGCCTATGAGCATCCGCAGCCGCATGCGTGCTTCATCCAGTCCGTCGATGATGATTTGGTGAACGAAGGCGGCATCATGGATCTGTGGGTGCGCGAGGCGCGCCTGTTCAAATATGGCTCGGGCACCGGGACAAACTTCAGCCATCTGCGTGCTGAGGGCGAAGCGTTGTCGGGTGGCGGCAAGTCTTCGGGCCTGATGGGCTTTCTCAAGATCGGCGACCGCGCCGCTGGCGCGATCAAATCAGGCGGAACAACCCGTCGAGCAGCAAAGATGGTAATCGTCGATGCAGATCATCCCGATATCGAGCAATTCATCGAATGGAAGGTGATCGAAGAGCAGAAGGTGGCCTCGATCGTTGCCGGATCGAAGATGCACGAGAAGATGCTGAACGGCATTTTCGAGGCCATCCGCAGCTGGGACGGTGCCGCTGATGATGCTTATGATCCGAACAAGAATGACGGCCTGAAAACGGCTGTGCGCGAGGCCAAAAAGGTCGCGATCCCCGAGACTTACATCAAGCGCGTGCTGGATTATGCCAAGCAGGGTCATGACAGCATCGAATTCCCGACCTACGACACGGACTGGGATTCAGAAGCCTACAGCTCCGTCTCGGGCCAGAACTCGAACAACTCGATCCGCGTGACCAACGCGTTCCTGACCGCCGTTGAGAAAGACGCCGATTGGGAGCTGATCAACCGGACCGATGGTAAGGTCGCAAAGACCGTTAAGGCCCGCGATCTTTGGGAAAAGGTTGGACATGCGGCATGGGCCTGCGCCGATCCGGGCATTCAGTTCCACGACACGGTCAATGAATGGCACACATGCCCAGAAGATGGTGAGATCCGCGGCTCGAACCCGTGCTCGGAATACATGTTCCTCGATGACACGGCCTGTAACCTGGCGTCGATGAACCTGCTGACCTTCCTCAAGGATGGTGAGTTCCAGGCGGCGGATTACATGCACGCCTCACGCCTGTGGACGCTGACGCTGGAAATCTCGGTGACCATGGCGCAGTTCCCGTCGAAGGAAATCGCGCAACTGTCTTATGACTTCCGCACCTTGGGTCTGGGCTATGCAAATATCGGCGGTCTGCTGATGAACATGGGCTACAGCTACGACTCGGATGAGGGGCGGGCAATCTGTGGCGCGTTGACCGCGATCATGACAGGTGTGGCCTATGCGACCTCTGCCGAAATTGCCGGTAAGCTGGGTGCGTTCAAAGGCTATGAGCGGAACGCCGATCATATGCTGCGTGTCATCCGCAACCACCGCCGTGCTGCGCAAGGTGTGACCGAGGGCTATGAGAAGCTGGCGGTAAAGCCGGTGCCTCTGGACCACGGCAACTGCCCGGACAAGCGTTTGATCGATCTGGCCATGTCCGCTTGGGATGAGGCGCTGAGTCTGGGTGAAAAGAACGGTTATCGCAACGCGCAGGCCACTGTGATCGCCCCCACCGGCACCATCGGTCTGGTGATGGATTGCGACACCACCGGGATTGAGCCGGACTTTGCGCTGGTCAAGTTCAAGAAGCTGGCCGGTGGTGGTTACTTCAAGATCATCAACCGTTCGGTGCCTTCGGCGCTGGAGAAGCTGGGCTATTCCTCGTCTCAGATCGAAGAGATCGTGGGCTACGCGGTCGGCCACGGCACCATCGGGAACGCGCCGGGGATCAACCACACCTCGCTTACCGGTCATGGGTTCGGCCCGAATGAACTGGCCAAGGTGGATGCGGCACTGGAAAGCGCGTTCGACATCCGGTTCGTCTTCAACCAGTGGACATTGGGCGAGGATTTCTGCACCGGCGTTCTGGGCATCCCGGCCACCAAGCTGAATGACCCGACTTTCGACCTTCTGCGTCACTTGGGTTTCACCCGCGCGGATATCGAAGCGGCGAATGATCACGTCTGCGGAACCATGACACTGGAAGGCGCGCCGCACCTGAAAGAGGAACACTATTCCATCTTCGATTGCGCCAACCCGTGCGGCAAGAAAGGTAAGCGTTTCCTTGGGGTTGACAGCCACATCACCATGATGGCGGCGGCGCAGAGCTTCATCTCGGGCGCGATTTCCAAGACGATCAACATGCCGAACGACGCGACCATCGAAGACTGCCAGAAGGCATATGAGTTGTCGTGGTCGCTGGGTGTGAAGGCGAACGCGCTGTACCGCGACGGCTCGAAACTGTCTCAGCCTCTGGCCGCTGCATTGGTTGAGGATGATGATGAGGCCGCCGAGGTTCTGGAAAGCGGCACACCGGCCGAAAAAGCTGCCGTGCTGGCCGAGAAGGTCATCGAGAAGGTCGTCGTCAAGGAAATCGTCCGGTCTCACCGCGAAAAGATGCCCGAGCGTCGGAAGGGTTATACTCAGAAAGCCATCGTTGGCGGCCATAAGGTCTATCTGCGGACGGGTGAGTATTCGGATGGCTCGTTGGGTGAGATCTTCATCGACATGCACAAGGAAGGCGCTGGCTTCCGCGCGATGATGAACAACTTTGCCATCGCGGTCTCGGTCGGCCTGCAATACGGCGTGCCGCTGGAAGAGTTCGTGGACGCCTTCACCTTCACCAAGTTCGAACCGGCGGGGATGGTGCAGGGCAACGACTCGATCAAGAACGCGACGTCGATCTTGGACTACATCTTCCGCGAGCTTGCTGTCAGCTATCTGGACCGCACCGATCTGGCCCATGTGAAGCCCGAAGGCGCGACCTTCGACGATATCGGTCGGGGCGAGGAAGAAGGTGTCTCGAACGTCTCGGAAATCAGTGAAACCGCGGCCTCCAAGTCATTGGAAGTATTGAAGCAAATCAGCTCGACCGGGTATCTGCGCAAGCGGTTGCCGCAGGATTTGGCCATGTTCACGCCGCAAGCGGATGCAACCGGAATGGCGGAACCTGCCGCCGTGTTCGAAGCCCCTGCTGAAACCGCAGTGGCGACCGGTATGGACGCCCGCACAAAAGCCAAGATGCAAGGGTACGAGGGCGATCCCTGTGGTGAATGTGGAAATTACACGCTGGTGCGCAACGGCACCTGCATGAAATGCAACACCTGCGGTGCGACCAGCGGGTGTAGCTAAGGCAAACGCCCCGTCAGGCGGGGTGTAGGGACCTGGGCTTTCCCCCGAATGCCCGGTCCCGACGAAAACGGAAGAAGGCGCCGAGACTTACCTACGATGCCTTTTTCCACTCGGCCGACATGCCCGTGTCGGCCGGGAACAGGGTGGGGCGGAATATTGCTCTTTCCCACTCTCTCACGGGACGGGTGCGCTCGTCCCATGCGCAGTCCAGGCCGCAGGCAAAAAAACACCGGGCGGTCAACGAGATGAGCCTGGATGGCGAAACTTAAAGGGGGCCTCGGCCCCCTTTTTTTCAGGCACTTACGTTGGCAAATGAATGTTAAATTTCTCGCGAAGCGCCGCTTCCAGCATGGGATCGAACCGTGCGGGTGACGGTGCGGACAGGATTTCCTCTTTCCGGGCCGTGGCCTTGGCGATCAGGTCAGGCTTGTCCAATTCGGCCCATTCTTTGGGTGACGTTCGGTCGCCATAGGTCGGATACACGTAATCGGCTTGCATCCGGCTGAGCGTTGCTTCGGTGCCCAGATAGTGACCGGGGCCGCCCATGCAGACCTCGGCCATCTGATCAAGGGCAAGGGTCTCGTCCGTAACCTCGATCCCCCGCACGCAGCGCTGCGCTTGACCGATAAGATCGTCCCCCAAGATCAGGCTTTCAAAGCAAAATCCAAGAAGAGAGGCGTGCATGCCAGCGGCCTCATAGACCATGTTCACCCCGGACAGACCGGCCATAACGTTCGAGCACATCTGCTCCCATCCGGCCTGCATGTCGGGCAATTTTGAATCTGACGCACCAGCGGCGGCACCGCCCGGCAGATCGTAGAAATGATGCATCTGGGCGCAGCCTGCGGTCAGCAGCGCTTGTTCGCCCGACCCGATGGACATCGCGCCTGTGCGCAAGTCCAAGCCAAATGGCCATGTTCCAAAAATCGCAGGGGCCCCGGGGCTTACGGCATTTACGTAAACCAACCCTGCAAGACATTCCGCCGTCGCCTGCGTGATTGCACCCGCGATGGACGACGGAGCGGTCGCCCCCGCCATTCCGGCCGAGAGCAGCAGAACCGGCATTCCAGCTTTGATACATTCCTCCATCACTTCGCAGCTTTCGGTGGCGAATTTCATCGGAGGCACTACGAAACAGTTCGAATTCGACACGAAAGGCCGCTCACGCCATTTGTCCTCGCCGCCAGCAATCATGTGCAGCATTTCCACTGCGGGGGCTACATGGCTAGGTTCGGTGAACGAGGTGCCGATATGTTTGAAGGTGCCGGAGCAAGCGGCATAGACCGTGTTCAGATCCATTTCCAGATTGTCGGTGATGTCACGACACACCATAGGGCGTTGAACAAAATGGATATTGTCCAGTTGCTGGCAGATGCGTGCGGCGTCGTGCAGGTCTTGCACGGTCGAATCGCGGTACTCTCGCCCCTCCACATCGACCATGCTGACAGCGGCGCCTGCGGTGCCATAGTGGACGCGGGTACCAGACAGCTCCAGATCAGTTTGCCCATCGCGGCTGTGCAGGGTTACCGAGCGGTTCGCCTTGGCGATCGTATCCTCGACCAGTGCGCGCGGAAACCGGATGCGTCCGTCCTCGCCCAAGGTACAGCCAGCGCCCACCAGATAGTCGATTCCGCTTTGCGGTGCATCGGCAAGTCCGATGGTTTCCAGCGCTGTCAGCGCGGCTTGGTGTATTTGCTCAACCTGTTGAGCGGTCAGAGGTTTATACGTACCGCCCTCAAGGCCGGGGCGCACTGGGCGCAGGTGATCGGGTAGGGCCGTGGCGCGGGCAGCACGGCGCGCGGCGCGTCCGCCGCTGCGCGAGGATGTACGGGATTGGTCGTTCATTTCAGGATCCGATAGATGAAAAGCGTACAGGGTGGCGTCAATTAGCGCCCGAATGGACGCCCCCGCGCCGCGCGACCGCGATCCGCCCCGATTGTACGGCTGATCAACCGGATTTTCCAAACGTCGCTTTGCATGCGGATCCTCGCTTCGTGACGTTCAGTCTTTCAATCCGAAACGTCGCAATCTGTTCTGTTTGCGACCTGATGGGTCAAAAGCGAAACAATCCGTGTCGTCAGATCGCTTAGGTGACGTAAAGTAAAGAAAAGACCCCGTTTTGCGGGAAATCTGTTATACTTCGGTCACTTGTTTAACAGCTTTTCGTGATCTCAATTGAATTTTAACCATTTGCATACAGTTCTGTGCCAGTCTCTGAAGAATACTCAAATTTTTTTATGAAAGGCCTTCGCAAGGCGATGAAACTGTTCCGCGCAATCCTTGCCTCCATTTTGGTGGCCCTCGCAGCCCCCGCTGCGGCTGAGGATTGGAGCGGTGCCTATGCTGGTTTCAGCTTTGGCTATGCGGATGCGGATGGGCCCAACGGGTCAAGCGGAAGCGATGCCAGCTTTGGCCCGCATGTCGGATATGATTTCGATTTCGGCAATTTCGTTCTGGGCGGAGAGCTTGAATATAACCGACTGTCCCTTGGGTTAAGCCAAAATGAAGGCAGTCTGGACAGCACGACCCGGCTGAAGCTGCGCGGAGGGTACGACTTCGGCTCCGCTTTGGGATATGTCGTAGTTGGCGCTGCGCGGGCCGAGACCTCGGCGGATGATGACACCGCTGCGGTTTATGGCATTGGAGTTGCTTACCCGATCAACGATCGGTTCGTCATCAGTGGTGAGGCGTTGCGGCAGGAATTTGACGATGCCACCCAATCCGAAGGAGGGCTGGATTCCAACGTGTTCAACCTGCGCACCACGTTCCGGTTCTGATTCAACTATCGCCCTGAACTCAGCTCCGCTGCAAAGCAGCATATGGTCCGCAAAGCGGCGGCAAAACGATCGTCGTCTATGTTCATGGCAACGCGGATATGTCCTGCGGCGGCTTGGCCGAAACTTTCGCCCGGCATGACGGCAATCGCGTGCGTATCCAGCAGGGCATTGGCAAATCCCTCGCCATTCAGGCCGGTGGGGCGAATGTCCAGCATCAGATACATCGCGCCCTGGGCTGGAATCAACCCGACCGTGTTTTGCGCGGCCAGAATATCCATCGCCAGCTTGCGACGTCTGCGGAAAGGGGCGGCGATGCGGTTCTCAAGCTCGGGGCCTGCGTTCAACGCGAAAACCGCAGCGTCCTGAATGAAACCAGGAACGCCATATGTCGTGTGCGTGGCCAGATTGATCATGTGTTCGATCACATCCGGAGGTCCGGCAACCCACCCGCACCGAGATCCGGTCATGGCGTGGGATTTCGACATCGAGCCGATTACCAGCGTGCGGGCGAGCATATCTGGCAGCGCACGGGGCGAGATATGCGTGCCGTCCCACACTTGAGTGTCATAGACCTCGTCCGAGATCAGCCAAAGGTCGCGCCTGCGGCAGACTTCCGCAACGGCTTCCAAAGTTTGGCGCGAATAAACGACGCCAGAGGGATTGTTGGGCGAGTTGATCAGAAGTGAGACAGCGCCCTCCGACGCCGCGTCGATCCTGTCTGCACGTGGTTGAAATGCGTCTTCTGCCTTCGTCTGAACCACACGCGCAACCGCTCCGGCCCCTCGGATCGTGCCGGGATAGGTGGCATAGTAAGGGTCGAGATACAGGCCCACATCACCGGGGTCACAGACGGCTACATGCGCGGCGAACAGGGCCGACTGACCTCCGGGCGTGATCAGAATATTGTCTCGGGTTGTATTGACACCGGTGCGGGTCTGAATGCGGGCGGCCACCGTCTCGCGCAGCAGTTCGGTGCCGGGCACCATGGCGTAGCCCGTATGACCTTGGCGTGCAGACAGTTCCATCTCAGCCAAGATCGACGGATCGGTGCGAATGTCATGTTCACCAATGGTCAGTTCGGTAACCGCTTGTCCCTCACTTATCATCCGGCGGGCGCGATAGAACACACCCCACCCGTCGCTGCCGCCTTGGGTAAGCTGCGTGATCCGCTGCGACAGTTTCATGGCCGGTCTCCGTCTGGGTCTTACGCGAGTTGGGCCAGAGAGACTTGCGATTGTCAATCGGATCAGAGCCGGAAATCAGGGGCTTGGCGTGGTGGCGCGCGCGTGATACTCACATCCTATGAACCCGATGAACTGCATCATTATCTGCTGCATTTCCTGCTGATTTATCACGCGGGCCGGTTTCTTTCGTTTTCATCCCTGAGACAAGTTGCTAAGCCCGCGCCAACGCGAGACGCCACGCTGTTCTTAGGAGCTGACCGATGACCACGATCAAACTGCACAACACACGGACGCGGACGAAAGAGGATTTCGTGCCGATCAGTGCTGATAATGTGCGGATGTATGTCTGTGGCCCGACGGTCTATGACCGCGCCCATCTGGGCAATGCGCGGCCCGTGGTGGTGTTTGACGTGCTGTACCGGTTACTGCGTCACACCTATGGGGCGGATCACGTGAATTATGTGCGTAACTTTACCGACGTGGATGACAAGATCAACGCGACCGCCCTGGCGCGTCAAAAGGCCGGCGCACCGGGCACGTTGGAGCAATTGGTGCAGGAACGCTCGGATGAGACGATCGGCTGGTATCTGCATGATATGGGGGCGTTGGGCGCACTAGAGCCGAACCAGATGCCGCGTGCGACTGAATATATTCCGCAGATGATCGCGATGATTGAAGGGCTGATCGACAAAGGCCACGCCTATGCTGCAGAGGGGCATGTGCTGTTCGCCGTAGACAGCTGGAAAGAGCGTTATGGCGCTCTTTCGGGGCGGTCGGTTGATGACATGATTGCAGGGGCACGGGTCGAGGTTGCGCCCTACAAGAAGAACCCGATGGATTTTGTGCTGTGGAAACCGTCGAGCGATGAGCTTCCCGGCTGGGACAGCCCGTGGGGACGGGGGCGTCCGGGGTGGCATATCGAATGCTCGGCCATGAGCTTTGAGCTGTTGGGAGAGAGTTTTGACATTCACGGCGGCGGCAATGACCTGATGTTCCCGCATCATGAAAACGAGATAGCGCAAAGCTGCTGCGCCCATCCCGAGGGCGAGTTCGCGCGGGTTTGGCTGCATAATGAGATGCTGCAGGTTGAGGGCAAGAAGATGTCCAAGTCTTTGGGCAATTTCTTCACCGTACATGATCTGCTGGATCAGGGCGTTCCGGGTGAGGTGATCCGGTTTGTTTTCTTACAGACGCATTACCGCAAGCCGATGGACTGGACAGAGAAGAAAGCCCGCGAGGCCGAGGCGACGCTGCGCAAGTGGCGGGCGCTGACAGCGGGCATCGAGCCCGCCGCCAGCGCGGCCCCCTCGGTGATCGCCGCGCTGAGTGATGACCTGAACACGGCGGGGGCATTGGCCGAGCTACACGCGCTTTTCGCCCGTGTTTATGCTTTGGAAACAAAAGCCGTTTTGAATTTAGAAGAATATGGAAGCCCTGAAGAAGCCAAAAGAAGTTTTGTTGCTTCGGCTCAGCTTCTCGGGCTTCTTTCCGAACAAATGGGCGAGTGGGCGGATATCGGTTCGGTAGACCTGTCTGCACACGAAAACCGGCTTGCAGATGCCCGGGTCATTGCGATGCAAAACAAGGACTTCTCGGAGGTGGACCGGCTGAAGGCGGCCTTTGTCGCGGCAGGGCTGGAAGTGCGGATGAGCAAGGACGGCGTGGAGTTGGTGCCGGGGGCCGGGTTTGATGCGGCCAAGCTGGAGGGTGTGTGATGTCAAGGGAACGCCTCTACCTTTACGACACCACCCTGCGCGACGGGCAGCAGACGCAGGGGGTGCAGTTTTCGACCTCTGAAAAAGTACAGATCGCCAAGGCTCTGGACGAGTTGGGCGTGGACTATATCGAGGGCGGCTGGCCCGGGGCAAACCCCACCGACAGCGCGTTTTTCGAGGTTGCGCCTAAGACTTCGGCCCGGTTGACGGCGTTTGGAATGACCAAGCGGTCGGGCCGGTCGGCTGAAAATGACGATGTTCTGGCGGCCGTCATGAATGCGGGGACGCAAGCCGTCTGTCTGGTGGGCAAGTCGCATGACTACCACGTGACCCACGCGCTGGGGACCACGCTGGAAGAGAATGTCGAGAACGTCCGCGCCTCGGTCGCGCATATCGTGGCGCAGGGGCGCGAGGCGCTGTTTGACGCCGAGCATTTCTTTGACGGCTACAAGGACAATCCCGCCTATGCGGTCGAAGTCTGCCGGGCTGCGTTGGACGCAGGCGCGCGTTGGGTCGTGCTGTGTGACACGAATGGCGGCGCACTGCCTGCCGAGGTGTCGCGCATCGTGTCTGAGGTGATTGCCGCAGGGCTGCCTGGCGATCGGTTGGGCATTCATTCGCATAACGATACCGAAAACGCGGTGGCCTGTTCACTGGCCGCTGTCGACGCAGGCGCGCGGCAGATACAAGGCACGCTGAACGGGCTGGGTGAACGGTGTGGGAATGCGAACCTGACTGCTCTGATCCCGACCTTGTTGCTGAAAGAACCCTATGCCTCGCAGTTTGACATCGGCGTCAGCACGCAGGCGCTGGCTGGGCTGACGCGGATCAGCCGGATGCTGGATGATATCTTGAACCGGGTGCCCAGCAAACAGTCGGCCTATGTGGGGGCCTCGGCCTTTGCCCACAAGGCGGGGTTGCACGCCAGTGCGATCCTCAAGGATCCCTCGACCTATGAGCATATCGACCCCGGTGCGGTCGGCAATGCGCGGATCATCCCGATGTCGAACCAGGCGGGCCAGTCGAACCTGCGCAAGCGTCTGGCCGAGGCGGGGCTGTCGGTGGAAAAAGCCGACCCGGCGCTGGGGCGTATCCTTGACAGGATCAAGCAGCGCGAGGCCGAGGGGTATTCCTATGACACCGCGCAGGCGAGTTTCGAATTGCTGGCACGGGATGAGCTAGGTCAACTGCCGGAGTTCTTCGAGGTCAAGCGCTATAAAGTCACGGTCGAGAGGCGCAAGAACAAGTATAACAAGATGGTCAGCCTGTCCGAGGCCGTGGTCGTGGTGAAAGTCGACGGCGAAAAGAAGCTGTCGGTTAGCGAGTCGCTGGATGAGGATGGCAGTGACCGCGGCCCGGTGAACGCTCTGGCCAAGGCGCTGGCCAAGGATCTGGGGCAATATTCGCAGGTGCTGTCCGATATGCGCCTGGTGGATTTCAAGGTTCGCATCACCCAAGGCGGGACAGAGGCTGTGACCCGCGTCATCATCGACAGCGAAGACGGGCAGGGGCGGCGCTGGTCCACCGTTGGCGTCAGCGCGAACATAGTCGATGCATCGTTCGAGGCGCTGCTGGATGCAATCCAGTGGAAGCTGGTGCGTGATTGCGAAACACAGACTGCGGTGGCCGAGTGAGCGTTGCCTTTGACGATGACGTAAAAGCCTGCGCGGCACTGGTGCATCGCGCCGATCCGGATCGCTTCATGGCAGCGATGGCCGCTCCGGTTGCCGCACGGGTTGTTCTGTTCCCAATCTATGCACTGAATGTCGAGGTCGCGCGCGCACCTTGGGTAACGCAAGAAACCATGATTGCCGAGATGCGTCTGCAATGGTGGCGGGATGCGTTGCAGGAGATCGCCGAAGGCAACACAGTGCGCAGGCATGAGGTCGTCACCCCCGTGTCCCGCGTTCTATCACCACATCTGGCTGCTGCTTTAGATGAATATGTGGCCGTAAGGCGTTGGGATATATACCGAGACCCGTTCGAAGATCAGGCGCATTTCGACAAATATCTGGATCAAAGCGCAGGGTCGATGATGGTCGCTTCAGCGCAGGCCTTGGGTGAAGCCGACGAGAAAGTGCTGCGCGATTTTGGGTATGCTGTAGGCGTTGCCAACTGGTTGCGGGCGATCCCAGAACTTGAAGCACGCGGGCGTATCCCATTGTTGGACGGGACACCTGCCGGGGTGCAGGCGCTGGCGGGATCGGCGTTGGAGCGTTTAGAAACCGCCCGTGCGAACAGATCGCGTGTTTCGCCCAAGGCACGCCCTGCGATGCACGTTGGTTGGCAGACCGATTGGGTGTTGCGCAAAGCGATTGCACAGCCCGAGCGCGTTGCGGCCGGTGCGTTGGCGCAGGGCGAAATTCGTCGGCGGGCGTCACTGATGTGGAATGTTGCCCGAGGACGCTGGTAGGTTTCAGGCCGTTTCCGGCTCGGCCGGGCGCAGGACGAGCCACAGCAGCGCGCCTCCGGCCAGTGTCAGCAGCGGGATCATGGCAAGGTTCACGGCTGTCCACCCTTCAACCGGGGATCCGCCCGAACAGTTCATCAACCCGCCCGAGGACAATGAGGCCAGCGTCACGCCTCCGAACACCAACAAGTCGTTGAGGCCCTGCATCCGCCCGCGCTCGCTTACGTCATGCGAGGCGGCTAGCATCGTGGTAGCGCCAATAAAGCCAAAGTTCCAACCAATGCCCAGCAGGATCAGGGCAATGAAAAAGTTTTCTAGCTCAACACCTTGCAGCGCGACGACACCGGCGCCTGCCAGAATGGCAAGGCCAAGGGCGACGATTTTTTCCACCCCGAAGCGCGCGATCAACTGACCGGTAAAGAAACTGGGGATATACATGGCCAGCACATGGCCGGTCACCACATCCGCCGCATCATTGGCCGAGAAGCCGCATCCCACAACAGCCAGCGGGGTCGAGGTCATCACTAGGTTCATCAGCGCATAGGACACCATTGCGCAAATGATGGCCACGGCGATGCGCGGGGTTTTCAGCATCTCAAGCCGCGTACGACCTGTAGATGCGCCTTCTTCTGCTTTCGGTGGCGTTGGAATATCCAGAAAGAAGAACAGGGCCGATCCGATGATGTTCAGCGCGATGATCGCCAGATAGGTGCCAAGGAACGGAATCACATAGGCAGTCGAAGTCAGTTTGACGATCTGTGGGCCAATAATGGCGGCCGCAAGGCCGCCAGCCATGACATATGAAATCGCCTTGGGCCGGAATGCCTCGGACGCGGTATCGGCTGCGGCAAAGCGATAGAACCCGTGCGCGCTCATGTAGACACCGGTCAGCAGACTGCCCAGCAAGAACACCGGAAACGACCCGAGGTAGAGGCCATAGGCCCCAACCAGCCCGCCACACGCGCCCGCCGTGGCGCCTACCAAAAACCCGGTCCGTCGTCCCCAGCGTTGCATGATGGCCGAAATCGGTGTCGCCGCTAGCATCGAGCCCAGAACGATCAGTGAGATTGGCAGTGTCGCCAAGCAGGCATTGGTCGCCAGCGATTGACCGGCCAACCCGCCGACGATGAATACCATTGGCATCTGCGCACCCAGCATGGCTTGGGCTGCGACCAGCACTGCCACGTTACGTTTGGCTTGACTGTCATTGGGGGCGGTGGCGGTCATCGTCATGCGCCTATGGGTAGCCGCGAAAACCGCCTTGTACAAGCGGGTTGCATATGCGGCAAAGCAGCCTAACGTGTGCGCAATCAAACAGCCTGAGGCCCGCATGTCCGTCGGACGTATCATCGAAACCAATGACTGTGTGCGGGAAGGGGCCGAGTGGCTGGGCGATGCCTGCCCGCGCATGGCTTATGCGTTGGATCAGGTGGGGCCGTTGCCCTTGCGTCGCAAGCCCGACGGGTTCGCGCAGCTGCTTAGCGCGATTGTCAGCCAGCAGGTCAGTGTGGCCTCGGCGAATGCGATCTGGAAGCGCTTGCAGGAGGCGAAACTGACCGGCCCGCGCAAGATCATGTGGGCCACGGAAGATGACCTGCGCGGCGTTGGGTTGAGCCGTCAGAAAATCCGTTATGCTCGCGCGCTGGCCGAGGCGCGTATTGATTACAAGGCATTACGCGACCTTCCTGATGCGGATGTTGTCGCTATTTTAACCGAGGTTCCCGGCATCGGGGTCTGGACAGCCGAGATTTATGCCATGTTCTCGCTGGGCCGAGCCGATGTGATTGCACCCGGCGACCTGGCGCTGCAAGAGGCCGCGCGTATTCTCTACGATTTGCCCAAGCGACCGACCGACAAAGAACTGCGACAGATGGCCGAGGCGTGGTCGCCCTGGCGCTCGGTTGCGGCGCGGGTGCTGTGGGCCTATTACCGGGTGGCCAAGGAACGAGAAGGGATCAGATGATTAGAGTATTGAATGCGCTCCGAAAAGAGCCGGTTTCGGGCGACACACGCTCGGTCGTGGTGTTTGTGCATGGCTATGGCGCTAACGGGGCTGACCTGCTGGGTCTGGCCGATCCGCTTGGTGAACACCTGCCGGACACGCTGTTCGTGGCGCCCGACGCGCCCGAGCAAATCCCCGGTATGCCCAACGGATTTCAATGGTTCCCGATCCCGTGGATCGATGGCTCCTCCGAAGAAGAGGCGCGCCGTGGCATGGAGATGGCGGTCGAAGATTTCAACGCCTTCCTTGACGCGCTGATGGTCGACGAGGACGTTTTACCTGAACAGGTGGTTCTATTCGGGTTTTCACAGGGCACGATGATGAGCCTGTATGTCGCCCCGCGTCGCGAGGATCCGGTCGCCGGGATCGTGGCCTTCTCGGGCCGGTTGCTGGAGCCAGATCTTCTGCCCGATGAAACCGTCAGTCGGATGCCTGTCCTGCTGGTGCATGGTGACGCTGATGACTTGGTTCCGCCTCAGTCTCTGCCCGAAGCCGCCGAAGCTCTGCAAGCCGCTGATTTCAAAGAGGTCTACGCCCATGTCATGAAGGGCACCGGCCACGGGATCGCCCCCGATGGCCTGAGCGTGGCACTGGCCTTCATGCGCGATAAGCTGAGCCTTTGAACCCCTATTTGGGTCTGAACGAGTTTAAACCAGAAAGGATTGGCAATGCTGGTGGTCACAGGAGTGGTTGAGGTCGCGCCAGAAGGTGTTGAAAAGGCTGCAAAAGCAGCGCAGGAAATGGTGTCGGAAACGGTGCAGGAAATAGGTTGTATCGTTTATGAATTCAGCCAGATTCTGGGGCATCCCAACCTGTTTCGTGTCTACGAAGAATGGGAAAGCCAAGCCGCGCTAGAGGCGCATTTCGCCACTACGCATATGGCTGCGTTTCGGGCCGCTCTGGCCGAGGTTGGCGTGATCTCGAACAGCGTGTGCCGGATTGTGGGTGGTGAGAAACAGCCACTGAGCTAAGGTCAGCCCCACAGGTGGGGTTCTGCGAACTCCACCGAATTACCTGCCGGGTCGCGCACATAGATCGAACGCGCGCCGTTGGGCCAGTCGAACTCCGCATCAATTGGCACGTTCCAGTCCAGCAGATGTTTGCGCATCGCTTCGATCTGCGCGCGCGGCATGGACAGGCACACATGGCCCGGTCCACGCGCGCCGTGCGGCGGCACGGGCAAGTCTGGGTTCTGGGGCGGTTTCTCGGTCTCGTCCGCGTTGAACACCAGCAGAACCGAAGCGCCGACGCGATAGAATACATGCCGGTCGGCAATGCGCTGGATTTTTTCTAACTCCAGAATCTCACCATAGAACCGTTCAGCGGCGTCCAGATCATCGACATAGATCGCAGCCTCGAGAATACCGTTGGGGGTCGGGATATCTGGTGTGATCTTCATGGCGTAAGCCTATCACAAATCGCGGTTTTTGTCACCGGCGCGTGCGGCGGTCGCGTTTACGTTGTGGGGCCGCGTTGAACGCAGGTTCGGGCAAGCTGTCCCATTGGCCGGGCTGCAATCCGTCCAGTGCCCAGTCGCCGACACGAGCACGGATCAAGCGCAGGGTAGGGTGTCCAACAGCCGCCGTCATACGACGAACCTGTCGGTTCTTACCCTCGCGCAGGATCAATTCGATCCAGCAATCCGGCACCGTCTGACGTACCCGGATTGGAGGGGTGCGTGGCCATAGCCCTTCGGGTTCGTCCATCAGACGAGCCTTGGCGGGGCGCGTTACGCCGTCTTTCAACTCTACCCCGTCGCGCAGTACCTTCAGGGCGGCGGTGTCGGGCTGCCCCTCGACCTGAACCCAATATGTTTTGGACATTTTGTGTTTGGGATCTGAGATATGGGCCTGCAGACGGCCATTGTCTGTCAAAAGCATCAAGCCTTCGCTGTCCCGATCCAACCGACCGGCCGGGTAGACACCGGGTAGGTCGATGAAATCCGACAGGGTACTGCGCGGCGAGCCTTCATTGGCGCGGTCGGTGAACTGCGGCAGCACGTCAAAAGGTTTGTTGAATCGGATGAACCAGGCCATGGGCCCGCCTTAGCGTGCAGGACACAGCGGCGCAAGCTGTGGATAACCGTCACGTCTCTGTTACGGATTCGGAATAACCAATCCCGAGATATTGTGGAAACTCGGGGCTTGTCAGAGTTTTAACACGATATATAGTTAAGTTAAGGCCGGGGCGGGTGTTCCCCGCTCTGATGTCAAACGGGCAGAGCAGAGCGAGGAGCGATTCTGATATGGACGCAGACTTCAGGACCGAATTTGTCAGGGAACCCGGTGCGCTGAGGCATCATCCGGCATTGGTTTTGAACGCCGATTATCGCCCCTTGTCCTACTACCCTCTGTCGTTGTGGCCCTGGCAAGAAGCGATCAAGGCGGCCTGGCTGGATCGGGTGGATATCGTGGCCGAATATGACGAGGTCGTCCGAAGCCCCAGCACCCAAATCCGAATACCGTCGGTTGTTGTGCTGAAAGATTACGTAAAACCCAGAAAGCGCGTGGCCTTCACGCGCTTTAATTTATTTCTGAGGGATGAATTCCGCTGTCAGTATTGTGGCAGCCGGGGTGATCTGACCTTTGACCATGTGGTGCCGCGCGCCGCAGGTGGCGTGACCAGTTGGCAGAATGTTGTGGCGGCGTGCAGCCCTTGCAACCTGCGAAAGGGGTCGAAATCCTTGCGGCAGGCGGGGATGAGCTTGCGTAAACCTCCGCGTCAGCCCGATGCCGAAGCGTTGCGCAATATCGGGCGGAAATTTCCACCCAATCACCTGCATGACAGTTGGATCGACTTCCTTTACTGGGATGCGGAACTGGACGAGTTCTGACGCCACGCCGCCAGCCAGATCAGCATCAACCCGGCCGAGATCACGGCGTTCCATCCGGCCATCGACAGACCCAGCATTTGCCACGGGATATCGTCGCAGCGCACCAGCGGTGCGGTCATGATCTGATCGAACAAGTCATTGGTCGACATCCCACCGATATCGCCCGACGTGCAGCTTGTCGGACCTTCCCACCAGCCTTGCTCGACCCCCGCATGAAAGACGCCAATGGCCGAGGTGGCCAGTGCGGCGAGCGCGCCCAGCAGCGGCAGCAGTCCAAAGCGCGGCAGCGCCAAGGCCAAAGCGCCGATCACGGCAGCGGCCCCATGTGGGTAGCGCTGCCAGATGCACATTTTGCACGGTGCCAGACCGCCAAGATACTGAAAGCCCCACGCCCCCAGCAACAGCGCAGCCGACCCGCCGGCCGCACAGAAAATCAACAGAGTACGTCGTGTCATACGTATTTCACCACCAGAAAGCCGCCAAAGAGCAAAAGGATGAACAGGGTGAACATAAGACCAAGGCGCTTTTCGATGAAACCTCTGATGGGCTCGCCAAAGCCCCACAGCAGACCCGCCACCAGAAAAAACCGTAGCGCGCGGGCCAAGATCGAGGTTGCAATGAACGTGCCCAGCGGCATCCCTGTCCAACCCGACATGATGGTGATCACCTTGTATGGGAAGGGGGTCACACCTGCAGCCAGCACGGCCCAGAAGCCGAAATCGTTGAAGCGGGTGTTGAACTCCTCCATCGCGTGGCCTTTGCCCATGGATTCAAGGATGGGTGCACCGATACTTTCGTAAAAGAACGCCCCGATTGCATAGCCCAACATTCCTCCCAGAACCGAGGCGACCAATGCGACACTGGCAATCAGCCACGCGCGAGACGGGCGGGCGATGATCATGGGAATCATCAACACGTCCGGGGGGATCGGAAAGAACGAGCTTTCGATGAACGCCACAAAGGCAAGCGCCCACAGCGCGTGCCGATGTTCGGCTAGACGAAGGGTCCAGTCGTAAAGAGATCGCAGCATCAGACGCTCAAATCCTGTTTCATTCCCCGCCAGCCAAATCATGCGCTTTGTGGGGCGTCAACCTTGCAGGTGAAACAAACCTTTCGCGCGGTGTTTTTTGCCTCTGGACCTTCTGGGCCATGGGCGCTAATCCAGTGTTCGTTGCCCAAGTGGCGGAATGGTAGACGCAGGGGATTCAAAATCCCCCGATGGTAACATCGTGAGAGTTCGAGTCTCTCCTTGGGCACCACCTCCGCAAATTGTTCTGATGCCTTACCCGAACAGGGGTCATTTCTTGGGTCGAAGCACGAGCCAGATCAGAAATCCCATATAGGCAAAGACGTTCACGTTCAGAACGGTATCGATCAGGGCTTGGCTCATGAACGGGCCTCTTGCAATAGGGATTTGAACAGGCAGATCACCAGAACTGGAACGATGAAGACAAATGCGATGGCCGACAGTGCGATGATAGAGCGGACAAGTCCGATATCCCCGACCAGAATCATCGCAAGCCCCAACGCTCCGAGAATGGCACCCCAGACAGTTCGAATACGCGGCGAGGGATTCTGATCGCCGCCGGTTCCGATCATGGCAAGAGTGAAGCCGGCGCTGACGACACTGGTTACGACAAACAGGAACGCCGCCAACACGGTCGCGGCCCGCGTGATGGAATCCAAGGGGAACCGTTCCAGCAGGGCAAACGTGGTTGCGTCCAAATTCTGGGCGTTGATAACCGATAGTGCCCCGTCCTGACGCAGGGCGTCATAGAAGCCAAGGCCGCCAAAAATACCGAACCAAAGTATCGAAAACAGGGTGGGTGCTATGATCACGCCGACAAGAAATTCTCGGATCGTTCTCCCGCGCGAGATCCGGGCGATGAATATGCCGACAAAAGGCGACCACGCCAGCCACCAGATCATGTAGTTCAGTGTCCAGCTTTGGAACCAGTTTACGATGGTTTCGTCAAAAAATTCGGCCGTCGAGAATCCAGCGGGTAAAACTTCGAACAGGTAGCGGCCAAATCCGGCGACAATGTCATTCATCAAAAATGAGGTCGGGCCCAGAATCAAAAGATAAATCATCATGGCCACGGCAATCAGCATCGCCGCGTTCGACAGTTTCGCCATTCCATCTCCAAGCTCTTTTCGTAGCGGGATGATGAACGCGATACAAAGCGCAATGAACACCGGGTAGGTCAGGACCTCGGGCGTATCTATTCCGATCAGGCCAGCCACGCCGGTTTGTATCTGGAATACACCCATTGCCATTGACCCGGCCAGGCCGACCGCGATGGCGACGATGGACAGGAGGTCAAAGATCCATCCCATCGCACGAGTCCAGCGTACATCGCCCAACGCCTCGACGACGGGTGCGCTTAGCAACATTGACCCACCCCGACGATAGGCGAAATAGGCAATGACAAGCGCTACAATTCCGTAGATCGCCCATGCGTGAAAGCCCCAGTTCAGGTAGGTCACGAACATCGCATAGCTGGCGGCTTCGGCATCGTTATTGTACTGTTTGAGAACCTCGAAATGAGTCAGAGGTTCGGCTGCGCCATAAAACAACAGCCCAACACCCATTCCGGCCGCAAACAGCATCGCGATCCAGGCGGGTGTCGAGAACTCGGGCTCGGTCGCGTCGCTTCCCAGACGGATATCGCCAAAGCGTGACAGGGCAAGGAAAATAGCCACGAAAAGAAGGCCGCTGACCTCAAGCATGATGAACCAGCCGCGGCTGTTGAACTGAGTGGCCACCGCAGTTTCAGCCAATCTGCCCAACCCTTGAGGGTCAGCGAGACCCCAACCGGCAATCGCGGCACTGAGGAGCAACGCAGTAATCAAAAGCGGGCTTGGGCCGTTGTTTTCCAAGTTTTTTCACCTTCTGGTCTGTTAGGCTTAGTTAATCCCATCCCCGGCTTGAAATAAAGCATGGGACATACTGTGTCGCGCTGCGTAGCGGCCGAAAGGGGGTCGACCGTTCTACTGAGGGGAATTTTCGTCATCGGCCCTCAGATATGCGGTGCCGGGACGTTGCGCTGCGGGCGGGGGTTGACAAGCCGGGTCTCTGAATGAAACGTCGAAGCAGTTGGGAGACGTAGAAAATTCAGATGTTTGACCCTGTTGCCGGGTTGAACGGTGCAAAGCTTGTGCATGTGCCCGGCCAGGGCGCTCTGAAAATTCTCTCAAACACAATAAAAACATGGGAGTTATTCAAATGAAACACAGCAGAAAACTGGCCCTTGGCTCTGTCGTTGCCGCATTTTTGTCGCCTGCGGCTTATGCTGAGGAGTTTATCACGATTGGCACGGGTGGTGTAACGGGCGTTTATTATCCGACGGGTGGCGCGATTTGTCGTTTGGTGAACAAGGGCCGTAAGGAGCATGGGGTTCGGTGTTCGGTGGAATCGACGGGTGGGTCGGTTTACAACATCAACACCATCCGCGAGGGTGAGCTGGAGTTTGGTGTGGCGCAGTCTGACTGGCAGTACCATGCCTATAACGGCACCTCGAAGTTCGAAGATGCGGGCGCGTTTGAGAACCTGCGCGCGGTGTTCTCGGTCCATCCTGAGCCGTTCACGGTTGTGGCGCGCGCGGATGCGGGGATTTCCAGCTTTGAAGACCTCAAGGGCAAGCGCGTGAACATCGGCAACCCGGGTTCGGGTCAGCGCGGCACGATGGATGTTGTGCTTGAGGCCGTGGGCTGGACGCTGGACGATTTCGAGCTGGCCTCGGAGCTGAAAGCGGCTGAGCAGTCGGCGGCGCTGTGCGACAACCAGATCGATGCGATGATCTACACCGTGGGTCACCCGTCGGGCTCGATCCAGGAGGCGACCACTGCGTGTGATTCCGTTCTGGTGAACGTGACCGGCGAGGCGATCGATGGTCTGATCGACGGCAATTCCTACTACCGCACCGCGACCATCCCCGGTGGCATGTATCGCGGCTCGGATGGCGACACCACGACCTTTGGTGTGGGCGCGACCTTTGTGACCTCGGCGGATGTATCCGATGACGCGGTCTATGCGGTTGTCAGCTCGGTCTTTGAAAACTTTGACGATTTCAAAAAGCTGCACCCGGCATTTGCGAACCTGAAGCCCGAAGAGATGATCTCGGACGGTCTGTCGGCGCCGCTGCATCCGGGTGCCGAGAAGTACTACAAGGAAAAAGGCTGGCTGCAGTAAGCCGGACCTGATGTGGGGCGCGCCTGTGACGGGCGCGCCCCTTTTGCACCCGGGGCAACCGGGGGGACGATAAGGCCGAAACGGCCATATGACGGGGAGACGCCAGATGAGTTCCGACACACAATCCAACCGCCCGCTATCCGAGGAAGAGCTTCAGGATCTGGTGGCGTCCTCTGACGCGGGCGCGCGCAATCCGGCGGGGAATGTGGGGCTGTTTCTGGCCATCGTGGCGGTGCTGTGGTCGGTCTTTCAGGTGGTGCTGGCCTCGCCCTTGTCGAATGTGCTGCTGCCGGGCAGCGTGGTGAACAACTCGCGCCAGATCCATCTGGCCTTTGCGATCTTTCTGGCCTTTGCGGCCTATCCGGCGCTGAAATCCAGCCCGCGCAATTACATCCCCGTGCAGGATTGGATCATGGGCGTGGTGGGCGCGGTGATCGCGCTTTATGGTTATATTTTCTACGAAAAAGTCGTGAACAATGGCCTGCTGGCCGATGACGTGGACAAATGGGTGGCCCTGGCTGGGTTGCTGTTGCTGTTCGAGGCCGCGCGGCGTGCGCTTGGCCCGGCAATGGCGATCATTGCCACGATTTTCCTGGCCTATGTGTTCTTTGGCTCATCCTCCTGGGTGCCCGAGGTGATCCAGTGGAAGGGCGCCAGCCTGAAAAAGGCCATGAGCCATATGTGGATCACGTCCGAAGGTGTGTTTGGCATCGCTTTGGGTGTCTCGACCAAGTTCGTCTTCCTGTTTGTGCTGTTCGGTGCGCTTTTGGATAAGGCGGGTGCGGGCAATTACTTTATCAAGATGGCCTTTGGCGCGCTGGGTCACCTGCGCGGCGGCCCGGCCAAGGCGGCTGTGGTGGGGTCTGCGGCGACCGGGCTGATCTCGGGCTCATCCATCGCCAACGTGGTGACCACGGGTACGTTTACCATTCCGCTGATGAAGCGGGTGGGCTTTTCCAGCGAACAGGCGGGCTCGGTCGAGGTGGCCTCTTCGGTGAACGGTCAGATCATGCCGCCGGTGATGGGGGCAGCGGCCTTTTTGATGGTGGAATATGTGGGCATTTCCTATGTCGAGGTGATCACGCATGCCTTCCTGCCGGCGGCGATCTCGTACATCGCACTGGTCTATATCGTGCACTTGGAGGCGGTGAAGCGGAACATGCCGACGCTGGGCAACCGCGTGGTGTCGATGGGCCGCACGATCGGTGGCATGGCGCTGTTCTTTGTGGGCTTTGCCGGGCTGTGCTATGGCATCCAATACCCGATCAAGGCGGTGATTGCGCTGATCCCCGGTGCCTCGGGTCTGGTGCTGTCGGCGCTGGTTGTTGTGGCCTATATGATCTTGTTGAAACTGGCCTCGGGCGTCGAGGATCTCGTCCCCGATGACCCCAACGCCAAAGAGGTCGAGCTGCCGGTCATTGCCGAGATCTACAAGGCCGGTCTGCATTACCTGCTGCCGATCATCGTGCTGGTCTACTTCCTGATGATCGAGCAGAAATCGCCAGGTCTGTCGGCTTTCTGGGCCACCTCGCTGCTGTTCGTGATCCTGCTGACGCAGAAGCCGCTGAAGTCGATCTTCCGGGGTGAGAACAACACGGCCAATGCCTTCATGGCTGGCGTGGCCGACCTGTGGAACGGCCTGATCGACGGCGCGCGCAACATGATCGGCATCGCACTGGCCACCGCCACTGCAGGCGTGATTGTGGGCACCGTGACGCTGACCGGTGTGGGGCAGGTGATGGCCGATCTGGTCGAGTTCCTGTCGGGCGGCAACCTGATCGCCATGCTGGCGCTGGTGGGCCTGCTCAGCCTGATCTTAGGGATGGGCCTGCCGACCACGGCGAACTATATCGTCGTCAGCTCGCTGATGGCGGGTGTGGTCGTGGAGCTGGGCGCGCAGGACGGTCTGATCGTGCCGCTGATCGCGGTGCATCTGTTTGTGTTCTACTTCGGCATCATGGCCGATGTGACGCCGCCCGTGGGTCTGGCCAGCTTTGCCGCGGCCGCCGTGTCGGGCGGGGATGCGATCAAGACGGGCTTCACCGCCTTCTTCTATTCCTTGCGCACCGTGGCGCTGCCGTTCGTGTTCATCTTCAACACCGATCTCTTGCTGATTGATGTGGGCTGGGTGCAGGGCATTCTGGTGGCCGTGTCTGCGACCATCGCGATCCTGATCTTCACCGCCGGCACCATGGGCTGGTTCCTGACCCGCAACCGCATCTACGAAAGCGTGGCGCTGATCCTGATCGCCTTTGCGCTGTTCCGTCCGGACTTCTTCATGAACCGCATCGCGCCGCCCTTCGCGCAGATCGACCCGGCACAGCTGGAGCAAGCCGTGGGCGACGCCGCACCGGGCAGCACCCTGCGGATCGAGGTCGCGGGCCCCGATTTTGACACCGGCAACATGACCGAAACCACCGTGGTCCTGACGGTCGGCGACGAGGGTGATGGTGCGGCCCGCATCGACGCCCTTGGCCTGTTGCCGCTTGAGGAGGACGGCCTGGTCAAGCTGGATGAGCCTCTGTTCGGCACCCAGGTCTCGGACGAGCTGTCGAACTTCGACTACTACGCCGACGAGCCCGTCCGCATCACCACCGTGCAGGCCCCCCAGAACCAGCCCCCCAAAGAGCTGATCTTCATCCCCGCGCTGATCTTGCTGGGCTTCATCGCCTTCCTGCAACGCAGCCGTGCAGCCCGCACAAGCGAACAAGAGGTAACATCATGATCAAATCCGTCCTCTGTGCCGTAGATGCCGGGAAGCCCGAAACCGATGCCGAGGTCCTGCGTCAGGCCGCGCGGCTGGCAGAGCTCGACAATGCTCAGCTTGATGTTGTTACGGTGCTGCCGGATTTTGGGGAATCCTTTGTCGGCAGCTTCTTCGAGCCCGAGCATCACGAGCAAGCCGTGGCCAAAGCGCAAGAAGCGCTCGAGGCGCTGGGTCAATCGGTCCTGGGCGAAGCGCGCAACGCACAGGTACGCCATGTGGTCGCCACGGGCACGGCCTATCAGAAAATCCTGCACACGGCCAAAGAAGCAGGCAGCGACCTGATCGTCATCGGCGCACACCGGCCCGACCTCAAAGACTACCTCCTCGGCCCAAACGCAGCACGCGTCGTCAGACACTCAGAAGTCTCCGTCTACGTCGTGCGCTGATCAATAGCCGGTCATTTCAAGGTAGCCGCGCCCTGTGTGACTGCCTGATACCATGATCGGGCCTTCCCAATATTCAAATCGCGTTGCCATCCATGCTTTGGGCGTCAGGGCCGTGACTTCGACATCCACTCCGCGTTCAGGCAATTCAATGCGCCAGCGAACGGGGATGTCTCGCTCTGCGATCCGCGCGGTGTCCAGCGGGGTGAAACGGGTTGACCCGTCCCGCAACGGGGTTGTGGTGCCATCTGCGCCAATCCATGTGGCCGCCGTGAAATCTTGTTGCGTCCCGCGAAGACGGAAGGCCATCAGCTTGCCTCCGTCGTCAAAACTGAGCGAGAACCAGTCCCATCCGATCTGATCCGCGGCCAGAGGTTGCGAGGACCATTCTCGATCCAGCCAGCCCTGACCCTGCACGGCGACATTGCCTTCCGGCAGGTGCAATGTTCCCTCGACACTGTAGAAGGGCTGCGAGTAGTAGTGGCTTGCCTGTCCTTCGGCGGATTTCACGGAATATCCGTCCGCCCCGTGAAACACCAACGGGCCTTGGGCTGTCAGGCTCAGGTCATACGTGAACTCTGCGCCGCTGGCACGCAGCTGCAAGCTGTTCAGATCATCCCCTCGCATATACCAATCATCGACCCATGCCTCGAACGGCGAGGCCGTCACTCCGGCCTGACCGATGCCGCCGCGCGAGAGACGCTCGGCCAGAAAATGGTTGTCAGGCGTGGTGACGGCAGCGTGGCCCAGCCAAAGCTGTGGGTTTTGCCAGCCATCTGTTTGAAAGGGCTTCAATGCAGATCGGAACAATGTCCACTGGATACCATAGTCGCGCCCGTTTTCACCTTGCAGATTGGCCGTCAGGTACCACCACTCGATCCGGTAGTCGGGGTGAGGGCCGTGGTCAGCCGGGAATTGAAATTGATATCCGGGTTGGGGGATCGCAAAGCCCTCGGCCGATCCGCCCAGCCCCGCATAGCCTTGCGCGTGAGCCCAATTGGGTAGAAGCAGAACGGCGATCAAAAACCAAGCCCTAACGTTCATTGGCAAATACCCTCAGTAAGTCCGCAGGTGGCAGGCGCAGCAGGCGCAAGGCAGGCAGGGCGGCCGCAACAAAAGCCGCCAGAATGGTCAGCGCCAGAAGATAGGCCCAATCCACAGGGAAAAGATACATCGGCAAGCGCCAGCCAAAAGCCTCGACATTGATGACGGCCAGCAGCGCCCATGCAAGTGCAAGCCCAAGTGGCAGCGCCAGCACTGCTGTCAGTGCGGCCAACAGGATACTGCGCAGCACCTCGAGCCACGCCAGCCGATTCCGGGTTAGCCCCAGCGCCCAGACCGGCGCGATCTGGGGCAGGCGCTGGGTCCACAAGGTCAGCAGGCTGGTCAATATTGCAAACCCAGCCACACCCAGCGTCAGGACATTCAGAGCCGAGGTTACGACAAATGTCTTGTCGAACACTGCCAGCGATTGCGCCTTGATCGCCGCTTGCTGAACCACGGCGCCCGACGGCAGATCGAACCGGTCTCGCAACTCCTGCGCCAGAGCCGAGGCACGCTCGGGCGGTATGCGAATGCCGAATTGCCGTGTCTCGACCCCCGGTGCGATCATGTCCAACAGCGGCATTGCGACAATGGCCTGCCCGGTTGGGTTGCCATAATCGGAATAGACGGCGGCGATGGGCAAGGTGGTCGCCGATGTCAGCGCCAACTCGTCGCCGGGCCAGAGGTTTTGACGGCGGGCGAGTTGCTCGTTGATCAATACTGCGCGCCCCTGCATCACTTGGTCCCACGCGCCGTCGGACGTGGCGATCAGCGGCCAGTTCTCGCGATAAGTCGGATGGTCCAGAACGCCGTATAGGAACAATGGACCGCTTTCATGCGCTATTTCGGTGTTGCGAATGGGCAGGATCATATCAGCCTGAGGGGCAAGCCACTGGGCGATCTCTTGGCCCTGCGCATCGTCGGCGGCGGTCAGGTAGAGTTCCGAGGCCAAACGCTGATCGAGCCAGCCGGTAAAGGTCAGGCGGAAGCTCGACACCATCGTGCTGACGCCGATATTGGCGGCCAGTGCCAGCAGTAGGGCCATCAATGCCAGCGAAAGGCCCGGTAGTTGCGCGCGCATATCCGACCAGACCCATTGCGCGACGGGGCCGTTCGCCAGAGCCCCGAAGCCGCGTAACAGGATGGACAGAAGGAACGGCAGCAGTAGGGCCGAGCCGATCAGAAGGCCCGCGACAAGGATGAAGCCAGCCATCAATCCTCCGATCGCCAATTGCGCGCCGATACCGAGAGCAATCGCGGCAACTCCGACGAGCGCGACTACACGCCGACCCGAGGCCGCGCTGCGCCAGGCTTGAACTCCGGCCCCGGACAGCAGCGGCATGTGGGCCAGTCGATGCAGGGCGTGACCGCTGGCCAGCAAGGTACCACCCAGTGCCATGGCAAGTCCTGCCAAGGCCCATTGTGGTTGCAGGCTGATTTGCCCGCTGACCGGCGCGCCGTATAGACCGCGCAGCGTGGCGGCCACATCTGGCAACAAGGCACCAGCGATAAAGAACCCGAGCAGCAGACCCAACACGCCGCCGATCAGGGCCAGTAGGGTCAACTCGGCCAGAATGGTCCAGACCAGCCGCCGCATCGACACGCCAAGGGCGCGCACCGTGCGGATCATCGCGCGCCGTTGGGCGAAGGCCAGCCCAACCGTGCCATGAACGATGAAAAGACCCACTGCAAAGGACAAAAGCCCGAAGGCGGACAGGTTCAGATGAAAGCTGTCGGTCAATTGCGCGGTGTCCAATTGGTCCGCGGCTGGGATACGGTCGAGACCTGGCGCGACCTCTGGCAGAGGGGGCAGGTCCATCGGCTGCTGTGGCAATACGACCAGGTGGCTGATCTGGCCACGACGGTCCAGCAGGGTTTCAGCCACGCCGATATCGGTCAGGATCAAACCGGGTGGCAGGGCGTCACTGATCAGGACCGGCGGCAGAGACTGCTGGTTTTGCAACCGGTCGGCCACTGGGGGCGTTGTCAGCAAGCGACCCGGTGCGGTTAGCATATCGGCAGGGTCAGGCGGGGCAGCCCCTTCTTCGACCTGAGTAACAGCGGGCAGGGCCGGGTAAGCGACCATATCAACACCAAGCAACCGGAATCTGTTTTCTCCGATACGAACCGAGCCTTCAAGCACAGCGGCCACCTGCCAACCTGCGCGTCTGAGCGTTGCATATTGCTCAATCGGGATCGTCCCCGAGGGGTTGCGCAGCGTGTCGAAGCGGCCCAGCAGCAGTTGCTCGTTGGCGCGCTGATAGCTGGCCCGCGCCTCGGCATTGATGGCCTGAACCGCAGACCACAGGCCCGTGGCCAGCGCGATGCCGATCAGCAATGTGGCCAGTTGCAGCCGATGCGCCCGCCAATGGGACAGCAGAGCCAGCAGGACGACACGCGTCATGCCACCCGCCCACCAGACAGGTGCGCGTGATGATCCAGTCGCCCGGCAATGTCCTGTGAATGCGTGACGAGTAGTAGCGCCGCCTTGGTTTCCGCGATCAGGGACAGCATCAGGTCCAGCACCGTGGCGCTGGCGGTTTCGTCCAGATTTCCCGTCGGCTCATCCGCAAGCAGCAGCTTGGGTCGTGTTGCCATGGCGCGCCCGATGGCGACGCGTTGCTGCTGGCCTCCCGACAGGGTCTCGGGGTATCGGTCCAGTAAATCGGACAGTCCCAGTCGCGTGGCCAGATGACCGACCCATTCTGCATCCAGCCGGTTCGCAAGCCGCGCGTGAAAAGCTAGGTTCTGCGCGACGGTCAGTGAGGGGATCAGGTTGAACTGCTGAAACACCAATGCCACGCTTTCACGGCGCAAGGCCGCCCGACCGGGATCGTCCAAACCGGACAGAGCGGTCCCGTCCAGCGTGATCTCGCCCCCGTCGAACCCATCAAGCGCGCCCACAAGGTTCAAAAGCGTGCTCTTGCCGCTGCCGCTTTCGCCCGTCAGCGCCAGAGTTTGCCCGCGATCAAGGTTCAGCGTCACCCCTTGCAAAACGGGGCGACCACCCGGATAGGATTTCCGAACGTCGTCGATCTTCAGCAGCATTTCCAAGCCTCTAACGATGTCCGTCACAATGTGGACCCTTCGGCATTGGTGTCCAGACCAGAGTTGATTTCGCACCCTTTCGTCGCAGCCGGGCAGGTGGGGTTGTTCAGCCCTGTTGAACACGTCATGGTGAGGTCAAGTGGTCACAATGAGACGGGCGAGCATGACATTACCAGAGCAAATTGTCTGGGGCAGTCTTTATCTGGGGATTTGCTTCCTGATCGAGATCGTGCTGCTGACTTGGTGTACGCAGGTGATCCGAGTGCTTTCTCTGCGGTTGGAGCAGAGCAAACGGTTCTTTACCATCGCAGCACCTTTATGTACCGCGCTGGCGTTTATCGTTCTGATTCATACGTTTCAGGTCTGGCTATGGGCCGTTGTGTGGGTGCTGGGGGAAACACTGCCGGAATGGAATGAGGCGCTCTATTTCTCATTGGTGACATTCACGACACTTGGCTATGGCGATATTGTCTTGGGTGAGGGGCTGAGGATTTTCGGCGCCTTCGCCTCGGTGACAGGTCTGTTGGCGTTCGGGTTGTCGACGGCCTTCATGGTCGCCTTGATGACCCGTGTTTTTCAGGAAGAGTTGATCTCTTAAAGGATCGGCGCAAAGAGCCGCGCCAGAGGGGAGCCGAAGCGGATATAAAGGCGTTGTTCGGACAGGTCGCGGTCCAGCTCGTAGCTTTGTTCGAAATCCGCCTCCAGCATTTGGGCCACCGCATTGGCGGCGCGGCTGTCAAAAAAGAGCGCCATGGCCTCGAAATTCAGGCGGAAGGATCGGTTGTCCAAATTGGTGGTGCCGACGGCGGCCAATGTGTCATCCACGACAAAAACTTTTTGGTGCATGAACCCGTTGGTATAGCGGAAGACCCGCGCGCCACAATCGCGCACCTCGTCGAAATAGGCAAAGGCTGCCAGCCAGGGCAGGCGGTGATCCATCACTTCGGGTACCAGAATACGCACGTCTACGCCGCGCAGGGCAGCGTGCTGAAGGGCGGTCATTATGTCGATATCGGGCACGAAATAGGGTGATGCTATCCACAAACGCTCTTTCGCCTCGGTAATGGCGGCAAAGAACATCATTGAACCGGTTTCTGTTTCGTCACCGGGACCAGTTGCAACCAAAAGCGCGTTCATGTCCTGATCAGACTCCGAGCCTGCCCAGTCCAGATCGTCGATCAGGTCTTCTTCATGGGCCCAGTGCCAATCTTCGGTAAAGATCAATTGCAACTGCCGGACGATATGACCGCTCATCTTGATATGCGTATCGCGCCAGTGCCCGAAATAGTTGTCTTGCCCCAGATATTCGACGCCTACATTGTGCCCGCCGATAAACCCGGTTTCACCATCGATGATCACCGTCTTGCGGTGGTTGCGGTAGTTGAGCTGAAAGCGGTGTTGTGGTCCGCGCCGATCACTCGGGTTGGCAATCTCGACCCCGGCTTCGCGCAGTGTGTCCAGATAGGCCGTGGGCAGGCCATAGCTGCCAACAGCGTCAGTCATGAAGCGCACGCTCACGCCACGCTGGGCCGCGTCGATCAGTTTGGACTGCAACCTTTGGCCCAGCGCGTCATCGCGCACGATGTAGAACTGTATCAGGATGTAGTTCTGCGCCGCATCAATCGCCTCGAATATGGCGTCGAACGTGGCTTGCCCGTCGACCAGCAACGCGGCCCCGTTCCCGCGCGAGACGGGCAGGTGGGCAAGTGCCTCGAACGGGCGCGGGTTGATCCGCATCGTGGCCGGATCGGGTCGTGAGAAATCGGCGAATGTCTTGATCCCTTCGACCACACTTTCGCTGTGCTTGCGCGCGATGCGATAACCGCGAAACCTGTGGTGGCCCAGAAACAGATAGAGCGGGACGCCAAACACCGGGGCCGAGATCAGGAATACCACCCAGCCTACGGCCCCTTGCGGCGTGCGCGCGGTCTGCGCGGCGCGGATCGCAAAGACTGCCGCCAGCACATAAAGCGCAAAGACAAGCGCAGAAACAAGCAATGTCCACACGGGGTTATCGGCCCTCGTTCCAGTTATTTGCCCCAGTGTAGACCCGTTTGCGATCCGGGGCTATACGCGTGCTGAGATTAAAGCAACCGAGCCGCCAATTGCGCGAGGTCGGCCCGCAAGGTGTCCCGAACCTCGCCTGAATTCGGGCGGTCGCGCAGCGTTTCAAACCAATGCAGAGGTGGCCGCTTGCCCGCAGCCCTGTTCCAGCGCAGGCCGCGCAAAGTGCTTTGCGAGGTGTTGTTCAGCCGGTCCGGGATCTCGGTCCCGTTCAGCACCACCCAAACACCTGTCCAAAGTCGGGCGACTGACCACGGGTTGTATCCGCCGCCACCCAACACCAGCAGGCGTGGCGCCAAGTCGCGCAGGGCTGACACGGTGCGCCAATGGGCGTTGTTGGACAGGGTCAGGCGCGAAAGAGGGTCCTCGGCCACTGCATCGGCCCCGCATTGCAGCACAATGGCCTGAGGTCGGAACGACGCTGTGGCGGGCAGGATCAACTGGTCGAGGATCGTATAGAACTCATCATCATTCAGCCCGCGTTCGACGGGCAGATTGAAGGCGGCATCGCCCGCCGTGTCCGTCAAAGCGCCGGTAAAGGGCCAGCGGCGCGTTTCGTGGACCGAGATCATGCGGACTTTGGTCGACCCTGCAAATGCGCTTTCAACCCCGTCGCAGTGATGGGCGTCAATATCCACGTAGACGATCCGATCCAGCCCGGATTTCAACAAGGTCAGTATCGCCAGAACCGGATCGTTCAGATAGCAAAACCCATTGGCGCGGTCCGAAAGCCCATGATGCGTGCCGCCTGCGGGGCTGAAAACGATGCCGCCCTCGCGCAGCAGTTCGGCACCCAGCATCGACCCTCCGGCGGCGGTGGCGGGACGGCGGTACATCTCGGCAAAAACAGGGTTTGACAAAGTTCCCAGCCCGTATCGGCTGCGGGTGTCATTCGAGACGGCCTGCTCGGCCTCGGCCTGTTGCAGCGCGGTGATGTAGTCCGGCGTATGAAATGCGTGCAGGGCAGAGGGTTTTGCGCAAGGACTGACACGGTAGTTCTGCTGGTTCAGCCAGCCTTGCGCGCGACACAGGTCGATGACCGTCGACACACGCGGAATCGCCAGCGGATGCTGTGTGCCGTAGGTGGAGTTCCGATAGATCTCTGACCCGATGAACACAGGCTGCATGGTTCACCCTGCGCGCGGGTCTTCGCCCAAGCTTCCATCCAGCGACATCATGATCGCAATCGGCCTGAGCGCTGGGATATGGCTGAACACGATCAGAATGCAGACGGTCAGCGGCACGCTGAGGAACGCGCCAATCATGCCCCAGACCGTGGTCCAGAAGGTCAGTGCCAGAATGACAAGGAAGGTCGACATGTTCAGCGATCGCCCCAGCATGGCCGGGTCCACGAAATTGCCGATCAGGAATTGGATTGTGCCGCACCCCAGCACGATGATCAAAAACGGACCGATGCTTTCAAATTGAACCAGCGCGATCATGGCCGGGAAAATGACCGCAATGATCGAGCCGATCGAGGGGATGAAATTCAGCGCGAAGGTCAGGACGGCCCAGGTCTCGGCATATTCCAGCCCGAGAACGCGGAAGATCGAATAGCTGATCCCGGCCGTGACCAGGCTGATAAAGGTCTTTACCCCCACATACCGTTGCAGACTAAACGAAATGGCATCCAGCACCGCCGCGAAGTCTGCTCCGGTTTGAGGGTTCCCCGCAACCAGTTGTATTTTCTTGCGAAACGCCAACCGCTCGGCCATCAGGAACGCAACATAGAGGCTGATCAGAAAGAACTGATTCAGCAACGAGGTAGCGCTGCCCAGCATTACGCGCGCGACATAGGACATGTCGATGCTGATCAGATTGTCACGGATAAAGCTTGTAACGTCATTGCCCACCAGCCCCGCGATCCGGTTCACGGCGCTGTCGAACTGATCTTCGTAGGTGTTGATCGAGCGGGCAAACTGTGTCGCCTGACTGCCCAGAATATACATGATCATGAACAAACCGGCCAAAACAACGATAACACCGGCGATGTTGGCCACCCAGACCGGCACGCGCGTGATGGAGATGACACGATCGCTGACCGCGATGATTAGAACGTTGATCAGCAAGGCCATGGTCAGCGGGATCAGAAAGGCGGACCCAGCATAAAGGCCCAGCACCACCAGCGTGGCGACTATCGCGGTGTCACGCACGACCGACAGGCGCAGTCGCGGTCGTGTCACATGTGGGTCCTGATCCAAAGGCATCGTTTTGTCTGTTGCCATTCTAGCTGTCTTGAGAAGCCGATTTACTGCCCTGATCCTGCACAGCCGAGCAGGATTATGCAATGCGCGCAAGCGTTTGGGCGTATTAATTTGCATTGAACCGGGTTTTGACGGTTCTGTGATCCAGCGCGCCGCGTTAAGATTTGGACATGAGCGCCAATATGATTCCTTCCGCAAACCGACCCCTTCAGGCGCTATGGCTGGCCTTTGGCCGGTTCAGTGCCAAAAACGGAATGGTCATGAGCAGCCATGTTGCCATGTCCCTGATGCTGGCCCTGTTTCCCTTCGTCCTGTTCACAGTCGCCTTGGCGGGGACACTGTCGCAAGACTATGTCACCAATGAGTTGATCGAGCTGATTTTCGGCGCCTGGCCCAAAGATGTCGCCGATCCGATCGTGGCCGAGCTGAGAGCAGTTTTGCAGGCTTCGAACTCCAGCGTAATAACGCTGGGGGGGCTGTTGGCAGTGTTTTTCGCCTCGAACGGGGTGATGGCAGTGCGGGCGGCGATGAATCAGGCTTATCATGATCAAGACAGTTGGCCGTTTTGGAAAACCCGCCTTTACTGTCTTGGACTGGTGATTGCCGGAGGAGCGACCGTTCTTGCGATTGCTGCAGTCGAGGTTGTCTTGCCCGTATATACAAGGCTTGTGTCCGAAAAAACGGATGTGAACGTGTCCAATTGGCTGTCCGTGGATCGGCTGCGCTGGACCTTTACAGTGGCGGTCCCAGCGGGGCTTGTGATGCTGGCCCATCTTCTGCTGCCGACACGGCGCCACAAGCTGACGCAAATCCTGCCCGGCGTGGCGTTGACGCTTGCGCTCTGGGCGGCGGGCGGGTGGGGCTTCTCGATCTATATCGGGCAGTTCGCCTCGTACAACGCGACCTATGCGGGGCTGGCCGGAGTGATGGCGGCACTGATTTTCCTGTACCTCTGCGCGGCCATGCTGATTTTGGGGGCCGAGTTCAACGGGGCGTTGATGGATCTGGGCGAGGCGGCGGACTAGCTTCACCACATCCCGGCGCTGTGCTGCCTTGTTTGGGTCATTTTCCCGGCAAACTCTGCGTGTACCGGTACAGACAAGGTCAAAACCCGTCTGTGTTAAAAGGTGCCCAATGTCAGATAAACCGGTTCACACGTCGCAACTGCAACGCCCGCTGTCGCTGGCACAGCGGATCGAAGATTTACGGACCCGCAAGCCGGAATACCTCAACCATGGGGACGCGCTTTTGATGCAAGGGATTGCCACCGCGTCGTTGCGCCAGCAGGTTCTGGCAGGAGACTTCCTGTCGATGGAAGATTAAGTTTCACCGCGAAACCCTGTCGCCACAACGAATTTTTCCGAACTGTCGGACCGCGAGGCAGGCGGTTTCACGTTGGCGACCTTGGTGAATTTCTGCTTAAGCAGCTTTTGCAAATCGCCCTCGGCCCCTCCGGCCAGAACCTTCGCGACAAATGTGCCGCCTTCTTCCAGCACATCAAAGGCGAAGTAAGCGGCGGTTTCACACAGTGCCATGATGCGCAAATGGTCGGTTTGCTTGTGCCCGGATGAGGCAGCGGCCATGTCCGACATCACCACATCAGCCTTGCCGCCCAACCACTCTTTAACCTTCTCGTCGGCATCGTCTTCCATGAAGTCCAGCACATGCGCGGTCGCGCCCGCCACAGGCTCGACCTCTTGCAAGTCCACACCCAGCACTGTCCCGATCCGCTTGCCGCTTTTTTCGCCCAGCGCGTTCACCCGTTTGACGGCGACCTGCAACCAGCCTCCGGGCGCACAGCCCAGATCCACGACGCGCGCGCCGGGAACCAGAAAGCGGAATTTATCGTCCAGTTCCAATATCTTGAATGCTGCACGCCCCCGGTATCCCTCGGCCTGTGCGCGTTTGACATAGGGGTCGTTCAATTGCCGTTCCAGCCAGCGGGTCGAGCTGAGTTTGCGCCCACGCGCCGTCTTGACCTTAACCTTCAGGTCGCGTTGCCCGCGGCCCGAGTTGCTTTTTCCAGTCGGTGTCTTCGCCATCAGAACGGTCCGTCTTCCAATACGCCGTCCGCGCTCATCTGCGCATAAAGCAGTCCTTCACGCAGCCCCCGGTCCGCCACGGAAAGGCGGTCGGTGGGCCAGCAGCGCAAGAGGGCCTGCAAAATGGCCGAGCCGGACATGATCAGGGCCTGCCGGTCGTCGCCAATGCGCGGGTCCCGGCGCCGTCCCTGAGGGCCGAGTTCTAGATACCCTCGTATCACTTTGTCAATCTGATCGCTGGTCATGCGCAAACCGTCTACCTTGGTCCGGTCATAGCGCTTCAACCCCAGATGTGAGGCAGCAACGGTTGTCACCGTCCCGCTGGTGCCAACGATCTGGAACCCTTCGCGGGCCTGTTCGTCCTTGTAAGGCGCAAAATCGGCGAGGTTCTCTTCAAAAAACCAGCTCATCAGAGCAAAGCGGGCTGAATCGTCCTCAACATCGTTGAACTGATCACGCAGCGTTGCCACACCCAGCGGAACGCTGATCCAATCCACCACCTTGGCCGCAGGGAACGGGCTTTCGACCGGGTGAAACCCATGATGCAACCGCATGATCGCGGCTGGCCGGTCACGGCGCGCAATGGATGAGATATCGATCCACACCAATTCGGTCGAGCCGCCGCCGATATCGACCACCAGCAACTGTTCAGTCTTGGTCGACACGAGCGGCGCGCATGAGATCACGGCCAGGCGTGCCTCTTCCTCGGGCTGGATGATCTCAAGCGTCAGGCCGGTTTCGCGCTTTACCTGACGGATGAAATCACGCGCGTTCTTGGCGCGGCGGCAGGCCTCGGTCGCGACAAGGCGCATCCGTTTGACTTTATTGCGTTTCAGCTTCTGCTGGCAGATGCGCAAAGCCTGAATGGTGCGCGCCATCGAGGACCGAGACAGCCGTCCGGTCCGTTCGAGCCCCGCACCCAACTGCACGGATTTCGAGAAACTGTCGACCACATGAAAGCCGCTGCCCTTGGGCTGGGCAATCAACATGCGACAACTATTTGTACCCAGATCCAGCGCCGCATACAGCGCATCGGGATCGGGCCTTGCCGGCGCGGGGCTTTCGACCGCCTTCGGGAACGCGCCCGCACCTTTGGGACGCTTGGGCGCCATCTTCAACGCCCTCCGATTTTCGAGTTACCCCGACCATAGGTCGCGCGTTCTTGTCGCGCAAGACGCTCATTATTGTGATGAGGATTTTGATATGCGCGTTTGATGCCGAATTCGTTACAACCCCGGTATCCCGTCGTAGGCAAAACGTCGTTTGAAATGCGCCTTGTGTCGAAAACCGACCGACCTGCGACCATATAGATGTTTAGAACCGGTCCATCTGGTTAGGAGGAATCATACGCGATGCCTGACGTCACCATCGTTTACTGGCGCGACATCCCTGCTCAAGTCATCGTCGGCAAAGGCCGTCGAGGTGCCAAGCGGCAGTTGGAGGAGCGGTTCGAACAAGCCATCGACCGAGCGGCGATGAAGGTGAATGCCAAGGACAGCGATGCCTATCTGGCCGAATGGCGCAAAGCAGTTCCTTTCGCGGTCGAGGGCGAGCCCTCGGAGATCGCCGAAGCCGAAGCAGCGCGTCTGGAAGCGGAATATGATCAGGACCGTATCAAAGCTCTGATCGCAAATGACGGTTGGGCATGAGCCCGAAATCTATATGGGAGGCCGCTATGGCTTTGCTGAACTTCAAAAAACGTGATGCCGCCGAAAACGGCCCTGTGAACCCGACCGTCGAAGCCTTTTTGCAGGGCTATTCGATCGAGGTGATGCCGCGCACCGCCGAAAAGGTCGAAGATTTCCGCGCGCTGCTGCCTGAAGGCACTCGCGTCTACATCGCCCATATCGAGGGCACGCCCATCGAGGACATGGTCAAGACCGCCAAGCGCATCGCTGCCGAGGGCTATCCGGTGATGCCGCACTTCCCCGCGCGGATCATCAAGGACGCCGGGACGCTGGAAAACTGGATTTCGATGTATCAGGGCGAAGCGGGCGTTGAGCAGGCGCTTCTGCTGGCCGGTGGTGTCGAGAAACCCCATGGCGATTTCCACAGCTCGATGCAGCTGATGGAGACCGGTCTGTTCGACAAGGCAGGCTTCAAGCGTCTGCACGTGGCAGGCCACCCCGAGGGCAATAAGGATATTGACCCGGACGGTTCGACCAAGAACGTGGAAGACGCGCTGCGCTGGAAACAGAAATTCAGCGAAACCACCGACGCCGAAATGGCGTTGGCCACTCAGTTCGCCTTTGACGCCAAACCGATCATCGCTTGGGCCGACAGCCTGAAAGAGGCAGGGATCGATTTGCCGATCCATATCGGTATCGCGGGTCCGGCCAAGCTGCAGACCCTGATCAAATTCGCCATCGCCTGCGGTGTTGGCCCCTCGCTGAAGGTTCTGCAAAAGCGCGCCATGGACGTGTCCAAGCTGCTGCTGCCCTACGAGCCCAACGATGTTCTGACCGAGTTGGCCAACCACAAGGCCGCCAACCCGGACTTCAACATCACCAACGTGCATTTCTTCCCACTTGGCGGTATCAAAACCAACGCCACCTGGGCCATCAACAACGGCGGCGCTTCGGCAAAGCCTGCAAACTCCTAAGGAACGGACATGACCCGTACTGTCGTCGAATCAAAAACAAAAACCGCCGTTCTGGGCTTTGACGAACCGTTCTGCGTGATCGGTGAACGGATCAACCCCACGGGCCGCAAGAAACTGGCTGCGGAACTGGAAGCGGGCGATTTCTCGACTGTTGAGAAAGACGCGCTGGCACAGGTTGCGGCAGGCGCGACCGTTCTGGATATCAACGCGGGTGTTGTCTACAACTCGAACCCCAACCCGAACGAGACCGAGCCGCCGCTGATGACCAAGATCGTCGAGTTGGTGCAGGGTCTGGTCGACGTACCGCTGTGCATCGACAGCTCGGTTCCTGGTGCTCTGGAAGCCGGTCTTGAGGCGGCTGAAGGTCGTCCACTGCTGAACTCGGTCACCGGTGAAGAAGAGCGCCTGGAGCTGGTTCTGCCGCTGGTCAAGAAATACAACGTGCCGGTTGTGGCGATCTCGAATGACGATACCGGGATTTCCGAAGACCCCGATGTACGGTTCGACGTGGCCAAGAAGATCGTGGAACGTGCAGCCGATTTCGGCATTCCGGCGCATGACATCGTGGTTGACCCGCTGGTCATGCCCATCGGCGCGATGGCAACCGCTGGCCAGCAGGTTTTTGCGCTTGTCCGTCGTTTGCGTGAAGAGCTGGGCGTGAATACCACTTGCGGCGCGTCCAATATCTCGTTCGGCCTGCCGAACCGCCACGGCATCAACAACGCCTTCCTGCCGATGGCGATGGGCGCAGGCATGACCTCTGCGATCATGAACCCGGTCGCGCTGCCCGTTGGTCCCAAGAAGCTGGCTGAAAAGAAGGCCGAAGTAGAAGCCAAAGGTATCATTCTGCCTGCGGATATGGATGATGAGACTTTCTGCCAACTGTTCGGTCTGGGCTCGACCCAGCCGCGTGCCGGCAAGGAAATGGAGGCTATCCGCGCCGCTAACCTGCTGACCAACAATGACCCCCATGGCGGGGCATGGATCAAGTTCAACAAATCACCTGAAGAAGCCGCAGCAGCCGGTGCTGCAGGCGGTCGTCGCGGCGGTGGCCGTCGTCGTCGCGCCTGATCCGTCGGCAAGAAAGAACAGAAGGCCGGGCCAACTGCCCGGCCTTTTTTGTTCTGGATTTTCTTGTCCTTTGGTGAAGGTTGCGACTTGTGTTTGGGAAAGCGGCAATGCTATCCCCAACCCCGCGGCGGGTATGATGTAATGGTAGCCTGTCAGCTTCCCAAGCTGAACGCGCGGGTTCGATTCCCGCTACCCGCTCCAGTTTTCCCAGATCAGATCACGCGGCCCGGCGCGCCTGAAACAGGTTGATGATTGCCGGGATTTCGATGCCGTTTTCGGTGTCGAATTGCTCAAGGTTTTTGGCAACGTCGGCTTCAATGGCCGCTACATCCTCGTCGGTTCCATTGAAATGGCCGATCACACGGGCCGCCGGTCCAACTCGCGTACACAGCGCAGCGGTGCCTGGCACACCGTTGAAACCAGGCAAGGACAATGGCACGGGGTCTGCCTTGATGTCGGTCAGTCCAGCGTCGTTCATCATCCCGGCGACATAGTCCAGATCGTGAAAGGCAAGCGGTCCGGGGGCAAATCGGCCATATTTGGGCGGATTGCCCAGCCGCGCCGTGGCAGAGACGTGAGGAATCTTGAACCAAGGATTGCCTGCAAGGGGCCCCCATGCGGCAAAAGTCATCTGTCCACCGGGTTTCAGCGCGCTTGCGATATTGCGGAATGCTGCAATCGTGTCCTGAAAGAACATGACCCCGAACCTCGAAATCGCAGCATCGAACTCGCCTTCCGCAAAAGCCTGTGTCTGGGCGTCAGCGTAAAGAAAACTCATATTTGTCAGGTTTTCAGCGCGCGCGCGTTCCTGAGCGCGGTCCAGAAAGGCCTGAGAGATGTCTGCGCTTTGGACATGACCCGAACCGCCGACACGCTTCGCCGCTGCAAGCGAACTGACGCCGGTGCCACATCCGATATCCAATACCCGCATACCTTCGACAATATTGGCGCGGCTTAGAACAAGGTCCAGCACTGGGGTGAATACGTGATCCAACTGATCCTCGTATGTCAGCCATTTCACGCCCGACAGCGACTTGCCCCAATACTCAGCCTGTTCTTCGTTCGGTGTGTGCATTGGGGCCTCCGTCGTTTGATCCGACTATGACCTGCGGCGGCGACGACGGCCAGATTTTTCGTCATCCCCGCCGCCGGTGTTGAAGGACGGCGCGGGCAGGGTGACCACCTGCGCCAGTTCTGGGAACGGGTCGGTTTTGTGCGGGATCGCGTTGGCGGCGACGAAATGGTCCTGAAACTTGGGCTCGATGGCGGTTTCGACCTTGGTGATCTCGCGCACAACACGCTCGATTTCCTTACGCGATCCGATGTTGCACAAGGCGATCCGGGCACCGGTGCCAGCCGCGTTGCCCGCGCTGGAAACCTTGTCCAGCGGCGCGTCTGGGATCATGCCCAGAACCATCGCGTGTTTGGTCGAGATATGGGCACCGAACGCCCCGGCCAGAACCACGCGGTCAACGGTGTCGACCTCCATCTCATCCATCAGCAGGCGCGCACCGGCATAGAGTGCCGATTTCGCCAGCTGGATGGCGCGGATGTCACCTTGGGTCACGGTGATACGCGGGCCGCCCTCGGCGCTGGCATCGTGGATCAGATAGGCGTGGGTGCGGCCTTCGGGTACGCAGCGGGCGGTGCCGGTTTGCTCGGCGGACCCGATCAAGCCGCTTTCATCCAGCAGCCCGGCGATGCGCATCTCGGCCACAGCCTCGATAATGCCCGAGCCACAGATGCCAGTGATCCCGGTGGTGGCGATATCCTGATCAAAGCCGTCTTCGTCCGACCACTTGTCCGATCCGATGATGCGGAAGCGGGGTTCCTTGGTTGCAGGGTCAATTTCGATGCGCTCAATCGCGCCGGGGGCGGCGCGCTGGCCGGAACTGATCTGCGCGCCCTCAAACGCGGGGCCGGTGGGCGAGGAACAGGCCAGCACGCGTGTGGTGTTGCCCAACAGGATTTCAGCGTTGGTGCCCACGTCCACGATCAGCACAAGGTCTTCGGACTTGCCGGGTTCCTCGGAGAGCGCAACGGCAGCACAGTCGGCGCCCACATGTCCCGCAATACAGGGTAGGATATAAACCTGCGCGCGCGGGTTCATCTTGGTCAGGTCCATCTCACGTGCGGGCAAGGACATGCTCTCGGATGTGGCGAGCGCGAAGGGGGCCTGCCCCAGCTCGACCGGGTCCAGACCCAGCAGCAGGTGGTGCATGACCGGGTTGCAGACGAAGACCGTCTCCACGATCAGCGCGGCGTCGATCCCGGCCTCCTCGGCAATGGAGATGGTCAGATCGTTGATCGCCTCGCGCACCGCGCGGGTCATTTCCTGATCGCCGCCGGGGTTCATCATGGCGTAGGAGACGCGACTCATCAGGTCTTCGCCAAAGCGGATCTGCGGGTTCATCAGGCCAGACGAGGCCTTGACCTCACCGGTTTCCAGATCGGTCAGGTGGGCGGCGACGGTGGTTGAGCCAAGGTCGATGGCCAGACCGTACAGCCCTTGTTCATGCAGGCCGGGCCAAATTTCGACCACCTTGGCGACCTCATCCTTGTGGCCTTTGTGGACGGCTACCGTGACCTCCCATTTGCCTTTGCGCAGCACCGGTTGCAACTTGGCCATCAGCGACAGATCGGCGGTGACGGCCTCAATGTTCCACTGCTGGCGCAGGGCGCGTTCCAACCGCTCCAGATCGCCGGTGGGCGAGTGCATGTCGGGTTCCTCGACCACCACGAAATACAGCCGCGTCGCCGGGTCCATGGTGATGGCGCGTGCGGCAGCCGCTTTGCGGACGACCTGACGATGGACCTGAGACTCAGGCGGCACGTCGATCACGATATCGCCCTGAACCGTCGCCTGACAGCCCAGACGGCGGCCAGGCTTGAGCCCGCGTTTGTCGTCATAGCGTTGTTCAACCGCATTCCATTCGCTCAGCGCGTCCTCGGATACGGTGACACCGTGCTTGGGAAACTCGCCATAGCTGGGTGTGATCTGACATTTCGAGCAAATCCCACGCCCGCCGCAGACCGAGTCCAGATCGACGCCCAACTGCCGGGCGACGGTCAGAACCGGGGTGCCGACGGGGAAATGCCCGCGTTTGCCCGAGGGGGTAAAGACGACAAGGGGGTCGGTGGTCATATCTGGCCTGCCTTTTGTATTCGCGCGTATGCCGGGGAAGATATGGGTTTGTGCGCAAAGGGAAAGGCCAATCAGCGGCACGTTTGTCGCCGGTTGCGTCGTTTTTTGCCGCGGCAATGTCCCGCAGGAGAAAACTAGTTCAGATCAGGGGCTTTCCCTTGGGTTCAATCCATGTCATAGGGTCGCCGTCAAACGGGGTTTTGCATGGGGTTAGCAGATGCAGATTCGTGAGGCACTCACCTTTGACGACGTACTTCTGGTTCCGGGCGCATCTTCTGTGCTGCCCGCGACGGCGGATACGACCACGCGTGTGACGCGCGAGATTACCATGAACATTCCGCTGCTCAGCTCGGCGATGGACACGGTGACCGAGGCGCGAATGGCGATTGCTATGGCGCAGGCCGGTGGGATCGGTGTGATCCACAAGAACCTGACGACCGAGGAGCAGGCCCGCGAAGTGCGCCGGGTCAAGCGGTTCGAATCCGGTATCGTTTATAACCCCGTGACATTGCGCGCTGAACAGACGCTGGCCGACGCGCAGGCGCTAGTCGAGCGGTACAACTTCACCGGCTTCCCTGTGGTCGATCCTGATGGTCGCGTCGTGGGTATTGTGACCAACCGTGACATGCGCTTTGCGACCTCGGACGACACGCCGATCCACGCGATGATGACCACCGACAATCTGGCAATGCTTCAGGAGCCTGCTGATCTGGAAGAAGCCAAAAGTCTGATGAAGGCGCGCCGGATCGAAAAGTTGCTGGTCGTAGATGGCGCAGGCAAGCTGACCGGCCTGCTAACCCTGAAAGACACCGAACAAGCAGTGCTTAACCCCACAGCCTGCAAGGACCGTCTGGGCCGCCTGCGTGTTGCAGCGGCGACTTCGGTCGGGGACGCAGGTTTTGAGCGGTCCGAGCAATTGGTGGATTCCGGCGTCGACATCATCGTTGTGGACACCGCGCATGGCCATTCGCAAGGTGTGTTGGACGCGGTGAAGCGGGTGAAGACCCTGTCGAACGAAGTTCAGATCATCGCGGGAAACGTCGCGACCGGCGACGCGACCAAGGCGCTGATTGATGCGGGTGCGGATGCGATCAAGGTTGGGATCGGGCCGGGCTCGATCTGTACCACGCGGATGGTGGCTGGCGTGGGCGTGCCGCAGCTGACGGCGATCATGGATTGTGCCTCAGCCGCCGGAGACGTGCCGGTGATTGCCGATGGCGGCATCAAGTTCTCGGGTGATTTCGCCAAGGCGATTGCCGCGGGGGCGTCCTGCGCCATGGTCGGTTCGATGATTGCGGGCACCGATGAAAGCCCGGGTGAGGTCATTCTGTATCAGGGCCGTTCGTTCAAATCCTATCGTGGCATGGGCAGCCTGGGCGCAATGGCGCGCGGCTCGGCCGATCGCTATTTCCAGAAGGATGCCGCCAACGACAAACTGGTTCCTGAAGGGATCGAGGGGCAGGTGCCTTATAAGGGATCTGCTAGCGCGGTGGTGCATCAACTGGTCGGCGGTCTGCGCGCGGCCATGGGATATACCGGCTGTGCCACCGTGGAAGAGATGCGCAGGAACTGCAATTTCGTAAAGATCACGGGTGCAGGGCTGAAAGAAAGCCACGTGCATGACGTGCAGATTACGCGCGAAAGCCCGAACTATCGGGTGATGTAAAACCTAAACCATTGCAACACGGCGCTCGGTTTGGGCGCCGTTTTGCATTCCAGCCACCTTATCGGACAGACCTATGATCCCAGCAGCGCGCGTACAGGCCTCGATCGAGATTCTTGATCAGATACTTTTAGGTGTTCCGGTTGAAAAAGCGTTGACGGGCTGGGCGCGGCGCAGCCGGTTTGCGGGCTCCAAGGACCGGGCCGCGATACGGGATCACGTGTTTCAGGTACTGCGGTGCAAGCGCTCGTATGCCGCATTGGGCGGGGCTGAAACCGGGCGTGGCCTGATGATCGGCGCGTTGCGTGCCGTTGGGGCGGATTTGGCTGAAACGTTCACGGGTCAGGGTCATGCGCCAGATGCGCTGACCGATGACGAAGCGGGTCGCGATTTCGCGTCGGATGCCGAGCGCTATGACATCCCCGACTGGTTGTGGCCCATGTTTCAAACGTTTCTGGGAGATGAGGCAGTGGCGGTTGCCCAGGCACTGCAAAACCGGGCGCCGGTTCACGTGCGGGTCAACCTGTCCAAGTCAGATCGGGCAGGTGCTATTGCCGCTTTGGCGACCGACGGAATAGTGGCGCAAGAACACCCGGCTTGTGACACCGCGCTGGAGATTGGGGAAGGCGCGCGCAAGATTGCGCAAAGCCGCGCTTATTCCGAAGGTGTGATTGAATTGCAGGATGCGGCCAGTCAGGCCGTTGTGGCAGCACTGGAGTTGCGACCGGGCCTGCGCGTTCTGGACTATTGCGCTGGCGGCGGGGGGAAATCTCTGGCTTTGGCGGCTCATTCCGGGGTTGAGGTCTTTGCCCATGACGTGAACCCCGGACGGATGCGCGATTTGCCCGCACGAACCGAGCGGGCGGGCGCGCGGATCAAGATACTTGCAACCGACGAGATCGCCCGCCATGCGCCTTTCGACATCTTGCTTGTTGATGCGCCTTGTTCCGGCAGCGGCTCGTGGCGGCGGGCGCCGGCGGGGAAATGGGCGTTGGATACGCAACGGCTGACTGAATTGACGGCGCTTCAATCCCGAATTCTGTCAGACACGTCTGTCTTGGTCGATGCGGGCGGTGTGCTGGCTTATGCTACATGCTCGATGCTGAACGAGGAAAACGGTGCCGTAGTAGATAAATTTACGTCCGCCCATCCTGACTGGTCAGAGAGTTTTCGTAAACTGTGGCTGGCGTCCCACGGAACGGATGGGTTCTTTGCAGCGCACTTGACGCGTTAGGTGGTAGCGAAATAACAACCTTGAGGAGAGTGTCTGAATTTCATTAAACGGACATTAACCTATTTTGGGCTCACTTGCGCGAACGCCCCAAGACCAGAGTTGTTTATGTCAGAAACCACAGATGTTTTTTCCGACCTCGCCCTTCGCAAAACTCCGGCAGCGGCGCGGCTGACGCTGTTGGCTGTTGTTGGAATTCTGGTCGCCATAGCCCCCTTGGCAGGCGTGTTGCCGGGCGGCTGGGGTGGGGGGGTTATCGTTGCGGGAAGCTCGCTTTTAGCGGCAGGTGCGCTGGTTGCGGCACGTGGTGGCATCATGGATTGGGCCACGAAGAAATCCGCGGGGGTGATGGCAACGTTTGCGGAACAAGACCTGTTTCCCTGCATCACCGCCAATGCAGATGGCGTCATTCTGACCGCAAACACCGCCGCACGTGAACGGTTTCATGCAACGCCAGGCACGCGAATTGATAAGTGCCTTACGGCCATTTTTGCTAATCCGGCGGCGATTTTACTGCGCCTTCAGGCAATGGCCGAAATCCACGGCAAAGCGCGGGAAGAGGTTGTTTCCGTCGGTTCAACCGTTCCGATATCGGTGTTTGAGGTAAACAATGACTTGTTTTGCTGGCGGTTTCATCTTGAAGCGCTGGGTCAGTGGGAAGACGTTTCGGTCCCGGTAGTGACGCTTGGACGCAACGGAGCAGTGATACGTTCCAACAGGATGGCGAAACATCTTCTGGGTCAGACACCGGAAACAGCTAAACAGCTCCTTTCCAGTGAGCCGCCTGAGGATGGTAAAATCGTCTCGATTGACACCAAGGTTGGTTCGGTTTCCGTGGTCACTAAGGAACTGTCCAAATCGGGATCGGTCGTCGACTTGGCTCTGGTTCCAGTGGACACTTCAAACACTCCTCGAACTGAGGCTCCGTTTGCTGACCTTCCGGTTGCCATCATGTGTCTGTCGCCGAACGGAGAAATTCTGGACGCCAACCGGCTGGCCGTGAAACTTGTTGGCGAGATCGTTCCAGGCCAGACAAATGTTGTCCAGATTATGCAGGGGCTCGGCTATCCCATCTTGGATTGGCTGGCCCGCGCAGCGGCCGAAGACAGCCCGCCAAGTTCGGAGTTTCTGCGCTTGCCAAGGCAGGACAAAGAGATGTTCGTGCAGGTGACGCTGAGCCGCGTGGTAAATAACGGCGAGGTCTGCCTGATCGCGGTTCTGAACGATGCCACCGAACTCAAGACGCTTGAGGCACAATTCGTACAGGGCCAAAAGATGCAGGCCGTCGGTCAGTTGGCCGGGGGCGTGGCGCATGATTTCAACAACTTGCTGACGGCGATTTCGGGGCATTGTGACCTGTTGCTGCTACGGCATGATCAGAATGATCCTAACTATGGTGATCTGGTGCAGATTAACCAGAATGCCAACAGGGCGGCAGCTCTGGTCAGTCAGTTGCTGGCCTTCTCTCGCAAGCAGACCTTGCAGCCCGAGGTGTTGGACTTGCGGGACACGATCTCGGACCTGATCCATCTGTTGAACCGGCTGGTGGGTGAGAAAATCCGCCTGATCCTCAGCCATGATCCAGTGCTGAAGCCGGTGCGTGCCGACAAGCGGCAGTTGGAACAAGTGTTCATGAATCTAGTCGTGAATGCCCGCGACGCCATGCCCGAAGGTGGCGAGGTGCGGATCGAGACTGAAGTGGTGTCGCTGACTGAACCTCTGCGCCGCGATCGCGCTACAGCGCAGCCGGGCGAGTATGTCACCGTCAAGGTGATCGATAGTGGTACGGGTATTCCGGCGGACAAATTGCAAAAAGTGTTCGAGCCTTTCTACACAACTAAACGTACGGGCGAGGGGACGGGGCTAGGCCTGTCAACGGTCTACGGTATTGTGAAACAGACCGGCGGTTTCATCTTTGTTGACAGCGTTTTGGGCCGGGGAACCGAGTTTACGGTTTATCTGCCAGTCTCAACCGCATCCGAACGTGTCGAAGAGCCCGCCGTGCAGGCACCGCAAGCACAGGCTGCGCGTCAGGGTGAAGGCGTGGTTCTGCTGGTCGAGGATGAAGCACCGGTGCGCGCCTTTGCAACCCGCGCGCTGCGCCTGAAGGGCTATACCGTTTTGGAAGCAGCTTCGGCGGAAGAGGCGCTGCATCTGCTGGAAGACGGGGCCCTGAATGTCGATCTCTTCGTCACCGACGTGGTGATGCCGGGCATGGATGGCCCAACCTGGGTGCGTCAGGCGATGAAAGACCGTCCAGATGTCCGCGTCATTTTCATGTCGGGATATACCGAAGGGGCATTTGGCGACTCGGGTCCCGAGCTTGCGCATTCGGCTTTCCTGCCGAAGCCGTTTTCCTTGAACGAACTGACCGAAGCGGTGTTCCAGCAATTGAACTGAAACAGTCAGAGGGCCGCGTCGTGACACGCGAACTCGGCCGCATGTTTGCGCCGGAATTTGCGCTCGGTTTCGCCGCTTAGCGTCAAGTCACGGAGGGGAGAGACATTCTCGCGCGGTAGTGTGATCTCCATATTCAGACGGGATTGTAGGAAGCTCAGGATTTTGTCCTGATGTTCATATTTGAAGACGTGCGTCGCCCCGAATCCGTTGCTGCGGGTGCGGAAGAACTGGCTCTGGCTGCCGACATCCGCATATTCCGGACGCGGGGATTGCATATAGGCCTGAACATAGTCGTCAAAGCTGAGATCATGGGTTGAATGAGGGTGATTCAGCCGCTCGGGACGGCTGCGGAATCGATACCAACTGCCCAGCCAGTCGATCGGTTCGCGGACCACGGCCATGATCTCCATCTCTGTGTCGTGCATTTTTCTGAAAATGTTCTGAAAGAAACGGTCATAGCGCCGGACCGGAGCATGTTTCAGGTCGGGCGGTCCTGTGACAACGATATCCGCCCGGTCCCGCAAAGCGCTGTGGTAAGCGGTGCTGCCGGTTTTGGGGACGGACAGAAATGCAAGACGTTCCTCATAGAAAACAAGCATTTAATCGTCCCTGTCAGAGTTCATTCTTTTTTGCAGATTGGCGTAAACGACTCTTTAACACAATTGCCGAAAGGTAAGTTCTGTAAGTTTTAGTTGAAATGTTCTCTTTTTGGCCTCATAAGGAACAAGAGGCGAACAAAGCAGTGATTGCCGCCCGTTCAAGGGTGTGACACAAGAGAAGGCGACAGGACAATGGCGGATCTTCTGACGATGAGCGACAAGAAAAACGCAGACAAGCAAAAGGCGCTCGACAGCGCGCTGGCCCAGATTGAACGGCAGTTCGGCAAGGGCTCGATCATGAAGCTGGGCGAGGATTCCAAACAGGATATCGAGGCCAGCTCGACCGGATCGCTGGGTCTGGATATCGCGCTGGGGATTGGCGGGCTGCCGATGGGCCGAATTGTTGAGATTTACGGGCCAGAAAGTTCGGGCAAGACCACGCTGACGCTGCATTGTATTGCAGAACAGCAAAAGCGCGGCGGTGTCTGTGCGTTCGTTGACGCGGAACACGCGTTGGACCCGCAATATGCTCGTAAGCTGGGTGTCGATCTGGATGAGTTGCTGATCTCGCAGCCCGACACGGGCGAGCAGGCGCTTGAGATCACTGATACTCTGGTGCGCTCGGGTGCGGTGAATATGGTTGTGGTCGACTCGGTCGCGGCGCTGACGCCGAAATCTGAGCTGGAGGGCGACATGGGCGACAGCAATGTCGGCGTGCAGGCCCGTCTGATGAGCCAGGCGATGCGCAAGCTGACCGGCTCGATCAGCCGTTCGAATTGTATGGTGATCTTCATTAACCAGATTCGGATGAAAATCGGCGTCATGTTTGGCAGCCCGGAGACGACCACTGGGGGCAACGCGCTGAAATTCTACAGCTCGGTGCGTTTGGACATTCGGCGTATCGGCGCGATTAAGGACCGCGATGAGGTTGTCGGCAACCAGACCCGCGTCAAAGTTGTAAAAAACAAGGTGGCCCCGCCGTTCAAGCAGGTGGAATTCGACATCATGTATGGCGAAGGCATCAGCAAGATGGGCGAGCTGCTGGATCTGGGCGTTAAGGCCGGTGTGGTTGAGAAGTCGGGCTCTTGGTTCAGCTACGGGGACGAGCGGATCGGGCAGGGGCGAGAGAATGCCAAACAATATCTGCGCGATAACAGTCGCTCGGCGTTGGAGATTGAGGACAAGATCCGCGCCGCGCATGGGTTGGACTTCGACATGCCGCCCGGTGCCACTGAGGATGACGATATTCTCGAAGCCTGACGGCATCCCGGAATTGTGAACGCGGGGCGGTCCATTGGGGCCGCCTTGTTTCGTTTGCGTGGCCTCCCCTGTGGACTATCCGCAGGGACAGCGATAAACCCGTTTTCGAACAAGATGATTGCGCGCTGAGAGAGCCTTATGCCCACGCTGAACGATATCCGATCGACCTTTCTGAACTATTTCGCCAAACAGGGGCATGAGGTTGTGGCTTCAAGCCCGCTCGTGCCGCGCAATGACCCGACCCTGATGTTCGTGAACTCGGGCATGGTGCAGTTCAAGAACCTGTTCACCGGGCTTGAGACGCGCGACTACAGCCGGGCGACCACTGCGCAGAAATGTGTGCGCGCAGGTGGAAAACACAACGATCTGGACAATGTGGGCTACACCGCGCGCCACCACACATTCTTTGAGATGCTGGGGAATTTCTCGTTCGGGGACTATTTCAAGCATGATGCGATCCCCTTCGCGTGGGAGCTGATCACCAAGGAATTCGGCATCGACAAGAACCGCCTGCTAACCACGGTCTATCACACCGACGATGAGGCATTCGAGATCTGGAAAAAGGTCGGCGTGCCCGAAGACCGGATCATCCGCATCGCCACCAATGACAATTTCTGGCAGATGGGCCCGACCGGTCCCTGTGGTCCATGCACCGAGATTTTCTATGACCATGGCGACCACATCTGGGGCGGCCCTCCGGGTTCGGCCGAGGAAGACGGCGACCGCTTCATCGAAATCTGGAACATCGTGTTCATGCAGAATGAGCAGTTTGAGGACGGCTCGATGGTGGAACTGGACATGCAGTCCATCGACACTGGCATGGGGCTGGAGCGGATCGGCGCTCTGCTACAGGGCAGTCATGACAACTATGACACGGACCTGTTCAAAACGCTGATCGAAGCGTCTGCCGATGCCACCGGTGTGGATCCTTATGGCGATCAGAACGTGCATCACCGCGTGATTGCGGATCACCTGCGGTCGACCTCGTTCCTGATTGCCGATGGCGTGATGCCCAGCAATGACGGCCGCGGTTACGTTCTACGCCGGATCATGCGCCGTGCAATGCGCCATGCGCATTTGCTGGGTGCAAGGGACCCGGTGATGCATCGCCTTGTGCCCTCGCTGGTGCAGTTGATGGGCGCGCAATATACAGAACTGGGGCAGGCGCAGGCGCTGATCGAAGAAACGCTGCTGCTGGAGGAAACCCGGTTCAAGCAGACCCTCGATCGCGGTCTGAAACTGCTGGATGATGAGGTCGCGGGACTGCCCGAAGGTGAGGCTCTGCCCGGCGATGCGGCGTTCAAACTGTACGACACATATGGCTTCCCGCTGGACTTGACGCAGGATGCGCTGCGTGAAAAGGGCCGGACCGTGGATACCGACGGGTTCGATGCAGCCATGGCCGAACAAAAGGCCAAGGCGCGCGCTGCCTGGGCGGGCTCGGGCGAGGCGGCGGATCAGGCCGTTTGGTTTGACGTGCTGGATAGCGCCGGGGCCACGGATTTCCTTGGCTATGATACCGAAAAAGCCGAAGGGCAGGTGGCTGCTCTGGTCGTGGATGGCGCGCTGGTCGACACCATCGAGCAGGGTGGCACCGGTTGGGTTATCGTGAACCAGACCCCGTTCTATGGTGAGGCCGGTGGTCAGGTCGGGGATACCGGTGAAATCCGGCGGCTCGAGAATATGCAGGACGTGGCCAAGGTCGAAGACACGCGCAAATTTGCCGAAGGTAAGGTCTATGCGCATAAGGTGACCGTCAGCCAGGGCACGCTATCCAAAGGCGACGGGGTCGAGCTTGAGGTCGATCACACCCGCCGCAGCGCGATCCGGGCGAACCACTCGGCCACTCACCTGCTGCACGAGGCGTTGCGCGAAACGCTGGGCGATCATGTAGCCCAGCGGGGGTCTTTGAATGCAGCGGATCGTTTGCGGTTCGATTTCAGTCATTCTAAGGCGCTTGCTCTTGACGAAATCCAGAAAGTCGAGCGGGAGGTGAACGACTTCATCCGACAGAACTCGGCCGTTGAAACACGGATCATGACACCGGAGGATGCGCGCGCATTGGGCGCTCAGGCGCTGTTTGGCGAGAAATATGGTGACGAAGTGCGCGTCGTGTCGATGGGCAAAGCGGCAACTGGCAAAGGTCAGGACGGTGAAACCTGGTCCATCGAGCTGTGCGGCGGTACGCATGTGCGTCAGACCGGAGATATTGGCACTTTCGTTGTGCTGGGCGACAGTGCCAGCAGTGCCGGTGTGCGTCGGATCGAGGCCCTGACTGGGGATGCCGCCTTCCGCTATCTGTCGGCGCAGGATCACCGTCTGGCGCAAGTTGCACTCGAGCTGAAAGCGCAGCCCGATGATGTTATTGGCCGGGTGAAATCCCTGCTGGACGAGCGCAAGGCATTGCAGAACGAAGTGGCGCAACTGAGACGTGATCTGGCGATGGCAGGCGGTTCAGGGCAAGGCAGTGCCGAGGCCAAGGACGTGAACGGTGTGCCGTTCCTGGCACAGGCCCTTACAGGCGTGTCTGGCAAAGACCTTCCTGCTTTGATCGACGAACACAAAAGCCGTCTTGGCACGGGCGCTGTTCTGCTGATCGCGGATGCGGGCGGCAAGGCGGCGGTGGCCGCCGGCGTGACCCCGGATCTTACCGATAAGGTCTCGGCCGTGGATCTGGTGCGCGCGGCGGTGGCCGAACTGGGTGGCAAAGGCGGCGGTGGTCGCCCCGACATGGCACAAGGTGGTGGTAAGGACGCTACAAATTCCGAGGCTGCGATCAAAGCGGCCGAACACGTTTTGGGAGGATAATATGGCAGCTCTCTGGATTGCACATGTGACGGTGACGGACACAGAAGCATATGGGAAATATGCAGAATTGGCCGGACCGGCGATTGCCAAGCATGGTGGAACATTCATCGCGCGCGCGGCACGCTTTGTACAACTTGAAGGCAAAGAACGCCCGCGCAATGTGGTCGCGCGCTTTCCATCGCTTGAGGCCGCGGTCGAGTGTTACAACTCGGATGAATATCAGGCTGCGCTGGATTTCGCACGTGATGCAAGCGAGCGAGAATTGGTGGTTGTTGAGATCACCGAATAGAATCGCACCTGCTGTCGTGTACCTTTGAAGGGTGACAGCACTTTGATGCGCGGATTTTGGCCCAGTCGGACAAGTTTTGCTATGTATCGATTGGGTCATTAATTTGATTTCAGAGAATCTTTTATTTTCAAATAGTTGATTTGTTATCCGTTGAGGCGGAACAAAGCGCGCGCCCCACAATTGTGACAGCAGCACCGCAATTCTTGCCTGAAATGGTCATATTGAGTGACGAATTTCCGCCTCTTTTCCCCGTCAATTTTCCCTTAGATTGCGTCGACGTGCCCGTTTACCGATAGTTTCCGAAATGGGGATACGGTCCGGTTTGTCGGCAATCGCTTGGATGAACCAGGATCGAGGGACAGGCATGAAATCGTTTGGCAGTGAACTCGGAACCGTTGTTGGGCGCCTTGTACCTGCGACGGCTCGGGCTGTTGGCCTAGCTGCATTGGCATCCGGGGCACTTTTTGCACCCGCCCCGGCCGAAGCCCGTGAAAACAGCTTTATCCAGACAGCTGTTTCGTCTCCCCCACCTTCAGGTGCGCGACAATTGTGCCGACAATATACTTGGGCCTGTTCCAGCAAGCGCTCGGTCGTGCTGACCAGTCAGCAAGAGATGCAGATTGTGAACCGTGTGAACCGCCGCGTAAATGCGACGACGCGTGAAGTGACCGACCAATCGCAGTACCGCACGCGCGAACGCTGGGCGTTGCCGACTTCGCTTGGCGGTGATTGCGAGGATTTTGCCCTGCTGAAGAAACGTGACCTGATCCGAGCAGGTATTGATCCCAGCAAGCTTTTGATCGCCACAGTGCTTGACCGACAGAGAAACGCGCATGCCGTTCTGGTCTATCGGTCCGCATCAGGAGATTTGGTTTTGGACAATCTAACCAACCGGATCAAACGCTGGTCGGATACCCGCTATTTCTTCTTGCGGATGCAAGACCCCCGGAAACCCAGCAGTTGGGTGGGAGTCTACGGGCGTTCTTAGCGTGACCCGATATTAGAGCGCAGGACGAAAAAAGAGGCGACCGGTTGGTCGCCTCTCTGTCTTTGGGTAAACGGGCCCAGATCAGCTTTCGTCGTCATTGGCGCCGCTGCCTTGGCCAGGGCTTGCGCCCTCGGAGCCGTTGCCGCCTCCGTTGTTGCCTTGGTTACCGTTGTTGCCGCCGTTCCCGTTCCCGTTGCCGTTCCCGTTCCCGTTGCCACCGCCGTTACCATTGCCGTTGCCGTTGTCACCGCCGTCGCCGTTGTCACCGCCGTCGCCGTTGTCACCACCGTTGCCGTTGTCACCACCGTCGCCGTTGTCACCACCGTCGCCGTTGTCACCGCCGTCGCCGTTGTCACCGCCGTCGCCGTTGTCACCACCGTCGCCGTTGTCACCACCGTCGCCGTTGTCACCACCGTCGCCGTTGTCACCACCGTCGCCGTTGTCACCGCCGCCACCGTTGTCACCGCCGTCGTCGTTGCTACCGCCGTCGCCGTTGTCACCACCATCGCCGTTGTCACCACCGTCGTCGTTGTCACCACCGTCGTCGTTGCTACCGCCGTCGCCGTTGTCACCGCCGTCGCCGCCGTTACCGTTGTCGCCATCGTTATCGGATTCATCCGCATCACCGTCGCCGGTGCGCTGTGTATTTGAAGCGATCGTTGCCGTAGGGATATCCGTCAGAACCGCCGCAAAAGCCGGGCAGAACTCTGATGTACGCGCCAAGATGTCCTCGAAATCTGCGCGTCTCTGAATATAACGCAGCATCCGTGCGTCAACCACAGAGCAACCGCACAGAGTTTCAGTTGAAACCGACTGACGTGCGGTTTTGACCGTGCATTTGTCGGCGGCTAATGCCGGAGCGGGTGCTACAAACGGAATTGCGGCCGAAACAAAAACAATTGACAGTAAACGAGATTTTACGCGCATGGCGTTACTCCTTAGTACTCATTAAGCCGTATTTGCACGAACACTCGTGCCATACTTTAAACATAATTACAGCCATCCCTCGTCACATTTTCAAGAAGTGCGGGAAAAAGAAAAGCCCTCAATTTCGGGGCAAAAATGGAAAATGCATTAAAAACAACAATAAAGCCCGCCAGTAAGGCGGGCCTATATGTTGTGTGTTTTTCCGTGGTGGACGCAAATATGTCACGATTGTGGAATTGTTTCCACACTGTGAACTGTTTTACAGTCTTTTCCTTACGCAGACTTTGCCATGCGTTTGCGCTCGTGCGGATCCAGGAATCGTTTGCGCAAGCGGACCGCGTTGGGCGTGACCTCGACCAATTCGTCATCGTCGATATAAGCGATAGCTTCCTCCAACGAGAACTGGACATGAGGCGTCAGGCGCACCGCATCGTCCGAGCCGCTGGCACGAACGTTGGTCAGCTTTTTGCCCTTCAGCGGGTTCACTTCCAGATCGTTGTCGCGCGAATGCTCGCCGATTACCATACCCTGATAGACATCTGTTTGTGGCGCCACGAACATGCGGCCACGCTCTTCAAGGTTCCACAGGGCGTAGGCGACCGCCTGACCTTTCTCCATCGAGATCAAAACGCCCGCGCGACGTCCGGGGATCGGTCCCTTATGCGCGGCCCAGCCGTGGAACACGCGGTTCAGAACACCGGTTCCGCGGGTGTCGGTCAGGAATTCACCGTGATAGCCGATCAGACCGCGCGAGGGGACGTGCGCGATGATGCGGGTCTTGCCGGCACCGGCTGGGCGCATCTCGACCAGCTCGCCCTTGCGCGCTCCTGTGATTTTTTCGATCACAGCGCCCGAGAATTCGTCATCCACGTCGATGGTGACTTCTTCGATGGGCTCCAGCCGCTGGCCGTCTTCTTCGCGGAACAGGACCTGCGGGCGTGAGATACTGAGTTCAAACCCTTCGCGGCGCATGTTTTCGATCAGAACGCCCATCTGCAATTCGCCACGGCCTGCGACCTCGAACGCCTCGCCACCGGGGGTGTCGCTGATGCGGATGGCGACATTCGATTCGGCCTCTTTCATCAGGCGGTCACGGATCACTCGGGACTGGACCTTTTTGCCGTCACGACCGGCCAGAGGCGAGTCGTTGATGCCAAAGGTCACTGTGATGGTCGGCGGGTCGATGGGCTGAGCGGGCAGGGCCTCGTCCACCTGCGGGGAAACCAGCGAATCTGCCACGGTTGCCTTGCTCATGCCTGCGATGGTAACGATGTCACCGGCTTCGGCCACGTCGATGGGCTGTTGCGCCAAGCCACGGAAGGCCAGAATTTTCGAGGCGCGGAAGTTTTCGATCAGGGTCCCGTCGCGCGACAGGGCCTTGAGGCTGTCACCCGCTTTCAGAGTCCCGCTTTCCACACGGCCGGTCAGAATGCGGCCGATGAACGGATCGCTGCCCAGCGTGGTGGCCAGCATGCGGAAGGGTTCGTTTTTTTTGTCGGCCTGTTTCGGCGCAGGCACGTGATCCACGATCAGATCAAACAGAGCGGTCAGGTCCTTACGGGGGCCATCCAGCTCCATATCCGCCCAGCCCGAGCGGCCCGAGGCGTACATGGCCGGGAAGTCCAGTTGATCATCATCGGCGCCAAGATTGGCGAACAGGTCGAAACATTCATCCAACGCGCGGTCGGGTTCAGCGTCGGGCTTGTCGACCTTATTCAGCACAACGATCGGACGCAGGCCCAGTGCCAGCGCTTTGGAGGTCACGAATTTGGTTTGGGGCATCGGACCTTCAGCGGCATCGACCAGCAGAACTACGCCGTCGACCATCGAGAGGATGCGCTCTACCTCGCCGCCGAAGTCGGCGTGGCCAGGGGTGTCTACGATGTTGATGCGGGTGCCTTTCCACTCGACCGAAGTCGCTTTGGCAAGGATGGTGATACCGCGCTCGCGTTCCAGATCGTTGCTGTCCATGGCGCGTTCCGCCACGGCCTGATTTTCCCGGAACGCGCCGGATTGTTTGAGCAGCTCATCTACCAGGGTCGTCTTGCCGTGGTCCACGTGAGCGATGATTGCGATATTGCGCAGGTCCATGAGGTCAGCCTTAAAACGGGAAGTTGCCGCGCGCATAGCGCGGTTTGAGCAAATAGGCCAGCCCTAACCGGCGGTCAGTGCCCTGCAGTCTTGGAAAACAGGTGAATGACGAGGATTCCGGTCAGGATCATGCTCAGTCCAAGCACGGCGGGCCAATCCAGGCGCTGGCCAAATACTACGAAGCCGATGATCGCGATCAGAGCAATGCCCATACCGGACCAGATTGCATAGACGATCCCGACGGGCATGTAGCGAAGAGTCAGCGCCATCAGATAAAACGCAATGCCGTATCCGACCACCACGAGAACCGAGGGCCAGAACCGTGTGAACTGCTGACTGGCTTGCAAAGCGGTGGTGCCGATGGTCTCGGCGATCACGGCGAACAACAGGATGAAATAGGCTTTGGGCATCGGGGTCTCGATCTGAGTGTGGCGGCTTGGATTGACCATGAAACTATCGGCGCAGGCAAGGCCTTTCTTGCGCAAAGTAGAGCGTTTGAAGATCGTGCGGATTTACTTCAATTGGTCAGGATTACCGGACTGTTTTTGGAAAAGAAAAATGGTATCAAAGCGATAGTTTTTCGAGTTTAGAGTTTTTTAAAAATGACGATTTTTGCGAAATCCGTGGTCGCTCTTTCCGCCTTGATTGTTCTTTTCGGCTGGTTGGTCAGCGCGGGGTAATCTCGTGACAAAGCAGATCAGGAAACCATACGTGAAGTGGGCGTTCAGGTCTGATTTCATACTGGGGCAAGAGGTCACGCGGGGTGGCGACTGGCGAAATGGGCCTCAAGCTGCGGCCGCAGCCATGACCAAAGCTGCGGTGCGCCTCGGTTGATCGGAACGCCGACGCGTCTGTCGATCTGTGCAAGGGTCACATTATACTCCACCCATGAACCGCCACCGGTGACGAGGTTGCCTATTGGGGTTTGGAACCTGTCAATTGCCTTGGCGAATTGGGCGTCGGGGGTTTCGGCCGTTTCGAATTCTAACCAGATTGCATGAAACGCGTCGCGCTGGTCGGTGGGCAGAAGCCCAAACAGGCGGTCCGCGGCAGCACGCTCTTCGGCATCCTGAGCGTCTTTGTCTACTTGGCCGTGGATAGGGTGGTCGCCAGCATCGATTTCCACAATGTCATGCAACAACAACATCCTGAGCACGCGCGAGATCGAAACCTCAGAACCGCCATATTCCGCCAAAACCCACGCAAACAGCATGATATGCCAGGAATGTTCAGCCGAGTTTTCAAAGCGGTCGTTCGACAACAATCGCGAGGCCCGCAGAACCGCTTTCAACCGATCGGCTTCCACCAGAAAGGGCAGGCGGGCCGAAAATGTGGTCTCAACTGGGGTTTCATCGCGCAAGATCGCATGGGCGTGGGCGAATGCTGCTGGCAGCGCCGACTCAAGATAGGCCGCGCGCCCTGCGTTCAGGTTTTCTCGGGCAATCTCGATGTGGTCGGGGTTGGGGTTGGGCGCGCACAGGACCTGGAACAAAGGCTGGCACCGGTCCAGTCGCTTGGCGAATTTCGCGTCAGGCGTCGCGTCTGCTTCGAACTCTTGCCAGAGGGACAGAAATGCTTGCGCTTGATCCGACGGCAACAGGCCAAAAAGCTCAAGCGCCGCTGCGTGTTCGGCTTCCTCTACCGCGTCCCAGTCTGTTTTTAGGTGGATGGGATGATCGCCGACCACGATCTCGACCAGATCATGCAGCAACAACATCTGGATCACGCGGTCGATCTGCACCTCTGCCTCGGCCAGTGGGGACATGACCAGCGCCCACAAGGCCAGATGCCAGCTATGTTCGGCGGCGTTTTCGGCCCTCGACTGGTCCAGCAGCGTGTTGGCGCGATTGACGGATTTCAGCTTGTCCGCCTGTTTCAGAAACGAGATCTGAGCGGACAGCCGTTCTGTCATTGCTTTTCGATCGCCTTCACCTGACTGCGGTGTTCCGCCAGTCTCTGCACCACGAATTTTCGCGCTTTGCGTTCGGCCAAACGAACGCGAATTTCGGTCAGAAACGCCTCTTCCAATGTCTGGGACGAGGCGCCCAGCATCTCGCCAACTTCGACAAAGAACCGGTCGTCGCCAGTTTCGTCCATCACTTTCATTGTGTCTTCGGCCAGCTTGGACGCCAGTGAAGTGATCGTGTCGGACATCAGCGCGTATTCTCGGTCAGGCGGCGTTTCACATAGTCGCTGACGTCGGTAATCAGCGTGTCCATGTGGCGGTCCTGGAAGAAGTGATCAGCACCCTCGACCTCATTATGGGTGATGGTGATGCCCTTTTGCTCGTGCAGTTTGTTGACCAGCGATGTGGTATCCGCCGGAGGGGCTACCCGGTCTGCCGATCCGTTGATGATCAGCCCCGAGGACGGGCAAGGGGCCAGGAACGAAAAGTCGTACATATTGGCAGGCGGCGAGACGCTGATAAAGCCGGTAATCTCGGGGCGTCGCATCAGCAACTGCATCCCGATCCACGCGCCAAAGGAAAACCCTGCGACCCAGCAATGTTTCGAGTTGTTGTTCATCGACTGCAAATAGTCCAGCGCCGAGGCCGCGTCGCTTAGCTCGCCCACGCCCTGATCGTATTCGCCCTGGCTGCGACCCACGCCACGGAAGTTGAACCGCAGAACGGTGAACCCCATGTTATAGAAGGCGTAGTGAAGGTTATAGACCACCTTATTGTTCATGGTCCCGCCGAATTGAGGATGCGGGTGCAGCACGATGGCGATCGGTGCGTCTTTTTCCTTTTGCGGGTGGTAGCGGCCTTCCAAGCGGCCTTCTGGTCCGGGAAAAATCACCTCGGGCATGTGTGCGTCGGTCCTGTCTTTTTCTTCTGGGTGCCCAGAAATACTTGACGGTTATCGTCGGGCACCTTAGAACGGTTCTAATTGTGATGCTAGGCGCCGAAGCGCCGCCTGTCGGAGATACGCACTGGCAGCGGCGACGTCAATGATTTCGCGCGTAAACTGCCATGAGGGAATGCAAATGAAGCTGTCGACCAAGGGTCGTTATGCGATGGTGGCGCTGGCCGATATCGCCCTTCAGCCCTCGGACGGGCTGGTGACGCTTGGCGAAATTTCGGCGCGTCAGGATATCTCACTGCCGTACCTTGAGCAGCTCTTCGTCAAACTGCGCCGGGCCGACTTGGTATCGTCGGTGCGTGGACCAGGTGGCGGCTATCGTCTGGCCCGCCCCGCATCCGAGATCCGCGTGGTTGAGATTCTGGCCGCAGTCGATGAAACCGTCGACGCGTTGCAAAAAGGCGCGGGTGCGACCGGGGCGTTGTCTGGCAGCCGGGCGCAATCTCTAACCAATCGACTGTGGGAAGGGCTGAGCGCCCATGTCTACGTTTTCCTGCATCAGACGCGCCTATCGGATGTGATTCAGAACGATCTTGCGCCTTGTCCGGCGGTGCCCAGCCTATTTGCCGTTGTGGACGAATAAGATGACAGGGAACAAACAAAATGTTCTGGTCGGCGAAAAGGTGAATCCGTGACACGTGTTTACCTGGACCATAACGCAACAACCCCACTGCGCCCCGAGGCGCGCGAGGCGATGATTGCCGCGATGGAGATGTGCGGCAACCCGTCCTCGGTCCATGCCGAAGGTCGCGCGGCCAAGGCAGTGATTGAGCGTGCGCGGGCACAAATTGCGACTGCATTCGGGGCGGAAGGTGCGGATATCGTATTCACATCAGGATCGACCGAAGGGGCAGCGCTGGCTTTGGAAGGTCGAGGTCTGCACGGGGCTGCCATTGAACATGATGCGGTTCGCGCGTGGGCTATGGAAGACTTGCCAGTTTCACCAGAAGGGGCCGTTACAGTGGCCGATCCGGCGCAATCCACGCTGCAACTTGCCAATTCCGAGACAGGGATCGTTCAGGCGTTGCCAGCAGGTCTTGCGGTGACGGACGCGACTCAGGCGTTCGGGAAATTGCCGGTGGCGTTCAACTGGCTGGATGCGCAGATGGCGTTGATCTCGGCCCATAAGCTTGGTGGTCCAAAAGGCGTTGGCGCGGTTGTGATGAAGCGCGGCACCGATCTGCCCGCCCGGATCAAGGGCGGCGGGCAAGAGATGGGACGGCGCTCGGGTACCGAAAATGTCATTGGAATCGCGGGGTTCGGGGCTGCTGCTGAAGCTGCGGCGCGTGATCTGGCCGATGGAGTTTGGGAGCAGGTCAAAGAATTTAGAAATATTCTAGAAAAGGCCCTTGAGGCCGGTTCTAAATCTACTATTTTTGTCGGGAAAGATCAGGAACGCCTGCCGAACACCCTGTGCTTCGCCACCCCCGGTTGGAAGGGTGAGACACAGGTCATGCAGATGGATCTGGCTGGATTTGCGATTAGCGCAGGTTCGGCCTGCTCCAGCGGCAAGGTACGTGCAAGTGCGGTACTGACCGCGATGGGATTTGACGAGGTATCAGCTGCCAGCGCAATTCGCGTCTCGCTGGGGCCTACGACAACGGAAGAAGATGTGCTGCGTTTCGCGGAAACGTGGCTGGAAAAAGAGAAAAAGCATCGCGCGCGGGCCGCGTGATCAGACGGAGGGTGTCTTATGGCCGCTTTGGACCAGACCCAGGTAAAAGAGGGTGTCGATCAGGAAACCGTGGATGCGGTACGCGAGGTCGGAACCTATAAATACGGCTGGGAAACCGATATCGAGATGGAATACGCGCCCAAGGGCGTGAACCCTGATATCGTCCGCCTGATCTCGGAAAAGAACGAAGAGCCCGAGTGGATGACCGAATGGCGTTTGTCCGCGTTCGAGCGCTGGACTCAGATGGATGAACCGAACTGGGCGATGGTCAGCTATCCCAAGATCGACTTTCAGGACCAGTATTACTATGCCCGTCCCAAGTCGATGGAGGAAAAGCCCAAGTCCTTGGATGAGGTTGATCCCAAGCTGCTGGCGACTTACGAAAAGCTGGGTATCCCTCTGAAAGAACAGATGATTTTGGCGGGGGTCGAAGGTGCCGAGGATGCCCCGGCTGAGGGTCGCAAGGTTGCCGTGGACGCGGTGTTCGACTCGGTTTCTGTTGGAACCACGTTTCAGGAAGAGCTGAAGAAAGCGGGTGTGATTTTCTGCTCGATCTCTGAGGCGATCAAAGAGCACCCCGAATTGGTCAAGAAGTATCTGGGTTCGGTGGTTCCGGTCTCGGACAACTTTTACGCCACGCTGAATTCGGCCGTGTTCTCGGATGGCTCGTTCGTTTACATCCCGCCGGGCGTGCGCTGCCCGATGGAGCTGAGCACCTATTTCCGTATCAACGCGGAGAACACAGGCCAATTTGAACGCACGCTGATCATTGCCGATAAGGGCTCGTATGTGTCCTATCTGGAAGGCTGCACCGCACCCCAGCGCGATACCGCACAGCTGCACGCGGCTGTGGTCGAGATCATCATCGAAGAAGATGCCGAGGTGAAATACTCGACCGTCCAGAACTGGTTCCCCGGTGATGAGAATGGCAAGGGCGGCATCTATAACTTTGTGACCAAACGCGCCGATTGCCGGGGCGACCGGTCTAAGGTGATGTGGACGCAGGTCGAGACCGGTTCCGCTGTAACATGGAAATACCCGTCCTGCATCCTGCGGGGCGAGGAAAGCCAAGGCGAGTTCTATTCGATTGCCATCGCCAACAACTATCAGCAGGCTGACACCGGCACCAAGATGGTCCATCTGGGCAAAAACACCAAGTCACGCATCGTGTCCAAGGGCATCAGCGCGGGTAAGGCGCAGAACACCTATCGTGGTCTGGTCTCGATGCATCCCAAGGCTAAGAACAGCCGCAACTATACCCAGTGTGACAGCTTGCTGATCGGCGACAAATGCGGGGCGCACACAGTGCCTTACATTGAGGTCAAGAATAACTCATCGCGCGTTGAGCATGAGGCGACCACATCCAAAGTGGACGACGATCAGCTGTTTTACTGCCGACAGCGCGGCATGGACGAGGAAGAGGCCGTGGCGCTTGTCGTCAACGGCTTCTGCAAGGACGTGTTGCAGGCGCTGCCGATGGAGTTTGCAATGGAAGCGCAGCAACTGGTCGCCATCTCGTTGGAGGGGTCGGTGGGTTAACCACCTGCCTGTTTCAAAAAGGACGTCTCACATTGGCTGCGCACTCGAAATATGTGCTGAAAACCGCTGCGCCTGCCGGGTATTGCGCCCGGCGGACCGCTGGGGTTTTGCGCGGCGCTGGCGTGGGGCGGAGATAGGCGATGGAACAGTCTGTAGCGCATCCCGACAAGCAGCCGGTCAAGCTGTATTGGTGGGCCAGTCGTCCCAATTTTGGCGATGACCTGTCACGCGATGTCGTGTCTTTCGTGGCCGGCCGCGATGTGGTCTGGACCAAACCTGTGCGGGCGGATTTGTTTGCGATCGGGTCCATCATGTCATTGGCCCGCAAAGGGGCGCTGGGGCGTGGATCGTCACATAAGCCGATGATCTGGGGAAGTGGATGTCTTGAACCGCTTGCGGCCGATTTTGTCGAGACGTTGCAGCCGCCGAAAACCGTGCGCGGGCCGATCACGGCGTCCCTGCTGAACCTGCGGGGCGTAACCTACGGTGATCCCGGTATACTCGCGGCCAAGGTGCATGCCCGGAGCGAACCACAGCAGGATATCATCGGCATCGTTCCGCATCACACTGAGGTTGACGATCCTGCAATTCAAAATCTGGTCGGCTCAGACCCGCGTTTTCGCCTTATCGACACGCGGCGCCCGGCCAAGGTCGTGTGCGATGAGATCGCGGCGTGCTGCGTGGTGTTTTCGTCCAGCCTACACGGGCTGATCGTGGCCGACAGCTACGGCGTGGCCAACCATTGGTTTGCCCACAAGGAAATACATACGAAGCCCGGTTTGAAATTCTACGATTATGCAACCGGAATAGAACGTGCTTTGCCCATGCCTCTTGGGGTGGATGACATTGCGCAAAAAGCGAAACAAGAGCCTCCGGCAACGCTGACATACCAGGATGGTATCGAACGCAGTCAGTCGAACCTGTTGGAGAGCTTTTCAACGAACAGTCAGGAAACGGAACTCCATCATGCTTGAAATCAAGAACCTGCACGTGAAACTTGAGGAAGAAGAGAAGCAAATCCTTAAAGGTGTCGATCTGACGGTCGAGGCCGGTAAGGTGCACGCGATCATGGGGCCGAATGGCTCGGGTAAGTCGACGCTCAGCTATGTGCTTTCGGGGCGCGGCGGGTATGAAGTAACCGATGGGTCGGCGACTCTGGGCGGTGAAGATCTGCTGGAGATGGAACCGGAAGAGCGCGCCGCCGCTGGCGTCTTTCTGGCGTTCCAATACCCGGTCGAAATTCCGGGCGTGGGCAACATGACCTTCCTGCGTACCGCCGTGAATGCCCAGCGCAAGGCGCGCGGTGAGGATGAGCTGTCAGCGGCTGACTTCCTGAAAGAGGTCCGCACCAAGGCCAAGTCGCTGAAAATCGACGCAGACATGCTGAAACGCCCTGTCAATGTTGGCTTCTCGGGCGGTGAGAAAAAGCGCAACGAGATCCTGCAAATGGCGATGCTCGAGCCCAAGATGTGCATCTTGGACGAAACCGACTCGGGTCTGGATGTGGACGCGATGAAGCTGGTGGCAGAGGGTGTGAACGCGCTGCGCGACGAAGGACGTGGGTTCCTGGTGATCACGCACTATCAGCGTTTGTTGGATCACATCAAACCGGACGTTGTGCACATCATGGCGGACGGCAAGATCGTCAAAACCGGTGGCCCCGATCTGGCACTGGAAGTTGAAAACAATGGTTATGCAGACATTCTGGCCGAGGTGAACTGATGGCATTGCCCGAAGTGAAACAAACCGCTACCGAGGCGCGGTTGGCCAATCTGGTCATGCCCGACGCCGGTTGCACCCGTGCCGCGCGCGAAGACGCGCTGGCCCGTGTGTTGGAAATGGGTCTGCCCGGTCGCCGGGATGAGTATTGGAAATACACCCGCCCGGATACGCTGGTCGCGCCCGAGGCCCCTCGGGCCGCACTGTTCGATCCGGACGAGGCCATGTTGTTCGCCGATCTGGACCGTTTGAAGATCGTTTTCGTCGATGGCGTTTTCAGCCCTGAGGAATCCGATGATCTGACTCTGGAAGGTGTCACCATCGACCGGATCGAGGACATTTGCTTTAAAGATATTCACTGGGCGAAAGAGCTGTACGGCGTGCTGGAAGCGCGGGGTCAATCGCCTGTGCAACGTCCTCTGGCGGCGCTGAACACGGCTTTTGCGGCGGATGGGATTGCGATTCATGTCTCAGGCAAGCCGTCCAAGCCGATCAGCTTTATTTATCGCCATGCCTCTGAAACCTCTGACGCGATGCTGCACCATATCATCCGCGTCGAAAGCGGTGCCGAGGTGACGATCCTTGAAAATGGCCCTGCCGCCTCGCGTTTCAACAAATGCATGGAGATCGACATTGCCGATGGTGGAGTGTTGCATCACGTGCGGGCGCAAGGCCGCGATCACGAACGTCGTGCCGCGACCCACATGTTCACGCGTCTGGGGCAGGAATCGGTCTACAAATCCTTCACCCTGACTGTGAATGGCGTGCTGACGCGCAACGAACAAGTGGTCGAGCTGACCGGAGACGATGCGGTGGCCCATGTTGCCGGTGCCTGCGTTGGTGACGGCGATTTCCATCACGACGATACCGTCTTCATCACGCATGACGCCGTGAATTGCGAAAGCCGTCAGGTGTTCAAGAAGGTGTTGCGCAACGGTGCCACCGGCGTGTTTCAGGGCAAGATCCTTGTCAAGGAGGGCGCGCAGAAGACGGATGGCTATCAGATCAGCCAATCGCTGTTGCTGGACGACGACAGCCAGTTCCTCGCCAAGCCCGAGCTTGAGATCTATGCTGATGACGTGGCGTGTTCGCACGGTTCGACCTCGGGCGCGATTGATGAAACGGCCCTGTTCTATCTGCGCTCGCGCGGGGTTCCGACCAAAGAGGCGACCAACATGCTGACGCTGGCGTTTCTGGCCGAGGCCGTGGACGAGATCGAAGATGACGCCCTGTCGAAGGCCATTGTCGATCGCCTTGAAGGCTGGTTGTCGCGGCACAGCTGATGCCGGTGACGTCGGATATCGCCGCCACGTATCGCGGGCCAGGGCGCGTTGTGCGTCGGCTGCTCGATCTGGGCCAACGCGAAGATCGCGCGCTGGTCTTTGTGATGGCGTTTTGCATTGTAGCTTTCGTTGCGCAATTGCCCGGCCTGTCTCGCCGTGCCCATCTGGAAGGGCTGGAGCTGAATATGCTCATGGGCGGGGCGTTGCTGGGCACGGTGATCATCCTGCCCCTGTTCTTCTATCTGCTGGCGTTCGTCTCACACGGCGCCGCGCGGTTGGTTGGAGGGAAGGGGACAGCTTACGGCGCGCGGGTTGCTTTGTTCTGGGCGCTGTTGTCCTCTACCCCGCTGGTGCTGTTGAACGGTCTGGTGGCAGGGTTCATCGGGCCAGGGCCGACACTGACTGCGGTCGGGCTGATCTGGTTCGTGGTCTTCCTGTGGTTCTGGCTGGCAGGGTTGCGACAAGCGCAGAGGATTACGCAATGAACGGAATATCTTTACCCGATCTTGCGATCATGACGCTAACAGACCCGGCTCAGGCGGCACGGCATCTTTTGGCCCTGCGTCCGGGGCGTGAAGTCCTTTGGCTTGCTTTTTTTCTGGCCGTGGTTTTGAACGGGCTTGTTCAGGTCGGGATTGATCAACTGGTCCCAGTGCCCGAAGGTGTGCCGGTTCCACCGCCCGACCCGGTAGTCATGAATCTGTTCCTGTCTGCGGGGACAATGCTGATGGGCATCGTGGCCTTTTTTCTGATCGGTCGGTTTTTAGGCGGCGTTGCGCAGTTCGAAGACATAATGATCCTGTCTGTCTGGCTGCAGTTTCTGCAAACGGCTGCCCTGACCGTTACTTTGTTGGTGTCACTGGTGGTGCCGTTCCTGATGGCGCTGTTCCTTCTGGCAACGGTCATCGTAAGCCTTTACGTCACACTGCATTTCATCAATGAGGCGCATAAATTCGGCTCGATCTTGAAATCCTTTGGGGTCATTGTGCTGTCCGCTCTTGTGGCGATGCCATTGGTCCTTGCTCTGGCGCCCAGCGGGCCTGTCTAGGAAGAATACCATGTACGATGTACAGAAAATCCGCGCGGACTTTCCGATCCTTTCGCGTGAAGTGAACGGAAAACCGCTGACCTATCTGGATAATGGCGCTTCGGCCCAGAAGCCGCAGGTGGTGATCGACGCGGTGACCCGCGCCTACGCTGAAGAATACTCAAACGTACACCGTGGTTTGCACTATCTGTCCAATCTGGCGACCGAGAAATACGAGTCCGTGCGTGGCACGATTGCGAAGTTTCTGGGCGCTGCAGATGAGGATGAGATTGTCCTGAATTCTGGTACGACCGAAGGGATCAACCTCGTCGCCTATGGCTGGGCCATGCCGCGTCTGCAGGCAGGGGATGAGATCGTGCTGAGCGTGATGGAGCATCACGCCAACATCGTCCCCTGGCATTTTCTGCGCGAACGGCAAGGTGTTGTCCTGAAATGGGTTGACGTGGATGCCGAAGGTGGGCTGGACCCACAGGCTGTCATTGACGCTATTGGCCCCAAGACCAAACTGGTTGCCGTCACTCAATGTTCCAACGTTTTAGGCACCGTTGTGGACGTCAAAGCGATCACCGAAGGGGCCCATGCCAAAGGTGTTCCGGTTCTGGTCGATGGCAGCCAGGGTTCGGTACACATGCCGGTCAATGTTCAGGACCTCGGTTGCGACTTTTATGCGATTACGGGCCACAAATTGTATGGTCCCTCCGGGTCCGGCGCGATCTACATCAAATCCGATCGCATGGCCGAAATGCGCCCCTTCATCGGTGGCGGTGACATGATCAAAGAGGTCAGCAAGGATCAGGTGATCTACAATGATCCACCGATGAAGTTCGAGGCCGGAACGCCGGGTATCGTGCAAACCATCGGGTTGGGCGTGGCGCTGGATTACATGATGGATTTGGGGATGGAGAACATTGCCGCCCACGAAGCTGGTCTGCGCGACTATGCGATGGAGCGGTTGACAGGTTTGAATTGGTTGCAGGTTCAGGGCACTCGTGCTGACAAAGCCGCCATTTTCAGCTTTACGCTGGACGGGGCGGGGCACGCGCATGATGTGTCGACCATTCTGGACAAGAAAGGCGTTGCAGTGCGCGCGGGCCACCATTGCGCCGGTCCGTTGATGGATTTCTACGGGGTCACGGCCACCTGCCGGGCGAGCTTTGGGCTCTATAACACCAAGGATGAAGTCGACACGCTGATTGACGCGCTGGAATTGGCGCATGATCTCTTTGCGTGAAACCTGTCTGTTCCGGGTGGATTTGCAGTTGCACCCGGATCGGAACAAGGTTAGCTAACGGCCAAGGCACCTGTAGCTCAGCTGGATAGAGCGCTGCCCTCCGAAGGCGGATGTCAAGTCTGGCGATGGCGAAAGGTGCTGGAAGAAAGAAGTGACTAAACAACGGCTTGAGCGGATATCGGGTTCGCTCTTCAAGGAGCCGAAAATCTCGCGTAAGCATGGCGTAAGCATCTCGCGAACGGTATGCACCCGTAGCTCAGCTGGATAGAGCGCTGCCCTCCGAAGGCAGAGGCCAGAGGTTCGAATCCTCTCGGGTGCGCCAAATTTCTAAATAAAATCGGCATCTTAGAAATTTCCGTCTATCGGGAAATTGTGCTTACGCGGTGCTTACGCGGCCATTTTTCGGAAGCAATCGGCTCATTCTGGCGCACTGAAGACTTAAGTGAGCTGTTCACTCACGCTGCGCTGGTCGTGGGTTCGAATCTCACGTGCCCCGCCAGGTGGCAGTCGAACCGTCGGCGGTCTCTTCGCATCAACCCATAGTCCCTCGCACAGCAGCGAGCCATTTCTCATGTGGCGGGCCACGCGCGATGAATCTGCGAACTATTCGTTCGCTATTGCACTACGATAACCGAGAACGTGTAGCGTCAATGCCCCTTGCGCAATCCTGATCGAAGCAGCCAGATATTGACCGGCCACGCGACGAGAAAGCCGATCGGAGCCGCGACGAGGATGCTGACCCAAAATACGATTGTGAACACAGAACCGGAGGACATGCCCCCGAGGCTGTAGTCAGAGACGTTCATCGCGATCTCCATCACTCCGATGGAGACCGCCTCGCCGAGCCAGATCAGTCGGAACGCCGGCCAGAAGCGCATGTTCTCTCGCCGCATGACGGGAATCACACCTGCCGCGAAACCAGTGAGATAGGCCAGCACAGTCGCCAAAGCGATGGTCAGAGCGACGCCAAGACCGAAGGTGACCCCGATGGCGAGGCCTGCGACTTCGCCCACAATGCAGCCGGCCAAACAGTGAGCGGTTACATGAGCGGCCATCGAAACCGTGCCGGTTTGCCCGTCATGCTTTCCGTCGGTGTGCTTAATTGGCTCCATCGGTCAGCTCGCAGTAAATGTTCATGAGTGTGGGTGTCGGTAAGCACATTTTCTAGAACTTCATCGTCGCTGTAACCTCGAAGAAGTCGATTGGCTCCGCCGGACCAGTTTCCTCAATGAACGCGCCCGCCGCGAAATGCGTGTAGACGGCGCCGATTGACAGGTTCGGCGTGATCTGACGGCTGGCATTCAACGAGACCGATGTGCCGACATAGCGCTCGTCGCTGTCTAATCCCGCGCGCAGAAGTCGACCTGCAGGCGAATAGACGCCGTCATTCGTAGATAGGCGCCAGAAGGCGTTGACGTTGGCGCCGACCCGCCAGCCGGGCGCCGGTTCGATTGAGATCGACGGGCTGATGTTGAAGAAATTGCGCGGGCCGAGAACGGCGGCGTCGGAGAAGTAATTGCCTCGCGGGAACAGCGGATTGAACGTGCCGAGATCGGCATCGGAGGGGTCATCGTCACCGCTCGCAATATTTGCGCTGAGCGCAATCCGCGGCCGACCAGCTTTGTCTTCGAAGGTGTAGCCGGTATCGGTCGCGAGCGTCCAACCGCGGATGTCGCCGCCTGCGAAGTCGCCGAACTGGGCGATCGCTTCCCAATTCCAGTCCCATCCATTCTCGGCACCATGGAGGCGGAGACCGAGCGAATGTCGGGTTTCCTGGCCTGTGCCTTGCGCGTAAAGCGCATCGTCGTCCCGGAAACCGAGATAGTAGAGGTCGACCGCGCCGAGCGGGAAGGTGCCTGGTGCCGTTGTCGCGTAGACACCCCATAGTTCCTGCTTGTCGTTCGTCCGGTCGTCGAAGACGCCGCGCCGATCTTCGCGCGGACGCATGTAGAGACCCTGCAGGGTCCAAGACCCCGTCGTTGCGATGGCGGCTGCGCCGTCGAAGGTGCGGCGTACATTCGGGCCTTCCCTGACCGATACCAGGCGGCCGGACCCGAGATTCAATTCCTGCCGTCCGATCCGGAACAGAAGGCTCGTATCGGGTCGGGAGATGGCGGTCAGATCGACAAAGGCATTCTGGATGTCGAGTTCGTTCTCGTCGACCGGGCTCGGCCCGCCCGCGCGACCGGCTTCAAGCGCGCTCGAAAGCTGGACGAAGGCGCGGACTAGCTTGCCTAAACTGAGGTCGCCATGGATGGACAGACGCTGGAACCAGACGCCGTTCTCGTCCTGCGGGTCCTGCCCGAAGGTCGGGTAATGCGTGTATTCGTAGCGCTGGCGAACCTCGCCGCCGATGGAGAATTCCAGACCGGTTTCCGGATCATCGAGCAGGCAGAGGTTGGATTCCGGTTCCTTTTCGCAACGGTGCTCCTCGTAGCGCAGCAACTCGAAGGACTGCGCGAGCGCCGAGACGGGAGCGAGTGACGCACAAGCGAGGCAAAGGGCGAACGGAAGACGGGAAAGCATTCATAAAGGCTCTGCACGCTATTCAGTCTGCCAGTCGGCGACGGCGTCCGGGTTGGCGTCCATCCAGGCGCGCGCGGCCTCGCGGGCGCTCATGCCCTCGACATTCACCAGCCGGTCCATCTCGGTGACGTCGGCGACCGACACGCGGACGCGCGAGAGGATCGCGAGCGTATCAGCATCCAGCTTCTCGCGCAGGCTCTCATGGCCGATGAGCCAAGCGGCGTCGGCGTCGCCGTAAGCGTATCGCGGTTCGTCCAGCCGACGCACATCGAAGGCCGCGTTGACCCATTGCGGCTGCCAGAGCGGAAAGACGATCCATTCCTCGGCTTCGACGGCGGCGCGGAAGGCGCCGATCCACTCGGCCGGAGAGCCCGCAACGAGTTCGTAGCCCGCACCCTCCAACCCATAGGCATCCATAACGCGCCGCGCGCCGATGGTCAGGCCGGTCGAGTCGGGCAGAGAGACGATGCGCTTAGGCATGCGGTCGGCAACCTCCGGTTTGGCAAGATCTCCGACCGAACTGACCTGGTCTTCCGGCACATAGGACGGGACGACCCAGAAGAAGGTCGCATCCTCGTAGACGGGCGCGATTTGGAAGGTCGCGTCCTCGACCGGCGCGTAGAGTCCGGCATGGCCGTTCGGCAGCCAGGCGGCAGCCAAAAGATCGACCTCGCCGGCGCCGAGCCGCGGGAAGATTTCGGCATGCGAGCCTTCGATGACCTCGACCGCGTAGCCCTGCGCCTCGAGCACCTCCTGGGTGACGCCGCCGACCACGGCATAGAAGCTGAGGCCGACTTGGCCGAGGCGGATCGGGTCATCCGTTGTCTGGGCTTGCGACGCGGTCATTGCGGACACTGCCAAGGCGGCAGAGAGCAGAAGCGTTCTGAACATGGATCAATCCTCATTTGTCGGTGTCTGATACCCGCCGAAGACCGCGACCGGTGACCAGTCGGGGCTTACTGGCGGAAGTGACGGAGACATCTCTGCGAACGGACCGGCGCCGTAGACAATCTTGCCACCGGTGATTGTCAGCACGCTTTGGATGCCGGCGATCTCGTCCTCGGGCACGGTCAGATAGTCTGCCGAGAGCACCGCGATATCGGCGAACTGCCCTGACGCGATGCGGCCCTTGATCGCCTCTTCGCCGGAGAACCAGGCGCTGCCGACCGTATACATGGACAGCGCTTCCTCGCGCGTCAGGCGATGGCGTTCCGAGCGAGTTTCCAGACCTCCGACGGACTCGCCGGTGACGAGCCAGTGCAGTGCGACCCAGGGGTTGTAGCTCGCGACCCGGGTCGCGTCGGTGCCCGCGCCGACAGGAATGCCCATCTCGATCATGTCGCGGATCGGGGGGGCGGCGCTTGCGGCCTCATCGCCGTAACGCTCGGCAAAGTATTCGCCCGCATAGGCCATGCGCATCTGGATCGCGATGCCACCGCCGAGCGCGCGAATGCGGGTGAGGTTCGCACGGCTCACCGTCTCGGCATGGTCGATCGCCCAGCGGATACCCTCGAAGCCGGGACGGCCCTCGGCGCGTTCGAGCCGGTGCGCCTCCTCGAAGACGTCCATGATGTGGCCGATGCTTTCGTCGTAGGTCGCGTGGATGCGGATCGGCCATCGCGCCTGCAGCAGATGGCGCGTTACAGCCATCAGTTCGTCTCGCCAGCCCTCGCGCGTCGTGATGTCGGGCATCTCGGCCATCCAGTTCTCGAAGTCGCCCGCGGACCAGACGAGGAACTCGCCGCCGCCCTCGACGACGAAGCCATGGGACAGCTCCTCGGCAATGTTGACGTTGACTGCCCATTCGTCGGTCCAGGTCCGGAAGTCCCCGAGTTCGGCGCCCGGACGCTGCGGGAAGAGGTAGCTCGAGACACGCAGCGGCATGCCGCCCGCATCGGCGAGCCGTCCTGTGCCGACATAGTCGTCCGGGAATACATGCCCGCCGCCGCCGGCATCAATGGCGCTGGTGATCCCGAAGCGGTTCAGATCGCGGTAGAAGTGGCGTGTGGAGGTCTCCTGATCTTCTTCGGACAAACCCGGCAGCGCGCCGATCGTCTGGTAGAGGATCGTCGGGTTGGGCTCGGCATGCAGGATCGCACCGCCATCGGGCGTGATCTCGTAGCGCCCGCCTGCGGGAGCCTCGGTCTCGGCGGTGATACCGAGCGCCTCGACGCCCGCACGATTGAGAAAGCCCTGGCTGTAGAGATAGAGTACGAAAACCGGCGTGTCGGGCGCCGCTTCCGTCAGCTCGGCGGGGCTCGGCATCCGGCGTTCATCGAACTGGAAGGGCGACCAGCCACCGATGACGCGGACCCATTGCCCGTCCGGGGTGCGCTCGGCCTGCTCGGCGATCATTGCGAGGCCGCGCTCCAGCGTGTCCACACCGTCCCAGCGCAACTCGGTCGTGTAGAACCGCCCGCCGCGAACGACGTGAGTGTGGCTGTCGTTGAGGCCGGGGACGATGGTACGTCCCTCGACGTCGATCACCTCGGTTTCCTCACCGCGCCGGGCGAGTATCGTCTCGTCCATTCCGGTGGCTACGATGATCCCGTCATCGATGGCGAGCGCCTCGGCGCGCGGGCGCAGCGGGTCGAGCGTGATGACGTTGCCGCCCGTGAGGATGAGGTCGATCTCCCCATCCTGAGCGAGGGCTGGCGATGCGGCGAGAATCAAGGCAGCCAGGGTGAGCGGGCGGACGATGGGCATAGGTGTCTCTCCTTCAGCTCAGTTGCCGCCTTCGCCACCGCCAAACATGTCGCCGGCATAGAGCACGCCGAGCCCGTAGGCGCCGCCATGTTCCTTGATGATGTCGTTCGCGCCGACATAGGTTTCCGAGCGCGCCCAGTCGCGTTGCAGTTCGAGCAGGTACTGCATCGAGGTTATCGGGATCGCGCCCGCCTCGACCATGCGGGCGACCGCGTCGTCATGGATCTGCGTGGTCATACCGCCCGAGGCGTCGGTGATGAAGTAGACCTCGAAACCCTGTTCGAGCGCGGAGAGCACGGGGTAGACGCCGCAAACCTCGGTCCACAGTGCCGCCATGACGATCTTCGGCTGTCCGATCTCGTTGACCCGGTCCGTCACACGGCCGTCTTCCCAGGTGTTCATGGTCGTGCGGTCGATCGGCGTCTGGCCCGGAAAGGCGGCCTGCACCGAGGGGAAAATCGGGCCGGAGAAGGTGCGTTCGGCGACTGTCGTCAGAATGGTCGGGACTTCGAAGAGTGCTGCGGACTTGGCGACAAGCGTCACGTTGTTGATGAGGTTCTCGGTCGGGATCGAGTTCGCGGCAAATGCCATCTGCGGCTGGTGGTCGATCAGGATCAGCGTGTGGTTGTCAGGTGTCAGGAGCTGAGCCGAGGGCGTCGGCTGTGCTGTCTGGGCGAAGGCTGTCGTGCCGGGCAGGACGGCAAGGGCGGCGAGAAGCGCAATCAAAGCGCCCTTTAAACGAGTGAGAGACATGTTTCGGAACTCCTTTCCAGTATTCGTCGAACAAATTATCAAGCGTATCGAATTCTGTATTCCAGAATCGGTGTGCAGATTCCGGATTAGCTTTGGAAGCTGTCACGCACTCGCCCCCTAAATACAGAATCCACGGGCGTCTTCCTGAAGACAGCGAGGATCGGGAAGTGCAAAACCTTGATTTGAACTTACAGGAATTGCCGGAGATCGGAATATGCGAGCACGGATCGATTTGATGCGCATGGACGTCAACAGACGGTGCGCGCTGTGACCCGCACAGTCCTGATCGCGGGCGCGACCGGCAATCTCGGCCGCAGGATCGCCTCGGCGCTTGTCCAGCGAGGGGCGAAAGTCCGGCTCCTTGTGCGTGGCGGAGCAAATCATCCAAAGGCGAACTCCCTGGACGACGTCTTCGCCAAGGGTGCGGCGATTGTGGACGGCGATCTCGATGACTCCTCCGCGCTCGAGCGCGCGCTTCAAGGTGTCGACGTCATCGTCTCCGCATTGCAGGGCGGTCCGGACGCAATCGTCGAGGGCCAGACCGCGCTGGCGCGTACCGGATACGAGGCCGGCGTGAAGCGGATCTTTCCCTCGGACTTTTCTGTCGATTTTCGTGAGATTGCCGATGAGGATCATCTCTTCCTGTCGTGGCGCAAGGCCGCCGATGCGGCGATCGCCGAGATCGCCCTGCCGCAGACAAATACGTTCAACGGCGCCTTCATGGAGGTGCTGCTCTGGCCGTTTCTCGGCTTGGTCGACTGGGAGAATGCGCGCATCACCCATTGGGGCGATGCGGATCAGCCCTATGACTTCATGTCGATGGACGACACCGCCGCCTATGTTGCGGCAGCCGCGATGGATGCAAACATGCCGGACGGGCCATTCCGGATTGCGGGCCAGAGCCTCAGTCCGAAAGAGCTGGCGGTCACGCTTACAGACGTCATCGGGCGGGAGTTCAATCTAAAGCAACTTGGATCGATCGAGGCGCTGAAAGCGGAGATCGCCAGGAGGCAGGCCGAAGCCCCTCAGGACCTGATGCAGTGGGCGCCGCTGCAATACCACCTCGCCATGGCGTCGGGACGCGGCAAGCTGGCCGCGACCGACAATGACCGGTTTCCGGATATCGAGCCGCATTCCGCGGCTGAGTTTCTCGAGGCGCAGGATACGCTGCCGGGCGCCTGACGCGACAGACTCCACCTCTGGGCCTCGTCAGGTTACGATCAATCATGATCCTTCTCATCAACCCCTTCACGGTCTTCCCAGGGCGCGAGGCCGAGTTCCTCGATCTCTGGGACCGGACGGGGGCGATTTTTCGGGCTTCGCCTGGGTATGTGAGCGCGCGGCTCGTCAGGGCGCTCGACGACCAAGCGCTCGGGCAAAGTGCGCCGTTCACCCACATCAACGTCGCCGAATGGGAGTCCCGCGATGTCTACGCCGCTGCTCTGAAAGATAGTGAGCTTAAGCGTCTCGCACCGCTTTACCGAGAAGTCAGCACCTTCCAGCCGGCGCTTTACGAGATTATCCGCTCGATCTGAGTCAGCCGGTGGCACCCTTCTCAGCTTTTGCAAATGTCGGGATGAGAGCGGCCATAGTCTGCAACACCACCAACGCGACCAGCCCGGCGGTCATCGCGGAGGCACCGGCACTCAAACCAAGAAATGCGACAGGCAGAACGAGCGCGATCAAGACCATATGTCGCCAAACCGTTCGTCTGCGGATCAACGCCCCCGGAGAGCTGAGACCGATGAGCGTCAAACCTGTCATCGCGACCGCCACCGCCAGCGCCTGCATCACCAGAGCGCCCGGCCCGGCGTGACCGTGGGAAGCGAGCGCCACGACGCCGGCGCTGAGGCCGACGATGCCGAGATTGAATGGCAGATGCGCATGGACCCAGCGGCGCACCTTGCGCTCGTCCCAGGCCTCCGCTTCGCGCGAACGCGCGCTTCCGGCGTGGTGGAAATAGCCGATCCAGAAGAGGCAGCCAAATACGACTCCAGCGCAAGAGATAAAGACCGTGGCGATGTCGGGCGCCCCGGCATGGGCAAGGCCATGTAGGGCGGAGGCGACGGTTTCGCCTAACAGGATGATCGTGAAGAGGCCGAAGCGCTCGGGCAGGTGTTCGGGGTGCGCCGGCAGCGCGGCGCTCAAGCGCGCCGTGAGGTAAGGGGTTAGAACATCACTGGCGAGCAGCGCGACCCAAACGACCAACCGGGCCACTTCGGGAAGGAATGCTGCGGCAGCCCAGGCTCCGGCCTGAACGAGATACAGGAGGCCGAAGGTCATTGGCGGCTGCGGTGAGGCATTGTTTCGCTCCCGGAGATAGGCGAACCCGACAAGCGACTTGAAGGCGGCGGCACCTGCCGAGAACCAGACAGCACCCGCCTCTATGCCACTCACGCCATATCCCATTGCGACGATTGCGAAGATCTTCGCGAAGCCGAACAGATGCTGATCAATACGGTCTCGATCGAACCGACTGGCCCAGAAAGTATGACCGACCCAGAGTTGCCAGAGGATCACGAACTGAAGGGCGAACTCGGATGCGCCTCTCACGGTGAACTGTTGGGCATGCCGCTGTGCCAACGCGGCGACGACCAAGACGAAGGCGAGATCGAAGAAGAGCTCGAACCAGGTGGCGTGTCGGAGCGGCACGTGCACTATTGTCGTTGCACCGGAATTCGTCGAGCCTGCACGCTCTTCCGCCTCTTCAGTCACGGATAGTAGGCCTCTGATGCATTCTGCACCGCCTCGAAGTGCTCGGCCAATTGGCTCCCAATGAAATCCGGACGCTCGTCCGCGACCCAGTGGCCGCAGCGCTCCGCAATCCCGCCAGACACTGCCTCAGCGATCAGCGTTGCGGCATTGAGAACGTAGTCACCCATGACCTCGGAACCGCCAAGTGCGAGGACGGGGATGCGCAGCTTCGTCTCAGAGAGCTTTGCCAATTGGTCCGCGCTTGCCGGGATCGCGCGGTAGTGTTCCAGGCTCGCCCGCAACCCGCCGGGCGCGGTATAGGAAGCGACATATGCTGCTATGTCATCATCGCCGATCGCAGCGGGGTTGAACGCAAAGCTGCGATAGAAGTGCCGGAGATACATCTCCTCGCGGCCCGCAATGAGCGCACCCGCGAGATCGACATCCTGATGAAACTTGAGATGCCAGAATAGGTCGGGCAAATCAGGAACATCCTCTGACACAACGCCCCAGAGCGGTGCCTCGAGGAGCGCGAGCGAGAGAGCGCGGTCCCGTTGCGCGGCACAGAACGCGTAGGCGGGCGCGCCGCCGATGTCGTGACCGACAACATGCGCGGCCTTCACCTTGAAGTGGTCGAGCACGGCTCGCAGATCGTCCGCGACGCTAAGGGCATCATAGCCTTCGTAGGGTTTTTCGCTGTCTCCGCAGCCGCGTAGATCGGGGGCAATTATGCGATACCGATCTCCGAGTCGCTCCATCAGGCCGCGCCATTCGCGCCATGTCTGTGGCCACCCATGGACAGCCAGTACCGTCGGACCTTCACCTGCTACTGCGACATGAAGCCGGACGCCGGGCGCGTCAATGCGATGATGCTCGACAGTCAACATCAGGCGGTCATGCTTCGGCGAGTTTTTTGGCGTGGAGAACGGCACCCTGGATGGCGCGCGCCCAGTCCGGTTCGTTGGTCACTGCCGAGGCGTCCTTCGGCGTCCAGTGCATGGTGTAGTCGAGCTCAACCTTGCCATCTTCGTCGAAGATCATGTTGATCACATACCCGGTGTAGACAGGATCGTCCTTCAGCTTGAAGATCACGGTCATGGTTTCAGGGTCGGCGGTGATGATCTCGTGAATCGTTTTCTCGGCATCACCTTCCTTGGCCGTCATCCGGCGCTCGATGGAGAGGCCCGAAAACTCCTGGACGACATCGACAGACACGACACCGGGGACATACTTGTCCGGACGGCGTAACTTTTCGACCATCATCTCCCACAGACGCTCCGAACTGGCATCGACCTCGGTTTTGAAACTTGTGAACGGCATGGTGATCTCCTTTTGGCAATCAATGGTGGTCGTCCTTTGGGCGCCGAGATGAGCCTCGAAAGCGCTTGTCAGGCGCGGTGTTCGTGCAGGTCGTCTGCGTCGAGCAGGTGCGCGCACAGCGAGGTCGCGAGATCGAGATCGCTCTCTGCGATGATCTCGAGTTGACGGGATCGGATCGGTCTGGGTGCAGCAAGCAGACAGGCGGTCAGAAGCTGCGCGGTCTGCCCACTTGCCACGGGCATTGCTGTACGTGTGGCACCCCACTCCGCCATGCTTAGGCCCCGTGCGCTTCCACGAACCAGAGCGACTTGTCGATGGCGCGTGAAACGCCGGTGAAGACATCTGCGGTGTCCTCGTCACCGATCTCGGAGGCCTGATCGATCGCCTCACGTGTCGACTTCGCAAACACTGCAAGTGCAGACGACAGGGCGTCGACATGTGCCGACCCTTCGCTGATATCGAGCGGATATTCCGGGAGGGTCGATCGTTCGGCGGAGGTTCGGACCGTCCCGTAAGCCTGACCGCCGATAGAGACCAACCGTTCGGCCATGGTATCGACATGCTCTTCCATCTCGCCGTGGATCTGGTCGAACAGTTCGTGTAGTGCAATGAAACTCGGCCCTTTGACGTTCCAATGGGCCTGTTTGGTCTGCGTGGTCAGATCGATGGCGTCGGACAGACGGGCTTGCAAAAGCTCGATCGCCGCCGCACGAACATTGTCAGCAAGGTCATTTTTGGTCGGGTGCATGGCGGATCCTTTCGTCAATCGGCAAAGAGTGGTGGCAGACCTTGCGAGGTCATCGCCTTCAGGACCTCGGGGTCGGTCGCGAGGTGTCGCATCAGGCGGTCGAGATTGGGATATGCGGAGGTTGGCCTGTCGAGTTGATACCCCCACCGCAGCATCGGAAAGGCATAAGCGTCGACGACACTGCGTCGGTCTCCCATGAAGTACTGACCATCGCCGAGATCTGCATCCAAGCGTTCGAGCGCGTCGGCGATGAGGGTTTCCGCAGCCGCCTTGACCCGCGCCCTTTCCGCCGCGCTCTCCGCGCCATAGCGCTCGGGCAGGAACCAGGGCCAAAAATGCGGATGGAGAGAGCCACCCAAGAAGATGACAAGACGCTCGAACCGGAAGCGCTGATCTGCAGGCGCGTCATCATCAAGGCCCAGCGACGGAAACCGTCGCGCCAAATGCAGCATAATGGCCGACGCCTCGGTCAGCACGGTGCGCCCGATCTCAAGAGTCGGAACGACGCCAGCCGGGTTCAGCTTCAGATAGGTGGGTGATTTGAGGTCCGATCGCGCGACTTCATGCGTTTCATAGCGCGCCTGGCTCCACTCGAGCGCGATATGAACGCCGAGAGCGCAAGTGCCCGGCATGAAATGCAGCAGTGGTGTGGGCTGGTCCGTGCCTGGATTGATCGGCAGCGGGTCAGAGGCTGGAAAGCTTTCATCCAAGGCTTCGTCGAGCATGCTGTGGGTCTTCGGATCGGGCATTGGAGCAACTCAGCCGATTGGGGGCAGGACGTCGGAGAAGAGAATTTGGATCAGTTGCTGCCCTTCTTCGGTTGACCAGTCCTGCGCGAGTTCGGCGATCAATGTGTTCGTCGCGGTTAGCACAACTCCGGCATGCTCCATCCGCCGTCGCGACATGTCCTCAGACAGATCGAAGGGCGAACCCGAAGCATCCATCACGGCTTGAACACCATATCCTTCGTTGGCGGCGTCAATTGCAGGGAAGACGAGGCAAACATCTGTCGTCACACCGGCCATGATGAGGTTCCTCTTGCCGGTCGCCTTAACGGCCTCCTTGAAAGGTGCGTAAGCCCATGCATTCACAACTCCGGGCCGTTTGATCCGGTCTGCGAAGGCCTTGGGATGCAACGCCTCGAGCTCGGGAACGAGCGGTCCCTGAACTCGATCCTCTTGGCTCGAAGTCATGATCACGGGGATGTCAAAAATTTGTGCCATCTTCGCCAGCGCGATGGCGTTGCGTTGGGCGTCCTCCATGGCGATGTTCTTGATGAGCTGCATGGTGCCGATCTGGTGATCGATCAGAAGAAGTGCGCTGTTCTTTGGAGTAAACTCGGTCGCCATGTGCATCCCCATAGTGATGGTATGTGTTTGGGGTAAGGTTAGTCGCCGTCCGATCCGGAGTATTCTGCCTTTGACCCCGCGATTCTGGATTTTTTTCTACGGTTGGGAATTCAGAAAAGCCGGGAAATTTCAGAATACAATATGGTTCCGACGGCTATGATTGTTTGCGGCTCGTTTTTTCTGATCTGAGGTTCGGGCAGGATAGGTGGTTCAAGTGGGATAGATCCTTATGATGTGGGAGCAGGTCGACAAATGCACAGGCGCAGTCGCAATGAATGCGTTCGTTCGCGCCACCTTGAGCGCTCCTGACGCGTCCGGGCCCATAAGGTTCTCCGGAGCAGCCATTACGAATGGACGGAAGGGTCGGATTGGGGGTCTTGCATGACACCCAAAGCATCGAAACGCCTAACGCCCTTCTGGAATTTCCGCTCAATCATGGAAGAGCGGTTCGACAGCGTCTGCGAGTTGGGAGGGTACTATTCCGACAGGTTCGGCGTGAGCCGCCTGCTGCAGAGATTTCCTGAGCGCGTCGATATGGAACCGTCCCGCGATCACACGGTGAACATTAGTATGGGGGCGTGTTTCGCGGTCGAGAAGTACGACCGGACGCGGCTTGCGGGTGTGGTCGAACGCCCGAACGCGGTCACCGTCATTCAGAAGGGCGAGGAGACGTCCTGGCGTGCCCCCGGTCTCGTGGATGTCCTTCATATCTACTTCGATGGCGTCAAACTGGCGGAATTCATTGAAAGGGATATGGAGATCTCGAAACCAGGAATATCGGTTCACAGCGTATTGGGGGCAGATGATGCGTTTCTTTGTCATTTAGCACCGGCCCTATTCGAAGAAATAAAGGGAGGCGCACCAAGAGATCGATTGTTATTGGATAGTTGCTACGTCGTTCTCGCCCGTCATTTTATCAGAACATACACCTCGGCACTTGGCTCGGCTTGCAATCCTTTGGACCGGGCCAAGGTTATGGTAGATAAGGAGGTAGTAGGAAAGGCGAAGGACTTCTTGTTGGAAAACCTGTCTGAATCCCTGTCTCTCGACGCGGTGGCAAGCCATGTGGCGGTCCCCTCCGTGCGCCTGCGGGACATGTTCAAGGCCGAGACGGGTCACACCCCTTATCAGTTTGTTGTCGCCCACCGCATCGCCAGTGCACAGGAACTGCTGGCCGTCGGCGACATGCCGCTGGCCGAGATCGCCTATTCCTGCGGTTTCGCCTCGCAGAGCCACATGACCGATGTGTTCCGCCAGAAGCTTGGCGTGACGCCAGGGCGATATCGGAAGGAGGTGCGGGGATGAGCGAAAAGTACAGCGATTACTTCGATTTCTATACACGCGGTCCCTACGCACCGTTCGCAAAGGAAACCCGTACCGCTGGGACGCATCCTGTCAACATGATCCATGCTGCGCAGACGGAAGGTGATCACGAACTGCGCGTCTTCGTCCTGCCCTTTGACCGTATCCAGACTGTTTCGGCAGAATATGGGCGAGTGTTTGACGGTGATTTTGGGCGACTTCATGCTGCGCCGTTCCGCGACTTCTTTCTCGAGCAACTCTGCCATCAGCTTTGGCGAGAAGGTGAGAGCGGAAACCCGCATGGCGATCTTTTCGCCGATGGCGCAGTGATTGCTTTCTTTTCGACACTACTGCGGTTGAAGGATGCGGCTGTCTCCGACAGTGCTGGCTCGCCGTTGGCAAATAAGGTCCGAGTTTGGATCGACGAGTTCATCGACGCCCATATTGATCAAAGTTTCACTGTGCGCGAACTCGCGGCGCTGGCGGATGAGCCAGAAGTCTTGTTCACGCAAGCGTTTAAGGGCACCTTTGGCCAAACCCCACACCAATACGTGCTTTCCCGCCGCATCGCTCGGGCGCAGGAACTGTTGGCGGCGGGGACGATGCCGCTTGCCGAGGTCGCCTATGCCTGCGGCTTCGCTTCGCAAAGCCACATGACCGATGTCTTCCGCCAGAAGCTCGGCGTCACGCCAGGGCGGTATCGGAAGGAGGTGCGGGGATGAGCGCCGAGTACGCCGATCATTTCGACTTTTACACACGTGGTCCCTACGCGCCTTTCGTGCGTGAAACCCGCTCTGCAGGAGTGCATCCGATCCGCATGATCCATGCTGCACAGCCAGAAGGTGATTTTTCCGATCCAGCGCACAAAGACGTCATGGTGGTGCAGATGCTTGGCGCCGAAGCGCCCATTACGCGCGATTACGGCGCCGGTCGGCTACGGGTTCAGCAACGTTCCGGAGACTTCGAGGTTCAGTCCCCCCATGTTGCATCGACAATCTTGGCCGAGGGTAATCACGAATTACGCGTGTTCCTGATTCCCTTTATTCGAATGCAACGTGTTCTTGGAAACGACTTAGCGGGGTCAGACGGTGATTTCGGCCGCTTGCACGCCGCTCCGTTCCGGGACTTTTTTCTTGAACAACTGTGTCAAAGACTGTGGCGGGAGAGCGAGGCCGGCAACCCCCATGGCGACCTGTTCGCCGACGCCGCTCTTGTAACTCTTGCCGTCACTCTGTCCGGTCTTTCCGACCAACAGCACGCGCATCGCACCTCTGCGCCATTCGCCGATGATCTGAGTGGGAGGATCACAGAGTTCATCGACGTGCATTTGGACGGCAATCCTGGTCTTGGCGAACTTGCCTCTCTTGCCGATATGCCGGAGGCGAGCTTCCTAAAGGCTTTCAAGGCGACCACGGGCCAAACGCCCTACCAATACGTGCTCTTTCGCCGGATTGCGCGGGCGCAAGAGCTGCTTGCGGCGGGAGCAATGCCGCTGGCCGAGATCGCCTATGCCTGCGGCTTCGCTTCGCAGAGCCATATGACCGACGTCTTCCGCCAGAAGCTCGGTGTTACGCCGGGGCGGTATCGCAAAGAAGTTCGGAGCTGATAGCGGTTTCTAGCTTCAGTGTTTGCGCTCACCTTCGGCGGGCAAGAGTGTAGCGAGGCTGACGCGACAGTTTTCATGACAGCTGCGCAAGTGATCCAGAAGGCTTTGCGACTGTTGATCTTCTTGAAGCGGAAGCGCGACCTCCAGCGTCTCAATATCGTCCAAGATTTGAGCGTGATCGGCTTCGATCTGCCGGATCATGTCCATTTCGGATCGCAGCGCCAGTTCCTGGTTGATCGATGAACTGCGGATCAGGTCGCTGTAGCTCGGAGCGAGTTCCCGGCCGAGTGCAAGAACCTGTCGCGCGATCTTGTCGGCGGCATCATCCAGATCCCTGTGATCCTGCTTGATGATTGCCCGCACACCCTGACCGACATCACCGTTCACGCGCCAAGAAAGATGTCGTGCCTTGTAGAGCAGGACGAAAGTATCGGCGAGCAGGCGCAGCAGGCCACCTGAAATCACCTGGCGAGCGTCCGGTGCCATAGGGGCTCCTAAGCTAGAATAGTGCCTTAGTGTGCCAGATTCTCAATAACCATTTCTTCTGAATTCTGTTGCCGCATTCTGGAATCCGTTGACTACGTCAGTCTCCCGATTTTTTGGCTGAGAAATCCAGAATCGAGAAGTGGCCTACGGAATACGTGTGCGCGGCGCTCCTTCATTGTGGCCGCAGGTTCGGACGCGGGCCCTCTCGCTCCGAGCCAGTTGCATCAACCCGCATCTGGAAGGAGCTAAGATATGAATGTCATAACCCCCATAAAGACAACCTTCGGACCCGCTGAGGCCTTTCTGAAGAAAGACCACCGTCTCCTGATCGACGGCAAATGGGTGGACGCCAAATCAGGCGAGATCTTTGAAACCATCAACCCGGCGAACGAAGAAGCGATCACCTCGGTGGCGCTTGGCGGCGCAGCTGATATCGACGCTGCAGTGGCTGCTGCGCGCAAAGCCTTCGACGAAGGACCTTGGCCACGCATGATGCCTGCGGAACGTCAGCGCATCTTGCAGAAGCTCGGCGATTTGATCGAAGAGAACGGCGAAGAGCTCGCCTGGATCGAGAGCCTCGACAACGGCAAACCGGTCAAAGTCGCTCAAGCGGCTGATATTCCGCTCACGGCTGATCTCTTCCATTACATGGCCGCCCATGCGCGCACCCGCGAGGGACACGTCGTACCGACCTCCGATTTCGCAATACCGGGCGCGGAGTTTCACGCCTACACCGTGGAGGAACCCGTTGGCGTTGTTGGCCTCATCACGCCGTGGAACTATCCGCTTCTGATCGCAGCAGGCTGGCAGATGGCTGGCGCGCTTGCGGCGGGCAATACCATTGTCCTCAAACCGTCAGAGGTCACACCACTGTCGATCATCCGGTTCGGTGAACTGGCGCTCGAAGCAGGTATCCCGCCCGGTGTGGTCAACATCGTTCAAGGGTATGGCGGTGACGCCGGCGCGCGGCTCGTGGAGCATCCGCAAGTCGACAAGATCGGCTTCACCGGCTCGACCCGCACAGGGCGCGGACTGCTCAAGTCGGTTGCGGACTCGAACCTCAAGAAGGTTACGCTTGAACTTGGCGGGAAGTCGCCGGACATCATCTTCGCCGATGCAGATCTCGACGCTGCCATCGAGGGGGTCGCGATGGGCGTCTTTTTCAACCAGGGCGAATGCTGCTGTGCGGGCACCCGGATTTACGTAGAAGACAAGGTTTATGACCAGGTCGTCGCCGGGATGGTCGCTGCGGCGGAGAAGATCCGTCTCGGATCCGGCCAGGATGCTGAGACCGACATGGGGCCGCTCGTCTCACAGAACCAGTTCGATACCGTCATGGGCTATGTCGAGGCTGGCAAGTCCGATGGTGCGACCGTCGCCGTCGGTGGCGCGCGCGCGGGTGACAAAGGATTCTTTGTGCAGCCGACGCTGTTCACGGATGTCGACCCGAACATGTCGATTGTCCGCGAAGAGATCTTCGGGCCAGTCGCGACGATTGAACGATTTTCAGATGTCGACGATGTCATCCGCCGGGCAAACGATACGGACTACGGCCTCGGTTCAGGCATCTGGACGACAGACGTTCGCAAAACCCATCACGTCGCATCTGCGATCCGTGCCGGAACGGTGTTTGTGAATTGCTACAACGTCTTCGACGCGGCGATGCCCTTTGGCGGCTACAAGCAATCCGGCTGGGGGCGCAACCGTGGACGACAGGCATTCGAGGCCTTCACCGAAACCAAGGCCGTTTACGTCAAGCTGAACTGATCGATCCTCCCCGACTGAGGCCGGGCGCATCCTGCCCCAACCGGCGGTGTGGTTTTATCCCCCCAAGTCCACCCGCGACCGCGTCTCTCCATGACGCGGTCCGCCCGGCCTCACTTTTTTGGATCGCCCGAAACTTAGAGAACAGGAGCTTTATCATGCCCGACTTCTTCTTCCTCCCACCCATGAACATTGCCGGTGACGGCGCCCTTGATGCCGCCGTTGACCAGATGGCGTCCCAAGGGTTTTCCAAAGCGCTCATTGTCACCGACGGGCCGCTGCACAAACAGGTCCACGCAACGAAGCCGCTTCTGGACCGCCTCGACGCCAAAGGGATCGGCTATGTCGTCTACGACAAGGTGACACCGAACCCGACGGTCGCGGAGTGTGATGAAGGTGCGGTTCTGTTTGCCGATGAGAACTGCGATTTTCTGATCTCGTTCGGCGGCGGGTCGCCCCATGATTGCTGCAAGGGGATCGGTATCGTTGCGACCAATGGCGGGTCTATCCGCGACTATGCCGGCGTCGACCAGATGAAGGTGAAGATGGCTCCCATGTTCGCTGTCAACACCACGTCAGGGACAGCGAGTGAAATCACCCGCTTCGCAATCATCACCGACGAAGAGGCCCGCTCGAAGTTTCCGGTTGTCGACTGGCGGTGCACGCCAAGCGTCTCGGTGGACGATCCGAAGCTCATGGAAGGCATGCCCCCCGGACTGACAGCCGCTACGGGAATGGATGCACTCAGTCATGCGCTCGAGGCCTATGTCTCGACGGCTGCAAGCCATCTGACCGATCCGGGAGCCCTTCGAGCCGTGGAACTGATCGACCGGTCCTTGATCAGTGCATTTCGCGACGGACATGACGAGGCGGCCAGGTCCGATATGACCTATGCGGAGTTCCTCGCTGGCATGGCCTTCAACAATGCGAGCCTTGGCTATGTGCACGCCATGTCACACCAGGTTGGCGGCATGTATCACAACCTCGCCCATGGCGTGATCAACTCGGTTTTGATGCCGCATGTCATCACCTGGAATGCTGTGACCGCTGGCGAACGATACGCGGAGATTGCGGGGTATTTCGGTGTCGAAACGGCCGGGCGTTCCACGGATGCCGTGGTCTCGGCTTTGATCGAGAAAATCCTGCACTTCAACGATGTCCTCGGCGTGCCGGCCAATCTCGGCGAGATGGGCGTCAAAGACGAGGACGTGCCGCATCTCGCCGACTACGCCCTGGCTGATCCGTGCGCCGCAACGAACCCACGGGTCGCGACGGTCGAAGAGATGCAGGCGCTATTCCGACGAGCTCTTACCGGCGACGGGATTGCAGGCCAGAGCGCTGCCGCATGCCGTTCTCACTGATCGATTGGAGACAAGCTATGACAGACCTCTTCTCACCCTATCAATTGGCAGATCTGGAATTCGCCAACCGCATCGTCATGGCTCCGATGACCCGGACCCGCGCCCAAGACGATGGCGTGCCAACCGACTTGATGACGGACTACTTCGCACAACGCGCGTCTGCTGGCCTGATCGTCACAGACTGCACCTGGATAAGCGAACAGGGCCGTGGAATCATCCGGTCTCCTGGGATTGCGACGGACGCGCATGTCGCTGGGTGGCAACGCGTAACAGACGCAGTCCATGCGGCGGGTGGCAAGATCTTCCTGCAAATCTGGCATTGCGGGCGCGTGGCGCATTCATCGTTTCGCGACGGTGCATTGCCGGTCGCCCCATCCGAGCGGGCTGCCAGCGGGCAGATCTACACACCCAATGGTTACGTGGAGTTTGAGACGCCCCGATCGTTGGAGACCTCTGAAGTCCTGCCGATTGCAGCCTCGTTTGGACACGCCACCAGACGGGCGCGAGCGGCCGGGTTCGACGGCGTCGAACTTCACGGCGCGTTCGGCTACCTGATCGATCAATTTCTGCAGGACGTCAGCAATCACCGCGACGATATTTTCGGTGGATCGGTCCCGAACCGCTGTCGGTTTCTGCTTGAAGCCGTGCAAGCGGCGATCGACGCTTGGGAGCCACAGCGGGTCGGTGTGAAACTGTCACCCGCGAACACCTTCTATGGCATGGGCGATAGCGACGCTGAAAAGCTCTTCGCCTTTGCTTGCGAACGCCTGTCTGATCTGGGGATCGCTTACATTCACCTGATGGAGCCACCTGCCGGATCTGAAGACACGGCTCCGATGCAGGCGGTTGCACGAAGCCTTCGCCCTTTCGTCGGGACCAAGCTCATTGCCAATGGCGGATTGGATCTGGAGGCCGCCCGAGCGCTGATTGACGACGGTGTCGCCGATCTCGTGGCGTTCGGCGTGCCGTTCATCGCAAATCCAGATCTCGTGACACGCCTCCAAAACGGCTGGCCGCTCGCAGAAGTCAGCCATGATCAATGGTATGGCGAAGGCCCGACAAGCTATACTGACTTCCCGGCGTATCGGATCGCAGAAGGCCGGGAGGCGGCGCAATGAGAGCGGTCCGGTTTCATGCCTATGGTGGTCCAGACGTTCTTCGCGTGGAGGAGGTTCAGGCTCCTGCAATCGGCCCGGACGATGTCCTGCTCGATGTCGATGCGGCGGGGATTAATCCTCTCGACTGGAAAATCCGGTCAGGCGCGTTGACACAACTTATGCCCTTGCCGCTGCCCTTCATACTCGGCTGGGACGTCGCCGGGACCGTTGCGTCGGTGGGCGAGAATGTGCGGGGTTTTACACAGGGCGAGGCCGTCTTTGGGATGATCCCCATCGGCGCATCCGGCGCCTATGCTGAGAAAGCCGTGATCCCGGCATCGGCTCTCGCTTCGAAGCCGCAGGCGCTCGCGCCGAACGAAGCCGCTGCGATCCCTGTTGCCGGCCTCGCGGCGCATCAGCTCGTGCGCGGGCAAACCCCTGTGGAGCCCGGCGAGACGGTCCTGGTGCTCGGGGCAGCCGGGAACGTGGGGCGCTTGTGCGTGGCGCTCGCGCAGCACGATGGTGCGCAGGTGATTGCCGCTGGCAAGCAAGCCGATCTCGATCGCGTGGACTGGCCAACTGGGCTCACACTGCTAGCCGTCGACGACGTGCTGCCCGAGCGAAGGGTGCCGGCTATCGATGTCCTGATCGACACGGTCGGCGGCGAGGTGTTGGAGACGGCGATCACGCTCGTTCGGCCGGGCGGACGCGTGGTCTCGACTGTGCAGCCGCCAGACGTTTCCCACGCACAGGAGATCACGGGTGAAATGCTGCAAGTCATACCCGATGCCGCTGCGCTCAAGGAACTTGGCGACCTGTTCGTTGCCGGCACGTTGCCTATCCCGCAGGTAACACCCTTCGACATGCCGGACGTCGCGCGCGCCCATGAAAAAGGCGAAGCCGGACATGCTGGCAAGCTCGCGCTGTCCATGAGGTAAGCGTGATGGTTTTGGAATAGCACGATGAGGGAGAGACCGGAACCGAAGAGGGCTGCCACGCCCCTTTTGACGGGGCAGAACGCCGCGCGGAACTGGTCGATCCTCGCGGCAGCCTCGCTTACCGTCATGGCCGGAGCAACGATCGCGCCGGGTCTGCCGGACCTGCAAGCGCATTTCGCTAATGTTCCGAACGCCGATGTCCTGTCACGCGTGCTTTTGACGACCCATGGCCTCGCGATTGCTGTCATAGCGCCACTTGGCGGTCTGCTGGTCGACCGCGTGGGCCGCAAACCGATGCTGGTTGCCGCGGCCTTGCTCTACGGCCTTGCCGGGACGGCAGGACTCTGGCTCGACAATCTAGTCGCTTTGCTCGCCAGTCGGGCGCTGCTTGGCGCGGCCGTCGCAGTGACCATGACGGTGGCGACGACGCTGGTCGGCGATTTCTTCCGCGGCGAAGAGCGCGATCGCTTCGTCGGGCTGCAATCCGCTGCGATGGCCGGGGGCGGCATCGTGTTTATGCTGGGCGGTGGAATGCTGGCGGAGATCTCCTGGCGGGGCCCGTTTCTAGTCTACGGCCTCGCGTTTCTAGTCGCGCCGCTCGCTTTCATAGCGCTCCCGCGCTCGCCATCGTCAGCCTTATCAAGCGAGCATGAAGCCGTTCCGGCTCCGACGGAGGCGACACAGCCGAATGTGATCGTTTTCCTCTACTCCGTCGCCTTTCTCAATCAGATAGCCTTCTACATGCTACCGACGCAGCTTCCTTTTGTCGTTGCATCCTCTTTCGAAAGCGGAGCCGCCACGATCACGGGTGCATTGATCGCCACACAGACGCTTTTTGCTGCTCTCACGGCGCTGAACTTCAGCCGGTTGCACAAGTGGATGTCACGCCTGACCCTGTTTGCCGTTGGATTTGGTGGAACGGGCATTGCCTATATCTTGCTGTCGCAAATCGACGGACCGCTGCTTTTCGTGGTGATGGCGTTCGCCGGTATGGCAGGCGGCGTCATGATGCCAAACATTCAATCCTGGATCGTTGGAGCCGTTTCGGATGAGGCGCGTGGGCGTGTCGTTGGCGGACTCAGTTCGATCACCTTCTTCGGTCAATTCATGTCTCCCATCGTGCTGGCTCCGGTGGTGCTAATTGTCGGACTGAGGGGATCGTTTGTTGTCGCGGCTATCGTTCTGATCGTGCTCGCTGGCGTGCTGCTGGCGGTTGTCGGTGCGCAAGCCCGAAAGAGATCGAAACAGCCTGAAGCCCCACCGGGGGAATGAAGCTGTGGAGAGCCCTAGAACCCGCGCCTTGAGCCAGATCGACGTTAGCGATCTCCAAACCCTGATCGCGGTCGCTGAAGCCAGCAGTTTTCGTAAGGCAAGCGCCCAGATCGATGTCGGTCAATCAGCGATTTCCAGGCGCATTCGTAAGCTCGAAGATGTCCTCGGCGTATCGCTTTTTGAACGACGGACGACTGGTGCTCAATTGACGGCTGCCGGACGCGCATTCTTCGCACGTGCGCATACCGTGCTCGATGATCTCACGTCCGCAATTGAGACTGCGCAGTCAGCTGGGACGGGCGAAAACGGCCATCTACGTATCGGTTTGGTGGCGTCGCTCTCGAAAGGATCATTTCGCAAGATCGTTGGAGAATTCAGGCACAAGCATCCGCAGGTCGACGTCTGTTTCGTCGAAGCGCATCTCAGACAGCTGTTCACTGAGCTCAACCATCGCCGACTCGATGCGGTGATCGCAGCAGGAGAACCGCCGCCGGAGATCGGAGACAGCTTCATACTTGCGCGCGAACCGATCTTCTTGGCGGTTCCGACGTCGGATGCTTTATCGGAAGCGTCTCGGCTTAGCTGGGCGGAGGTGGCGACCCGGCGCTTCATCGTGAGCGCGCGCGAGCCAGGGCCAGAGATACATGATTACATCATTCGTAAGGTCACGGACCTCGGCCGACCCGCGAATGTGCGACGCCACCGTCTTGGACGCGAAGGGATCATGACACTTGTCGGTTTGACTCTCGGTGTCAGTCTTGTAGCCGACCATTGGCGCGGCGTAAGCTATCCGAATGTGACTTTCGTTCCGGTGGGCGATGCAGACGAGAGAGTAGTGTTCTCGCTGACGTGGCGTGCCGAGAATGACAACCCGGCCCTCAGGCGGTTTCTGAGCCTGGCGCGGATCGAGGCGCAGGAGAACGGCGTTCTTTCTTGAGCTTCGCAAACCCCCGATCAGTCTTCATGAATCGCTCCAACATTGGCGCAATGAGTTTCGCAGGCTCAAGTATTTGCCCATTCTCAGCACCAAGAATTTCTGCATAGGCGGTCAGATCCCGATGCACTTGCGCGGGCAATTCCACTGTCAGCTTGACCGGCTTGTCGTCACGAATGTCGCCTAGCTTTAGCTTGTTCAACGGGCCTCTCCTTGCGGTTCCAAGATCAGATCGCGCGTCACCATGACCCGAACCGGGAAACCCGGCCGGATCGTCAGCGTCGGCGGGATGCCAAGCTGGCGCTGCACAATGGCTTCGCCTGCGCGCCCGATCGTGTCCTGGGTGCCATCGCGGATCGCTTCGGCGATCTCGTCGCCGCCATCCTCGCCGGTTTCGAGACCGATATTGAGGATCGTGGCGAGACCGGCGGCACGGAACAACTGGCCCCAGTGATTGTCGACACCGTCTTCGAGCCCGGCATATCCCGCCTGATCGGTGCCGGGCTGGCGTTCGAGGACGATCGAGCGCCCGTCGGGTAGGATCAATCGGGTCCACGCCAAGAGGACGCGCCGCTGACCGGCTTCAACGCGGCTATCATATTCGCCGAGGAGACGCGATCCTTGCGGGATCAGCCGGAATTGCCCGGTCGGGCTGTCATAGACATTTGCGGTAACCTGCGCGGTGATCTGCCCGGGTAGATCGGAGCGAAGCCCGGTGAGAAGCGCGGCTTCGATGATCGATCCCGCTTGAAGGATGTAGGGGCTCGGTGGGCTTTGCAGCCGATCTGCGGCGGTGGTTCGTCGATCGACTTCACGGTCGAGAAACGCTTCCTGTCGCTCGGTCGTGTCAGGTTGGCGTGTCGGCCCGGCAAACGCCGGGAATAGACTCTGCAGTCCGGGCGCCGGAGATGTTGTGGATGCAGCCTGTGGCCGCGCCGCCCCTGCGCCAGTCGTCCTTGTGTCTGCGAATAGCGTTGCGAGCCGCGCGGCCTCCGCCTCCTGCAAACGCAGTTGTTCTTCCGAATCGACGACGGGTCCTGTCGCGGGCACGACGGGCACGGGCTCACCCCGCCGCTGTGCAGACAGAACCGGCCGCCCGAGTTCACCCGGAAGCGGCGGTCCGAGCTGTGGGATCGATGCGTAGTCGCGCGGCAAACCCAAAAGGCCCTCGGCCTCCTGGACCCGTTCAGTCGAGAAGAGTTCCGATGGCCCATCGCCTGGATCGGACCCTTGCAAGGCGACGATCAGGATCGCTCCGATGCCGAGCCCACCCGCTACGGCGAAAACCGTGATCGCCTTGCGCGAGAGCCGCATGACGCGCGGCGGATCGGGCCGTAAGCGCAGTTTCTTGGCGATGTCCTGTTCGGTACGTAGCGGCTCTTCTGGCCGGTAGTCTTGTTGCTGGTCTTCGGTCCCGGTCATGGCTCAGCGGTCCTCATCGGGACGCCACGCAGAGACCACGCGTTCCTCCCGCCGCGCTGAACGCCGGACCCCATCGGTGCGCACGATCCGGACGACCCGCTGACGATCCCCAAGCCGAAGCTCGGCGGCGGCGAAGAGGCGATCGACGATCATGTAGTTGCGACGGATACGGTAGTTTACGAGCTGACCGTCGCCTTCCGGCCCGATCACGAAGAGCGGCGGCATCTCGCCCTGGCCGATCCCGCGCGGGAATTCGATGAAAACCTGCCGCCCGTCATCGAAGGCGCTTCGCGGCCGCCAGGGCGCGCGGTCGCCGGTGATGCGATAGCGGAAGTTCAGGTCGTCGAGATCGACATTGCGTCCGATAGGGAGGCTCGCCTCGGTGCGGTCGTTTTGGCGGCGCAGCGCGATCAGATCGTCTTCGGGATATTGCCATGAGACCGACGCCATATAGGCCTGCGGCGTCGCACGCAGTTCGAGGTGGTAGGTCCGCCGGTCGGTGTTGATGACGAGATTAGTGACGAGATCGGGTCGGATCGGTTTAACGAGCACATGGATGCGGCGGCTGTCGCCGGAGCCGCTCTCGGTGTCGCCGATGATCCAGCGTGCGGTATCACCCGCTGCGATCGGCCCCGAACCGACTAGGCTCTCACCTGCTTGCAGGGCGATGTCGGTTACCTGCCCGGGCGACGTGTAAACCTGATAGAGCGCGCCGGAGCTGTAGGGATAGAGCTGCACGGCGTTGATAAAGCCGTCGCGCACCGGCTCGATCCGGGCAGCCGCGTTGGCGTTGGTCACACGCTCGGTCGGCTCGGACGCTTCTGCCGGACGATCGTCCGCATCGACCCGCATGAGCTGGCCCGGCAAAGGCAAGGGCTCCGGCGTCTCCACGATCCGAACGGGGCGCGCCGGTTCCGCGACCAGCGTTGCTGCGACCGGATCGTCATATGCGATCTCTGGTGGTTTGAATGTAGCGCACCCGGCTAGCATCGAGCCGGCGAGAAGGGTTGCGATGGCAGGTTTGGCGGACATGCAGATTTTGCGTGTGATGTAATCACTCATTGGGCGTTCTCCCGTGACCAGTTGATGGCGTGGACGAAGACGCCGAGGGGGTTCTTGCGGAGGCGGTCAGCGTCGCGGGGCGGTTGGACGACGACGCTGAGGATGCCGGTCCAGCGTTCGGTGCCGGAGAGCTGGCCGTTCACGTATCGGCGTTCGATCCAGGCGACGCGGAAGCTGGAATCGGAAGCGCGGATGACGCTGGAGATTTCGGCGGTGACCTGGAGCTCGCCGACGTTGGCGAAGGGGTCGTTCTCGCGGGCGAAGTCGTTGAGCGCGACGGAGCCTCGGTCGGTGGTGAAGTCGTAGGCGCGTAGCCAGTTCTGGCGGAGCACGATCGGATCGGCGGGAATCTGGCGGACATTCTCGATGAAACGCGCGAGGTGGAACGCGATCTGCGGATCGGTGGGACGGTAGTTGGCGGTGGCGGGGGCGACGGCCTGGGCGGCTCCCAAGCGATCGACCTCGACCACATAAGGGACGATTGTGCCCTGGGTGGATTGCCAAACCAGTGCGAGGCCGAATGTCGCTGTCGTGGCGAGACAACCAATGGCCATGAGCCGCCAGTTGCGGGCCTGGACGCGGGCCGAACCCATGCGTTCATCCCAAACCTGGGCAGCCTTCTGGTAGGGGGTCACGGGGTCTGGGGTCTTTGCGTATCGCACGCTGGGTCGCTTGAATCTCATGATCTCTCCGAAAGGCTGATGGCCGTACCAGCGCCGCCGCCATCGCCGGAGCGGATGGCGTGGGCGGCAACGGCGGTGCCGTGTTGCAGGCTCTGCTGGCGCTTCATCCGGCGCGCCCAGGCGGGCGGACCGTCATTCGCGGGCGTGGGCATGGAAGCCGGGGAATTGCTGAACTTGCCGCCGGTGGCTTCGAAAGCGGCGCGTGAACCGGAGCGGTAGCTGTCACCGACGGCGCGCTTGAGGGGGCTGACGGCCATATTGACTCCGGCCTGACCGACCGCAGCCATGCCGCTCGCGGCCTTCCCGGCGGTGGATGTGCCCGAGGCCGCGCCGATCTTGAAGGCGGTCGAGGCGCCGCCTGCGACGGCAGACCCGCCGCGCAAAGCTGCGCCACCGGCGGCCCCAGCTATTTTCGCACCTGCAACGCCTCCGGCGACAACGCCGCCCGCTGCGAGACCGGCTCCGACGGCAGCGCCAGCACCAAGTTGCGGTCCGCCTGAGACGATCCCGTTCGCAATGCCGGGGCCAAAGATACCAAGCGCGAGGAGCGACAGCGCCGCGAGAACGACGGCCATCGCGTCATTGATAGTCGGTTCGCCCGTGAAGCCTGCGGTGAACTCGCCGAAGATGGTCGAGCCGATCCCGACGATGACCGCGAGCACCAGTACCTTGACGCCCGAGGAAATCACGAGACCGAGCACGCGTTCGGCCATGAAGGCGGTTCTGTTGAAGAGGCCGAAGGGCACGAGGACGAAGCCCGCGAGCGTCGCCAGCTTGAACTCGATCAGGGTGACGAAGAGCTGGATCGCGAGGATGAAGAAGGAGAGCAGGACGACGATCCAAGCGAAGAGCAGGATCGAGATCTGGATGAAGTTCTCGAAGAAGGAAACGAAGCCCATCAGGTCGGCAATGGATTCGAGAATGGGCTGCCCGGCTTCGAGCCCGACGGCTGCGATGCGTCCAGGCTGCAGGAGCTCGCCCGCGCCTATCGCGCCGCCTGTGGCGACGAGGCCCAGCCCCGCGAAGCTCTCGAAGACGATCCGCGCGAGCGTGTTCCAGTTGCTGATGATGTAGGCGAAGATACCGACGAAGAGTGTCTTCTTGACGAGCCGCCCGATGATGTCGTCGTCAGCACCCCAGGCCCAGAAGAGCGCGGCGAGCGTGACGTCGATGACGATGAGCGTCGTGGCGAGAAAGGCAACGTCGCCACCGAGCAGGCCGAACCCGCTGTCGATATAGGTTGTGAAGACCTCCAGGAACCGATCGATGACGCCGACGCCGTCCATGCCCTACTCCGTCTCAGGATCGTTGGTGGAGGTGCCGAAGAACCGGCGACGGTTCTCCTCCCAGGCGGCCTGACACTCGGTGTCGGCTTCGAGCGCTTCCGGGGTGAGCGTGCGGCACCGCTGGAGGGTCTCGCGCAGCGGATCGTCCGAGACCACCGTCTCCGGCTCGGTCGCACGCTCCTCTTCAAGGGCGCGCTGGAGTTCCATCGCCGCCATGAGCGCGGCAATGGCGCCCAAGGCGATGGCGATGGCTTTCAGCGTGGTCTCGGCGGTCAGCTTCATCGCGGCCTACCGGAACATCCGGACGGTGGTCGGCTCGTAGCCGGAACCGTAGTCGAGGAAGAGGGTGAGGTTCTCGCGTGCCTGTGCCTCGGCCGTGGCAACACGCGCCGCTTCGAGCGATTGCGCGCGGTTCTGTGCGGCGATCGCGGCGGTCAGATCGGAGATCTGCTGACTCTGCAGCGCGAGGAGTTGGTTGCCGGCCTGGGTCGCTTGAAGCGCACCAGTGGCGGCCTGGCTGCGACCGACAAGCGCCTGCATCTCCGCGCGGGCCGTCTCGATATTGCCGACAACACCCGCCTGAACCTTGAGCGCGTCCTCGAACCCGGCGACCGAGGTGCGCCAGCGGTCCTGCGCGCCCGCGATCATCTCGTCGAAATCTCCGCGCGCGGCGGCCGCTCCGTAATCCTGCGTGAAGGCTTCGTCGATTGTCGCCACGTCATGGGCGATGCGCTGTGCCTGATTCAAGAGCTGCTGTATTTGCTGGACCGAGGATTGCAACCGAGAAAGCGAAGAGTACGGCAGGCTCGCGAGATTGCGGGCCTGATTGACCAGCATCTGCGTCTCGTTTTGGATCTGGGCGATCTGGTTGTTGATCTGCTCCAGCGTGCGGGCGGCGGTCAGCAGGTTCTCGGCGTGGTTGGTCGGGTCGTAGACGATCCCGCCGAAGCCACCGCCGAAGAACGCGTGGGCGGGCGGTGCCGTGGCGGGCGTCAGCACAATCGCGCTCGATAGCAACAGGGCCGCGGCGGCGCGGCCTGCGAGATTACGTGTCCTGGTCTTTAACATCAGTCTTCTCCTTGTCGTCGTTTGCTTCAGGGGTTGCGGATGGGGTGGCCTCGATCACGGCATCGGAGGGACCGAGCAGTTCGGTCGCCCAATCGAGGCCGCGGCAGGCGAGCCAGGCGGCGGCGAAGCCGTCCCGCCCGTGTTCTTCGAGGATCGCGTCGATGGCTGCGTGATCGGACTTCGACGACGCCGCGGTGAAAGCGAGTGCCACTTCGCCGAGACCGAGGGCGAAGAGCCGGTTGCCGCGGCGCGACTGGCAGTAATAGTCGCGCTTGGGCGTGGCCCTCGCGATGATCTCGATCTGCCGGTCGTTCAGGCCGAAACTGCGATAGGTCGCCGCGATCTGTGGCTCGAAAGCGCGCTCGTTGGGCAGGAAGATGCGGGTCGGGCAGCTCTCGACGATGGCGGGTGCGATGTCGGACCCGTCGATGTCGGCGAGCGATTGGGTGGCGAAGATGACGGAGGCGTTCTTCTTGCGGAGCGTCTTCAACCATTCGCGCAGTTGCGAGCCGAAGGTGGCGTCGTCGAGCGCGAGCCAGCCCTCGTCGACGATGATGAGGCTCGGCCGTCCGTCGAGCCGCGCTTCGATCCGGTGGAAGAGATAGGCGAGGACGGCGGGAGCTGCGGCGGAGCCGATCAGCCCTTCCGTCTCGAAGGCCTGAAAGTCGGCCGGGCCAAGATGTTCGCATTCCGCATCGAGTAAGCGCCCGAACGGACCGCCGAGGCAGAACGGCGCGAGTGCGCGCTTCAGGTCGTTCGATTGCAAGAGGACCGCGAGGCCCGTCAGTGTGCGTTCTTCGATCGGGGCTGACGCGAGCGAGGTGAGCGCAGACCAAAGATGATCGCGCGCTATGGGGTCGATGGTGACGCCTTCGCGGGCGAGCAGCCCGGCGAGCCAGTCCTGCGCCCAGCTGCGTTCCGCGGCATCGTCGATCCGGGCGAGCGGTTGTAGCTGGACCGCGTCGTCTTCGTCGGACAGCGCGAGGCCGAGATCTTCCCAATCTCCGCCGCAAGCCAGGGTCGCGCAGCGGATCGACCCCCCGAAATCGAAAGCGAAGATCTGCGCGTCTGAATAGCGCCGGAACTGCAGCGCCATCAGCGCCAGCAACACCGACTTGCCCGCACCGGTCGGGCCGACCACGAGCGTGTGGCCGACATCGCCGACATGGGTAGAGAAGCGAAACGGCGTCGCGCCTTGTGTTTCGGCGTAGAACAGCGGCGGTCCTTCGAGATGCTCGTTGCGTGCGGGTCCAGCCCAGACCGCCGAGATCGGGATCATATGCGCGAGATTGAGCGTCGAGATTGGCGGTTGTCGGACATTCGCGTAGAGGTGCCCGGGCAGCGATCCGAGCCAGGCTTCGATCGCGTTCAGCGTTTCGGGGATGCAGGTGAAGTCGCGGCCCTGGACGACCTTTTCGGCGAGCTTGATCTTGGCGTCCGCCGCGCGCTCATCCGCGTCCCAGACGGTGATTGTCGCCGTGACATAGGCAGCTCCGACGATGTCGCTTCCGAGTTCCTGCAAGGCTTCGTCGGCATCGAGCGCCTTGTTGTCGGCGTCGGAATCCAGAAGTGTCGAAGCTTCGTTGGTCATCACCTCCTTCAGGATCGCCGCGACCGATTTGCGCTTGGCGAACCACTGGCGGCGGATGCGGGTGAAGAGTTTCGTAGCGTCAATCTTGTCGAGGCAGATGGCGCGCGTCGCCCAGCGATATTCGAAAGCCTGCGCGTTGAGCTCGTCGAGAAGTCCGGGCCAAGTCGATGTCGGAAACCCGACGATGGACAGCGTGCGCAGATGCGCCGTGCCGAGCTTTGGCGCGAGCCCGGCGACCAGCGGCTCGTCCGCCAGATAGGCGTCGAGATGCATCGGAGTCTCGGGAACGCGGACGGATTGTGCCCGTGTCGAGATCGTCGAATGGAGATAAGACAGCGTCTCCGCGTCATCGAGCCAGACAGCTTCGGGCATGAAGCCCTCGAACAGGTCTAGCAGCCGGTCCGCGCGCGACTGGAACGCCGCGAGGTGTTGTTTCGGATTGGCGCCCTTGCTCGGCGCGTCTTCGAACAGCCACCCGCTCGCCCGGCTCGTATCGTCAGCGGGCGGCATCCAGGTCAGCGTCAGGAAGTAGTGGCTCTCATAATGAGATGACGCTTCTTCGAATTGTGCGCGCCTCTCCGCATCCACCAATGCGGATACTGGATCAGGAAATTCCGACAGCGGATAATCGCGCGCCGGGATGCGCTGCGCTTCGACGAACATCGCCCAGCCCGACCCCAAACGCCGCAAGGCACTGTTCAGACGCGCGGCTGTGGCGACCAGTTCGGCGGGCGTCGCGGAGTCGAGATCGGGACCGCGGAACCGAGCTGTTCGCTGGATGCTGCCGTCCTTGTTCAGGATCACGCCTTCGCCGATGAGTGCCGCCCAAGGCAGGAAGTCGGCGAGCAACGCAGCTTTGGAACGGTATTCGGCGAGACGCATCATCTCCTCACACCCCCATCCACGTTGGGTAACGGAGGTGGCGGCGCGCCACGTCGGCGATCTGCGCGTCGCGCTTGGCGGCGTAGACCGCCAGCATGTGACCGATGGCCCAGAGAGCGAGCCCGACCAGCCAGAGCCGGAGGCCCAGACCCACGGCGGCCGCTATGGTGCCGTTGGCGATCGCGATGGTTCGCGGTGCGCCGCCGAGCAGGATCGGTTCGGTCAGTGCGCGATGAACCGGCGCGGTGAAACCGGGGATGTCGGTGGGATCGCTCATACAAGGACGCCGCCACCGAAGGAGAAGAAAGACAGGAAGAAGCTGGATGCGGCGAACGCGATAGAGAGGCCGAAGACGATCTGTACGAGCCGCCGCGCGCCGCCCGAGGTGTCGCCGAACGCAAGCGTCAGGCCGGTTATGATGATGATCATTACGGCGACGATCTTGGCGACAGGGCCTTCGATCGACTCCAGGATCGCTTGGAGCGGCGCTTCCCAGGGCATGCCCGACCCCGCGGCCTCGGCCTGTCCGGCGGCGAGCAGAAATCCGATCGCGATGGCGAACGCGTAAAGCGGCGCGCGAGGATAGAGTTGGAGAGTTCGGGTCATGGGGCGGTTCCTTTCGGTTTGGTGAGAAGGGAATGGAGCGCGTAATCGCCGTCGCCCGTGAGGCCGGTGACGCGGGCGAGGTCCGCGAGACGGCGATCGCTGCCGCGCCCTTGAAGGACGGCGAGCACGTCGATGGTCTCCGCGATCAGGGCGCGCGGGACGGTGACAACGGCTTCCTGGATGAGCTGTTCGAGGCGGCGCAGCGCGCCGATGGCCGAGCCCGCGTGGATGGTGCCGATCCCGCCCGGATGGCCGGTGCCCCAGGCTTTGAGCAGATCGAGGGCTTCAGACCCGCGCACCTCACCGATGGGGATACGATCCGGGCGCAGGCGAAGCGATGAGCGGACAAGGTCGGAGAGCGTCGCAACGCCGTCCTTGGTGCGGATCGCCACGAGGTTGGGCGTCGTGCATTGCAGCTCGCGTGTATCTTCGATCAGGACGACGCGGTCGGAAGTCTTGGCCACTTCGGCCAGCAGCGCATTGGTGAGCGTGGTCTTGCCCGTGGATGTGCCGCCTGCGACGAGGATATTGGCACGGGATGCGACGGCTTCGCGCAATGCACCGGCTGCGGCGGCGTCCATGATCCCGGCGCGGACATAATCGTCGAGCGTGAAGACGGCGACGGCGGGCTTGCGGATCGCGAACGTGGGCGCGGCGACGACCGGAGGGAGCAATCCTTCGAAGCGTTCGCCGGTGCCGGGCAACTCGGCAGAGACGCGCGGGGCTTCGGCATGGACTTCCGCGCCGACGTGATGGGCAATGAGACGGACGATCCGCTCGCCATCGTCGGCAGTAAGCGTGGCGCCCGTATCGCAGAGACCCTCGCCGAGCCGGTCGACCCAGAGGCGTCCGCATGGATTGAGCATCACTTCGACTACGGCGTCCTCGTCGAGCCAGGCCGCGATATCGGCCCCAAGCGCCGTGCGGAGCATGCGGGAACCGCGCTCGATCGCTGCTGATTTGAGTTTGTGGACGGTCATTGGCGGCCCCGCATCTGGTTACGGGGTCGATCAAGAAGACCGTTAATCGATCATCGGCAACAAGTTTTGGTGTGTCGTAGTGGGCTAGCGTGGAAAGGCAGGCTGCGTGGTGGATCGCAGCCCGCCAAGTTGTTCACGCTATCGAGATGCAAAGAAGGAGCCGACAGGTTTTGTGGCTCCTTCTGGCAGTTCGATGTGCCTGCGATTGAGTGCTTTGCGCCCTCACTCGCTGAGCGTCGAGGGTCTATGCCGTATAACTGGCGTTGTAGCCAAGCGCGACGTCGAGAACGAGACCGGAGACGGACGTCGCCGCATCCGAGGCGAGGTAGACAGCACCATCGGCGATCTCGCGGGGCTCGCTCGCTGGCTTTTCGCCGAGCGGCAGTGCCGGGTTCAGCATCTCGTCCTGACGGGCGCTCGATTCCGCCGCCGTCATGGATGCGACGTCGATGCCCATCGACCGCTTCTGCCCATCGGAACGGTACATCGGCGTGTCGACCGGACCCGGAGCAATGACATTGGCGCGGATGTTGTCCGGGCCGAGTTCCAATGCGGCTTGCTTGGTCAGTCCGATGACGGCCCATTTGGATGAGTTGTAAGCCCCGTTGCCGCGCACGCCCTGTCGGCCCGCGATGGAGGAGAGCGAGATCAGCGATCCACCGCCGCGTTCGCGCAATGCCGGGATGGCTGCCTTGAACGAGTTAAAGACGCCGTGGACGTTCACGTCATAGACGCTCTTCCAATCGAGCTCGGTGCCGTCGGCAAAGCCATGCCAGCGCACATAGCCGGCATTGGCGACCATGATATCGAGCCCGCCGAAGCGTTCGACCGTGCGGGCGACGGCGCCGGCCATATCGCCTTCGCTGCGGACGTCGGCGACGATCTTCAGCGTATCGGGATTGATCGCCCGCACGCTCTGATAGGCCGCTTCGAACTCCTCGGCATTGGCGATGCGAAAGCCGTCGACGGCCGGGACGGCATTGGGGTCGGCGATGTCGAGCATGACGACCGAAGCGCCTGCGCGGGCATATGCTTCAGCAACCGCACGACCGATGCCGCGGGCGGCGCCCGTCACCAAGGCCACCTTGCCCTCGAGCTGACCTGTCTGGCCACTGGTCTGCGCGTTAGCACCGGTCGCCGCGGCCAGTGCGCTTCCGGCGATGGCGGCCCCGCTGGCAGCGCCGAGGCGCAGGAAGTCGCGGCGGTCATTGTTGGTTTCGTTGGTCATCGGTTTTCTCCTTTGCTTTTGCGACGCAGATCATTCCGCGTCTTCGAGAGAAAAGATGACATCTGCCAACTGATAAGATAATCCGCTATATCTTGGATGACCCAATTAGCAGGGCTTAACAATGAAGCGGACCGATACCGACGGGCTTCTACCCTTCCTTGCAGTCGTGGAAGAAGGGACCTTCCGCGCCGCCGCCCGGCGATTGAACGTGACGCCGTCTGCCGTGAGCCAGTCCGTCAAGGCGCTCGAAGAGCGTTTGGGCGTTCCGCTGCTCACGCGCTCGACCCGAAGCGTCGGTATGACCCAGGCCGGCCAAGTGCTGGCCGCTCGATGCGGCCCCGCAATGACTGAGATCTCCGATGCGCTTGACAGCGTCCGAGACTTTGGCGAACGGCCCTCGGGGCTCTTGCGGATCAATGCGCCCCGGCTCGCCCTGCCGGTGATTTTCGAGCGGGTGCTCACGCCATTCCACGACGCCTTTCCCGACGTCCAGGTCGAACTCTTCCTCGACGACGGGCTTGCTGATATCGTCGGAGACGGCTTCGACGCAGGCATCCGGCTCGGGCAGATGGTCGAAACCGACATGGTGTCGACGGCGATCACGCCGTCCTCGCGCATGGCCGTCGTCGCGTCTCCCGCCTATCTCGAAAAGCATGGTACGCCCGAGACACCTGACGATCTCGCAAATCACCGCTGCATCAATTTCCGGCGACCGACGCGCAAGACGCTTTATCATTGGCGGTTCGTGGAAAACGGCGAAGACCGCCATGTCCCGGTGCGCGGTGACGTCATCGTCAATGACCCGAACGCCAAGCTGCACGCGGCCCGGTCTGGCCTCGGACTTGCCTATGAGATCGAGCCCATGGTGCGGGCCGATGTCGAAGAAGGCGAGCTTGTCCACGTCCTGAACGATCACCTGCCCAAGATCCCGGGATTTCATGTCTATTTTGCCAGTCGCTCGCAGGTCATGCTGAAACTGCGGGTCTTCATCGACTTCACCAAGGCGATGCTGCTCTCGGACAGCAGTGAGCACTGATCTGAAAGAAGGGTCACATTTTGCCGATTCAGGATCTGTCCTCCGAGACCTCTTTCGTCAGCGTGCGCCCCTTCGCCAACCGACGCCCAAGCGTCTCTAGGAACCCGCCATATCGCTCCTTACCTGAAACCTGCGCGGCCTCGCGCATTTCGTCCGGCAGCGGCGGCGTGGTGGTGAGCCAGAATTTCACGAAGAGTGCCACGGCTTCGTTGCCGATTGACTGATCCCTCTCAAGGCGCTCGACGGCCCGGGTCAAGCGATCCAATCGACGCACAATTGCCGCCTCGCGCTGATCCGCTCCATCGGGAGATAGAAACGCCGCGAGCGCTGCCTCTACGACCTGTGATTTGGAGACCTTCCGTCGCGCCGCGAGCGCCTCCAATTCTCCAGACAGCGACGGGTCGAAATACACGTTGAGGCGCTCCTTCTTCATCTGGCCTTCCTCATTCCGGGCACCTCACAGCTCGATCCCGTCATCGGGATCGAGCGAGGCCTGCCGCGCGACCGTTCCGAACCGGTCGCGCATGGCCTTGGCCCTCTGCGCATCGTCCTCCGGTTCGTCGTCGAGATCGGCGAATTCGCTGCGGGCTGGGGTCGGTTCTGGGGCGATGTCTTCATGTTCCGGAAGGTCGGGCTGCCGACGGATGCCGCCATCGACATCCTCGCTCGATCCCTTCCGTTTCTTCGGTGGCGGCGCGACAATCGGTTCGCGGTCGCTCCAATCGTCTGCCGAAGTGCGGACTCCCTTAGCTTGCGCATTGCGATCCGGCGGAGGGCCAATCCGTGCCTTGAACTGCGGGTCAGCATAATAGCGCGCCTTCTCCGCCCGCACCGGCGGCGCACCGGAGACGAGGACGATCTCGTCGGTCGGCGGGAGCTGCATCATCTCGCCGGGGGTGAGCAGCGGCCGTGCCGTCTCCTGTCGCGAGACCATCAAATGCCCAAGCCATGGAGACAGCCGGTGGCCGGCATAGTTCTTCATTGCGCGCATCTCCGTCGCCGTGCCGAGGGCATCGGACACCCGTTTTGCCGTCCGCTCGTCATTGGTCGCGAAGGCGACGCGCACATGGCAGTTGTCGAGAATCGCGTTGTTCTGCCCGTAGGCCTTCTCGATCTGATTGAGCGACTGCGCGATCAGGAACGCCTTGATCCCATAGCCCGCCATGAACGCGAGTTGGCTTTCGAAGAAGTCGAGCCGCCCGAGGGCTGGGAACTCATCGAGCATGAGCAGCATGCGATGGCTGCGCTTCGCGTGCAGGTCTTCGGTCAGCCTGCGGCCGATCTGGTTGAGCACGAGACGGATCAGCGGCTTGGTGCGCGAAATATCTGAGGGCGGCACGACGAGGTAGAGCGTCACCGGCCTGTCGCCGGTCACGAGATCGTCGATTCGCCAATCGCAACGACGCGTGACCTTCGCGACGACCGGATCGCGATAGAGCCCGAGGAAACTCATCGCCGTCGAGAGCACGCCCGACCGTTCATTTTCGGATTTGTTCAGGAGTTCCCGCGCGGCTTGTGCGACGGCCGGATGCGGGTGGTCGCCGAGATGTGGCGTCCGCATCATCGCCGCGAGCGTTGACTCGATCGGACGCTTCGGATCGGAGAGAAAGGCCGCGACGCCCGCCAGAGTCTTGTCGGCTTCGGCATAGAGAACATGCAGGATCGCACCGACCAGAAGCGAGTGGCTGGTTTTCTCCCAATGGTTCCGCCGTTCGAGCAGCCCTTCGGGATCGACCAGGATATCCGCGACGTTCTGGACGTCGCGCACTTCGCTGTCGCCGCGCCGCACTTCGAGCAGCGGGTTGTAGGCAGCCGAGGTCGGATCGGTCGGATCGAAGAGCAACACCCGGCTGAATCGCGACCGGTGACTGGCCGTGAGCTGCCAGTTCTCGCCCTTGATGTCGTGGACGATCGCCGAGCCCGGCCAGGTTAGAAGTGAGGGCACGACCAGCCCGACACCCTTGCCGGATCTTGTCGGCGCAAAACAGAGCACATGCTCGGGTCCGTCATGGCGGAGATAGCGAGACTGGTAGCGTCCGAGCACCACGCCGTCGTCGACGAATAATCCGGCCTCGCGCATATCTTTCTCGGTGCCCCAGCGGGCGGAGCCGTAAGTGGTCACGTTGCTCGCTTCGCGGGCGCGCAGGACGGAAAGAAAAATCGCGACGCAGACAGAAGCGATACCACCCGCACCGGCGACGATCGCGCCTTCCATGAAGACGCGCGGCGCATAGGCGTCGTACCAATACCACCAGACGAAGACATTCCACGGCGCGTAGATGGGCAGGCCGAGGATCGTCGTCATCGGCTCGCCCAATTCGGACTGAAACCCGAGCCGGAAGGCGACCCATTGCGTCGCGGCCCAGACGAAGAGCAGAGCGACGGTCGACACGATGAAGATCTGACCCCAGAGGATTGCGGTGGCCGGCGATGCGTGTTTCTTCGAGGTCATAGGGCTCTCCGGGTCAGATCGACAGGCCGCGCTTGCGGCCGAGCGACCAGTCGATGCCGCCACTTGCCGTGATCGTTCCCGAGACGGTCTGGCCAAGATGCATTTCGAGCTGGGGCTTCCAGGGGACGAGTTCGAAGCCCATCCCGTCATCGATCATGGCGAAGCGACCGGAGGCGAGGTCGAGGCGCTGGCGATACGTGCCAGCAACGGTCTCGCCGTCACTGGACTTTCGAAATGCTAGGCCGGTGTCGTCGGCGACTTTTCTTGCCGCCTTATCGAGATCGCGCTGGCGCAGCGTTTTTAGAAGATCGCGCGCGAAGGTGACGCGCTGACCTTGGCGCGTCGCCAGACCTTGACCGACCAAATGCTCGGCTCGGTTTTCCAGAGCGTCGTGGACCTCGGCTCCGAACCCGCTCTGCGCGAGCGGCGCACGGGTCTTGGCGAGCGCCAGCCGATCGACCCAGGTCGCGCCGTCGGCATCGACTTGATTGTCGAGCGCGATGTCCGACCGCCCGACTAAGGCGAGGCGTCGCGCCCCACTATCTTTCCCGGCCCAAGTCCGCGTCTCGACGATCCCGCCGATAGGCGTGTCGCCGGTGAGATCGAGATCGCGGAAGCGCAGATGATGGAGACGCCCATCGACCCCGTCGATGATCGCGTAGGCCTCGCCGGAGAGTTCGTTGTGCAGGCCGCGATCGACCAGCTTGCCGAGGATCGGATTGTCCGGTTGACCTTCGATAGCGAATTCGGATGGCGACCGCGTCTGACCAGCCATCGCCCGGTGCATCGTTTTGATGATGTCGCCGCGCACGGTAATTTCGCGCAGCGTGTCTTCCATGCCTGGCCTGAGCTGCCAGACCGAGGGCGCGAGTTTTTCGGCGAGGCCGAACCGTTCCAACGTCTGTGCCCGTCCGATCATTCGGCGCTTGAGGTCTTTGTCGTCGAGATCGGGTGCGCCGGGCCGCAAGTCAGCGACGCCGAGGGTGTCATCGGCGTAAGACCGCAGCACTCGGTCCAGACCGGTCCAGCGCTCGGCTTTCACTTCGGCATCGAGCCCGGCCGCGATCTCCTTCTCACTGCGGGGACCGAGCTCCAGCTCCACAAGCTCTTCGGCCCGGCCCCGCAGACCGCGGCTGATGTAGTCCCGGGAGATAACCAGGTCTTTGCCGTCATCGGCCTTGCCGTGGACCAGCACATGGACATGCGGATTGTCGGTGTTCCAGTGATCGACGGCGACCCAATCGAGTTCGGTGCCGAGATCGCGCTCGGCCTGGGCCATGAGGTCACGAGTGAAGGCGCGCAGATCCTCCATCTGTCCGGCGTCTTCCGGCGAGACGATGAAGCGAAAATGATGCCGATCGTCCTCGGTGCTGGCGGCAAAAACGCGGTCGTCGGCCTGCTCATGTTCTTTGTCGAACATCACCGCATTTCGGCCATCCTTGGTGACGCCCTCGCGCTTCAGATAGTCGAGGTGCTTGGCAAGCGGCGCCGAGCGAAACTTCTGGCCGCGATGTCTAACGATCCGCGCATTCACGACAACCCGACGCTGGGTTCGCGCGAGGCCACTTGAGACTCGCACGAAGCGTCCTCGTCCAAACGTCGAACGACCAGCGCGACTGCCGCTCGTCCTGAAATGATTGCCGGTATGCCCCGCTTTCTTCGCGGCGCGCATGACCTGCCCGATGAAGCTCTTGGCGCGTTTGGCTGACGGGCCTTTGTCGCGGATACGCCCCGGCTTGATGCGAATGTCGTTATCGCGCTGGCTCATGTTCGTGCCTCCCAAAAGTCAGGCATGGCACGGTGAAAGCTGATTAGAATCAGAGCGATAGCTGTGGGCGCAGCACTGTGCTCAAGTGTGCAGCACGCAAAAAATCCAACAACAACAACGCCGTAGCGCCTCCGCGCGTCCGGCCTTTTATCTTGCCCTCCCGTCGTTGAGTTTGGCTGCAATCCCCCGTCTGCCGCATTCCATACGAAGCAGCACGACAGAACGGGGCGGAGCCAGATCGGTGCGATCATCGCTCTGGCTCCCCGGTTCTGGAGACGAAGAGCGGGTTCGGTTGGTGGTTCTGCGAACCCGGCCCGGTCGGTCGTTCCGCGATCTTAACATCGACGGATGTGCGGTTTGGATCTGCATTTCGCTGCGGTTCACGCAATGCGGAAACAGGCGCAAAGAGCGGGGCCGCTTGCCATCGGTCGGCAGAAACGGTGCGTACCGGCTGCAACGGCGCTGCATCCGAAAAGCCAAGCTCCTGCGAAAGCGCTACAACGTAGCGGCGCGTTTCACGCGGCAACACGCGCCCGGTCCGCAGGTGCTCGGCATACCGTCCAGGGCCAGCATTATAGGCAGCCAAAAACCCCGGCACGCCGAACCGGTCGTACATTTGGCGAAGATAGGCAGCGCCCGCGAGGATGTTTTCGCGGCGGTCGAATGGGTCCGAGCCGAAGCCATGGGCTGCGCGAAGCTCGGCCCAGGTCCCGGGCATGATCTGCATCAGACCCATCGCACCGGCGCTACTGACGGCGCGCGCGTTGCCCGCACTTTCGGCGCGCATGACAGCGCGTATCCATCGCTCGGGGATACGGAAGCGTTGCGCGGCTTCTGCGATGTGCCCGTCGATATCGGAGGTTGGCGCGGCCGCCTGATCGGAACGGGAAGCCGTATCCTGTGCGTCTGCGGCATGCGGGTTGGCGCAGCCGGAAAGCGCGATCAGGATCGCAGAAGCGGCAACAAGGCGATGGCCGGAAGGAAGGAGGAAAGCCATACGGTCAGCCCTCCCGTGTCCAGATCGGCACTGCGCGGCCGATGATCGTGTTGTTCGGAAGCGGCCCGAAATACCGGCCGTCGAGGCTCCCTTCGGTGTCGGGATTGAGGAAGAAAAGCTGATCGTCGGTGAGCTGCTGGCAGCCCTGCCAGATGGGTAGTGGGCGGTCGAAACGGTCGTGTGTCTTGGCGGTCGCGACTGCAACGCCATCGATGCTGATCGTTACGCCGGTGCGGCAGACGCGCTGTCCGGGAAGCGCGGCGACATGCTTGATGAGCGGCACATCGGCGCCGAGATAGCCTTGCTCCAGGAGCCAGTCGCCGAGCGGTGATGGCGGTTCGAGCACGACGAGATCGCCGACATTCGGCGTGTCGAGCTGCTGCACGGCGTAGAAGCCAATGGGCACGCTGGCCGACGCGTTCCACACGAGGATCGGGTTGGCGCGAATGATCGCGGAAAGCGCGATCAACGCGATACCGGCGCCGCCGATAAGAAGCGAGGGGCGCGCGCGTTTCATGCCGCCAGCGCCTGTCTCTTTAGCCAGGCGCCATGCCGAAACGACGTGTAGCGGCGCGGCTCGAGATTGCAGCTGAGGCGGTTATGGACGTGCCGCCAATGGTCCGGACAGACGTCTTCCGGCGCGATCTTCTCCGCCTCGATCTGATCGATCGAGAGAAGTACCGCTTCGACCTTGGGCCAGCCGGACAGCCGCAACAGAGACACCCCGCCAGGCGTGACAAACGGCACCGTCGAATAGCGCTCGCCGGGACAGGCGGCTTGCAGGATATCGATCCGGCTCTCGACCGTGCCGTAGTCGTTCGCAGCCCAGCGGACGAAGGCGAAGATGCCGCCGGGATCGATACCGACCACGCGGACCGACCGGCTTCTGATCGTCTCCTGAACGATCCGACCGAAGCGCAGCCAGCGTTCGATGCGGTCTTCGACCCACGTGAGTTCGATGGTCGTGCGCGCGCTCACGAGCGCTTCTCGCCGCTATAGGCTGGCGAGATCGCGGCATGGCGTTTCGCAGGGAGGACGGTGTCGCCGGTGTCGTCGGAGGTCGAGTTTTTCTCGCCGCGGCTGACCCAGGCTTGCAGATCTTCGACCGCGTAAACGACGCGACCGCCGATCTTCGAGTAGCGCGGGCCGGTCCCGTAGGTGCGGTGTTTCTCCAGCGTGCGGCCGGACAGACCGAGAAAACGGGCGGCTTCAGGGGTTCTGAGATAGCGCGGCGGCAGGCCGGCATTTGGATCGGGCATTTGGGGCTCCTCTGGTCATCGCGGGTCCGTCGCGGGATGCGAGGGACGGCTCGTGGCCAGAGAAGCGGAGAAGAGCGCCCGGGAGGGATGACGAAGATTTTCGCGCGGAATCGTCACCCCTGAAAATCGGGATACGCGTATGCTCAGACAGTAATTTTCAGAAGCGAATGTCGTCTTGGGATCGCGGACGGCTGCTCTCGATCCGTTCGATGAAGGCCAGGGAAGAGAGTACGCAGTCGATCAGAAACTGCGCTTCGGATACCGACAGCAGGTCATTGTCATGCGCGAAGGATCGCTTGTTGCGTGCGTCGTTGAGACTTTCGAACAGCTTATGCTGCACGCGTAGGGTCGGTAACGCGAACTGCGTGACCTCGCCTGCATCGCGGAGAAGTTTCCCATAGGCGCCGAAAATCGCATGAAGCGGTGTCTTGGCGTCGACGGGCTGGCCGCGTTCGGAGAGCAAATGGCGGAAGCGTTTGACGCAGTAGGTATGCACGCGATCAAGCGCGACGTCGGGCTTCTCGGCAACCAGATCGTTTGCGATGGCGGCGCGTAGCTTCGGCAGGGTCGTGTCGCGCGAGAAGTCGGTCAGCGCATCTTCGAGCTTCATGGTCGATGCGGCCTCGAGTTCGTCTGCGAAGCGTTGAAGCCAATCTGCGAGGCGCGCTTCTTCTTCTGCATCGTCCTCGCGGTAGTCGGCCAGGCTGCATCGGTAGTCCCAAAGCGCGCGCATGACTTGGGCCACAAAGCGCGGTTCCGCCACTTCGACGAAACCGCGCAGCGTCTTTCCCTTGCTGTGTCCTTCGATCTGGAAACGCTCTTGGAAGATATTCAGATCGAACGTCTCCTCGAACCATTCGGCCATCGTCCGGTCCGAGAAATCGAGAACGTATCCGCCACCGCTGTGAAAAATCTGATCGAAGATTGTTCGCGATTTCGTAGGCAGACGGCGCGTGCGACCGAGAATGCGCGGAGGGCTGACTGAAGGTTTAGACTCGATCGACATGATTTTAGAGTATCAGCCCGATAGCATGCCGCAATCATTTGGCATTATTTCGTTTTTCCGCGCAGAAGCTGTTTGAAACCCGCTTCCGTCAGATGCCTGCCGTAGTTTGCAAGACGCGCGACCTGCGCTTTCAGAGCGCTCGTCTTCCAAGGTTCGGCGGCGACCCGTCGTGCGCCGAAATAGGTCACCGCAATGTCGCGCAGACGCACCCCCGATTGCCGCGCATCGTTCGTGCGCAGCGCATGACCGATGCGTTTACGCCGTTGAAGGGTGAACAGAGCGCGCGGTATCTGACCACCCCAGACGCGCCTAAGGCGCTCCGCGGTGGCGATCCTAATCGACCAGTCGGGCGACCATGGGACGATGAAAGCGCGCGGCCGTTCTGCGGTCAATTCATCGTCGGAAACGACGATCAATCCGGAACGAATGCGGGTCCAATAGCGGCCACGGGCGCCGCGCCTTGCTTCCACGATCACATGATTCAAAGCCGTTGGCTCTGCGTCGCGGAGTGTCCCGGCCGTCATCAAAGAGGTCACGGCTGGTGCAATAGAAGGTCGCCAGTAGAGTTTCGCGTCCGTCGCCTTGAGCTCAGGATCGACCGGGAAATCGTAACCCCCAAGCGGCCGCCTCGTTCTCGGTCATGTTCGGAAACGCGGCCCGGTAGTCGGGATTGCGCCTGAGGCATTCCCAAGCCAGGCCGGACGCATCGAGTTGTTCGATGTAAGCGTAATCGGTTTCGTCTCGCCAGTTCGTCGGCATATCCGCTCTCCCACTGTTACGCGCCGAGCGTCAGAAGCTTTGGACTCAGCAATATGCTCGCGTTAAACGGGAAAGCGTAGGGAGCCGGGCGGCATAGAGTGATGCGCGAAAAGCATCACGCGTCTGCACGCTTCTTGCAGCTTTATGGGTTGGTCAGAAGCTCACGGTAGCCTTGCTCTGCGACCCAATGAGCGCGCACGAGATGATTGTCATGCACGCGTCTGGCGCGCTCCGGTTCGTCTTCGGCGTCGATCCCGAACAGGTGGTGCGCGACTTCCGAAAGCGCCGCCCCATCGGCTTCCGCGTCGAGGAGGCGTGCGTAAAGCTTGAGTTGGGCGCGGTCATAGTCGGTCAGGTGGTCGCTGTTTGGCGGGGTATCGGTAAGTTTTCGACTAATCTCACTGCTCATCTTATCCCCCATGAGCACCGTCGATGCCCATATGGTTAATGCCTCATTTACATGGCTTCGCGCAACTGCCGCACGGCTGAAAGGCTGCATTCCCGTATCTGATCGCTGAACGACGTGGCGTAGAGCGTGCATTATAATACGTCGCACTAAAATACGCGATAGGTCTTTTGTCGTCGGATGGATATCCGGCAGATTTTTGGGAACAATCTCAAGCACTACAGAACCTTAGCTGACATGAGCCAGGCGGCATTGGCCGTGAAGATGGGCGTGGATCGCGCCCATGTGAGCTCGATGGAGCGCGGCCAACAGAACGTCACCATCATCACGCTTTGGCACGCCGCGCTGGCGCTGGAAGTGCGGCCGGATCTTTTGTTGAGGGAAAGCGCTACCGAGGACGTTGAACAGACGTAAGCCCCGCCCGGTGTCCCAGGCGGGGCTGAGGTCGCGGTGCTCAGTCGCCGTTCTTCCGGCGTGCCCGGGACCAGATGAGGCTGAAGGTCTCTTCGCCGCCTTCGACGACCGTGTCATCGAAGAGGTTGGCGTAGATCGGCTGTGTGAAGCTCGGATCGTCCAGCTTGAGGCTCAGATAGTCGCGGCTCTCGTTCGAGCGCTTCGACCAGGCGGCGCCGATCTCGGCGCGGCCGACGAAGACCCGGTGGGAGGGAGCGTTCTCGCCGGAAGTGCTTTCCTCAGGGACGATACGGACGTTCTGCGCCTGCACGTTGAGGGTGACGATTTCTCCGACGTATTCGTTGCCGATCTTCTTGAAGGTTCCGATGGTGGACATGTCATTTCTCCTTTGGCTTTCGATCCCGCGCCCATCGCGGTCTCGATGGCGATCGTCAGGACCGGGACGATCCGCCGACGCAGCCCTTGGCCCGCAGCGCCAGCGGAGGACGCCGGGGGCGGTCTTTCTTGGACCCGTCAGGGTCGTCCCGCGAGGAATGGGCGATAGCCCAGGGGAAGAAAGTCCGAACCCGGCGTTGCGGCTGAGGCGGTCGAGGCGTCAGCCGATCCCGGTCAGATCAGCCCAATGAGAGGCCGTGACGGACGCGGGTGACGAGGGCATGGGATGAGAAATGACCGCCACCCTCGGACCGGGCAATCCATCGGCAATGTCGGTCGGAGAAAGACAGGCTCTGGCGTGCAGAACGGCGTAGAGCATGTTCATCGACAAGCTCTCCCGGCATTGCGAGAATGCTCCCTCCCACTGAGGCTTGGAAGTGTTTGATATGCGTTGTGCTTGGTCGAGGCGCTTTAACGAGATCAAACGCGCTCAGCCGAACGCCCATATCCGAGCTTCGGCCTGACCTGCGCTATACCGTGATGTCAGGCTTTCTGAAACGGCAAGTGTCAGCGATCGTTCGCGAAAGGGCTCGCCTGGATGGCGTCTATGTGCTGCCCATCATCCTCGCCAATAGGACCGGCGAGGCTTGCGATCCGCACCCAAGCGGTGCCTGCGGTGACGATCCCGCCGATGATCGCGAATGCCAGTGTCCAAGTTTCGGAAGCACCCCCGATCTGCGACAGGCCCTTAATCGCGGAAAAACCGGCGACGCCGGCAGGCGCCGCGAAGAGCGCGCCGACGGCGAGACGGATGGGGACGGACTGGACCTTGGCGAAGACAATCTGGCCAATGAGATAGGTGAAGACGGCGGCAAACATACCAGCCACTAATGCCGCGATCACGCCCGCCTCGGTGTCGTAGACATACATGCCGACGCTCATCCCGACAAAGGCGGGGAGCGCGTAGACAGCGAGTGCGAACAACACCCAGACGAGGAAGCCGAGGCCGATGACACTTAGGAAGGCTGATACGAACATGGGCGGTCTCCTCTCATGGGATGCGCCTCCACCACCGCCACGGCGCTAGTGAAGCATAGCATAGCTGCGGTGTTCACGGAATATTCCCCCTGATCGCATCGCGATGCGATATGCGCATCACGGGTCATGACGACACGCCGTTTTTCGCGCGGAAATCGTAGAGCGGGATGCCGAGCACCTTGGCCTTGTCGGCGAGATTGTCGGTGATGCCGGAGCCTGGGAAGACAATCAGACCGATCGGTAGCGTCTCCAAGAGGAGATCATTGCGCTTGAACGGCGCGGCCTTGCCGTGGCGGGTCCAATCCGGCTTGAAGACGATCTGTTGGCAGTTGCGATTGTCGGCCCAGCAGGCGGCTATGCGTTCGGCGCCCTTGCGCGAACCGCCATGCAGCAGCACCATGTCGTCATGCTTGGCGCGCACCTTGTCGAGGGCCGCCCAGATGGCACCGGTGTCGGCCACGTCCTGCCCGCCGGTGAAGGCGATCTTGGTGCCGGTGGGAAGCAGCGGTTCGAGCTCGGTCTTGCGCTTGGCATCGAGATAATCGCGGCTGTCGATCATCGCGGCGGTCATATGCTTGCGATCCACGTGACTGCCGGAACGCGGATGCCAGGTCTGGCCGAGATGGGCTTCGAAGTGCTCGGCGGCGAGATCGCGCATGCCCTCATAGGCGTTGCGCTGTTCGGTGAGAGTCAGCCCTTCGGCGATCAGGCGTTCCAGTTCGACCGAGCGGACTTCGGATCCGTCCTGGCTGCGCTGCGCGCGCCGTTGCGCCTGTTCGTTGTCGTCGAGCTTGCGGTCGCTGCGCGTCGCCATCCGGTGGAAGACGTTGGTGGTCGACCAGAGCAGGTCTTCGAGATCGGGTTCGAGCCGGGTGTCGCCGAGAGCGACGACCAAGGCGTCGAAGATATCCGCGATCGCGCCTTCGACGGTTCCGGCGTCTGGGAGTGGCCGCGGGTCGGGTTCGTCGGCAAACGGTCGATGTCCGAAGAGCTGCAACTCGTCGAGGACGAGGGCTGTGGCGGAGCGGGTGTCGGGCTCGTGCTGGGTCATGGGTGAAAAAGGCCTCTTTGTCGCTGACCGCGCCTCGCGCGGCCTTCATGGGTGACGGAAAGCGGGACGCGACCGGGCCTGCACCGACGCAACTCTCCACGAAGTGGTACTTCGTGTGGACCTCGTGGCTGCGTCGGCCGGAGCGTCAGCGGAGGATGGCGGAGGCGACGCCGTTTTGGATCGCGATGCAAAGTCGAGCTTCGCTCGGCGGCGGAAAACGGTGTCGCCGCAGCCATTGCCGGACCGGGCGGGTTCCGCTCCGGCTCGCCCCTCTCGGGAAGGCCGACGGGCGCGGCTCTTTGGCGAGGGCTCATGTCGCCTGTCCAGCTGACGAGACCCGGTTCTCTGCTTCAGTCGGGGTCGGCTGCGAGCAAATTCGGAACATCGACCGGCACGAGCTGTGGACGCAAGTGGCTGCGCATCTCGTTGATGCCGCAGTTCCGGAGATCGCCGTTGAAATCGTCGAACATTGGGCGCAGCGGCAGGAGGTGCAGGTCACGGTCCGCCAAGCGATCGGTTAATGCGTTGAAAGCCGTCCGTCCCGCCTCGTCATTGTCGATGGAGACATACAGTCGGCGAAGATCGGTCGGCGGATCGAACGCTGCGAGATGATTGCCCGACAGCGCCGCTGCAATCGGCAGACCGGCAAGTGCCAGCCTCAGCGAGAGCATCGTCTCCAAGCCTTCGCCGACGGCGAGAATGTCGGTCGGTGATCCGATCCTGACGGCGTGGCCGAGCAGATTGCCCATCGCCTTGCGGTTGGGAGCGAGCGGAGCTTTTTTGGTCGTCTCCGGGTCAAGCCAGGTCCGATGTACGCCAGTCAGCATTCCGGTAGTGTCGGTGACTTTCGCAAGTAAGGCGGGCCAGGATTCGGGTGCGTCGTTGGGGTCCGCGTCCTCTCGCCAATAGTAGCAGTTCGGATGGAATCGAAGCGCGCTCACGCTTCGAAGGTCTTTCAATTTGCGTGCCGAGAGATAACGCTCCGCCAACGTGCCCGCGATCGGCTGACCCATCGCCCAAAGCCGCCGTGCCGCCTCGGGCGATCCACGCGCTACCGGCGTCTGGGGCTGTCTTGCGGGCGGTTCGGGACGTGGCAGGCTCAGAAAGCGTCGTGCCTCGTCGAGCGTGTCGCGGAGTGTGGAGAGATTGAGATTGGCTGCTATGAGGTCGAGCAGATCACCATGTTCGCCGGTGGCGGCATCGGTCCATTTGCCCGCCGCACCCTTGCCGCGGGTCGGCCCAGAGAGACGGATATAGAGGCTGCGACCAGGAGTGTTGTCGACGTCGCCGACGACCCAGTAATTGCCATGCTTTCGACCATTGGAGAGGTATTGGCGGCACACAGCCTCGGCCTCGCGGCTCAGCTTTTGCGATAGGTCCGTTGCGGGACTGTCCATGTCGGTCTCCTGAAAAATACACAAAAAAAGGGCCTGCCGCGTCCGACAGGCCCCAGGGTGAGGGAGTTGGGGGAGCGTCTCCCTCGGTTGGTGGTCGCCAACTGCTCGAAGAATTGGGCGAAGGCGGCTTCGGCGACAGGTTGATCATCACCCAATCGGGTGGTTCGAACCATCGACCAAGAGCCGCCGAACGCCTGCCTTTGTGCCCTCACTCGGCGGCTTGGAGCGCGACCGCTTCCTCGTCGTCCTCGACGGCGGGTTCCTCTGACGCGACATCGCCATCATCGACGATCTCGAATTCCGGCTCGTCCGGGTCTTCCGCGAGTGGGGCCGTGCGCAGCGGTTGCGGGAGCCAGCCGGAGCCAGCCAGCAGCTCTTCCGCTGCCTCGACCATGTCGGGCTTCTTGAACCCGGCGATCCGGTCGGCGTCCTTGTCGCCCTTCGCCTCGCGGACGGCGGCGAGGATCTGCGCCTTGGTCACGCGACCGAGATAGCTGTCGGCCGTCGGCGTCCAGCCCGCCTTCACCATGTCGAGCCCGAGCGTCGATGCGAGGATATCGGCATGTGCGATCTGGCGCGGCTTGCGGTGGTGCGGCTCCTGCACGGCGTTGACGGTCATCGCCACGCAATGGGCGAAGAGCGCGTCCCGGCTGTCGCTGTCCCACTCGGTCAGCGCATCCCACAGCTCTTCCGGTTGCTTCGGCAGATTGCCCGCCCAGGTCTCGATCCCGAGATCGATCGACTGAACGTAAGCAGCGTCGCCGAGGTTCGGGGCTTGCGATCCAAACTGCGTTGAGCGTGGGCTGATCTCGACGCAGCTGTCTTGGCCGCAATGGTAGAAGAGCTGCAGGACCATCGCGTGCAGGCAGGCGAGCATCGCTAGCTGCGGATCGTTCGTCAGCGCATCGCGCAGCGCCATGGTGCGATGAACGGTCAGTTCGCAGACGAGGCGATCAGACAGCGGCTTGGTGACGTCATCATCCTCGTCCTCATCTTGAACCGTCACCGGATCGGGTGCGTCAGTGGTTGCATCGTCCGTATCGGGGTCGACGGTCGTGCCCTCCGGATCGTCCTCGGCTTCGACTGCCGGTTCGTCCTCGGGCCGGACGTAGCCGCGTTCGACCCGCAATCCGCCAGAGCCGTCGATGCTGACGAATGCGCCCGCGATGGCGTAGTCTTCCGCCTCGAACCGGATCGGACGGTTCTGCATTTCTTCCATCGCCGTCTCGATCTCGCCCAGCCGCGCATCGACTTCTTCGGGAAGTTCATCCGCCTCGGCGTAGTCATCTTCGAGCTTGTCGTACTCGGTCTTGAGTGCCTCGTAGGTCTTCTCTTCTTCCTCGCTCATCGGCTCCGCTTCGCCGCGAATGCGCCGAAGGTCGTAGGTGTGACCGTAGGGAAAGTCGGTCGCAACCTCGATCCACTTCCAGCCTTCGGCCCGGATGGCTTCCGCCTCTTCGTTCAGCTTCTCGCTGACCATGGTTTCGAGCAGGGCGGCGTCTTGCAGCCAGCCGCCATCATCGGTCTGGAACAGATCGCGCAGCACCTCGCCACCCGCTTCGACATAGTTGTCGAGACCCACGAATTGCGCACGCCGGTCGGAAGCGCGCACTGCGCCCTCGGTCAGCATTCGGCGGATTTCGTAGGGCTGTTTGTTGTAGTGCTGCTTGAGCGCGTCCCAGACCTGTTCCTGGCGCTCGTGGTCGGGATTGACCGTGAAGGCCATGAGTTGGTCGAGGGTCATCTCCTCTTCGGCATAGGCGTCGAGCAGTGTCGCCGAGATGGCGGCCAGCTTGAGGCGTTGCTTGACGACATTGACCGAGACGAAGAAGGCCGCGGCGATCTCTTCCTCCGACTTGCCCTTCTCGCGCATGGCCTGGAAGGCACGAAACTGATCGAGCGGATGCAGCGGTGCGCGCTGGATGTTCTCGGCGAGGCTGTCCTCTTCCGCCAGACCTTCGGTCCGCACGATGCACGGCACGGGCGCAGTCTTGTTCAGACGACGCTGCTTCACGAGCAGTTCGAGCGCGCGGTAGCGCCGCCCGCCGGCCGGGATTTCGAACATGCCGGTTTCCGCGCCATCATCGTCGAGGACGGGCCGGACCGTGATCGACGACAGGAGCGTGCGCCGGGCGATGTCCTCGGCCAGTTCCTCTATCGAGACGCCGGCTTTGACCTTTCGGACGTTGGACTGGCTCAGAACCAGCTTGTTGAAGGGAAAGTCGCGCGAGGCGCTGAGGGTGATCTTTTTGGACTTCGTCATTAGATTTCTCCGCGACGGGCGGCCATGAGACTCTCTCTGACCTCCAAACCCGTCGCGAAAACCACGGCCCACCTCTTCCTCTCCGGAAGCGATGGACCGTGGACGGAGCGTAAGGACCGAAGCGGAACGGCGGGCCTAGGCGGCCGCCTCCAGCAGCTTCTTGGCACGGCTCTCCATGGTGAGGCGCGCATCCTGCTGAGGTTTGGCCCGCGCGACAGCGGTGATGCCCTGCACGAAATCGAACACGCTCTCGGGCGGGCGGCCTTCCTCGGCGAGGACGGTCTCGACGATCTTGCCGGTCTCCGCCTTCGAGAAGCCGCGCTTGCGCAGAAAGTCGATGCGGTCCTCGTCGCTGCGCGCAACGATCCGTTCACGTGCGGAGCGAATGCCCTGGATGAAAGGCTGCGGTGAAGAGTCGGCGAAGTTCGCGAGCGCAGGTGCTGCTTCATGCGCGAAGCGGTTGGCGGCGTATTTGGAATGCCGGATGCTGATCTCCTGGAAGTCCTCGACACCCCAGAGATTGCGGTTCTGGCAGACGGCGCGGAGATAGAAGCTCGCGATGCCGAGCGTCTTCGCCCCGACCTCCGAGTTCCAACAGTAGAAGCCGCGGAAGAAAAGGTCGGGCGAGCCATCGGGCAGCGTGCCCGCCTCGATCGGATTCAGATCGTCGACCAGGAAGAGGAACACATCGCGATCGGACGCGTAGAGCGTGGTCGTGTCCTTGGTGACGTCGACCATCGGGTTGTAGATGCCGGTCGACCAGTCGAGCACGCCCGGCACTTTCCAGCGCGTGTCGCCGACGCCGTCGCCCGCGATGCGCTGCACAGCGGAGACCAGCTCATGGTCGTAGATGCGGCCATAGTCCGGGCCGGTGACGGCGCGCAGTTCTGTGCGGCCATCGGCGACTTCCATCGTCTTGACCTGCTCGACGCGATGATTGGTGAGGCCGTATTGCAGGTTGATGCCCGCGAGCGGTGCCGGAAGTTGGCGCAGATAGGCCGCCGGCGCGCCGACAAGGCTCGCAAGCTGGCCGAAGCTCCAATGGGTCGGCGCGACCGGCGCCTCGGCGTCCGGCAGGACAAGCGCGAGCTTCTCGGGTTCGTCGCGATGGGCTTCGACGCGGATCGCTGCGCTTTCGACCGTCCGCGTCCGGCTGCACTCGGCGCGGCCTTTCACCGAGGCGTAGAGCTCCGAAAGAGAGAGATATTTCTCGTCGTCGGGCCGGGAAAACCATTCGGACGACACCCGCTCGTTATGCCCGCCGCGGGACACATCCACCTTGTAGCCGCCGCTCTCGGGGCGGCCGTTCATGATCTCGATTGCAGTCATAGCTGATCTCCAGGACGGGCGGTCCGAGAGCCTCTCTCTCGACCTCCAAACCCGTCACGGCGACAGCCGCAGGCCTCTCACTCTAAAGGGGGCGTTGCGGGGTCTCCCCGCAGAAGGGGTCGGTCGAGACTACAGGCTCGGCCGCAGGGGAAGGCTTTCCCCTCGTGGATTATCCTCATCCGTCGAAGTCGTAGAACCGCCTGTCACATTGATTTCGGACCAGCAATCCTCTCAACACCAACCTTGCCGATCAGATCATCGACATAAGAGAGACGTGTCCCTCGACTTCTGCAGGAGGTGAAAAAGACGCGTTGCATAGCGCGCGTGAACGCAACGAAAAACGCCCGCATCTCTTCGCTGTCCTCCGGCTCGAACGCCCACCAAGTCTTGCTGTCGAGCCCGAAAAAGATGACGGTGTGAAATTCCAACCCTTTGCTTTTGTGAATGCTCATAAGCGGAACCTGACCAACGCCGCCGCAGTTGTTGGCGACGGCCGCCCAATCAGTTTCGCCTTCAGCAGATTCTTTCAATAGGCATGTCAGTCCGTCACGAGCACGACGATAGTCCTTGTCACGACGATAGGACGGGACAGTGGCTCGCAGTTCAGTCTCGCCGACAAATTCCAGGATCGATTGGACGAGGGTTGTGCATGATGCGTCGGATGGCGCATTTGCCGCCATATAGTCCCGCAACTCAGCGAGCTTGGCTCCGAGTTGGTCTTGTAAAGCCTCCTGGTCGGCCTCGCTGTCTGGGTCCAAACCCCAAATGATGGACAGTCGCTCGGCGCTCGCGTGCCAGTCCTCGGGGGCTTTGTGGAACGCGCCAAGTCGGATCAGCGCCATTACGCACTGTGTGACGTCCTCGGTGAGAACATCCTGAATTGCGATACTGGCGCCCTCGGGATTGCGGGCAATGTTTCGAAGACGCACTCCACGTGACGCGAGTGATGGTCCGAGTTCGTCCTCAAGTTCATAGGGTTTGAAACGGACCAGGACGGCGCAGTCTTCAGGGGCCATCTCACCGGAATCAATAGCGGTGGCGATCCAGTTCGCGACACCGTCACACTCTGACGCTCGATCATCATACGCCCAGATTGCGCAGACGTCGCCGTCGACATCCTTGACGCGCTTGGCCTCGGGTTTCGCAGAGGCGGCTTCGAGCGATACGGCGATTGCGTGCTGAATCTCGACTAGTTCTGGATGAGAGCGCCAATTGGAGATGAGCGTTTCCTGCTTGGCGCCGAAATCGGCCGCAAATGTCGTGAACGCATTCGGCATTGCGCCTGCCCAAACCATGATCCGCTGCTTGTTGTCGCCAACGGCTGTGAGTCGAGCGTCGCTGTTCAAGAACAGAAGTTTGAGTAAGTCATATTGACCAAACGTGGTGTCTTGAAACTCGTCAAGAAAGACGAACGGGTAGGTCGCTTGCAGTCCAGCAACCAGGCGCGGGTCATGCGACAGAACGAAGTCGACGAGCCGGTTGATCATCGGGAAGGTCAGCTGTGTCAGGTTCTCGTCTCGGTAATACTCAGTCCAAAATCGCGTGAGGACGTCCTTCCATTCTGGGTTCTTGGGGTTCAGGGTTGCGATCGGAAGCTTGCAGCGTGCAACGGCTTGTTCGAGCGTTTTGCCGGACAGATGCTGATACCCGTGGCGCGTCAGGAAATCGTTCCAATCTCGAAAACCGGGAAAGGCAATCTCGTAGTCAGGGGACGGCGTGTACGGAGCCGGGACAAGAGCGCCGAAGCGATCAACAAGGCCTTTTGAGAAGGCGTCGAAAGTCAAAGAATCGAACCGGCCTGAAAGTTCTGGTCCACAGCGCTGCCGCACGCGATCTTTGAGGTTCTTGGCCGCGTCGCTCTTGAAACTGATAGCCAGAATTCTGTGCGGTGCGCGGCAAATGCCCGTGGAAAGCAGGTAGTCTGCCTTCTGTGCGAGAAACTCGGTTTTCCCTGCGCCTGCGCTGGCTACGACACATAGGTTGTGGTCGTTTTCGCGGATGGCGTGGAGCGCTGCGGGTTCAAGGGAGGCGACGCCCTTCGGCTTCCATTGTTCTGATTTGATGATCGCCATACTTTAGCCGAGATGCTGCTCGATTTGGTCAAGCAAGGCGTTAAGCTCTTCCGGTGGTGATTTCAGATCTTTCCTCTTGATGCGTTTCAATGCGGTCAGATGCGCGACAGGTTTGCTCTTTGATAGAAAGAGATAGGGATACCAACGAAAAAGATCGTTCCAAGACTCGTCATAGTAGTCGGGATGGCCAGTTTTTTTGAGCGTGGTTTTTTTTCGCTTTACGGCAACATCTTCGGATTTTCCCGGTCCGTGGCCCCCAGGTGTGGGCCGCGAATAGGCATCATGAAATTCCCAAAGCATCGAAAAATCGATGTCGATCGGCTCTGAGAAGAAGACGTTGCGTGCCCTAAGCGTTTCCAGCCAATACCTACCTTTAGTTTTGCCGGCCTTGTCGTCGTATTCGATGTCGATATCGTCATCAGTTAATTCATCAATGTCGTCCGGATCGATTTCGCCGCTTGCAACATGCTCGCAGTCACCGAACTCGACCCCGAACCCGAGCAGTTTTTCGACAATGCTGCGGATCGCGGCAGCCCCGCCATGCTGTCGCCCGTAATCAAGATCGAGCAAAGTGATGTGTGGGATGGAAAGGTCTTTGAGCAAACGCCAGAAATGTTCGACATGGCGCCCACCCAAAGGAACGATCGGACAGAAGGCCTTGTCGAGATGAAGGCCGCGCGCTGCAGCAAGCTTCGGCAACACGATCTGCTCGGAGTCTCCTTCGCCAAGCACGACGAGCTTCGCGAAGTAAAGCTCCGGATAGGCCCGCACGGCTTGCCGCACATACTTGCCGGCTTCTTCGGTCGCAGGCGGCAGGGTGAGTGCTCTGATCGAGCTTTGTCCGGTCTTCGCGTCGAGGCGGCAATAGCGAAGCGTTTCAGGCTTTACTCGGGAAAGGATCGACGCGCTATGGCTGGACAGCATGACCTGCGCCGTATCCATCTCAGCGATGTCCTCGCAAAGGTCCATGATGCGGGACAGGAAAAACGGCGAGAGCGAGTTTTCCGGTTCTTCGATCAGGAGCATAGTTAGAGGAACGTGTTTTAGCTGCGTGGGCTCAAAGGGCGACTTGTCATCGGACAGAGCGAGTGCGTCCTGTTCGATCTCAAGCAGAGCCGCTGTAAGAGCGATCTGGAACAAGGATTTCTGCCCATCGCTTAGCCGCTCAAGCGGACGATCTGCGCCAGATGCGTCCGGCGAGAATTTCACATCAGCATGCCGAATAATCGCTTCGAAGCGGTCCTCGGTGAGTTTCAGGATTGGCTGGGCGTGCGTTCCAGCTTCGTTGACCTGTTGCCATCGTTGGGACAACCGTTTGCTGATGAACGTCACCGGCGGTTCTTTCTGAAACGCATCCTGAAGCTGTTCCGCATTTTCTTCGGTTTTCTCTTGCAACGCCTCGGACCAACGGGCGGCGCGCCAGAGACGTCCCCGGAGCAGGGCCTTCACCTGAGAGAGCGAGCCGCGATTGGCCGGGACATAGACGACTTGGATGGCCGATCGCTGAGCGGCGGTCAGCGGCTTGCATGCGTCCCACTCGTAGTCGTCGTCCGTGCGCGTGATCCATCGAATGCTGGATTCCACGACACCGTCGGGCGTCCCATCGTCGACCCAAACAGCTTTCAGAACAATCCTTGCCTTCAGCGGATCATCGGGTCCGCTGGCTGACATCTGCGTCCAGAACTCAGCAACAGCAGCGCCGGCCGCATCGTCGTCAAGTTCCGGGAAAGAGAAGGCCGCCTCCAGATGAAGTCCACACTCGTTCTCAACATCGTCCGCGTCGACGGGGAGGTGAAAATCAGATTTTTCGATCTTTCGTGCTGAGCCGCCGAGCCCAAACAGCCGGTCGAGCGCTTGGAAGACAGCCGTTTTTCCTGAGCCATTCGCACCAATCATCGCCGTCACTGGATCGGTCATGTCTAGTTCAATTCCGTCCGGACCGAAGCACTGGAAATTTTTGACGATCAGTGTGTCTAGCTGCATGATTTGAGTAGTCCTTTGGAGCACTGAAACTTCTTGTCGGGTTAGGTTTCGGCGTTTGATCTATTACGCGAGCGTCATGAGCGTTCCATGATACTCAAGCTTCAAAACCACCGCCTTGATCTTTTGATCACTGTCATTCTGTATCATACGCCGCCTTTGGAATCGTATGCCAAGCTCCGCGTTCTTCGCGGACTTAGCCATATTGAACTTGCTCGCACTGCAATATCATATTAGAAAGTCGGCTGGTAGAGCGGATTTTGCAATATGATACCCGAGCGCATCACCAGTTTGGCGGGCTATGTTGAAGAGTTGGCGTCGAGCGGGCGTACCACCTTCACGCGCGAGGATGCGATGGCGGCTTTGGGGGTTAGCCACGGAGCCTTCCTAGACGCAGCCGCGCGCCTGAAGAAGCGGGGTCATGTCTTCGCACCGCGCCGCGGTTTCTACGTCATCACGCCCACACGTTATTTAAAGTGGGGAGCGCCTCCGCCAAGCTGGTACATTGATGCGATGATGAAGGATGCGGGGCGGCCGTACTATGTCGCGCTCCTGAAGGCCGCAGAAATCCAAGGGGCGGCACACCAGGCAGTCATGGAATTTCAGGTAGTAACGGACCGGCAGTGGAAGCCTATTCGTGCCGGGCGTTCCAAGCTCGCCTTTTACTTCCGCAAAGACATGGAAAGCATCGAACGGGGGGTGGAGCGAAGAAAGACCGATACCGGTTCAATGCGAATGTCGTCGCCAGCGCTAACGGCACTGGATTTGGTGCGCTATCCACATGCGAGCGGCGGCATCAGCCATGCCGCGAGCGTGCTAAACGAGCTTGGCGCCGAGATTGATCCGACGCGTCTCGACGCGCTGGTGCCGAAATTCGAACGGTCGGTTGTCCAGCGCCTTGGTTACCTGCTCGACTTGTTGGGCCAAGAAGAGCTTGCAGCCTGTTTGGAGAGACACCTCCATAATGGCAATGTGCCATGGGTGGAGCTTGAGCCGCGCGAGGGTAGCGTCATTGCTGCCAGCGAAGAGCGGCAACGCAGCTCACGCTGGCACATCGTCGTCCGCCGTCCAATCGAGGTCGATGACCAATGATCCCCGAGACGAACATCACGGCTTGGAGCATTAAAGCTCCATGGGCTGAACCGAGGCAGATCGAACAGGACCTGATCATCTCGCGCGCGTTGGTCGAGATCTTCAATCACGACCTTCTAAGTACCGAGCTGAGATTCCGCGGCGGCACAGCGCTCAACAAGGTCATCTTCCCGGAACCTATGCGGTACTCAGAAGACATCGATCTGGTGCGGACGACAGCAGGCCCGATCGGCCCGCTTCTCGATGCAATGCGAGAGGTATTGGAGCCGTGGCTGGGACAAGCCAATTATGCCGCAAGTCCGGTCGCGCCGAAGCTGCGCTTTCGTGTGCCAGCTGAGGATGATCCCGACGCGCAGCTCCGGCTGAAGGTCGAGATCAATATCGCAGAGATCGAAGCGTTCGATCCGCCGGTATCAATTCCGTACACTGTCGAAAATCCATGGTTCACGGGTAAGACGACCATAGCGTCCTTCTCTTCCGAGGAGCTATTGGCGACAAAGCTTCGCGCATTGCTACAGCGTGATAAGGGGCGCGATCTTTTTGATCTCGACCATGCGTTAGATGCGCTTCCCGAACTAAATCTCGATCGGGTTATTGAGTTGTTTGTCCGATATCTTGACCAACAGGGTCAGGCTATCTCGCGGGCAGAGGCTGAGCAGCGGATGCTGGCGAAGTTCGCTCGACCTGACCTGCTGGGTGATATTCGCGCATTGCTGACCCCTGACCGTGCAGATTCGCTTGATGCCGCTGCCGGTCGAGCGGTGTTCCTCAGGGTATTCACAAATATGATTGCTCTAATCCCCGGGGATAGGTGGGCGCGTACTGATGAACTGGCTGAGACCTTGGGTTTGCCTGAAATCACTGGGGTGAACTGATGTCCGTGCGTGTCTATGTTTACTTCGATATTGTATTGGGCAAGATATTATGAACCAAGCAGAGTTTGCGCGAATATTTTGCGAGCGCCCCGAAAGCTTCTCATGGTTCCTTGGGGCAGGCGCATCGCGTAATGCCAATCTTCCGACTGCAGAAGATATCATCACAGACTTGAAACGACGGTATTATTGCAGTGAGGAGAACCAAAACTTCTCGACAAAAGATCTACAGAACGACGCGGTAAGGGCGCAAATTGAAGGCTACTTGCGTTCACGCGGATTTCCAGAGCGCTGGTCTTCTGAGGAATACACGACGTATTTTGAGACGATTTTCGGTGAAGATCGCGAGCGTCAACGGAACTATATCTCGAGTATTTTGGCGGAAGATCGGGTTAGGTTGGCCGTAGGCAACCGCGTATTTGGCGCTCTGCTGGCTGGCGGTTTGTGCCGCATGGCGTTCACGACCAATTTTGATCCGGTTGTCGAAAAGGCCGTTGCGGAGATATCTGGGAAGCCGTTGTCAGCCTACCACCTTGAGGGCGCTCACAACGTTGTATCGGCGCTGAACAACGAGCAGTTCCCTATCTACTGCAAACTGCATGGAGATTTTCAGTACGACAGCATCAAGAACTTGTCTTCCGATCTGGCATCTCAGAACGCGCAACTCTCCCAATGTATGACAATGGCAGGGGCGCGATTCGGCTTTGTGGTCGCCGGATACTCGGGCCGAGACGAGAGCGTGATGGCTCTGTTCGACGCCATATTGAAAGCGCCCAACCCGTTTCCGCACGGACTCTATTGGATGAAGATGCGGGGCTCGACGCCGATTGACGGCGTCGCGTCGCTTATGGAGGGCGCAAAGGCCGTCGGGGTTCGCGCCGAATTCGTGGACATTGAGACTTACGACACAGTTATGCTTCGACTGTGGCGCAATCTTCCCAATCAGCCAGAAGGGTTGGATGCGAAGGTACGCAAAGGTCGAGCGGGGACTGTCCAAATCTCGGTGCCGGAACCGAAGGGAACCAAGCCGCTTCTGCGGTTCAACGGCCTACCAGTGACCAAAGTCCCCACGACATGTGCCGAGGTAAAGTTGAAGACCACCTCAAGCTGGGAAGCGATTGCCGACCTCAAGCGACAGCCGGAAACCAGTGCGATTCTCACCTTTGACGGCAAGGTCCTGGCTTGGGGTGGGCGACAAGATATCGAAGATACTTTTGGTGCAGAGTTTCTTGGTAAGAGTGAAATGACGTTCGATCCCGGCTGGCGAGCGGGCTCACGGCTTCACATTAAGAACTTTCTCGAAGAGGGACTGGCGCGTGCGATCTGCCGGGTGCGGCCGCTCCTCCAGCGGCGGCAGGGGTCGGGAGTCTCTTTGATCGTTGATCATAAAGCGCTGGATGTTGGCATCCTGGAGGACTTGCACCGCGAGACCGGCAAGGTGACCGGATCCGTTCCGGGTTTGTCCCTACCGGCTACTGAGGAGCATGAGGCAGTTCACCAAGTTCACTTCGCTGAGGCGGTGCATATGTCGCTTGGCTATGCGGACAATCGGCTTTGGCTACTTCTGAAACCTGATGTCTGGATATGGCCAAGGTTTGCGCGCCAGCATGCAACGAACTTTTTGGATAAACGCAAGGCTGACCGACGGAATGATAAACATGATCGACTACTTTCGGCTTGGATCGGAATCCTGTCGGACCATGCGGGGAGAGATGTCGAAGTGACCTTCTCGCCGTTTGATGGTGATACGGGATTTTCGAACCCAGTGTTCAGCTTCTCGACGCAGACAGGTTTTGCGATGAAGAGAGGCAGGACATGACTGATGCGCTCCCAGCATATTCAATCGCTCCTGAACCGGAGCTAGTTTTTCATGGTGGAAGGACGGACCGGCATCCTCTACGCGGTCTCATCAATCACGGCCCATTCAGTCTCAGATTCGGCGCTCCATCGGTGGTCCGATTCGCAGTTGTTGCTCCTCAAGCCGACCTTGCCCGGATCGACGGGCTAGTCCGTGAATTGGGCTCACCGGCAAAGCCGAAAGAGGCGCCAGCCTATTATCCTGAGTATCCAGGCTTCGAAACTCTCATGCGCACGCCGATTGCTGATGTTGATGACGCGATGCGTTTTGCGCTGCCCGATGAGTTGAACCGGCTTGCGGCGGCGCGCGATAAGATGGGCTTGGCGCGCGCCTTGCTGAACGAGGTGATAAAGCTTCGTGCAGAGCGTCATAGGTTCGATGTCGCCTTGGTGTACCTGCCGCGCGCCTGGAGTGATTGCTTTGAAGGCGAAAGCTTCAATCTGCACCACTTTATCAAGGCCTACTGCGCGCCGACCGGCATTCCTATTCAGATACTGAACCAGGAAAGCTTTGATCGATCGTGCAGGGCTAATGTGATGTGGGGTTTGTCTGTTGCGCTATTTGCCAAAGCCCGTGGCGAGCCTTGGAAACTGACAGGGCTTGATCCTCAGGAAGCCTTTATTGGCATCAGCTACGCGACACGACGAAAAAATGACGGTAGCGGTCAGGAATACACGACCTGTTGCAGCCAAGTGTTTGATCCTGACGGAACGGGATTTCAGTTTGTGGCCTACGATGCCAAGGAGTTCACTGAGGATCGCCGTCACAATCCGTATCTTTCCTATTTCGAGATGCAGTCGGTTCTGGCGAAGAGCCTGCATGTCTATCAATCGGGCCATGTCGGGAGGACGCCGAAGAAAATTACGATCCACAAGAACACCGAATTCAAAGAGGAGGAGATTGAAGCGGCGCTCGATAGCTTCAATGACGGTACGGAGGTCGAACTTGTACAGATTGTCCAATCCACTGATTGGACAGGTCTGCGATATACCTCTGGAAAGTCGGCGCAGTACGGCAATCCGGCTGAGAAGCCCAAACCCTATAATTACCCAGTCGAACGCGGGACATACGTGCCAGTGTCATCATCTGAGGCACTCGCTTGGTCGCAAGGCAGTGTCCTAGGCGTTCAGCTGCAAAATCCACGCTACAATGTCTACAAAGAGGGTGCCCTTAAACCAACGCCGTCGCCGCTATTGCTGCGACGTTTCTCTGGAGATGGAGGCTGGCATGAAACTGTCAGCGGTATCCTTGCGTTGACCAAAATGGATTGGAACAACAATACACTCTATAAGAAGCTTCCGGTAACAATGGTTTACTCGGGCCGCTTTGCCGAGATCATTCAGCAAAATCCGGAGCTCGTGGACCAAGTGTTTGATTTCCGGTGCTTCATGTGAAGGATATTTTGTCGGGCTATGCGCTCGATTGAGCAATGAATCTGGAAAGAGCTTCGCGCCGCGCAGTCCGATCAAGCGCATAGACAGTTCGTTCATATTGGGCACCGTCAAGCAGCCCATGTATGTATCCGGCCACCGTATCGGCCGCCATGACGAGCACGCTATCGAGTGAGTGGATATACTTGCTCGTGATCGAGTGGGTGGCATGACCGAGGAGCGTGGCGACCGTACTCTCGGTAAATCCAAGATCATTCGCGATGCTGGCAAAGCTGTGTCTCAATACGTGAGCTGTGAGGTCTGACAATTCAGAATCGCCAAACATCTTCCGCCATTGCCTTGGCAGTCCGCCATAGGTGTCCGCCCCGCGCTTGCCTGGAAAGACGAAGTCGGTTGTTGCTGTCTCGCGGAGTGTTTCCAGCAATTCGATGGCCGGCAGGCCAATTGGTCGGACGGAAGCGCCTTCTTTAGAATCTTCCAGGCGCAGGCAGCTATTCTCGAAGTCCACCTCGCTCCATTTCAGCGAGATGATCTCACCACGGCGACAGCCTGTTAGAGCCAAGAGGCGGGTGATGCCGACGGTCCATGCCAGGTCGGCGTCTTTTTCCGCTTCGTTCAGCATGCGTCCAAGTGCGCGAAATTCGTCCTCGCTCAACCTGCGGTCTCGCACTTGATCTTTAGGCTTTCTTATACCGTGAGCTACATTGTGTTCGATGATCCCCATGCTGATGGCATAGGTGAGCATCGAGCCGGTCAGACCTACACATTTGCTGGCCGTGCCTCGGCCGCCCCGCAAGATGGACTTGCCGCGCTTCTTCGTTTTCCTCACCGCCTTCGTTTTCCCGGCGATGACGTCGTTCATCATTTTCGTCACATCGGCCTTGGTCAGATCCTGAACGCGGCGCTGTCCAATCAGGGGTATGATGTGCCCACGCAGTTGGCCCTTGTTCACATAGATCGTTGATGGTCGCTTGGGGCGACCGCCTTTGCCCATGATCAGGCCAGCGTCCATCGCTTCGATGTAGCGTTCAGCAAGCTCACTCACCGTCATCGCGTTGCGGTCAGCCTGCCTGGCTTCGGCTGGGTTCTCGCCTTGTGCGATCTTGCCGAGTTGGACTCTAGCTTCCTTCCGCGCCGTGTCCGGCGTCCAGATACCATGAAGCCCTATACTGTAGCGGCGCGATCGACCAGCAGCCCGGTACTGAAGAACGTAACTGCGCTTTCCTGACTTGAAGACGCGCAGCCCGAAACCGGGCAGTTCGTCATCCCAGATGACGTAGTCTTTTTCTCGAGCTTCGGCCGCATCCACGACGCGCTTGGTGAGTTTTGGCATGGGAAGTCGCACCTTTCCGGTCGGTCCCGCGTAAGCACTGCGTAAGCAGTAGGGCGGAAATCGCGACCTGTATTTGGATAGAGACTTCGGCGGAGCGCTTTAGAAAAGCAATGTCTTTCAACGCTTTATCGTATAAAGACGTGCTCTATCGCATGTTTCGGATAGGTACTATTAAATCCTCCGAAGGCAGAGGCCAGAGGTTCGAATCCTCTCAGGTGCGCCATTCTCCTTTGAATTTTCCTATTCGCTCGTCCGGTCGATTGAGTCCGAACAGGGGATGCGCACACATAGAAAAAACCGCCGGGTCTTGGGGGCCGGCGGTCGAGAATACGGGTTGGTTTTCTATGTTGGTGCTTACCCGCCCCAACTACGGATATCGCCACAATCCATGTGTACGAAATTCGAACGATAGTATTTGCCCACACCCCCCGCACGGCACGACATAGCGGCCTTGGCCATCTGCGAGACTGACCGCGACGACAAGCGCAGGTCAGCGGCCTGACCCTTCATATGAAGTGAGTTCTTGGCCACACGGCGCGACCGGGATCGAAGCATCGCGTTGGTCTGAGGTGAGCGGTAGCCGGACAGCAGCGTATAGGGTTCGTCAACGTCCAGCAGGTTATGTGAGGCCGCCATGATGTCGATGGTGCGCAGGTCCATGTCCTTGACCTGATCCGTCCGCCAGTCCCGCATGAAGTGGTTCACTTCTTTGACAGCATCCTTGATGTATTTCCCATCGACCCAATATATCATATCGATACGCTCGCCGGTGCGACCGGAATACATACGGATACGACGAATATCGCCGCCACCGCGGAGGAAACCTGCTGCGTTGGAATATGTCGGTGCTGCAACCACTGCCGTTGCCGCAAATGCGCCCAATAGGGCCCGCCGGGTCATACCCGAGGAACTGCTCGTCGTCATTTTATGTTCGTCCCGTACTGTTCCTGCCTGCACACGATGTTACGTGCGCGTTCTTAATTTTTTCCCATCCCAAGTACGGGTTTTATGGCACAGACGCAAAATCCAGCCAAGAAGTCTTTCATATTCATCTTTTCAAGGGGGAATTTTCGGCAGTTTTTTGCGCAGATGACACAAATGCGTATAATTTTCAGGCGCCAAGGGTGAGCGGGACTGTGGTCGATGCAAACGCGCATCAGGCGGGTAAAGAAGCATCGATGTGATGTATTTGTGAATGGACAAGCCCGTCGACCGGCCAGCATATTTGTTCGGCGTGGATACAGGCGCGCGTAGAGTGTTGAAGAATAAAGGTTATCCCATGCGAGCATTTTTTCGTGCATCCAGTGTTCTCGCTCTTGCTGCTTGCTTGGCGGCCACGACCGGCGTGGCCAACACTCCCGACAAACCGGCCACTGCCTTTCAGATGGCCGTGGCCGAATCTGCTCCGTCCGGGTCGGAGATTGCTGATTTTTACCGCGCGAACGGGTTTACACCGATTTGGGTGGGTGAGACGCCAGAACATGCGACGCGTCGTGCGAGCCTGATTCAGGCGTTGGCCACTGCCCATATGCACGGCCTGCCCGATGCCTATAACGTCGAGGCGCTGTTGACCAAGATGCAAGAGGCCCGTTCGGTCCGGGATCTGGGCGGTGTCGAAATGGCGCTGAGCCGGGCCTTTATCGCATATGCAAATGACCTTTATTCCGGAGCGCTCCGGCCTGCGGATATCGATGAGGGGTTGGTGCGCAAGGTACAGCGCCGCTCGACCGTGGATCATTTGCAAGGGGTCGTGTCCGAGAACGCGGCCTATTTTGATCAACTTGCGCCGCAGACCGCCCAGTATCGGGCATTGATGAAGCAGAAAGTGGCCTTGAAAGCTTTGATCGATCAGGGCGGATGGGGTGCGACTGTGCCTCAGGACAAGCTGGAACTTGGTGATACCGGTCCCAATGTGATCAAGCTGCGCAACCGGTTGGTTGCCATGGGTTATCTGAAACCCACCGCCAGCCCGCGCTTTGATGACGCGATGCTTGCCGCTGTGAAGGACTTCCAAACTGCGCACGGATTAGCCTCGGACGGGGTCGCGGGGCAGGGGACGATTACTGAACTGAACCGCTCAGCCTCAGACAGGCTGCGGGCGGTCTACGTGGCGCTGGAGCGGGAACGCTGGTTGCCGCGCGAGCGGGGCGAGCGGCATATTCTGGTCAATCAGGCGGATTTCTCGGCCAAGATCGTTGATGATGGCTTGGTGACGTTTGAAACGCGTGCGGTCATTGGAAAGAACGTTCACGATCGCCGCAGCCCGGAATTCTCGGATGAGATGGAGCATATGGTCATCAACCCAAGTTGGTATGTACCACGCTCGATCATCACAAAAGAATACCTGCCGCAGCTGCAATCGAACCCGAATGCGGTGAACCATATACATATCACTGATCGCAGTGGGCGGCAGATTGACCGGGGCGCAGTGGACTTTACCCAATTCACCGCGCGCAACTTCCCGTTTGCGATGCGTCAGCCGCCCAGCAAAAGCAATGCGTTGGGGTTGGTGAAGTTCATGTTCCCCAACCAGTACAATATCTATCTGCATGATACGCCCCAGAAATCTCTGTTCGCGCGCGAGTCGCGGGCGTTTTCGCATGGCTGTATCCGGCTGGCGCAACCCTTTGAGTTTGCCTACGCGTTGCTGGCCAAGCAGGAGGAAAACCCAAGGGCGTTTTTCCAGCGGGTTCTGGCAACCGGCAAGGAAACCACGGTGCCTCTGAAACAGCACGTCCCGGTGCATTTGATCTATCGCACGGCCTATATCGGCCCCAAAGGCGAGGTTCAGTATCGCCGTGACGTCTACAGCCGAGATCAGAAAATCTGGGACGCTTTGCAGAAAGCGGGGGTGGCCCTGCCGGACGTTCAGGGGTAATCACCGGATTAGGCCTTAATCCGGGGAACCCGACATGCACTATACCATTCAGCAGATTGCCGATGCCCTTGGAGCGGAATGTCAGGGCGATGTCAGCCTGATCATCGCGCGCGCAGCGGAACCGGCGGATGCAGGTCCTGATGATCTGGCGATGGCAATGTCCCCCAAATATGCCGAGGCTTTGGGCAACGGCGCGGCCCGCGCGGCCGTGTTGTGGGAAGGTGCGGATTGGCAGGCCATGGGGTTGCAGGCCGCCATCTTTGTTCCGCGTCCACGGATGGCAATGGCGGGGATCACCGCGATGCTGGACCGGGGGCAGGGGATTGCGCCCGGCATTCACCCGTCTGCCGTTGTCGACCCAACGGCAGAGATCGGCGAAGACGTCTCGATTGGCCCATTGGCGGTGATCGGCGCTCGGGCGAAAATCGGCGCGAGGTCGGTTATCGGGGCGCATTGTGTGGTCGGGATGGATGCAGTTCTGGGTCAGAATGCCATGCTGCGCGAAATGGTCAGCATCGGTGCCCGCGCACAGATCGGAGACCGCTTTACCGCGCAACCCGGCGCGCGTATCGGCGGCGACGGGTTCAGCTTTGTCACGCCCGAGGTGTCGGACGTTGAAAACGTGCGCAAGACCATGGGCGACAAGGGCGACGCACGGGCCCAAAGCTGGTTGCGCATTCACTCACTTGGCGCGGTCGAGATCGGTGATGATGTCGAAGTTGGCGCCAACTGCACTGTCGACAATGGTACGATCCGCAATACCCGGATCGGCGACGGCTCGAAACTGGATAACCTGGTCCATGTGGGCCACAATACCCGCGTGGGGCGCGATTGCTTGCTGTGCGGGCAAACCGGTGTGTCAGGCTCGGTCGAGATTGGAAACAACGTCGTTTTGGGCGGTCAGACCGGTGTGGTCGACAATATTTTTATTGGCGATGGCGTGATCTCAGGCGGTGGCACAAAGATCCTGTCCAACGTACCAGCGGGCCGTGTCATCATGGGTTATCCGGGAATAAAAATGGAATCTCATACGGACATTTACAAAGCGCAACGCCGCCTGCCGCGCATGGCCCGTGACGTAGAGGCGTTGAAAAAGGCTGTTTTCAAACAGTCGCCGAGTGATTAAATCACCCTCAACGGGATAATCAGAGGATCGACATGAGCATCACCGATCGCGTCATCGCCATCATCGCCGAACAGGCCGTGCTGGACCCTTCGGATGTGACGCCCGAAAGTACGCTCGAAGATCTGGGGATCGACAGCCTTGGGCTGGTCGAAAGCATCTTCGCCATTGAGGAAGAGTTCGACATCTCAGTCCCGTTCAATGCCAACGAGCCGACAGCCAGCGATTTTGACATCTCGAATGTCGCTGCGATCATCGCCGGTATCGAAAAGCTCGTGTCGGAAAAGGTCTGACGCAGGATCATGAAACGCGTTGTTATTACCGGTGCGGGCACGATCAACTCGTTGGGCCACTCCGTTCCGGCGACGCTTGAGGCGATGCGCGAAGGGCGCTGCGGAATTTCCGAACTTGAGTTCCGCGATGTCGAGCGCCTTGCCATCAAGATTGGCGGTCAGGTGCGCGGGTTCGAGGCCGAGGGCCGGTTCAACCGCCAACAGATGACCCTGTATGATCGGTTTACGCAGTTCACCCTGACGGCGGCAAAAGAAGCAATCGAACAGTCTGGGATCGAATTTCATGGCGATCTAGCGGCGCGCTCAGGCGTTGTTTTGGGAACAGCCGGTGGCGGCGTGTCGACCTGGGATGACAATTACCGCTCAGTCTATGAGGACGGTAAGAACCGGGTTCACCCCTTTGTCGTGCCCAAGCTGATGAACAACGCGGCGGCCAGCCACGTATCTATGGAACATAACCTCAAAGGGCCCAGCTTTACGGTCTCGACCGCCTGTGCCTCGTCAAATCACGCGATGGCTCTGGCGTTCCAGATGGTGCGCAGCGGCGCGGCCCCGGCGATGCTGACGGGTGGAGCGGAATCCATGCTGTGCTTTGGCGGCGTCAAGGCGTGGGAAGGGCTGCGGGTCATGTCCAAAGACGCCTGCCGTCCGTTCAGCGCAAACCGCAACGGTATGGTTCAGGGCGAAGGCGCAGGTGTCTTTGTTTTTGAGGAGTACGAACACGCCCGCGCGCGTGGGGCCGAGATCCTGTGTGAAGTGGTGGGGTTTGCCATGACTTCGGACGCCGCAGATATCGTGATGCCCAGCAAACAAGGCGCGGCTCGCGCAATTTCGGGCGCTTTGGCGGATGGTGGGATCAATGCCGATCAGGTGGGCTATATCAACGCGCACGGAACCGGCACGGCGGCCAATGACAAGACCGAATGCGCGGCAGTGGCGGATGTCTTTGGTCCGCATGCGGATGATCTGATGATATCGTCCACCAAATCCATGCATGGACACCTGATCGGCGGTACCGGCGCGGTAGAACTGTTGGCCTGCATTATGGCACTGCGTGACGGCGTGATTGCGCCTACGATCGGCTATGAGGAACCTGACCCGGAATGCGCTTTGGATGTGGTTCCGAACGAAGCCCGCAAAGCCAAGGTAGAAGTTGCGCTGAGCAATGCGTTCGCCTTTGGTGGCCTGAATGCTGTTCTTGCTCTAAGGCAAGTCTAAAAGGAACGCGCTGTCTTCTGACAGCGCGCTCCGGCGGTTCGGTTAGTTTTGCGCTGGCTCAAGCGTATCAAAACCAGCGGTGAATCCGGCCAGCGACACTTCCATTTCCAACAACTGAGTCGGTGCCAACAAAGACACCAACGACAGCGTTGCCGTTGTTCCTGCTTTCATTGCGTCAATGTCACCTTGAGTGAACCCAAGCTGTGCGAGGCATCCGACCGGGTTGCAATGGTGATAGTTGTACCGCTTGCCAGGTGCGCCGTCGATGGACAGAGCAAGCTGTGCCTGCAACAGGATTTCAAGCGGAACTACGACCGTTGCTCGGGCGGCAGCGGGAGAGCCCTCGGGCAGATTCTGAATAGTGATGTCAGCAATGGGTTGCCCCTGGTCACCGGCCAGAATTTGGCGGAGGAAACAGGGATCTTCACCTGCTTCAGTCTTCACACACGAGATCATCCAATCACCGTGCTCTTCTTTGATGTAGCGGCTACCTACGCGTGGTCCTTCCTCGCCAAGATCCAAATCCGCACCAGCCTGAGTCTGGGGAGCAGTTGTAGTGTCGGCTTGATTTTCCTGCGCCGCGACCGCCCCGGCCCAAAGCATGGCGGCAACAACATTGAGAGTGAGAAGTTTCTTGATCATGAACGCCTCGGTTCTGTGGATACGCTTTTTGCACGGTCTAACATTGTTCCGGCAGGGTGTCAGGCACTATGCCAAGAAAATGCGTTGATGTGATCGGATTTTTGCCTGTCCACAGATGAAAACTATCGTTGGAGCAACAAAAAAAGGGAGCCGGTGGAGCGGCTCCCTTTTCTATAATTTTCTCCCCGTCGGACTGGCCGACTTAGTTATGCGCAGACGTTACGAAAGGGAATCGCGGCGGTCAACTGCTAACCTGAAAAATTGATCACTTCGGCGGTTTTCGTGAAAAAAGCCGCGCCCAAAGGCGCGGCCAGTCGACAGGGAGGAAGTCTGCCGCCTGCTTCCGGTTTGGTTACAGGCGGCGAATAGACTATCGCAGTTATTTGTTAAATTTGTATGCTGCCCTCAGACCGGTGGAAATTGGGGCAAATTTCATATGCAAAACAATATCTTTTTGGGCGGAGCCGGGGATGGCTACAGCGAACCGGAAAACCTGACGCTGAAATACGCCAACCGCCACGGGCTGATCGCAGGTGCGACCGGGACCGGAAAAACAGTGACTCTGCAAATTCTGGCAGAGGGTTTCTCGCAGGCCGGGGTGCCCGTATTTTTGTCGGATGTTAAGGGCGATCTTTCGGGGTTGGCCAAGGCGGGCAGCGCAGCGCACAAACTTCATCAGGCGTTTCAGGATCGCGCCCAGACAATCGGGTTTTCGGACTATAGCTATGGCGCTTGTCCGGTCACGTTCTGGGATTTGTTCGGAGAGCAGGGTCATCCCGTCCGCACCACTGTAACCGAGATGGGTCCGCTGCTGTTATCGCGCTTGATGGACCTCAGCGAGGCGCAGGAAGGTATCCTGAACATTGCCTTCCGTGTGGCTGATGACGAAGGGATGCCACTGCTTGACCTCAAGGACCTGCAATCGCTGCTGGTTTGGGTGGGAGAGAACCGAGGCCAGCTTTCATTACGGTTTGGCAATGTCTCGACATCTTCGATTGGTGCGATCCAACGGCGGCTGCTGGTGCTAGAAAATCAGGGCGGCGCGAACCTGTTTGGTGAACCCGCACTGGAACTGGCTGATCTTATGCACACCGACGCGCAAGGGCAGGGAGTCGTGAACATCCTCGCCTCGGACAAGCTGATGGGGTCGCCCCGGCTTTATGCGACGTTCCTGCTGTGGCTGCTCAGCGAATTGTTCGAAGAACTGCCCGAGGTGGGCGACCCCGACAAGCCTAAACTGGTATTCTTTTTCGACGAAGCGCATCTTCTGTTCGAAGATGCACCCAAGGTTTTGGTGGACAAGGTGGAACAAGTCGCACGCCTGATCCGGTCCAAGGGCGTGGGGGTGTATTTCATTTCCCAGAACCCCGCCGACATACCCGAAGATATTCTGGGCCAATTGGGCAACCGGGTTCAACATGCGCTGCGGGCCTTCACCGCGCGCGACCGCAAGAACTTGCGTCTGGCGGCGGAGACCTACCGAGAGAACCCCGCTTTCGATACCGAAGCCGCGATCCGCGAGGTCGGCGTAGGCGAGGCGGTCACTTCGATGCTGGAGAAAAAGGGCGTACCTGGCGTGGTCGAGCGGACTTTGATTCGTCCGCCGGGGTCTCAGTTGGGGCCAATCACGAAGGCTGAGCGTCAAGCCATTGTTGCCGCTTCGTCGATGGAGGCGAAGTACCGAGAGCTGAAGGACAGAAAATCGGCCTTTGAAATCCTTCAGACCCGCGCAGATGCGGCCGCTCAGGCGGCAGAAAAGGCCGAGGAAGAAATCGAAACCCAATCCGTGGCCGAGCGGGAATTCGCAACGGCACGCAGATACTCCGGCAGCCGGGTTGGGCGGTCATCCTCACGCGTGATGCGCAAGAAGGACAGCTTTGCCTCCGCCATGAGCGAGGCGGTCATCAAAGAACTCAAAGGAACAACAGGCCGCCGCATCGTGCGCGGCATTCTGGGCGGGTTGTTCAAAAGCAGGTAGGGCCGGGGACAGTCGCGGACCGCTCCGGCGACGGGCTTATCCCTTAAGGCGGCGCTGGCCTTCTTGCTTGCAATAGGCGTCCGCCTCGGGGACCGTCATTTTGGTGGCCGGGAAATCAATCGCGCGGTCCCAAATGACGCGATCAGGGCGGTACAGTTGGCACGTAACTTCACCCTTCGGAGTTTGGACTTTGACCGGTGTGGTTTCAAAATCTTCCGGGCTTGGAACGCAAGCTGCCAATCCGGCGATCAGAGGAAGCAGCAGCAGTGATTTGGTCAGCGTCGAAGTCATGTGAACTCTTTTATACTCAACAGGGTGGTCGCATCATTCTACGGATTTTCTAAATTCCCGTAAACGCGTGGGATTTCGGCCAATGCCAAACTGGTTGTACCCCGTCTAGACGGACAGTGCGCTTAGATCAAGAAACCGCGCCTGAAAAGAGGCACGGTTTCGTCGCTTTTGAGATAACTGTTACTTTTCTGGTATCAATCCGCGTGGGCTGAACCTGAGGACGATCAACAGTATCAAACCCATGGTGAACAGGCGCATATGGGCAGCGCTGTCGATCAGATGCGCCTTCAATGCGCTGCCTTCGGGCATGGTTGAAGTAATCAGGTTCATCAGCCAAAGGCCCATCGGCTCGACCTGGACCCACAGGAACCAGATCAGGAACGCGCCCAGAACAGCGCCGAAATTGTTGCCCGAGCCGCCGACGATCACCATCACCCAGACGAGGAAGGTAAAGCGCAGCGGATTGTAGGTGCCCGGCGTCAGCTGCCCGTCCAGTGTGGTCATCATCGCGCCCGCAATACCGCAGATCGCGGAGCCCAAAACGAAGATCTGCAAATGGCGGCGGGTGACGTCCTTGCCCATCGCCTCGGCTGCAACTTCATTGTCGCGAATGGCGCGCATCATCCGTCCCCATGGGCTTTTCAATGCCATCTGTGCCATCCAAAGCAGGACCAGCAGCACTATGGTGAACAGCAGCGAATAGCCCAGCTTGACCGAAAGCGTCGAGGCCGTGACTGGATCAAGACCCAGCCATTCGGCGCGGGCGATGAATCCGGGATCTGCTTGCAACTCGACCTCATAGCCGACCACAGGCGCAGGGCGCGGGATGCCGTAGACATTCTTGACGCCGCGGGCCAGCCAGTCCTCGTTCTTCATGATGGCGATAATGATCTCGGCAATACCCAGCGTCGCAATCGCCAGATAATCCGAGCGCAGACCCAACGCGGTTTTCCCGATCAACCAGGCGGCACCTGCAGCCAGCAGACCTCCGGCGGGCCAAGCAAGCAGAACGGGCAGGTTCAGACCTCCGATATTACCCGCGACGGCGGGGTCGATGGCCTCAATTGAGGCGACGTTGGGGTCGAAAATGGCGCGGTAGACAAAGAAGCCGACGATCAGGATGCCGATGATCGCCAAGGTTTGCACCCGCCCTTTGGGCATCTTCTGCGCGGTGATCACAGCGGCCACAACCGTCGCGGCCCCCAGCAGCAGCGCGAGGATGACGCCAAAGCCCCCGCCGGTCCATGCGCCCGGCGTCGGTGGGGTGGAAACCAGCACAACCGCTAGCCCGCCCAGCGCGACAAAGCCCATGACGCCGACATTGAACAGACCCGCAAAGCCCCATTGCAGGTTCACCCCGATGGACATGATGGCCGAAATCAGCCCCATGTTCAGGATCAGGATGGCCGAGTTCCAGCTTTGCGTGAACCCGGTCAGCAGGATCAGGCTGCCCACCACGACGAAAAGCAGCGTATTCTTGACAGTCTCGGTCATACCGCTTTCCCCTTGAACAGGCCCGTGGGCTTAAACAGCAGCACAATCAGCAGGATCACGAAGCTGACGGCGAATTTGTAGTCGGTGGACAGAAACTGGACCAGGCCCGAGGGCTCAAGGCTTTCAGGGGCCAGATAGGTCAGTACCTTTTTCCACGCATAGGTGATGGTCACCTCGGAAAACGCGATGATGAAGCCACCCGCGATGGCGCCCAATGGATTGCCCAAGCCACCCACGATGGCCGAGGCAAAGATCGGCAGCAGAAGCTGGAAATAGACGAAGGGCTTAAAGCTTTTGTCGAGGCCATAGAGCACACCTGCAGTGGTCGCCAGCGCGGCAACGATGATCCATGTGATCATCACCACGCGTTCCGGGTTGATGCCGGAGAGTAGGGCCAGATCCTCATTATCCGAATAAGCCCGCATCGATTTGCCGGTGCGTGTTTTGTTTAGAAACCAGAACAGCAGCGCAACGGCGACAACGGCCACAACTACGGTGATGCCCTGAGAGGTCTTGATCGCCAGCCCCTCACGCAGGCCGGTCATCGCTTTGAAGTCACGCGCCGAGACGATGAAACGCTCTCCGTCCGAAAAGCGCTGGTCATCCGGGCCGATGATGAACCGCACGATCCCGTTCATGATGAACATCACGCCCATCGACACGATCACCAGAATAACCGGCTTGGCCTTTTGTTCGCGGTAGAACCTGTAAACCAGCCGGTCGGTGATCAGCACCAGAACGATACAGCCCAGAATGGCAAAGGGCAGGGCGAGCAGAGCGGTCGGAAGCGGCCCGAAACTGACCCCAGCGGCTTGCAGGCCCCACGTGACCAGAACCGCGATCATTGCGCCAAAGGCCATCGTATCGCCATGGGCAAAGTTCGAGAACCGCAGGATGCCATAGATCAGCGTCACTCCCAATGCACCCAGCGCCAACTGGCTGCCATAGGCGATTGCGGGAACAAGAACGAAGTTGGAGAGCGCCACAAGGGCGTTGAGGAAGTCCATTAAAACTCCTGCTCGCAATCGCCTTCAAATACGCGACGCGCATTAAAGGTATTTGAGTAATCGACATATTTCTGCGCAACGATATCGAGCGTAGCCGTCAACGTTGATGGTGGTGTTCGTACAAAGTACACGACCGCGTTGCTATTTTCTTTCTTTTGAGAAGCAATCATCAATGAGTTTTGAGATGTGACCACATACTCTGTTCCAGTCGAAAGGCGTAACGTGGAAGTCGTTTCATCGGTCGCGGACGTGCCATCAATTCTGAATTCCCCGAAATTACTTCGAACTTGATTGCGCGGATTGCCAACGAACTCGACATCGAATGTTGAACCGACGCACTCTTCTTCGTGTTCACAGACTTCATTTAGAAGGCACGCTTCGGCGTCAGCAGCGCTGGTTAGTGAGGCGATGATGAATGCTGCAGTTATCTTCACGCTCACCCTCCCAAGAAACTCTTGCGCACTTCGGGATCGGCCAGCAGTTCCTTGCCCGTGCCGGTATAGGCGTTGCGTCCCTGAACCAGCACATATCCCTTGTCCGCGATTTCCAGCGCCTGGCGGGCGTTCTGTTCGACCATCAGGATCGGCAGCCCGGTGCGCGACACCTCGATGATCCGATCGAACAATTCATCCATCACGATGGGCGAGACGCCAGCGGTGGGTTCGTCCAGCATCAGCACCTTAGGTTGGGTCATCAGCGCGCGGCCCACGGCGACCTGTTGGCGTTGACCGCCCGATAGCTCTCCGGCCGCCTGATTGCGTTTGTCGCGCAGGATCGGGAAGAGGTCATAGACCTGCTCCATCGTTCCCGAAATATCGTCGCGGCGGATGAAGGCACCCATCTCAAGGTTCTCTTCCACCGTCATCGAGGTGAAGATGTTCGACGTCTGTGGCACAAACCCCATGCCCTTAATCACCCGATCTTGCGGCGACAGTTTGGTGATGTCTTCGCCGTCCAGTCGAACAGCTCCGGCGCGGACGTCCAGCATTCCGAAGACCGCCTTCATCGCGGTCGATTTTCCTGCGCCGTTGGGGCCGACGATCACGGCGATTTCGCCTTTATCGACCGCGATGGTGCAGTCATGCAGAATGTCGGGCCCTTTGCCGTAACCGCCGGTCATAGTGTCGCCGATCAGGAAGGGGCCGCCCTCGACCTTATGCGTCTCACCGCTTTTGCGATGGGCGGGGGTCATGGTGCCGACGCCATGTGTGTTGGTGATTGAGGCGTCCTTGTTGCCCTTGTCGTCGTGATAAGGATTGTCGCTCACGCCAGCGGTCATGTTTGGGCCTCCAGCTTGTCTTTGTTTTTCAGGCCCGTGCCCAGATAGGCCTCGATCACGTGCTCATTGGCCTTGATCTCGTCCAGAGTACCTTCGGCCAGCACCTTGCCTTCGGCCATACAGATGACCGGGTCGCAGATTTTGCCGATGAAATCCATGTCATGTTCGATGACCACAAAGGTATAGCCGCGTTCCTTGTTTAGGCGCAGGATTGTGTCGGCGATGGTCATCAGTAGGGTACGGTTCACCCCTGCACCAACTTCGTCCAGAAACACGATCTTGGCGTCGACCATCATGGTGCGACCCAGTTCCAGCAGTTTTTTCTGCCCGCCCGAGACCTGACCGGCCTTGTGATCGGCCAGATGTTCGATGGTCAGGAACTCCAGTACCTCATCGGCCTTGGCCTTCAATGCGCGTTCTTCATCGGCAATGCGTTTGCGCCCGAACCACGTGTTCCAAAGCGATTCACCTGATTGCGCACCCGGCACCATCATCAGATTCTCGCGGCAGGACATCGAAGAAAATTCATGCGCAATCTGGAAGGTGCGCAGCAGGCCCTTGTGAAACAGCTCATGCGGGGGCAGGCCGGTGATATCCTCACCATCCATATGGACCTTCCCGCTGGTCGGCGGCAGAACGCCCGCGATCACATTGAACAGAGTGGTTTTTCCGGCCCCGTTCGGCCCGATCAGACCGGTGATCGAGCCCTTTTGGATTTCCAGCGATGCCCCGTCCACCGCATGAAACCCGCCGAAATGCTTGTGCACGTCTTCGACGACGATCATCTTTTCCCCTAGCCGCCGTTTTCCGGCGTTGTTGCCACATCCCTGTACGAATGGTGCGGGCTTTTGTCATTGAAACAGCCCGGACACAAGGCCCGGGCTGCTTGTTTTTATGACTGTTAACCTTGGATCAACGGAAGTTGACGGTTTTGTTCTCGCCGTCGGTCACTTCGATCTCGCGGTACGAACCCGCGCTTTCGCCGGGGCCGATCAGCTCAACGCCGGACGCGCCGACATAGTCGATGTCCTGACCTGCGGCCAGCAGTTCCAGACCCTTGGCCAGCTCACCTGGGTAGATCTTTTCACCCGGTGCGTTGGCGACGTCCATGATCTTGCTGCCGTAATCGGCGGGGCTGGTCGAGCCTGCGGCCTGCATGGCCAGCATGAACAGCGCAGCTGCGTCATAGGCTTCCGGCGAATAAGGCGACGAACCGTCGAAACCGGCGGCTTCAGCCATTGCAAAGTACTTCTCGGCGCCCTCGCCACCCGAACCGGCGATCTGACCGAACGAGCCGTTCAGGTCGGGGCCAACATTGTTGGGAAGCGAGTCACCGATCATGCCGCCGGGCAGACCGAACGTGTCAAACGCACCGCTGTCCAGTGCCGACTGGATGATACCCAAACCACCTTGGTCGAGATAACCCGCGACAACCAGAATGTCGCCACCGGCCGAGGCCAGCGCGCCCACTTCGGCCGAGTAGTCGGCCTTGCCGTCTTCGTGTGCGGCAACGATGGTCACTTCGCCACCTGACGCCTCAAACGAGGACTGGATCGCGTCTGCCAAACCCTTGCCGTAATCGTTGTTGGTGTAGGTCAGTGCAATCGAGCTGATGCCACGGTCATTCAGGATGTCCGCCATCACCTGACCTTCACGCGCATCCGAGGGCGCGGTGCGGAAGAACAGGCCGTTGTCTTCCATGGTCGACAGGCCGGGCGAAGTCGCCGATGGCGAAATCATCACCATGCCGTTTGGAATAGCGACGTTCTGCAGGATCGCGCCGGTCACACCCGAGCAGTCGCCGCCAATGATGCCAGCAACGCCATCTGCGATCATACGCTCTCCGTTCGAGGTCGCCAGGCCATTGTCAATACAACCAGTATCCGCGCGGGACGCGCTGACCTTGGTGCCGTCCAGCAGCTTGCCGGATTCGGTGACTTCGGCCATTGCCAGTTCCGCACCTGAACCCATCGCCGGGGCCAGAGATTCAATCGGGCCGGTGAAGCCGAACAGGACGCCCAGCGTGATATCTTCGGCCAGAGCCGGACCAGCCAGCAGAGCGGATGCCGCAGTTGCAGTAAGCAGCTTTTTCATATGGTTACTCCCTATTGTGAACGTATTCGTTCTGGTCACGACCCTAGGCAAGCTGCTCGGAAAAGAAAAGTCCTAACGCAAACGTGTTTTTGCGCAAAGGAAAGCTATTTGGTCTCATAGGGCTGACGCAGTGATTTTGAAGGGAAAAATGATGGTCCGAGCATTTGCGCTTCTTCTTTTGACGCTGCTAAGCGTCCCGCTGCGTGCTGAGGTCTTAAGCACCCCTTCGGGCTCAGTGCAGGTTGAGCCGATGGTTCAGGGGCTGGATACGCCGTGGGCCGTCGGAATTATGCCTGACGGATCGTTTCTGGTGACAGAACGGGATGGAGAGTTGCTGTATGTCTCGGATGGCAAGGCAAAGAAGGTGCGCGGTGCCCCAAAGGTTGCGGCAAACGGACAGGGTGGGTTGCTGGATGTGACAATCGCCCGTGATTTCACGCAAAGCCGGGAGATTTTTCTGACATTCTCAAAGCCTCAACGGGGTGGGGCCGGTACCGCCCTAGCCGTGGCGCGGCTGTCTGAAAGCGGGGATCGGCTGACCAATCTGCGGGTCCTCTTCGAAGCCGTTCCCGGAGGGTCCGGTGGTCGACATTTCGGTTCGCGTGTGGTCGAGGCCAACGACGGCACTTTATTTGTCACTATTGGGGATCGCGGCGACCGTCCCCAAGCGCAGGAAACGTCCAACCCTATAGGTTCAGTGATCCGCGTGAACCGTGACGGAACAGTTCCTGCGAATAACCCGTTTGTAGGGAAGCCGGATGTTCGGCCCGAAATCTGGTCCTATGGCCATCGCAACCCACAGGGGGCCGGTTTAGACGCCCAGGGCCGCTTGTGGACCGCAGAACACGGCGCGCGCGGCGGGGATGAGGTGAACCTGATCCAACCCGGACGGAATTACGGCTGGCCGATCATTTCGTACGGTCGTCACTATTCGGGTAAGAAGATTGGCGAGGGCACTTTCAAAGATGGGCTTGAACAACCGAAATTCTATTGGGACCCGTCCATCGCACCCTCGGGTCTGTTGGTTTATTCCGGCAAGCTATGGCCGCAATGGGCCGGCGATATACTCGTTGGCTCCCTGAAGTTTGACTTTATTGCCCGTCTCGCAGGATCGCCCCTGACCGAGGTCGAAAAGATCGAGGGTTCAGCGACCGAACGAGTCCGCGATATTGTGGAAGCGCCGGACGGGGCGATCTGGTTTATCTCTGTCGGGCAGGGCGCGGTTTACCGGATGACACCGGGTTAAACAGACAGTTTCCCGCCTTGAGCGCCTCGCTCGCGATATGGCGTGGTGTTGTAATGGGCGCGGTAGCATTTCGAGAAATGCGACGGGCTGGCAAAGCCACAGGCCAGCGCCACGTTGATCACGCTCATATCGGTCTGCATCAGCAGGTTTCGCGCCTTGTGCAGCCGTAGCTCCATGTAATACCGCTTGGGTGAGCGGCTCAGGTAGCGCCGGAACAGCCGTTCCAGCTGACGCGTGGACATTCCGACGTCTTTGGCCAGAATCGAGGGCGAGATCGGCTCTTCGATGTTTTTTTCCATCATCAGGATGACCTGGCTGAGCTTTGGATGCCGAACCCCGATCCGGGTGGGGGTCGACAGGCGCTGCGTGTCCTGATCCGTGCGGATCGACGAATAGATCATCTGATCCGCTACTGCATTCGCCAGATCTTCACCATAATCATCCGCGATGATCTTCAACATAAGGTCGATGGACGAAGTCCCGCCCGCCGTCGTCATCCGGTTACCGTCGATCTGAAACACGGATTTCGTCAGTTCGACCTCATCGAATTCCTCGATGAAGCTGTCCGAATTCTCCCAGTGGATTGTCGCGCGTTTGCCATCCATCAAACCAGCCTTGGCCAGAGTGAAGGCTGCTGTACACAACCCGCCAATTTTCAATCCCCGCCGCGCCTCGCGTCGTACCCAATTCAGCACCTTCTTGGTGGTGGCGTTCTGAACATCTACGCCGCCGCAAATCAGGATCACGGCATCGCGCTGAAGTTCAACGAGATCGGAATCAAGTTTGAAGTTGGCCCCAGCCGAACATGTAACGGTGTCACCGCCTTCACCGGCAAAGGTCCAGGTGTACAGCTCTTTATCGGCCATACGATTGGCGATGCGCAGGCTGTCCAGTGCCGACGCAAAAGACAGCAAAGAGAACTTGTCCAAAAGGACAAACACGAAATTCTTAGGGTTGGCCGCAGTGTCTTGCACCGTGACAACTTGGCGTTGCTCTTGCATGGCGAGGTGTCCTTGATTCGCCGCCAGGGGACGATAGGTCCGGCGGCACGTATTAAAACCACCATGATCAAAGCTTGTTTACGACGTCAAGGGGGCGCAATTGGGATATGGTCACTCTGTCACGCATTTTGTATAGAGACGACCTGAATACTTCAGCGGAGATCAAAGCTATGACCGAGTGGCAAAAAACGAACTGGCGCAACAAGCCCCGAGTTCAGATGCCAGATTATACCGACGCGGCCGCGCTGGCCAAGGTCGAGGCCCAGCTTGCCCAGTATCCCCCGCTGGTTTTTGCGGGCGAGGCACGGCGGTTGAAACAGCACCTGGCTGCGGCTGGACGGGGTGAGGCGTTCCTGCTTCAAGGCGGCGACTGTGCTGAAAGCTTTGAACAATTCAGCGCGGATGCGATCCGTGACACGTTCAAGGTAATGCTGCAGATGGCGATGGTTCTGACTTATGGTGCCAAGGTGCCGGTGGTCAAAGTTGGCCGTATGGCTGGTCAGTTCGCCAAACCGCGCAGTGCCCCGACCGAAGTGGTGGATGGTGTGGAACTGCCCAGCTACCGTGGTGATATCATCAACGAGTTGGCCTTCACTCCCGAGGCCCGCATTCCGAATCCGTCCAAGATGCTGCAAGCCTACACGCAGGCGGCGGCCACGCTGAACCTGCTGCGTGCGTTCTCGACCGGTGGTTTTGCGGATATGACCCGCGTGCATTCCTGGACGTTGGGCTTCACCGACGATCAAGACGTGCAGAAATATTCGGAGATCGCCGACCGCATTCAAGACTCCATCGACTTCATGGATGCCGCCGGGATCAACGCCGATACCACGCATGAGTTCTCGACCGTCGAGTTCTACACCAGCCATGAAGGGCTATTGCTGGAATATGAAGAGGCGCTGACTCGTCTGGATTCGACCTCTGGCAACTGGCTGGCTGGCTCGGGTCACATGATCTGGATCGGCGACCGTACCCGTCAGCCCGACGGTGCGCATGTGGAATTCTGCCGGGGCGTACAGAACCCGATCGGTCTGAAATGCGGTCCGACCACGACCGCCGAAGACCTCAAGGTTCTGATGTCCAAGCTGAACCCCGAAAACGAAGAGGGTCGCCTGACCCTAATTGCGCGGTTTGGTGCAGGCAAAGCGGGTGAGCATCTGCCGCGCTTGGTCAAGGCCGTGAAGGAAGAGGGTGCCAATGTGACCTGGGTCTGCGACCCGATGCACGGCAACACGATCAAGTCGGCCACGGGTTACAAGACCCGCCCATTCGATTCGGTCCTGCGCGAAGTCCGCGACTTCTTTGGCGTCCATCAGGCCGAGGGCACCGTCCCCGGCGGCGTGCATTTCGAGATGACCGGTCTGGACGTCACCGAATGCACTGGCGGCGTGCGCGCAGTGACGGAAGAGGACCTCTCGGACCGCTACCACACCGCTTGCGACCCGCGTTTGAACGCGTCGCAATCGCTGGAACTGGCGTTCCTTGTGGCCGAAGAACTGACGAACCTGCGCCGTAACCGCACTAAACGTGCGGTTGGCTAAGGCGGCGCGCTTCTTTACGCGAACCCAAAGGGGGCCAAGTTGTTTGGGCTGAGCTTCCTTTGGGCACGTTTGCGCCGTCGGCATTCTCGTAAGGCGTCACAGAGTTTCTACTGCCTGACGCCTTACTTGCAGAATCTCGACCCGATCCAGAATCCAAGAACCCGTATGCGCGCCGATGGCCGGTTCGAGGGCGAGGTTGGGCGAGACAAAAAAACCGGCAAGACGATCTGGTTGCCGGTTCTAAAATAACATCGGGTTCCGAACTCAGTCGTCGCGCGACACGACCAGCCGCAGGTGCGAACCCGGACGTTTGAATTCTGTCTGATCTTCGGCAAAACCAACCACAGACGGCCGTGCCGGTTTTTGAGGGGCCTGAACATCTGAGACGGGGCGCAGTTTCTGATCCGAGACGTCAAAGCGCCGTGGGGTTGCACCGATCACGCCGTCGCTGACCATCACGCCCAACACGCGGCTGACATCACCCAGATCGCTTTTCAAGGGCAGAAGGATCATCCGTGCCTGCATTCGGGTGCGACCCAGTGCGCCGGGCGAGATCAACCCAAGCTCGGCAATCGCGGGCTTGGCAAAGACTTCTTCCAATACGTCGGTGATTTGAGTCCGCGCACCGGGTTCGAAAAACGCTGTCAGAGGCATTCCGCGTACCTCCATACCTGCCAGGTTGTTCAGATGGCTGCCCGCAAGGCGAAACCTTGCCAGACCGGGTGCGATGCGTTCCAGGATGAAGGTGTATTCCAGAATATTCTCGAGTCCGCGCGGATCAATCTGCGACCGCATGGGCACACCGTCGCCCGTCAGCAACGCTGTCCAATATGCCTCAGCCTGCCGGATGGGGGACAGGCTGCGCCCACTGTCAAAACGATCCATTGCGACGATCTTTCCAAAGTTTGACCCGGAACCGTTCCCGAAAAACGTCTTCATTTTCATCACCCTAGCGTCAATCGACCGTCATTTTCATAAAATGCCACATATCGGGGACATCACCGACTGACCACCCCCGACAGCGACCAGATTGACACGGGTTAATACAATTTTGGAGGAATTCTTTAATGAATGGTTAACTGCGTACTGGATGCGACAAACTCAGCAAACTCTTGCCCTGCGCTGGTGGTTGGCTTTAGGTGCTGCCGGAATAGGGCCATGGGCTATAACGAAAGGTCGGCTATGATCAGATCCATGACGGGCTTCGCCTCGGGCAAAGGCGCTTTGGGGCCGCATAGCTGGACGTGGGAGCTGCGCAGCGTCAACGGCAAGGGGCTGGACATGCGCATTCGCGTTCCAGATTGGCTGACCGGGCTGGAGGCGGCGCTGCGGGCGCAGATGTCCAAGGCGCTGAGCCGGGGGAATGTCACCTTGTCGCTGCGCTTGAACCGGGACGAATCCGCGCCTGAGATCGTGTTGAACGAAACGGCCATGGCCGCAGCCCTGGCGGCGGTGAAGCGCACCCAGCAGATGGCGGAGGAAGCTGGCGTAGCACTTGCAACGCCAAGCGCTGCCGATTTGGTGGCGCTGAAAGGCATGCTAGATGCAGGGGCCGATGTGGATGATCCGACCGCTCTGGTAAAGCAGCTCAGCACCGAATTTGCGACCGTTCTGGCCGAGTTCATCGCCATGCGCGAGACTGAGGGGCAGGCGCTGGCCAAGGTTCTGGACAGCCAACTGGATCAGGTTGCAGCTTTCACCGATCAGGCCGCCGCGCTGGCCGAACAGCGCAAGGACAAGATGGCCGATGCCTTACGCGAAAATCTGGCCCGCGTGTTGGAAAACGCACAAGGCGCAGATCCGGACCGGGTCGCGCAAGAACTGGCGCTGATCGCGGTCAAAGCGGATGTGACCGAGGAAATCGACCGCCTCAGAACCCATGTCACGGCCGCGCGTGACTTGCTGGCACAGGATGTGGCCGTGGGGCGCAAGCTGGATTTTCTGATGCAGGAATTCAATCGCGAGACAAATACCTTATGCTCCAAGGCGCAAAGCGCCGAACTGACTTCGGTAGGGCTTGAGTTGAAAGCCGTAATTGATCAGATGCGCGAGCAAGTGCAGAACGTGGAATAACGACAGGAACACCCTTATGGCGGATCGACGCGGCCTACTTATCATTTTGTCTTCTCCTTCGGGGGCGGGCAAATCCACCTTGGCCCGGCGGCTGATGCAGTGGGACAGCGACCTTGAATTCTCGGTCTCGGCCACAACGCGCGCCCCACGTCCGGGTGAGGAACATGGCCGTGAATACTACTTCCTCAGCGAGGATGCGTTCAAACAGCAGGTCGCCGATGGTCAGATGCTGGAGCACGCGCATGTATTCGGGAATTTCTATGGCTCACCCGCGGGGCCGGTGCGCGAGTCGATCAACAGCGGCAAAGACGTGTTGTTTGATGTTGACTGGCAGGGCGAGGTGCAGATTCGCAACTCGGACCTTGGCAAGCACGCTTTGTCGATTTTCATACTGCCGCCCTCGATCCCCGAACTGCGTCGTCGGCTGGAAAGCCGAGGCCAGGACGCCGCCGACGTGATCGCCAAGCGGATGCTGAAAAGTTGGGATGAAATCAGCCACTGGGGCTATTACGACTATGTTCTGGTGAATGACGATCTGGACGCGACCGAGGAAAAGCTGAAAACCATCGTCAGCGCCGAACGGATGCGGCGTATTCAGCAACCGGTGCTGCAAAACCACGTTCGCACGCTGCAAAACGAATTTGAGGAATTGTCATGACCGTCTACGCCCTCGGCCCGCACACGCCGCAAATCCACGCGGACACATGGGTCGCGCCCGATGCGAACCTGATTGGGAAGGTGGTGCTGGAGCAGGGGGCCTCGGTCTGGTTTGGCTGCACCATACGCGCCGATCATGAAGAGATCCGGGTGGGCGAAGGCAGCAACGTGCAGGAAAACTGCGTGATGCATATTGATGCGGGCTATCCGCTGACGATCGGCAAGAACTGCACCATTGGGCATAAGGTCATGCTGCATGGATGCACGATCGGGGAAAATACTCTGATCGGGATGGGCGCAATTGTCCTGAACGGTGCGAAGATCGGCAAGAATTGCCTGATCGGGGCAGGGGCCTTGATCACAGAAGGAAAAGAAATCCCGGATAATTCGCTGGTGATGGGATCGCCGGGCAAGGTGGTGCGAGAATTGGATGCGGCTGCGGCGCGAAAGATCACGTTCAGCGCGCTGCATTATCAGGAAAACATGCGCAAGTTTCGTGAAACTTTGACACCCGTGTCCTAGAACGCTCTCGAATATCACCGAGTACCAACGATGTCAGACGATCTGCTTGCCGAAATTGTGTCGGCCATTCCCCTACCTGCCCTGATGGTCGACCAGACCGAGCGGATCATAGCGGCCAATACAGATGCACGGACGTTGCTTGGGCAAAACATCGTCACCCGTCATTTTGCCACCATCCTGCGTCAGCCGCAGGTGATTGAGGCGATGGAGCAAAGCCTGCGTGACAAGGGGCGGGCGAAGACGCGCCACCTTGCAAATGACGGCGCTCAGGACACCACGTTCGAGGTAGAGTGCCGCTATATGAACGGTGTTGGCGCTGTCTCAGGCGGGGCTGTTCTGGCTGTTTTTCAGGATGTGACCCATCTTGAACAGGCCAGTCAGATGCGGCGCGATTTTGTCGCCAATGTCAGTCACGAACTGCGCACGCCGCTGACCGCGTTGATGGGCTTTATAGAAACCCTGCGCGGCCCCGCCCGCGAAGATGCTGCCGCGCGCGCGCGCTTTCTTCAGATCATGACGGATGAGGCCAACCGCATGAACCGGCTGGTAGGGGATTTGCTGTCGCTGAACCGGGTCGAAAGCGAAGAACGGGTGCGGCCACGAGAGGAGCTGGACCTGTCGGGCTTGCTCCAATCCACGATAAATTCCCTGCGGCCACTGGCCGAGGATGCGGAAGTAGAACTTCGCCTTACCGATGATCCCCAGGGACCGGTGTCCTTGATCGGTGACAGCGATCAGTTGCGGCAGGTTTTTACCAACCTGATCGAGAACGGAATCAAATACGGCGGTAGCGGCGGCTTGGTTGAAGTACGAATTCAGTCTTTCGAACGGGACACTGCCATGCGCGGCCCGGCTGCGCGGGTTCAGATTTCGGATAAGGGGCCGGGTATCGACCCGACTCACCTGCCGCGTTTGACCGAGCGATTCTACCGGGCGGACAATCACAGGTCCCGGCAATTGGGTGGAACCGGTTTGGGGCTGGCGATCGTAAAACATATCGTCAATCGGCATCGCGGGCGCTTGCGAGTGGAAAGCGAGTTGGGCAAAGGCTCTGTTTTTACAGTGATTTTGCCGCAGCAAAAGCCGGAAGAAGCTCAGGCTTAACGCCCGGCATACCGGAATTGTCACAAAGTCATAGCTGAATCTGCCAGTTTGTCATGAAACCGTTACAAACCTGTCACAAAAGGCTTACGCACGGCTCTTAGGGGTGCCGGCAAGATCATCATGGGGGTGATCAAAAACAACCATTCTCAAGGAGACTGAGATGTCCTTTGTAAAACTGTCGGCTTCTGCTCTGGCGATTGCTGCCGTTTCGGCCACTACCGCTGCTGCACGTGATCAGGTTCAGGTTGCCGGTTCCTCGACCGTTCTGCCTTACGCTTCGATCGTTGCCGAAGCCTTCGGTGAAAACTTCGACTTCCCGACCCCTGTTGTTGAATCGGGCGGTTCCTCGGCTGGCCTGAAGCGTTTCTGCGAAGGTGTTGGCGAAAACACCATCGACGTTGCCAATGCTTCGCGCGCCATCCGTGAAAAAGAAGTAAAAGCCTGTGCCGAAAACGGCGTGACCGACATCATCGAAGTTCAGATCGGTTATGACGGCATCGTTTTCGCCTCAGACATCAATGGCAACTCGTTCGAGTTCACGCCGGAAGACTGGTACAAAGCCCTGTCCGCACAGATCGTTGTTGACGGTCAGCTGGTCGACAACCCGAACAAAACCTGGGCCGACGTAAACCCTGCTTTCCCGGCGCAGCCGATCGCAGCTTTCATCCCGGGCACCAAGCACGGCACCCGTGAAGTGTTTGAAGACAAGGTGATCCTGGCCGGTTGTGAGCACCTGGGCGACTTTGACGTTTACAAAGCAGCCAACGGCGACGACAAGAAAGCCGCCGAGAAAGCCTGTATCGCCCTGCGTACGGACGGCGTTTCGGTCGACATCGACGGCGACTATACCGAAACTCTGGCGCGTATCGACAGCAACAAAGACGGCATCGGCGTCTTTGGTCTGGCCTTCTACGAAAACAACACCGACAAGCTGCAAGTTGCAACCATGTCCGGCATTGTTCCGACCACCGAGTCGATCGCAACCGGCGAATACCCGGTCTCGCGTCCGCTGTTCTTCTACGTGAAGAAAGCGCATATTGGCGTGATCCCCGGCCTGAAAGAATATGCTGAGTTCTTCGTCGCCGACGAGATCGCAGGCCCCGATGGTCCGTTGGCTGAATACGGCCTGGTTTCGGATCCCGAGCTGGTCAAAGTTCAGGAAGCTGTTGCGAACGAAACCGTTCTGGGCGGCGGCTCCTAATCACCCTTGCTTATGGAACCGGGGCGGTTTATGCGCGCCCCGGTTCTTTTTGACTCTTCTCCAGCCATTCCGACGGAGTTCCCATGGCACTATCCTGGCTGTTGCTCATCCTGCTTGCATTCGCAGTGATCGGATATTTCGCAGGGCGGTCCCGCGCCCTTGCAAGCGCAGGAGGAGACGCGCGCGATCTGCACTCTCTGCCGTCGTACTATGGCTATAATGTTGCGCTGACGGCGCTGGTGCCGGCGCTTGGCATTTTGGTCGTCTGGTTGCTGGCGCAGCCGATGATCGTAAACAGCACAGTCACCGGCATGATCCCCGACCACGCGATCCCTGAAGGCGCTGACCGCGGCCTGATCATGAGCGAGGTTCGGCGCGTTTCGAACGGGTTGGCCGGGGCCGTTGCGACCGGCGCGCTGAGCGAAGCGCAGGCTGGGAATGCCGATGCCGATATTGCGGAGCTGACCCAGACGTTGAAAGACTCAGGTCAGGTCCTGACACAGGAGATTACCAAACCTATTCTGGTCGCGGCCCAGAAATACCGCAGCATGACGTCGACCGGAACGATAGCCATGCAGGTGATCGTTGTGATCGTCGCGCTGTTTGGTGCAGCCTTTGCCTATATCCGAACGCACAAGGAATTCCGCGCCCGCAACGTAGTGGAACAAGGCGTTCTGGCGCTGTTGCTGCTGGCGGCTTCGATTGCGATCCTGACAACGGTGGGCATCGTTTTGTCCATGTTCTTCGAGACGCTGAACTTCTTCCAACTGCACTCGTGGAAAGACTTCTTCTTCGGTAGCACATGGGCCCCGAACTTCCGTGGCGGCTCGGAACTGTCGATCCTGCCGCTTCTGTGGGGCACGCTCTATATCTCGGTGATCGCGTTGTTGGTGGCGGTGCCGATTGGCCTGTTCGCCGCGATTTACCTGTCGGAATATGCCTCAGGCGCGACCCGCTCCATTGCCAAGCCATTGCTAGAGATCCTCGCCGGTATCCCGACCATCGTTTATGGTCTTTTTGCCTTGCTGACGGTTGGTCCTGCGCTGGTGTCGATGTTCGGCGAAGGCGGGGCGCTGGGAGTGGGCTGGATGGCCAGCTCGAACGCGGTGCTAACTGCGGGTTTGGTTATGGGCATCATGCTGATCCCGTTCGTGTCGTCGCTGTCCGATGACATCATCAATGCGGTGCCGCAGTCTATGCGCGATGGCTCTCTGGGGCTGGGCGCGACGCATTCCGAGACTGTCCGTCAGGTGGTGCTGCCGGCCGCGCTGCCGGGGATCGTCGGAGCGATCTTGCTGGCCGCCAGCCGCGCCATCGGTGAGACGATGATCGTGGTGATGGCTGCCGGTGCAATCGCCAAATTCTCGGGCAACCCGTTCGAGGCAATGACCACGATCACCACTCGGATCGTCAGCCAGTTGACCGGCGATACCGACTTTGCCAGCCCTGAAACGTTGGTTGCGTTCGCGCTGGGTCTGACCCTGTTCATCATTACGTTGGGGCTGAACATCTTTGCCCTCTACATCGTACGCAAATACCGGGAGCAGTACGAATGACCGATATTTCCCAAACGCCCGCTGCTGCTCCGGCTGCGAAACCCAAAAAGGGGTCCTTGTTCGAGCAAGACGCACGGACCAAAAAGCGCAATGCAGCCGAATCCCGGTTTAAGATGTATGGGATTGCTGCCATCGGTATCGGCCTGCTGATGCTGATCGTGCTGGTCACAAACATTGTGACCGCAGGCACCGGCGCGTTCCAGCAGACGTTTCTTGAACTGAATGTTGAGCTGAAAGAAGACAAACTGGACAAGAAGGGCAACCGCAATATCGAGGATATCAAGAAGGTCTCGACCTTTGGCTACGCGCCGCTGATCGCCTCGGCGATTGAGACGGAAGTGCAAGAGCTGGGTATCCAGACCGATCTTTCGCCCAAGGAGATGGGCAAAATCCTGTCCAAAGCCGCACAGGCCGAGCTGAGGAACTATGTGATCGCCAACCCCGATGAGATCGGCAAGACGGTCAGCTTCCGCTTTTTGGTCAACAGCCGTGTCGATGGCTATATGAAGGGTCGCGTGACCCGCGAATCCATCGCCAATGACAAAAGCATCACGGTTGCCCAGCTGGATTTCGTAGATCAACTGCGGGATGCGGGCGTGCTGTATAAGGCGTTCAACCCCGATTTCATCTTCGGCTCGGACGCGTCCGACCAACGGCCCGAGGCTGCGGGGATCGGTGTTTCGATGCTGGGCTCGCTGTTCATGATGTTCGTGGTGCTGGCTTTGGCGCTGCCGATTGGGGTGGCCGCCTCGATCTATCTTGAGGAGTTTGCGCCGCAGAACCGGCTGACCGATATCATCGAGGTGAATATCTCGAACCTGGCCGCCGTGCCGTCGATCGTGTTCGGTATTCTGGGTTTGGCCGTGTTCATCAACTACATGCATCTGCCGACCTCGGCACCGCTGGTGGGTGGTCTGGTTCTGACGCTGATGACTCTGCCGACGATCATCATCTCGACGCGTGCGTCGTTGAAGGCGGTTCCGCCGTCGATCCGCGATGCCGCACTTGGGGTAGGGGCCTCGAAAATGCAGGCGGTGTTCCACCATGTCTTGCCGCTGGCCGCGCCCGGTATTCTGACCGGCACCATCATCGGTCTGGCGCAGGCGCTGGGGGAAACCGCGCCGCTGCTGCTGATCGGGATGGTGGGCTTTATCGCCTCGAACCCGCCCGACGGGCTGGTGGCGGGCTTCCTGTCACCGAACTCGGCCATGCCGGCGCAGATCTACGAATGGTCCAAACGCGCTGACCCGGCCTTTTACGAACGCGCATGGGGAGGGATCATCATCCTGTTGATCTTCCTTGTGACAATGAACACCATCGCGGTCATCCTGCGCCGCCGCTTTGAACGCCGCTGGTAAGGGGCTTATTATGAACGACATGACACGAGTGGAGAGAGCCGTGGACTCCAAAGCCATCAAGATCGCCGCGAATAATGTGCAGGTCTACTACGGTGAGACGCACGCTATCAAAGACGTCAACGTCGAGATTGAAGACAAGACCGTGACCGCCTTTATCGGCCCGTCGGGCTGCGGCAAGTCTACCTTCCTGCGCTGCTTGAACCGGATGAATGACACGATCGACATCTGCCGGGTTCAGGGCGATATCCTGCTGGATGGCGAGGATATCTATGACAAGCGCGTCGATCCGGTACAGCTGCGCGCCAAAGTGGGCATGGTGTTCCAGAAGCCGAACCCTTTCCCTAAGTCGATCTATGACAACGTAGCCTACGGCCCGCGCATCCACGGCCTTGCCAAGAACAAGGCGGAACTGGATGAGATCGTTGAGAAATCCCTGCGTCGCGGTGCGATCTGGGATGAGGTCAAGGATCGTCTTGACGCCCCCGGCACCGGCCTGTCGGGTGGTCAGCAGCAGCGCCTGTGCATCGCCCGCGCCGTCGCGACCGAGCCCGAGGTTCTGCTGATGGACGAGCCTTGCTCGGCCCTGGACCCGATTGCAACTGCGCAGGTCGAAGAACTGATTGACGAGTTGCGCTCGCGTTATTCGGTGGTGATTGTGACCCACTCGATGCAGCAGGCCGCGCGAGTCAGCCAGAAAACCGCATTCTTCCATCTGGGCAACCTCGTCGAGTTCGGCGAGACGGGTCAGATCTTCACCAACCCCGAAGATCCCCGCACCGAAAGCTATATCACCGGCCGGATCGGCTGAGGACAGGTATCTGATCATGACCGAACAACATATTGCATCCGCCTTCGACCGCGATCTAGAAGCCATTCAGGCCCACATCATGAAGATGGGCGGGCTGGTCGAAGCCGCCATCATGGGTGCGGCCCGGTCGCTGGAAACGCGCGACGAGGAACTGGCGCAACAGGTCCGCGCAGGCGACAAGGCCATCGACGCGCTTGAGGAACTGATCGACGAGGAAACCGCCCGCCTGATCGCGCTGCGTGCGCCAACAGCCAGCGATCTGCGTCTGGTTCTGTCGGTTCTTAAAGTCTCTGGCAACCTTGAACGCATTGGCGATTATTCCAAGAACATCGCCAAACGTACCACGGTTCTGGTTAATGCGGGTGAGATCAACGGTAGCGCCGCAGCCTTGCGTCGCATGGCGCGTGAAGTCGAGCATATGCTGCGCGACGCGCTGGACGCGTACATCCAGCGTGACGCAGAATTGGCGACCGACGTGATCAACCGCGATGAAGAAGTGGACCAGATGTATAATGGTCTGTTCCGCGAATTTCTGACCTTCATGGCAGAAGATCCGCGCAACATCTCGTCCTGTATGCATCTGCATTTCATCGCCAAGAATATCGAGCGTATGGGCGATCACGTCACCGCAATCGCCGAGCAGGTCGTGTATCTGGTGACCGGCGAACGCCCCGCCGAAGCGCGGCCAAAGGCCGATGTAACCTCGCAATCCGTCTGAGGAGATTTCTGAGATGTCTGCCGATCAACCCACAGTGCTGGTGGTCGAGGATGAACTGGCCCAGCGTGAAGTGCTGGCTTACAATCTTGAAGCGGAAGGGTTCCGCGTATCCAAGGCGGCTAATGGCGACGAAGCCATGTTACTGGTGGACGAAGACAGCCCGGACATCATTGTCTTGGATTGGATGATGCCCAACCTGAGCGGGATCGAAGTCTGCCGCCGCCTCAAATCACGCCCTGACACACGCTCGATTCCGATCATCATGCTATCGGCCCGCACTGAAGAGGTCGATAAGGTGCGCGGTCTGGAAACCGGTGCTGATGACTATGTAGTCAAACCCTATTCGGTGGTTGAACTAATGGCACGGGTGCGGACGCAACTGCGCCGCGTGCGCCCGGCGACGGTTGGTATCCGATTGGAATTCGACGATATCATTCTGGACTCTGAAACTCACAAGGTCAGCCGCGGCAGCAAGCCTTTGAAACTGGGCCCGACTGAATTTCGGCTGCTGAGCACGTTTATGGAGAAACCGGGCCGCGTCTGGAGCCGTGAGCAATTGCTCGATCGGGTTTGGGGTCGCGATATCTATGTCGACACCCGAACGGTGGACGTCCATATCGGTCGCTTGCGTAAAGCTTTGACGCAACATGGCGGCGACGACCCTGTTCGAACCGTTCGCGGCGCGGGATACGCGTTGGGGTAGGGTGCGCGCTACCCTATGAGTTTTACTCATGAGGAAATGCAAAACTCTTTCTGTCCTTTGGCGCATCACCGGGTTAGGTTGCGCCGAAGCTGACAGAGCGGAGAAGCCCCATGAACGCCCCAGATACCAAACCGACCTTGCGTGCCAAAGATGCGCCGGACCTTGGGCGATTTGCGTGGGAGGACCCATTTCGCCTGTCTGATCAGTTGACTGAAGACGAACGGATGATCGCCGACAGCGCGCGGGCCTATGCGCAGGAGAAACTGCAAACGCGGGTTCTGGAAGCGTTTCAGAACGAGGAAACCGATCCCGGGATTTTCCGCGAGATGGGCGAAATGGGCCTGCTGGGCACCACGATTCCCGAAGAATATGGGGGTATCGGGGCAGGGTATGTCGCCTACGGTCTTGTCGCGCGCGAGGTTGAGCGTGTGGATTCCGGCTATCGCTCGATGATGTCGGTGCAAAGTTCATTGGTGATGTACCCGATCTATGCCTATGGCAGTGAAGAACAGCGCCGCAAATACCTGCCGAAACTGGCCAGTGGTGAATGGATCGGTTGCTTTGGCCTGACAGAGCCCGATGCGGGCTCTGACCCAGCGGGTATGAAAACCCGAGCGGAAAAGATCGACGGCGGCTACCGTTTGACCGGTAGCAAGATGTGGATTTCAAACTCTCCGATCGCTGATGTTTTTGTCGTTTGGGCCAAGTCCGACGCACATGACGGGAAGATCCGGGGCTTTGTGCTTGAAAAAGGCCTGAACGGCCTGAGCGCGCCGAAGATCCAGAACAAGATGAGCCTGCGCGCCTCGATTACCGGCGAAATCGTGCTGGACGGAGTTGAGGTTGACGAGGGCGCTTTGCTGCCCCACGTACAGGGGTTGAAAGGACCGTTTGGCTGCCTCAATCGCGCCCGGTATGGTATCAGTTGGGGTGCCATGGGGGCCGCGGAATGCTGCTGGCACGCGGCGCGTCAATACGGGCTGGATCGCAAGCAATTCGACAAACCCTTGGCGCAGACACAATTGTTCCAACGCAAACTGGCGGACATGCAGACCGAAATCGCGCTTGGTTTGCAAGCCAGCCTGCGTGTTGGTCGTTTGATGGATGACGCTGCTGCTGCGCCCGAGATGATCTCGATCGTAAAACGCAACAATTGCGGAAAAGCGTTGGACATCGCGCGGATGGCACGGGACATGCATGGGGGCAACGGTATCTCGCTGGAATTCCAGGTGATCCGCCATATGGTCAATCTGGAAACCGTGAACACCTACGAGGGGACGCATGACGTGCATGCGTTGATCCTGGGGCGTGCGCAAACGGGCCTGCAAGCCTTCTATTGAGTTTCGTGTAATTGGTATTATGGTAAAATAATGCCTGCGCGTGATTTGAACTTTGCACAGTTCCTCAAAGCCTTACGATGCTCTCCTGATAACCACTTCAGGAGCGCAAAATGCAATTGAACGGAAAAACCATCGTCATAACCGGCGCCGCTGGTGGTATTGGTAAAGGTCTCGCCGAACGGTTTGCGCAGCTTGGTGCAACGGTCGTCTGCTCGGATGTTGACCTGGACGCAGCGGAACGCGTTGCGCGTTCTATCGGTGGTCACTCTCTGCACTGCGATGTGTCCAGCGAAGATCATGTGAAGGCTTTGATCGATACCGTTGAAGATCAGATCGCGCCAATTGATCTGTTTTGCGCGAATGCCGGGATTTTGACGCTTGGCGGTTTTGATACACCCGATGCGGATTGGGATCGGACGTGGAAGATCAATGTCATGTCCCATGTCTGGGCCGCGCGACATCTGGTTCCAAAGATGCTGGCACGCGGCGGCGGTTATTTTTTGATGACCGCATCGGCTGCCGGGCTGTTGAATCAACCCGGTGCTGCGCCGTATGGCGTCACAAAACACGCAGCCGTTGGTTTTGCCGAGTGGCTGGCGCTGACATATGGGCGCAAGGGTTTGAAAGTTTCGGTTCTGTGCCCACAGGCGGTGCGTTCAGACATGACCAAGGGACATGAAGTGTCTGTCGCGTCGATCGACGGTATGTTGGAGCCGTCCGAGGTCGCGGAAGCCTGTGTTCAAGCCATTGAAGCAGAGCAGTTTCTGATCCTGCCGCATCCGCAGGTTCTGGACTATATGCGCCATAAAGCGACGGACTATGACCGGTGGCTGGGCGGAATGCAGAAGTTAAATCAAATGTTTATCGAGGATAGTTGATCAGTCTACCGCGCCCGTCGCATCAACCCTTCCTGTGCGACAGATGCCACCAATGTGCCGTCCTGAGTATAGATTGAGCCACGATTGAAACTGCGGCCGCGGCCGCCCCAAGGCGAATCCATTGAATACAGATGCCACTTGTCGAAATGCACTGGCGCGTGGAACCACAGGGCGTGATCCAGGCTGGCTCCGTTGACCTCACCGGTAAACCAACTCAGGCCGTGGGGTCTTAGTCCCGAGCTGAGCAGGTACATGTCCGAAGCATAGGTCAACAGCAATTGCTGGGTGATTTGGTCCCTGCCCTGTGCGGCGTTCATTCGAAACCAAATGGCGTTTCGATCGTCGGACTTGTCAGGCGCGAACAGGTCCAGATGGTGGACTTCGCGTACATCGATCGGACGGTCGCGCATCAGCTCGGATCGCAGACGTTCGGGAACGCGATCCAGATATTGTCGTCTGACCTCGGACCGCGCGGGCAATCCCTCGGGGCCGGAGATGTCGGGCATTGTATGCTGGTGGTCCCAGCCGTCATCTGCAATATGGAAGGAGGCCGACATGTTAAGGATTTGTTTCCCGTGTTGGATCGCAATGACTCGGCGGGTGGTGAAAGAACCTCCATCTCGGGCCCGATCCACTTGATAAATAACGGGAATTGACGGATCGCCGGGGCGAATGAAATAGGCGTGCAAAGAATGGCACAGACGGTCTTCCACGGTACGGTATGCAGCAGACAGGGCCTGGGCGACGACTTGTCCACCAAATATCCGCGTCGGCGTTTCACCGCCCGACCCTGTGCCACGAAACAGATCAACCTCAAGCCGTTCCAAAGACAACAGATCCAGAAGAATATGTTCGGCTTCGGTCATGTGGGGCTCTCCGATCTGTCTATGACATGGCGTAACAGGCTGCTGAAGGTCATTCAATCATTGCCCCAAGGACAAGCCCCTTGAGTTCCGACCGTGACGGATGGGAACTAGACGGCGAAAGCTGCGTAAAGAAGACGACAGTCACGTCATTGCTGCGGTCGATCCAGAAAAAGGTCGAGGCCATGCCGCCCCAACTGAAATCTCCCAAAGAGCCCGGTGTGGCTGTTCGGCCCGGATCAATCACCACCGAACCGCCAAGGCCAAAGCCGGTACCTTCCATCGGTTGTTCCGCAAAACTACTTGGACCCATCGAGGCAATGTCGCCCTCTAAGTGATTGCGCATCATGAAATCTACGGTCCTGCTGCTGAGCAAGCGTTGGCCATTCCCCTGCCCTTTGTTGCGCAGCATCTGGACGAATTTGGCGTAATCGTCGATTGTGCCGACCAGACCGCCCCCCCCAGAGCACATGGTGGTGTCGAGAAAGGCAGAATCTTCGTAGCTATCTGTCAAACGTAGGCTGTCACCACCGGTCTCAGCCGAATTCAGATCCATCGCATTGCCAGCTAAGGGCGTGTAGAGCGATGCAAAACGGTCCCCGGCATCTTTGGGAACAGTAAATCCGGTCTCGTACATACCCAGCGGGTCAAAAATCTCTTCCTGAAAGAACTGATCCAGCGTTTTGCCAGACACGATTTCCACGACCCGGCCGATCACGTCGATGCCCACCGAATATTCCCAACGACTGCCGGGGTGGAATGCCAGCGGCAGGTCAGCGAGCGCAGTCACCCGGTTCGCCAAAAGACCCTCACGCGGGCCAAAGACGATGGATTGATCTTCCATCGCACTCGGCAGCAGCCCGGGGTTAAACGGATAGCTCAAACCACTTGTATGGGTAAGCAATTGATGCAAGGTCGGGGTTGTCGAGGGTTCGGTTTGGTCCATCCGGCTTGCGCCCGGCACAAGGGCATGCATATTCGAAAACACTGGAATAAAGTCAGATACCTGCGCGTCGAGGTGAAAGTTTCCGCGTTCGGCAAGCATCATCAATGCCACAGACGTCACTGGCTTGGTCATTGAATAAATTCGGGCAATTGAGTCGCGTTGGAAAGGCAAGCTCTGCTCCATATTCCGAAGCCCGCAGGCGTGGAAGAACGCCTCTTGACCCTGATGGTGGATCAGGACGGAACTTCCTGCATACTTCCGCTCATCCACATAGCGTTGCATCCACATCGGAATGCGCCCGAGGCGGGAAGGGTCGAGCGTGGTCTGACTGCACATGTGGACGTCCTGACATAGCCTATCAATTCCCCGGATTTTGCCGGGCGTGGTCACCTAACGCAATGGGGATGCAGCTATTTCCATATGGCTGTTACACTCAACGGGTTAAAGAATCGACGAGTCGGGATGGAAGGATCAAAATCATGTCACAAACTCTGGATTTTATATATGATTTTTGCAGCCCGAACGCATTTCTGGCTCATAAGGTGATGCCAAAGCTGGTGGCGGATCATGGCGTGCAGATCAACTATGTGCCAGTTCTTCTGTCGACAATTTTCAAAGCGACCAACAACCAAAGCCCGTTTCAGGCATTCTCGGAAAACCGTCAGAAAACTGCTTATCTGACCCATGATCTCCATCGCTATGCCCGTCGGCGCGGCGTAAGTTTTCATATGAGCCCCCATTTTCCGATCAACACCAAATTCGCCATGCGCGGAGCGGTCTTTGCCTCTGGAAAACAATGGGAAGCCAAATACATAGACGCGATCTTTGATGCTATCTGGGTGCATGGTCAAAAAGCAGATGAGATTACGGTGCTGATGGATATTCTGCAAGACAACGAACTGCCTGTCCGAAAACTGCGCGAAGCGATGACGGAGCCGGACATTAAGCAGCAACTAAAGGATCAGTCCAAAAATGCGGCCAAGCGCGGTGTTTTTGGTGTTCCTACATTTTTTGCAAGCTCCGAGATGTTTTTTGGCAAAAACAGCTTGCCCAATCTGGAACTAGAATTGTCACGTAGTGTGTGAGTTTGCGCCCTCAAGCGCTTGCAAGCCATACTGGGCAAACATCGGAACATAACCACCTAATTTTCTAGCCCTTTCCGGGTCCGAGGCATTACCGTCCAAGGCGCGTTTGTAGACACCTTGCAGGATACCAGCCATGCGGAAAAAATTGAAAGCAAGGTAGAATCCGAAGTTGTCGATGCCCGGCAGTCCACGGCGCTTGCAATAGGCTGCAATGAACTCGTTGTCCGACGGTAGGCCGAGGCTGGATCGGTCGATGCCTGCCAGCCCCCGCCCCTCTTTTCCCGGTGGCATTTGCCACTGCATGATCACCGCCGCCAGATCGGCATAGGGGTGGCCGATCGTAGAAAGTTCCCAGTCCAGAACGCCAATACATCGGGTGCCGTTCTTTTCGAATAGCATGTTGTCGATGCGATAGTCCCCATGAACCAGCGTTCTCTGGCCGTCATCAGCAGGCATTGACGCGTCGAGTAAAGAAATCAGTTGGTCCATGTGAGCAATGGTTTTGGTCTCGGACGCGCGGTATTGCTTGGTCCAGCGTGAGATCTGCCGTTCGAAATAATTTCCCGGCGGTCCAAAGTCGGAGAGGCCCACGTCCTGGATATCGACCATGTGGAGCTCGGCCAATACGCGGTTCATCTCTTCAAAAACACCGGCGCGCGTTTCCTTGGTTTCGCCTGTCATAGTCGGCTCAAGGAAGTTACGACCGTCCAGGCGCTCCATTACGTAAAAGGCCGATCCAATGACGGTGTCGTCCTCGCACAAAAGGAACATTTCGGGCACCGGCACTCGACTGTTCGACAGGGCTTTTTGAACCCGAAATTCCCGGTCCACGGCATGAGCGGATTTTAGGAGTATGCCAGGAGGTTTACGCCGCAAAACATAGACTTGCGTCGGTGTCTTCAATTCATATGTTGGGTTGGACTGACCGACGGCGAATTTAGTGGCCTCCAACGGGCCTCGATAGCCGTCGAGATGCGCGCTGAGATAGGCATCAACGGCCTTCAGGTCCAATTGCGTGTCCGTGGACATATCAGTCTCCTTACCGCTCACAGGGCCTCTGCGAAGATATTTCCCGCGGTCACCACATTAATCCCACCCGAAACCGGGATGACGGCTCCCGTGACATAGCTGCCGCCGCGACCGCACAGAAACAGCATGCAGCCCGCAATATCCTCATCCGCGCCGACCCGACCCAGCGGAACTGACTTTCCGACTTTGTCGCGGGTGGTTTCATCGGCAGTGGCAAAGGCGGTCATACGCGACACAAACGGCCCCGGTGCCAAGGCGTTGACTGTGATGTGGTAGGGCGAGAATTCCTTGGCCATGATCTTGGTCAGGTGCAAAACCGCTGCTTTAGAGGCTGAATAGCTGTAGGCGCCGTCGCCCATCGGTACCTCACCCATGACCGATCCCACATTGACAACACGGGCCGGATCATCGGCCGAACCTGATTTCATAAGCGTTGGCAACAGTTTCTGGGTCAATTCGAATATACCTGTTACATTCACCGACATGACCTTATCCCAGGCCTCATAAGGGAACTGTCCCATTGGCGCACCCCAAGACACGCCTGCGTTATTCATAAGGATATCAAGCTTGTCCGTGCGGTTGTGAACCTCGTCCACCAGCGCATCCACACCCTCTTTGCTACCAACGTCACCGGCAAACCCCTCTGCGCTGCCGGGCGCGTCCAGCGCATTGAGTTCGGCTGCTACGGTCTCGCACGCGTCCTGCTTGCGCGAGGCGATGAGAACCCTTGCACCGGCTCGCACCAGGGCTTCGGCGGCCATGCGGCCAATTCCCGTGGCACCGCCAGTTACCAGGGCTGTCTTTCCCTCTACCGAGAATAGGGATTCGGGTGTCATCGGGTGCTCCTCGTGTTTGTTCATTTGGCGCTGGTATGGTGTCTGCATACGCGTACCGCTGCAACGTCATATCCTTGACAACGTATCGGGCTGCGCCAAACTTCCTCCTGTAGGAATAACAGGGATAACGGGGTCAACATGCAAGCTTTACTCAGCGTCGCTCCGGGTGGACCAGAAACTTTGGAACTGACCACCCTGCCCGATCCGCAGCCGGGCAAGGGCGAGTTGTTGGTGGGCGTCAAAGCCGCCGGGGTGAATTTTCCTGATACGCTGATGATCCGGGACCTCTACCAGATCAAACCGCCGCGCCCTTATGCTCCGGGTGGCGAGATTGCGGGTCAGGTGCTGGCGGTAGGTGAAGGTGCCGCTGGGTTCGAAGTCGGCGACCGTGTGTTGGCGCTGACCGGCCATGGCGGCTTCGCAACACATCTGACGATTCAAGCTTCGACTGCGGTGAAGTTCCCGGATTCCATGCCCTTTGAGGATGCCGCGTGTTTCATCTTTACTTACGGCACCTCTTATCACGCTCTGAAGGATCGCGCGGCGCTGAAGGCTGGCGAAACCCTGTTGATTCTGGGGGCTGCGGGTGGAGTAGGAACCGCTGCCATCGAATTGGGCAAGGCAATGGGCGCGCGTGTCATCGCCGCCGTGTCATCGGAAGAAAAAGCCGCGTTCTGTCGACAAGTTGGGGCGGATGATACAATCGTTTACGCGACCGAAATGGATCGGGACGCTCAAAAGGCTTTTTCATCCGATATCAAGGCGTTGGCTGGGCCAGTTGGTGTCGATGTTGTCTATGACGCGGTCGGCGGAGACTATGCGGAACCCGCATTGCGTGCGATGGCGTGGGGTGGTCGTTTTCTGGTGGTGGGATTCCCGGCTGGGATTCCCAAAATTCCGCTGAACCTGCCACTGTTGAAAGGCTGTCAGATTGTCGGAGTGTTTTGGGGCGCTTCGGTCTTTAGAGACCCTGCAGGACACGCGGAGAATGTGCAGGAACTGTTCCAGTTCTACGACGCTGCCAGGATCAAGCCGCAAATCAGCGCGACGTTTCCACTGGAAAAAGCCGCTGAGGCTTTGTCCTTACTATCCGGGCGCGGTGCCTTGGGCAAAATTGTCGTGACGATGCTCTGACAACCCTACAATAAGAGCGGGCCGGTGTTGCGTTGCAGCACTGCGTTCGGGCAACCAGGAAAGTGACGCAGCGCTGGCGGTGGACAAGGGGACCCATTGGCGTTTAAGAACCAAAAAAACGGGAACAGTGAAAAAAATGCGTAAAGCTCTGATTTTAAACGGCCCGAACCTGAATCTGCTGGGCACGCGTCAGCCAGAGGTATATGGTAAAACAACCCTGAAAATGGTTGAGGAAATGTGCGTAACGCACGGAGAAACAATCGGTTTCGAAGTCGCGCACATGCAGTCGAACCATGAAGGTGCCTTGCTTGACGCGATCCACGCAGCCAAAGGGACGCAGGACGGCATCATCCTGAACGCCGGTGCCTATACCCATACGTCTATTGCGCTGATGGACGCTATCGCCTCGGTCGAGCTTCCCACCATCGAGGTGCATCTGTCAAACATCCATGCACGCGAGAGCTTTCGCCATACCTCGTATATCTCGAAAGTCGTCGTCGGCCAGATTTGTGGCTTTGGTGCGCAAAGCTACATCCTGGCGTTGGACGCGCTGGCTGGGTTCCTTGACCGTGAGGGCGCTTAATGAGGCTGAGTGAGTATCTTTATTTCCTGAGCTACACCAAAACGCTTGAGGAATTGTGGGATGCCCACTGCCGCCAAATGGCTGAATACGGCTTCGACCGGCTGTTGTACGGGTATACGCGCTACAAGACCCCGACCTCGTTGGGCGACCCGGAAGATTTTGTCATTCTCACCAACCATACCAAACCCTATCTGGATGGGTTCCTGCGCAGTGGGCTGTATTTTCATGCGCCGATGCTGAAATGGGCGCTGGAAAATGAAGGTGCGGCCAGTTGGCAGATGACGCAGGATATGATGATGTCCGGCGCTTTGACTGCGCAGGAGTTGGAAGTGCTTGAGTTCAACCGCTCGAAGGGTGTTGTTGCCGGGTATACGGTTAGCTTTACGTCAGTGTCGGCGCGGTCGAAAGGTGCGATTTCTCTATCTGCCTGTGGCGCACGGTCTCAGGAAGATGTGGATGCAATCTGGGCAGAGCACGGCGAAGATATTTTGCTGATGAACAATATGGCGCATCTCAAGATCCTGACCCTGCCTTACAACGCTCCAAACAGAGCTCTGACAAAGCGCCAAAGAGAGGCGCTGGAGTGGGTCGGAGATGGAAAAACCACGCAGGATATCGCGTTGCTGATGGGACTGACAGCAGCCACTGTTGAGAAACATTTGCGTCTGGCGCGTGAGTCGCTGGCGGTCGAAACCACAGCCCAGGCGGTTCTGAAGGCATCTTTTCAAAATCAGATGTTCGTGATGGAGGCCTAAACCCCAATTTTTTGACGCTCACTTGCGTCAATTTACCTAGGGTAAGGAAAACATTACTTTTCGATTCTGACCCGTAGTTGCAAAATGAGAGCGTTCCGTGAGTGGTGGCTTTAGCCTGGGAACATTTGGTCGGATCTTTGTGATTTCAGGGCTCTCCGGCCGCTCTGACACAGGGGCGTCTATTCGTCCACGTACCTATGTCGGAAATCCGGGGGGCCTCGACCATCCCCATCATGCGGGGCCCCCCAACCCTATCCTTCAATGCCAGGCGCTTCGGCGTCTTTTTTTGTGCGCGCAAGAAAAAACCGGCCACGCCTTGCGCGACCGGTTCTTAAAGTGTCCCGGACCCCAAGAGGTCCGGAAAATCGCTTAACCCTGGGCTGCTTTTGCAACTTCGGCGGCGAAGTCTTCTTTTTCCACCACGATGCCTTCGCCAACTTCCAGACGGATAAAGCCGGTGATGGTTGCGCCTGCTTCTTTGGCGGCTGCTTCAACCGTCAGGTCAGGGTTCACAACGAACGACTGGTTCAGCAGAGTCGATTCAGCCACGAATTTCTTCATACGGCCTTCGATCATCTTCTCGATCACCTGCTCCGGTTTGCCGGATTCGCGGGCGATGTCCATCTGAACCTGCTTTTCCTTCTCGACGACCGCCGGGTCCATGTCGGCCTCGGACAGAGCTGCCGGGTTCACAGCTGCGATGTGCATCGCAACCTGCTTGCCGATCGCTTCGTCACCACCGGTCAGAGCAACCAGAACGCCGATTTTGCCCATGCCGTTGGTGGCTGCGTTGTGGACATAAGACACAACTGTGTCGCCCGACAGTTTCGCCATACGGCGTACCGACATGTTCTCACCAATGGTGGCGATCTTGTCGGTCAGAGTGTCGGCAACGGATTTGCCACCCAAGTCAGCCGCCAGCAGAGCGTCAACGTCTGCAACACCTTCGGCTGCAAACGCAATCTTGCCGACCATTTCCTGGAACTCAGCGTTCTTCGCAACGAAGTCGGTTTCCGAGTTCACTTCGACAGCAACACCGTTGCCACCGTTGACGTGTACAGCAACCAGACCTTCTGCTGCGGTACGGCCCGATTTCTTGGCCGCTTTCGCCAGGCCTTTGGTGCGCAGCCAGTCAACGGCCTCGTCCATGTTGCCGCCGGTTTCGGTCAGGGCTTTTTTCGCGTCCATCATGCCTGCGCCTGTGCTGTCGCGCAGTTCTTTAACCATTGCTGCTGTGATTGCCATCTTTTGGCTCTCCTCAATTCAAACGGAATTGGGGCAGGTCATACCCTGCCCCATGTGTCAATTACGTGACGGGCAGCTTACGCTTCAGCCGGAGCTTCAGCGGCTTCTTCTGCAACGACTTCTTCAACCGGTGCTTCTTCGAATGCACCCAGGTCTACGCCAGCAGCACCCATCTGAGCGGTCATGCCGTCCAGAGCGGCGCGAGCGGCTAGGTCACAATACAGACCGATGGCGCGGGCTGCGTCGTCGTTGCCGGGGATGATGTAGTCAACACCGTCGGGTGAGCAGTTGGTGTCGACAACAGCCACAACCGGGATACCCAACTTGTTGGCTTCGGCGATGGCCAGTGCTTCTTTTTTGACGTCGATGACGAACAGCAGATCAGGAACGCCGCCCATCTCGCGGATACCGCCCAGCGAAGCCTGCAGCTTCTGCTGGTCACGCTCCATGCCCAGACGCTCTTTCTTGGTCAGGCCTTCTGCGCCGGCTTCCATTGCTTCGTCGATCTGGTTCAGACGGTTGATCGACTGAGAAACGGTTTTCCAGTTGGTCAGCGTACCGCCCAGCCAGCGGTGGTTCATGTAGTACTGAGCTGACTTTTCAGCTGCTTCGGCGATCGGGCCAGCGGCCTGACGCTTGGTACCAACGAACAGAACGCGGCCACCTTTTGCAACGGTGTCACGAACGGCCTGCAGAGCTTGATCCAGCATCGGAACTGTCTGGGTCAGGTCCATGATATGGATGCCATTGCGCGAGCCGTAGATGAACGGGCCCATGCGGGGATTCCAACGCTGTGTCTGGTGACCAAAGTGAACGCCAGCTTCCAGCAGCTGACGCATGGTGAACTCGGGAAGAGCCATGCTATTTTCCTTTTCCGGTTTACGCCTTGGCGGGGGTGAAAGAAGCGGGTGCTCCAACCGGCGGGCCTGATGAGGATGTCTCCCTGCAAAAGACCCAAACCCCGCCTGCGGGTTTGAATGGCGCGCGTATACGGCAGGTTTTGGTGCAACGCAAGAGGCTTTCGCCCCTATTTTTCAAGCCGCGCCAAGCTATGGGCATGACGGACGGCTTCCTCGCAATGAGCAGCCAACGCTTTGCGGTTTTCAAAATCGCTGACCTTGGCGGGTGTGTGGTAGATCAACTCGACCCAGCCTTGCCGACGGGCGCCCAGCGTTTTCAGCAAATGCGGACCGAAATCCATATCTCCCCACCACCCATAGAACCTGTTGGGTTGTCCGGCAGGTGCATGGTAAATAACGGAAACCGGCTGCACATACATGAATTCGCGCAGTTCATCGGTAAAGAATGCAGCAAAGAGTGTTGTTTTAAAGGGCAAAACCCTGATTCCATCGGTCGAGGTGCCTTCCGGGAAGAACACCAACTTATGACCTGCAGACAAGCGTTCCTGAAACAACAAGGTTTGCTCGCGCGCCTTTTTTCGGTTGCGTTCGATGAAGACCGTACCCGTGGCCCGGGCAAGCCAGCCGATACCGGGCCATTTCGCCACTTCGGCTTTTGAGACGAAATAGACCCTTTTGCGGGCGTTTAGCGCGAAAATATCCAACCACGAGGAGTGATTGGCCACCACTGCTCCACGTTGGGTCATCAACTCTCCGGAACTGCGGAATCCCATTCCTAGAATGCGAAAAGCGTTGCGACAGACAAACTGTGTGATGAAGGGCGTGATTGGGCGGCGGACGCCGTAAATCGGTCTCTCGATCAAGCGGAGGGTCAGCAGGACGATCAGCCCGCCGAAGACTAAAACCGCCAGAGGCAGACCTCGCAAAACGACCAGAATCCAGCCGACCAGGCCCAGTTCAATGGGATCAGGCGCGTCTTCGCTGTGCCAAGATGCGTCGCTCAAGGGTTACGCTCCGCTATAGATGCGCCGTTGGCGCTCGTTCATGCGCGCTGTGTCCAGGATCAGGCACACGTCCGTTGTGTTGAAGGCATGGTCGATGAAAGCGCCCTCGCCCACAAACCCGCCCAGCCGAAGATAGGCCTTGATCAGCGCCGGAACCTGAACCATGGCAGCGCGGCGGTCCAGCGCATCCACGCCCACCAAATCCATCGACTGAAACACATCGGGTTGCGCCCGGACCCTCAGGTCTGGCGGCGCGAGGTGGTTGTGATGCAACATCGACAGAGGCTGCCCCAGCGCCTGAACATCGGTGCCATGAAAGCTGGCGACGCCGAACAGAACTTCAATCTGGCGCGCATTCACATAGGCGGCCAGACCGTTCCACAGATGATACATTGCCGTGCCGCCGCGATAATCCGGGTGCAGGCAGGATCGCCCCAATTCCAACAGCTTGCGACCGCTGTCTTTCAGGACGCTGACATCATATTCGTCTTCGGAATAAAACTGACCCAGATCTGCTGCACGTTCGCCCGGTAACAGCCTGTAAACGCCCACAGTTTCGCCGGTCTGGTCGTCGATGGCCAGCATATGGTCGAAATACGGGTCGAACCGGTCCTGCTCTAGCCCTGCGTCGTGGTCCACCATCTCTCCGCCACCGCCCAGTTCGCGCACGAAGACGTCATAGCGCAGCCGCTGCGCGGCACGCAGTTCGGCCTCGGTCTCGGCGAGTTTGACGGTGAAGGATGGGCCTGTACCCGACATCAGAAAGTCCCTGTGGTTTCAGGGCTGATACCGCAGGTGTCGGGGGAATGGCAACATCGCCTGAACCGGTTGGATGTTAACTATTCCTAAACCAGTTTCACGGATCAAAGACGGGCATCAGGGCGATGCGCGATCCGTCAATCACCACCTTTCCCTGCTCGCGGAAGTTCACGGTGATTTTGCCGCCGATATTGGACTGCACCTGTCCAATGCCCCAATCGGGGAAATCGGGGTGGCGGACAAACATGCCCGGTGCAAGAATGGCATTGAGGTCTGACATGACTGGGCTCCGGGTCCGGCGGCAGATACAGCAGGAGGTACGCATGAGCGCAACAGACGTCAACCTGGCCGAGCTGATCGGCTCGCGGATCTGTCATGATCTGATCAGCCCGATCGGCGCGATCACCAACGGGCTGGAGCTGCTGGAAATGGTTGGCGGCACCCATGGCCCCGAGATGGAGCTGATTTCGGGTAGCGTCGGCAGCGCAGGCGCGCGTATCCGCTTTTTCCGGGTGGCGTTTGGATCGGCCAGCGATCAACCCCTGGGCCGCGCCGAAGTCAGTGCCTTGCTGAAAGATGTCGAAGCCGCAGGCCGTGTGCGCGTGAGATGGAACCTGACCGAGGCGGTGCCGCGCAATCAGGTCAAACTGGCGTTTCTGGCGCTGATGTGCTGCGAAAGCGCGATGCCCTTTGGGGGTGCGGTGACGATCCGCAACGATGTCGATCAATGGACTGTGACGGGTGTGGCAGACAAGCTGAACATAGAAAACGATCTGTGGAATAACCTGCCCAAAGGCCGGTTTGCCGATAAGGTCACCCCCGCCAAGGTGCAATTCGCCCTTCTGCCGGAAACGGCGCATGCGATGCGGCGGCGGATTACGGCAGAAACCACCGCAACCCGCGTCGAGATCAGGTTTTAGGCGCGGACCGTCCCGTTGCCCCGCACAAGGTATTGAAAACTGGTCAGTTGGGCGGCCCCAACCGGCCCACGGGCATGCATTTTGCCTGTGGCAATCCCGATCTCGGCCCCCATTCCGAACTCGCCGCCATCGGCGAACTGGGTTGAGGCGTTGTGCATCAGGATCGCGCTGTCCAGCCGTTCAAAGAACCGGGCCGCAGCTTGCGGGTCCTCGGTCATGATACAGTCGGTGTGGTTCGAGCCGAATTGACGGATATGCGCGATGGCCTCATCGATATCTGCTATGGGCTTAGCGGCGATGATACTGTCGAGGAATTCTTTACCCCAATCCTCATCCGTCGCTTTCAACGCACCGTCGAGAGCCAAGGAGCCCTCGGCGTGAACCTCAACTCCGGCGGCCAGCAGCGCGGTGATGACATCCCGCCCCAGCGTTTCAGCAATGTCCTGATGGATCAGCAGGCACTCGGCGGCACCGCATATCCCCGTCCGCCGGGTCTTGGCGTTCAGCACGACCTCAAGGGTTTTCGCGGGGTCTGCCGCCTTGTCGATATAGATATGAACAATGCCTTCGAGATGAGCAAAGACAGGAACGCGGGCTTCGCGCTGAACCAATCCGACCAGCCCCTTGCCACCACGAGGCACGATCACGTCTACAAAGTCGGTCATGGTGAGCAATTCCTGAACGGCTGCTCGGTCGCGCGTCGGCACCAGTTGGATTGAGTCTTCAGGCAGGTTAGCGGCCTTTAGACCCTCGACCAAACAAGCATGGATCGCGCCAGACGAATGGAAGCTTTCCGAGCCCCCTCGCAGGATCACCGCATTGCCCGATTTCAGGCACAGCGCACCTGCATCCGCTGTCACATTTGGGCGGCTTTCATAGATAACTCCGATCACACCCAGAGGCGTGCGCACGCGCTGGATATGCAGCCCCGAGGGCATGTCCCACTCGGTCAGAACCTCGCCCACCGGGTCGGTCTGATCGGCCACCGTGCGCAGCCCATCGACCATCCCCTGAATTCGGGATTCGTCCAGCATCAGACGGTCCATCATCGCCGGACTCAGGCCCTTGTCGCGCCCAAATTCCATGTCTTTCTTGTTGGCTTCGATAATCTCAGCGCGGCGGGCCCAGACGGCTTCGGCCGCAGCGATCAGAGCAGCGTGTTTGCGTTCTGCACTGGCAAAGGCCAACTCAGCAGCAGCAGCCTTGGCGCGCGCGCCCAAATCGGCCATCAGGGCGGGAATGCTGTCGAAATCCTTCATCTTGGGTGCCTTTCCTGTTGTCTTATAGCGCCAGATCGTCCCGGTGGATCAACACGGCGCGACCAGGATAGCCCAGCGTTGCCTCGATCTCGGATGATTTACGCCCTTTTATCGCGTCCGCCTCTTGCGCGGTATATCGGCTGAGACCCTGCGCCAAACGCCGCGCCTGCGGGTCGATGATGGCCACAGGATCGCCGCGCTGAAAATCGCCGGTCACTTCGACAATACCTGCAGGCAGCAGGCTCTTACCATTGCCAAGCGCTGTGGCGGCGCCAGCGTCCACCACGATCTCACCGCGTGGCTTCATGGCCGAGATCCAGCGTTTGCGGGCAGCATGCGGATCAACCGTTGCCGTGAACCACGTGCAGTTCGCACCGTTTTCCAGCGTTTTCAGCGGGTTGATGGGCGATCCTTCGGTAATCGCCATATCACAGCCCGCAGCCGTCGCCATCTTGGCGGCCAGCAGTTTGGTTTTCATCCCACCCTTGGACAGACCCGAGCCCGCATCACCGGCCATGGCCTCAATCTCGGGCGTGATGTCTTCGATCACATCATAGCGCGTGGCCGAGGCATCCTCGGACGGGTTGCCCGTGTAGAACCCATCGACATCTGACAGCAGGATCAGCTGATCCGCCCCCACGGTCACCGCGATTTGGGCAGCCAGTCTGTCATTGTCGCCGTAACGGATCTCATCCGTGGCTACTGTGTCATTTTCGTTGACAATCGGAACGACACCTAAGCTCAGCAACGTCTCAAGCGTGGCGCGCGAATTCAGGTAGCGCCGTCGATCCGCGCTGTCTTCCAGCGTGACCAGCACCTGAGCGGTGGTGATATTGTGGGGGGCCAAAACCTCTTCATAAGCGCGGGCCAGCCGGATTTGACCCACAGCTGCAGCGGCTTGTGATTGTTCCAGCGGCAAGGTCTGCATCGGAAGGCCCAGCACCCCACGTCCCAGCGCAATCGACCCGGAGGACACCAGAATTACATCCGTCCCCTGCCCCTTGAGCCACGCAACGTCCTGCGCCAGCGAATGCAGCCAATCTGACCGCAACAACCCTGTGTTCCGATCCACCAGCAAGGCAGACCCGATTTTAACAACAAGACGCTTTGCAGACGTCAGGGTTGCCAAGGCTCTGCCTCCTCAGCGGGTTTGTGGCGGACACGATTGTCATCGATCTGCGCTCGCAGGGCCCGCAGGACATCCGTAACGCCCAGATGCGCGACGCCGGACATGGTCATGACGGGGCCGCCTACGTCCTCTTCCAACTCGGCCTTGGCCAGTTCGCGTTCCTCATCATCCAGCGCGTCGACCTTGTTCAGCACGGTGATGCGGGGTTTATCGGCCAGCTCACCGCCATAGGCTTCAAGCTCATGAATGATGGTGCGGTAATCTTTGGCCACAGTTTCCGAGGTACCATCGACCAAATGCAGCAACACAGCGCAGCGCTCGACGTGGCCCAGAAAACGGTCGCCAATGCCGCGCCCTTCATGGGCGCCTTCGATCAGGCCGGGGATGTCAGCGACGACAAATTCGACGTTATCGACGCCCACAACGCCCAGATTTGGGTGCAGGGTGGTAAACGGGTAATCGGCAATCTTGGGCCGCGCGTTCGAGGTTGCTGCCAGAAAGGTCGATTTGCCCGCATTGGGCATCCCCAGCAGGCCCACATCGGCGATCAGCTTCAGCCGCAGCCAAATGGTTCGGTCGATCCCCGCCTGCCCCGGATTGGCGCGGCGCGGGGCCTGATTGGTGGCCGATTTGAAATGCAGGTTGCCGAAACCGCCATTGCCACCCTTGGCCAGCAACACGCGTTGCCCAACTTCGGTCAGGTCGCAGATGACGGTTTCTTCGTCCTCGTCCAGAATTTCGGTCCCGACAGGCACGCGCAGGACGATGTCGTCACCATCCTTGCCGGTGCGTTGCTGGCCGCGACCAGGCTGGCCGTTCTTGGCAAAGAAATGCTGCTGATAGCGGAAGTCGATCAGCGTGTTCAGGCTGTCCACAACCTCAACCCAGACGGAGCCGCCTTTGCCGCCATCGCCGCCATCCGGGCCGCCATATTCGATGTATTTTTCGCGCCGAAAGCTGACGCAGCCGCCACCTCCGGCCCCGGACCGGATGTAGACCTTTGCAAGATCGAGAAATTTCATGACTGTCCCCTACTGCAAAGGCCCCATCGGCCACAAGTCAGAGTTTCTTTGTATATGTCCAGGTGGACACGTTCGCGTCACGCGCCACCGAGTATGTTTCGGCGTCGCCCAGATATTCGAACCCGCAATGGGTCAAGACCCGCGCCGAGGCCGGGTTGTCCTGAAATACGCTGGCGAACATCGTGGCGTTTTCCAGCGGGTTCGCCGCAACCAGCGTTTCCACCGCCATCGAAGCAATTCCGGTGTTCCAATAGACCGGCGCAACCCAATAGCCCACCTCGGACTGGTTGCGATCCAGCCGTGTCAGCGAGATCAAACCGATCAGTTCCGGCCCGCCGTCCTTGGTGGCATCCATCGCCCAGACGTCTTCGTCCCGGTCCTCGGACATGGCACGGTTCACAAATGCCTCGATCGAGCCAGGCGGCAATGGATGCGGAATAGACGACGTCATCCGCGCCACGCGCTCATCACCTGCATAATGTTCAATGAGACCCATATCCGACCGGCGCAACGGGCGCAGGTCGAACCGCTCGGTTTCAATCACCGGCTGGTTTATTATTGTCTCAAGCTTCATGAGTGCGGTCCTCCTCCGAACAACACATAAATTGCGGACGTAACAGTGAAACCAATTACAGCCCACATCAGATATTTGCGGCCCAGACGATCTTCAACCGCATGGGCAATGCGTCCCTGAAACAGGGGCGGTATGGTGCTTGCTGGGAGTGTCATCGGGCTCATAGGTCAAAACTGTGTTAAAAACGAGAAAAGGGACCGGCATTTTCTGCCGGTCCCCCATTTATTTCTAAACCTTTAGGGTTTCGGCTTACTCTGCGGCCTCCGCCACTGGCAGGACCGAAATAAAGGTGCGGTTCTTGAGTCCCTTATGGAACTTCACGGCGCCATCAACAGTTGCAAAAATGGTGTGATCTTTGCCCATGCCCACGCCTTCGCCCGGCCAGAACTTGGTGCCGCGCTGACGTACGATGATGTTGCCTGCGATGGCCGCCTGGCCACCATAGAGTTTCACGCCAAGGCGGCGACCAGCAGAGTCGCGACCGTTACGGGAGGAACCGCCAGCTTTTTTATGTGCCATTCTCTCTCTCCTTAGCCTTGAGCCAGCTCTTTGGCTTGCTCAACCCATTCGGGCTTCACTTTGATGGTGTCGATAGCAGCAATCTGCTCGTCCGACAAGGCGGCTAGAGCGCTAAAGCTCTCGATACCTGCGTCGTTCAGCTTTTTGGCAGCGGCGGGGCCGACACCGTTCAGCTTGGTCAGATCGTCAGCAGCAGCCGCAGCGGCGGCGGGTGCTTCTGCCTTGGCTTCAGCTTTCTTGGCAGGCTTTGCAGCAGGTGCCGCTTCGCCAGCCGGTGCAGAACCGGTAGCTGCTTTGATGCCCGACTTGTCAGCGCCCGACGACAGGATGTCGGTGATTTTGACCAGTGTCAGTTTCTGACGGTGGCCAACGGTACGCTTCGAGCTGTGCTTACGACGGCGTTTGACGAACTTGATGACCTTGTCACCTTTGATCTGTTCGATCACTTCGGCCTGTACGCCTGCGCCTTCAACGAAAGGTGCGCCAACAACCGGAGCGTCACCGCCCAGCATCAGAACATCGTTGAATTGAACTTTTTCACCTGCGTCGGCAGCCAGCTTTTCAACGCGGAGCACATCGCCCGCCTGAACCTTGTACTGCTTGCCGCCAGTCTTGAGGACCGCAAACATGCGTCTTTCCTTTGTCTAACCGCGTTCTGTGGTCCCCTGCTGGGTGTTGCTGGCGTTCGCCACCTCGAACAGCGCGCCCTTTTCGGGCTGTGTGACGACCCGTGGGATCAGCCCCTTGGGTCAATAATAACGATACCCGGCGCGGAAGAACCGGCCGGGATGCGCGCTTATCCATAGAATGCGAGGGAAAGTCAACATCAAAAGCAACTCAAAGATCCGAGCCGCGCAGTACCTGTGAAACGGCAAGACCCAACCGGTAATAGATCTTGTCATAGGTGCGGTCGAAACTGTCGAAAAAGGCCTCGTTCACAGCGCGGCCGGTCTGGGTCCGTGAAAAGGCGATGTTCTCGCGCAGTTGCGCCTCGTCCAGCGGTTGATAAGCCATCAGAAGGAAAGAATACAGCCACGTACGCGTTTCTTGCGTGATGGCGTCTTTTTCAGCGAGAAGCTGGGCCAGAACCTCGCCATCATCGCCGCCAATTTCGGAATTCAAGCCTCGGAAAAAGTTATAATCTGCGCTCACGGCGCTTTTAACATTCTTCTCGATCAACTCGTTGACCTCGATATACTCATCCACAAGTTGGAAGAATGTGCTGTCCTGATCCTGTGCGGAATACGCGTCTTGCGCCATCTCTTCTATGGTTTCGTCCTGAAAAGCCTGACGGGCAGAGTTTTCAAGCCGCACAACGGTCTGTCCCAGATCGCTTTCGAAAAACAGCACGGCGCGTTCCATTTGGCTGTCTGACAGCGTTTCCACAAAGGCGGTGGAAAACTGGTCGCGCATCCAGTCGGGGTCGTAGATCATGTCGATCTGTGTTGCGAAATAGGCTCCGCCTGCCCCGTCCAGCATCGTTGTGTTTATCTCTTGCGCCTGCATCTGCCCTTCGTGGCGCAGCAGTTCGATCACCTCGTCCATGTGCAGGGCCGTCATCAAACGGTCAATCTGCTCGGCGACCGCTGGGGTCACACTCAGGGCAAGTGAAAGGACGGCCGCCAGCAGTCGCATCAGATGTCCTGTGCTGGGTGAAGATCGGCCATCCGCGCGGCCAGAACCTCGAATTTCATCGCCATGATTTCATATTGGATGGCATTGAGCAGCTCATAGACCTCTTGCATCAAGGGTTGTTCTAATGCGTCAGCATAGGCGGTCACGTCGGCATCCGAGAAATCCTGATACGTGTAGGCCGCGCCAGCCAGTGCCGAAAGCTGAATGGCTTGCCGCATGGCGCCTTCGTTCTGTTTCATCAACTCACGCAGATCGCCCGCATCCATTTGCAGGTCGATCACACCGGACGCGCTTGCGGCCAGCAGAAACCGGATCTGGATTTCCTGCAGCGCCCGCAGCGCGGTGCCGCTGGAATCGATCGCATTGTTCATGCGCTTCAACTCTTCGACCCGCTGTGACCCTTGCTGAATCAGGTCGGCGACGATCTTCTGGCCCTCCAACTGCTTGGCATCTTCGTCTTCGTGGATATGAGCGGCGTTTTCCGCCACGACCAGCCGCTGCCCCAGATCCGAGGCATAGAATTCGACCGCGTGTGTCAGCGCCTCATTGCTGAGCGTTTGTTCCAGAATAGCCACTGCGGTTTCATGCATATCATCAGTGTCGAACACCTCTTCGGTCAGACGCGCCCAGTCCGACCCGAACCCTTCGGGATCAATCCCCAACATCTGCGGAGCCGAGGCCGAGGCCAGCGCGATACTTTGCAACGCGACGTCAAAGCCTGTGGTGGTCAGAAACGCTTCAATCCGGTCGCGATCCGCTGTGGCCGCATGGGACGGCAACGCGGCCAGCGCGAAAAGAAGCAGTGAAACGGGCAATGCGAAGAAGCGAGCGATATGTGTCATGGACATAGACCCTAGGTGATTTACGCCATCAGGCAATGGAAAATCCCAGAAGAGTGAATTTGGGGAATTTTCTGCTTGCACCCCTGCGCGTTCCTCACTAAATCCCCCCCTCACAGACCCCCGCGGAGAGGTGCCGGAGTGGTCGAACGGGGCGGTCTCGAAAACCGTTGTGGGTGCAAGCCCACCCAGGGTTCGAATCCCTGTCTCTCCGCCACTTTCCCTAGTGACGCCCAATTCCGAAACACCCGCCGGACGGCGTGTTCTTGCCTGCTGGTTGGGCCGTATCGGCACAAGGTAGCCCAATTCGCTTGGGTGACGCTTGGCGCACGTAATTCCCCTTGGGCAATGCATATATTCAAATCATCTTAAGTTTATAAAACTAAAGGAGATTCGTAAGATGCAGAAACTAATTCCAGCCATCCTTGTGGCAGCGATCGTGGCGGGCGGTTATTATTACCTCAATACGTCAGAGGCGCCCGAACCGGCAACGGCGACGGCCCCGGATGAGACACCCTCTGAGACCATTGGGGAAACAGCCAGCCAGCTTGTTGATCAGGCTGGTCAGGAAGTCGCCGCTCTGGCCAATCAGGGGCAGGACTTGATGAACCAATGGATCGAAGAAGGAATGCTGACCGTTCAGAATTTCGACTACGATACCCTTATGGCCTCGGTTCAGGACAGCGATCTGGCGCAGGACATCAAAACACAGGCCACAGCTATCTTGGAGGAGATCAAGGCCTCGCCCGAAACGCTTGCCGCGAAAATTCAGGAACTGCGAGAGTTGTTGAACGCAAATTGAGTTCTGCAATTGCCTGCGCCGTTGCGCGACGTAAGCTTTGCCCTGCGTTGACCCTTGCCGGATCACGTGATTGGCTGGCCTGAGGGTTACAATGCCGAAAGACGTTTTTGTATCAAACCATACACGGGATGCTTCAAGCTGTTGTTTTCAGGGGATTGAAATGAACACACCGCCATCAACCATGTTTGCCGTTGTTCAGACACAGGACGGGTATTCAGGAACGGCCACCGGCCCAGTATTGGAAGACGCCGCAGAATGGTTGAGTGAAGCGGAGTTGCCGGTGCCCGCTCCGGGCCCCGGTCAGGTGTTGATCAGGCTGCGCGCGGCCTCGGTAAATCCGTCGGATATTCACTTTATCAAAGGCGAATACGGCCAGCCCCGCGTTAAGGGAGCCGCCGCAGGGTTTGAGGGATGCGGCGATGTGGTTGCGACAGGTGCCGGGGCCGAAGTCCTGAACGGTCAGCGTGTGGCCTTCGTTGCGGCGGGCGCCGGGGCGTGGGCTGAATATGTGGTGACACAGGCGATGATGTGCATCCCCCTGAGGCCCGAGATTTCGGATGAGGACGGCTCGGCCCAGATCGTGAACCCGATGACGGCCATGGCGATGGTGGATATCGCGCGAAATGCCGGCGAGGCTTTCATAGTCTCTGCCGCGACAAGCCAGTTGGGCAAGCTGATGTGCAGTTTGGGTCGCGATCTGGGCCTGAAACCCATTGCCATCGTGCGCCGGGCGGATGCGGTAGACAGTCTGAAGTATCTTGGCGCGCATGAGGTTCTGGTGACGTCTGACCCGGACATGCCGAAAAAACTAACCGACTTGAGTCACGCTCTGAAACCGCGCGTTTTCCTGGATGCGGTGGCCGACCAGATATCCGAGCAGGTGTTTTGTGCAATGCCAAATGGCGCGCGCTGGGTGTGCTATGGCAAGCTCAGCCCCGATCTGCCCAAACTGACCCAGATGGGCCAGATGATTTTCATGGGTAAGCAGATCGAAGGCTTCTGGCTAACCAAGTGGATGACCACCACCCCGCCCGCCGATCAGATGCGGGTTGTGGCCGAGGTTCAGGCACGTTTCGCCGATGGTCGGTGGAAAACAGATGTTGCAGACCGCCTGCCGCTCAGAAACGTGGTGTCAGATCTGGCCCATGCGCTAAAAAAGAGTGACGGAAAGGTGATTGTCACCCCATAGTAGAACAAAGCCCTTTGGTCATCGTGGCCGAGGGGGACGAAGAATGCCGGACAAACCGGTATTGGGAGGTGAAGTTGGATAACGCGCAGCTGCTGATTAGCGGGCTGGCGAATGGCTGTGTCTACGGCCTGATCGCACTCGGTTTTGTTCTGATCTACAAAGCGACCGAGGCGGTGAATTTCGCGCAGGGCGATTTCATGATGCTGGGCGCGTTCGTCACCATCGGCCTGACCAATACCGAATATATGGGGCTGCCATTCTGGTTGGCGCTACCAATCTCATTGGGGATTATGGGAGCGTTGGGATATCTGCTTGATCGGTTGATCATCCGACGGCTGTTCGGAGAAAGTCAGACGGCTGTGGTAATCCTGACCATCGCCTTGGGCTTTGTGATCCGGTTTGTGGCCGGGTTGATCTGGGGGCACGAGCCGCAGACGCTTCAGAACCCGCTGGCCGGGAAAGAGGTGCGGTTCGGCGGGCTGGTGCTGGGGATGGAGGATGTGGCCGTCATCTTCGTCACCATCCTGCTGACGTGGGCGCTGTATGTTTTCTTCAGCCGGACCAAGTTAGGGCTGGCAATGCAAGGCGCCTCTCAAAACCAGTTGGCCGCTTACTACATGGGCGTTCCGGTCAAGCGGGTGCAAGGGTTCATCTGGGGTCTTGCGGGCGTGGTCGCCGGGATCGCAGGTATCCTGTTTGCCGCAAAGGGGTCGGTCGATCCGACCACGGGTCTGCTGGGGATCAAGGCGTTTGCCGCCGCCGTGATCGGCGGGTTCGGCAGCCTGCCCGGTGCGCTGGCCGGAGGGCTGATCGTCGGTGTCATCGAACCCTTTGCCAGTCGCTATATCGCAGCAGGCTACAGCCAGATTGCGCCGTATGCGCTGTTGCTGGCTGTGCTGATCTTCCGCCCCAACGGGCTGTTTAGTCAGGTTCGGGTCAAGAAGGTTTAGGCAGATGCGGATTGTATTCAAAACCGACTACATGCAGGATATCCGGCCATGGAAAGATGGCCATCAATTGGTCCTTTATCTGATCCTACTGGCGGTGGTGGCTGCGGCCCCGTGGTGGTTGGACGATTTCTATCTGGGTGAGCTGACAAACGTCCTGATCTGGGCCATCGCAGGTCTGGGCCTGATGGTTCTGACAGGCCACACGGGGCAAGTCAGTCTGGGTCACGCGGCTTTCCTGGCCTTTGGGTGCTATGCTAACGTCATCCTGCTTGAGGCGGGCGTGCCCTTCCTGATCGCCTTTCCGCTGGCTGGTATCCTGACCGGTATTGCGGGCGTGACTGTCGCGATCCCTGCCCTGCGGTTGCATGGCATTTATCTGGCAATCTTCACCATGGCGCTGTCGATCCTGATGGATGATGTCATCGTCTTGGCCGAGCCGATCACCGGCGGCGTTGGCGGCAAGTTCATCGGTGGGGTCGACATTTTCGGCCTGACGATCGACCGCTGGGGCACTCCGGTACATTTCTTCTGGCTGGTGCTGGTGGTCGCCGTTCTGGTGACGCTGGGTTTTATTAACTTGCTGCGCGCGCCTTTGGGACGCAGTTTCATCGCCGTGCGCGATTCCGAGGTTTCGGCGCAGGCGATGGGTGTCGATATCGCGCGCACCAAGATGATATCTTTCGCTTTGTCTTGTGCCGTCACCGGATGGGCGGGTGCGCTGATGGGGATGTTCTCGGGCGCGTTCAACAACGAGACGTTCAGTGTCGTGATCTCGATCCAGTTGCTGATGATGATCGTGATCGGCGGGCTCGGGTCGATCCACGGCGCGTTTCTGGGCGCGATCATCGTGGGGTTCCTGCCGCAATTCTTGTCGATTTCAAAGGAATATGTGGGTGCCCTGTTCGGCGGCAATACCGTCGCCATTCCGGGGCTGGAATTCGGCATCTTCGGCATGATCCTAATTGCCTTCATCCTGTTTGAACCGATGGGCATGTATGGCCGATGGCTGAAAATACGCACGTGGTTCGAGCTTTTCCCGTTCTACCGCAAGGACATGTTCAAGCGTCAGAAATCCTACCTCAAGACGGAGCGCCTCAGATGAGCCTGCTCGCGTTCCAGAACGTCACCCTGAAATTCGGTGGCCTCACGGCGGTGAATGACTTGTCCTTTTCGGTCGAAGAAGGCGAGGTCTTTGCCATTGTCGGCCCCAACGGCGCGGGTAAGTCGACGGTATTCAACCTGATCTCACGCTTCTACGACCCGTTTGCGGGCTCTATTCGGTTTGACGGACATGATTTGCTGCAGGTCAAACCCTCTGGCGTGGCAGCCTATGGCGTGGCGCGGACGTTCCAGAATATCGAACTGTTCGAACATGCCACCGTGTTGCAGAACCTGCTGGTCGGACGGCACCGCCATCGAAAAACAAACCTGATATCAGAGGTTCTGTTCCTGCCCTCGGCCCGGCGGCAAGAGCTGGAAAACCGCGAAAAGGTCGAAGAGATCATAGATTTCCTCGACCTGCAGGCCTACCGCGACAAGATGATCTCTGGCCTGCCTTACGGCGTCCGCAAAGTGGTCGAGGTTGCCCGTGCACTGGCCACGGAACCCAAACTGTTGTTGCTGGACGAACCTGCATCCGGCCTGTCGGTCGAGGAGACGTCGGATCTGCGCTGGTGGATCGACGATATCCGCAGGCAGATGGGGATTACGGTGCTGATGGTCGAACACGACATGGGGCTGGTCTCAGGCGTGTCTGACCGCGTGTTGGCGATGGCTGATGGTGCGATGCTGGCGCTGGGAACACCGGCCGAGGTGCAATCCCACCCGGCTGTGGTCGAGGCCTATTTGGGGAAGGCCTCATGAGCGCGCCGATCCTGACCATCCGCAATGTCGAAAGCTTCTACGGCCCGATCATGGCCATTCGCGGCGTGTCGCTGGATGTGCATCCGGGGCAGATCGTATCGATCCTGGGCGCAAACGGCGCAGGCAAGACGACGCTGATGAAAACCGTGTCCGGCGTGATGGACCCCGAAAAAGGCAAGATCACCTTTGACGGTGAAGAAATCCAAGGGTCCGAGCCGCATAAAGTCGTGCAAAAAGGCATCGTTCATGTCCCTGAGGGGCGCGAGGTGTTCCCTCTGCTTACAGTCGATGAAAACCTCAGCCTTGGGGCCTACACGGCGACCGACAAGGGGCAGATCGATCATGACCGCGAGTTGGTGTTTTCCTACTTCCCGATCCTGAAAGAGCGTCGCACCCAAGAGGCCGGAACCCTTTCGGGCGGACAGCAGCAAATGCTGGCAATCGGGCGCGGGCTGATGGCGAACCCCAAGATCATGCTGCTGGACGAACCCTCGCTGGGTCTGTCGCCGCTGCTGGTGCAGGAGATTTTCGGCATCCTCAAACGCCTGAATGACGAACAGAACATGACCATGATGCTGGTCGAACAGAACGCCAATGCCGCGCTGGAACTGGCCCATCATGGCTATGTGATGGAGGTCGGCCGTATCGTCATGGACGGGGCGGCGGATGTGTTGATGCAATCCGAGGATATCCAGAATTTTTATCTGGGCGTGCAGGAAGACGGCGCGCGGGAAAACCGCCGCTGGAAACGCAAGAAAACCTGGAGGTAAGCGGCATGAATATCAGCACACTGCCCCCTCAGACCAAGATCAACGGCATCCAGTTCAACGCTACCCCCGGCCAACGCCCCGTGCTGGTGGATGAATGCATGACGATCTGCGCGTTGTTTCAGAAACGCTGCGCCGATTTGGGCGACCGCACTGCACATCGGGAAAAGGACTTCGGCATATGGAAGTCCTATTCCTGGGCCGATTACTGGCAACATGCCAAGTGGATCGGGCTGGCCTTACGGAAGCTGGGGCTGCAACGGGGCGAGGTTGTCTCAATCCTGTCCGAGGACCGCAAGGAATGGGCGTGGTTCGATATGGGCATCCAATGTGTGGGCGGCATTGCTTCGGGCATCTACACCACCGATTCTGCCAAACAATTGAAATACCTTGTGAATGACAGCGACAGCCGCTTTCTTGTGGTCGAGAACGAAGAACAGTTGGACAAGTTCTTCGAGGTCGAAACCGAGCTTCCCGGTCTGCTGAACGTCATCATCCTCGAGGATGAGGGCCTGCATGATCTGAGCCACGACCGCTGCTTGATGATTGGCGATCTGTATGACATCGGACGACGGGCTGAAGCCGAAGAGCCTGACCGGTTCGAAGCCGAGATCGCCCTGGCCTCGCCGCAGGACACGGCTCTGTTGGTCTACACCTCGGGCACCACTGGGGCGCCTAAGGGCGCGATGCTGAGTCACGAGAACATCCTGGCCGCGATTGAATGCGGTGCGCACGCCCTGCCCTCGCTGGAAACGGATGAGCAGCTTTGCTTTCTGCCGCTGTGCCATATCCTGGAACGTGATGTATCGGTTTACCTGCCGCTTGCGTCGAAATGCGTGGTGAATTTCGCCGAAAGCCCCGAAACCGTGTTTGCGAACCTGCAAGAGGTCTCGCCCAGCACCTTTACCGCCGTCCCGCGGGTGTGGGAGAAGATCTATTCTCAGGTTCAGATTCTGGCGCAGGACGCCACCCCCGCAGGGCGCGCCGCCTTTGGGATGGCCGTGAACGCGGGTATGGCGCGGGCCGAGTATATCCTGGCCGGAAAGCCGGTGCCCGCCGCTGTGAGCGCGCAGTTCTGGCTGTGGGACCGGTTGGTTCTGCGCAATCTGCGGCGGATGCTGGGGCTAGACCGGATGCGGCGTGGCGGCACCGGAGCGGCGCCCATCTCGGCTAACCTTCTGAAATGGTACTGGTCCATCGGGGTGCCCATTGTCGAAGGGTTCGGGATGACCGAAACCTCGGGACTGGCGACGCTGAACACGACCGAGCACAACAAAATCGGCACCATTGGCCGCGCGGTGCCGGGCAATGATGTGCGTATTGCAGATGACGGTGAAATTCAGATCAAAGGTTTGAATGTTTTTCAGGGCTATTGGCGCAACAATGCCAAAACCGCCGAGACCTTCACCGCCGATGGCTGGCTGCGCACAGGCGATATGGGGCAGATCGACGGCGACGGCTATGTGACAATCACCGGGCGACTGAAAGACATCATTATCACGGCCGGCGGCAAGAACATCACCCCGGCCGAGATCGAAAGCCGCCTGAAATTCAGCCCCTATATCTCGGACGCTGTCATAATCGGCGACCAACGAAAGTTCCTGACGGTGCTGATCATGATCGACCAGGAGAACGTCGAGAAGTTTGCGCAGGACCGCAAAGTTCCGTTTTCGAACTTCGCCTCACTCTGTGCCGCGCCTGAGGTACGCGATCAGATCAGGGCTGAGGTCGACGCGGTAAACAAGGAATTTGCGCGGGTCGAACAGATCAAGGATTTCCGCCTGATCAACGTGTTGCTGACCGCCGATGACGAAGAGCTGACGGCCACTATGAAGCTGAAACGCAGCTTTGTGGAAAAGAAACACGCAGATCTCATTGAAGATATGTACAATTAGATAAGGGTTTACCCAAAGGGAGGAGAAACATGAGGAACGTGATCAAACAGCTGGCCACCGCCACCGCTTTGACGGCTGCGGCAACTGTTGCAGGTGCTGAGACACAAGGTGTTAGCGACGATGAGATCGTCATCGGATCGGTCAACGACCTGAGCGGTATTTTCGCTGCCGTTGGAGTTCCGGCCACCAAGGGCGCAAATGTAGTGTTTGACCGCGTGAATGCCGAAGGCGGCGTGCACGGGCGCAAAATCCGTTTCGTGGTTGAGGATAACGGTTATCAGATGCCGCGCGCGATGCAGGGCTATAACAAGCTGCTGAACCGCGACAAGGTGTTTGCCATGCTGCAGTCACTGGGCACGCCGATGAACGTGGCCGGATTCAAACTGCTGGACCCGAAGGGTATTCCGAACGTGGCGCCTCTGACAGCCGCGCGGCAAATGCTGCAAGAGCCTATGAAGAATAAGTTCACCTCGTTCTCGACCTATTTTGATCAGGCCCGGATAGGGGTGAAATATCTGAACGGAGAATTCGGATCACAATCCGTGTGCACCATGTACCTGCCCACCGATTTCGGCGAAGAAATTCTGGAAGGCAGCAAAGCGGGGGCCGAAGAGGCTGGGATCGCATTTGTCGCTGAAACCACGCACAAACCGGATGAGACGGATTTCGTCGGCTCTCTAAGCAAGCTCAAGGAGGAAGGCTGCGATATCGTCACAATGGCTTTGGGAGTGCGGCAGGCCATCACCGTGGTAGGCACGGCCAAAAAGATGGGGCTAGCGGATATGAAGTTCCTTGGTACTTCGGCCAGTTTCCTGACCGTGGTTGCGCAAGTACCCGGTGGCGTAACCGACGGGTTCTATGCAGCGGCCTCCTGGCTGGACCTCTGGGCGCGCGCGGAAGAGCCTGCCCCGGCCGCGTTCATCGCCGAATACAAGGAGGCCACGGGCGAAGACCCTGTCGGTTTCTCGATGCTGGGCTATTCGGCCGCCGAGATGATGGTCAAAGCGCTAGAGGCCGCAGGCCCTGATCTGACCCATGACAGCTTTATCGCGGCCATGGAGTCCCTGAACTACAAGGATGATCTGGTCGGAAACCAGATCACCTATGGTCCAGACGACCATCAGGGCGCGGATACTGTCTTTGTCAGCGTTGTCGAAGATGGGGCCTGGAAACTGGTCTACGAAGAATAAATCAAAGGAAAAGGGCTCGCCGAGGCGAGCCCTTTCCAATTCGGTGTCCGTCGCGATTAACGCTTCGAGAACTGGAACGAACGACGCGCTTTGCGCTTACCGTATTTCTTACGTTCCACAACGCGGCTGTCGCGGGTCAGGAAGCCAGCGGCTTTCAGCGCGCCACGCAGCGAGGGATCATAGAGCTGCAGCGCTTTCGAGATGCCGTGCTTGACCGCACCGGCCTGACCGGTCAGGCCACCGCCTTTTACGGTCGCAACAACGTCGAACTCACCTTCTACACCGGCAACCTGGAACGGCTGGCGCAGGATCAGCTGCAGAACGGGACGAGCAAAGTACTTGTCCTGGTCCTTGCCGTTCACGGTGACTTTGCCGGAACCCGGCTTGATCCAAACGCGTGCAACAGCGTCTTTACGCTTGCCGGTGGCGTAGGAACGGCCCAGCTCGTCGCGCACGGGTTCACGCACGATGACTTCTTCGGCCACGGTTTCAACGCCTGCGACGGCGCTCAGCTCTTCGAGAGTATTGATCTGATCAGCCATCGGTCATTAGCTCCGGGTGTTTTTCTTGTTCATGGACTTAACGTCCAGAACTTCGGGCGCTTGCGCCTCATGGGGATGATCGCCACCGGCGTAAACGCGCAGGTTGGTCATCTGCTTGCGCGCCAGGCGGTTGCCCGGCAGCATTCGCTTGACGGCCTGAACAACAACGCGCTCAGGATGTGCACCTTCCAGGATCTGCTGTTTGGTGCGCGACTTGATGCCGCCCGGGTGGCCAGTGTGCCAGTAGAAGTTCTCTTCGCGCTTCTTGCCGGTCATCTGGATTTTGTCAGCGTTGATCACGATAACATTGTCGCCCATGTCCATGTTCGGGGTGAACGACGCTTTGTGCTTGCCACGCAGGCGCATGGCGACGATCGAAGCAAGACGACCCAGAACAACGCCCTCGGCGTCGATCAGGATCCATTTCTTGTCGATGTCTGCAGGTGTTGCAGAAAAGGTTTTCATGGCAGGATAGTCCTGTTTGATGTGAAAGACCGCCCCCGTGTGGAGCGGCCCGAATTCGATGGAGCGTATTTAGAGGGGAGCGTTGCGCAGGTCAACTGCAGTAATCTCTTTTAAATGTCGTGAAAACAGTTACTTATAAAATAGGTATTATTTTACCCCAATTTAAACGCTGATTTGCTCGGGCGGGTTGTCCAACAGATTGCGCAGGCGCTGCATTGCATCTTCGAACAGTTCCAGCGAGACATGCCCGTTCATCGCAATGCGCACTGCATTCGGCGCGCGTCCATCGCGCAAGGCGAACTCATCGGCGGATCGCAGTTGGATCCCTTCCCGCTCAGCCGCCCGGCTAAATGCAGCAGCACGCCAGCCCGAGGGCAAGTTAAGCCAGACAAACGGCACATCAGGCGCCCAGTTCAGGTCAAACCCACCCAAAGAATTTACAGCCACGCGCACATATTCCCCCATCTTCTCGCGTACATCGCGGGCAATTCGCCGGGTGCGCGGGTCGGACAGCATGAGCCGGGTCAGTTCCGCCAGCGGTTGCGCCAATCCGAAATACCCGTATTCCGCCGACCTTCGAAGATCGACACTGCGTTCTCGCGGGGCAATAGCAAAACCGACGCGCAGCGCAGGCGTCAGTGTTTTTGAGATGGACGAGACATGCCACCCCCGCTCGGGAGCCAAGGCACGGTAACTGGGCTCGCGCGCATCCCCCATTCGGTAGCAGTCATCTTCGATGATTTGCAGGTCAAAGCGACGGGCGACCTCGACAATTTCTTTGCGACGCTCCAGCGGTGTATGCGCGCCAGTCGGGTTCTGAACTTCCGGAGAAACGCAGACAGCCTGCGCTGGGTTTTGACGTAGGACGTGCTCCATGGCGCTAGGGTCAATGCCCCATTTGTCCATCTTCACGCCGACCACCTCGGCCCGCATCAGTTCTCCGGCACGGCGGAACCCGGCGTAGGACAGGTCTTCGACCAGGACCAAAGGTTTAGGGCCACGCAGAATCGTTTGAAACACAAGGCACAATCCGTTCTGCCCGCCATGTGTCAGTACAATATCGTCATGCGACAACGGCCCCAATGGCAGATCGGACAGCCAGTCAACTACGGCTTGGCGCATCGGTATATACGCATCGCGGGTGGGATAATTCAGAAACAGCCCCGGATCAGATTGCGAGACCTTTTGCAAACACTCTCGGATCAGAGCCACCTGCCCTACATCCGCCAGTCGCGGGCTAAACAGGCTGACGCTGGCATTGTACTTGTCGTCGCGCAGATGCAACTGCCGCGCCCAGACATCATCCAGAATCGGCGATTTCGGCGGGGCCACGAATGTACCGCGCCCCACCTCGGCTTGTAACAATCCCTCATCCGTCAGAATCGTATACGCACGCGCAACGGTGCCCGGCGTAATTTGTAACCGATACGCCAGTTCTCGTACCGGAGGCAGCTTAGTTCCGACCTCCAATAATTTGTTATCAATAGCTTTTCGAATTGTATCGGCCACAAGTGTATACTTAGGTCCCTTGGATTTCGGTAGAGACTCTGGCCAAATTGTATCCATTACAATTCTTCCTTTGATTTTGACACAATGTCGAATGTATCAGTCAAATATACCGAACATATTACGTTTGTGTCAATACAATTTGAAAGGATACCCAAGATGACACGCGCAATGCACACCCCCGCCCTTTTGCTGCTGAACGACAGCCCTCGGCTGCCGCTGATCGCATCGCTGGCCGTGCGGTTTGCGGCGACTGTCACAAAGTGGGAGCGACAGCGCCGCAGCAGAGTCAATTTGTCGAAGCTGGATGATCGGTTGCTGCGTGATGTCGGGTTGACCCGAGATCAGGCCAACCGCGAAATCGAACGCCCGTTCTGGCACGGGTAAGATATCCCCAGTCCCTTTATTGGGACCTCTTCCTTGGCCGGGCTCGTCCCGGCCATTTTTTATCCGAATGCCGCGGCGGCAGACCCTTCGGGCGGCAGCGAATAGGTCATCGTGGCACGTGCAACGGGTTTGTCAGAGCCTTCCGAATACATCAGCACATCACCTACGGCTAAAGCCTTTCCCAGCTTCAACAGGGTGCAGCGTGCGATCATGTCTTGGTCTCCATCGGGTTTGCGCATGAAGTCCATCGAGCAGCCAGTTGTGACGGCCAGAGATTGTCGGCCCTTGCGCGCAAGAATGATCGCGTAGACACAGACATCGGCCAGACCGAACATGGACGGCCCTGAAACCGTACCGCCCGGCCGCAAGTGCCGGTCTTCGACCACCAACCGCATGGTGATCGTGTCCTCGGTCAAGTCCTCAACCACGAAATCCCGATGCACCTGCGGAAAGACCTGTTTCATATAGGCAGTCAATTCTTCCCGGTCTAAGGCCAATGACATGCTTCCCCTCCTCGATTTGCCGACCTAGAGTTGGCCTCACATCAGATCGGAGGGCAAGATGGGAATTCTGGAACGCAGCGACACCGGAGCGGTCGCAAGGTTGACGATGAATGCGCCGGAACGTCTGAATGCCCTCAGCGACGAAATGCTGGCGGCGCTGCAAACCGAGTTTGATGCCCTGCGCGACGACCGGACTATCCGCGCGGTGGTCTTGTCGGGCTCGGGCAAAGCCTTTTGCGCGGGCCACGATCTGAAGCAGATGACAGCGGGGCGTCAAAGCGAAGATGGGGGCAAGGCCTATTTCCAGGACTTGTTCAGCAGATGCGCACAGATGATGCTGACAATTCAGTCCTTGCCTCAACCTGTCATCGCTCAGGTTCATGGCATCGCGACGGCCGCTGGATGCCAGCTGGTTGCCACTTGCGATCTGGCCGTGGCGGCAGAGACGACGCGGTTCGGCGTCAATGGCGTGAATATCGGCCTGTTTTGTTCGACACCCATGGTTGCGCTCAGCCGCAATATTCCCCGAAAACAAGCGTTTGAAATGCTGACCACAGGCGATTTCATAACGGCTGAACGTGCGGCAGAACTGGGGCTGATCAACCGGGCCGTGCCGGAAATGCTGCTGGAGCATGAGGCACAATCCCTTGCGGAACAACTGGCGGAAAAGTTGGGATCGGCAGTGAAAATCGGTAAGGAAGCGTTCTATCAGCAGCTCGATATGCCCATTGAACAAGCCTACGCGCATACCGGCGAAGTGATGGCGCAGAACATGATGCACCGGGATACCGAGGAAGGAATCTCTGCATTTATCGAAAAAAGAACGCCAAATTGGGAACAATAACGCAATTGTTTCTTGGGAATTCTGCCCGATTCCGCATTTTGGGACTTTTCAAAACGGCGACACTGTGGCAATGCTGAGACAAGGCTATGGCCTGAAAACCGATTTTGGGTCGCCGTAGGCGGAAGGTCCCTCCAGCTGGTCTCTCTCACCGGCGTTGACATTCCCGCAGCGGCGACCCCAAAATTTCCCTTCTTCAGACAATCTGACCCAACAGGTGTTTGCGTTGGCGCGCGCTCTGCCCTATGTGGCTGCGCATGACACAGAAACTGCATATCGTGGGCGGCGGCATGGCCGGGTCCGAGGCTGCCTGGCAGGCGGCGGAAATGGGCGTGGATGTTATGATCCACGAAATGCGGCCCAAAGTGGGCACCTTTGCGCACCAGACCGGTAACCTGGCCGAGATGGTTTGCTCGAACTCCTTCCGTTCGGATGATGATGAACAGAACGCCGTTGGCTTGCTGCATTGGGAGATGCGCGCCGCGAACGGGTTGATTATGACAACCGCTGATGCCCATCGGCTGCCGGCAGGCGGCGCCCTGGCGGTGGATCGTGATCCCTTTGCCGAATCCGTGACAGCCAAGCTACGGGCCCATCCACGAGTCGAGGTGTCCGAGGAGGAAGTAACCACCCTGCCCGATGACGGCCAATGGATTTTTGCAACCGGGCCACTGACTTCGGCTGCGCTGGGTGAGGCGATCCGGGCGGAAACCGGCACCGACTCGCTCGCCTTTTTCGATGCAATTGCACCCATCGTCTATGCCGACAGCATCGACATGAGCCAGGCCTGGATGCAGTCGCGCTATGACAAGGGCGAGACCGAGGAAGAGCGCACCGCTTATTTGAACTGCCCGATGGACCGCGACCAGTACGAGGCATTCATTGATGCCTTGTTGGCTGCTGACAAGACCGAGTTCCACGAAGGCGAAACCGCCGGGTATTTCGATGGCTGCCTCCCGATCGAGGTGATGTCGGAACGCGGTCGTGAAACCCTGCGCCATGGTCCGATGAAACCCGTTGGCCTCACCAATCCGCACCAGCCCGATGTGAAGCCTCATGCCGTTGTGCAATTGCGCCGCGACAATGCATTGGGCACGCTATTCAATATCGTGGGCTTTCAGACAAAGATGAAATACGGCGCGCAAACGGATGTTTTCCGTATGATTCCGGGGCTGGAGAATGCAAGTTTCGCGCGGCTGGGCGGGATTCACCGCAATACGTTCATTAACTCTCCAACCCTTCTGGACGCACAGATGCGGTTGAAGTCCAGACCCAACATTCGTTTTGCCGGGCAAATCACCGGGGTCGAGGGCTATGTCGAAAGCGCCGCTATGGGCCTGCTGGCCGGGCGGCTGGCTGCGGCGCAGATTCTGGGGAAAGAGTTGCCAAATGTGCCGCAAGACAGCGCCATGGGCGCACTGATCCATCACATCACAGGCGGTGCTGAGGCCAAGACCTTTCAGCCGATGAATGTGAATTTCGGCCTGTTCCGCCCGGTCGATGGGCTGAAAGGTGGCAGACGTGGCCGCAAGGACCGCTACAAGGCCTATACAGATCGGGCCAAGGCGGCGTGGTCAGACTGGCTGGCGCATTGCTGACTGGACGCAACGCGCCGTACCGGCCTAACATGGGGGCATGAGCGACGAATACATGAAAGACGTCTACGGGCTGGACACTCCCGAGGCAACCCGCGACCACTATCAGAAATGGGCATCCTCATACGACAGCGAGGTCGCATCGCACGGCTATATTACCCCAACCCGTGTGGCCGAGGCGCTGTGGTCGAAACTCCCCGAACCTCAGACGCCGATCCTTGACTATGGCTGCGGCACCGGGCTGTCTGGTCAGGCGCTGCGGACCGCCGGGTTCGAAGTTATCGACGGCATAGATCCCACACCCAGAATGCTGGAAGAGGCCGAATCCAAAGGCGTTTACCGGCAGTTGTCCTCATTCGAGATTTCCAATCCCAATCCGGTTAACGCAGGGGCCTATAAGGCGATTGCAGCCATCGGTGTTATCAGCGTCGGGGCGGCACCTCCTGAGACCTTCGACATGCTGATGAAGGCGCTGCCCAAGGGTGGATTGTTGGCGTTTTCATTTAATGATCACACGCTTAAGGATTACAGCTACACCTGTCGATTGAACGATTGGCTTGATATCGGGGCCGCCCGGCTGCTTTTTCGGGAATACGGTCCGCACCTGCCGGGTATGGACCTGAAATCTGACGTCTACATTGTTGAAAAAGCGTGATTTTCACCACTCGGTTTGCGCCATCCCCAACCGGCCCTCTTCATCTTGGTCACGCTTTTTCGGCTTTGCTGGCCAGCGACTTGGCGCGGCAGCACGAAGGTCAGTTCTTGCTGAGGATCGAAGACATCGACCGCACCCGCGCTCGTTCACATTGGGAAGAGCAGATTTACGACGACCTCTCATGGTTGGGTTTGACATGGCCCGAACCCGTCCTTCGGCAGTCGACGCGGATGGAGGTATATGAGATCGCGTTGCAGCAATTGTGGTCACGCGGCCTTCTGTATCCCTGCACCTGCAACCGGCGCGATATTGCCGCGGCGACCAGCGCACCACAAGAAGGCGCGCCTTTGCTGGGACCAGACGGTATCGTTTATCCCGGTACGTGCCGCGAGAAAGCAGTTCGCTCAGGTCCGATGCCACGCGATATTCCGCTGCGCCTGGACATGCAGAAAGCCGCGCAAACTGTTAAGGTTAAGAGTGAATTTCACTTCTTTGAAACCGGTTGCGGACCATGCGGAAGCACCGGCCGTGTCTCCTTCTCGGATCGGGAACTGACCGACACAATCGGAGATGTCGTGCTGTCCCGGCGAGATATGGGCACGTCGTACCACCTGTCGGTAGTGCTGGACGATGCCGCGCAGAATGTGACGCATGTGGTCCGTGGGCAGGATTTGTTCGACGCCACCCGCATTCATGTGGTTCTGCAGGTGCTTCTGGATCTTCCCCAGCCCATCTACCACCACCACAAGCTGATCCGCGATGATGCTGGCAAGCGATTGGCCAAACGCGACGACGCGCGCGCCATCTCGAAATACCGCGACGAGGGTGTTTCGCCCGCCGATATCCGCGCGATGGTCGGCTTAGATCATCGGTGACATCAGCTCGGTTTCGTCACCGTCGCGCACAGCGGTGTAGAAACAGCTACGCCGGTTCGTGTGGCAGGCCGGTCCTGTTTGACGAACAATCACCAACAGACAATCTCGATCGCAATCCACGCGGAAATCGACCAATTCCTGTACATGGCCCGAGCTTTCGCCCTTGATCCAAAAGGATTGCCGGGACCGGGACCAATACGTCACCCGCCCGGTCTGCAACGTTTTGCGGATGGCATCTGCGTTCATCCACGCCATCATCAGCACTTCGTTGCTGTCTGCGTCCTGCGCGATGGCCGGGATCAGCCCAGCCTCGTTGAACGTCAGGGTCAATGGGTCAAAAGTCGCAGGGGTCGTCATCTTAAAAACCTTTTGCATCCGGGTGGATGCTTACTATGTATGGGGAACACGAACCGAGGGAAAGCCATGTCCGGCGACAATGATCTGATCAAGCTGTATTCCGGCCGTATTCTGGCGCTGGCGGCGGATATTCCGCATCTGGACCGCCTGAGCGATCCCGACGCGACGGTGAAGAAACGCTCGCCCTTGTGTGGGTCGACGGTGACTGTGGATGTCAAGCTGACGGACGGTCGGATTTCAGAGTTTGGGCAGGATGTGAAAGCCTGTGCTTTGGGTCAGGCCTCGGCCGCTGTTGTTGGCGGAGCGGTGATCGGTGCCACCCGTGCTCAGGTCGAAGCCGCGCGGGATCAACTGGCGGCCATGCTTAAGAAGGACGGCCCTGCCCCCGATGCACCGTTTGACGGGCTTGAGGTGCTGATGCCTGCGCGTGACTACAAAAACCGGCACGCGTCGATCCTGTTGGCTTTGGATGCGACCGCCGAAGCAATGGAACAGGCCGAGCAAGCCAACTGCGCCTGAACATGGCGTTTTTCGCGCATCCGGTCTAACCTTTTGGAAATGCAGGGGGCGCGGTGAACAATCTGCTTGAACATTTTGTAACGCTGTGGGTCGTCATTGATCCCATTGGCACCATTCCGGTCTTCATAGCGGTGACAGCTGGACTGGGCGCTGCAGCACGACGAAAAATGGCGCTGTTAGCCTCGGTGATCAGTGCCGGAGTTTTGTTGTTCTTCCTCGTCTTCGGTCAATTGTTGATCGAGGCGTTGGATATCGGTCTCAATTCCTTTCAGGTCGCAGGTGGGATCATCCTGTTTCTTTTTGCGCTGACTATGATCTTTGGCGAAAGCAAACAGGATGTGGAACAACGCGCCGCTGAAGATGACGAGAAAGATACGTCGCACCAGCACAATCCGGCGATCTTCCCACTGGCGGTGCCGTCTCTGGCCTCGCCCGGCGCCATGCTGGCCATCGTGATTCTGACCGACAACAACCGATATAGCATTGCGGATCAGGGGATTACGGCCCTGGTTATGATCTCGGTCATCGCCATTGCGTTTGTATTGATGCTGCTGGCTGAGCCGATCATTCGCCTAATTGGCCACTCGGGCGCTGCGATTATCAGCCGGGTCATGGGGATGATCTTGGCTTCGGTCGCTGTGAACTCAGTTTTGTCGGCAGTGCTCGAGATTATTCGCACCGGACAGCTCTAAGAAAAAAACCGCCGCACCTTCCGGGCGGAAAGGGCGGCGGCAGGTTGTGCGTGTCTCATGTGGGGTCCGGTATACCGCACGGGGCCGAGGCATGGCCCCTTCAAGGGAATTGGGACAGGCAGGTCACCCTTGACTGAGATGGGGATGACAGCGCGGCGTTGTCGGCATGAGATCGCAGGCAGAAAGGGTCAGAACGCTCCGGGCAGGTGCAGGGCAACCATCAGGATAACGACCAAAGACACAGCACCGGCAGCATCTTGCAGCAAAGTGGCGTGCGAGCGGCTGATAGCGGTTTTGATCTGGGTCAGCATGAGGTCACCTCCGGTCAGAGCTTTAATCCTTTGTTGACCTTTTGTTCTCATATTTTACCGAGTCGGTAAAGAACTTTTTAAGAACATTTGTGAACTTGCGCGAACTTTTCGACTAACCCACTGAAATTAAACGGATCGCCTGATCCTGCCGCATCATCCACAAAAGAACACGAACCGCCCGGCCCCGATCCGAGGTCAGCTTGGGGTCTTTGGCCAGCAGCGCGCGCGCATCCGTCTGGGCCGTTGCCATCAACCCGGCTTGTCGCTCGATATCCGCAATTCTGAATTTTGGCAGGCCTGATTGGGCGGTCCCGATCAAATCGCCCGCACCGCGCATCTCAAGATCGGTTTCCGAGATGCGAAATCCGTCTTCGGTTTCGCGTAGAATCTCCAGCCGTTTCCGACCGCCGTCCGTTAGCGGAGGTTGATACATCAGTAGACAAGTCGAATCCGCTTCACCCCGCCCGACCCGACCGCGCAGCTGATGCAACTGCGCCAGTCCAAAAATCTCGGCGCGTTCGATCACCATGATCGACGCGTTGGGTACGTTTACACCAACCTCAATCACGGTGGTCGCGACCAGAACCTTTGTCTGTCCTTCTTGAAAGGCTTTCATCGCGGCGTCCTTGTCGGCTGGCGGCATCTGACCGTGAACCAGCCCCACGACCCCTTCCCCCAGAACCGCGCGCAACCTTTTGAACCGTTCTTCTGCGGCGGTCAGATCCGACACTTCGGATTCGTCGACCAGCGGGCAAACCCAATAACACTGCCGTCCCTCGTCGATGGCCCGCCGCAGATGGGCGACGATTTCGTCCATCCGTTCCGTGCTGATCACCGCTGTTTTCACAGGCTTTCGCCCCGGTGGTTTTTCGTCAAGAACCGAAACGTCCATGTCCCCATATTGCGCCAGCGCAAGACTGCGTGGGATCGGTGTCGCCGTCATCACCAGCACATCCGCGCCCTGCCCCTTTTCCGATAACTCCATCCGTTGCCGCACACCGAACCGGTGTTGTTCATCCACGATGGCAAGGCGCAAATCCCGGAAGGCGACATCAGATTGGAACACCGCATGAGTGCCGACGAGGATGTGGATATTACCCTGTTGTAACGCTTCAAGCTTAGCGCGCCGCTCCGCGCCTTTATCGCGCCCGGTCAGGATCTCCAGCACGATCCCCGCGCTTTCCGCCAAGGGGCGCAACCCTTCCAGATGCTGGCGCGCCAGAATCTCGGTTGGGGCCATCATGACACCCTGCCCGCCCGCCTCGACCGAGACCAACAGTGCCATGAAAGCCACCAGCGTTTTACCAGCGCCGACATCGCCCTGAAGCAAGCGGTTCATCCGCGCGTCCGAGGCCATATCCTCGGTGATCTGATCAATCGCCCGCATCTGCGCGCCGGTGGGTTTGTAGGGCAAATCTGCCAGAACCCTGGATTGCAACCGCCCGGTCGCCACACTGACAATCCCCCGCGCCTTGCGTTCCCGTTGACGCGCGAGGGCCAAAGTCACCTGATGCGCAAAGAACTCATCATAAGCCAATCGCGCCCGCGCCGGGGCATGAGGTGACACGTCATCCGCCCCCAAAGGGTTGTGCGCCGCAGTAACCGCATCGAACCAGTTAGGCCACTGCTCTCTGCCGATCTGTGACGGATCTATCCACTCTGCCAGTTTCGGTGCCCGCGCAAGCGCACTGCGCGCGGCCTTATAGGCCGTTTTCTGGGTCACGCCCTGCGTCAGATGATAGACAGGTTCGAATTCCGGGATATCCCCCGCGCTTTCGACCGGCAGCATGTGGTCGGGGTGTACCATCTGCGCCATTCCGTCGAACAGCTCCAACTTTCCCGAAACCACGCGACGAGCGCCCTGCGGCAATACCTTTTTCAGGTAGTCCCCGCGGGCATGGAAAAACACCAGTTGAAATTCTGTCTGCGCATCTTCGACATGAACGCGATAGGCTCCGCCCTTGTTTCGTGCGGGCCGATGCGCGCCGACCGTAACCTCTACCGTCAGGGTCGAGGGTAAATCTGCTCCTTGGATCGTGTCCCGCCGTCGCCGGTCGATCACAGCGTAAGGCAGACCGAACAAGACATCACGCGGCGCTTCGGTTCCGCTTTGGGTCAAAAGCTGCGCCGTCTTGGGACCAACCCCATCAAGCGTTTCCAACCCGGCAAACAGGGGAAACAGGATTTCTGGTCGTCCGGTCATGCCGCGCCTATCAGGTGTAGCCAGCCATCCTCGTCCAATGTCTCGATCCCCAATTCAGCGGCCTTCTTGGCCTTAGACCCTGCACCGGGACCCGCCACCAGAAGGTCGGTCTTTTTGCTGACCGAACCGGACACCTTCGCCCCTAGCGCCTCGGCCCGTGCTTTCGCCTCCGCCCGCGTCATTTTTTCCAGTGTGCCGGTGAAAACCACGGTTTTTCCGGCCACCGGACTGCCATCGGTGTCGGGCCGTTTGGCTGGTTGAACCTCAAGCTGCGCGACCAGAGCGTCGATGCTCGCCCGCTCGGCCTCTTGTGCGAAGGCGGACACAAGCGCGCGCGCCATCACCTCGCCGACGCCGTCAATGCTCAGCAATTCATCCCATTCCGGCCCTTCGAACCCGGAGGCGGCCGTCACCGCCCGCTCAAATTCAGACCATTCTCCGTAATGGGTCGCCACCAGGTTCGAGGCCGCCTCGCCCATGTGGCGAATCCCAAGGGCAAACAGCAGCCGCCCAAACGGGATAAGGCGTTTTTCGTCAATCGCAGCCCAAAGGTTGCCCGCGCTTTGCGCACCCCATCCCTTGCGATTGGCCAGCTTATTCAGATTTGCCGCGTCACGCGTTTGCAGCGTGAAGATATCGACGGGCGTTTTGACGGACAGATCAGGATCGTCATAGAACATTTCGATCTGCTTAGCCCCCAAGCCTTCAATGTCGAAGGCCTTACGTGAGACGAAATGTTTCAGTTTTTCAATGGCCTGTGCGGGGCAAATGATGCCGCCCGTGCACCGCCGAACGGCATCACCTTCCTCGCGGATTGCCTGGCTTTGGCATTCCGGACAGGTTTTCGGAAAGGTGAATTCGACCGCATCATCAGGGCGTTTTGAGATATCAACATCTGCAATTTTTGGGATCACATCCCCTGCGCGATAGACCTGCACCCAGTCGCCGACGCGAATATCTTTGCCGTCCCGGATGGTCCCGCCTTTGGCGTCGCGCCCGGCAATGTAGTCTTCATTGTGCAGGGTCGCGTTCGAGACGACCACACCGCCGACCGTCACTGGGTGTAGCCGAGCCACAGGACTGAGCGCTCCGGTACGACCGACCTGGATGTCGATGGCCTCCAACCGGGTCCAGGCCAGTTCAGCGGGGAATTTATGAGCGATCGCCCAACGTGGCGTGGTCGACCGGAACCCCAATCGCGCTTGCAACGCAAGATCATTGACCTTGTAGACGACACCATCAATGTCATAGCCAAGTGTTGCCCTCTGGGCTTCGATCCCACGATAGTGGTCCAGCATATGATGCGTCGTCTCACACAGGGCCGTCAGGGGGTTGGTCGAAAAGCCGTACTGCTTAAGCCGTTCAATGGCGCCCATTTGCGTCTCAGCCAAGGGCGCGGACAGCTCTCCCCAAGCATAAGCGAAAAAGCGCAATGGTCGCGCCCGAGTAATCGCCGAATCCAGTTGCCGTAGCGATCCTGCAGCCGCGTTTCGTGGGTTGGCGAATGTCTTCTCGCCTGCCTCCGCTTGCCGCGCGTTCAACTGATCGAAATCCGCGTGCGACATGTAAACCTCGCCCCGCACTTCGAGCACCGCTGGAGCATTCTCCAATCGGTGCGGAATGTCCGAGATGGTGCGTGCATTGGCGGTGACGTTTTCGCCAACCTCGCCATCTCCACGCGTTGCGGCTTGCACCAAGTGGCCGTCTTTATACCGCAAGGACAGGGACAGGCCGTCAATCTTGGGTTCAGCCGTAAACGCTAGCGGAGCATCGTCGCCAAGGCCCAAATATTTTCGGATTGAACGGGTGAAGTCGCCGACATCTTCATCATCGAACGCATTGCCCAGCGACATCATGCGTACGGCGTGGGACACTTTTGAAAACCCATCACCCGGCTTGGCGCCGACCTGGTCGGATGGGCTGTCTGCGCGTTTCAGATGGGGAAAGCGCTTCTCGATCTCGGTATTGCGACGTTTGAGATCATCATACTCCGCGTCCGAAATCTCGGGCGCGTCCTGCGTGTGATACTGCGTATTGGCCCGCGCCAGCAGTTCGGCCAACCGCGCAAGTTCTGCGCGCGCGCTGTCTTCTGTCAGCTCTGAAACCGGAAGTGAATCGCCCATAGCCCCGCCCTGTCACGTCTTCTTGGACCTCAGTGATAGGGCGAGGCCATGGTCAGGTCCAGATGTGCTGTTCAGTGAGTGAGGGAGCCGCCCCGGACCAAAGCGGCAGATCTGTTTTAGGCCCCGACGGCCATGCGACGTTCATCGACGCTGTTGCTTTGCGGGTCGCGCAGCACATAGCCCCGGCCCCAGACGGTTTCGATGTAGTTGTCACCACCCGTTGCATTGCTGAGTTTCTTACGCAGTTTGCAGATGAATACGTCGATAATCTTCAGCTCGGGCTCATCCATTCCACCATAGAGATGGTTCAGGAACATCTCTTTGGTCAGCGTTGTGCCTTTTCGCAGGCTCAGAAGTTCGAGCATCTGGTATTCCTTGCCGGTCAAATGCACGGTCTTTCCTTCGACCTCGACGGTCTTGGCATCAAGGTTCACAGCGACCTGACCGGTGTGAATGACCGATTGCGAATGCCCCTTGGAGCGTCGTATGATTGCGTGAATGCGGGCCACCAGCTCTTCGCGGTGGAAAGGCTTGGTCATATAGTCATCTGCGCCAAAGCCGAAGCCCTTGATCTTGCTTTCGGTATCATCTGCGCCCGACAATATCAGAATCGGTGTTTCAACGCGCGCAACGCGCAGTTGGCGCAAAACCTCATGGCCGTTCATGTCCGGCAGGTTCAGGTCCAGCAAAATCAGGTCGTAGTCATAGAGTTTTGCCAGATCGATCCCTTCCTCACCCAGATCCGTCGCATAGACGTTCAGGTTGGCGTGCGTCAGCATCAGCTCGATGCTTTTCGACGTGGTGGGGTCATCCTCGACAAGAAGTATACGCATTTACTGCTCCAATTCGGTTCAATTTACCAATTCAAACTGAGCCTGATCAAAAATGGTTAATCTGACGTTACCGTTGAATCATTTATTCACGTTCTACTTTAGGTTGTCGATATTTTTTTAATGAAGTTGCCTTCAGAGCGTCCGTTCCATGCTCTGCCACGGCTGAAACCCACGAGTTGAACTCCTCATCGCTTAGCCCATAGCGTTTCTTGGCATCCGACAGGGTGATCAAACCATATATTACCCCGCGCACCACAATTGCCTTGCGGGACGCCACCCACCGTGTCGTGTCGTCCGGTGGCAGGTCTGCACGCGATAAAACCGTTCCATCCGGCAGGGTTACGGACCGTGGCCCTTCAACTTTGTGCAAATACATCTTTCGAACCTTTTCTGCTGCGACAAAGCTGACACCAGCCTACTTAATGTGCGGTGAAACCGCCTCTTGAGAGTGTGTAGAATTTTCCTATATTCTGCCGGTCTTTCTTAACCCGCACTGGAATCGTCATGGCCCTCGATACCGAGACCCCGCTGAACTCGCTTGGCTTTGCCAAACCGCCCTCGGAAACGCGGGTGGTTGTCGCTATGTCCGGTGGCGTGGACAGTTCCGTTGTGGCAGCGCATCTGGCCGATCAGGGCTATGACGTGGTCGGCGTGACCTTGCAGCTCTATGACCATGGCGCGGCCTTGGCCAAGAAAGGCGCCTGCTGTGCGGGTATCGACATCCACGATGCGCGGCGTGTGGCGGAAGAACGTGGCTTTCCCCACTATGTCCTGGACTATGAGAACATCTTCAAGGACGCGGTGATTGACGAATTCGCCGACAGTTATTTGGCCGGTGCCACCCCGGTGCCCTGCATCCGTTGCAATGAGCGGGTGAAGTTCAAGGACCTGCTGGAAACCGCCAAGGACCTTGAAGCCGACTGCATGGCCACCGGTCACTATATTCAGCGCAAGATGGGCCCCAACGGTCCCGAGTTGCACAGCGCCGAGGATGCGAACCGCGATCAGTCCTATTTCCTGTTCTCCACCACGCCTGAACAGTTGAACTACCTGCGCTTTCCTCTGGGCCACCTGCCCTCGAAGGATGCGACGCGCGAGATGGCAGCACAGTATGGCCTGGCTGTGGCCGACAAGCCGGACAGTCAGGACATCTGCTTTGTGCCAAACGGCAACTATGCCAGCGTTATCGAGAAACTGCGCCCCGGCGCAGCTGAACCGGGTGAGATCGTGCATGCCGATGGCCGTGTATTGGCGCAGCATGACGGAGTGATCCACTACACAATCGGTCAACGCCGCGGCCTGGGCATCGGCGGGCTGACCGAGCCGCTTTATGTGGTCAAGTTGGATGTGGACAAGAAACAGGTCGTCGTCGGCCCCAAGGACATGTTGGCCACACGCACGATCCCGGTACGCGAGATCAACTGGTTGGGTGATGAACCATTTACGTCTCGTGATGAATGGCATCTAAAGGTCAAAGTCCGCTCGACCCGCCCCCCGCGCGAGGCAATCATTCGTCCCCTGTCCGACACCACCGCCGAGGTTGAACTGCTGACACCCGAGGAAGGCGTCTCACCCGGTCAGGCCTGCGTGTTCTATGCATCTGAGGGCAGCCGTATCTTTGGCGGCGGTTGGATCTGGCGCGGCTACTAGGCCGAAACGGGCGCGATCTCGGTCTCGATCTCGACTTGCAGCGCATCGTTGAAGCGGTTGAACGCGCCGGTCAGGGCAATGCGCCATGTCAGTTCCACGATCTGAGAATCGTTGAACCATGCGCGCAGGTCCGAGACTTCGGCATCGCGCATCCGGCCTGACCGCGTCGTGACCGCCTCGGCATAGCGAACGACCGCTTTGTCGCAATCGTCCAGTTCGGGGTGATTTTCGACATCCGGCAGACGCGCCGCGCCATCAGGGCTTAACCCTGTCACGGTCAGTTGGGGAGTGTGATGCGATACGCAATAGTCGCAGGCGTTCAATTTGGACACCGTAACCATCGCCAGTTCCAACGCACGGCGCGGCAGGTTTTCTTGCGCCTTGAATGCCGTCAGCATCTCAGCAACGTGTTCCAACACCGCAGGGCTATGGGCAGCAATGCGCGCCCAATTGTCGAATGGCCCATACGCCCCAAGTAGGGCCCGAGAGGCGCGCGCGGCCTCGGTCATGTCGTCGTCGCCAAGGGGCGGAATTCGGGACATCAAATTTCTCCTTCACCGGACATGGCTGGTCTTGACGGTGGGCCATAAAGACCTGATGACACCGATTTGGTCAACGCATCACAACAGATCGGTGGGGGAGTTGAACAGGATATAGAGCCCGACGCACACCATGACATACGGCGCGATCCGGTCCAGGCGCGCCACTTGCGGCCCGAGGCTTTTAGCCCGAGGCGCCCCCCAAGCCGCCACCGCGACCAATAGGAACGCGGCCACTGCAGCACCCAGCAGGGCGGCCAGTCGGAAAGAAGGTGTGGAATCGGCCAGTAGCGGGGTCATGACGGCAAAGCTGTCGACCGACAGGCTGAGAAACAAGGTTACAACCGAACTGACAGCACCTTTCGCGCTTATGTCCTCGCCCGCGTCCCCGCGATATTGCTGCCAGATGCCGCGCAAGCCGAACACCAAGGGGATAACGCCCAGGTATCCAATCCACTCGGGGATGCCGCTTTGATCCAACCCGATTGCCACGATCATTGCGAGGGACAAGACCATAGCCTGTGCAACCGCAAATCCTGCGATGGCGCGGCGTTGCTCGATAATCAGGATCAGGCCCAGCAGCACCGCCAGATTGTCCAGATTGGTCGAGATCATGGCCAATCCGGCCGAGGCCGCAAAAAGAACGTGGTCGAGCATCAGCCTGCCATCCGCTCCAGCACGGCGCGGGCGGCGCGTACACCCGGCGCTTCGCCACCCCGGCCCAATCGCTGCATTGTCTCAGCCATCGCCTGCTGTTGAAGATCGGGCGTTGCCGCCACCTGCCCCAACGCCTCGGCGATCTTGTTTGGCTGGCAGTCATCAAGCAGGCATTCGGGCACGGTGCGGGTCTCGGACACCAGATTGACCAGTGTGACGGTATCGAGTTTGACCATCCGCTCGGCCATCTTTTGCGTCAGCCAGCTCAAACGATAGGCGATGACCATCGGCGTCGCCTGCGCTGCCAGTTCCAGTGACACGGTTCCAGAGGCAGCCAGAGCCAGATCGGCGGCTGCAAAGGCCGCGCGTTTTTGTGCGGTTGCCTCATCCGCGGGCAAGTTGCGGGGATCTACAACAACTGGATTACCGGGCCAGTTTTCCAGATGCGCCTGAACCGTCTCGACCATATGAGCTACGGCAGGTACCACTATGCGCGTATCGAGGTGATCGCGCAGATAAAGGTCAAGTGCCTGTCCAAAGACTGGGGCCAAGCGATCAACCTCGCCCCGGCGCGAACCGGGCAAGGTCAAGAGGATCGGCGCATTCCCCAGATCATAAGCGTTGCGGAACGCGGCAATATCGTCCTCGGTTGCTATGGGTTCACTTGCGACGGGATGGCCGACGAAATCACATTCCATCCCCGCGCGTTCCATATAGGGCGGCTCGAACGGCAATAGCGCCAGAACGTGGTCGATGACCTTGGCCATCTTGTCCGCCCGCCCCGGTCGCCATGCCCAGACGCTGGGGGCCACGTAATGCACCGTACGAATGTTGCTTTGCGCTTTTACCAGCTTGGCGACGCGAAGCGAGAAATCGGGGCTGTCGATGGTGATCAAAACATCAGGTTGCATGTCCAGAACTGCCTGAGCAGTCTCGGCTATGCGACGTTTGAGATGAAAGAACTTAGGCAGGACCTCGACCAGCCCCATCACCGAAAGCTCGGACATGGGAAAGCGGCTGTTTAATCCTTGCGCCTGCATCAGAGGGCCGCCGACCCCGTCGAACTGCACATCGGGTTGAAGACTGCGCAGCCCTTCCATCAGTGCGCCACCCAAGCGGTCGCCTGACGGTTCACCGGCGACCACGAAAACGCGCATCAGTTCGTCCGCTCGCGCACGTAAAGAAACAGTCCCAGCCGGTCACATTCGGCGATGACTTGCGGCCGTTGCAGCACCATCACCCCACCCTTTTCAATGACGATACCAGACAGCCCGGCGGCCACTGCATCCGCGACGGTATCCGGGCCAATCGCAGGCAAATCGGCACGTCGATCCTGATCGGGTTTGGGGGCCTTGAACAGGACGCCTCCGCCCGCATCGGGCCGTTGTGTCAGCGATTTCAGCATCCAGGCGGTCCCGAAAATCCCCTCGACCGCCAGCGCTTGCCCCTTCGAGACGACGCAAGCTTGCCCGATATCCGCAGCACCCATGGCGCGAACGATCCCAGCTGCTCGATTGGCGTCAGACAGGTCCGCGTCCGATGGCTGAGCCTCGGTCAGCGGTCCAAGAGCTGGCAAAAGGGCTGGCACGATTTCATGGGCGGCACGGACCTGTAGGCCCGCATCTTCAAAAATCCCGATCACCGCTCGCAAGGCCCCATCGTCGCCGGACATGATGGCCTGTTGCAAGATGGGCACCAAAGGCATGGTCGCGGCATCAATCCGGCTTGGATCAATTGCAGGGCGCCGCACCGCGCCTGCCATGCAAATCTGCGTTACGCCGCGTGCTTTCAAATCCGCGATGAATGTCCCCAACTGCTCAAGCGGGAAGGTCATATCCACGTCCAGAGTGTCGGGCGCGAACCCTTCCATCGCGCAGATCACCGGGCGGTCAGCCAGTTGGTCGACCACCTCGGCAGGCAAAGCGCCGGTTCCCGCGATCACAGCCAGCATGGGCTTACTTCCTCGGTGTCAGGAAAGAGCGGTCGGTCTGCCCGGTTACGAAGTCCACGATCCGCTGGACATATTCGCTTTCATTCTTGGCTCCGACGCGATGGGCGCGCTCCATGAATGTACCGTCGCCGGTCGAAAGTTCCTTGAACGCCGCCCGCAGGGCCGAGATATCTTCGCGCGACACACCTTTGCGTTTCAAGCCGACCAGATTCAGCCCGTCCAGTTCCCCGCGCGGAGCCTGAACAAGGCCATAAGGGATCACATCATTGGGGACCATGGTCAAAGCACCGATGATTGCGCCACGACCGACGCGCACCCATTGGTGCAGACCCGAGATACCGCCAACGATCACGTCATCCTCGATGATGCAATGCCCAGCGGCACCCGCATGGTTCACCATGATCACACGATTACCGATCTGAACGTCATGAGCCACATGGACGCCTGCCATCAGAAGACAGTCATCGCCGATCCGGGTCACGCCACCACCACCCTCGGTGCCGGTGTTTACCGTTACATGCTCGCGAATGCGGTTGCGTTTGCCGATCTCCAGCCGCGTGTTTTCGCCACCGAATTTCAGGTCCTGCGGGATTTCACCGATGACCGAGAAATTGAAAACGACGGTTTCATCGCCGATCACCGTATCGCCGGTGACCACAACATGCGACTTCAACTCGACCCGGCCGCCCAGCTTGACCTGAGAACCGACATAGCAAAACGGCCCGATGACACAGCCTTCACCGACTTGCGCACCGTCTTCGATGATCGCGCTTGGGTGAATGCCGCTCATGTCGTTTTTTCCATGTCCCAGTCCACATAGGCAGAGAATTCGGCCTCGGCCGCAACTTCGCCATCAACGGTCGCGCGGCCGGCGAATTTGAAGATCTTGCCGCCCTTCTTACCGCGCACGGTTTCCACATGCATTTCCAGCACATCACCGGGTACGACCTTGCGGCGGAATTTGCACTTGTCGATATTCATGAAGTAGATCAACAGCTCGCTGTCGATCACGTCCATGCCGACACCAAGCATCACACCTGCGGTTTGCGCCATCGCTTCGACGATGGTGACACCGGGCATGATTGGGGTGCCGGGAAAGTGGCCCTGAAAATGGGGCTCGTTCATGGTGACATTCTTGATGCCAACGGCGGATTGATAGCCTGAGATATCGACAACTTTATCAACCAGCAAAAACGGATAGCGGTGTGGCAAGATCCGCTGGATCAGCTGAATATCTGCGCTTTTTGTTTCCGAGGTCATCTTTTGGTCGTCCCGTTATGGATTTCTCTTGGACGCGTGGTTAGCAACACAGCGCCGCAAGGGCAAGCGAACCTATTGGTCACCAATCTTTTCAAGGGCGCTACCATCGCCAATGGCCGCGTTGATCCGTCCAATCGCGATCTCGGTCACATCCGTCCTGTCCGAGCTTAGAAAGACGCTGGAGCGTTCAATAATCACGGTCGCGCCAGAGTCGCGCAACAGTTCAATGAGAACCGGCTGGATCATTTCAAAAAACAACTGTTGCGCCTCATCGCTGCGACGCGCCAAGGCATCCAACTTGGCCCGTTGGCCATCTCTGTGGGACTGAACTTTGCTGTCGAATGCCTCGGCCAAGGGACGGAACTCATCTGCTGGCATTTCAGCCCGCTTTTCGGTCAATTCTTTTTCTTCGCGGCTTAACTCAGCCACGATGCGCTCGTTTTCATCTGCCAGCAAAGTTCCTTCAGCCTCAATCTCGCGCAATATGCGCTGACCGAAGGCAGAATCCGAATACAAACGGTCGCTGGAAATCGTCAGCACGGTCGTTTCCGGCACACCCAGTTGCTGTGCCTCAAGCGGTAGCGCTAAGGCATGGATGAAAATAAAATACAGGGCCCAGATAGGGCCCTGTAGATACGACTTCCAGAAGCTCATCATGAACGGATCAGAACCGTGCCTGAATGGTCAGGTCAAAGTTCTGTTCCTGGTCAAAATCTTCTTTCACGATCGCTTTCGAGAAGTTGAAGCGCAGCGGACCAAAGGGTGTCGTCCAAAGCACGGAAACACCAACAACGTGCCGGACCGACCCGTCCTCGCCCACGATATCCGCTCCTGCTGTGTTCACATCATCCAGATTGTAGAGGTTGCCGACATCATAGAACACCCCGCCCCGCAGACCCAGTTCTTCGGGCAGGCCCAAAGGAAAGTCCGATTCAAACCGAGCGACCCAGTAATAGTTGCCACCAATGGCGTCATCCTGACCATTCGACAGGTCACGCGGACCCAGACCGGCGGGTTCAAAACCGCGGAATGTGCTGGGGCCAAGAACAAAACGGTCGACTGTGCGGCTGAAATCATCCCCCGTCCAGTGCAATGCGCCCAGTTCGAAAGAGGCACGCAGAACCACCTCTTCGCTCAGGACGCGAGTTTGGGCGATCGCGCGGGCCGTCGTCTGGAAGAACTCATTGTCACCACCCAGACCTGCGGCATCAACGCCAACCTCAAACAGCACTCCGGCATTGGGGTTCAGGCCACCACGACGGCTGTCATACACATACGAGACACCAAGAGCGCTCGTTGTCCGTTCGCCCTGCGCAATCTCGGACGCGACGACAACACCGTTCACTTCGTTGTCCTGCTGCGTCATCTCACTGCGATCCCACTCATAGCGCAGACGCAGAGAAGACAGTTCACCGATGGCGTAGCTCAGCTGGGGACGGAAGAACAGGCTGTCGGTGTCAAAGCTGGCAAAGCTCGAGTTTGTAGTCGCCAGGCCCAGACCCACATCGAATTGCAGTCGGCGTCCCAGCAGGAAAGGTTCAGTGAAATTCAACGAATACTGTTCCGAATCCTGCGCCGTCGACAGGTTCAGCCCTAGGGTTTGTCCGCGACCCAGAAAGTTCGTCTCGGTCAGGCCAACCGCGATACCAAAACCATCCGAGGCCGAGAAGCTACCGCCGAGGCTCAACGAGCCAGTAGGCTGTTCCTCGACATCCACATCGACGATGACTTGACTGGGGGTTGAGCCTTCGCGCGGTTCGACTTCAGCGTTGGCAAAGAAACCCAGAGCCCGAATTCGCTCAGCGGCCTGACGGATCTCGCGTGGATTGAACGGATCACCCTCGACCGTATCGAATTGGCGGCGAATGACACGGTCAAGCGTGGTGGTGTTGCCCTCGATATCGATCCGTTCAACAAAGATGCGCGGACCACGGGTCAGGACAAACTCGACGTCCAGGGTCAATTCGCGCGCATTGCGCGTCACTCGTGGCTCAACCCGCAGGAAATCGACGCCTTGTTTAAGGCCCAACCGCTCTTGCCGGGCGATCGAATTTTCCACCAAAGACGGGGTGTAGGTCACCCCAGGTTTGATTTTGAGCGCCGCTTGGTACTCCGCCGCGTTCACCCCTGGGATTTCACTGACTGTTGTGATGTTCCCGAACGAGAATTTCTGCCCCTCGGTAATGTTCATAACCAGGAAAAAGGCGTCCCGCTCCTGAGTGAATTCAACATTGGTGCTGTTGACGCGGAAATCGACATAGCCACGGGATAGGTAGAAATCCCGAATGACCTGTTTGTCGAACTCAATCCGGTCGCCGATGAACGTATCGCTGCGAATGAAAGTCCGAAGTATGTTTGCCTGCTTAGACTCCAGCACGCGACGCAAGCGACGGTCGGTGAAGGCGCGGTTACCCACAAAGCTGACACGCTCCACCTCGATCGTGGTGCCTTCGGACACTTCAAACACAAGGTCGACGCGGTTGTCACTGCGTCGGATAATGCGCGGAATAACCGTCGCTGACACCCGGCCCTGCGCCGAATAGATCTGCGCGATCAAATCCGCATCGGCTTCGGCAACCTGAGGCGTAAAGACACGACGGGGTTCGGACGAAATCGCCTCGAGCAAGACATCATCCTTGACCCGGCGATTCCCTTCGACGCTGATCTGGTTGATCGTTGGATATTCCTGAACCTCGATCACCAATGTATTGCCGCGCGGCGTCAGTTCGACTGTTTCAAAAACACCACTGTCAAGCAAACGCTGAAACGCGTCATTCAGTTCACCCGCGGTGACAGTCTGCCCCGGTTCGATCCCTGTTCGAGTGATAATCGTGGACGTTTCGATCCGCCGGTTACCCTCAACCTCGAAGGAGTTGATGATGAAACTTTGCGCCTTTGCCGATTGTGGCAGGGCAACTAAACCCACCAGAACAATAAAGGAAAAAACGGATAGCGCCCGCCACAAAATCTTGTTTGCCAGCGTCTGCCCTCCGCAGGATGTGCCTGCGCCTCGCCGATCAGTCATATTTTTCTCTACCCAAAATTATAGGACTTAGAAGCTGAGTAACGGGATTAATTATTCTTGTCAAAAGCCCAAAACAGAAAGCGGCCCAATGGGCCGCCAAACACTTTTCAATTTCGGTGCCACAGAATCACATGCTGATCAAATAGGCCCAGCCTGCCATCGCAATTGCCGTCGCCGCAAAGAACAGGATCGAGTCCCAGTTCAGCATGAACAGGAAGCTGAAGCTTCGATAGGATTTTTTCAGCGCCTTTGCCATTGTAGCCTCTGACTCAGTTTGGATTTGGTCACAAACCTACAGATTGAATGCGGCGGAAATACGGCTTTTCTGAGCGGCTAAGGCCACATTCAACAGAAGAGATCGTTTGTTACAGAAAATACCATAAGACCAAGGATCAACGAGACCCCGATCCCCATCAATATCCGCAACGCGCCGTCGCTGGGCGGCTTGCCTGTCACGGCTTCATAAGCGTAAAACACCAAATGGCCACCATCCAGTGCAGGGATCGGGAACAGGTTCAGCAACCCGACTGCTGTGGACAAGACGGCAATGAAGAAGATGAAACTTTGCGCGCCCTGACTGGCCATAGCGCCTGACGTTTCCGCAATTCCGATGGGGCCCGAGATGTTGCACGTGCTAATTACACCCGTCACCATGTGCCACATGCCCGACAGGGACGCGTCGATAATACGCAGGGTCTGACGCGCGCCCCCTGTCACAGAGGCCCACAGGCCGGCCGGTTCGGTCGCCGGTTCCAGCATCATGCCGCCCACAATGCCGATCCGCCAATGTGTGACGTACCCGCCATCAGGCTGCGGCTCATCCGTCCGACGCGGGGCTAGTGCAAAATCCAGCTCGGCCCCTTCACGCCACACGTTCAGCAACAGGACTTTTCCATTCGAGCCTTCGACATGCTCTTTAAGTTGTTCAAACGCAAAGATCGGATCGCCATCGACTGCAGTGATTACGTCACCCGGCTTCAGATCAATGTCATAGGCCGCGCTGCGTGGGGCAAGTTGTTGGATCAGAGGCGGGAACAACCAAGGGCCGGTTACGTCCTGCGTCTGGCCGTCCCGCAGGACAGTATAGTCCAAAACGGGCTGCACGGGTAGCGCATCGGTGAACTGCGTCCAGGCGCCCTGTTCGTCGAATTCGGGCACCTGAATACCGGCGATCGACAAGATCTCATCGCCTTCCCGCAATTGCTGTTCGGTGCCCGGCAGCGGGTGCAGGCTGCCGACGGTTAAAGGTTCCTTGGTCACGCCTTGCGATAGGAAAATTGTGCCAAAAACGATGATCGACATGACGAAATTGAACACCGGTCCAGCCGCAACTGTTGCCGTGCGTGCCCACAGAGGCGCGCCATGCATGGTGCGGCGTAGTTCTTCGGGGCTTTTCTGGGTGATTTCGTCCATCGCCGCCTCATCCTTGCCGGATGCCGCATTGGAATCGCCCAGAAACCGCACGTAGCCGCCAAAAGGCAGCGCAGCGATTTGCCACCGCGTTCCGCGCTTGTCCACGCGGCTCAGCAGCACGGGTCCGAACCCGATCGAGAAAACCTCGGCATGGATGCCTGACCAGCGGCCGACGATGTAGTGTCCATACTCATGCACCGCGACGATCACCGACAAGGCGATGACAAAAGCCACAATCGTATACAGCAAGTTTCCAAACTGAGGGATCAGCGAGAGTATGTCCAAAATTCTATCCTGCTCTTTGGCCTATGGCTTCATCGACCCACTTACGTGCCAGATGGTCCGTTTGCAGCACGTTATCAAGGGTCAAAGGGGCATCAATAAGGCTGCTTTGGGCATCAAATCGGTCCAAAACAGCGGCAACGCAATCGGCCATCGACAAAAATCCGATCCTACGCGCGATGAAGTGATCCAGCGCGCGTTCCTTGGCGGCGTTGAACACGGCACCAGACAAGCCGCCACGTTGCATCACGTGCCGGGCCAGTTTCAGCGCAGGATAGCGTGCATCGTCGGGCTCGCTGAACCGCAACTGACCAAGCTTGGCCAGATTGAGCCGTTCGACCGGCAAGTCCTGCCGCGCGGGCCAATGCAGCGCGTATCCGATGGCGTGGCGCATGTCGGGCGCACCCATATGTGCCATCAACGCCCCGTCGTTGAACCCGACTAGCGCGTGGACGATGGACTCGGGGTGAACCAGAACCTCAACCTGCTCAGGTGAAACCCCGAAATATTCCTTGGTTTCAATTACCTCCAACGCCTTGTTGAACATCGAGGCGCTGTCGATAGTAATTCGTTGACCCATGTTCCAGTTCGGATGGTTGGACGCCTGCTCGACCGTTGCGTTGGCCAGATCACCTAACGGCCAATCGCGGAATGCCCCACCACTGGCTGTGATGATGATCCGCTCGACGGCGCTCATATCCTCTCCAGCCAGGGCCTGAAACACAGCGGAGTGCTCGCTGTCGACCGGCAAAAGGGTTGCATTGTGTTGCCGCGCCGTATCAAGGACCAGGGGACCAGCGCAGACCAAAGTCTCTTTATTTGCCAGGGCAAGCGTCGCGCCCTGCTTCAAAGCTTCTAGCCCCGGTGGAAGTCCGGCAGCCCCAACTATGGCCGACATCACCCAATCCGCTGGCCGCGCGGCCGCTTCGGTCAGGGCCATAGAGCCAGCCGCTGCCTGCACGTCGGAACCCGCCAAAGCAGCCCGCAGATCCTCCAGCCGGTCCTGATGGGCGGTTACAGCCACATTGGCGCGCAGGCGTTTGGCATCCTCCGCCAGTTTGTGGATATTCGCCCCACCCGTCAGTGCCACGACGTCATACGCATCAGGGTTCCGGTCGATCAGGTCGATCGTGTTCTGCCCAATCGACCCGGTGGCGCCAAAAATCGAAACCCTGCGCATCACATCGGTCCCGGTGCGTATAGCAGCCCAGCAATCAGAACGAACAAAGCCGCACCCATCATCCCGTCAAACCGGTCCAGAAAGCCGCCATGGCCCGGGATCAGGTTCGAGCTGTCCTTGACGCCAAACTTCCGTTTTGTCGCGCTTTCCACTATGTCGCCGGCTTGACTGGCCATCGAGGCTGCGACGGACACCAACACGAACAAAAATCCGAACCCAGCGAAAGCCGCAAAAACCCCGCCGACGATCGCGGCCGCGACCCACCCTCCGGCGGTGCCCGACCATGTTTTCTTTGGGCTGACGCGCGGCCAGAATTTCGGCCCACCCAGCGCCTTGCCCACGAAATATCCCGCAACATCCGTCGCCACAACTACCGAGATCAGCCAGACCATCCAGCCAAACCCCATGTTTTCACGTATCGAGATAAACCCAAGCCCCGCCGCTGCAATCCACACTGCAAACAGCAGATAGGTACCCTTGGCCCGGCTTACCTGCCCCGCCCCAACCAGTGCCGGAGCCAGCAGGAAGGGCAATTTATAAAGCGGCGGAAGATGATAGCTGAGGACAACAGCAACCCCAGTCAAAACTGCAAGCTGGATAGCGACCCCAGTCCGGTCCGGGTCGATCATCCGAACCAACTCCCAGGTCATCAGGCCGCAGGCGATAGCGATGAAGGCTTCGAACCACAGCCCGCCCAGCCAAACCTCAACCGAGCCGACGGCCACAAGCACCGCAGCCGACAGAACCCGCGCTGTCAGATCAGACCATCGGCTGTCGCTCATGCTGGGACAGCCCCAAACCGACGTTCGCGAGACCCGAAATTCTGGCACAACCTGGCAAGTTCCTCTGCGGTGAAATCAGGCCATAGAGTATCGATGAATTCATATTCCGAATAGGCCGATTGCCACAAAAGAAAGTTCGAGATCCGCGCTTCACCGCTGGTGCGGATGACCAGATCAGGATCGGGAAGAACGTGCGTATCCAGATACTTGGGCAGCGTTTCTTCATCCACATCCTCAGGTCGCAACCGACCTTCGGCCACGTCGCGCGCCAACCGCTTGGTGGCACGCGCAACCTCGTCCCGACCGCCATAGTTGATAGCAATGGTCAGATGCACCAGATCGTTATCCTTGGTGGCATTTTCCAGCGTGTCCATCAGGTCGATCAGCTTAGCGTCCAGACGCACCCGATCGCCAATGAACCGAACCCGAACCCCGTTTTTTGTCAGGTTCGCTGTTTCCTTAATGATGTAACGCCGGAACAAGCTCATCAGCCCGGCCACTTCGGCCTGTGTCCGCTTCCAGTTCTCGGTCGAGAAGGCAAAGACAGTCAGATACTTGATGCCAAGCCCCGGGCAGGCCTCGACCACATCCCGCACGCGCCGCGCACCGGCCTGATGGCCAAACAGGCGCGGCCGTCCACGCGCCTGAGCCCAGCGACCGTTGCCATCCATGATGATCGCAACATGCCGAGGCCCATCCTGAGGCGCCGTCTGTGGGGTGTCAGGCATATCCGGTCTCAGACCTGCATGATCTCGGCCTGCTTGGTCTCAAGCGCGGCATCCACGGTTTTGATCATCTGATCGGTCAGGTCCTGAACTTCGCTTTCCCAGAACTTCTGATCGTCCTCGGACATCCCGTCTGCCTTGGCCTTTTTGATCTGGTCCATCCCATCCCGACGCACGTTACGAATCGAGACGCGCGCATGTTCAGCATACTGACCGGCGACTTTGCCCAGCTCGCGACGACGTTCTTCGTTCAGCTCCGGGATCGGCAGCATGATGATCGTCCCGTTTAGTTGCGGATTGATCCCCAACCCACTTTCGCGAATGGCTTTTTCGACCTTGCCGACCAGACCTTTGTCCCAGACATTGACCGTCACCATACGCGGCTCGGGTACATTGACCGTGCCAACCTGATTGATAGGCGTCATCGAACCATAGGCATCAACCATCACCGGCTCCAGCATCGAGGCCGAAGCCCGCCCGGTCCGCAACGATGCGAATTCGGTTCTGAGGTTGGACATCGCGCCTTCCATGCGGCGCTTCAGATCATCGGTATCCAGTTCGAAATCGTCAGCCATTCTGCTCACTCCCCGTCTTCAGGTGCTGTTGGGATGGCTCATAAGCCATCACAATTGGGATGTATAGCGATGATGATCTGGAATTGCGCCAATGACCAGAGCTGTTTGCGGCATTTTCACGGTCGTTCAAGGGCGCAGGAACCGGTCCGGGCAGCGCCGGACCGGTGCGGTGTTCTGACATGGGTTCAGGCGTTTACGTCCACAACCACCCGGCCTTTGACCTGCCCCTTAAGGATATCAGCGCCCAATTGTGGCAGATCACTCAGTGTGGCCGGGTGAACCATGGCCTCCAACTTGTTCATGGGCAGATCGGTCCCAACGCGTTTCCACGCCCGAACGCGGTTCTCGTAGGGCTGCATCACGCTATCGATCCCCAACAGGTTTACACCACGCAGCAGGAACGGAATGACGGTTGCCGGAAGTCCGGCGCCACCTGCCAAACCAACAGCCGAGATCGACGCACCGTATTTCATCTGCCCCAGAACACGGGCCAGCATGTCACCACCAACGGCATCGATACAGCCTGCCCATGTCTCGCTTTCCAGCGGACGCTTGATCGTCTCGTTCAACTCATCACGAGGAACAATGGTCGTAGCCCCCAAAGATTTGAGGTAATCGCCCGCTTCGGCCCGGCCCGTCACTGCTGCGACCTCGTAGCCCAAGTTTGCCAGAATCGCTGTCGCAACCGAACCAACACCGCCCGCAGCACCGGTTACAAGCACCGGCCCGTTGCCAGGCTTGAGGCCGTGATCCTCAAGCGCCATGACGGCCAGCATGGCGGTAAACCCAGCGGTTCCTACAGCCATCGCCTGACGCGTGTCCAACCCATCGGGCAGCGGTACCAGCCAGTCGGCTCTTGCGTTGGCCTTCTGACTATAACCACCCCAATGGGCCTCACCCACACGCCAGCCAGTTAGCACAACCTTGTCGCCGGGCTTGTAACGATCATCCGCGGACGCCTCGACCGTACCAGCATAATCAATGCCCGGCACATGCGGGTAGCTGCGCACCAGACCGCCACCTTTGGGCGACATGCAAAGACCATCTTTGTAATTGACCGTCGAATACTCGACCGCAACTGTAACCTCACCCGCAGGCAGGTCATCGGTTGACAGCTGTTTGACCACGGGGCTGGCCAGACCGCTCTCGTCGTCTCTCTCCATCACCAACGCATTAAACATCTGAACGTTCCTTTCATCTCATGGTGCCAGGCCCCGTCCTTCACCTGGCAAAAAATATCCCGGGGGAGTCGCGCAGCGACGGGGGCAGAGCCCCCAACCACGCCTAAGTCCAAAAATGCGCCTGCACGATTGCGCTACGCATCCCATCAGGTGTTTCAACCTCTACCTGAGTGCCGGCATCCCAATGGCTCAACCGCAACATCCCGATGGAAACATTGGTGCCAAAATCCGGAGACCAAGCAGCAGACGTCACCTGCCCCACCCGTCTCCCGTCAACATAGACTGGCCAAGGCCGATCGCAGGGCGGTACCGCCGCGCCGTCAATCGCAATCGGCCGGATTTGCTGCACCGGTCCTTCCTTGGCCACGCGCAACAGCGCATCCCGACCGATACACCCAATTGCCGTGTGCGTGTTGCAGAACTTGCCCAATCCACATTCATGTGGCGTGTTGTCGTCGGTCATATCGTTGCCATAGGACAGCAATCCACCTTCGATCCGCTCGATCAGGTTCGGACACCCCGCCCGCACATTCAAATCCTCCCCCGCCGCAAACAGCGCGTTCCACAGCGGCATGCCGATATCCGAGCCCTCGACATAGATCTCAAACCCGCCCTGTTTGGAATAGCCCGAGCGTGCAACGGCCAAGTCGCGGCCTTCGAACGCGAACATGTCGAACTTGAAAAACCGGATATCGCGCACGCGGTCGCCGAATACACGCGACATCAGCTCATCGGCTTTGGGACCTTGCACTGCCAGAGGGGACACGTCCGGTTCATCCACCAGAACATCCAACCGATAGCCATTGGCGATACCCTTTACCCACAACAATAGGTCACTATCGGCAATCGAAATCCACCAGCGGTCCTCGGAAAGCTTCACGGCCACCGGGTCGTTCAGCATCCCGCCGGTTTCGTCCACGATGGGCACATAGAAACACTGACCTGGCAACATGCCGCGCAGATCACGTGGGGTCAGCATCTGCATCAAACGCGCTGCATCCGGGCCGCGCAACTCGACCTGACGTTCGCACGATACATCCCATACCTGCACATGTTCCTTGAGGTGTCGGTAGTCGGCCTCTACCGACTCGAAAACGGTGGGTAGCAACATCCGGTTATAGACTGTGTAGGCCTTGACCCCCGCCGCCTCGACACCCTCAGAGAAAGGGGTCCGGCGCAACCGACGTGAAAACGAAACCTGAGCCATTCATCCCTCCTGTGGTAAGAAGACCAGATCGCTGACCGGCGCTGCCGATCCGGTCTCGGTCAACATCTTATGAATTTGACCCCGGTGATGTGTCTGATGGTTGAAGAAATGCATCACACATTGCGCGTAGGGCTTTGTGACATCGGCTTGTTTTGCCGCTGAAAACCATGTGAAGGGCCCTGACAACGCCTCATCCTTCAGGCTGGTGACCCAACCCTCGATCCGGGCATCGACAACGTCACGCAACGCCACCCACTCATCGACATCAGCACAGATCGCCGTGCTTTCCGGAATGCCACCGTCGGGTCCTTCGCCTCCGTCGAAACGTGACATCCAAATCCAGTCACCCCAAAGCAGATGATTGGCCGTCCCAAGAATCGACCCAAAAAACGCTCCGCGCTCACGGTTCAATTCCTCGGTGGTGAGTGCGCTAAAGAACTCTTTCAACTGACTGTTCTGCCAGCGATTATAGCGCGCCATCTCCTGCACATAGGCCGCGGTGATCATCACTTGGGTCCATGCCAGTCGATTGGGCAAATCTCGGCCGATTTACCACCAAAATCCCACACCCGGCCATAGTCCCGCACCTTGGATTTGGTGCCACGTGCCACGATGATATCCGGACCCATCCAGTATTTCGAGTTCGAGACCATCACAGGGTGATCCGGATCCTTGCCCGCCATCATTTCAATTTCGCCCTGAATTTTTCGGCCGATCACGATACGCCGCTTGGTGCCATCGCGTTCAATGACGACCGGAGCGCGCTCTGCCCCGATGATCTCGCTGACCAGCATGGTGAACAGCCCGGTGGTGCCGCCCGCCTGCCCGCTGAAGATTTGCAGCAAACCGTTATAGGCTTTCCCGCTGGCGCGTTCATCCACATAAGCCGCGACCTTCCACTGGCCCTCACCCATACGGCCCGGGATATCCACCAGAAGGCCTACATTCAGTCCCGACAGGTCCTCGCCCTCGAAATGACCTTCGTCGATGATGACGCCCATCCATGCATGACAATGCCCCTCAGTCGGAGGATGCGCGCCCAGCGAGACCACACAGGGACAGAACACGTCACAGGAACAATTCAGGATCAGTTCACCTTTGATGGCCCAGTTGGTCGGGCTCATCTCGCGCCGTTTGGGGTTGGGCATACGGCTGTCGATCCGTTGACTGATCGGCAAGCGGTCCGAATCTGTTTTTCTGTTTTTAGCCATCGGCTTATCCTCCGTAAGCAAAGGGATAGATGAGCAGCAGAGCGCCGCCCGCAATCAAAGCAAACCCCAGCGGACGCGTGATCGCGTGCCCGATCTGAGGCAGTTTTTCGAGAACCATGAAGAAGGTCGCAAGACCCATCCACAACAAGCTCATGACGCCACCAACAAAACCAAGCGCCATGAAGCCCCAGCAGCAGCCGACGCAGAATGCGCCAAGTCCTAGCCCCATTCGCAGTCCGCCAGTAAATCCGGTTTTCCAGTGGCCCAGAAAATAACTCATCGGCGCATGGCAGACGCCGTGGCAGACCTCTTTAGCGCGGGTGAATTGAAATGCGCCCACTGCGATCATCAAAGCGCCGGATAAGAACGTCGATTTGGGGATGCCCAGCATGTCAACCACGCCACCGAACAACAGCGCCAGTTGGACAGCCGTGATAAGTGCTGCAAACCCGACCCATACAGCGAAATAACCGGCCAGCACGCCCAGCCACCCTGCCCGCGTGCCATTGGCGCTGCGGATCAGGTCGTCATAGCTGCGCAGGGTCGGAACCAATGTCGGCAGCATCATCGCAGCCATCATGATTGCCCACATCCAGAACAAGGGGCCGAACTCGGCCATCGGCATATACATGTCCATCCGCGGATCCATCGCGGCCATGGCCTGTCCCATCGGACCCGGACGGCCGATCCAGTCCAGGTCCATTGCGCGGCTCATGGTGAACATCATCCACCACGCCCACAGGATCAGAGCATAAAACCCCAGCCAAAACCCGTTGCGGAGAACTGCGCGACTCACTTGTCCCTCCCGACTCAGTCCTTGCAATTCAAATGTCAGACTTTTAAATGTCAGACAAATAAAAACGTACCAGCAGGTGCCGGAATATGAAAATCGATCCTCAGAAGCCTGCCGACCTGTCCGCGCAGATTGCGCAGGCGATACGCGATGCCATCGTCTCGGGCCAGTTGATCGTTGATGAGCGTTTGCCGTCCGAGGCAGAGTTGGCCGACCAATTTCAGGTGTCGCGCCCGACGGTGCGCGAGGCCTTGAAGCGGCTAGCTGCGCAGTCTCTGATCCGCACGCAACGGGGCGCGACCGGCGGTGCTTTTGTCAATCGGTTAAGCTTTGAGGACGCCTATTCCCAGCAAATCACTACGTCGACACTGTTGTTGTCCATGAACACGGTCAGTTTCGACACCGCCTGCGAGGCGCGCTATGCCTTGGAACGCGCCTGCGCCCGGTTGTCGGCCCAACGGCGCACGGCCGATCAACTGGCCACCATGCGGGCCGAGATCTTTCGTCAAGCGCAGCCGGGCCTGACCGATGAAGCTTTCTGCGCGTCAGATGTGGCCTTCCACCGTGCCTTGGTCGACGGCGCAGGAAACCCTGTGTTGTCCTACCAGTTGGCGGGTGCGGTCGAAGCGATGCAGCCACTGATGAACATGATCACCTTCACCGCCCGGTCCCGCGAGGAAATCATTTCGCTGCACAGCCAGATTGCCGACGGCCTGGAAAACGGCGATGCAGACGTGGTTGATGAGAGCCTCGTAAAGCTTGAAAAATACACACGAAAACTGGCCCATGATGTCGCGGAACAGCGACGCAAACCAGCTTAGCGAGGATCTGATGGTATCCGTCCTGAATATCATTGCGGCCGTGCTGACCATCGGCTTTGGATTGTTTGGCTTTCTGGCTCCGGCCTATACCGCCAACGCGCTGGATCTGGCCCCGACCAACAGCACCATGGGGCTGAGCGAGATGCGCGCCTCGGTTGGCGGATTGTTTGTTGTGACGGGAATAGCGGTCCTATGGCTTAATGCGCCAATGGCCTATGCGATGCTGGGCGTGGTCTATGCGGGCGCAGCACTTGGTCGGTTCTTGTCGGTCATTCTGGACAATCCGCCTTTGGTCAAGGCCCTGACTTTTGGCGGAATCGAAGCGGTACTTGCGCTGTGGTTGATAGTGGCGAACTTGAATAAAGCACCGTAAGCAACTGTAATTATGTAATACACGCTCTAAAACTGAACAATTGCATCCCCGACGTCCCTCACCTATATAAGATGTGTCCCTCGGGACTATGGACATAAACGCGCTCGTAATAAGCGGATCGGACCCGGGGGCGGTACCCGGCGGCTCCACCAATCATCCTTCGTTTGAGGATTTCGGGGCCGAAATAGGATCGACGAACGTCTAAAGGGGTTAGCTTTGTCTCGGCTGTCTGCCACCGTTATCGGCGAAACTAGTACAATTGCAAACGACAATCGTGCTCCGGTTGCAGTTGCTGCGTAAGCAGTAACAAGACCGAAACTTAAGCCCTTGCGCCTAGCCGCGTAAGGCGGGGTTCGCAGGTACCTGGCAACAGAAACCTGCATTTCTCCACCTCATTTTATCTTCAGTGTTCAGATTTTGTTCACTCCTTTTGTTCATCTTTGTTCCAGCAAGACAGGAGAGCTGAGATGTCACATGCAGAGATCCTACGTGAGTGGTATTCCGAGGTTTGGGAAAACGGCAACACCGATGCGATTGATCGGTATTTCACGCCTGATACAGCGGCTGAGGGGTTGATCCCCGAGATGCAGGTCGGTGCCGACGACTTTCGTGATTTAGTCATGGCTTTTCGCCATATCTTGGGAGAAATCTCAATTGATGTACGTAAGACCATCGAGAACGGCGATTGGGTGTCCAGTATTTTGCACGTTCAAACCTCTCGGGCTGACAATGGTGCCCCGGTTGAGGTGACGGGTCAGGTCGTGGCGCGCTTTCGCGGCGACAAAATGGTTGAGGCATATAACCAATTCGACTTCATCTCGCTTTTCGAGCAATTAGGACAGTTCCCAAGGGATACATTGCCTGTTTGCATGACCGGGCAGCGGTTGGATTGGGTATAGTTTTGCGGGGCGCTTGACCCGTTTGTCTGATGCGCGTTAGCAACGGGCAGAGGGTCAGGTCGCGAACACCCGTGATGGGGTAACCCCAAGCTTCGCGTGGTCGTGCCTGAGGCAAGTGACATGCCGTGCCCTATTCAACCTATTCTGAATGTACTCCAAAGACAAAAACGCAATATTCCCGCCGTAACTCTTTGTTGCTTAGACCTAACTTCGCGCACTGAAAGTGGAATTGCTCGCAGCAGCTGTCGTTTGACGTCAGCGCAATACCTAGCCGTTTTCATGGACAGAACCAGATGACGCCCCCTTCGGTCCCCGAGTTGATCCGTGTTTTTGGACGTATTGGCCTGCTATCTTTTGGCGGACCCGCGGCGCAAATCTCATTGATGCACGAAGAACTTGTCGAAAAACGCCCTTGGTTGGATGAACACACCTATCTGCGGGCGCTGTCACTTTGCATGCTGCTTCCCGGCCCCGAGGCAATGCAGTTGGCCACCTATGCCGGCTGGCGTTTGCGCGGCGTGCCCGGCGGTTTGATTGCCGGCACTCTATTTGTACTGCCTGGTGCAATAGTTATTGGCGCTCTGGTTTTGCTTTACGCTCGGTTTGGTGACCTTCCTTTCGTCCAAGCGGGCTTTCTAGGAGTGAAGGCAACAGTCATCGTCATTGTCATTCAAGCATTGCGCAATCTGTCACGCCGCGCGTTGACCAGTGGCGAAAGCAAACTTATCGCCCTGTTCGGTTTTCTGACCATCTTCGCACTGCAACTGCCCTTTCCTGTCATTATTCTGAGTGCCGCGGTTTGGGGGTATCTACGGCTTGATGGGGGCCAGTCTTCCGTATCGGGCATTTCCTCGCCCCAAACTAACCCTGTGCGCACCTGTCTGATTTGGATCACTCTGTGGCTGACACCTTTGTTTCTCCTCAGCATTGCGGGCGCTAAACTGTTAAGCGATCTGGGTTGGTTTTTCGCCCGTTTGGCAGTAGTAACATTTGGTGGCGCATATGCCGTTCTTGCGTATATGACGCAAACCGTCGTCCAAAGATACGAGTGGATCACAACCAACCAGATGATCGACGCATTGGGTTTGGCTGAAACGACCCCGGGCCCGCTTATCCTTGTTACCCAATTCGTCGCCATGCTGACCGGACAAACAACGGCAGGATTGCCGTTGGCGTTGGCTGCGGGAATCGTTGCGCTTTGGGCTACATTCGTGCCGTGTTTCCTGTGGATATTCCTAACCGCACCATACTTGGACCAGCTGGCCGCCAGACCCCGCCTTTCAGCCGCATTGCATGGCATAACGGCGGCAGTTGTGGGTGTGATTCTCAACCTTTCTCTTTGGTTTGCCTTGCATGTTTTTTTCACGGACGTGACAGAGATAGCGTGGGGGCTTGTTCGTTTGCCCTGGCCCGCTTCAAATACGCTCAATATCTCCGCCCTGATATTAACTTTGATCGCTGGAGTGTTGATATTTCGATTCAAATTCGGCATGGGAAAGACATTGGCCCTGATGGCCATAGCCGGTGTCGGAACGTATTTTCTTTGAACAATCCCGCGACTCTCGGTCTTTCGTTTCCAATGGAATCCCTTATGCTGAAGGGCACCATATTTGAGGATGACACATGTCGCAGGACATTGATTACGGGAACCTGATGCACACCGCCATGCGCGGGCTGATCAAAACGGTTCTGACCGGCGTTTCTGAAAACGGTCTTCCCGGAGCGCATCATTTCTTTATTACTTTCGACACGCGTCAGAACGGCGTTGAAATGGCCGATTGGCTGCGCGAGCGATATCCAGAAGAGATGACGATCGTCATGCAGCACTGGTTCGAAAACCTCGAAGTCGGAGACTCGGGTTTTGCAATTACGCTGAACTTCGGTGATGCGCCGGAACCGCTGTATATTCCGTATGTTGCGATCAAAACTTTCGTCGATCCCTCTGTCGAATTCGGATTGCGTTTTGAAAGCGCCGAAGATGAGGACGATGAGGTACCGATAGCAGAGGCGCCGATTGAAATCGAGGCCGAGCAGGACGAGCATCATGACGCTGATGTCGTGTCGCTAGACAGTTTCCGGAAGTAACCCTGTCGGGATTATTGTTTTTTCAGGAAGGTCTCGACCGAGCGGGACTTGATCCCGTTGCGAAACCGGGAAAAGGATAGATCAAGCCCACCCTCCGCCAGGGTGCGGTCGAATTGCTGCAGCTCGTATCCACCGTTTTCATCAATAAACAACGAAAACACGGTCAGGGTGTCGCCCATGATGCGGCCCCAGACGAATGGCTCGCCTTGCATCGGGTCCAACGGCACTTCGTGCCCGAAAACGTTTCGGCGCATCGCGGCCGAGAAAACATCAGATCGCTCAGAGGGGTTGAAGTCGATCGAGAAGGCCTGCTCTTTCACGCGCCCGTCATGCTTGTAGGTCGTCGTTTTCCAACTGACATTGAATCCGTTTTTGTTCTCTTGGATCGAAACGCTCATGTCCCTTGGGGTTTCGGTGCCATCCTGATCAACCATATTGGCCGAACCTACATAGTCACCGACAAAGGGCGTGATCTCAGCAGCATGCGATGGCAATGCGACGACCGAAAAAAACGCCACCCAACCTGCAATAAGGCCAATAAGTCTAAAGGAATGAACCGGAACTTGTAGGAGCACGTGCGCCTCCAAAATGATGATGTTTTATTCTAGCTCACCTACCGGCGCGTACAATGGTCCGTTTGAAGTTTAACAGAAGAAAATGACACTCGGCACGATCTATACCTTTGCCCACCTTAAGTTTATGGTGCGCGCAACTGGCCGATTGCATGATGCTAAAGTTGTGCGTAAACGGCATGCAACGGCATACAAGACGGAGTGACCGATGTCCCAGACCCGCACCGAATCCGACAGCTTTGGCCCGTTGGAGGTTCCCTCAGACAAGTATTGGGGCGCGCAGACGCAACGCTCGATCATGAATTTTCCCATCGGCTGGGAAAAACAGCCCGTCGCCATCGTGCGTGCGCTAGGGGTGATCAAGAAAGCCTGCGCCATGCAGAACAAGGCAAACGGCAAACTGGACGCAACGATTGCGGATGCTGTAATTCAGGCGGCTGGTGAGGTGTTTGAAGGGAAGTTCGACGACAACTTCCCGCTAGTAGTGTGGCAAACCGGCTCCGGCACCCAATCGAACATGAACTCGAACGAGGTGATTGCAAACCGCGCCATCGAGATTCTCGGCGGCGTAATCGGATCGAAGGACCCGGTGCACCCCAATGATCACTGCAATATGGGGCAATCGTCAAACGACACCTTCCCAACCGCCATGCATATCGCAACCGCGATGAGCGTTCGGGATGTCCTCTTGCCCGGCCTGGAAAAGCTGGCCAGTGGACTGGAACAGAAAGCGGATGAGTTCAAAGATATCATCAAGATCGGCCGTACCCATACGCAAGACGCGACCCCGCTGACGCTTGGCCAGGAATTTGGCGGCTATGCCCATCAAATCCGACAGGGAATCGCACGTGTAAACGCTGCAATGCCCGGCATTTATGAGTTGGCCCAAGGCGGTACAGCTGTAGGTACCGGTTTGAACACGCAGCACGGATGGGGCGAGGCTGTGGCAGCCAATATGGCAGAAATCACCGGCCTGCCCTTTGTCACCGCGCCCAACAAGTTCGAGGCGCTGGCCGCGCATGATGCCATGGTATTCCTGTCTGGCGCTTTGGCGACAATTGCCGGTAGTTGCTACAAGATCGCCAATGATATCAGGCTTTTGGGGTCCGGTCCTCGTTCAGGCCTTGGTGAACTGATCCTGCCCGAGAATGAGCCCGGCTCGTCCATCATGCCCGGTAAAGTGAACCCGACTCAGGCCGAAGCACTGACCCAGGTAGCAGCCCATGTGATGGGCAATGACGCCGCGATCAAATTCGCAGGTAGTCAGGGTCATTTTGAACTGAACGTCTACAACCCGATGATGTCCTACAACCTGCTGCAATCCATCCAGTTGCTGGGCGATGCTGCGGACAGCTTTACGGAACGGATGCTACTAGGCATCCAAGCCAACGAACCACGCATCGACAAGCTGATGAAGGAATCGCTGATGCTGGTGACAGCGCTGGCCCCCACCATTGGCTATGACAACGCCACTAAGGTTGCCAAAACCGCGCACAAGAATGGCACGACTTTGAAAGAAGAGGCCATCGCGCTGGGTTTCGTGGATGAGGCGACCTTTGACGCAGTTGTCCGCCCCGAACAGATGATTGGTCCAAGGGACTGATGGGCAAACCGGTCAATCTGAACCGGTACCGCAAGGAAAAAGCGCGGGCCAACAAAAAGGCCCGCGCTGACCAGAACGCCGTCGCTTTCGGGCGCAGTAAAGCTCAGAAAGAGGCGGACCGGCTGGATCGAGAAAAACAGACACGCGATCTGGACAATCACGAGTTAGATGAATGAGCGGGCGCCCTGTCAAACGCTCTGTGACCCTCAAAGGGCACCGAACTTCGGTCTCGCTTGAGGATGAATTTTGGTCCGCATTTCGGGATATTGCAAAGCAAAAACAGATGCCTATCAATGCGTTGGCTGCGCAGATTGATGTGGAGCGTGACCCTGATATCGGGTTAGCGTCGGCAATTCGGGTCTATGTACTGAACTGGTACCGCAACCGTCCGTGAGCGATTGCTTTTTGGCCTGAGGCGCAGTAGCGTCAATGGAACAAAAAGGGTACAAACATGTTGAAGACCGTACAAGGCCCGGACGGCCAACCCAGATGCGCCTGGTGTCAGGCCGCACCTGAGTTCTTTGCGTATCACGATGCTGAATGGGGATATCCAGTCGCGGATGATCAACGGTTATTCGAAAAGCTCTGCCTCGAAAGTTTTCAATCCGGCTTAAGCTGGCGCACAATCCTGTCCAAACGCGAAAATTTCCGTAAAGCGTTTAAACATTTCAATATCAAAGAGGTGGCGCAATTTGATGACGCGGATGTGGAACGGTTGTTGCAGGATGCAGGTATCATCCGGCATCGCGGCAAGATCGAGGCCGTGATCAACAACGCCCAACGGGCGCAGGAATTGATTGCGGCCGAGGGGTCGCTGGCAGCCTATGTGTGGCGGTATGAGACGACAATGCCCCCGGTTCCGCAAACGGCCTCAACCTCGGCCGAGTCCATTGCGATGTCGAAGGATTTGAAGAAACGGGGCTGGAAATTCGTGGGCCCCACCACGGTTTTTGCTTTCATGCAGGCGATGGGGCTTGTGAATGATCACGCGGAAGGGTGCGTGATGCGTGAAAAAGCGGCGCGTTTGCGCCGCGAATTCACAAAACCGGTTTAGGTCAGATCAGACCGAAGCCTGGAAGATCTTGTCGATATTGCCACCCAGCGCCGCGTTGAACTCGGCATCTGATTGCTGTTTCGACAAACCCTCGGTCAGCGCCCGCGAGAAAGATGCGATCATCTTGCCGTTCTCGGACAGCAGCGCACAGGCCTGATCAGTCGAATACCCACCCGAAAGCGCCACAACGCGCAGAACACGCGGGTGATCGGCCACAGCATCGTAAAGATTGGCGGTGCTGGGGATGGTCAGCTTCAGCATTACATCCTGCCCGTCCTCCAACTGGTTGAGATTCTTCAGGATTTCCGCTTTCAGGATATCCTCAGCCTCGGCCTTGGTGGAAGAGTTGATGTTTACCTCAGGCTCGACAATCGGCACCATACCAGCTGCAACAACCTCGCGTGCGACGTCGAACTGTTGGGCGACCACAGCGGCGATGCCCTCTGCATTCGCCTCATGGATGACAGAACGTTCCTTGGTGCCGAAAACACCGTCGGCCTTGGCCAACGTATCCGCCAAGCCAGGGATCGGCTTCATCATCTGTACGCCGTTCGCTTCATCCTCTAGCCCCTTGTCGATCTTGAGGAACGGCACGATCCCTTTTTGCGACCACAGGTAATCGGCAACTTTCCTGCCGTCGATCTCTTCGCCCAGGGTACGTTCGAACAGGATGGCGCCGATCACTTTATCCTTAGTGAAGTCATCGGCCAGAATGATGCGCGCGCGCATCTTCTGGATTTCGCCGAACATCTCAGCATCCGAGCTGTAATCCGATGCCTCAACACCATAAAGCGCCAGCGCCTTGGGGGTCGAACCACCGCTTTGATCCAGAGCGGCGATAAACCCCGCCCCATTGGCCATTTGCGCGCGCTGTTCTGATTTGGACATAAGGTTTTCCCGTTCGAAATGATTCCGCTGTTTTCAACCGCATACAGCAACGTGATTGGTGATGGTAGTTTGTTAGCGCTCAACCACACGCAACCGAATGCCATCTTTTGAGCGAACGGTCAGATGAGCCACGGGAACCGGTGTTTGGCCTTCGACCAGTTCGAAGCTATAGCGGCGCAGCAGCGTAGACAGGATCAAAGGCCCTTCTACCATCGCAAACCCTGCCCCGCTACAGACCCGTGCGCCTGCCGAAAACGGAATAAACGCGGTGCGCTGGCAGGTTTTGCCATTCTCAGTGTGCCATCTGCCGGGGTCGAACCCGTCGGGATTGTCCCACAGGCGTTCATGACGATGCAGGTGCCAGGGGCTGATAACCATCTGAGCACCGGGTTGTATCTGCCGGTTCCGAAAGACTTCGGGGCATGTGGCCTGCCGCACCATCATCGGGACCGGCGGGTATAGGCGCAGGGTTTCGCGGAACACATCGCGGCTGATCTTCAAGCCAGCAACGGCGGTCATGCCGGGGGTGTCCAGCGCTGCGGCCTCTTCAGCCACCTTGTCCTGCCAGTCCGGATACAGTGCCAGTAGGTACAGGGCCCACGCTAATGCGGATGCGCTGGTCTCGTGGCCAGCCAGAAAGAAGATGGCCACCTGATCCACCATCTCGTCTGTGTCGAAACACTTGCCAGTCTGGGGGTCCGGGGTCGTCATGATCTTGGTTGCCAGATCGTTTGGCGCCTTACCTTGGGCGATCAGCGCGGCGCGCGCTGAAACAAGATGTTCGATCAGCTCTCTGATTTCTCGGGCATTTTGTTTTGTTTGGCGCGAATGCAACCGAGGCATCCAGCTAGGCAGCGGTAGGAACGCGGCGAGGTTCAACAAGGGCTGTCTGCGTTGATAGGCGCGGAATTTAGTGAACACCTGCGCGGCAACTTCATGCTCGATTGGCACGGAAAACAGGGTGCGAAAGATCACATCCGCCGCCGCGTGGCTGGTGAACTCCTCGCATTCGAGGATCTGGTTCAGGCTTTGCTGCAACCGATCGCTGGCGGCTTGCGCGGCATCCTGCATCGCCGGAAAGGTATCTTTCAGGCGGCCGCCTTCGAAGGCAGGATCAATGATCCGCCGCTGGCGCTTCCACGTGTCACCATTGGTCAGAAACACCGAGTTGCCCAGCAAAGGGCGCAGGCCTTCGGCAATGCGATTGGACTTGGGGAAGTCGTCGGGCCTCTTTTTCAATACAGTTTCAACCAGCTCCGGCTGGTTGATCATGTAGGAGCGTAAGAAAACAGTCCGAAACTCAGCCATCCATGCCCGGTAGAGCCGTTGTGGCTGGGCCGACAAAAGATCCTGCCGAAACAATTTGAGATACCGCCAAAGCGAGACCTTGTCTGGCCGCGGGGTCGGCTTGGGCGGATTCATCCGACCACCGAGCGGTATTTCGATACAGGCGTATCAATGCGCGATTTGGACGGTGCGCGATCCCCAAAACGTGCACCCAACGTCAAAGGTCCAGCGGTCACACGGAAATAATCATAGGCTCCCGCCCGGTCGAAAGCGCAAAGATACTGAAAATGCAGCCGAAAGAACCGCCAACGCAACTGCCTCCACCGCTCTGGTGAAAGTGTCTGCGTAAAGGCGGCCGATAGCACCAAAGGCCACTTCTTCGCATCGGTTCCAACGCCTGTCACAGACACGGGATCACAAAGCGCAAAGGCGCATCCGTCGCCTGGGGCCGAGACATCGACCCACGTCACCCCCTCTTGCTGCGAGAGGAATTGCAGATCAGCGCGTAAGTCGGTCGCGTCCGGCAGAAAAGAGACCATCGGAACCACTTGACCAAGCGACAGAAAAGACAGTGTTGGACCGTCTCTGTCAGGGAGTGCAGACCGGATATGCTCGGCCAGGACGGCGACACCAAGATGCGCGCCCGAACTGTGACCTACGACCAGAACTTCATCCAAATCGTCCTTCAGCGCGGCGTCGACCAACGACGCGAATTCACAAAGGCGTTGCTGCAAAGCATTTGGTGTTCGCCCCCGTAATGCAGCGGAATAGGCGTAGTCATGCATCAGGTAATAGGCGAACAGGCGGTTGTCGATTTTGCGGAACCATCGCAGCAAAGCATAGCCCAATGCGGTGGCAGGAAGGCAGGCCACCCAGCCCAGTATCGACGACAGAAGCGCCCATACCCCCAACGCGGCACCGACAGCGACACCCAACTGGATCAGCAACATCGCAACCGGATAAAGCGCCGCGATTACAGGCCCTTTGCGGAGCTTCATCAATCGCCACAAAGCCCCAGTCGAGATATAGACCCACGCAGTTCTGATCAGTTGCCCATAGGTCGCCGGTATCGAGTTCGACATGCTGTCGCGCACGATATCCGACCACACGAGCACCTGAAACTCGGCCTCTACCGCCGTCCCGTCCTGCACGGATCGCACGTGCCAACCATAAGGCCCATCGCCAGTTCTCGGCGATAGTGTGATTTCATACCCTGATAGGGCCGCCTGAGCCGCGCTTTCGGTCCGGTAAAGCTCTCGGTACCGGCGGGGATGAATGGGGTCATAGCCGGGAATATAGAACACCCGACGTCGTTTGACCTGCCTGTGATTGTCGTGACTGCGCATGCACTTACCTTCTGCGGCGCAGGTTAGCGCAGCGTTACCGGCAAGGTAAGAGGGGTCCGGTTTTTAACCGAAATTTGCCAACGCAGGGAAGGTTTCCAGCAGCCACCAGCTGAACTGAGTGAACAGGCCGGTGATCAGCATGATACCTACGAACAGCAGCAGGCCACCCATGACTTTCTCGATCGTCGCCATGTGCGGTTTGATCTTGTTCATCACAGTCATCGAGCGGTTCAGGAACATCGCTGCCAGCAGGAACGGAATACCCAGCCCGGCCGCATAAACGCCCAGCAACAAAGTTCCCCGAGCGACCGAGGCCTCGGACGCGGCCAGAGACAGAATCGCCCCCAGTTGCGGCCCGATGCAGGGCGTCCAGCCGAAGGCGAATGCAAGGCCCAGAATATAGGCTCCAAACACGGAACCACCCGAGTCGCCCGTTTCAATCCGCGCTTCCCGGTCCAGGAAAGGAATGCGGAACACGTTCAGAAAGTGCAGGCCGAACACGATAACAACCGCGCCCGACAGCTTTGCGAACAGCACTTGATTTTGCAGCACAAAGGCCCCGAAGGCCGATGCGGTAAAGCCCAGCAACAGGAAGACAGTCGACAGGCCAAGCACAAAGAACAACGCCGTCAGAGTTGCCTTGCGTCTAGCGGCCGCCTGATCCTGCATTTCGTTGATCGACACGCCGCTCATATACGCCAGATAAGGCGGAACGATGGGCAAAACGCAAGGCGACAGAAAACTGATCAGCCCGCCCAGCATCGCGATGAACATAGCAGGCAGCAGGCCCGCGTCTATGATATCAATTCCGAACATGTTTCAGCACATATGGTATGAGGCCGTGAACGTCACGGGGCCATTCGGTCACATCCTCGTGGTTGCACGCTGGACACCCAGCCAAGTTGGAAATATTTCAGGCCTATGTCAAACCCATCTGATACACTTGATGCTTTGGGGCTGCTATGCCCCCTACCCGTCCTCAAGGCACGTAAGCGGCTGAAATCTATGCCAGAAGGCGCGTTGTTGCGCGTCTTAGCCGACGATCCTGCAGCCGTTGTCGACGTTCCGCATTTTTGCGCGGAAAGCGGTCATCGCCTCGTTTCTCAGGACGAAGCAGACGGGCATCAGATCTACATCATCCAGAAAATCGGCTAGAATTGTTTCAATACTGAACAAAAAAGGCGGGCCATTGGCCCGCCCTTTGGTCACTGTCCCAATGACCACCACCCACGCCTTTTCGGCTTAGCGGGCTTTTCAGGTTCGTCCGACACAACCTCAAGAACCGGTTCTTCGACCACAGGCTCTTGCGGAGCTTCAGCGACGGGTTCCGCTGCAGGTTCTTCCGTGGCTTCGGCAACGGGTTCGGCGGTTGGCTCGGCGCTAAGCTCTTCAACAGGTTCTGCTGCAGCTCCTTCTTCGGAAACTTCTTCGGTTTCGGGTTCTGCCACAGGTTCATCCGCTGCGACTGCAGGCTCCGCTTCTTGGGAATCCTCTGACGCCTCGGCCGCAGGTTCTTCGGCAGCTTCGACACGCGGTTCTTCAACCGCTGCCGCTTCAAGGGGTTCCGAAGGTGTCTCGGCCTCATCAGACGCCTCGGCGCTGACTTCATCTTCAACCGGTGCTTCTTCTTTCTTTTTGCGGCGCGGTGCGCGACGGCGCTTTGGTTTGACCTCTGCTTCCTCGTCGCTTTTCTCGGCCGCATCCGCTTCGGCAGGTGCATCTTCCGTAGAGGGTTCGTCCAGGCTTTCAGCCTCGTCCGCAGTGCCCTCGGCCTGATCGCCATTCCCGTTGCTTTTCTTGCGCCGCCGACGACGACGTTTGCGTTTGGGTTTCGCCTCTTCATCGGTTACAGGCGTTTCTTCCTCGACCTTTTCCTCTTCATCTGCATCCACGAGATCCATCAAGGATGCGTCCACCGACACAACAGGCGCGGTGGCTTCGGGCACAATTCGGCTGGCAGTCTTGAACTTCTCCATCGAGAAATCGGGGCTGACCAGATGAATATCGCCTTCGATCCGAACCGACAGGCCATAGCGTGCCTCGATCTGCGCGATATGCTCGCGCTTCTGGTTCATCAGGAAGTTCGCAATGCTGACAGGGCAGCGTACCAATACCTCGCGCGAACGACGACGCGTGCCCTCTTCTTCGATCTGGCGCAGAATGGTCAGCGCCATATTATCATCCGAGCGGATCAGCCCTGTGCCATGGCACGACGGACAAGGCTGTGTCGTCGCCTCAAGCATACCGGGGCGCAGGCGCTGACGGCTCATCTCAAGCAGTCCAAAGCCGGAAATCCGACCCACCTGAATGCGGGCACGGTCGGTTTTCAACTTGTCCTTCAGGCGCTTTTCGACAGCCGAGTTGTTCTTACGCTCGTCCATATCGATAAAGTCGATGACGATCAGACCGGCCAGATCGCGCAGGCGCAGCTGGCGCGCGACTTCCTCGGCCGCCTCAAGGTTGGTCTTGAGCGCGGTTTCCTCGATCGAGCCTTCCTTGGTCGCCCGCCCCGAGTTCACGTCGATCGCCACAAGCGCCTCAGTCACGCCGATCACGATATAGCCGCCGGATTTCAGCTGTACGGTAGGGTTGAACATCCCAGCCAGATAGCTTTCCACCTGATAACGCGCAAATAGAGGCAACGAATCCTCATACCGCTTCACGTTCTTGGCGTGTGACGGCATGATCATTTTCATGAAGTCCTTGGCGATGCGATAGCCGCCCTCGCCTTCGACCAGAACCTCGTCGATCTCGCGATTGTAAAGGTCGCGGATCGACCGTTTGATGAGGTCGCCTTCCTCATAGATCTTAGCTGGCGCGATGGATTTCAGCGTCAGTTCGCGGATCTGTTCCCACATGCGCTGCAGGTATTCGTAGTCGCGCTTGATCTCGGACTTGGTACGCTTGGCGCCAGCGGTCCGAATGATCAGACCTGCGCCCGTGGGAACGTCAATCTCGGCAGCGATTTCCTTCAGCTTCTTACGATCCGGAGCGTTGGTGATCTTGCGACTGATCCCACCGCCACGCGCGGTATTCGGCATCAACACGCAATAACGCCCTGCAAGCGAGAGATAGGTGGTCAGTGCGGCACCTTTATTGCCCCGCTCTTCCTTGACGACCTGCACCAGCAGAACCTGGCGGACCTTGATGACCTCTTGAATCTTGTACCGACGCGGGCGCGGTTTGCGCGGAGGACGAATGTCTTCGCTGTCATCCTCATCCGCCACTGATTCAATCGTGTCATCCTTGGCCGTCGCATCTGCACGCGCCTCGCCCTCGTCCTCAGGTTTTCCTTCTGCCTCTTCGGTCTCCGCAGCTTCTTCTGCCACCGCGTCATCCGTAATGGCAGCATCAGGCTCAGATTCCTCTGCGAGCTCTGGCTCCACCGATACATCCGGCTGGTCATCTTCCGATGCAACCTCAGTATCCGCTTCTTCAGTCTCAGCCGGAGTATCCTCGGAAGCCGCATCCTCTTCGGGTTCCTCAACCGGCGTTTCCGCAACGCGATCGACCGGAGACGAACCTTCGGGAACGGCCATATCGGCGTTCTCATCCCCGTCATCCAGGTCAATGGTTTCCATGCCCGACGGTTCCGACGACACCTCCAGCGTTTCCACTGCATCATCGGTTTTCACATCCGCTGCCTTGCTCCGCGACCGCGACCGGCGCTTCTTGGGCTTCGCTTCCTCAGCCTCGTCGCGCGCTTTCATCGCCTCGGCATAGGCGCGCTCTTCCTCCATCAGCGCCTCGCGGTCGGCGACGGGGATCTGGTAATAGTCCGGATGAATCTCGGAAAACGCAAGGAACCCATGCCGGTTCCCGCCATAGTCCACAAAAGCCGCCTGCAGCGACGGCTCGACCCGTGTTACTTTTGCAAGATAGATGTTACCAGCGAGCTGGCGTTTGTTTTCGGATTCAAAATCGAATTCCTCGACCTTGTTTCCATCGACCACCACAACCCGAGTTTCCTCGGCGTGGGTGGCATCGATAAGCATTTTCTTAGCCATTTGTCCTTGGTGCACCGCGCCAAACGCGTTGTCCTGACCCGTCCAGGCGGACAGGCACTTTTGGGGAGGTGTCTTGTACGGGCGATTTCGGACGGCGCGCGGCAGGGTCTGGCGCTGTGGCCCCCTGCCCGTATAGTCAATCGTTGCGCGCGCGTCATCGCGGTTCTTCTCCGACAGACGCGCCTTGACGCTGTCTGCCCATTATATTCCTTTCACCCGCATCCACGGGTTCAGGCGTTCAACTGCCCCTTGATCGGGGCACAATCGGCCTGCTCAGCCAGTGTGGGAAGATGTCACCACCTGCGACCTCGCAGCGAAACTCAAAGATTCGGGACTTCAGGGCACAAAAATGGCCCGGCCCGTTCGGGTACAATAAAAGCAGTCCTGTGGAAAAGACAATGGGCAAACTGCATGCCGCCTCAATCCAGCACGCTCCCAAACCTTCTTCTGTTTAAAAAATACCTCGGGGGTGAATTGAGCCACAGGCTCAAGAGGGGGCTGGCCCCCTCCCAACCGTCACAAATAGTCCGAGCGTTGCAACCCGTATTTCGCCATCTTTTCGTTCAACGTCCGACGCGGCAGACACAGCTCATCCATCACCGAAGCGATCGAGCCTTTGTGTCGGCGCATGGTATTGTCGATTAGCATCCGCTCGAACGCCTCAACATATTCTTTCAGCGGCTTGCCCTCTGTGGTCATAACCGGTTGCATCTCTTCATGATCCGACATCAACAACGATGCGATCGTTCCAGACCCGCGCCGTGATTGCAGAACCGCACGTTCCGCAATGTTAATAAGCTGCCGCACATTACCCGGCCACGGTGCCTGCAACAGCTGCGCGGCCTCCTGCGCACTGACCTGCGGTGCATCACAGCCATATTCCTCGGCAAATTGCTCGCTAAGGCGCGTGAATAGCGTCAGGATATCTTCGCCGCGCTGGCGCAGCGGCGGCATGGTGATGCGCAGCGCAGCCAACCGATAGAACAAGTCCGGTCGCAGAACATCTTCCGAGGTCTTTCCCGCTTCCTGCAAATTCGAAATTGCGATAATGCGGGTCTCGGCAGGTGTGCCCTGATCATTCATCACGCTCAGCAATCGCGCCTGCAACGTGTCGCTCAACGCTTCGACATCTTCCAGCACCAGCGTGCCGCCACGCGCCTCTTCAATGGCAGGCAATTGCGCATCCTCGGGCATCATAGGCCCGAACAACCGTTTGGACAGCGCCTCTTCCTCCAAGGCTGCGCATGAGATCAGGACGAATTTCTTGCCTGCCCGACTGCCAACGGCGTGCAGAGCGTGCGCCACCAATGTCTTGCCAGTTCCGGTTTCACCGTCGATAAGAACATGCCCATCGGCTTGTCCCAGATCCAGAATATCTTCGCGCAGGCGCTCCATGACCGGACTGGCCCCGATCAGTTTGCTCATGATCTGGGTGCCATCGGACAACTCACGCCGCAAAGCCCGGTTGTCGAGCGTCAGACGACGGGCGTTGCTGGCGCGTTTGGCCAGTTCGGACATCCGGTCGGGGTTGAAGGGCTTTTCCAGAAAGTCGAACGCGCCCACGCGCATCGCCTCAACCGCCATAGGCACGTCCCCATGCCCGGTGATCATGATGACCGGCAGTGTACTGTCCGCGCCCATGAGTTTCTTCAGCAACTGAATGCCGTCCATACCGGGCATCTTGATGTCCGAGATCACGATGCCGGGGTAGTCCGGCCCTAATACCTTGAGCGCATCCTCGGCACTGGCAAAGGTTTCGGTGTCATATCCCGACAGTGCCAGCCATTGACTGATCGACCGGCGCATATCCTGTTCGTCGTCCACAATGGCGATCTTCATGGCTTGTGCCATTTTCTTACCCCGTTATTCCGCGGCCTCTAGGCCATCGCTTCCAAGTATTGGCAACTGCATCTCGAACACCGCGCCCCCGTTGGGACTATTGCGGGCGGTCAGCCGTCCTCCATGGTCGTTCACGATCCCAGAGGAGATGGCAAGCCCCAGCCCAACCCCGTCGCCCGGCTGCTTGGTTGTATAGAACGGCTCGAACAGGTTCTCGATATCTTCGATACCATGCCCATTGTCGCGCACCGTCAACACCGCCATATCGCCTGCTGCCAAAATGATTTCAACGTCGGGCTCAGATACTGACTTGGTGGCGTCCAGCGCGTTGCGCAAGAGGTTTACCATAACCTGCTCGATCCGCATCCGGTCGCCCATGGCCAATACCGGTTCTTCGGGCAGAATCTGAGTGATCTTAACATGGCGTTGCCGCAACTGCGGTTCCATCATTGACAAGGCCGAGGCCAGCGCTTCGCCAAGATTTACAGGGGAAAACGCGTCCGCCCCCTTTCTTGCGTAAGACTTGAGCTGGCGGGTGATCGCCCCCATCCGCTCAATCAGCCCGTCTATGCGACCAAAGCTGGCCAATGCCTCTTCGGGACGGTTGCGGCGCAGCAAAAGGCGTGCCCCGGCCAGATAGGTTTTCATTGCAGCCAGAGGTTGATTAAGCTCATGACTGACGGCTGCCGACATCTCACCCAACGCCGCAAGTTTCGAGCTTTGTGCCAGCGTCTGCTCAGCCACTTCCAGCGTCTTTTCTACCCGTTCACGTTCAGCAATTTCCCGCTGCAAGCGGGCGTTCAATGCGCGAAGCTCTGCCGACTCGCGTTGAAACAGCGTCATGCGGAACGTGGCTCGGCGGCTGAGCGCATAGAAGGCCAGCGCCAGAAGAATCGCAAAGCCCATGATCTCCAACGCGATGACGCTGTTCACTTTTTCGCGGATAGAGGAATAGGTCGTGAATGATGTCATCTTCCATCCACGAAACGGAATGCGGGTTTCCATGCGCATCACGGCCTCACCCTGCACATAGGCGTCGGCAGGCAGGGCTGTCCAATCTGCGGTGGCACGTATGGCGCGTTCGATGGCAGAATCCGGCGATTGGCGTTGAATGGCAGTGTTTTCGTCCAGTCCGCGCCATTTGGGTTCGGTCGAAAGGATCACGGTCCCGGTGCTGTCCGCCACCATAACGGCATCCGAGATTCCGGCCCAAGCGCGTTCGAACTTTTGCAAATCGACCTCGACCACGATGACACCGAGGACTTCGGCATTTGCCTCAATCCGGCGCGAATAGACAAAGCTGTATCCACCGGACTCTGTCTGTATCACTGTGAAGATCGTCGCGTTGGAGCGAACCGCATCAATGAAATAAGGCGAGTTTCTGTGCCCTTCGCCAAGACGGTTCCTGTCCGTCGCCGCCCGTGTCAGACCATCACCGTCCAATAGCATCAGTGAGGCTGCACCGATTTCCTCGACAAATGAAATCAAGCGTTGGCTGGAGAGCGTATAGTCACTGGACTGCAAGGCCGAGATCAGGCTGGGATCGCGCGCCAAAAGCTGCGGAACAATAGCATTGCGGCGTAGTTCGCTCAGCAAATTTCCGGAGTACAAAGCCAGCCGCAGTTCAGCGCGGTTGCGTGTGGATTCAGTAAAGCGGTCGGTCAGCAACCGGTTCGTGACCCAAATCGTTGCCACGGTTGCCAGAAGAAGAACCGTGACCGCAACGCGCAATCGCCACCCCAAAGGGGCGCCTTGAAACGGGGTCTTGAAAGAAGACCAGCCTGAACGATTGTCGGAACTCATGCCCCGGAAACTACGCGGGCTGAATCGGTTCCTCAAGTCACGCCGGAGCAAGAACGCCTGATAATGCGCGGAACAATGCCGTTCCGTCCGTGCCGCCATGGCCCTGATCCGCCGCCCGTTCAGGGTGCGGCATCATCCCGAGAACCCTGCGGTTTTCCGACAAGATGCCTGCGATGTCCCCGACCGAGCCATTCGGATTCTCGGTATAGGTGAATGCGATGCGATCTTGATCACGAAGCGTGGACAATGTTGCGTCGTCAGCAAAATAGTTTCCATCATGATGGGCAATCGGCACGCCGATCTCGTCACCTGCGTTGTAGCCCTGCGTAAAGGCGCTGTCGCTGGTTTGAACTTTCAGGCCGACGGTCTTGCAGATGTACTTCAGGCCCGCATTGCGCAGCAGCGCCCCCGGCAAGATCCCGGTCTCGGTCAATATCTGAAAACCGTTGCAAATCCCTACGGCATAGCCACCACGCTCGGTATGGTCGACAACCGCCTTGCAGATGGGTGACTGCGCGGCAATCGCACCGCAACGCAGGTAGTCACCGTACGAGAACCCGCCGGGCACGCCCACGATATCCACGCCCTCGGGCAGAGCGGCATCCTTGTGCCAAACCATGTCGACCTGAAAACCGGCCTGTTCAAAGGCCACGGCCAGGTCCCGGTCACAGTTGGAGCCGGGAAATACGATGACTGCTGCGCGCATGGCGGGGCCTCCTAATGCGTGAAATCGGTGACAACCGCGACGCCGGGGGGTGTCGGGTGGTCAAAGGCGGCAAGTTCCTCACTTACCTGGGACAAAGAAATATGCCGCGTCACCAGTGGGCTCAGGTCAACACTGCCCCCTGCGATCAACGACAAAAGCGAGGGGTAGCGCCAGCTGGGCATACCGCGGGTTCCGAATACGGCAAGCTGACCGGAATAAAGCGCATCCATCGGCAAGGTCATGTTGCTATGCGGTCCGGCGGGCATTCCTATTTGCACCATGCGACCCAGCTTACGCAGGGATTTCATAGCGGCGATTGTAGTAGTTTCGATCCCAAGAGCCTCGATCGCGACATGGGCACCACCGCAGGTGATATCCTTAATAGCCTCTGGCGCATTGCTGGTCGCCGCGTTGACCACCACATCTGCACCCAAAGTTTTGGCGTAGTTCAACTTGTCGTCGGCGATATCCACAACGATCACGCGCGCACCCAGCGCCTTGCCCAGCAACAGGGTCGATATCCCTACTCCACCGCCGCCGAAAACCGCTAGCCATTCACCGCCTTGCAACTGCGCACGCCCCACCAGGGCCTGCCAGACCGTCGTGACACGACAGCCCAAGGCAGCAGCAATTTCAGGAGCCATTGTGTCAGGCAACACCGAAAGATTGGCATCTGCATGCGCCACCGAGACATATTCAGCAAACGCGCCATCGCAGGTAAAGCCAGGCACCACCTGATCGGCGCAGATTGTTTGATGGCCTTGCGCGCAATCCGGACAATGGCCGCAAGCCAGAATGAAGGGCGCGATCACCCTGTCTCCGACCTTCCAACGGCCAACACGCTTTCCAACCGCAACCACCTCGCCGCAGAATTCGTGTCCGGGAATCATGGGAAGGACAACATCGGGGTCCGCACCGGACCATGCGTGCCAGTCGGAACGGCACACGCCGCAGGCCAGCACGCGCAGAACCACACCGTCCTCTCCCGGTTCCGGATCGGAAACCGAGGCCAGCTCGAGCGGCTGGCGATAGGTGATTAGACGCGCCGCCCGCATCCGCTTAGACCAGTTCGATCTCGTAGCGTTCGATGACCGTGTTTGCCAACAGTTTTTCGCACATCTGGGTCACGTCGGCTTCGGTCGCGCCGTCGGCCAGCTCAAGGTCGATCACCTTGCCCTGACGCACGCCTTCGACCTGATCAAAGCCCATGGCACCCAATGCGTGGCGCACGGCCTCGCCCTGCGGGTCGAGAACCCCATTCTTGAGCATCACATGCACACGTGCTTTCATTCCTGCAACTCCAGCTAAGGGCCAAAAGTCGCGGCCCGTTCCGTTGCGCGGGGGATAGCGCGCCTTTTGCCATTCGACAACCCTTGTCCGCACGCAGTTTGCCGCAGGAACCGGCGCAAAAGCAAAAACGCCGCGCAAGGGCACGGCGTTTCCAGTATTCCACGCAAGCGAGGCAGATCAGTTGATCAGCGTAGGCTTGGTCACATTGCTTTTGGGCAGAACGCCCAGACGGCGCGCGACCTCGGAATAGGCATCCGTCAGGCTGCCCAGATCGCGACGAAATACGTCCTTGTCCAGCTTCTGACCGCTTTCGATGTCCCACAGACGGCAACTGTCGGGGCTGATTTCATCGGCGATAATCAAGCGCTGGAAATCGCCTTCGTACACGCGCCCGATCTCGATCTTGAAATCGACCAGACGAATGCCTACCGCCAGCATCATGCCGCTGAGGAAATCATTCACCCGCAGCGCAAGGCTGAGAATATCATCCATGTCCTGCTGGCTGGCCCAGCCAAAGGCGGCGATATGTTCCTCGGTCACCAGTGGATCACCCAGAGCGTCATCCTTGTAGCAATACTCGACGATCGGACGCGGCAATTGCGTGCCTTCGGCAATGCCCAGACGTTTGGACATCGACCCGGCAGCATAGTTGCGCACGATCACTTCCAACGGCACAATCTCGCAGCTACGCACCAGTTGTTCACGCATGTTTAGGCGGCGGATGAAGTGCGTCGGAACGCCAATCTGGTTCAGACCGGTCATGAAAAACTCGCTCAGGCGGTTGTTCAGAACGCCCTTGCCGTCGATCACGTCTTTCTTTTCCGCGTTAAAGGCAGTGGCATCATCCTTGAAGTACTGGACGATCGTACCCGGCTCGGGGCCTTCATACAGAATTTTTGCCTTGCCTTCGTAGATTTTCTTGCGACGCGCCATAAGCGACCCTTCCAGACTGACGAGCGGGAATATTCCCGCTTCTTGGCGCTCTCATAGTCCAACCCCCCTTTTCCCGCAAGCGCAGTAAACCGAGAGGCTTTGACGCAGCGCAAATCCCTTGCGTCCGGGCGCGGCTATCGTCATATCATCAATCAAGAAGATATAACCGAAGAGGTCCCCAACCCATGACCACGTTTGACGAACGCGAAAACGCATTTGAAGCCAAATTCGCCCATGATGAGGAAATGCAGTTCAAGGCGCAGGCGCGTTGCAACAAGCTGCTGGGCCTGTGGGCCGCGGAAAAGCTGGGCAAGTCCGGTGCCGACGCTGAGGAATACGCCAAAACTGTTGTGATCGCCGATTTCGAGGAGGCCGGACACGAAGATGTCGTGCGCAAGGTCTCTGGCGATCTGGGCTCGCTGTCGTCGGATGACGAAATTCGTGCCAAGATGGCCGAGCTGCTGCCCCAAGCCAAGGCGCAGGTTCTCAGCGAAACCGACTGAGGGAATTCGCCCCGCCTCATGATCTTCATGAGATTTATGAATTTGCTTTGAAGTCCCGGTCATGAGACACGGGACTTCTTAGTTTTATCGGCTTCGCCGACTTTTTGGGATAGCCCAATGACAAACGCACTGACGAAACTTCTGGAAACCAAAGACGCGATTCTGGCCGATGGGGCCACCGGAACAAACCTGTTCAACATGGGCTTGCAATCCGGTGACGCGCCTGAGCTGTGGAATGTAGACGCGCCTGACAAGATCAAGGCTTTGTATCAAGGCTCGGTCGATGCGGGCAGCGATCTGTTCCTGACCAACACCTTTGGCGGTACATCCGCCCGTTTGAAACTCCACGACGCGCAGAACCGCGTGGCTGAGTTGAACCGCATCGGGGCGGAGCTGGGCCGTGAGGTGGCCGACAAGGCCGGCCGCACCGTGATCGTCGCGGGCTCGGTCGGGCCGACCGGAGAGATTATGGAGCCCGTGGGCAGCCTTTCTCATGAAGGTGCCGTCGAGATGTTCCACGAGCAGGCCGAAGCGTTGAAATCAGGCGGTGCTGATGTGCTGTGGCTTGAAACCATCAGCGCACCTGAGGAATTCCGTGCCGCCGCAGAGGCCTTTGCACTGGCGGACATGCCGTGGTGCGGCACCATGAGTTTTGACACGGCCGGGCGCACAATGATGGGCGTGACTTCGGCTGACCTGGCGCAATTGGTTGAAACGCTACCGAACCCGCCCGTGGCCTTTGGCGCAAATTGCGGCACCGGAGCATCGGACATTTTGCGTACAGTTCTGGGCTTTGCGGCACAGGGCACCGAACGTCCTGTGATCTCGAAAGGCAATGCGGGTATCCCCAAATATGTGAACGGCCATATCCACTATGACGGCACGCCCGAGTTGATGGGACAGTATGCGGCCATGGCCCGCGATGCAGGCGCAACAATCATCGGTGGCTGCTGCGGCACGATGCCCGATCACCTGCGCAAGATGCGCGAAGCGCTGGACAGCGCGCCGCGTGGTGTGCGCCCTACTCTGGATCAGATCACGGATGCGCTGGGGCCGTTCTCATCGGCCTCGGACGGCACGGGTGAGGATGCCGCGCCCGAGCGACGGACACGCCGCCGCCGCCGCGCCTGACGGTCAGCGCCCCTCGAATTTCGGGGGGCGTTTTTCCATGAAGGCCACGACACCTTCGGCAAAATCACGCGAACGTCCGCATTCGCCCTGCAAATGGGCCTCGATTGTCAGTTGTTCGTCCAGCGTTTTTTCGTAAGTACCACGGATCGCTTTCTTGATCGCGCTGAACCCTGCGGTCGGACCATTTGCCAGATAAGTCGCCCGTTTGCGCCAATGTGCGTCGAATTCCGCGTCTGGGACGGCCTCCCAAATCATGCCCCACTCATCTGCTTGCCGGGCGCTGATCTTGTCAGCGAAAAGTGCGGCGCCCATCGCCTTGGCAAACCCCATCTGGCGCGGCGTGAACCAAGTGCCGCCCGCATCCGGCAACAGCCCGATCCGCGCGAAGGCTTGCAGGAAATAGGCGCTTTCCGTGGCAATCACTACATCGGCACATAGCGCCATATTGCACCCTGCCCCCGCCGCTGCACCGTTCACCGCCGCGATGGTCGGCACGGGGCAGTTGTAGATCGTTTCCAGCATCGGTTCGTATTCATCGCGCAAGGTTCGCTCAAGGTCGATCTTGCCGGTGCTGGACGCATCCCCCAGATCCTGCCCGGAACAAAAGGCAGCGCCCGCGCCAGTCAGCACCACCGCACGCGCATCAGTCGCTGCCTGTTTCATCGCATGAGCGATCTCGGCCCGCATCTGCGCTGTCATCGCGTTCATCTTGTCGGGCCGGTTCAATGTCAGCACCGCCAGATTGTCCGAGATGTCCAGCAACACGGTTTCGTAATTCATCAGGATCCCCCCAAACAACAGTCTTGGGCAAACCCTGACGCAATTCCATCACAAGGGAAAGACCGACCAAGGGTCAGTCCTTGAGAATTTGTTCCAGCCGCTTCTTTTCCGCCTCGCTGAGCGTATCCGAGCCCGCGGCCTGAACGTCCGAACGTTTTCTCAGGAAATTCCACCCCATCGCAGCGGCGATCAATAGCATGATCGGACCGGCCAGCCACAACATCAGGTTCGACCCTGTAACGGTTGGCTTCAGCAAGACATACTCGCCGTAACGATCTACAATGAACCGGATCGCCTCATCATCCGTGTCCCCGGCAACCAGACGCTCGCGCAACAATAGGCGCAGGTCACGGGCCAGATCAGCGTTGCTTTCGTCGATACTTTCGTTGCGGCAAACAAGGCACCGCAGCCCGGTGCTTAGATCGCGGGCGCGTTGTTCAAGAACCGGATCGTCCAGCACTTCATCAGGCTGCACCGCAAACAGGGGTGAGGCGATTAGGGCGAAGATCAGGAAAAGGCGCTTCATTCCGCAGGTACTCCGCCACTTGGGGCCTTGCGCGCGCCCGCTGCGACCCGGAACCGCCGGTCCGACAGGCTGAGGAAACCACCCAGCGCCATCAGGATACACCCGCCCCAAATCCAGTTGGCCAGCGGTTTGATATAGGTCCGCATGACCCAGCCGCCATCGGCCTGCTGATCGCCGATCACAACATAAAGATCGCCTAAAAAGCGATAGTCGATCGCGGCCTCTGTTGTGGGCATGCGCGCAACTGGATAGTCGCGCTTTTCGGGATGCAGGCTGCCCATCGGACGACCATTCTTTTCGACCCGAACATCAGCAGTTGTCGAGAAATAGTTGGGCCCTTCAACCCGTCTGACATCTTCCAGTGTAAGCGTAAATTGCCCAACCTCGAAAGGTTGGCCAGGTTGTGCGACGCGGATATCCTCGACTTCCCAAGCGGTCAAACCCGCAATGGCAAAGATAGTGACGCCAAGCCCAGTATGAGCGACTGCTTTGCCCCAATCCGCACCAGGCAGTCGGAACAGACGTTGGATACTGCCTTTACGGCCCGTGCGACTCCACAGGTCCACCGCGGCCCCGAAGGTGATCCATGCGCCAAGAAACAACCCAACCGGGCCCATGGCGCTGCGGCCGGTCTGCATCGCCCAAACCAGAATGGCCAATGCAACAGCCAGCACAAACGCATAGCGTAGCGAATATGCCGCTTTGCCGATCTTACCCCGCTTCCACGGCAGGATCGCCCCAATGGGCAGCACAAGGCCTAAAGCAATCATGAAGGGTGTGAAGGCGGCATTGAAGAACGGAGGCCCAACGGACAGTTTCCGATCAAACGCCATCTCGGCCACCATGGGCCACATGGTTCCGAAAAAGACCACGAAACAGCTAACGGCCAGCAAGATATTGTTTAGCACCAGCGCGCTTTCTCGGCTGACCATTCCAAAGACACCCTTGGCCTCCATCGCCTGCGCGCGTGCGGCAAACAACGTCAGCGCGCCGCCAATGAAGATCACAAGAATGAACAGTATGAACAAGCCGCGTTCCGGGTCGTTTGCGAAGGCATGGACCGAGGTCAGCAACCCAGAGCGCACGATGAACGTGCCGATCAGCGAGAACCCAAATGCGATGATCGCTAGCAGGATGGTCCAGCTTTTCAGCGCCTCGCGTTTCTCGACCACAATGGCCGAGTGCAGCAGCGCCGCCGCCAAAAGCCATGGCATGAACGAGGCATTCTCAACCGGATCCCAGAACCAGAATCCACCCCAGCCGAGCTCGTAGTAAGCCCACCACGATCCCAGCGCGATGCCGATGGTCAGAAACACCCATGCGGCCAATGTCCAGGGGCGTACCCACCGTCCCCAGGCCGCGTCCACGCGGCCCTCGATCAGGGCGGCGACGGCAAAGCTGAAGGCCATGCTCAGACCCACATAGCCCAGATACAGGAAGGGCGGATGGAAGGCCAATCCGGGGTCTTGCAGCAGAGGATTCAAGTCCCGCCCATCAAACGGAGCGACGATCAGGCGATCAAACGGGTTCGATGTAAACAGGATAAAGGCATAGAACGCGACACCAATTGCCGCCTGCACCGCCAAGACGCGTGCTTTCAGCGTTGGCGGCAGCCCCGCACCGAATATCGCTGCCATACCGCCGAAAATCGCCACGATGAAGACCCACAGCAACATAGACCCTTCGTGATTTCCCCATGTGCCGCTGATCTTATAAAGCATCGGCTTTGCGGAATGGCTGTTCTCAACCACGATGCGCAGCGAGAAGTCCGAAGTCGTGAAGGCCCAGACCAATGCACAGAAAGCGAACCCAACCAAAACGAACTGAGCGATGGCCGCCGTCTCGCCGAATGTCATCCACCCGGTCCACCTTTTGGCCGCGCCGATCAAGGGAACGATTGTCTGCACAATTGCAACGAGGAACGCGAGGATGAGCGCATAGTGACCGAGTTCTGTAATCATGGCCCCGGATATAGTCCTGTTGCGCCGCAAGCACCAATAACTTTCGCTTAAACAGCACGCACATAGTGTCGCGGGTCAGGCTGTTTTCGCGCGGCGCCACTCTTCAAGTGCCGGGTTCTGGTCCGGGGTCAAGATCGTCTCGGACAGTTCTGCGTCAGGGCCAGGATCCGCCCGACCCATGCTGGTGTGACGTAGCGCATTCAGGGTCTCGATGTTTTCGGCAACCTGGGGTGCGCGCAGGACTGTGGCTGAGATTTCCCGCTGCAAATCCTGTGCCTTGGCCTGATGTCGTGCACCGAAATAAAACGACACGATGACCCCCAAAAGCCACCAAAGCGGCTCGGGCACCAAGGCGATTCCCTGCATTCGGGCGGCAAACCACAGCGGGTCGATCATGGCAGCCACAAACAACCCCATCGTTCCCAGCGCCAGCGCGGGGCGCGGCAGGCGGTTTAACCCGTCGATGAACCGGTCATAGGCGCCTTTCTGCGGCATCTGAAACTCGGCCCCAAACTGCGCAAGCGTTTGGCTTTGAACCGTCGCATCCCGGACAGCGCGGTTTTCGGCATTCTCGCGGAATACCTCAGCGGTTTCACGCACCACGTTGCGCCCTCCTCCGAACAGAAACGTCAAGACATCCGAGATCAATCCCATTGCGCAACCCTTTGCTGAAATTCGCGTTCGTTCAGGTGATAGCGGGCCGAAATGAACTCTTCCGCCCGGCGTATCCACCCGCCCTTCCCCCCGGCCCGCGTTCGCGCGTATTTTCGGGACGCAGGGCGACGGTCGGCCAGTCGAAAGTAATAGTTCCGGCGCGCAATCCCGTATGCATCGGCCAAGGCCGTTGGGCTCCTTTCGGCCGCCTTGAGGCTGGCCTGCGCGGTTTGCGGCCCGATGACCCCATCAACCGCCACCGCAAACCCCATATCGCGCAGCAAGTGTTGCAGGAGTTTCACGGCCTGCGCGCCGGTATTCACATACATGTCGAAAACTGACGCCTGAAGACCCTCTGGCAGCAAGGCCAGACGGGGACGGTCGAAATAATGCGTGACGAAAATCTCGACGGCTCGCGATAGGCTGAGCAGCCTGACATCCTCTGTCGTCACTTGACCGTCCGCGTTCAGATCCAGCCCCAAACGCCGCATCGTATGGATTGTGACGCCGTATTTGGTCGCGCTGCCGGGGTCGTCCGGGTCGTTCACGAACCCACCCTCGCGCGCCACGATCTGCGTGGCGATATCCCGAACCGTTTGCATGGCATCCTCCGCATCTGATTGCCGAGAACGCTGGCAGAGAACAATTAATTCAAGACAATGACAAAGGGCGCTGCAGGGTTCATCCCCGCAACGCCCGTTTACTCAGTTCTGAGCAGAGTTCAGCTATCGCTGCCTTCTTTGTAGACGCCTTGTTCCTTGAGCGCATCCACCACCTCTTTTGGCATGTATGTCTCATCATGCTTTGCAAGTATTTCAGTGGCTTCGAACACGCCATTCACGTAGCTGCCTGTGCCCACCATTCCCTGATTTTCGGTAAACAGATCAGGCAGGACACCGGTAAAGGCCACCGGTACACTTTCGCCGCCATCTGTGACGACAAAGGTCACAGTCTCACCCTGCCCCCGCACGATTGAGCCTTCTTCGACCAACCCGCCGATGCGAAACACCTCCGTCGGTTTGGGTGGCTCGGCGATTACTTCGCTGGGGGACCGGAAAAAGTTGATTCCATCCTGCAAAGCCCACCCAATCAACGCCGTCGATGACACCAAGGCCACCACAGCCAGCAGAATGATTTGTACGCGACGACGTTTCTTGAGAGACTTCATGATATCCTCACGGGAATAGAGGGGCCATCATCAGGCCAAGGGTTTCAGTTTCACCTAACATCAGGTTCGCATTCTGCAAGGCTTGGCCACTGCTACCTTTTGTCAGGTTATCCAGCGCGCCGATCACAATGGCGCGACGTTCGATCCGGTCGCCCACCACGCCGATATGGCAAAAGTTCGAGCCCCGCACATGATGGGTCGACGGGGTCTCGCCAAAGGGCAGCATCTGGATGAAAGGTTCCTGTTCGTAGGTTTTGGCCAGCGTTTCATACACGCTGGCCGGATCACCTTTCACGTAAGTGGTCGCCAGAATGCCCCGGTTGGCCGGGACCAGATGCGGTGTGAACTGCACATGGACCAGACGTCCTGCCAGGGCCGAGAATTCCTGATCGAACTCACCCAGATGCCGGTGCGTGCCACCCACGGCATAGGCGTTGTACCCTTCGCTGAGTTCGGCATGCAGCAGATTTTCCTTGAGCGACCGCCCCGCGCCGGACACCGCGCATTTGAGGTCCAGAATGATGTCATCCAGATCAATCACCCCGGCCGAGATCAGCGGGCGCAGCACATATTGCCCTGTAGCCGCGTTGCAGCCGGTACCCGCCACCAGACGCGCATCGCGGATATCATCGCGATAAAACTCGGTCAGGCCATAGACGGCTTCGTCCTGCTGCGCCAAAGCGGCATGCGGGTTGCCGTACCATTTCTCATACTCTTCCGGGTCGCGCAGGCGGAAATCGGCGGAAAGGTCAATGATTTTGAGATCTTTGGGCAGATCGCGGATGACCTCTTGGCTGGTTTTGTGCGGCAAGGCGCAGAAACACAGGTCGATCTGCGAAAAGTCAATCTCGGCTATCTTGCACAGGTCCGGCAGATCCATATGGCGCAGATGCGGAAAGACCTGCGCCATGGACTGGCCCGCCTTACGCTCGGCGGCCAGCGCAGTGATCTCCATATTCGGATGCTCGGCGATCAGGCGCACGAGTTCGGCACCGGTGTAGCCGGAAGCGCCCAGAATTGCGATTTTATGGGTCATGTCAGACCTCTTCTATTCATATGTCACATATCACGACCGCCGATGCGCCGGCCTTGGTTTACGGATTCGTCCGCTTGGCGTCCTTGACCTAAGTCAGACAGCCTCGAAGGAGATTTGTCGTCGCAGGAACTGCGTTGCCCGGTCACTGACGAAGGCGGGCTTGCCGGTGGTCAGAAACCCAGCCTCGCCCTTGCCCAGCATGTTTGGATGCCGGGCTAGGTAATCCGCTAGGCTTTCGGCCACCAGATCACCTTGGCTAAACACCTGCACATTCGGACCAAGAGCCGCCTGGAAGGTCTCGGCCATAAGCGGGTAGTGGGTGCAGCCCAAAATCGCGGCCTGCGGATCAGGCATCTTGCGTTTGAGAGCATCGACATGGCTGCGTACCAGGGCTTCGGCCAGAATCATGTCGCCGTCCTCGATGGCATCGACCACGCCGCCACAGGCCTGGGCCTCAACATCCACGCCAATGGCGCGAAAGGCCAGTTCGCGCTGAAATGCACGGCTAGAGACAGTCGCGGGCGTCGCAAACAGCGCCACATGTTTTACGGCAACCTCACGCGGAGGGCTGTTGTCGCCCCATTGCCGCTCGGTCAAAGCCTCGATCAGCGGTACAAAGACACCCAGCACGCGCTTGCCCTCGGGCACGCCTTCTTCTTGCATTCGGCGCAGCGCAGCGGCGCTGGCGGTGTTGCAGGCCAGGATCACCAGATCACAGCCGCGGTCCCACAACGCGTTCACCGCCCCGCGGGTCAGGTCATAAATGTTTTCCGCATCTCGCACGCCATAAGGCGCGTGCGCACTGTCTGCGTAATACAGGAAATCCACTTCCGGCAGACGTTTCTGCGCGGCGTCCAGAACGGTCAACCCGCCCAAACCAGAATCAAAAATACCTACTGCCATTTGCCCCTTCAGGCGCGATGCCGTTCCTCAAACTCATAGCCGTAGTCATAAGACTTCAACGGCTTCGGGGACAGCTCATACGTGGCTTTGCGCAGGAAATCCATCATCTTGCGTGTGTCCCCGGCCAGAGGGTCCAGAACGTCGCGGCTGATCGGCTCCCCGATCGCCACTTTGACCGGAGTGTCGACACGTTTTTTGAACTCTTTGATCAGCAAACCCATGCGCAAAGTGCTGTGCAGATGGCTGGCGATCTGAAACAGACGCGAGGTGTGACCGTCAAAGAAGACCGGCACCACTGTTGCGTTCGATTTAGCGACCATTCGTGCAGTAAAGCCGCGCCAGCCCGGATCCATCGGGTATGAGAACGGCTTAACCCCGGTGCTGACCGTACCGCCGGGGAAAATCCCAATCGCGCCACCGTCACCCAGATAGTTCAGGGCCGTTTTGCGAGTTTGCAAGTTCAGCTTCATCGCTTCTTTGGTCTCGTCAAATGACACAGGCAACACGACCCGGTTCAAGTCTTCGGCCTTGCGGAACACGCTGTTGGCCAGAATGCGAAAATCGCCGCGCGTTTGCGACAGAATATGTCCCATCATCATCCCATCAAGTATGCCATAGGGGTGGTTGGCAATCAGGATCAGTGGGCCGGTATTGGGGATATTCGCGAGCGATCCGCCCACCACATCCAGAGAAAGGCCATAACGGTCCACCATGACCGTCCAAAAATCGCGGCCCTGCGCGACCTCTTGTTCATAGCCGTCCGCGCGTTTGATCAGGCGCATCCGACCCGTCGTGTTTTCCATCAACTTGATGACCATGCGACCGCCTTTGGTTTCGGCGGAATAAGCATAGGAAATGTCACGAGCGACATGGCGGGGCGAAGGCATTGCGGTCTCCGAGGTTCTGTGGCCTGCAACTTAGGTGCAGCCCACAGGTTTGCCTAGAGATCGTGACAGGGATGTGACGATCTATTCCGCCGCCGCGCGCAAATCGGGCCCACCGCTGCGAATGACAGACAACAGTTCTTCGCGCCGCTTGGCGGCCTTGGCTTCGCTTTCCTTCAAGACCGGACCAAAGCCACGAATGTCCAGCGGCAGACGCGCCAGTGCGATCACCGCGTCCCGTGTCTGAGCGTTGATCAGCGGAGTGATCTCTTTGAGATCACGCTCATATTGTTTGATCAGGGCGCGCTCCATCCGACGTTCGGAGCTGTAGCTAAAAATGTCCAGAGGCGTCGCTCGCAAGACTTTCAACTTGGACAAAAGCTTGAGCGGACCCAGCATCCATTCGCCATAGGTTCGTTTTTTCGGGCGACCATTCGGCCCCTTGCTGCCAAGAATGGGCGGGGCCAGATGCAGGGTCATTTGAAAATCGCCATCAAACTCGGCTGTGGCTTTTTCGCGACTGGTCAGCAGCAGACGCGCGACCTCGTATTCATCCTTGTAGGACATAAGTTTGTGATAGCCCCGCGCCACGGCCTCGCGGATATCGGTATCCTCGAAGGCATCGACCATTTTGCGATACTTTTTGGCCAGACGCGCGCTTTGGTAATCGGTCAGGTGGTTAGCACGGAAATCAATGATCTGATCCAGCGTTTTGGGCAGTTCAGCGACGTTCGGTTTCAGGATATCGGCGACCTGCTGCGGGTGCAGAACCGCCCAGCGGCCGATATCAAAGGCGCGCTTATTGCGTTCCACTGCAGTGCCATTCAATTCGATAGCCTGTTCTATGGCCGAATGGCTGACCGGGAGTAATCCACGCTGCCACGCGGCCCCAAAGACCATCATGTTGGAATAGATCGAATCCCCCATCACGGCGCGCGCCAATGCGGTCGCGTCGAAAAGGGAGACATCCTCTTTCAGCCGCGCTTCCAGTGCCAGTTCCAAACGTTCGCCAGGGATACGGAAGGCGGTGTCACGCGTAAAATCACCTGTCACCGTTTCATGGTTGTTGACCACGGCACCGGTCTGGCCTGCACGGGTCAGGCCCAGGGTCTTTGCCCCTGCGGACACGACAAGATCGCCACCAATCAGCGCATGTGCCTCGCCGGTGGCCACGCGGATGGCGCTGATATCTTCGGGGCGATTGGCCAGACGACAGTGGATATGCACCGCGCCGCCTTTTTGCGCCAGGCCAGCCATTTCCATCATGCCCGCACCTTTGCCGTCGATCTGCGCCGCCTGCGCCAATACCGCGCCCAGCGTCACCACGCCGGTCCCGCCAATTCCGGTAATCACCACGTTGTGCGTGCCATTGATCTCTGGCAGATCGGGCATTGGCAAATCCGGCAAGTCGATTTCGGTGGTGGCCTCCTTACGGATCTTCGCACCTTCCAACGTGATGAAAGACGGGCAGAACCCGTTCACACAGGAAAAATCCTTGTTGCAACTGGATTGATCAATCGCGCGCTTCCGGCCCAGCTCGGTCTCTTTCGGAACGATCGAGACGCAGTTGGATTGAACCCCACAATCGCCGCAGCCTTCACAGATGTCAGTGTTGATGAAGACACGTTTATCCGGGTCCGGGAACGTTCCGCGCTTGCGACGGCGACGTTTTTCAGCAGCGCAGGTCTGCACGTAGACAATGACCGAGACGCCCTCGATCTCGCGGAATTTTTCCTGAACCTGCATTAGTTCGGCGCGTTCGAACGTATCTACCCCCGATGGCAGCGCCTTGAAATTCACATCTTCCTTTTCGTCATAGACCAAAGCCACGTGCTGTACGCCCATCGCCTTGACCTCGGCCACGATGCGTTCGGCGGTCAAATCGCCCTCATTGCCCTGTCCACCTGTCATGGCAACGGCATCATTGAACAGGATCTTGAAGGTAATGTTCGTCCCCGCCGAAAGCGCCGCCCGGATGGCCTGCACGCCCGAGTGGTTATAGGTCCCGTCGCCGAGGTTCTGAAAGACGTGCGGTGTGGTCGAGAATGGAGCCTCGCCAATCCAGTTCGCGCCTTCACCCCCCATCTGGGTAAAGCCCGAGGTATTTCGGTCCATCCATTGAACCATGTAGTGACACCCTATGCCTGCATAAGCACGGCTGCCGTCGGGCACCTTGGTCGAGCTGTTATGCGGACATCCCGAGCAGAAATAGGGCAAACGCGTCGCGATCTCTTCGGCATTGTCGGCCCGGCGCGACTCGGCCAGTTTGGCAAGCCCTGCACGCACACCGTCGGTTTCGCGCCCCTCTTCGATCAGGATATCGCCCAGCTTTTCCGCGATCATAATCGGATCAAGGGCACCGCGGGTCGGGAACAGCTCTTCCCGGTGTAGGGTCCCTGCACCACCTTTGTACCACCCATACACGCGCCGCCCGCGACGGTCGTCGAAGATGGCTTCCTTGACCTGAACCTCTATCAGCTTGCGTTTTTCTTCGACGATGACGATCAGGTCCAGCCCTTCGGCCCAGTCATGAAAACCCGCCATATCCAGCGGGAAGGTCTGGCCCACTTTGTAGGTTGTGATCCCCAGCCGTTCGGCCTCAGCCTCGTCGATATTGAGCAGCGACAGAGCATGGACCAGATCCAGCCAGTTCTTGCCCGCCGCGACGAAACCGATCTTGGCACCGGGTTTGCCCCAGACGCGCTTGTCCATCTTGTTGGCGTGCGAGAACGTCTCAGCCGCGAACCTTTTGGCGTCGATGATCCGCGCCTCTTGCAGGTGCGGCGTGTCGCCAAGACGGATGTTCAAGCCGCCTTGGGGCATGTCGAATTGCGGCGTGACCACTTTGATCCGATCCGGGCTGCCATCGACGACCGAGGTCACTTCGATCGTGTCCTTCATCGTCTTCAACCCGACCCACACGCCCGCAAACCGGCTGAGCGCATATCCGTAGATGCCGTAATCGAGGATTTCCTGAACACCCGCCGGGCTGACAATAGGCATATACATATCCACCAACGCCCACTCGGACTGGTGCAGCACGGTCGAGCTTTCGCCGGTGTGATCGTCGCCCATCGCAACAAGGACACCGCCATGTTCCGCCGTTCCCGCCATGTTGGCATGGCGCATCACGTCGCCCGAACGATCAACGCCGGGGCCTTTGCCGTACCACAGGCCGAACACGCCATCGAACTTGCCATCACCCCGCAGACCTGCCTGCTGACTGCCCCAGAGCGCGGTGGCAGCAAGATCTTCGTTCAGGCCGAATTGGAAGGTGACATCGCTTTCAGCCAGATGCTTTTGCGCCCGCATCATCTGCTGATCGACCGCACCCAACGGAGAGCCCCGATACCCTGTGACCAGACCTGCAGTATTCAAACCTGCCTGGCGGTCACGTTCCTTCTGCAACAGCATCAACCGCACAAGCGCCTGTGTGCCGTTCAAAAGGACGGGGTTCTTCTCAATATCAAACCGGTCGTTCAGCGATATCTGTGGCTGGCTCATCAGACGTCTCCCCTCGTCAGATCAGTGTGCGTATTTCCCTCGCATTTTAGGTCACAATTTCTGACCTGTATAGGGTTTACCCTCTGTAATCCTGCCAAAATCACAGTTTGAATGTAGAACTTGTTACCTATTTCATATAGGGCTTCCAAAAGATAACGAAAGTTGCGGCGATGGATTGGGACAAGCTTAGGATATTTCACGCGGTGGCCGATGCAGGCAGCCTGACTCATGCGGGCGACAAGCTGAATTTGTCGCAATCCGCCGTCAGCCGCCAAATTCGGGCGCTGGAGGAATCGCTTGATTCGACTCTTTTCCACCGCCACGCACGCGGACTGATCCTGACCGAACAGGGCGAGTTGCTGTTCGACGCCACCTCGGCCATGTCTAAACGTCTGGATGCCGCCGCCGCGCGTATCCGTGACAGTGAAGAAGAAGTGTTCGGCGTTCTGCGCGTCACCACAACGTTCGGCTTTGGCACGCTCTGGCTCGCACCGCGCCTACCGAAGCTTTACGAACAATACCCGGACCTTAACATTGACTTGATGCTAGAGGAGCGGGTTCTGGACTTGCCCATGCGTGAAGCAGACGTCGCCATCCGCATGAAAGAGCCCAGCCAGGCTGATCTAGTACGCAAACGCCTGATGACCGTTCAGATGCAACTTTACGCCACGCAAGAATATCTAGAGGAAAACGGCGCCCCTGAGGAGTTGGAGGAAATCGCGGACCACCGGCTGATCAGCCAGACGCCATCTGCGCCACAAGTTGGGGCAAGTGCTGCCATGGTACGGCACCTGATGACCTATAACCCCAGGTCCCTGTTGTCAGTGAACAACTATTTCGGCGTGCTGCAAGGCGTGCTTCACAACCTTGGCATCGGCGTCTTGCCGGACTACGTAACCCAGGATTTTCCGCATCTGGTACCCCTGCTCACCGATATCGAAACTGCAGATGTCCCCGTTTATCTGGCCTACCCCGAAGAACTGCGCCATTCCAAGCGTGTCGCCGCTTTCCGCGACTTCGTGCAGGACGAAATCATCGCGCAGCGCAAACAGTTGAAGCAGATGGGAAAACTCTAGCTATGCACCAAGGTCATAGCGGACATGACCTTTGATCAGTCTGAAACATCTTGATCGTTCATAAAGTGATCCCTAAATGAGCACATGAAGGCGATGATGCTGCAACGCTCATCATCTTCATACCTCCCTGTTGGACTATGGCCGAGCTTAGTGCTCGGCCTTTTTTTTGGCTTCCACCCTTGTCGCCCCCGCAAAACTACTGGGAAAAATTCCTCCAACCGCATATGATCCCGAAAAAGCTAAATAATTCGTGTTCGAGGGCTCATTCATGCTTCACCCACTTCGCCTGGCGCTGGCGATGGTCGCCGCGCTTTCTCTGGCGGTTCCCGTTTTTGCGCAGGATACCAGCGCGTCATCGGTCACAATTCCCGAGGATCTGACACCTGAACAGGTCGACGATCTTGTTGCGCGTATGTCTGACGATCAGGTGCGCGCGATTCTTCTGGAGCGGCTGGATGCCGTGGCCGAACAAAAAGCCGCTGAAAAAGCCAATGTCGAAGACCCACTGACCGAAATCAACGAAATCTGGGCCGAGATGGTTTCGTCCTGGACTCATGTTCTTACAACACTTCCTAGGATTGTAACGGCGCAGATCACAGCGTTCGGCAATTTCGCTGATACGTTCGGCACGACCGGGGTTTTCACTCTTTTAGGGCTCGTCTTGTCCGTCCTTCTGGTTGGCTATGTCGCTGAAAAACTGTTTATCTTCCTGACCCGTCATTGGCACGAGGCGACAGAGGTCGCGGACGAGGCCGATCTATGGGGCGCTGCCCGCTACCTGTTTCGAAGGTTCTGCAGGGAAATAGCGGGACTAATCGTATTTTATGTGGTCGTCCGTGCATTCGGTCGCGGCGTGTTGACGCCCGAGCAGATCATCTATGCCGGACCCTTTGTGTTCTACCTGATCTGGGTGCCGCGTCTTGGGGCCGCTGTCTCGCGCTTTGTTCTGGCACCGCAAAAACCGCAGTTCCGGCTCGTCAACATTGATGATCACTGGGCAAAATACCTGCATCGCAATCTGATTGGCCTGCTCATCTTGATCGGCTTTACCCTGTTCATCCTGCGCTTCAATGGCTTGAATGACATAACATCAGACGATACGCGCATCGGATTCTGGCTGAACGCCGCGATCCACATCTATATCGGCCTGATCGCTTGGACTGCGCGCGAGGGCCTGTCCCAGATGATGTTGGGTACAGACCCCGATCACACCAAATTCGACGAAGAAGTTTCGCACTATTACCCCTATTTCGCAATTGGGGTCTCGGTAGCGATCTGGTTGCTGGTCGAATTCCTTGTGGCGCAGCGTGACCCCGCTGTCATGCGTGTTCTGGTCAACGGGGCGCATTTCACCACTATGTTCTGGCTGCTGATCGCGCCCGCACTTGATACATTGATTCGGGGCTTGGTACGGCATCTTCAACCGCCGATGTCGGGTGAAGGGCCGCTGGCCGAACGGGCGCATCGCTCGGCCAAGCGCAGCTATATTCGCATCGGTCGCGTTATTGCGGGCCTTTTCGTTGTCTTCATGATCGCGAACGCCTGGCATCTGGACCTGCGCGATGTGGCCTCGGCCGGCGTCAGTGCCGAAGTGGGCGGTGCCGTGATCGAGTTCCTGCTGATCATCGCCATTGGCTATATCTTGAACGAGGTCGTTTCTCTTTGGATCAACCGTCGCTTGGCTAAGGAACAGACCGCAGCCGAGGCGCTAGACGAAGAAGCCGGTGGCGAAGGCGGCGGCGCGGGTGGTTCGCGTCTTGCGACTGTCCTGCCGCTGCTGCGCATCACAGCGCAGATCACCATCGCGGTAATCTTCGGCCTGCTTGCCCTTGGGGCGCTGGGCATCAACATCACGCCCTTGCTGGCTGGTGCCGGTGTTCTGGGTCTGGCCATCGGCTTTGGCGCACAGAAACTGGTGGCTGATATCGTCGGCGGTATCTTCTTCCTGATCGACGATGCCTTCCGCGTTGGTGAATATGTCGATGTGGGCGGCACCATGGGTACTGTCGAAAAAATCTCGATCCGCTCCATGCAGTTGCGCCACCACCGCGGACCCGTTCACACGATCCCTTATGGTGAGATACAAAAGCTGACCAATTTCAGCCGCGACTGGGTCATCATGAAGCTGAAATTTACCGTGCCGTTTGATACCGATCCCAACAAGGTCAAGAAAATCTTCAAGAAGATCGGGGCCGAGATGATGCAGGACGAGACCCACAAGGACGGCTTCCTGCAACCGTTCAAATCTCAAGGTGTATTCGACTTCGACGATGTCGGCATGATTATCCGGGGCAAGTTCATGGCCAAACCGGGCAAACAGTTCACGCTCCGCAAAGAGATTTTCAATCGCGTGAAGGCGGAATTCAATGCCAACGGCATCGATTTTGCGCGCCGGGAAGTTCGGGTTGCCATTCCGGGATTGGAAGAGAACGAGAACCTCTCCGAAGAGCAAAAAGCAGCCGTCGGTGCCGCCGCCGCCGATGCAGTCAACAAGGGCGAAGCCCCGGCCTGAGCCCACGCTTTTTGAACCAATACGCGGGCCCTGCACCTTTGCGGGGACCGTTTTTCTTCATCCAGACCACCCTGCGGTGACTTGACCCTTCCCACGGGCGCGCCCTTGCCCTAAAAGGCGCGCAATCTCGGCCCCTTTGGACACAGGACATAAGATGCAAGAGCCCGCCATCACCCCGGATCTGATTGCCGCACACGGGCTTAAGCCCGACGAATATGACATGATCCTCGAAATCATCGGGCGCGAGCCGACCTTTACCGAGCTGGGTATTTTCTCGGCCATGTGGAACGAGCATTGTTCCTACAAGTCCTCCAAGAAATGGCTACGCACCCTGCCCACCTCTGGCCCGCAAGTGATTTGCGGACCCGGTGAGAACGCTGGCGTGGTCGATATTGGCGACGGTCAGGCCGTGGTGTTCAAAATGGAAAGCCACAACCACCCCTCGTATATCGAACCCTACCAAGGCGCGGCGACCGGCGTGGGCGGCATCCTGCGCGACGTCTTTACCATGGGGGCGCGTCCCATTGCGTCGATGAATGCGCTGTCCTTTGGCGAACCCGGCCACCACAAAACCCGCCAGCTTGTGAATGGTGTGGTCGAAGGCATCGGCGGGTACGGCAACTGCTTCGGTGTGCCCTGCGTGGGTGGCGAGGTGCGGTTCCACCCGGCCTATAATGGCAACTGCCTTGTGAACGCCTTTGCAGCTGGTCTGGCGGATAGCGACAAGATTTTCTACTCGGCCGCCTCGGGCGTCGGCATGCCTGTCGTCTATCTTGGTGCCAAAACCGGCCGTGATGGCGTTGGTGGTGCAACCATGGCCTCGGCCGAATTTGACGACACAATCGAAGAGAAACGCCCCACCGTTCAGGTCGGTGACCCCTTCACCGAAAAGCGCCTGATGGAGGCGACGCTGGAGCTGATGCAAACCGGCGCTGTGATCTCAATCCAAGACATGGGTGCTGCGGGCCTGACCTGTTCCGCGGTTGAGATGGGCGACAAAGGCGGCCTTGGCGTGCGTCTGGATCTTGAAAACGTCCCCCAGCGCGAAGAGAACATGACCGCATACGAGATGATGCTGTCGGAATCTCAGGAACGGATGCTGATGGTCCTAAAGCCCGAGCTTGAGGCCGAGGCCCGCGCCGTGTTCGAGAAATGGGATCTGGATTTCGCCATCGTTGGCGAAACCATTGCCGAGGACCGTTTCCTGATCGTCCACAACGGCGAGGTCAAAGCCGATCTGGTTCTGTCGAAACTGTCTTCGACCGCGCCCGAGTACGACCGCCCCTGGGTCGAAACACCTGCGGCTGAAGACCTCGCCGAAGTGCCCCAGATCGACCCGATTGACGGTCTGCGCGCCCTGCTCGCATCGCCCAACTATGCGGGCAAGCAATGGGTCTACGAACAATACGACACCATGGTCATGGCCGACACCGCCCGCACGCCGGGTCTGGGCGCTGGCATGGTTCGCGTGCATGGGACCGACAAAGCGCTGGCCTTCACCAGCGACGTGACCCCGCGCTATGTGCGCGCCAACCCGATTGAGGGCGGCAAACAGGCGGTGGCCGAAGCCTATCGCAACCTGACCTCCGTCGGGGCCACTCCGCTGGCCACCACCGACAACCTGAACTTCGGTAACCCCGAAAAGCCCGCGATCATGGGCCAGTTCGTCGGCGCGATCAAAGGCATTGGCGAGGCTGTCGCCGCACTGGATATGCCGATCGTATCGGGCAACGTCTCGCTGTACAACGAGACCGACGGTCAGGCGATCCTGCCCACCCCGACCATCGGCGCGGTTGGTCTACTGGCCCATACCGACGACATCATCGGCGACGAGGTCCGCGAAGGCCATGTCGCTCTTGTCATCGGCGAAACCAACGGCCATCTGGGGCAATCCGCCCTGCTGGCCGAGGTGTTCAACCGCGAAGATGGCGACGCGCCCCATGTCGATCTGGAGGCCGAAAAGCGCAACGGCGAATTCATCCGCGCCAACCGCGAGATGATCAAAGCCTGTACCGACCTGGGCGACGGCGGCCTTGCGCTGGCGGCGTTCGAACTGGCCGAGGCGGCTGGCGTCGGTGTGCATCTGGACGACGCCCCAACCGAGTTCCTGTTCGGTGAGGATCAGGCGCGCTATCTGATCGCCTGCAACTTTGATCAGGCCGAGGCTCTGATGATCGCCGCCGGTCAGGCCGGAGTGCCGCTGGAGTCGGTCGGCCGCTTTACCGGTGAGACGGTGAAGATCGGAGGCTCTGAGGCTGCGCTGGATGAACTGACCGCCACCTTCCGCAGCAGCTTTGCCGAAGCTGTCGCCTAATATAGCCTAAGTAAACGATACCGAAACCCGCGCTTGAACCGGCGCGGGTTTTGTCATCTCAGGACCACTTGCGCGCCCCGCTTTGGCGCTCTACATCTTGGGAAAGACCTTCAGGAGTAACCTACATGCCGATGAGCGCCCACGAAATCGAACACCTGCTGCGCGAAGCCTTTCCCGATGCGGAAATTCAAGTCGGCGGCAGTGATGGCGTGCATATGTCCGCCATGGTCGTGGACGAGAGCTTTCGCGGCAAAAACCGGGTTCAACAACAGCGCGCGGTCTATGCGGCCTTGAAAGGCAAGATGGACGGCCCAGATGGAGAGTTGCACGCGCTGGCGTTGACGACGAAAGTGCCGGAGTAAAATGGATCTTGGATTTGGCGTTATAGTTGGCATTGCAGCCGTCATAATCTTGACGACTCTGTTGGCGCGAAGCAGATCCAAAAATGACGCTCAATCAAAAAGAGGAACTCTTCCCGGATTAGGATACCGCACGATTTTCACCATCTATGATTCCGGCGGGTCCGGAGGTGGACATTCCACCCAATATCGTGTCCCGAAAGATCCTCAAGACTATGCCAAAGCGATGATGCCGAAGAGCAAAGGAAACGCGAAATGACTGACGTGAAAACCCAGATTGACGAAACCGTCAAAGCCAACGATGTGGTGCTGTATATGAAAGGCACCAAGGAAATGCCGCAATGCGGATTCTCGTCCCGCGTGGCTGGTGTGCTGAACTATATGGGCGTCGACTATGCCGACGTGAACGTTCTAGCTGATGAAGAGGTCCGTCAGGGCATCAAGGATTATTCCGACTGGCCGACCGTGCCGCAGCTTTACGTCAAAGGTGAATTCGTCGGCGGTTGCGACATCATCACCGAGATGACCCTGTCCGGCGAACTGGACACGCTGTTTGACGACAATGGCGTCGGCTACAACAAAGATGCCGCCGACAAGATCCGCGAAGCTAACGCCTGATTAGCGGCTACTACAATCGCTTAGAACAACCTGCTCGCTGGCGGCATCCCCTGCCGCCAGATAGCTGACAGTTGCGTCCCAGCCTTTCGAGCGCAGGACATAGCTGCCGCCCGGTCCGCTTGAGCGGTATTGGATACCCGACCCGCTGATGGTCTGTTCCAATGCAATCAACCGGTTATCCACCAACATTGCCGCAGCACTAGCCCCGTCCGTGGCGTTGAAAAAGATCACCTCCAGCGGCGTGCCGTTCTCGCATGTGAAGGTCACAGGCAGGACGTCTATCTGGGCCGACGCGACGCTGCCCCACATGCCCAGCATGGAAGCCAGCGCAGTAGCAGGGAAAAATTTCATCCCGCTTTCTCTTCCACCACCGACGCCAATGCCTCGGCCCGTGCGGCCAGTTCCGCCAGCGTATCCGTGACCGAGGGCGGCACGACCGCCACTTCGACACGCTCTGGTTCAGGCTGCGGGGCGTTGCGCAGGGTCTGCACCTCGGCCTCGACCTCAGTCAGCTTGCCTTCCAGCATCTTGATACGATCGTCCGTAGCGGCGGCCTTATCGGCCAGCATCAGCCCAGCCATCAGCAACATCCGCGATTCCGGCATCCGGCCAATCTGATCCGACAGCACTTGAGCCTCGTCGTCCAACATCTTGGCAGCGGCCTGCAAGAAGACCTCTTCCCCCTGCTGGCACGAGACTTCAAAGCCACGACCGCCGATTTGAATGGTCACCTCGGGCATTACTCCACCTCACCTTCCGCCAGTTTCGCGCGCGACAACAACGGCTCTAGCCGGGCCAGAACTGCGTGGGCTTCGGCCGCGTCTGTGGCTTGTGCGGCGCGGGTCGCCTCAAGCTCGGCCACCGTGGCGCGGTTCAACAATTCGGCATCCGGCATTCCGTTTTGCGAGGCAGACCGCAGCTCATCTACCGTCTCGCGCAGCTGTTCATTTGCCTTGCGCATCCGTTGCAGGTCATCATCCAGACGCGACATCGCGGCCCCGTGGCTACTGCGTTCGGCGCGCAGCATCTCCAACTCGGCCGAAAGTTCAGCAACCCGCTCGCTATCAGCCAATTCGGACCGCAGACGCGCGTTTTCTTCTTCCAGAGCCAGAGCCCCGTTGATCGCGGCCTTCAACTCTTCGTTTTCGGATTTCAGCGCGTCCAGTTCATCCTGATTTTCCAAAGCCGCCTTGGCTTCGGCCAACTCGGCCCGCGCCGCTTCGACAGAAGCCAGTTTCGCGGTCGCCTCTGCTAATTGCTGACGCAATTGAGGCGCCTCATGGTCTTCGACCGGGGCTGCACGCAAGTTTTCCATGTCGGCGCGCATTGCGTCGACCTCTTGCTCGTGGCGCTGTTTCAGCGATTTCAAACGCTCTTCAAGCTGCGCGTTGGCAACTTTCTCGTCATCCAATGCAGCTTTCAGTACATCGTCTTGTCCGGAGGGATCTGCTGGTTTGGTGCCCAAGGCATCGACGCCGGCTCCAATTCGTTCCATCGCGGCGACAATGCGACGTTGTAGTTCTTCGATCTGGCTCATACCTGTGCCACCTGTTTACCAAGGTTCCTTGAAATGTGATTTGTGCGAATCAACATTGTCTTCGTCTTGGCCTAGTCTAACCGAATGGCGCGGAAAATACCCACTGTTTGCTTTCAAATACTTGAGCCGCGTTCTTGAAGCAGTTCGCCCTTGTAACCCCCGGTTCTGCTTGCACTTTGAGGACTGAGTGGTATTCAGCGCGCAATCTGCCTGTAATCCAAAGGAATAACGCCCGTGGACCTGACTGCGCTGCGCAATGCAAACCCCGAACATTGGGACAAGGCTGCGGCCATCCGCACATTGACCCTTGATGCCGTCGCCGCCGCCAATTCCGGCCATTCCGGCATGCCGATGGGCATGGCCGACGTCGCGACCGTGCTGTTCGAAAAGCACCTGAAATTTGACGCCTCGGCGCCGAACTGGCCCGATCGCGACCGGTTTATCCTGTCTGCAGGTCACGGCTCGATGCTGATCTATTCCTTGCTCTATCTCACAGGCCACGCTGACGTCACTCTGGACGAGATCAAAAACTTCCGCCAGCTGGGCGCAAAAACTGCGGGCCACCCCGAGAACTTCTTGGTCAATGGCATCGAGACCACCACCGGCCCATTAGGTCAGGGCATCTCGAACGCTGTAGGCTTTGCAATGGCCGAGGAAATCCAGCGCGCGCAATACGGTAAGAAGGTCGTTGACCACTATACCTATGTGATCGCGGGCGACGGCTGCCTGATGGAAGGGGTCAGCCAAGAAGCCATCACCCTTGCCGGACGTCATGAGCTGAGCAAGCTGATTGTTTTCTGGGACAACAACAACATCACCATCGACGGCACCGTGGACATCGCAGACCGCACCGATCAGGTGCGCCGTTTCGCGGCCTCAGGCTGGCATGTGATCGAGATTGACGGACACGATCCGCAGGCCATCGACGCGGCCATCGTGCAGGCGAAAAAGTCGAACAAGCCGACCATGATTGCCTGCGAAAGCCACATCGCATTGGGTCACGCAGCGCAGGACACTTCGAAAGGCCACGGTGCGCTGACCGATCAGGATCAGTTGAAAGCCGCCAAAGAAGGCTATGGCTGGCCGCATGGCGCGTTTGAAATCCCAGCCGATGTGAAATCCGCATGGGAAGCCATCGGTGCACGCGGTGCCGCAGAGCGCGCGGCATGGGAAGAACGTTTCGCACAAATCTCGGAACGCAAGCAGGCAGATTTCAACCGCGCCTACGCATTTGAAGCGCCCAAGAAACTGGCCGGCGCGATCCGCGCGTTCAAGAAACAAGCCTCAGAAGACCAACCGAAACTGGCCACCCGCGCCTCATCGGAGAAAGTTCTGAACGTCGTCAACCCGATCCTGACCGAGACCGTGGGCGGTTCGGCCGACCTGACGGGCTCGAACAACACCAAATCTGCTGACATGGGCGTGTTCCTGCCGGAAAATCGCAAGGGCCGTTACATCCATTACGGTATACGTGAACACGGCATGGCCGCTGCGATGAACGGCATGGCGCTACATGGTGGCATCCGCCCGTATGGCGGCACGTTCATGGCCTTCACCGACTATGCGCGTCCGTCGATGCGTCTGGCAGCGTTGATGAAAATCCCTTCGGTCTTCGTGATGACTCACGATTCGATCGGTCTGGGCGAAGACGGCCCGACCCACCAGCCGGTCGAACATCTGGCCATCAGCCGCGCGACGCCCAACACCTATGTGTTCCGCCCCGCCGACACGGTTGAAACGGCTGAGGCATGGGAACTGGCGCTGACCTTCAAGGAAAGCCCCTCGGTCCTGTCGCTGACCCGTCAGGGCGTGCCAACCGTGCGCAAGGATCACAAAACCAAGAACCTGACCGCACAAGGCGCTTATGTTCTGGCCGAGGCCGAAGGCAAACGTCAGGCCATCCTGATTGCCACCGGCTCGGAAGTGTCACTGGCGATGGAAGCCAAAGCGATGCTTGAGGCCGAAGGAATCGGCACCCGCGTCGTCTCCATGCCCTGTATGGAGCTGTTCGCCGAGCAGGACGAAGCCTATCGCAAGCGCGTGCTGCCCGCCGGTGCCGTCCGCGTCGGCATCGAGGCCGCCGTCCGCGCCGGTGGCTGGGATCGCTGGCTGCTGGGCGAGCGTGGCCGTGAAGCCAAGGCTGGGTTCATCGGCATGTCGGGTTTTGGTGCGTCGGCCCCTGCGGGTGAGCTGTATAAGCATTTCGGCATCACTGCCGAGGCCACCGTTGCAAAGGTCAAGGACCTGCTGGGCTAACCCGCAACGCATATCAAATCAAAAAAAAGGCGACCAAAGTGGTCGCCTTTTTTCATACCTGTTTCCTGTCACAGGTTGGTGAGTCATTGTGACCCCGCCTGCCCTATCCTCACGACTGAAACGCATTACCTGCGGCAAAACCAACCAGTCACAGGGAAGACCAAATATGAAACTCCACGCCGTCCTCTGCGCCGTTGTCATGGCCACCGCAGCCCCAGCCTTTGCGGCTGAATTTGCCAGCAAGGAAGAGATTCAGAAAACCATGGCGGGCCACACCTATGCCGGAGGTATGCTGTCGGGCGCGTTTACCGAATATTACGCCGCTGATGGCACCATCAAGGGCGAGGGCTACACGGGCAAGTGGGAAGCAACGGATAGTGGCATGTGCTTTCAATACGGCACAGACCCCAAGAATTGCTGGGAATTGAAAATTGACGGGGTCGCCGTAACCTTGTTCAAAGACGGCAAGATCGACGGGTCGGGAGTTGTGGTCGAAGGCAATACCAACGGTTTCTGACACGATGCCGCGCCGCTCATTATGGCGGCGCGGATTGGCCAGATCAGTGCGATTTGAGCAGCTTTGTAGCCACCGGGATCAACGCCAAGCCCCACGCTAATCCGAACACACCGTCCATAGTTGCCTTGGCGATCCACTCAGCCGCGCCTTCATATTGCGCTGAAACCATATGGCCTACCGCATAGGCCCAGTCGTGAATGTGGTGGCCCAGCCAGCCAAAGCCCAAAACCTCGAGCCCGTGGATGATGATCGACCCGCCGACCCACAGCATTGCGGCGGTCCCAACGATTGAAAGCAGCTTCATCACAATCGGCATGGCTTTGACCAAGCCTCGCCCGGTTCCGCGCCCGACCGGCGTTGGTGCGTTCTGCGCCAGAAACAGGCCCACATCGTCCATTTTCACGATCAACGCGACCGAGCCATAGACCGCAACCGTCACGCCGATCCCGACAACAGCCAGCGTCGCCGCCTGCATCCAGATGTTCGGCGCCTCAATGGCGGCCAGCGCGATGGTCATGATCTCGGCCGACAAGATGAAATCGGTCTTTATTGCACCTTTGACTTTCTGCTCTTCCAGATGGCCTGGATCTCGGATTTTCATATCCTCGTCGATGGCATGGCTACCATGGGGGAAGAGGACATGGAAAATCTTCTCGGCCCCCTCGAAACATAGATAAGACCCGCCCAGCATCAGCAAAGGCGTGATCAGCCAAGGCGCGAAATTAGCCAGCAACAGCGCAACGGGCAGCAGCAGCACGATCTTGTTGAAAACCGACCCGCGCGCGATGCGCCAGATGATCGGCAACTCGCGCGCCGGGGCGAAACCTTGCACGTATTTTGGCGTCACGGCTGCATCGTCAATGATTACACCCGCCGTTTTGGCCCCCGCCTTGCCAGCCGCTGCAACAACATCATCAACCGACGATGCCGCAACTTTTGCAATTCCGGCAACATCGTCCAGCAATGCCAAAAGACCGCTCATGCCTAGTTCCTTCCTGTAACCAGCCGCAGGTGGACCCTACCTGATCTTTCAGCTAGCGCAAGCGTTAGCGATACCGGCCAAGGTTTGCGCTAACACGTTAAAAATATGTCACTTTTACTCTTTTGAGAACGCGTTAGGGCCGCTATATCGCCTGCAACGCAAGCGCATTTTGGAGACGTCATATGACCATCAAGGTCGGCATCAATGGTTTTGGCCGTATCGGCCGCTGCACCCTGTCGCATATCGCGGCATCGGCCCGCAACGACATCGAAGTGATCAAGGTCAACGCAACCGGCCCGCTGGAAACCACGGCGCATCTGCTGAAATATGACAGCGTCCACGGGCGCTTCCCCCGCGACGTCTCAATCGAGGGCAACACCATGGATCTGGGTCGCGGCCCCATGGAGATGTTCTCGACCTACGACATGAACGAACTGGACTGGGAAGGCTGCGACGTTGTTCTGGAGTGCACCGGCAAGTTCAATGACGGCCTGAAAGCCAAGACGCATCTTGAGCGTGGCGCGCAAAAGGTTCTGCTGTCTGCTCCGGGCAAGAATGTCGATAAAACCATCGTCTATGGCGTGAACCACAACAGCCTGGCTGCTGATGACAAAATGGTCTCAAACGGCTCCTGCACCACAAACTGCCTTGCTCCGCTTGCCAAGGTTCTGGACGAAGGCATCGGGATTGAGCATGGCATCATGACCACGATCCACGCCTATACCGGCGACCAGCCCACGCTGGACCGCCGCCACAGCGACCTGTACCGCGCTCGCGCTGCCGCTATGTCGATGATCCCAACCTCGACAGGTGCTGCCAAGGCGCTGGGTGAGGTTCTGCCGAACCTCAAAGGTCGTCTGGATGGCTCCGCAATCCGGGTTCCGACCCCGAATGTCTCGGCGGTGGACCTGACCTTCCGCGCTGGCCGCGCAGTGACTGTTGACGAGGTCAACGCTATCGTGCGTGAAGCTTCGCAGGGTCATATGCAGCGCGTTCTGGGCTATGAGTCCGCGCCGCTGGTTTCGACCGATTTCAACCACACCGAAGAAAGCTCGATCTTCGCACCGGATCAAACCCGCGTGGTCGGTGACCGCATGGTGCGCGTGTTGGCATGGTATGACAATGAATGGGCCTTCTCGGTCCGCATGGCGGATGTCGCAGTTGCGATGGGCCGTCTTAACTAAGACGCCATTGAATTCTTGAACATATTTGCCCGCTCAGGTTATCTGGGCGGGCATTTTCGTTCGGGGCCTCGATGACCAATCAAATAGCTATCTGGCTGGGTCTTTTGATTCTGGGGGCCGCCTGCCTAGACTATGCCCTGTTCGGGCCCGAGCATTTCGTGTTCCTTGGCAAGAAACTTTTTACCTTCCTGGATTGGGTCGCCGTCTGGCGCTGACAGAGGTTTTGCTTGACTTTTTCTTCGTTCTGGCTTTGTTAGCGCTAACTCGAACACAAGCCGAAAGACGGACGGAGCAGACCATGACACTCAAACTGGCAATCAACGGATTTGGACGCATCGGACGCAACGTATTGCGCGCTGTTATGGAGACTGGCCGAACCGATGTTGAAATCGTCGCCATCAACGACCTGGCCATGCCCGAGATGAACGCGCATCTGTTCGAGTTTGACAGTGTCCATGGCAGGTACTCCAAGCCAGTAACGCTGTCTGAAGCCGGAATGGATGTTGGCGCCGGTCCCATACGTTTGACCAGCGAGCGTGACCCGGAAAACCTGAACTGGTCCGATGTGGACGTCGTACTGGAATGCACCGGCGTGTTCCGCACGCGCGAGGCTGCTGCCCGTCATCTGGAAAATGGGTCTAAGAAGGTTCTGATCTCGGCCCCTGCCCGTGGGGATGGTGGCGTGAAAACGATCGTATTCGGCGTCAACGATCACGAGTTGACCGCTCAGGATACCATTGTGTCGAACGCGTCTTGCACCACGAACTGCCTATCACCCGTTGCTGCCGCCCTTGATGCAGGCCTTGGCATTGTTCATGGCAACATGACGACGGTGCATGCCTATACGGCCAGCCAACCGGTGCACGATTCCGCTGGCAAAGACCCCTACCTGTCCCGCGCCGCGGCTCTGTCGATGATTCCGACAACAACCGGAGCGGCCTCTGCCGTGGGTCTTGTACTGCCGCAACTGCAAGGCAAACTGACCGGACAGGCCATTCGAGTGCCGACGCCCAACGTGTCGGTTGTCGATCTGGTCGTCGAAGTCTCACGCCCTACGACCGAGGAAGAGGTCAACGCCCTGTTCGTAGAAGCGGCAGCCAAGATCCCCGGCGTACTTGCGGCGGAACAGCGCCCACTGATCTCGGTCGATTTTAACCACGATTCCCACAGCTCGACCGTGTCCCTGCCCGAGACGAAGGTAACCGACGGCACTCTGGTCCGGGTGCTCGCCTGGTATGATAACGAATGGGGCTTCTCGAACCGGATGCTGGATACAGCAGCGGCTATGGGCGCGTTAACCTAAACGCTCTTTCAACGCCGCATCGACACGGGGCGTGACGAATTTCGACACGTCCCCATCCAGACGGGCAATCTCTTTCACCAGTTTCGAGGCGATCGCCTGATGGCGCGCCTCGGCCATCAGAAAGACCGTCTCAATCGAATTGTCCAGTGCGCGGTTCATCCCGACCATCTGGAATTCATACTCGAAATCCGCCACGGCCCGAAGGCCGCGCACGATGATCTGAGCCCCAACATCGCGGGCACAATCAATCAGCAGGTTTTCAAAGGGATGCGCAACGATTTCCGTGCCGGTCTGCTCGGTCAGATGCGCGCATTCAGCCTCGATCATGGCGACGCGTTCTTCCAAAGTGAACAAAGGTCCCTTGTCGCGGTTGATCGCAACCCCAATCACCAGCTTGTCCACAAGTGCGGATGCGCGGCGAATGATATCGATATGACCCAAGGTGATCGGATCAAAAGTTCCGGGATATAATCCAACCCTCATCGCCGCCTCCTGCGCAACAAAATTTCTGCGCAAGCAAACACAACTCTGCCGCAGGTGCAATAGGTTGGCGTGGATATCGAGGCGATTAGTGCCCCATTATCATGGTTTCCAGCGCCTCTTTCTCCATCGCCAGTTCGGACAATTGCGCTTTGACCACATCCCCAAGTGTAACGATGCCGATCAATTTGCCTTCTTCGACAACAGGCATGTGACGGAACCGCCCCTCGGTCATGCGGCTCAGGACGTCTTGGACCGAATCCTGACGCGTCGCCGTTACCAGATCGCTGGTCATGTAGGCGCTGACCGGCTTGCTGAGGCATCCGCTGCCGCTGGCCGCAAGTTCACGGACGATATCGCGTTCCGACAGAATGCCTGCGGCGGATTTCCCGCCATCCTCGGACACCACAACCGTACCGATCCGCTTTTCTGCCAGAATTTTGGACGCATCGGACACGGTCACGTCCGGGGCAACCGTCATGACCCCTTCGGTGGCCTTGGATTTCAGAATGGCCTGAACAAGCATAGGCGAAACCTCCGAAATAACTTGCTGTTTTCCAAAGCGTTGCCGGAATGTTTGAATGTGTCAAGATGAAGCTGCCGCTTCCAGCCGCGCCACTTCGTCACGAATTCCTGCGGTCAGCGCAGTTGCAAACCGGTTCAGGCGCTCGTTTCGCTGATCCCCTTGATGTCGGACCAGATGAAAACTCCGGGTCAGACTGACATGATCCGTCAGGATTTTCCGCAGGTTTGGATGGAATGGCAGCGTGAAATCGTGGGCCACACAAACTCCAGAGCCCAAGGCAACCTGGCGCAACTGGACCGATACGGAATTCGATGCAAGTGCGACACGGTCAACCCCAAGATCGACCAGATAGTCGAGTTCCCGATCGAAGATCATGTCCGGGATATAACCGATCATCCGATGCCCTTTCAGTGCTTCGGGCGTTGGGATCGCGGGCCGCGCGGAAAGATATTCGTCACTGGCAACCAGATGCAACCGGTAGTCGGTGATTTTCTGAACCAGCACCCGGCCTGCCGTCGGCGCGCTGACGGTCACAGCCATATCCGCCTCGCGTCGGGACAGGTTGATGACACGGGGCAAGGCGAGGATCTGGATATCCAGATCGGGATTGGCATCGCAGATTTGCGCGCAAACCTGTGGCAGCAGATAGTTGGCGCAACCATCGGGGGCCCCGATCCTGATCTGTCCACTTAACGTTTTGGACGACCCCGCCATAGCCCCGGCTGCAGCGCGCATCGCCTCTTCCGCTTTTAACCCGTGATCCATCAGGCGTTCTCCGGCTGAGGTCAGAACATAGCCTTGCTGAGATTTGGTGAATAAAGGCGCGTTCAGCGAAGCCTCAAGCCGAGCAATCCGTCTGCCCACTGTCGCGGGGTCGATCTTAAGTTGCCGACCCGCGGCGGACAGGCTTTCTTCGCGCGCAACCGCCAGAAACACCCGCATATCATCCCAATTCGGCGTCACCGCATACTCTTTGCATTTTTGCAAAACATATTTGAGACATTGCCTCTGTTCACGCGATTTTTGCAAGCCTATTGTGCGCGCAAAGATAACGGAGGAATTCGCAATGTCCGAACTGTCCCATTTCATCAACGGCGAGAACGTGTCCGGCACGTCTGGTCGCTTTGACGACGTCTTCAACCCTGCTACGGGTGAAGTTCAATACATATGCCCGATGGCCAGCGCGGCCGAGACCACGGCTGCCATCGAAAGCGCCGCCGCTGCGCAACCCGCGTGGGGAGCCACCAACCCGCAGAAACGCGCGCGGGTGATGATGGCCATGGTTGGCCTGATGAACCGCGACATGGACAAGCTGGCCGAGGCGCTCAGCCGCGAGCACGGTAAGACCATCCCTGACGCCAAAGGCGACCTTCAGCGTGGTTTGGAAGTGATCGAATATTGCATCGGCGCACCGCAGATGCTGAAGGGCGAATACACCGACAGCGCAGGCCCCGGCATCGACATGTATTCCATGCGCCAACCGCTGGGTGTTGTGGCGTCGATCATGCCGTTCAATTTCCCCGCCATGATGCCGCTGTGGCACGTGGGCCCGGCGCTGGCCTGCGGCAATGCCGTGGTTCTGAAACCGTCCGAACGTGACCCCTCGGTCCCGCTGATGCTGGCGGAACTGTTTGTCGAGGCTGGTCTGCCCAAGGGCGTGTTCCAAGTGGTCAATGGCGACAAAGAGGCTGTGGATACCTTGCTGGACAGCGAGATCATTCAGGGCGTTTCTTTCGTGGGTTCGACCCCGATTGCACAGTACATCTATTCCCGCGCCACGGCGAATGGCAAACGTGCACAGTGCTTTGGCGGCGCCAAGAACCACATGATCGTCATGCCCGACGCGGATTTGGATCAGGCCGCCGACGCACTGGTGGGTGCCGGGTTTGGCGCGGCTGGCGAACGCTGCATGGCAGTTTCGGTCGCCGTTCCTGTGGGTGAGGAAACCGCCGATGCGCTGATCGAAAAGCTGGTGCCGCGCATCGAAAAGTTGAAGGTCGGCCCTTATACCGCAGGCGATGACGTGGACATGGGCCCCGTCGTCACCGGAGCCGCGAAAGAGCGTATCCTTGGCCTGATCAACTCGGGCATCGAACAAGGCGCAGAACTGGTCGTCGACAACCGCGACTTCAGCCTACAGGGCTATGAGGACGGCTTCTTTGTCGGCCCACACCTGTTCGACCGCGTGACCCCGGATATGGACATCTACAAGCAAGAGATCTTTGGTCCGGTCCTGTCGACTGTCCGCGCGGGATCTTATGAAGAAGCGCTGAAACTGGCGATGGACCATGAATATGGCAACGGCACCGCGATCTTCACCCGTGACGGTGACACCGCGCGTGACTTCGCCAGCCGTGTGAACATCGGTATGGTCGGCGTTAACGTTCCGATCCCGGTTCCGCTGGCCTATCACACCTTTGGCGGTTGGAAGAAATCCATGTTTGGCGATCTGAACCAGCACGGCCCGGACAGTTTCAAATTCTACACCCGGACAAAAACGGTCACGGCGCGCTGGCCATCGGGCATCAAAGAAGGCGGCGAATTTAACTTCAAAGCCATGGACTAAATGCCACGTAGTTTTTGAATCGGCCCCTTCGGGGGCCGGTTTTTTTCGGCAACGGTCTGCCGAATTCAGGCCGAAGCGCCGATTTCACGATAAATTCAGGCCAAGATGTCTGGAAATGTGCATCGATCGCCAATATTTTATCGACAAAATACAGACCGAGCAGTTCCTGAACCGGAGGCCAAATTGTCCAATTCCCGCTTGACCCGTCGCTCTGCCTTGTTGGGGGCAGCGTCCCTGTTGGCCACCCCTGCCCTTGTGCGCGCCCAAAGCTCTGACGCATTCCCGCAGAACGAAGACGCGATCAGCACGCAGCTTCCGGTGCGCCGTAACGTTTCGTCCTTCTCGCAGCAGAACTGGCAGGACCATTTTGATGAGCTGGGTGTGGGTGCCCTGTTGGCCGACATCACCAGCCGCGCGGTGCATTACTGGGGTCCGGACGGGACCTACAAACTGTATCCCAGCTCAGTCCCCATGAGTGAAGAGCTGACAAAGCGCGGCTATACCGAGGTGGTGCGCAAGCGCGAGAACCCAAGCTGGACACCGACCGCGTCGATGCGCGAGCGCGATCCTGATCTGCCGATCCGCATGGAAGGCGGTGAGCCGGGCAATCCGCTGGGCACGCGGGCTATGTATCTTGGCTGGCCTGCCTATCTGGTCCACGGTACCCATGATACCCGCAAGATTGGACGTCAAAGCTCGTCCGGCTGTATCGGGCTCTACAATCAGCATGTCGAGGAGCTCTATCCCCTCGTCCAGGTTGGAACCCAAGTTCGACTGGTTTAAAACACAAAACCCCGGCCGCAAGGACCGGGGTTTTTTTCATGACTTTGAAGAGCGTTATTCCGGCAGAATGACTGCGTCGACAACGTGGATCACACCGTTGCTGGTTTCAATGTCCGCCTGAATGACTTCGGCGTCGTTGACTTTAACCCCGCGCTTGGCGTTGACGCTCAGTCGATCACCTTGGACCGTCAGAACCTTTGCACGCTTACCAGCAATGTCACCGGACATGACCTTGGCCGGGACCACGTGATAGGTCAGAATTTCGACCAGTTGATCCTTATTCTCGGGCAGCAGAAGCGTTTCTACTGTGCCTTCGGGCAAGGCGGCAAATGCCTCATCTGTGGGGGCGAATACGGTGAACGGGCCGTCACCTTTCAACGTGTCGACCAGACCAGCAGCCTGAACAGCGGCAACAAGCGTTTCGAACGACCCGGCCGAAACGGCGGTGTCCACGATGTCGGCGGCTTGCGCCTTGACCGGCAGTGTCAGGGCAAGTGCGGCTGCGGCACCCATCAGTGTTTGGCGGAACATGGCTGTATCTCCTCTCCAGCGTGTTATGGAAAGGGGTACGGGGCCTCAGCCGCAGCGGATCACTTTGAGTTCAATTTTCTTTGATCTGCACCCAGATACTTTGCGCACGACCATCGCCCAGGAACGGCAAAGTCTCGACCGCATCAGGACGATCCTGTTGCAGGTAATACCCCGGCCAAAGCATTGAAAACGCGCCAGATTGCAGCAAAGCGTGCAGCATGTACTGCTCGCCCCAACCGGGGCAGTCATAGAAGAATCGCTTGGGATATTCGTAGGGCAAAAAAACATCGTGCACATGGATCACGACACCGGGTTTCAGTGCAGGAATGATGCGACAGAACAGGTGTGCGACGTCATTGCTTATGCGTACGACGTGGCTGGAATCGATGAACAGGATGTCGCCCGCCTCTAACTGATCGAACAGCGCGGGGTCGACCTCTTCCAGCCGTTTCTGTTCGAAATGATCCACCACATGGGCGATATCTGCACGTGGATAGGGGTCAATCGCAGTGATCTGCGTCTTGAGCCCGCCGTCGATGATCGCTTGCCGGGTTACGCGCGTTGAGTTGCCGCAGCCGACCTCGATCACATGCCGGGGTTTGAACCGACGGATGATCAGGTACAAGGCATCGGCATCGGGGCTATCATAATAGCCATTGCCAATCCGATAGCCGGTCTGATTACGCGCCGGGTCTTTCAACGCGGCTAGCGCATCTGCATGTTCGGCATATTCAGCCACCAGCGGCGCGATATCGAACTCCTCCATCCCCGGCGACAAGGCATAGGCGGGTCGGGTCAGGCCGCCTGCCCGCTCAAACGCTTGAAGGCGGGCGCGTTCGTCATTTTCCGGGGCTTTGTCGATCAGTTTAACCCCAAGTTCCTCAAGGGCGTCGTTGATTTTTTGGAATTTCCTAGGTTTCACGCGAACGCTCCGGGGTTTGGACTGTTGACTGAAGGGTTCTTATCGCCGGCGCCGGGGGCTTCGCAAGCCAAACACTTGGCAAGGCGATCATTTCCGTATTCACTGTTTGGAATAACCGACGAGGGCGACCATGCAGCAAGAATACACGCTGGGTATCGAGGAAGAGTATCTTCTGGTCAACCGCGACACATGCGAACTTGCCGAAGCGCCCGAGGCGTTGATGGAAGCTTGCCAGACCGACTTTCAAGGCCAGGTCAGCCCCGAATTCCTGCAATGTCAGATCGAGGTCGGCACCCGCCCCCATGCCACTATCGCCGCCGCACGAGAGGACCTGAAACGCCTACGGTCCTGCGTGGCCAAACGCGCGGCAGACTACAACCTCGCACCAATTGCGGTGTCGTGCCATCCGTTTGCCGACTGGAAGAAGCAGCACCACACGCGCAAAGAACGCTATGACGCGCTACAACATGCCTTGGGCGGCGTAGCGAGGCGAATGCTGATCTGTGGGATGCATGTCCATATCGGGGTTCAAGACCCTGCCCTGCGTGCTGATCTGATGCCGCAACTGGCCTACTTCCTGCCTCATCTGCTGGCCTTGTCCACCTCATCCCCCTATTGGAACGGTGAGGATACGGGGCTGTCCTCGTACCGTTTGACGGTCTTTGACAACCTTCCACGCACCGGGTTGCCCCCAGCCTTGGCCAGTTGGGACGAATATGAGCGCACCACCGGTATTCTGGTAGAGCTTGGCGTGATCGAGGATACGTCGAAAATCTGGTGGGACCTTAGGCCGTCGCACCGCTTCCCCACGCTTGAGACGCGGATCATGGATGTGCAACCGAGGCTTGAACACGCGCTGTCTCTTGCGGCGATGGTACAGGCCCTGACCCGAATGCTGTGCCGCCTGAAAGCGCGAAACCTGCGTTGGCGCAACTATGACCAGTTCCTGATCGGAGAAAACCGTTGGCGCGCACAGCGCTATGGCGTCGGCGAGGGCATGATCGACTTTGGCGACCGCTCGATCAAGCCCATGCCCGAACTGATGGGCGAACTGATGGGACTACTGGCCGAAGACACCGAGGCACTTGGTACAATGACCGAACTGGCGCGGTTGCAACAAATCGCGCAGAACGGAACATCGGCCACACGTCAGCGACGCGTTTATGCCGAGGCATCCGCCCGTGGCGAAGATCCGGGAAAAGCGGTTGTCCAACACCTGATCGAGGAATTTCACCACGACCTTTAATCCCCAATAGACAGATGCTGGGAATTGCTGGCCGTGAAAAATTTCTGTAAGGATTGGGAAATAAACACTCGTTCAATTCATCCGTCGGCGTGGGAGGGAAGCCATGGATTTCGCTTTGACCGAAGAGCAGACTGCGATCTTCGACATGGCCTATGAGTTCGGGCAGAAGAACATAGCCCCCTATGCTCGACAGTGGGAGGCTGAAGGGACCATCCCCAAAGACCTGTGGCCACGTGTCGGAGAGCTTGGATTCGGCGGCCTCTACGTCTCTGAAGACAGTGGAGGTTCGGGCCTGTCGCGTCTGGATGCCACAATGGTGTTCGAGGCGTTGTCGATGGCCTGCCCGTCCGTCGCGGCGTTTCTTTCGATTCACAACATGTGCGCGAAGATGTTGGACAGTTTCGCCGGGGATGCGCTTAAAGCACGTATCATGCCCGATGTTCTCAGCCTGAATACCGTTCTCAGCTATTGCCTGACCGAACCGGGCTCGGGCTCGGATGCTGCTGCGCTGAAAACCCGCGCGGACCGCAGCAATGAAGGATACATGCTGAACGGGACCAAGGCGTTCATCTCAGGAGGTGGTTATTCCGACGCCTATGTCTGCATGGTGCGCACGGGACAGGACGGTCCCAAGGGGATTTCAACGGTCTATGTCGAGGACGGCGCCCCCGGCCTGTCCTTCGGCGCTTTGGAGCAGAAGATGGGATGGAAAAGCCAACCCACGGCGCAGGTGCAGTTCGACGATTGCAAAATCCCGGCCGAAAACCTTGTTGGTGTCGAAGGCGACGGGTTCAAATACGCGATGATGGGCCTAGATGGCGGACGGCTTAACATCGCCTCATGCTCGTTAGGGGCCGCGCAAGCGGGGCTGAATATGACGCTGCAATATATGTCCGAGCGGCAAGCCTTCGGTCAGTCCATCGACCAGTTTCAGGCGCTGCAATTCCGTCTGGCCGATATGGAGATCGAGTTGCAGGCCGCGCGCACATTTTTGCGCCAAGCTGCGTGGAAACTGGATCACGGCGCGCCCGATGCGACCAAGTTCTGCGCCATGGCCAAGAAATTCGTGACCGAGACCGGATCGAAAGTGGTGGATCAGTGCCTGCAACTGCATGGCGGCTATGGCTACCTTGCAGACTACGGTATCGAGAAACTGGTCCGCGACTTGCGCGTGCATCAAATCCTAGAAGGAACGAATGAAATTATGCGCGTGATCGTGTCGCGCCAGATGCTGGCCAATCGCTGAGGACGCTATGGCTGATATCGACATTCGAACAGCGGGCCGCGCCGGACGGATCACTCTGACCAGGCCCAAGGCCCTGAACGCGCTCAGCTATGACATGTGCATGGCCATCGACGCGGCGCTCCGCAACTGGCGCGAGGATGATGCGGTGGATCTGATCATCTTTGACGCCGAGGGCGACAAAGCCTTTTGCGCCGGGGGCGACATTGCCGAGCTTTACGAGACCGGCACCAAGGGCGATTTCGCATATGGTCAGACGTTCTGGCGGGATGAATACCGCCTGAATGCGCTGATCTTCGAATACCCCAAACCGGTCGTCAGTTTCCTGCAAGGATTTACCATGGGCGGCGGCGTTGGGATCGGATGTCACGGCAGTCATCGCGTCGTGGGCGAAAGCAGCCAGATCGCCCTGCCCGAATGCGGCATCGGTCTGGTGCCGGATGTGGGCAGTTCGCTGATGCTTGCGCTGGTGCCCGGTCGGGTGGGCGAATATCTGGGCATAACCGGCCACCGTATGGGCCCCGCCGACGCGATTTTCGCCGGATTCGCCGATCACTACATCCCGACAGCGCAATGGGCTGACCTGATCGACATGCTCGAAGCCTCGGGCAACGCAAGCCTGCTGGCCGCCCATGCCCAAGACGCCCCTGACGGCAAATTGGCCGCACAACAGGACCAGATCAACATGCTTTTTGATGGTGAAGGGTTGCAGGACATACTCAACACCCTAGCCGCGTCAGACACGGATTTAGCGGCGAGCGCATTGAAAATGGTGAACCGAGGCTCGCCCCTTTCCATGGCCTGCTGTATCGAAATGCTGCACCGGCTGCGCGGGCCTAACCTGACCATTCGAAAAGCGCTGGAACATGAATACCGCTTTACCTACCGCGCGAGCGCGCACGGAGATTTTCTGGAAGGTATCCGTGCACAGATTATCGACAAGGACCGCACACCCCGCTGGAAGCACCAAGACCGGACTGTCCCCATTGTCGAAGTGTCGCGGATGCTACAACCACTGGGCAGCAATTCGCTGACATTCGAGGAGGATTGAGGAATGAAGATCGGGTTTATCGGCCTTGGGAATATGGGCAATCCGATGGCTGCCAATCTGGCCAAAGCCGGGCACGAAGTTACAGGCTTTGACATGGCAGACGTAGACGTTCCGGGCGTCGTGATGGCTGCTTCGGGGGCTGAGGCCGCCGTCGGTGCCGAGATCGTCATCACCATGCTGCCCAACGGCCAGATACTGCGTGCTGTCGCTGATCAGATCTTGCCCGCAATGGATTCGGGCGCGGTCTGGGTGGATTGCTCGACCGTAGATGTGGACAGTGCCCGCGCAGTCGCAGACCAAGCCGCTCAAGTTGGCGTCTTGGCCGTGGATGCACCCGTGTCCGGAGGGATTGGCGGTGCCGCCGCCGGAACCCTGACCTTTATGGCAGGTGGCATTGAGGAGGCCTTCGCCAAGGCCGCCCCACTGTTCGACATCATGGGGCAAAAGGCCGTGCATTGCGGTGGCTCTGGTGCCGGTCAGGCCGCCAAGATCTGCAACAACATGATCCTCGGCGTCACTATGATCGCCACCTGCGAGGCGTTTGCGCTGGCTGACAAGCTGGGTCTGGACCGGCAAAAGATGTTCGACGTGGTCAGCACGTCCTCGGGCTATAGCTGGACGATGAACGCTTATTGCCCCGCGCCCGGTGTAGGACCTGCCAGCCCGGCGGACAACGATTACCAACCGGGCTTTGCGGCGGAACTGATGCTCAAGGACCTGCGCCTCAGCCAGCAAGCGGCCGAAAGCTCGGATGCTGATACTCCGATGGGACAGGCGGCCACTGCGCTTTATGAGCAGTTTGTCGAGGCCGAGAACGGGCTGGGCAAGGACTTTTCTGCCATGCTGCCCCGGTTCGAAAAACGCGGACGCGGATGATATTATCCCGTGGGCGGGTATCTGCCCGCGGGGTTGACCGCCGACCTTCGGACCGCCATCTATCGAGTCAGAGCAGTTTTGTGTCGGAGATCACGATGTCACGCGTTTTGGCAGTTTTGTTAACAGTTTCCACTCTGGTGGCCGCTCCTGCGGCGGTGATGGCAGGCAATGGTAAAGGCAACGGCAAGACTACGGACAACGTTTTTCGCCTCCCTTCGCAACCTGTGATTCAGGTCAAAAACAAGGGTGGCCATTGCCCACCGGGTCTGGCCAAGAAAAACGTACCTTGCGTTCCTCCTGGCCAGGCCAAAAAACTGTATCGCAACGGCGAGTTCATCAATAACGACTACCGCTGGATCAATGACCCTTACCGTTATGGTCTAGATCGCGGTTCGTATATCCGAGCTGGCGATTACGTTTACCGGGTCGACCCCGAAACGCGCAAAGTGCTGAACCTGATCGGCGCGGTCGTCGACATTCTGAACTAGGTCACACAACCTCAACGATAGCACCCAATTTTTGACGCAATTCTACGTCATCACGATTATCGTTATTGCGAGGATTGAATATGTATAGTGACGGTGCGATTTTTGAGTTCCGCGGCCCGTGGAACGTACCCATTCAATTGAACCAGAGCCTGATTTTACTGGTTCTGATCATCGTCGGATTCAGCTTCGACCCCGGGACCCTGCCCTATGCGCTTGGATTCGTGGGTATTTTGCTGGGCTCGATCCTGCTGCACGAACTCGGGCACGCTTGGGGTTGTTTGATCCAGGGCGTCCCCGTCAACCGCGTCGTCCTGTATTGCGGTGGTGGATTTTGCGAACATCGCCGCTCGACCTCGTCGTACGAGGATGAGTTGATCGTGGCCATGGGGCCAATAGTGAACCTGACCCTTTGGGCGGTGTGTTCACTGGTCGAGCCCTTCGTTTCCTCTCCCGCGCTGGGTTGGGTTTTGGTCGTGACCGCACAATTGAACCTGTGGCTGGCGATTTTCAACATGCTGCCATTGATGCCGCTGGATGGTGGACGGCTGTTCCACGTAATGCTGAACCGCATGGTGAAACCCGTAACAGCGACCCGCATTGCCGGATTTGTCGGACTGATTGGCGTCGCCATGTGGCTGCCGATGATGGTGTTTGCCTATGTGAATTTCGGCTTTGTGTTTCTTTTCTTCCCACCATTATTGCGCCACTGGCATATGCTGCGATACGCGCAGTATTAAGGCTATTCCGCCGCAACCTGTTCAGGGTTCAACATCTGCTTCAGGTAACGTCCAGTATGGCTGCGCTCGACGGCGGCCACGTCTTCGGGCGTGCCGGTGGCGACGATCTCACCACCGCCATCGCCACCTTCGGGGCCGATGTCGATGATATGGTCAGCGGTTTTTACCACATCCAGATTGTGCTCGATCACAACGACCGTATTGCCCTGATCGACCAATTCATGGAGCACTTCCAACAGCTTGCGCACGTCTTCGAAATGCAGACCCGTCGTTGGTTCATCCAGAATATACAGCGTCCGCCCAGTCGAGCGTTTGGACAATTCCTTGGACAATTTCACCCGCTGCGCCTCGCCCCCGGACAGGGTTGTCGCCTGCTGGCCCACTTTGATATAGCCCAGCCCAACACGCGCCAGCGCATCCATCTTATCGCGAATCGAAGGCACGGCCTTAAAGAACTCCTGCGCGTCTTCTACAGTCATATCAAGGACATCGGCGATGGACTTGCCCTTGAACTTGATCTCCAGCGTTTCGCGATTGTAGCGCGCACCCTTGCAGGTTTCGCAGGTAACATAGACGTCAGGCAGAAAGTGCATCTCGATCTTGATAACGCCGTCACCCTGACACGCCTCGCACCGGCCACCTTTGACGTTAAAGCTGAACCGTCCCGGCTTGTACCCTCGCGCCTTGGCTTCCGGTAGACCGGCGAACCAGTCGCGGATTGGGGTGAAGGCCCCGGTGTAAGTGGCTGGATTCGAGCGCGGAGTCCGCCCGATAGGGCGCTGGTCGATGTCGATGACCTTGTCGAGATGCTCCAGCCCCTTGATCGTCTCACAGGGAGCAGGCGTCTGCCGCGCGCCGTTCAATCGCATCGAGGCGGTTTTGAACAGTGTCTCAATCGTCAGAGTCGACTTGCCGCCACCCGATACACCGGTCACACAAACGAACTTACCCAGCGGAAATTCTGCCGTGACGTTTTTCAGGTTATTCCCAGTGGCTTTGACGACCTTGAGCTTTTTCTTGTTCCCTTTGCGCCGGTCAGTCGGCACAGCAATCTCTCGCGTGCCCGACAGGTATTGCCCGGTCATCGAGGCCGCATCCGCCGCGATATGCTCTGGCGTTCCATGGCTGACCACCTGCCCGCCATGCACACCGGCACCGGGGCCAATATCGAACACGTAATCAGCCTCGCGGATCGCTTCTTCGTCATGTTCGACCACGATCACCGTATTGCCCTGATCGCGCAGATTCTTGAGCGTCCCCAGCAACCGGTCATTATCCCGCTGATGCAACCCGATCGAAGGCTCGTCCAACACATATAACACGCCCGTCAGGCCCGACCCAATCTGGCTGGCCAACCGGATACGCTGGCTTTCGCCACCGGACAACGTGCCGCTAGAACGAGACAGCGTAAGATATTCCAAACCCACATTATTCAGGAATCCGAGGCGCTCGCGAATCTCTTTCAGAATCGCCCGAGCAATCTCATTCTTCTGCACGCTCAGATGGTTCGGGGCGTCCTCAACCCAGGCCAAGGCCTCACGGATCGACATCTGAACCACCTGCCCCACATGTAGGCCCGCGATCTTGACGGCCAAAGCTTCGGGTCGCAAACGGTAGCCTTCGCAGGCCCCGCATGGACGGTTGTTCTGATAACGCTCGAATTCTTCCCTAATCCAGGCGCTGTCAGTTTCGCGATAGCGGCGCTCCATATTCGGAATCACGCCCTCAAAGCTGCGCGTCACCTGATAGACACGGCCGCCCTCGTCATAACGGAACTGGATTTCCTCATCGCCTGAGCCGCGAAGGAACACCTGTTGCACCTTGGCAGGAAGGTCTTTCCACGGTGTGTTCTTGTCGAACTCAAAGTGCCGCGCAATGGCTTCGATGGTTTGCAGGAAATACGGGGACTTGCCCTTGCGCCAAGGGGCCAGCGCCCCATCGTAGAGTTTCAGCGTCTGATCCGGCACCACGAGGCGTTCGTCAAAGAACAGCTCGACCCCTAACCCGTCGCAATCCGGACACGCCCCAAAGGGCGCGTTGAAGGAAAACAGGCGCGGTTCGATCTCGGGAATGGTGAAACCACTGACCGGACAGGCAAAGTTTTCGCTGAAGGTGATACGTTCCGGGTCGCCCTCCTTCGGGGCGGTTTCCAGAATCGCGATGCCATCCGCCAGATCCAAAGCGGTGCGCAGGCTGTCGGCCAGCCGAGTCTCCATCCCTTCACGCACAACAAGGCGGTCTACGACCACGTCGATGTCATGGCGGAATTTCTTGTCCAAAGTGGGCGGGGTATCGAGCTCATAGAACTCGCCATCCACTTTGACACGCTGAAAACCTTGTTTGCGCAGTTCAAGGAACTCTTTCTTATATTCCCCCTTCCGGTCGCGCACGATGGGGGCTAGCAAGTAGCCGCGCGTGCCCTCCTCCATCGTCATGATCCGGTCGACCATGTCCTGCACCTGTTGCGCCTCAATCGGCTGGCCGGTGGCGGGGCTAAAGGGCGTACCTGCGCGGGCAAACAAAAGGCGTAGATAGTCGTAGATCTCTGTCACGGTCCCCACGGTCGAGCGCGGGTTTTTCGACGTCGTCTTCTGTTCAATCGAGATCGCCGGAGACAGCCCACTGATGTGATCCACATCGGGCTTTTCCATCATGTCCAGAAACTGCCGCGCATAGGCCGATAGGCTTTCGACATAACGGCGCTGCCCCTCGGCATAGATCGTATCGAAGGCCAGCGAAGACTTGCCCGAACCCGACAATCCGGTGATCACCACCAGCTGATCGCGCGGAATATCCACGTCGATGCTTTTGAGGTTATGTTCGCGCGCGCCGCGCACCTCGATATTCTTCAGCTCAGCCATTCTTGGCCCCCTACACGCAAGTGACCTAGAAATAGGCGAGCAGCACTGAGTCTCCAACAGAAAAATTAGAACAAAGTGTGAACTTACAGATTATTGCCGATCACTCCTGACAAAACATGTGCGTCGGCGCGCAATGTGCTGAATGTTCAAAGTTCTGACTGAGATTTGAGAAATAAATGGCGCGGTTGACGGGGCTCGAACCCGCGACCCCCGGCGTGACAGGCCGGTACTCTAACCAACTGAGCTACAACCGCGCATCTATTTTCACGGCCTTTAACCTGGACCAAGGAGTGCAGCGATGGCGCGGTTGACGGGGCTCGAACCCGCGACCCCCGGCGTGACAGGCCGGTACTCTAACCAACTGAGCTACAACCG